>NZ_SJKC01000003.1:0-1481453 GCF_004331375.1 Kribbella speibonae | reverse complement strand
GATCCACACCGCCCGACCGGACCTGACAACAACCCAGCAGCAACGCCAAACGTCGAGCACCGATGATTGGCGACAGTCGAATAGGACTGGCTACCGGTCGCGGTCTGTCGGGGCGGTCTGGATCGGACCTTTGATGGCTGGCCCGTTGAGCTGTCATGGCAGCTTCGTGGGTTCGATCAGGCGGCGAAACTTGCGGTGGGCAACCGTGCTGACCATCCATCGGCTGACGGCCGGAGATGGGTATCAGTACCTGTTGCGTCACGTCGCGTCCGGCGATGTGGACCGTCGCATGTCTACGCCGTTGACGGCGTACTACACCGCCGCCGGCTACCCATCCGGGCGGTGGATGGGGTCCGGCTTGAGCGGGCTGGGCGACGGTGAGCTTTCGGCGGGAGATGAGGTCACCGAGGCGCAGATGGCCGCCCTGTTCGGGGGCGCCAAGGATCCCCTGACGGGGCGAATCCTGGGCAATGCATATCAGGTTTTCAAGAGCCCGTCGGAGCGGATTGAGGACCAGATCCGTGCGCTCGATGCAGCCATGAGCGAGACGGAGAGGCAGGCCGAAATTGAGGAGATCCGCAAGCGCGAGATGCGGCAGAAGGCGAAGCAGGCCGTTGCCGGATTCGATCTCACGTTCTCGCCGGCCAAGTCGGTTTCGGCGCTCTGGGCGACCACCGATGTCGGCACGCAGGAGCAGATCGTAGCTGCGCATCACGAGGCGGTCCGCGACGTCATTTCTCTCGTCGAGCAGCACGCCGCATTCACCAGAACCGGTGGACGCGGAGCTGCCCAGCTCGACATCCGCGGCGTGATCGCCGCTGCGTTCGATCACTGGGACACCCGCAGCGGCGACCCTCAATTGCACACCCACGTCGTCGTTGCGAACCGAGTACAAGGCTTGGACGGCACCTGGCGCACGCTGGACAGCCGGACCCTCCACCGCTCGATCGTCGCGATGTCCGAGATCCACAATGTCTTCCTTGCTGACAACCTGTCGCGCCGTCTCGGCGTCGATTGGGAGCTGCGAGAACGTGGCGCCCAGCGCAATCCAGCGTTCGAGATCGACGCCGTACCCGACGAACTCATCACCGAGTTCTCCGCCAGAACCGAGCAGATCGAGGCCAATCTGATGGCCCTTCTCGAAGAGCGCGGAGACCGAGGTCGCCCACCGAGTCGGCGCGAGATGTACGTCCTTCGGCAGCGTGCAACGCTCATCGGCCGGCCGCCGAAGCACCTCGCGCGACCGCTCGCCGCGATGATGGCTCAGTGGCGCGGACGCGCTGATCAGGCGATCGGCCGAGACGCGGTCGCGACCATCCACCGTTCACTGGGCCGGGTGGGCGACCGTCCACTGGCCGCGGCCGATCTCAGCCCAGAGACGATCGAGGCGTACGGCGTCGCGACCGTCCTCACGCTTCAGACCAAGCGCGCCACCTGGAATCGCTGGAACCTCATCGCCGAGGCAGCACGCCAGACGCGGCTGCTGCGGCTCATCTCCTCCGACGACCGCTTCGCCGTACTCCAGTCCATTGTCGAATGCGCCGAACGCCACTCGATCAGTCTCAGCCCACCTGAGGTTGTCGGCGCTCCAATCACCCGAACAAACGGCGAGAGCGTGTTCGCGATCCACAACGGCGAGATCTTCACCTCCCCCGTGATCCTCGGTGCGGAGTCCCTGCTGCTCGACCTCGCGCAGAATCCCTCGGGACCGATGATTCCCGAAATCCACACCCAAGGTCTGAGTCCCGACAAGGCCAAGGCTCTCCAGCGGATTGCCACCAGCGGTCAGAAGCTCGAGGCCCTCGTCGGTCCCGCAGGTACTGGCAAGACCAGCTTGCTGTCCTCCCTCACCGCCAGTTGGCAATCAGCGCACGGCGAGGGTTCGGTCATCGCGCTCGCTCCGTCCTCATCCGCGTCGACCATCCTGTCGGACGCGATCGACATCCCCAGCGAGAACATCGCCAAGTGGATTTACGAGTCCGCAGGCCTCGGCGCCGAGCAACGAAAGGACCGGATCCAGCAAACCCTGCACGCAGCTCGCCTCGCCGATCGCCTGCACCGCCGACGGCGGAAGCAGCGACTCGCCGTACAACTTGCAGCGCTCCGCGCCGAGGACGACCGGTGGAGGTTCCGCAAGAATCAGCTCGTCATCGTCGACGAAGCCTCGATGGCCGGCACCTTGGAACTCGCCACGCTCGCCCGAGCCACCGATGCCGCCGGCGCGAAACTTCTCCTGGTCGGCGACGACGCCCAACTGTCCGCAGCCGACACCGGCGGCGCCTTCCGCCTCATCGCCAACGACACCCAAGCCGCCGAACTCACCGACGTCTGGCGCTTCACCAACCCCTGGGAACGCGACGCCAGCCTCGCCCTCCGCCGCGGAGAACTCACCGCGATCGATATGTACGACGACCACGACCGCCTCACCGCCGGCTCGTCAGAGGAGATGGAGGACGCCGCCTACAAGGCCTGGCTTGCCGATACCCGAGGTGGCCGAGCCAGCCTGCTGATCGCTGCCGACAACACCACCGTCGCCCGACTGAACGCCCGAGCCCGCCTCGACCGCATCACCACCGGCGAGGTCGAACCCGATGGCATCGAACTCCACAACGGCAACCACGTCGGCCTCGGCGACCACATCGTCACCCGCCTCAACAACCGACGCCTCCGCCACAGCGCGCGAAACTACGTCAAGAACGGCGACAGCTGGACCGTCATCCACCGCTGGCCCGACGGCTCCCTCACCGTCCAAAACCACACCGGCGACACCGTCACCCTGCCCAGCGCCTACGTCCAAGAATCCGTCGAACTCGCCTACGCCACCACAGCCCACCGAGCCCAAGGGGCTACCGTCGACACCGCCCACCTCGTCGTCACCGACCAGCTCACACGAGCCCTGATGTACGTCGGCATGACCCGCGGCCGCGACGCCAACACCGCCTACGTCGCCACCCACCAGACGAGCTCGGACCTCCACGAACCCCACCCCAAGCAGACCATGCAAGACGTTCTCGAAGGCGTCCTCAACGACCCCGGCGTCGAACAATCCGCCCACGAGGTGATGCGCCGAGAGCTCGATAACGCCACCCGACTGGACCGGCTGATCCCGATGCACGAGTACCTCTGCCAACTGGACGCACGAACCCGCTACCAGTCCGCAATCGCCTCCAGCGGTCTCGACCCAACGGACCAGGCCGTCGTCCAAGCGTCCCCCGCCTACGGCGCCCTCATCGCCGAACTCCGCCGCGCCGAGTCAGCCGATCTCAGCGTCGCCGACCTGCTCCACCGCGCAGTCAGGCAGAAATCCCTGAGCGACGCCCGCGACATCGCGGCGGTACTCCAGGACCGGGTAGAGCGCCTCGTCACGAGATCGCAAGTCCGCTCCGGCCGTCATGGACCGATGATCGCCGGCCTGGTAATCCCCGCGTCACAAGCCACCGATCCGAGTGTGCTGCCTGCCCTTCGCGAGCTCGAGCGTCAAGTCACCGACCGCGCCGAGTGGCTCGCATACCAAGCCACCACCGAACGTCCAAGCTGGTACGAAGCCCTCATCGGAGCCGTGGCCGGAGGACCGGACTCGCACTCGTTGATACACGTGGTCGCCGCCTACAGAGAGCGCTACGGAATCCGAAGCCAAGCAGTCCTCGGCGATGCTCCTCCGCGAAGCGCGATCACCCAACGCGCCAACTACGACCGGCTGTGCGTGCGACTGAACAGCCATACGCGGAGCCACGCCGCCGAGATGTCCCTAGCCACATCCGAATCCCCCGCACCACTTCGGCGTGACCCTCACGGCTGAGCCGCCGTCCCGCCAGTGCCGTGCGTCGTTAGTTAATTTGCGATTGGTGGTTGGGGTGTTGAGGCAGCGGGAAATCGTCCTGCGGCATTGATGTTGCATGAGGGTGACGAGGCGGACTGGTCGCACAGGGGTTCGCCGACTGGTCGATCAGGTTGACCGAGTCGCCGCGGGATGACGTGCGGGTCGCAACACGGTTGGACGCGTGTGGGCTCGCCGACGAATGAACAACGCGGGGATCCGAATCCGCCCGGTAGGCCCTCGCGGAGCCAGCCTGCGGCGCATTCGAAGGTCCAGCGGGGCAGGTCCCGACGCCACCCGGCACCCGTTCACTCTCATCCAAATCACGACATCCAAAGGCATTTGCAGACGAGTACGGACACCTGCGCAGACGACTTCGAACATCGACATCTACTGTCTACCGGCTCATTCGCGATGACGCTCAGGCACGCATGACCATTCTTGATCGACTACATCGATCGCGTCGGACTGATAGATGAACGGATCCCAAGAATCCAATCGGAAGAGCTCCGTGACGATATCCGTGGCCGAGTCGTCGTCCAGGTCCTCGGAGAGGACCTCACCGCGGATTCTGGTCCGGGATTCCAGCAGCTTGCGAGCTTCCCACTTGTTTCGCACCAGCAGTCGATATCGCGCCTCGACCCGCACGATGTCACCCTTGCCACCGACGCCCTGGCCGACGGAATCACCACGGTCCTCGTCCTCATCTGCGCCACCGAATGGGTTGCCCCACCCGGAAACGTCGAATACCGCATCGGCGTACATTCGCGCAGATTCTTGCAGCTCGCTGACGGCCGCCATCACGTCCTCCGGAGACTGAGTTGCTCTGCCCACCGATTCCGCATGCACCTTGATAGCGCGAATCAGAGCATCCGCCGACTTATCCAACTGTTTCCGAGAAGATACCATCATCGACGCCCACCCTTTTTGGGAAACTCATAATGCCTGGTGTGCAACAATTCACCATTCTTGTTGTAATAGTCTACATGGACATGGTTTCCCTTGCTGCACACCCCTCGATAGCGACACCTACCGCCAGCCTTCGCGTCCGCTTTCGCCGCAGCTTCAGCCTCTTTGCGAGTCTTGTATCTCGTTCCAGAGTTTTTGTTGCTTCTGGCCTTCCGCGGCCGATTGAGCCGCCTGTCGACGGACGCCCTGCGGCTCGCGTTGAACGCGGGATCTGAGCGGCCACCCCCTCTATATCCACCGCCCCGCGCACTCTCCGGGTATTCAGAGCGGCCCCTTACCTGCGCGCGGCTCCAGGAGAAATCTGCCCCGCGCCCCCTGCCACCCCAGTTTTCTACATTGATCCGGCCGTCGAGATCCAACCTGCCGATCGGGTCGCCGGGGTAGGTATATGCGTTGTTGTTGCCATCCGGGATCGGGTCAACCGCGGTAAACAACCCTGTCGCAGCGTTGTACAGACGGACCCCCATCAAGATGAGGTCGGCACCGGTGACGGCGCGTTCCTTCGCGCCCAGCCACCCGTAGTCCAGGATGCCGGTGTCAGCGGTGGAGCCCGTCACGTTCCCGTATTCGTCGTAGCCGTTCCAGCCGCTGATGCCACCGGCTGCAGTTCCCGCTGAGGGCAGGTCTACCGTGCTGACGATGTCGCCGTGCGGGTTCGCGAGTGTGAGAGCGGCTGCTCCCGCCTGTTCGACGGTCAGGGACAGGTCGGATCCGATGAGTTCGGCATAGCGCTGGCTGGTGGTGCCTGCCGTGATCCAGGCGGGGTTGTCGCTGGTGTCGGTGTAGTGCCGGATGGTTTGGGTGGTGCCAGATGTGTTCGTGGCCGTTTCCGTCGAGCGGCGGTCAATGGCGTCGAGGCTAAAGGTGGTTGTGGTACCGGCCTGCGTGATCGTGCGGGCCAGATCGTTGTGGTAGTACGACAGTGTGACGTCGCCGTCGGCCGGCCGAGGCGCGTCCGAGGCCGGCAACGTCAAGGTGCGCCCCAAGGCATCGTATGTATAACTGCCGGCTCCGCCAGCACCGGTAACTGGGCGATCGGCGGTGTCGAAGGCTCGGGTCACCGTGGTGGCGCCGGTGGTGCTGCAGGCGCCGTCGGCCGAGGCCGGTGCGGTGGCTTTAGTGAGCCTGTTGTCGTTGGTATCGAAGCCGTAGATGCGGGTCACGCACGCTGGTGCCTGGGCGGGGCCGGTGACGTCGACGCCGGAGGATGTGGCAGTGCGGTCGTTGACTTGATTGAGTCGGCCGGCATTGTCGTAGCTGTAGCGTCGGTCGTAGGGGATGGCGCCGCCGGTGGCCGTGGTGAAGGCGTTGCCGTCGGGAGTCCATTCGTGGGTGACGCGGCCAGAGGTGTCGTTTTCGAGAGACCAGGACAGCCAGGGCCCGTTGGGATCGATGCTGGTGGAGCCGTCACCGTTCACCGTCGTGACTTGGCCCGTGTAGCGCAGGCCGGTGGGGTCGCCGGTGTTGTCGAGATCGTTGTGCTGGGTGACGCCGCCGGGCAGTCTCTGGGTGATCAGGGTGCCGTCGGAGTCGTAAGCGCCCACCGAGGTCCAGGTGGAGCCGCCGCTGGTGACGTCGATCTTGGTGACTTGGCCGCGGTGTTCGGTTTTGCCGTTGGCGTCGGTGCCGTCATAGGTGTAGGTCGTGGTGCCGTTGGGGTCGGAGACGGTGGCGACGTCGCCTGCGGCGTTGTAGACCGTGGTAGTGGCCGCGTCACCGGAGGGCTGGTAGGAGACTTGGCGGCCCCAGGCGTCGTAGCCGGTGGTGATCGAGCCCGCGACGGTGGTGTCGGCGTTGGTCGCGGTGACAACTGTCGGTTGGCCGGTGGCCGGGTCGTAGGTGGTGGTCTTCTTGGTGTTCGGCGTCGACCCGGTCAGGCCGGTGACGGTAGCCGCGGCGGACTCGGTGCGCCCGTCGGTCTTGTAGGTCGTGGTGGTGGTGCGGGTGACGGCGCCGGAGGTCTCGGTGACTGTCTTGGGCGACAGCAGGTACGTGAAGGCCGAGGTGGCCGTTGAGGGCATGGCCGGCCCGGAGCTGGGTGCCGCGCCTGGGTAGGTCCTGCAGACCAGGCCGGCCCATTGCGGATTGCTGCCGCACTCGGAGAATCCAGTGTTAGGTGTCGTCGTGTAGTAGACGGTCTTGGTGGTTCCCGCGTCGGCGCCGTTGGAGGCGGGTTGCCGGGTCTCGATCACGCGGCCTTCAGCGTCGTAGCGGGTGAGTCTGACGATGTCGCCTGCGCTGTTGGCACCGTTGAGGTCGAAGTCGGTGACGGTCTTGCCGGGCAGGCTGCGGCCCCAGCCGTCGGCGTCGCCGGCCACGGGTGGGTTGTAGTCGGTCAGAGTCTGGCCGGTCATCTCCAGATCGCTTCCGGTGCCGGGATCCTGCGCGTACGACGTCTCGGTAGTGGCCAGCCGGTACGGCAGCGACGTGTCGAGGTTGATGCCCGCGTTCGGCGCGCCCTCGTCGAATTTCGTGTGGGTGTGGGGCCGGACCCAGGCGATGGTGCCGCTCTTGAGCGCTGCCCATCGGGCCGGGCCGTAGGTGTCGGTCACCAGCGTCCCGGCCGGAGTCACGATCGCCCCGTCCTTGGTGATGTCCGCGTTGTAGACCGTGAGGGTGGCGAGCTGGTCGGCGGATGCGGCGGTATCGATCACCTGTCGCAGGGCGCGTTCGTCGAGCTCGCGGACCGGGTTGCCTTGGTCGTTGTAGTCGGTCGCCGTGTACTGCCAGTCGCCGGCGCCGTACTTGGCGGTGTTGATTGTGTAGCCGGCGGCGTCGGTATATTGCAGGTCGGCGTACTGCCAATCGGTCGAGCCAGGTGCGCCGGTCAGTGGGTGGTCGGGCCCGAAGACCGCGAACCCGTTCGATGGCACGGCCTTCTGATTCCACCGAGCCACCGAGGTCGACGACAGATCGGGCAGCCCGGTGCCGGACAGCGGCACGTCGTACACATACTTGCCCAGCGTCGCGGTGCCACCGGCCGGGTCACCGGCGGGGCGGGCCCTGGTGACCGAGTCGAGCTTCTCGCGCTGGTCGACAGTGACGTAATTGAACTGGTACGGCACCAGCCCGGCGGGCTTGATCGAGGTCAGGTGGTTGGCGGCGTTGTAGGTGTACTCGGTCGACAGGCTGTTGCGCGGGTCGGTGACCTTGGTCAGCAACGCGTTGGCGTCGTAGGTGTAGGCGGCGACCTGAATGGAGTTCATGCCGGCACCACCGGCCTTGTCTGGGTCGTAGATGTCGAGCCAGGCCGCGCTCAGCCGGACCTTGCTGGAGCCGATGGTGGTGTAGTCGAAGTGCAGTGCCCGGCAGCCCGCGTTCAGCCCGGACAGCGGGCTACCCGGCAGATAGGCGCCGCAGGTGACGTCCGGTGCAGGCGGGGCGAGGATGCGCACGACGCGGCCGTTGCCGTCGTAGGAGAACGTCGTCTTACCCGCGACGCCAGGTTCGGAGATCCCGTCCGCGCGGAACAGCGTCGCGGCGTTCGCGGCCGGTGCGGCGGCAGGCTTCCAGGTCGTGACAGTGCCGTCATCCTCAATGTAGGAGAGCACCGTCGAGGTGCCGGTGCCGGTGATGTTCAGCCGGGAGCCGTCTCCGGTGGTGTCGTCGTCGACCGGGACCCAGTCGCCCTGTTCGTAGGTCGCGGTAGTGCGACGCCGACCCGATGGGGCCCCGTAGATCAGGCTGGTGCCGTCGCCGTCTTGCAGCACGAGCGTGCCGTCGACGCGGGTCTGGTCGATGACCTGCATCCCGGCCGCGCCGGCGTCGGCGCCGTCGAATTGCGCGGTCCATCCCTGCCCGAACGCGCCGTTGATCTGATCAGTCGGGGTCTCATACGTCATGTGCGACCGCGAGATCGACAAGTCACCGGTGTAACCCGGCACCGAAATGTCGGTGGCGGACGCGTTGAACTCGCCGGTCCACAGCGCGACCTGGCCAGGGCCCGCCTCAGAGGTGGGGAACCCATTGCCGAAGGCATGCGGCAGCCGCTGGATGGTGGTGTCCGGGGTCTCCGACCACGTGCACTGGACGGTCGCGTTATAGCTGAAGCAGACCTGGATGTCGAGCTTCACCGGCACCCGGTCGCTCAGCACCGTTTTCTGGACGTCCGGGGTGTTGGGGTCGGAATCCAGGTAGATGTCTTCCTTGGCCAACGTGGTGTCCCACAGGGTGTTCACGCTCACGCCGCCGACGCCGTTGTCGACCACCGGCAACTCGGTCCCGTCCTCGTTCCAGCCGATCAGGTCGTCGGCGCCGCCGTACCCCGACACCCGCCAGCGGACCTTCGCTGTGACGGACGGAGCAGTGCCCTTGGGTGGGCCGGCCGCGGTGATCCGGATCGTGTTCGCCGTCGTGATCCGCGCGTCTGCGGTCGGTGACGACAGTGACGCGCTGCCCCAGCCGAGCCGCTGCGTCGCGGTCGTCGAGTAGTTGCCGCCCGGTGTCTGGGCCTCGGCGACGATCGTGTGCAGGCCCGGCTCGGTGTGCTTGAACGTCACCTCGTACTTCGCCACCGCAGGGTCACTCGAGGGGGTGATTTTGACTGCGCCGCTCGTGTCGTTCGCCGTCGGGCGTTTGCCGTCGATGAACATCCACAGGTAACCCGGCGCGCTGTACCCGGTGCCGGTCGCGGTGACCGTGCAGGTCACGTCCGCGGTCGGGGTGGTGTCGGTCCAGGTGTTGTTCACGTCGTACGGCGCCGGACACGACACCACCGGCTGAGCCGGCGCCGCCGCACCGGTCCGCAGCCGGGTCTGGTAACTCGTCCACGCACCGTCCACACGGCCGTCGTTCGCCTTCGCGCGGATGTACAGCTGGGTGTTGTCCGGCAGATCACTCGACGGCCGGCAGCCCGCCGTTGTGCCGGAGGCGTACACCGACGACGTACACGAGCCCACCACCGTGCCGCCGCCGGTCATGAACTCGAACACGTACTTCACCGTGTTCCCGTCCGGGTCCGTGGCCTTGGTCCGCACCCACGGCCGCAGGCTCTTCGAGTACATGTACGACGTCGTCTCACCCGGCGCCGCGTACGCGGCCGCTTCGGTCGTCTCCACCGTCGCGGGAGCGTTCGGGGTCCGGTTCCAGGTGAACGAGATGTAGGGGTCGGCTGGGCCGCCGGAGGCGTAGAACCGTTTCCACGAGTTCACGTCCGTCTCGTCGGCCGCGACCAGCGCCAAGCCACCGGTCGTGTACGAGGCGTTCGACCACGCCTGCGCCAGGCTGGTCATCGGGATCTCGATCCGCCCACCCGGACACGCACTCGAGAAGCCCTTCGTGGCATTCAGCGACCCGTACACCGAACCCAGCGTCGGCTGGTTCGACCACCGCGTCGCTGTCGACACCGGCTGCACGGCCCGCACATTGACAACCGCCGGCGTACACGAAACTCCGCCGTACTGCCACACCGACAAGAACGAAGACAGAACGTCCTTGCCGGTGAGCGGCGCGGTCGCGAAGTTCATGAACGTCCGCTCAGTGTGCGTGCCGTTCTTGCCCACCCGCAGATCGATCGTGCCCGACAGGTCATCGGGGTAGGCGGACTGCACCCAGGTGTCGAAACTCGGCAGCGTCGTCGACACCGCGTATACAGGGTCGACCGTCACCGGGAATTCCCGGACCGGATCCATCAACCAGGTCGCGTCCGGCGCGATCACAAGCGTCGCCTTGCCCGCCGAGACCTGCTCCACCGACAACTTCACCGACACGTTGTTCGCAGGCATCTTCGTGTGCTCGTCGGTGACCGCGTCCCACATCTGCCCCACCGGGATCCGCGACCGCACCACGTTCTTCGCATCGACGAACTCGATCCCGCCATCAGCGGTTTGCCGCGCCGTCAGCCCCTTTGTACGCAGCGGGATCCGCCACACCGGCGCCGTCAACGGACGCTGCTTGACCACCAGGTCGGTCTCGAAACCGGTCCGCCGCGCGTCCAGCCTCAGATCCACCCCCGGCTGTACATCGGCGTACGTGGCCTTCGTCCCGTCCAGGCTCGGTTCTGGCAGCTTCCACGGCGCCAACCACTCCACCTGACGGCCCGTCCCGGCCGTCGCGGATGCGAACACGCCCCCGGCTGCGGCGGTTTGCTTGCCCAGCTGCAGCCCGTGGCCGTGACCGCGCGGCGCGACTGTACCGTCGGTGGCCTTGGCCAGCGTCAGGTCGATCGACTGCCACGCGCCTTTGGCGTCCTTGAACCGGATCGGCGCCATGTGAGACTCGGTCGTCATCGTCCCGTCCGGGTTCGCCCACGTCGTCGACGTCTCCGACCGCAGCGACTCGACCTCGACCCGTGAACCCTGCGACCGCGCCGTCACCGTCGCCGACACAAGATCCGGCTGCGAGTCCACCTTCGCCGCTGGGGGCTTCGGATCCGCCGCGGGCGCGGCAACCGCCCGCTCCCGGGCCTCCAAGCCTGTCGTCAGCAACGCGAACGACACCAGCACCGCCACGAACCGCAAGAAGAACTGCATGCGGGCACGCCGAGAACGAGACATGACTTCCCCCACCTCACGCCGGCCCAGGACAAGCACCGATGACTAGGCGGGTCACCGAGCTGGCCAGCGACCGCTACATCGGCCACCCATACGAATGCGTTACAGCGACTGCAACATGCTGCATTCGGCAGGCTGCCGCTTGACACAGTGGGCGGAGTCGTGCGGTCCGCGCCAGCTTCGTTGGACCGTCCCATGTCGACGCTCGGCAAGGCCGACCGTGGAGCACGGCCGCGCTGATGCGATCGATGCCAGCGGGAGCCCCAGACATGGGGTCAGCTACTTGTCGCTTCACGGCAGCTTTAGGAGACCCAGGCCAACAACGCGGCTCTCCTCCGGGATTGCCCGCTCGTGATACGTCACTTCCGGGGCGTTGCAGACGAGTACGAACCTCCGTGCAGACATCTTCGACCATCGACAGGAACGCTTGCTTGTTCAGCCGTCGAGGCGGTTCTGACGTCATGGCTCACCTTGCTCGACCTTCCCATGTCAACCTGCACGCCGGTAGGCCGTGACGCAAAGGCGGGATGGTCGAAGCGGGCTCTACGGCGCAAACACAGCGTTGGGTATCGCACCGTCGCCGCATTGGAGTCGGTGTGGCCCAAGCAACCGAGACCACCGCCGAAGCGGGGATCCCGGCTTGACGCCTACCGGGACGTGATCGACGCCTGGCTGCGCGACGACCTGCCAGCGCGTGCACGTTCACCTTCCTGGCAGGCGCCCGGCCGTCGTCGACCCGTCGAACCTGCTGGGGACCGCCATCGCCCAGATCGGCGATCTTCGCGCTCGACCAGCGACCGGGTGAGGGTCTCGCCCTGCGCGGGCCCCACTCCGGTCCGTTAGAGCCGGTCCAGCAGCTCGTCGTCCCGTCGTACCGGGTCGGGGTCCGGGTGCGGTGTCGGTGGGCGAGTGACGATGGCCAGCAGGCCGCGCAGCCGGCGGACTAAGTCCGCGGTGTACGGATCGGGTAAAGCCGGCCGGTGCCGGAAGCGGCGTCGCGTCACAGCCTTCAACTCCTCCCGGAAGAGATATCGGATCGCGCTGTACGCCGTTACGCCGCCCGCTTCCACGTGGCCGGGGTGAGTAGGTGATCAGGGCTTCTTGTACCCGAGCACGCAGCACGACCATCGATCCGAACGCGATCACCGTGACCACGAGGATCCAGACGATCAGGTTGTGCGGGGATGGTGGCCTGCACGCGGTCGATGTCTACGCTCATGAGGACAGTGGCTCAAGCGCACAGACAACCCGAGCTTGTGTCGCAGCTTCGAAGTGTTCTTTGAAGGAGTTGAACGACCCGAGGCCCGCGAAGTGCACCAGGCTCGGCACGATGACCACTTCAACGCGGTCGCGGAAGATGGCTTGGACGAGCCGCTCGAAGGCCACAGGATGCGGCCACTTGCCGCACTCTTCCACGAACACCGCTGCGATCTCGTAGCCCGATGTCTTGGCGAACCGATCGATGCGTTCCTTGGTGCGGTTGACCTCCGACTCGACGGGCAGCAAGTCCTTGCGCAGGTAGCCATAGGCGCGTTGCCGCTCAGGTGCAGGCGTCCGCTGCCTCACCGGCAGTGTGGCGAGTACGGGCGTCGCGTGCGCGCTGATCTTGGCCGCTTTCCCAGTACTGCGGTCCAACGGCGCTGATGGTGAGCTTCAGAGATCGACACGGCGTACCTTCCGCTTGGTTGCTCTGCATGTCTGCGCCTTCGAATAGGCCGACAGCCTGGATCAAGCCTTTGCTGCGTCGGCGAGACATCGCGACCCCGTCAACGGACGTTTGCGGACATCTGGTCCGGCTGGCTCAGTCCGCGCGGTGGATCGTCCGGGTGCATCCGAGAAATGAGGTCCAGTCGCGCAAGCGACGCAGGGCCAGCGTTAGATCGCGCTGGAAGGCGAGCGGTTCGGACGGTGCAGAGTCGAGTTGGTAGCAGGATTCCCAGAAGGTGCGGAGGGCGGAGAGTTCTTCGACGATGGCGCCGTGATGGCGCCAGCAAGGCGGGATGACTTTGTGGTCGAGGTTGTAGCGGATGGTGGCCCAGGTGACCCAGTCGGCGAGGCGCTCTAGTTCCTCGGTGGTGCTGGTGGGGTCGAGGTCTCGCCAGCAGACCACGTACGGGTCGGTGGGAGGGGCGAAGGCCAGTGCGCGGGCGAGGTCGTCGTCGGGGTTCATCGGCGGATCGACCGACCGATGCTGTTGCGGATCTCGTCTGAGTCAGGACGGTCGGTCCATGGGGTCATGGTGAGGAGGATGGGTGGGGCCGTGCGGGCGAGCAGGATGCCGGTGCCGAAGGGCAGGGTGCGAATGACGTCGGGCGGGAGGATGGGGATTCGGCGGGTGCTGGTCGACGTGGTGCGCCCACCGTCGGGGCCGCGGCTCCAGTTGCGGATCTCTTCGTCGCGTTCGCCGCAGACAGCGGCGAGGTCTTGGAGATCGCGGGGTTGGGCGGAACCACCGAGGATGAGGCGAAGCGTGGCGGCGTCCCACATCGCGGCTGCAGCCTGTTCGCCCCAGCGCTCGCGGGCTTGGGCGAGAGACTGGATGACTACGTGGGTAGAGATGCCGGAGCCGCCGCCATCGGCCATGAGACCGGGCAGCGACGGGACGGCGCACAGGTTCGCGATCTCGTCGAGGACGAGCGCGAGGGGCGGTTCGAGACGGCCGCCGGTGTTGTGGGCCGCGAGTTGGCGGGCTGTCTCGGTGATGTCTTCGAGCAGGGCGGCGATGAACGCTGAGGTGGCGCTGGCGCCAGCTCCTGTGCCGAGGAGATAGATGGTTCCGCGTTCGCGGATGAACGAGGCCGGGTCGAGTCCTTCACCGGGTGGTGGGTCGAAGGATCGTCGTACGGCGGGGTCGGCGAGCGCGGACAGGGCGGAGCGGACGCCGGCCCAGATGGCGTCGCGGGTACGGCCGTCCATCCGGACGATGCCGTCGAGGGTGTCGCCCCAGCCTTCGGCCGCGTCGTCGGAGCGGTTGAGGATGGTGACGGCTTCGGTGGCGGAGGCTGGTTCGAGGCTCCAGCGGTAGAGCTGTTCGATGCCGGTGTCGTCGAGGGCGGCTGCGTGGAGGAGTCCGCGGAGCGCCATTTCGGTTTGGCCGTGCCAGAACGCTCCGTCGGTGACCCCACCTTTGGTGAATCCGGCGCCGGCGGCTAGGCCGCTGGCGCGGACCATGGCGGTGGTGGGGTTCTCGCAGCCGCGGACGGGTGACCACCGGATGCCTTCGACGCGGCCAAGACCTTGCGGGTCGAAGACAGCCACTGGACCGGTCTTGCGGCGGAGCTCGTTGGTGGCCGCGAGGTTGTCGGGCCGGGTCGAGGTGGTGATGACCGCTCCGGGCGCGTCGATGATTGCGCCGATGATCTGGTGCAGGCCTTTGCCGGAACGCGGTGGGCCGACGTCGATACGCGAGTCCTCGACCGAGGCCCAGCACTCGCGGCCCCGGGAGCGGCCGAGGAGTGTTCCAACCTCGCGCGGGGATCGGCTCACCGCGTGCGGGCGGGCGACAGTTCCGCGCCGTACGACCTGCCGACGACCGACCGCGGACTCTACCTCCGCTCCGGTCGCCAGCCCGGGCCGCGCAGCGAGGGCACGGCGCCGGCGTTTCAGCGTCGACCGGCCACGCCACCACCATGCGCAGAGCAGTCCGACTCCCACCGGAACAGCCACCACGACGGCCAAGGTCATCCAGAACGCCACAGGCCCGAAGTCCGCACTGGTCAGGCCGAACGCCACTGCCGGGTCTCCAGGATGCAGAACGACCCACAGGGCATCGATCCACGGCGATGTGACCCAGTGCCCGGCTGACAGCAAGCACGCGAGACCGCCTGCGACGTAGAAGACTCCTGCAATGCAGAACAAGACACCGGCGCCGGTGATCAGGACCTCGTTGAAGTCTCGGGACGGTCGTTGATTCATGGGGCTACATCCGGGCGTCGGTGTCGAAGAGTTCGACTTCGCGGGCGTGGCGGATCAGTTGGACGACGAAGGATCGGTTGGGCAGGCGCCAGAGTGCGCGGCCTTTCGGGAGCTTGGCGATGGTGGCGATCTCGACGTCGGTCAGGCCGAGGAGGCTGGCGGTTCGCGCGAGTTGGTCGGGTTCCTGGCGGAGCATGATCCTCGTTGAACAGTCGGCGAGCAGACCTTCGGCGAGTGCTCGAGCTTCGGAGCCGAGGTCGCCGACGGCGGCGAGGTCGGACAGGCGGTGGACGATCAGGATGTTCGAGACGCCCCAGGCGCGAGAGAGCTTCCACTGCTCTTGCATGCGGCGCAGTAGGGCAGCGTCGCGCATGACTCGCCAGCCTTCGTCGTACACGATGTAGCGGTTGCCGCCGGCGGGGTCGGCGACCGCGGCTTCGAGCCACGACGACGCGCAGGCCAGGGTGAGGCGGAGCGCCTCGTCGTTGCCTCCGCTCCCAAGCCACGACGAGTCGAGCGTCACCATCGGCAGGGTCGGGTCGAACTCGGTCGTCGAGGGTCCGTCGAACATCCCCGACAGGTCGCCGTGCACGAGCCGGCGGATCGCGTGTGCGACCTGACGGCCGTCGTCGGTCAGGCTCGTCGTTCGCAGTCCGGCCCGCTCGGCGAACGCTGAGTCGGGAGTGAACAGCGCGACCACGACATCGGGGATCGTCGGTATCGCGACGTGGCAGGTCACCGTTTCGAGCGCCAGGTCGAGCGCGGTGTGCTCCACGGCGACCAGCGGACGGCCGAGTGTGGATTCGGCCAACGTCCCCAGAAGGGCACGTCGGCGGGACCAGACGATCCGCTGCCACTCGTCGGCCTGGACACTGGACGGCTTGCGGCCGGCATCGAGGGGGTTGAGGCGAGTCGGCAGTCCCGGTCCGAGTTTTATGGTGGCTCCGCCCATCGCCTCGGCGACCGCGGTCCACTCCCCCTTCGGGTCGCACGGCACGTAGGCCTTGTGGCCGAGAGCAAGGGAGCGGGTGATGAGTGCTTTGGCCGTTGACGACTTGCCGCTGCCGATGACGCCTGCCAGGAGCACGTTCGGGTTGGTGATGACTCGGGCTTGGTACAACACCCACGGGTCGTAGACGAACGATCCGCCGCTGAACACGTCGGATCCGATGTAGGTGCCGTCGGCACCCAACCCACCTTCGGCCAGGAACGGGTACGCGACCCGGAGCACCCTGGTTGTAGCCCGATGCGCGTCGACGCGCAGCCTCCTGGAGCGACCGGAAGCCGGCTCGTCCTCGACGGCAGCGGGCAGCGACGTTCGAGGCTTGTTGGTCGCCGTCTGCCGGTTGACGCGCCTGGTAGCGCGGTCTGTGCCCTCAGGTTCGTAGTACGCGGATACTCGCCTCATCCGAGTCCAACTCCAAACGGCAGCGCAGCAGCGATGAAGCCTTCCAACTGCTGACCGACGAGCCGGCGCAGATCGAGGAGCGCTTGTGTGGCTGCGATCTCGATCTCCATGCACGCGTCGTCGAGCGCCTCCTCGTTGTCGGCTGACACGACGAGCAGTCCGAGCCACCGCACGTCCCCGTGGCCGGCTGCGAGGTCGCGTTCGCGTTGCGCAACGTCGGCGTCAACCTGGCGATCCTGCTCGGTCTCCAATTGCCCGATCCGGGAGCGGGTGGCTCGATCGCTGACACGCTCGACCTGGTGTCGTCGCGCGTCCCGCAACGCCTTGGCCATCGGAATCGGTTGCAGGACGAGCGTGAACGTACGACGGATGCCCGGCTTCAACAACAGCGGGCTGAGGAACGACGGTGTCGCACGGATCCGCGGCCACTCGGTGATGACGTACACCCGATGCAGCGACGAGTCCGTCCGCAGCCGATCCCAGGTCGCGTCGACCGCCAACGGCCCGGCATCCGCCGCGAACAAGGTCTCCGGGTTCGGGACCGTCCGCGTCGCAACAGGATCGAACGCCGTACGCAGGCTAGATGCGATGTCTCCAGCGCCCAGCCAGGTCCCAGCCACTCCGGCGGCGGCCAGCGACGTCTGAAAGGCACGGGCCTCGGATTCGAGAACCGCAGTCGCACCGATCAGGCCGCCGCCGTGTTTGCGGACCTCGCGGGACACCGCGTCGAGGTTCACGGCGAAGCTGAACAGCGTCTCGTGCCGCGCCGCGGTCGGCGCCGCCTGCGCCAACAGATCAGCGTAGATCGCGCCCGCCGGCGTCTGCTGGTCCAGCTTCCGTCGGTTCGCCCACTCCCCCAGCTCGTCCGCAGGGTCCGGGAGCGTACGTTCCAGAATCTGCGCTCGCGCGATCCTGTTGCCCTGGCACAGTCCAGCGATCAGCCGTCCGTACGCCGCAACGCGCCGATCCTGCTCGTCCGCGTTCTGCAGCAAGTGCGCCGGTCCTTCGATCCGTGCAACTGCGATCAGCCGTCGCCGCCGCGGGTCATGGACGACGCCCACGCCTGAGGCAGTTGTGAGGATCCGCATCGTTCCGCCTTCGCCTGGCAGTTGGAGGCGACCGTGCCTGCGTGGCTCCAAGACTTGCGCACGGCACGACTGCTGCCCTCGCATCGATCTCCAGACGTGGACCGCGCGGAGGATCAGCCACCGGTACAAGGGCAGCTCCTCGGCTCGAGCAAACGCCACAGTGCCGCAGGCAGACGCGGTCACCAGTCCACCCAGCCTCGCGACCCCGGACGTCTGCGCGACGAACGACAGCGTCACCACCCCGATCGCGGTCAGCAGCAATGCGATCTGCACCGGTCGCAGTCCTAGCAGGACGGCGTGCTGCTCGGGCCGTGGAAAGCGCGTCGACAGCGCATCGGGCCCCGTCATCGCGTCTCACCGTCCCGACCGCTGGGATTCGCGCCAGGCTCGTGTACCTGGTCCTGACTGGCCGAGCGATCGACCGACGTCTGCGCGGTGGCCGCGGTATCGGCCGGCGCGGTCGCCGGTGACGACTCTGGTCCGACGTCGCTCCCGGGCTGCTCCTGCGTGGAGTGGCTGGTCGACGCGTCGGTGGTGTTGCCTACACCCGACTCGTCGCCCCCACCAACAACAAGCGGAGAACTCGACTGGCCGCGCGAGCCGGTGAAGTCGAAGGCGGCCCAGCGTTGAGCCTGTTCCAGCCGCTCCTTAATGGCCGACGTACCCGCGGACCCTTGCTGTACGGCGTACAACGCGGACTGTCCCTGGTCACCGGCCCAATGAATGAACGAGTACGTCGCCAACGGTGCGAACGCCGCCATCGCGAACAACAGACTCCCCGCCAGGAACGTTCCGAGACTCGAGTCACCGTTCGGACCTGTGTTGCCGATCGCCGACAGGCCCAGGGTGAAGATGACGGCCATGACGACCTTGGAGAACAGCAGCGCACCAACAACCTCGATCCAGCGACGCAGCCAATGCCGCGTCGTCGACCAAGTCCAACTAGCCATGGCGATCGGCGCCAGCACCACGAAGGCGACCAACGCCACCTCGCGGATCAGCATCACGAAGTACAACGCCATCGTCGCAAGGATCGCGAACTCGATCGCCATGATCAGGAATCCGCCATTGGTCGCGTGGTACAGCACCCTGGTGACGTCGACGATCCGCCGAAACCCCTCCGTCACCGCGGGGGTCCTGCCGAGGATCCCTGTGGAGATCTCGTCAACCATCTTGCCGCAGGCAACGACCACCGCGATCGCGAACGGCACTCCGGCCGTCCCCAGGAGGGCGCCGAGGACCGCCTGTCCGAGCCGGGCGGGTTCGCGCCGGATCGCCGCAGACGCACATTGCAGCACGAACGCGATCACCAGCAGCGGCAGGGAGATCGTGACGATCAGGTCGAGATTGTCGCGCCACCAACGCTGGTTGAAGTCGGGCGTCGTACTCTCGCTGAAGTTCTTGAACACCGACGTCGCCGTCTCCGTCAGGCCCTTGGCCATCCAGTTCGCGACAAGGTTCCACGCCGTACCGTCGATCGCTTCCTTCCCGACCGACTCCACGCAGGCCTTCGGGTCGAGCAGGCAGTTGATCCAAGACATCTGCGACTCCCGCTCAGCCGATGATGATGCCGCTGAAGAAGCGGATCAGGCTGTTGGCCGAGCCGATCAGGATCGCCGCACCCAGCGAGGCGAGCACTCCGATGCGGCCTTTGCCGGCGACATGCGGGTTGCCGTTGATGTTACCCAGGGCCCATGCGGCTGCCGAGATGATCAGGGCCGCGACGCATGACACCAGTGCGAACGTGATCGTCGCGCCGGCCAGGCTTCGTACTTCGGGGAGACCTGGGAGCCCGTTGCTGTTCGGCTTGACACCGGGGTCTTGCATGATCACGAACCTCGGGATCAATGCGCTGCATCTGAACACGTCGATGTCCTTCACGTAGTCGAGTAGATGGGCGGTGCCCAGCCGAGGTAACGAGCGCCCCACTGGGACTCGATAAGCTCGAAGTCGACGAGGTACACGCCGCCCTCGCCGGAGACGGCGTCGCCGATGTCGTTGGAGACGATGCGGCCGTCGCCCACGTACACCGCGACGTGGCCGTACGGTCCGCCGGTCTCCCAGAACACGAGCGCACCGGTAGGCGGCTCCCGGTCGTCCGGGTGGGCCTGGTTGGTCGCGACCATCTGGCGCCACTGTTCGGCGGCCGAGAAGTACCCGGCACGCGGTCGGCCCCAGATGTTCGCGGCCAGCCGGGCGCACAGCTGGTAGTAGCCATGGCTGCCGACCAGGCGCAGAGCGCGGGCTACCGCTTGCTCGGCGCCTGGGAGCCTCTCGCTGGTTTCGACCGGCGTCTTGCAATCGGCCTCAGACGGCGGGCGGGGCGCCGCGTTGGTCTGGTCAATCGCGCCGCTTGACTCGGTAGGCGCCGCGCCGCACGTAGCGGTGCCGCCCGCCAGCGCGATCGGTGCGATCAACCCGACCGGGGCGGCCAGGAGCGCGGAGGCCAGGATCGCTTTCACGATCATGGAGAGACCTGTGATGTCGCAGACCAGAACTTGCAGGTCGGCGTACACACGACCGCGACCGCGGCCCACCGGTCCAGGAATCTGGTGTCGGTGTCGGTGATGACGGTCTGCTTGCCGTGGACAACGTACGCGTGCCAGCCGCGCGGAGCCTGGCTACGGTTCACCATCGCCTGGAGCTCCGGCGTCACCTCAGCCGTGATACCGCCAACTACAGCGCGAGCCTCGCGCGACTGGAGCTGGTCCCATTCCGTCCACTGCGGCAGCAGGCTCTTCGCGACCTGCAGCGCGGCCGATGTCGGATCGGCGAACAGGCCGACCGCGTTCTGCCAGTCCACGTAGCTGTGTTCGGCGGTGTCGTAGGTCCAGATCGCCCGGGCATAGGCGATCGCGTACTCGCGCGGGTCAGTCGTCGTCGGAGGCCGCCACGCTTCCAGCTGCACGGGCGTCTCCCCAGGGATGACGGTGCCACCGGAGTTCGGCGTACCCGTCTGGCGGTCTGGGCTCTGCCACCGGGCAATCAGGATCCAGACCAGCGCGATCACACCGACGATGACCAAGATCGCGACGACGATCTTGGATCGGCTCGATGGCTTCACAGGGGTTCCTCTCTTGGAGTACGTGGTACGGCGCATGCAGACGGCCGCGATCAGCTGCGGGATGATCCACGCCGCCGCGAGCACGTGGAACGCGAAGCTGACCGGCAGACGGCAGCACTGAACGAACAGATGGTGTCCGGGTGACCGGAACTGAATGTGGGGCATACCGGGCATCAACGGTTGAGCCCCGGAGACTTTTCGTCAGGCAGCCTGAAGCCACTCGACGCCGACCGCCTGGCGGTGGCCGAGGCGGCTTGGTCGCCCGAAAAACCGCTGGTCACGACCCGCTACGGCCAGGATCCAGCGCCGTACGACGGGGTCCGCGAACACGCCGCCCGGAGACTCTCCGACCGCTAGCCTGGCCAACGCCGACGGTTGGCCGGCGCCACCGCGCAGCAACCAGGCCAGCGCCTCAGCCTGCGACCTCGTCGCCCCGGCCCGCCGCACCCGGGCCGCGATCCCCGCCCGGTAGAACGGCGGCCCATCCGCGGCTGCCCTGATGAAGCGGCGGCCAGCGGCCGGCGACAGACCCTCAGAGGCCAGCTCCAGCGCGATCCGATCCAAATGGTGCCCAAGCACCGGCCGGTACGCCGCCTCGCCATCGGGCAGCCGCTGTGTCAGCAGATGGCGCCGCCGCCGAATCACTTCCGCCCGTACGGCATCCTGCAGCCGCCACCGCACCAGGTTCGCCAAGTACCCCCAGCTCACCCCCGCCTCAGGCCGATCGATCGCCAACTCGAGGCACCGCTCCCAGGCGATCACCCGCGCCAACTGCGCCGCCTCGTCAGAACCGAGTGCCGTCCGAAGCCGGCTGGACAGCGGTACGACGATCCGCGCCTCGATCCCGTCCGCCAGCCGCCGTGACGGCCCGGGCGCCCAACCCGACCGCTCCGCGTCGGCGATCAGTACCTCCAGGTCAACGTCCATGCCCCAAATCTGCTGTCCAGCCGCTCATCCCAGAACCTGGATCACGAATTCAAGGACTCCTGGAACAGTCCGGCGGATCGATCTCCGACACAGTGACACCGGCACGTGGACGTCTGTGGCCCCGCGGACGCGGACCCCGGGGGCGCCCGACCGCCGCAACAACCTCCTGCGACACAACACGCTCGTCGAGGTGGACTAACCGCGCGAGCTTCGCGATCTCCCCGGCAACGCGACCCGCCGGCAGGCTCGCGACGAGTGGCGCGACAGCCCGGACGGCGTTGACCTGGCCGCTGAGGTGATCCAGCACTTTGGTCCACTTCGACAGCTCGACCTCGATCGCATAGTCGACGAGCGGACGCGCCGAGCTCAGCACGTCACGCAGCAGACCTCGACCGGCCGCGTGCAGAGCCGCTGGGTCCTGTTTGTCAGGAAGCTGCGCGAACAGCACCTCGTCGAAGACCTCCGCCAGCACCGGGAAGCTGCGTACAGCGCCAGCCCGTCCACCGAGATCACCGTCCAAAGCGACGACGACCGTGCCCGTCCGGGCGTGCCTTCGCGCGATCAACGCTTGCTCAGGACTGATCGCCGTACCGCAACTGGCTGCACCTGCCCAGTCCTCACCTGCGAGGCAGACGGCCAACGCATCCATCGTTCCCTCCGCGAACACCGGAACCGCGCCCGCGCGCAAGCGGTCGACCTGCCCGTCGAGACCGACCACCGTCCGTGCCTTGGAGTAGAGCTCGGTGTTCCGAGTGTTCAGGTACCGCAGCCGGCTGCTCGCGGCACGGCCGATGAACCCGACCGGGCGCAGCTCCTCGTCATGGGCCGCGAACATGATGCGGTCTCGAAACCGATCGACCAAGTAGCCGTTGCTGGTGACGAACGCGAGACCGGCCGCCACGAGCTCTAGGTCGTCGAACCCGCCGCGGCGTAGATGACCGACCAGCTGCGACCAGCCGTCGGGTGCGTAGCCAAGCCACCAGCCCGAGTCCGGCGTGAGGATCGCGCCCAGCCCACGGCTCCGCAGATGCTCGGCCGCCCAACCGCCTGGCCGATCTTGGAGTTGCTGTCGATAGAACGACGCCGCCTCGACCTGAATCTCGTACAGCCGGGACTTCACAGACCCGGCCCGGGATCCGGTGGCTCCGGATCGAGGATGAGTTCAGACGGACCAGCTCCACCGAACCTGTACCTCAACACCGGACGCGCTGTCGTCAGCAACTCGTCCATGAGTTGCGCACCGCCGTCCATCGACTCGAACGTGCGCGGGCTATATGGCGTCAGCACTGCACGGATCCGGTCGTAATACAGCGCCAGATCGAGCAGGTATCCCGAGGTCAACTTCTGGTGGTGATCGTCACCGGTCAAGATGACGATCGCCTGGTCTCCCAGGCTGAACTTCCGCAGCATCCGCGCCTGCGCCGTCGAGAGCCCGGCACCACAAACGGGGATCCCGGCCCACTGACCGTCCAGCTGCCGGCTCATGTTCGAAACCGCGATCGCGTCCACCGGATGCTCCACAAGCACCGGAATCGCACCATCGCGGAGGAGGTCGATCTGTTCATGGATCCCGACAAGCCCGTTCGACGGCTGATGAAACCCCGTATCAGAGTCGAGCAGCCGGGCTTGTCCATCGCTTCCGATGCCCACGAAACCGGTTGGAGTCAGCTGTACATCTCGCGTCACGAGCACCAACTGATCCTGGAAGCGATCAACAGCCTCCCCGTCATCGGTCCACGCCACAAGCCCAGCCCGGACCATAGTCGAATGCTGGAACTTCTCGGCCCGCAGATGATCGACCAGCGCTGTCGCGGTGGGAGGCGCATACCCGACCTGCCATGTCGAGTCGACCGACAACACCTGCTCGATCCGCGCGTCCTTCACATACTCCAACGGCCAACCACCCGTTGCCCGAAGCAACTCCCGCCGAAAGAACCGGGCCGCGGAAGCATTTGCCTCCAGCAACCGCCGCCGCTCCTCCATGCCGATCGCAAACCCAGGATCATTCACCGAAACCTCCGTATGCCGACTACATCCGGCCTCGAAGGTCCCGTCAGATCACCCACAACCGAACCCGGATCAGGACTTCCAGGAGGATTTAGAGCCCTGGTCCCGGGGGATCCAGATCCGCGCTTTGCAACGCAACGAACCCACTCCCCGTGGTCCGGTAGGTCATCAACGGCCGTGTGTTCCGCAGAGCGCCGCTCAGCGTCCCTTGCTGCCCCAGACCGGCCAGCGACTCCCCGGGGCGCAGCACAACCGCGCGCACGTGGTCGAAGTAGAAGGCGAGGTCGAGCATGTAGCCCGCCGACTGGTTCCGCTCAGCCTCGCTGCCGCCGAGAGCAACGATCACCTTGTCGCTCGCGCTGAAGTCCCGCAGCATCTTCGCCTGCGCCGTCGACAGCCCCCGACCACACACCGGAATCCCGGCCCACTGCCCGCCAGCATTCGACACAGCGATCGCATCCATCGGCTCATCCACAATCACCGGAACAGCACCACCAGCCAGCAGATCCCGCTGCTCCACTGCCCCAACCAGGACGTTGGCCGGCCGATGAATCGGCGTCACCGGACTCGCCGGCCGCACCACACCATCCGACCCGATCCCCACAAACCCAACCGCCGACGACCGCCGATCATGAGCAACCAGCATCAAAGTGTCCCGATGCCGATCAACCGCATCACCATGCTCAGTCCAGGTCAGCAACCCAGCTCGCGCCAACGTCCCATACCCGAACCCCTGCTCCTGCAGATGATCAACCAGGTTCGACCAGGTCCGCGGTGCGTACCCCACCTTCCAAGGCGACTCGACCGACAGCACCGACTCCGCGCCGTGCGCCTTCAAGTACTCCAACGGCCAACCATCCGTTGCCAGAAGCAACTCCCGCCGAAAGAACTGCGCGGCCGCAGCGCTCGCTTGCAACATCTGCCGCCGCTCATCCATCGACAGCCCAAACCCCTGAGAACTCACCACAACCTCCGAAGCAGCATCCACTGACTGCCTCGAAGCTCACCGCGACCACACCACCGGCAGAACCTGGAACCAAACATCCAGGACCTCGACCCATCAAGGAGGTATTCCGATCACATCGGACCTATCTCGAGATCCCAGTCCGGCTCTTCCGACAACGACCGCGCCGGCAGCGACGTCGGCCGCCGGCGCACCGCGCGCTCACGCTCGTCGAATGGAGTTGGCAAGTCCGCCTGGAGCCCAGCCGAACGAGCCAACTGTGCGCCAGCCGTATCGATTGCTCCGTCGAGCACGTGAATCACCCTTCGAATGCTCCACGCAGAATCGCTCTGCTGCTGTGGTTCGACAGGCCTCGGCACCAGCAGCTCGTCGGCCGCTCCGTTCGGCTTCACAGAATCCATGCCCTGAAGCTCGCGCGTCTATCCGTCCCGCAGAACCAGGATCACAGGATCCAGGACCCCAACTCATCGGAATCCCGGGCCTTCGGCTGCGACATCTAGCGCGCGAGTATCCAGCATGAAGCCGTTTCGTTCACATCATCGGCCCTCCTGCTGGCCGAGAACTCCTACTCGCCCGTACCTGCGACCACAGCTAGATCCAGCCACCTTCAAAGTGTGTATCCCCCGTCATGCCGCGTTGGTCGACATCTAGACGCTCGGTCTGACCAGCGGCTTGATCGCGTTCATGAGGTCCCAGATCGAGAGGAATTGTGAGTACGCCGGATACGTGTAGTTCTGGGTGGTATCCGCGGCCCAGAACTGTGGGGGATCGAACGCGAAGCCGTTGTCTGGGTTGAGCCAGATCTGCTCGGACATCGCGAGAGCGACCTTCAGGCCGTAGTCCTGCAGCGCCGGCAGGTTGTACCGCTTCGACGCGGCCACATAGTCGGCGGCCGCGGCGTAGGCGCTGGGCACCCAGACGCCGCCGATACCCTCGCCCGGCACGGCGTTCGACGCCAACTCGGCCCCGATGAGGTCGCCCGCGCTGTTGTACCGCAGGGCACTGTCCTGGTTGGCCAGCAGTTGGGCCTTGTGCCGGTCGGGGTCCACCAGGTCAGGCAGGCCGAGATCCTCCGCCATGTGCTGTGCGAAGAAGGTGTCGATGAGCTTGTAGGCCGAGAGAGGGCTGGCGGAGGAGAACCGGTAGAACTGTTGGACCGGGTCCCAGAGCAGCAGCTCGATCTGCTGCTTCGCCGCCGCAAGGTCGGTCTTCAAGCCCGCCACGTAAACCGGGTCGACGCCGAGCTGCTCACCGGTGGCGATGCCCATGGTCAGCGCGAGGAGATACAACTGGGAGTTGTATATGCCTGGACCTGCCTGCGGGATTCCGTTGTAGATGTTGGCCATCACCCCCGGGTCGTCGGGCAAGGCGGTGCCCGGCGCGATCGTGCCTTGCAGCCACGTGATCTGATTCTTGATCGCCGGCCACGCCTCCCTCAACAGCCCCGTGTCGCCGTTGATCTTGGCGTACGCGTACCACTGGAGGACGAACTTGCTCGGGCTGTCGAGCCACTGCGAGACGCCTGGCTGAGGTGGTCGGGAGTCGGTTCCGGGCTGAACTGGCTGCGCCGTGGTGTCCGTCGAGTTCCCGAACGTGATGAACGGATCCCCGGACTGCGGACTGTAGAGGTCCACCCCGTTATGGTTGCCGATGATGGAGACCGCTTCGATCTCGGCAGAGAGCCGGTCGCGGAACAGGTTCGGTAACAGCGTGAAGTAGAGCCGATAGTTGTACGACTGGATGTCCCACGTCTCACCCATGCCGGACTGACCGCCGGCACCAGTGTCCTGGATCGCGAACATGTGACTGTTCGGCCTTCTCGCATTGAGGTGCTGCCCGGGCCCAGCTGAGGTGAACCCGGTCGGGACCACGGAGTTCCGGACCAGCCCGCCTTCCCAGAATGTGTTGTTGAAGAAGAGCGTGGACAGCTGGTTCAGTGCCGCTGTACGAAGCAACTGTGGATAGGCCAGGTCCGTGGCCAGCGGGTTCCACCAACGCTGAACCGCTGCGAGTGCCGCATCGTGATCCAGCAGCGCGTCCCGAGCAATCGGGAACGACTGGTGGAATGGGTAGCTCCCGTCGACATAGTCGTTCGACGTCGTCTCCTGCGCACCGTAGAAATTCGTGTACCGCTTCATCCAGATCGTCTGATTGTTGGCGAAGCCGATCTGTGGGAAGTCCCAGGCGAGCGCGAACGGGATCGTCACAACCTGGCCCGGTGACAGCTTTGCCTGAACGTTGATCGCGCCCGCGGACGCCGACCCGTCAATGCCGACGTTCGGGAGGCCCTTGCCCCTCTGGAAGTGGGCGTAGATGTCCGACCCGTCGCCGTCGGCGTTCCACGACGTGACGTACGAAACCTTCTGCCCGGGACCTGGCTTGGCAGCGATGGTCCACTCGGACTTCGCCGAGTCCGGCGTGTTCGTCGGATCGTCGGCACTCAGGGTCACTGCTTGGACGCCATTAGCACTCGTGTAGCGGCTGCTGAAGCCCGTGCGAACCGAGTCCGGCCCGAAGCCCACCGTCGGATCGGTCTGGGTTCCGCTCACATGCGCCGGGGCATTGGGCATTGTGAACATCACCGACAGGTCGGTGGATGACGTGGTGTGGTTTGCGATCCGTACGTCGAAGTAGGCGACCGGCAGCGACGTGCGCTTGTCCTCACCCGCAACGATGGGCGAGAAGAACCTCATCGACACGTCGGTCTTGAACGGCTTGTAGCTCATCCAGCCGAACGGGTAGAGCGCGGCATAGTCCGCGTCGCCAACGTTCAGCTTGTTCCACGCAGGCAGCGGAGAGCCCCACGACCGTGCCGCGACGACGCCCGACGTACCCACATTATTGGGCCCGTCGGCCGCGAGGGTCCGCACCGTCGCCGGGTCCGAGCCCACCTGCTCCCGCACATGGAACGCGGCCTGCGGCAGGATGCGCGTCTCCCAACTGGTGTCCTGCTGGCCGCCGAAGTTCCACGGGCCGAACGTCCCCGACTGGTTGACCATGAACGCGCCGGCGCCTGCTCCTCCGAGCGGCACACCCAGCCCGGGGACCGACATCGGGAAGTTCCCCTTCGCGGCGTCGATCGCACTCGGGGTCTCACCCTGACACGCCTGCGCTTTCGGCGCGGGCGAGCAGGGGCCCTTCGGGATGTCTCCCAGCGACCGAACCAGCGCCGAATCCGGGACGGCAAACCAATCCCGGCCGGTCGCGGCGGCGGTGTCTGGCGGTGCGACCGCCTGGCAGACGCCGAGCGTGGCTGCGGCCGCGACAACCAGCGCGACGAGCTTGGACGTCGCGCGGCGACGGCTCAGTTCTGGCCTGTTCATGAACGGCCTCCTAGATGTCCCATCCGGCACTCGACCGGAGGATTGATACCTGATGAGAAACGGCGGGGCGACGGCAGCTAGTGGTCCGGTCGATATGTCATTCGACGTACGACCGCGGGACTGTTGGTGGCGGTCAGCGCGAGCATGCGCCCGGTGAAACCCGAGGCCACTTCTGTGGACAGGTACCGGCCGTCGAGGCGGGCGAGCTCACGCGGACCGTCGGGCTCTACGAGCGACAGAACGATGGTGTCCGGGCCGGCGTCGCCCAGCGGTACGTTTGCCTCCGCGGGGTCCTGCGCTGCCAGGCGGAGGACGGTCGGCCCATCGGGCGCCGGTGCTGTGGCCAGAACGACGTCGATGTCGCCGATCGTGGCAGACGCTCGCACCGTGCCGTCGACCACAGTCAGCTGATAGTGGTGCCGATGATCAAGGCGAAGCTGGAAGCCACCGTTGCCCTCGATCGTCGCCTCGGCTGTCCAGCGGAGATCCCGCAGCCGGGTGCACAGCAATCCGGCTGAACCGCCTGATCCCGGACTCCGAGGTAGGATCCGGATCCCGCCGTCCGGCAACAGGTCGGTCGTCGTGACCGGCTCGCTGCCAGGAACGAGCCACCGCATGTGCAGGACTGGTTCGTCGAAGTGATCATCGAACTCGGTCAGCACCGGGGCCACCTGATAGCGGTCTTCGGCGAAGACCGGCCACCCGTCGTTCCAGTCGATGCCCGCCAGGAACGTCTCACGGCCCAGCACGTGGAAGCCGGGCGTCGATCCTCGTGGGCGGGCGCCTAGATAGACCGCGGCCCAGCCGCCGGTTGGCGTCCGTACCAAGTCGGCGTGCCCGATGTTCTGCGTCGGGTGGATTGTGCTGCGATGGGTGAGGACTGGGTTGTGCGGGCAGTCTTCGAACGGCCCCCACGGTTGGGGGGACTTGGCCACGGTGGCTGTGTGGCCGCGTTCGGTGCCGCCTTCGGCCAGCACGAGGTACCAGGTGTTCTCGACGTGATAGAGATGCGGGCTTTCCACCGCGCCGAGGCCACTCCCCTGCCACACGGGCCACGGGGTTTCGATGTGCCCGGTCTTCACGTCGAGCCGGCTCTGCAGGATGCCCACCTCGCCGTCGGTGAAGGACATGGCTTTCCAGGTCAGGTAGCAGTGCCCGAGCGCGTCCCAGGCGATGTCGGGATCGATGCCGATCGCATCCGGTACGCGTACTGGCTCGGACCAGGGACCGGCCGGGTCTTGGGCGTGCACGAGGATCTGACCGCGGTCGTAGTCGCTGGCGTTCGTGGTGACGTACCAGAAGCGGCCGTCGTGATGGCGCAGTGTTCCCGCGTACAGACCGGTGGACGGTCGGGCATCGCCTCGGGCGAATTGTGAGCGGCGGGTGAAGATGTGCCCGATCTGGGTCCAGTCGCGCAGGTTGGTGCTGTGCCAGATCGGTGCTCCGGGGAAGTATTCGAAGCTGGAGTGGGCCAGGTAATAGTCCTGCCCGACCCGGCAGATCGTCGGGTCGGGGTAGAAGCCAGGGATGATCGGCACGGTTGCTGCGTTCCCGGTGTCCGGCTGAGCAGTGTCAGACATCGGCCTGCTCCAGGTCGGAAACCAGCACCTCGGACAAGAAGGTGCGCTGCGCGCTGTTCAAGACCCGGGCCGGGCCGGTGATTTGGAAGGAGCCCTCGAGCTGGCGGTCGTGGGCATCGAGTCCGACGAAGGCATCGACCCGCGCCGGTTCGACGGCGAAGTCTCGTGCCAGGTTTGTGTAGCCGAGTTGGGAAGCGGCGACCTGGAAGCTCACGCGTCGGGCACCGCCGGACGGCAGGTGCAAGCGCGTGAAGCCGGCGAGTTGCTGGGCGGGTCGGGTTACCCCCTTGGTGTTGACGCGCAGATAGAGCTGCACCACAGGGGTGCCGACCGTGGTTCCGGTGTTGGTGACCGTTGCGCTGACGACGGCGATCCCCTGGGTGTCGACGTGCGAGTCGACCTGCAGGTCGGACAGGGCGAACGTGGTGTAGGTCATGCCGTGCCCGAAGGGGTACAGAGGTGTGGCCGGCATGTCGAGGTAGTGGTTCTCGACGCCGAGTGGCAGCGGACCGCGGTACCCGGATCCGGCCTTCTGGTGGTGGTACACGGGTATCTGGCCGCCGTGCCGCGGGATGCTGTAGGGCAGCTTCCCGCTCGGCTCGGTCCTGCCGAACAGGACTTCTGCAACACTGTCGGGGCCGTACGGCCCGCCGAAGGACGCGACAACGATCGCGGCAGAGTCCTGAACGACGGTCGGGAGCGTGTACGCGCGTCCCTGGAACAACACGACGATCATCGGCGTACCGGTGACCGCGATTGCCTCGGCGAAGCGTACCTGCGCTGCGGGCAGGGCGATGTCGGCACTGTCGGAGCCTTCGCCCTCCGTGCGCTCACCGTTGAACCACAGACTGGCTCCGCCCAGGGCGAGGACTACGACGTCGGCCGCACGGGCCGCCGCGACAGCGCGCTCGAGTTCACCAGGCTCGAGGTCCCGGATCAGCCCGCAGCCCGGGGTGACGCTCACAGACCCGGCATCGTCGCTCAGCGCCTGTGCCAGCGACCGAGCGTTGTACCGCGCACGCACGAACTCGTCTGTGGCGACTGGTGGCAGGGCGGTGCTGTTCCACACGGCCATGTCCGGGTCGACCCCGACCGCGTTGCCGAATCCTCCGGCGGACATGATCGTCGTCATCTCGCGGAACGCGGGATAGGTGTAGGTGGGGAACTGCAGATCGACCGCGTCGGCGTGCGGTCCGACGACCGCCAGGTGCCGGCCTGGGGACAGCGGCAGGACGCTGTCGTTCTTCAGCAGTACGACGCTGCGACGCGCCAGCTCGCGGGACAGCTTCCGGCCCTCGGCCGCGATCTCGCGCACCTCGATCGTCTCCGCCGGGTACGGGTCTTCGAACAGGCCCAGTTCGAACTTGGCGCGCAGTACCCGCCGGACGGCCGTCTCGAGGTACGCCGGGTCGACGGCGCCACGCTCGATCTCGCCCGCCAGCACCTGCCCGTATCCCCACGCAACGGGGTTCTCGGTGTCGATACCCGCCGTCAGAGCCTGACGTCCCGCCTCCGCAGCATCTGCTGCTACCGCCTGCCGCTCCACCAGGTGGTTGAGTGACATGTAGTCCGAGGTGACGAAGCCGTCGAAACCGAGTGTGCCGCGCAGGAGATCGGTCAGCAGCGCTCGCGAGGCTGTTGCCGGCACACCGTCCACGTCCGAGTACGAGTTCATCACCGAGCGCAGGCCGGCCACCTGGATGGCCGCCTCGAAGGGATAGGCGAACAGGTCACGCAACATGCGCGGACCGATCTCGGCCGCGGAGAGGTTCACCCCGCCCTGCGGCAAGCTGTACCCAGCGAAGTGTTTGCCGGTGGCAATGACCCCGTCACGCAGGTCCTCGCCTTGCAGCCCGCGGGTGTAGGCCACGCTCATGGCCGCGGCGAGATATGGATCCTCGCCGTAGGTCTCGTGGACACGGCCCCAGCGCGGATCCAGGGCGACATCCATGTTCGGCGACAGTGCCTGCCTGATCCCCAACCGGCGCATCTGCCGGCGGATCAGGTCGGCCATCTCGAGCACCAGATCCGGGCTCCAGGCCGCCGCCAGGCCGATCGCTGTCGGGAACACCGTGTGGCCGCCGGCGAGGAACCCGTTGAGCGCCTCGGCATGCAGCAGCAGCGGAATGCCGAGACGGGTCCGGGTCACGGCCAACTGCTGGATGCGCCCGACCACACGGGCTGTCTGGGCCGGATCGTCGAGGGCGAAGTTGCAGATGTGACCGGGCGCCTTGGCCAGGACGTCGTCCAGACCGTCCGGATCACTGCTGTCCGGCATCGCCAGCGCCCACGGCGCGACAGCTGTCAGCTGGTAGCACTTCTCCAGCGTCGTCATCTGCCGCGCGAGCAGGTCCGCGCGGGTCGCGGCCGGCAGACTCACGTCGAGGTGGTCCTGATTGGTCATGGTCGTAGCTCATTCTGAGTCTGCCGGTCCACGCGGCCGGACTTGCGATCGGTGTGCGAAGAAACCTTGCAGTCAGGGCGCGCAGCCGCTACCTGTCGCCGAGACGACTACCCGGGCTCGGCCCAGGTTCTGTGCCAGGGTGTATTTCTCGGTGGTGTCTCCGTCGCGTTGCGCGGTCACTCGTACGGCCGGGAAGTAGGTTCCCGCCTTGGCGAACGAGTGGGACGCGTGCAGGGCGAGAGCAGATCGGGGCGTGCCGGTTCGAGCGACGGCGTAGCTGCCGTCACCATCGAAGTCCCACTCGACGCGCACGATCTTCCCGGCGCCCGGAGGAACCTGCACGGTCGCGGTGAAGTCGACCGTGCGCCCGACGCGTACCTGCGCCCGGTCGCCACCGCAGACCCTCAGGTCGGCCACTGGCTGGATACCGAGACGGTTGGTTGCTGTCTTCGGAACGATGATCTGGGAGTCCGAGACGGTGTAGTTCGTCGTCCCGGGCGGCGCGACGCCCTTCTCGGCCCAGGCCGCCACGTCGACGAGCGCCTGGTAGTAGATACCGTCGTACTGGATGATTTTCGCCTGGTCGGCGGGCGCAACCGGGCCGTTGAGGTGCTCGGCGTTGTCGTTGTACCAGAGCCGGAAGCTGTCCTGGTAGTTCTTGCCCAGCGCCGCCCGAACCTGGGATCGGTACCAGTCGGCATTCCATGGCAGAGCGCCGGTGTCGAGGAGGTTCTGCACCAGGATCGTCTTGGTGTTGATCCGCCCGGTGTGCGTGCCGCCGCCCGCCGTCCCCGCTGCGATGAGCGGACCGATCTCGAGCGCACGCTGCGGATACCGCGGCGTGCCGTCCGCCGTGCGGAACTGGTCCCAGGGGTAGTAGCCCGCTCGCTGCGGAACCTGGTAGCGGTGATAGGCGTGCAGCGCGAGGAACCAGCTGTTGTCGAAGGCAACTTTATCGCCCGCCTGGACCTTGCTCAGGACGTCAGCGGACGCGTCGGCGGCAGGCGCGAGGACTCCCGTCGCGGCATCGAGCGAGCCCGTCAGGGGCCCGAGCGCCGACCCGTCCGCGGCCGTCACCGAGAAGTCCATGCCCAACGTACGTGCACCTGCGGGTACGCCGCTCAGCGTCAGTGAACTGACCTTGCCGGACGCGTCACGAGCGACGCCTTCGACGGTTGCGGTGCCGGTGGCGCGGGCAGCCCGGAATCGGCGCCCCAGGTCGGAGGCTTCGGCGCCCAGGTAGCCGGGCTTGTTCCAGAAGTCGTCGACGTACGTCGGATCGAAGGCCTTGATGATGCTGCTGAGCGCACGCAGAGTGCTTGTCGCGATGACGTAGTTGTAGCGCTCCCAGCTACGCAACGGCATGCCCAGCGAGGTCACCTCGTGCAGGACCGCGCGTTGTGTGGAGTCGAGTACGGTGTACGGGTCTCCGCTGCCACCTGGAGCGACGGCATCGGCCACCTTCGCGAGCTTGTCCCCCAGGACGAATCCGCCGAGCGCGGCCGCCGACCAGCTGTTGGGGATGGTTGTGGGGATGGCCGCAACGAACGGGACCGCGCCCTGCCACACACCGCTGGTGTTCTCGATAGCGCCGACGGTGACGTACGAGCCACCGCTGCCGCCGTAGACGTACCCGAAGATGTTCTTGGCGCTGACGCCGTAGTAGGCGGCGGCGACCTGGCGGGAGAACTTGGCCGTGGCTGCCTCGTGCCGGTATCCCGGTGCGCCGGTGGCCTGCACGGTGTAGCCGCCGTGAGCAGCTCCGAAGGCGACGTCGACCGGCAGAGCGTTCTCCGACTGTGTCGGGTAGACGTACTGGTAGAACCGCCCCTGCCATTGCGCGGCTGGCGGTAGGTAGATGGTGAAACGGATCGACGTTCCCTTGAAGTGGCCTTGCACCTTGTGCAAGGCGATCGGGTCGGTGACGTCGCTTTCATGGTCGATGACCGGCTGGTCGTAGTCCGGGTCGACGCACGAGGCGTCCACCCACACCGGGCCACCAGGCTGGTCGGCAACACAGGGCTGAGCTGCCGGCGCGGCAACGCTCGCCTGCACCGGCAGTACGCCGATGCCCAGCAGGAGGACTGCGGCGACCACGCCTAGTCGTCGTGCACGGTCCACGATGTGTCTCCGTCCTTGAGCGGGATGAGCCGACGCGGTACTCGCTGTCAGCGGCGGCAACAGTATGAATAGAACGTTCTCTAGTCAACAGTCTGTTAACAGATCCGGAATATTCGCTGCTCCAGCGCCGGATCTGGCCATCAATGTTTCCGGCGCCAGAGCATTGACATGACATAAAAGAGAACGTTCTACTGATTCCGCGCCGCCCACCACTTCTGAACCCGAACAACTCTGGAGCGTCCCCGTGAGCAAGTACCGTCGCGTCGCGGCAGCGGCCGTCGCCGCCGCCCTGCTGGCCGTCTCAGCCTGCAGTTCGAGCTCCGGCTCGGAAGGCGGCAAGGCCGACAGCATCACCATCTGGCACAACGCCGCCGACCCGCAGGCGATCACCAACCTGTACCAGAACTTCACCAAGGCGACCGGCATCAAGGTCAACCTCGTACCGTTCGCCGCCGATGGCTTCGAAACCGCGGTGCAGACCAAATGGGCGACCGGCGATCGTCCGGACATCCTCGAGTACCACCCGACCACCAGCGCGGCCGCGCAGCTCAACGCCAAGCAGAACATGCAGGATCTGTCGAAGCTGAGCTTCGTCGGCAAGTCCGGAGACCTGTACAAGATGGCCGGCTCGTACAACGGCACCGTCTACGCCGCGATCACCGGTCTGCCGAGCATCTTCGGCGTGTTCTACAACAAGGCGGCGTTCAAGAAGGCCGGCGTCGCCGTACCGCAGAACTTCGACCAACTGCTCACTGCCTGCGGATCGCTCAAGGCGGCCGGTGTGACGCCGTGGTACGAGTCGGGTCAGAGCCTGTGGCCGACCCAGATCCTGCCCGCCAACTTCATCGCTGACCAAAACGTTGGCGCCGCCTACAGCGACAAGCTGCGCACGAACAAGCAGGCGATCACGGATCCAAGCGGTCCGCTGATGCAGGCGCTCAAGGCCTACGAGAAGGTGCGCGACGCCTGCTTCCAGAAGAACTACGCGACCGGCACCTTCGAGAAGGGCATCGCACAGGTGTACGGCGGTCAGGCCGCGATGATCGGCCTACACTCGGACACCTACAACCTCTGGCAGGACGCCGCCGGCGGTGACGAGACCAAGCTGGCCGCCGCGGTCGGATTCACCGGTATCTCGGCCACCTCGCCGAAGACCTGGTTCGGCCCCGGGCCGCTGGGCTCGTACTACGCGCCCAAGACGGGCGACAACGGCCGCGAGGCCGCTGCGATCAAGTTCATCGACTACGCCACCGGCGCCGGGTACCAGCAACTGCTCGACGACAACAAGGCGTTCCCGGTCATCGACGGCTTCAAGACGCCGACGGGCATCAGCCCGCTGAAGCAGCAGTTCAAGGATGCCTACGACCACGGCTCCACGATCGGCTTCGCCACTGACGTGATCGGCTTCGGCGACGTGTTCCCGACCCAGATGGGCAAGTTGCTCAACAAGCAGGCCACACCGGAGGACGTGGCGAAGACCGTCGAGGCGAACGTCAAACGCGCCTCCAAGGCCGCCGGAGTCGACGGATGGTGATTTCGGCCGTCGAGGCCGGCCAGGAGCCCCGGACCCGCCGCACGCGGCGGGTCCGGGCCCTTGGCCGTTCCCGCATTCGGTGGCGGTGGTTCATCCTGCCGTCCCTCGTGCTGCTGCTGACCTTCTTCGTGCTCCCCTTCGTACTCAACATTCCCTTCGCGTTCTCGGCCTGGTCGTCCTACAGCGACGGCATACCGTTCGTAGGGTTCGACAACTTCACCGCGCTGTGGGAGGACGGCACACTGCGAGGCGCGATGCTGGTCACGCTCGCGTACGCCGTCATCGCGATGCTGGTGCAGAACACTGCTGCACTCTCACTCGCCCTAGCTCTACAGCACACGAACCGCATCAACACGTTGTTCCGCTCGGTGTTCTTCGTCCCGGTACTGATGTCACCGCTGGCCGCCGGCTATATCTGGCGCGCGATCGTGGCACCGGACGGGCCGCTGAACCAGTTCGTCGGTCTGTTCTCGTCCGGCTTCGACTTCGCCTGGCTCGGCCACCCCGTGTCGGCGCTCGTCGGAGTCGCCTTCATCGACGCATGGAAGTGGAGCGGCTTGGCCACCCTGGTCTACATCGCCGGATTGAACAGCGTGCCGACCTCCCTGCTGGAAGCCGCGGAAGTGGACGGCGCCGGCCGCGCCCGCCGGTTCTTCAGGATCCAGTTCCCGCTCCTGGCACCTGCGTTCACCTTCAACATCGCTACCACTCTGATCGGCGCGCTCAGCGCCTACGACATCATCGCCGCAACCACCAGCGGCGGACCGGGAACCGCCACCACCACGCTCAACGTGGCACTGCAACAGCAGTTCAAGGCCGGCTTCCTCGGGTCGGCCAGCAGCCTCGGCCTGGCCGTGACGGTGCTGGTCATCGGCATCGCCGTACCGCTGGTGGCCTGGCTCCGCAAACGAGAGGTCGCCTGATGACCACGATCAAAGTGGTTCCCGCCCGCCGCAAATCATTGCGCCCAGGCACGATCGTCAAGTACGTACTGCTCACACTCTTCGCCGTCCCCTGGGTCGGCGTCCCGCTCTGGCTGATGCTGATCAATTCGGTCAAGCGTGAGGGCGAAGCGGCGCTGCTGTCGGTCGCGCTGCCGAAACAGTGGGCGTTCTCGCACAACTACTCGGCGGTGATCCACGAAGGCCACTACTTCACCGGCCTGCGCAACTCTCTGCTGGTCGCGGTGCCGACGGTGCTCGTTGTGGTCCTGCTGGGCTCCTTGGCCGCCTGGGGGTACGCACGGAGCCCCAAGAGACGCAGCCAACTGTTCTTCTACATCAGCGCCCTGTCGATTCTGCTCCCACCCGCTGTCATCCCGACCATCTATCTGCTGACTACGTTCCACCTGGACGGAAGTCTCTGGGGATACTCGCTGATGGTGGTGGGCACGCGGCTGGGATCGGTAATCTTCCTGACCACCGGCTTCATCCGTGGCATGCCGCTGGAACTCGAGGAGGCGGCCGAGGTCGACGGTGCGTCGCGAATCCGCACGTACTTCTCGGTGATGCTCCCCCTGCTACGGCCGATCCTGTTCGTCAGTGGCGTGCTGCTGCTCATCAACATCTGGAACGACTTCTTCTTCGCCCTGCTGCTGCTCCGTGGCTCCGAGAACGCCACCCTGCCACTGACGCTGTACTCGTTCGCATCCTCGTCATTCGTCGGAATCAGGTGGAATCTCGTCTTCGCCCACGTCGTCATGACCAGCCTGCCGCTTGTCCTGGTCTACCTGGTCGCGCAGCGACGGGTCCTGGCGGGCCTCACCGAGGGAGGACTGAAGGGTTGACGCTCACCCAACCTTCCCCATCGCCCTCCGCGTCTCCGCATTCCCTGATGCCCGCAGCCGGGAACGCCCGCTTCATCGTCCCCGACGCGCCGTGCCAGGCAGTTCCCGTGTTACGTCGCCACTTCCGCCTGACGGTCCCGCCTCTGCAGGCAAGGATCTTCGTCACCTACCTCGGAATCGGACGGCTGTGGCTCAACGCCCAACCGGTCGGCGAGGACGTCCTCGCGCCAGGCTGGCAGAGTTATAAGCATCGGCTGGTGTACGACGCGTACGACGTCACCGAACTCTTGCGGTCCGGAGACAACGTGCTGGAAGCCCAGGTAGCAGACGGTTGGTACGCCGGTAGGCTGGGCTTCTTCGGCCAGCGCGCGGTGTACGGCGCCGATCGTGCCGTCTGGGCTCAGCTCGAGATCCTGTACGAGGACGGCTCTCTGAGCACAATTGCGACAGACGCCGACCGGCGATGGCGTCCCGGCCCGACCCTGCATGCCGATCTGTACGACGGGGAAACTCACGACGCGCGCCTGGAACACGTCACCGCCGACGACAGGCCTTGGCGTCCGGTTGCGTTCCAGGACTTCGACGTGACGCGGCTCGAACAACGTGTCGGTCCCGCCGTACGCCGCACCGAGATACTCCCGCCGCACGGCATCTTCACCACGGCGTCCGGCAAGGTGATCGTCGACTTCGGCCGCAACATCGTCGGATGGGCCCGCATCCAGGTCAGCGGGCCGGCCGGGACCGAAGTGACGCTGCGCTTCGCCGAAGTTCTCGACGACGGCGAACTCGGTGTTCGTCCGCTGCGCAGCGCTGCGGCCACGGACCGCTACGTCCTCGGTGGCACCGAAACCGAGACCTGGGAGCCGTCGTTCACCTATCACGGGTTCCGCTACCTGCAGGTGGACGGATGGCCCGGCGGAATGCCGCGGCCGGATCAGGTGCAGGCCGTGGTGGTGCACTCAGACATGGGCAGGACCGGATGGTTCCGTACGTCGCACCCTGAGTTGGCCCAGCTGCACGCGAACGTCGTGAACAGCATGCGCGGCAACTTCGTCTCCATCCCCACTGACTGCCCACAACGCGACGAGCGGCTCGGCTGGACCGGCGACATCGCCGTCTTCGCGCCGACGGCAACCTTCCTGTACGACTGCACCGACCTGCTGCGCAGCTGGCTCATCGACGTCGCACACGAGCAGCGGCCGGACGGTTCGCTGCCGATCTTCGTTCCGCAGGTCCCTTTTCCACCGTCGGCCGCCGACGATCCACAGTTCACGGCCCGCCACGTAGCGGTGTGGGGAGACGCCGCAACGCTCGTACCGTTCGCACTGTACGACGCCACCGGTGACCGAGCGATCCTGGCGGAGCACTACGAACTGATGCGCCTCTGGGTCGACGGCGTCGAAAACGAGGTCGGCCCGTCCCGGATCTGGGACCGGGGCTTCCAGTTCGGAGACTGGCTCGATCCAGTCGCGCCATCGGACGACCCGGCCGGCGGCGCGACCGAACCGGCCCTGGTGGCCACCGCCTATTTCGCGAACTCGGCCCGGCTGCTCTCGCGGGCCGCCGCCGTCCTCGGCCGGCCCGACGACGAACGTCGTTACGCGAAACTGGCGGCAGAGGTTGCCGACGCTTTCCGGCAAAGGTTCCTGAGCGACGACGGGCACTGCACCAGCCATTCCCAGACCGCGTACGCGATCGTGCTGTGCCTGGACCTGGCTAACGACGACCGACGGCGGGCCGGGGTGTCGGAGCGACTCGTGCAGATGGTCCGCGAGGCAGGTCACCGGATCGGAACCGGCTTCGTGGGCACCCCGTTGATCTTGCAGGCACTCACCAGCGCGGCAGCGATCGACGACGCCTACGAACTGCTTCTTCAACACGATTGCCCATCCTGGCTGTACGCGGTGTCGATGGGCGCCACCACCATCTGGGAGCGCTGGGACAGCATGCTGCCCGACGGCTCGATCAACCCCGGCGAGATGACGTCGTTCAACCACTACGCGCTCGGAGCCGTCGCCGACTGGCTGCACTCGACGGTGGCCGGCCTCGCCCGCGACGCTCCTGGTTATCGCCGGATCCGCATCGCTCCCCGGCCGCGCGGGCCGCTCCGCGACGCTGGTGCGACCCACCTGACGCCGTACGGCCCCGCCTCGGTGGACTGGCGGATCGAGGGCGAAACGCTCGTCGTCGAGATCGTGATTCCCGTGGGCACCACTGCAGTCGTCGACATCGAGGGCAGCGCCCCGATGGAATGCGGCGCCGGTACCCACGCTTTGCGGTTTCCCTACCCGGCATCCGAGCTACCCGGTGCAACACGTCGTCAGGAGATTCACGGGAGGGCCTGAGCAATGCTTCTAAGATGCAGGAAACATCCAGCCGGATCGATACGCTCACGCGAGAGGAAGGTGCGTCGTGGCTGCTGAGACCTCGCATGATGCTGGCCGGCCGGCCAAGCGTGCCACCATCGTCGACGTCGCCCAGCACGCCGGCGTGTCCACCGCCTCCGCATCGAAGGTGCTCCGTGGCGTGCAGGGCGTCAGCCCCGGGATGCGTGCGCGGGTCGAAGCATCGATGCAGGCCCTCTCCTACCGGCCACACCGCCTGGCCCGCGGCATGCGAGGCAGCACCTTCACCGTCGGAGTCATGCTCTCCGACATCGACAACCCGTTCTTCGGCGTCCTGGTCAGAGGCCTGAGCGAAGTGTTCGCGACACAGAAGTACGAGCTGCTGATCGCTCCGGCCACCAGCGGGGAGACCTCGCAGGAGGCCGTGATCGATTCACTGATCGACCACCAGATGGACGGATTGGTGCTCATCGCCCCGCGCAGCCACGAGGAGCACCTCGAGGAGATCGGCAGACAGATCCCCACCGTCGTCATCGGTCCCCACGGACCGTCACAGCACTACGACACCGTCTCCGACGACGACCAACTCGGCGCTGAACTCGTAGTCGACTACCTGGTCGCCCTCGGACACCGGCACATAGCCTTCCTGGCGAACCGGCATCCCTCCAACCTGGTCAACCTGCCAGAAGTGGCTCGCGGACGCGGTTACGAAGAGGCAATGACCCGCCGCAGCCTCACCCAGGAAGTGACCTTCATCGAAGGCGACTGGAGCCACGAAGGAGGACGCGCAGTCGGCCGGCACCTCCTGGAGTCCTATCCGAGGCCGACAGCGATCTTCGCCGGCGCGGACGTCGCCGCGCTCGGCGTCCTTGCCACCTGCTGGGAGGACGGCGTCCGCATTCCCGACGAACTGTCGGTCGTCGGTTACGACAACTCCCCGACCGGTGCCCTGACACCGATCTCCCTGACGAGTGTCGATCAAGCCGGCCACGAGATGGGAGCGACCGCGGGACAGCTCCTGCTGGAGCGCATCCACGGCCGCTCAGAAGCGCGCAACGAAGTACTCACCCCACGCCTCGTCGTACGACGTACCACCGGCCCAATCTGAACCGCGCCTCGGACCACAGCTACGGCTGGTCCGAGGCAGCCTTCGATGGCGCCCCCGATGTGCCCGTGAGCCCGAGCTGCGCTTCGGCTTCGAGCCGTACGGCGTGGACGGCGTCCGGCTGACGGTGGTGTTTCTGAGCACAGACAAGTCTGGAGATCGGCCTTGTGGTCGCCTCCTCCTGCCGATATCTCAGGCCGACTTCATTCCCGAGCGCGCTGGAGATCGGAATCGTCATGATCCGGCTGGGCCGATCCAGTGTGAGGTATCAACTCGCAGCCTTTCCCCGCGGGGGCGATCGGCCGCATGTCGTCGGCCGCTTCGTCCACGTGTACGCCGATCGTCATCCCGCCGACCAAGCGCTGTACCACCCGCGGTGGCGGCAGCAGTGTCAGAACTACCCGTGACCATCCCGATCGCCGATCACAGGCCGGGGAGAAATGCCCGAGCTGGCCAGGCCAAGATGTAGGTGCGTCATCTGACTTGCGCGACTCGGGAGGAGCCAACGATGGTCGAGCCAGGACGGCTACCAGCGTCACCGACGTCGCCGTGGAGGTCGGGGTCTCGCCGGCGGCATCTACCACCGCTTCAGATTATGGGCACCCTGTTCGGCCGCCCCGCAGTCGCTGGCGGAGGTATCGAAGGCGCCCCTGTCTCGCGGCACGTTCGACGGTTCGATAGCCTCGAGCGAGCGGCGGCGAGGGTCCACGACCTGCTCGCTCCGACCGCCGATAGATCGGTACGGTCCAACGCGACGAAGGAAGCCAGGTCGTATCCAGTGGTCGGACGGCCATCACGAACGGCTGACTGCACCTGCCTTGACATGGCCGCGCGGCTTGTGAGCCCCGGCAGGCGCGATGCCCAACGAGTCCGTCAGCCAGTCCAGGATCGCGATCTGTCGCTCCGGCGGCCACAGGTCCGGGTGCTCGAGCACTGAGAGCACCAGACCGTTCGTGGTAATCCGGAGCAGCTCGACGGTGCGCTCCACCTCGTCTGGCGGGACCAAGCCGGTCACGTGGTTGCGAATCAACTCTCGGATCTTCGTCTCCGTCGCTTGGAGGATCGCCCGGTTCTCCTCACCGAGCAGTTGGCCGGCCAGTAGGTGAATTCGGTTGCGCTCCTCCTTGAGGCCCTGCTCGGTGAGCGGCACCAGCCAACGCAAGAGAGCCTGCAGTCGGACTGCCGGGGTCTGTTCCTGGGCGTCGAGCTTCTTGACGTCGTCGTCCCAGCCGGCCAGCACCTGCGTCGTAACTTCGTCCAGGAGCTCCCGTTGCGTCGGGAAGTAGTGGGTGATCAGGGTGGTTGAACCGCCCATCTCGTTGGCGACCGCCCGGAATGAGAGTCCTCGCGTTCCCGCTTCGCTCAGCACATTGAGCGTCGCCTCGACGATCTCTCGCCGACGGCGGACATGATCGACCTGGCGCGGCACATTTCCTCCTCGAGCCCTTGTGAGGCAGACGTTCTCCGGCAGCGGTGCACAGTGCGATGGGAGACTACTACCATTCCGCAACGCCCGTTGTATGACACCCTGTGAGAGTACCCGCCATCGCGAGGAGGGCGTCTATGTAGCTAGATCGGGGGCGGCCTCCAGCAGCTGTTGTGTGTACGCGTGCTGAGGTGACGACACGATGTCGGCGGTGGCGGCGTCCTCGACGACCCGGCCCTGGTTCATCACCAGCACGCGGTCGGTGACGGTGTTGACGAGAGCCAGATTGTGCGTGATGAAGAGCAAGGCCAAGCCGTCGCCTCGCAGCTCCTCCAGCAAGGACATCACGGCCGCCTGGACTGACACGTCCAGGGCGGAGGTCACCTCATCGCAGACAATCATGTCCGGCTGTGCGGCGAGGGCGCGAGCGATGGCCACCCGCTGCTTCTCACCGCCCGAGAGCTCGCCCGGATACCGGTTGATGTAGGTGTGGGGCAGGCGAACCTTCTCCAGAAGCTCTTTGATGTGCCCTTGTAGCGCGCCTTTGTCGGCCGTGCCGAACAGCGCCAGGGGGCGTGCCAGGATCTGGCCAACCGTATGCCGCGGGTTCAAGGACCGATCCGGGTTCTGGAACACGATCTGGATCGTTCGGCGCTGCTCGCGTGAGCGTTTGGCGGCATGCGCACCCAACGGTTCCCCTCTCAGTAGAAGCGCACCAGCGTCGGGAATGTGCAGGCCGGCGATGCAGCGACCGAGTGTGCTCTTGCCGCTGCCGCTCTCCCCCACCAGCGCAAGGCACTCGCCTGGCGCGAGTTCCAGAGAGACGTCATGCAGAACCACCACGCGATGATTGCGCGAGCCGTAGGACGCCACGAGGTCGCGAACGCCCAGTAGCGGCTCGCGGTCACCGGCTACGGTCGGCTCATTGAGTACGAGCTCCAGCGCCGGAAGCGGTATGTCAGGGCGAATGCACCGCACCAGATGTCCAGGACTCAGCTCGGCGTAGTCGGGCTCGTCCGTCCGGCAAGCGTCAACGGCCAGGCTGCAGCGCGGGCTGAACGCGCATCCAGGCGGACGGTGCCCCGGCGCCGGCGCTGATCCCGTGATCCCGCTCAGCGGCTCTCTGGTCCGGAGTCTGGGGATCGAGCGCATGAGCATGCGGGTGTAGGGGTGACGCGGGTTGGTGAAGGCCACCTTTGCGTCCGCGTATTCGACAGCGCCCCCGGCGTACATCACCAACAAGGAATCCACGAGTGACTGGACGACGGCGAGGTCGTGGCTGACGTAGACGAACGCGGTGGAGTGCGCCCGGCTGAGGCTGCGGAGCAGCTCGAGGATCCGCGCTTGAGTGGTCACGTCCAGGCCAGTGGTTGGCTCGTCCAAGACCACCACGGCGGGTCGAGCGATGAGCGCCATCCCGATCGCCACCCGCTGCTGTTGTCCTCCGGAGAGTTCGAACGGATACCGCCGCAGGAACTCCTTGTCACTGGGAAGACCGACCTCGGTGAAGGTCTCGCAAATGCGTTCGCGCGTGGCGTCGCCGATCCTGTGATGGACGCGTAGCACCTCGGCGACCTGCGCCCCGATCCGTTGCCGGGGATTGAGGCTGGCAGCGGGGTCTTGGGGAACGTAGGAGATCCGCTCGCCACGGACTCTGCGGAGACCCTCGGGACTAAGACTCAGTAGGTCGACACCTTCCAACTCGACTGTCCCGGCGACGACGCGACTTCCCGACCGTGCCTTTCCGAGTAGCGCATGAGCTGTCGTGGTCTTTCCACAGCCCGACTCTCCGACGAGTCCGAGGACCTCGCCGGCAAACATTTCGAACGAGAGGTCCTGGACGATGTCGGCCCCGGCATCGGTCGCGATGCGCAGGCCGCGCACGCGCAGCACCGGCGATTTTTCATGGCTAGACATAGTCGTCACCCACCGACCGGCCGAGGCTTCTGGCATAGGCGTCGCCTACCAGGTTCACCGAGATGGTCAGCGCGGCGATCAGGGCCGCCGACGCGACGACTGCCCACGGGTTCTGGAAGAAGCCAAGTCGGTTCTCGTTGATCATCGTTCCCCAGTCGGCGGCAGGTGGTTGGCGGCCGAAACCGAGGAATGCGAGGCCCGCGTAGATCCCGACGGAGTAGGAGATGCGGATACCGAAGTCGGCCATGAGCGGCGTCCAAAGGTTGGGAAGGAGCTCGCGCAACACGATGAAGCGCGACGATTCGCCACGGGCGACCGCGGCCTCGACGAACTCGTTGGTGACGACCTCGCGGGCAGCGGCCCTCGCGATTCGCACCACTCCGGGCATCAGGACAACCGCGATTCCCACGGTGACAACAGTGAAGTTGGGCCCGGAGCCCGCGAGCAATACGAAAATGAAGATGAGCGGAGGCACCGACAGAAGAATGTCGATGACGGCGATGACCGCGAAATCGATACGACCGCCCGCGTAGCCGGCGAACACACCAATCGAGACACCCACGAGGTAGGCGCTGAACGCCGCCAACAGAGAGGACAGCAGCAGCGTCGTTCCGCCGGACAGCACCCGGCTGAGTACATCTCGGCCAAGTTGATCGGTTCCCAGCCAGGCATCGCCACTCGGCGGCTCGTACGGGAGACCGACGACCGCTGTCGGGTCGTGGGGACGGATCAGGAAGCCGAACAATGCCGCCAGCACGACAAAGAAGAAGAGGACGACTCCCGCGGTCCCGGTGCGGGACCGGAGAATGCGGCGCACGAACTGCACGACAGCCGGCTCCGGCCGTCCGTTCACGGCCCCCAGCCCGATTGCGGAAAAACTGACCATGCCTAAGCCCTCCTTCGCAATCGCGGATTGAGGATAATTGCGCCTATGTCTGCGGCCAGAATGAGCAAGACATACAACGCGGTGCCTAACATGACCATCGCCTCGACGGTAGTTAGATCACGAATGCGCACCGCGTCGACGAAAGCTGATCCGAGGCCGGGATAGCCGAACAGAATCTCGACGGTGATCACACCGCCGACGAGGTATGCCAGTGTGAACGCGAAGATCTGAAGGGTCGGACCCATCGCGTTGGGCAAGGCGTGCTTGAACAGGATCCTGCGTCGAGGCACACCCTTCAGTTCGGCCATCTGGACGAACTCGGACCGAAGAACGTCGATCATGGTGGCCCGAATCATGCGGGTCGCCTGCGCCGCAGACGTCAAGACCAGCGTGATCACCGGGAGAGCCAGGTTGTTGAGCTGTGCGAAAACGGACTGATAGGGATCGATCAGTGAGGTTGCCGGGAAGACTCGTACGGCAACGGCCAGCAGCGCAATCAGGAAGGCTCCGATGACGAACTCGGGCATTGAGATGAAGGTCAGCGTGGACAGGCTGATGATCTGATCGGTGGGCTTCGTAGCCCGTGTCGCCGACCAGATGCCGAGCAGCAGGGCCAACGGGATCAGAATGGCGGCGGTCCCCACAGCCAGCGCGAGCGTGTACCCGAATCGAATCCCCAAGACAGTGGTGACCGGCTCACCTGAGACCAGCGAGGCCCCGAAATCGCCGTGGAGCAATCCGGTGAACCAGTCGCCGTATTGCTGCAACAGGGGACGGTCCAGGCCGTGCTCAGCCCGGAACTGGGCCAGCAACTCCGGTGTGGCCTGCCGACCGAGAACCGCCCGCGCGGCGTCACCGGGCATGGCCGCCATCCCGAAGAACACCAACACAGAAACGACAAGCAGAATGCCGACAGCACTGAGGACACGGACCAGAATTGTTCGCAGCATTGTCAGTCCTCGATCCAGGTGTACCGGAAGTCGCTCAGCGCACCTGAAGAGGGCGTGGACTTGAGGCCGGCGACCTTGGAGCGGGCTATGTCGGAGTGGTTGGTGAACACCGGGATGATGTAGCCGCCCTCGTCGTGGAGGATCCGTTGCGCATCGACCATGAGGCTCTTGCGCTTCGCCTCATCACCGCTCGCCAGCACCCGGTTGTACAGCGACGACCATTCGGCGTTGTCCCAGTGAGTTTCGGGATACGGTCCCCCGGGGGTGAAATTCTTGTTGAACATCTGAGCAATAGTGTTACCCCCCTGTTGCGTGCTAAAAAACGGAACCTTGAGGTAACTGGTGGAGTAGTAGGTGTCATATGGAACCTGTTTCACCTTGAGGTTGACCCCGGCCCGGCCCGCAGACTCTGCCAGGAGGTTCGCGCTGGCGACCACGCCGGGCACACCATTGGTGGTGTGCAGTTCGAAGGTGGCTGATTCCATTCCGGCTGCCTTGAGGAGTGACTTGGCTTGATCGGGGTCGTAAGAGATCTGGGGCAGGTCCTTGGCGTAGTACGGGTCAAACCACGAAAACAAGTCGTTGGCGACTTTACCCTGACCGTTGACCCCGTTACTCAACTGCTGCTCGCGATCGACCAGCAGACGCAGCGCCTTGCGCACCCGCGGATCGCTGTACGGCGCGGTCTGCGTGTCCATCGCATGCGCATTACAGTTGCTCGACAGGCTGTCGTAGAGAGTGAACTCAGGGTTGTTCTTGAAAGCCGCGACCTGCGCAAAGTCGACGTCGGACACAGCGTCCACCTGACCGGAACGGACAGCGTTCACCAGCGCGTCGGGACCACTGACTGACACGATCTCCAAGCCATCCAGATAGGGTCCCTCACCCCAATAGTTCCGGTTGGCACTGAACACCGCCCGCTGCCCGGCCGCGAAGCGATCTAGCTTGAACGGCCCAGTTCCAATGAACTTCCCGCTAGCACCCGGGTGGGTACCGTCCTGGAAGATACACAGCTGAATCTGTGAGAGCGTCTGATCGAGCAGGAAGTTGGGCGCACTCAACTCGACCACAACCGTGGTCTTGTCCAGCGCCCTCGCCGACTTCACCCGCCCGCCGAGCAGGATGCCACGACCGTAGGCACCGTTCGCGACATCCAGGTTCCAGTTGTACGTCCACGCCACATCAGCCGCAGTCAGCGGTGACCCGTCATGGAAGGTCACCCCTTCGCGGATCCGCAGCTTCCACTCGGTCGCCTTGGGTTCTGCCTCCTTGACGAGCCATGGGATCGTCCGGCCCTCAGCGTCCTGGATATAGGCCGTGTCATAGATTTGCTCGACGCGCGTGTAGTCAATGTTGTTGAAGAGCTTGCCGGGATCGAGGGACTCGCTCGCCCCGCCCCCGGTCGACCCGAGCTTCAGAACGCCACCCTTTTTCGGCGTTCCTCTCGACTGTCCAGGAGCAGACGCCGGCGATCCGCTGCAGGCGCCGAGAACCGACATCGAGCCCACAGCGAGTGCCGCCATTCCGACGAAGCCTCGTCGAGTCATCACGGCCGACTCACATGACAACAACCCTGACGGATCCTGTGACGAACTCACCACGGCAAACCTCACATCGTGATCGGGAATGATTCGACAGACAATCCCCCGGGTTCGTCTCGACGACCGCCTCTGACCTATGCCCCGGATCTGAACCTGTTGTTGTATAACGCCCGTTGGGGGAACGTTAATGGGCGGGTACAAGGCTGTCAATGGTTCTGTGCTAGGAGCGCGGCACCCCGCCCGTATGGGCGCGTGGCCGTGTGAAGCGCGCCAACCGCAGTGGCGCCGGCCGACGCCCATGCTGGGGTCTCAACGGGGTGTGCCCGGCGCCAAGAGACTCGAGGCTGGGCCTTGGCGCGATGCAGGTTCACTCGAAGAATCACGCGGTGGCAGCACCTTCGTCCGGCAGACAAGCCGAGCGCCGATCACGCTGGCCGGCATTGAACTGCCACTCTGCGAGCAAGCTAGCGCTCTCCCCGCAGATCGGCAGTTCTATCTCGAGTAGCGAGGTCCTGCCTCGAAGGTTCCGCCAAGCGCGCAGCCGAGTCCGGCCACTCAATCTCGCGTTTGAGAATCTTGCCAGTCGGCCCCTTCGGCAGCTCGTCAACGAACCAGACGATCCGCGGATACTTGTAGGCGGCGATCCGCTCCTTCACGTAGCTGCTCACCTCCTTCGCCTCCAGCCGCTCCCCCTCATGCAGGACGACGGCGGCACCGATCTCCTCGCCCCACTGCTCATCGGGGATGCCGATAACGGCGGCCTCGCGGATCTGGGGATGCTCGTAGAGCACCTCCTCGACCTCGCGTGGATAGACGTTGTAACCGCCGCGGATGATCAACTCCTTCTTGCGGTCGACGATGTAGAAGTAGCCGTCCTGGTCAGTCCTTCCGAGGTCGCCGGTGTGGAACCAGCCACCGCGGATCGCCCGCGCGGTCGCCTCCGGTCGCCTCCAGTAGCCCTTCATCACGTTGTGACCGCGAACCACGATCTCGCCGACCTCGCCCGCCGGCAGCGGTTGGTCGCCGTCATCGACGACTCGTACCTCGACCCCGTCGATCGGCGTCCCAACCGAGCCTGCGCGCCGTTCGCGACCGGCGTGGTTGGTGGTCACGACCGGCGAGGTCTCCGAGAGACCGTAGCCCTCCAGGACTTCGCAGGAAAAGGCCCGCTCAAAGCCATGCAGCACCTCGACAGGCATCGAGGCACCGCCGGTGACGCAGATCCGCAGCGTCGAGGTGTCATAGCGCTCCCGACCGGGGTAGTGCAACAGCGCACCAAACATCGTCGGGACGCCATAGAAGTGCGTCATCCGATTGGCCTCGATCGCCGCTAGTGTCGCCTCGGGGTCGAACTTTGGAAGCAGGACCAAGGTCGCGCCGGCGGCCAGCGAGGCGTTCATGCCGACCGTCTGGCCGAAGATGTGGAACAAGGGCAGAGCTCCGAGGATCACGTCACCCTCGCGGACGTCGGTCGCGGTCATGGCAACCACCTCTGAGTTGCGCAGCACGCTCCGATGGGTGAGCTCGGCGCCCTTCGGCTTGCCGGTGGTGCCTGAGGTGTAGAGAATCACCGCCGTGTCATCGTCACCAACCTCCGCGACGTCCGCCATCGGCGGCACACCTGCAAGCGAATCCGCAAGGTCGGCCGGTTCCACCGGGATCAGCTCGGCCCGAGCGTCTTCGGCGCCTGCCCGTGCCTCAGCCTCGAAGCCATGCCAGGCAAGCAGAACCTCGGCGCCAGAATCTCTGAGGTAGAAACCAATCTCGCGCCGCTTGAGGAGCACGTTCATCGGCACGACTATGCCGCCCGCCCGCAGGATCGCATAGTAGGCGAGCGGGAACTCGACCACGTTCGGCAGCATCACGCCAACCCGGTCACCGGGCCGCATGCCTCGCTCACGGAGAAGAGCCGCGAAGCGTGCCGTCTGCTCGTCGAGGTCTGCGTAGCTCAGTACTCTCGTTCCGAGGCGCACGGCCTCCCGCTCGGGGAACCGCTTGGCTCCGTCGCGCGCGATCGACCCGAGATTCATCGTTGCTCCCGTCCCTCCAGAGACGCGGACGGCGACGTCCGCTCGCCATCAGGCGATCAGCGTCCGTCCGGACAGGGGCCATACTCAAGCGCCCCGCGGTGCTCATCGTTGATGATCGGCCCGACCTACTGCTTGGCCGCGTCACGAGGTGAGGTCATGGGCTACTCACCTGTAGTACACGTCGGCAGCGGGAGCCACATTGTTGTGAAGCGCTCATTATATAACAGGCGTATGACGCGGTCAACCGTCGCGCCGTCGCCGTGCTGAGCGGGCATGGCACGGGACCTCGTGCCCCGAGCGGATCAGTGCACTGCGGGACCGGCACGCGGCTCGATGCGCGGCAAGATCGCAGTGGTGCTGTAAGAATCTGACGCCCGAGCGGGGCGATGGACTGGCGGACCTGGACCGCAATGCCACGGCCGAACTGAAACGGCCTACGTGGCGGCGAGGTCGCCTTGTTGTGAATGGAGTGCGATATCATCAAGGGCCAGGTGGTCCTGTGGGTGAAGGAGGCGATGAAGTGAGCATGGCACGCTTCATCGCCGACCAGAGGACCTTCTTCCTCGTGCCGTACACGTCGTGCTGCGCGATCCTCGGGGCGAGCGTCTCGTGGTTGCACAAGTGGCGGGCCGGTGACGCCGTCGCGATGGCACGGTGGACGCGACGATGCGCGAGCCGTTCGATGTGTTCGGGCGCATCTCCTGCTCGCCGCGTATCCACCGTGACATTGGTCGAGGCGGGCTGGTCGCTGAGTGTGAACACCGTCGCCGACGCGTCGCCAGAGCCTGCAGAGCCGCCAGCCGCATTGCCACCGCCAACCGACTTCGAGAAAGGCGCCGCTGTCCAACCGGCCAGCGGCACAACGTAACCCTCTACAATTCGGGAGGGAGTTCGAGCTTAGAAAGGCCGCCAGATGCCAAAGCAAGTCGATGCTGCACTCCGTCGGGAGGAAATTCTCGCTGCCGCCTACAGGGTCCTGCAGGACGAAGGGCTGGCCGGCATTTCGTTCCGATCCGTGGCGACCAGGATGGGGGGATCGGCGACACTGGTCACCCACTACTACGCATCTCGACAGGCTCTGGTCGACGACCTCGTCGTGTTTTCGCTCAATCGGTGGAGAGAGGATCTCGAGGCGCTGGAGACGGGTGTCAACGATCCCCAGAAGCGATTGCGCATCTTGCTCGAATGGTTGGTGCCGGTCAGTCCGGAGGGCCTGCGGGAGGAGCGGGTTCGGCTCAACCTCCTCGCCAACCACTACCACGACAGTGATACGCAGGCCATGCTCAGGCAGTGGGATCGGCATACCCGCAGCGTCGTGCGCAAGCACCTTCAGCCCTTGATCGCCAAGGAGAACCTCGAGGACGCCGTCGAGATTCTCACGTTGACGCTCGATGGAATCTCGCTGTCGGTGGTGGAGAGCCCCTCAGCGTGGCCACGGCGCCGTCAGCTGAAAGCTCTCGAGATACAGCTGTCCCTGCTCGGGCTGGGCGGTAAGTGACTCCATCGAGCTCGCGCAGTCCTGTTCTAAACCACCAGAGTCCGTATGCGGGTTGGAGCCGCGGTTCGTGGTAGGGCTCGACCATACAGCTGCATGGATGGCGCCTGGTGTCCCATGGAGGTCGGGGCGCTCCTCCTGCTAACCCCGTAGAAACCCCGTTCGCCGACGCGGCGCCGTGGCAGTAGCGCCGGCACGCACAATCAGGAATCCGCGGCGTTGATCAGCAGGACTGTCCCTGTCGTGACGGCAGGGCCACCGTCGGCCGGCGCTATCTCGACGCGCGCGAACGCGTGCCGCTTGCCGATCCGCTCGGCTGTTCCGCGGATCGCGTAGCGCTGCGCCGCCGCGACGCGCAGCAGCTCGACCTGAAACGAAACCGGCCACCACTCCGTCCCGTGAAAGCCCTTGCGGTGCGCCTCGAGCTCCACCGCCCGATAGCCGAATATCTCGACGCACGTTCCGAGCGCGCCGCCTTGAACGAACGAATCCTCGCTGCTGCCCTGTGCCACCGCAGTGGGGTCGAGATATCCGAGGATGTCGCCATCGGGCTCCTTGAGCGGCGTGATGCCGAGGGCAGTGAGCAGGAGATCGCTGTCCGGCTCCGCAATTTGTGTCATGTTCATCGCCTCTCGGGAGTGCTATCGATTCTCGACTGCGCCTTGCCGGTCGACAGGGGGTACACCGTTCGGCATACTCGGCCGGCAGCCTCGCGGGTCGCCTGGTGGTACCGTCCGGATCGCTTGCAATATATAACAACCATAACATAAAATTTGGTGTACGACGGCGCTCGCTTGTTCGGCGCATGACGACGGCTCTCAGGTGGAGACTTGAACGAGCAAGTGACAGCCTCGGGCAGGACGTCGGCACTTTCAAGCCCGTCGTCATGAGTGCGTCAGGGCCCGCGGTCCTGGACGTGCGGGCCTCGCTAGGACCACTGCCCAAGCAGCGACTTTCAGTGCGGGCAACGAACACAATCGGAGATAACGCATGAGCAGTAGCCCTAGTCCCGAGATTCAGATCGTCAGCGCCGGAAACGTGACACCCGTCATCCTCGGCGATACCGGTGCGATGAGGAGCAAACGCCTTATCCGGCGCGACATGGGGTCGGAGCGAGTGTCCCTCAACTTCACCGTAACCGAGGAGACGACCGAGGAGTACGAGTCCGACTACCCCGAACATGACGAGCTGATCTTCATCGTCAGTGGCGTCGGCGAGATTGAGTGGGAGGGCTCGGAGGCGACGAGGGTGTCGGCAGGAATGGCGATCTTCGTCCCACAAGGATGCGGCTACCGTTATCGCGTCGTCGAAGGCCCTCAGGAGGCGGTCATCGTGTTCGGGCCGGCTTACTCGTAAGTCAGAGTTCCAGCCGCTCGAGTCGTTGGCGCAAACTGTACCCGCGGGTTTGCGGCCGGACAGCGACCACCAGGCGCCCGCTCAGCCGTCGGTGCCGGTCGCTGAGAATGACCGCACCAACGGCTGAACTACAGCTCAGCGCTCGCGCGCCGGCTCATCTCACAGACAAGACGCGTGCCGCGCGCAGTCCGGACTCGATGGCGCCGTCGATGTGCCCGAAGTATCCGGTTGCTATGTCGGCACCTGCAAAGGCAAGTCGACCTAGCGGTTTCTGCAGGTCGGCGAGGTATCGCAACTGTCCGGGTCGGTGGAACGTATTGCCGCCGCGGGAGTACTCATCGGCCGCCCACGCATGGCCACGGACGTCGAGCACCTCGTCGATCTCGGGGACGTGGCGGCGGATCGTCTCGGCGACTTGCTGCTTGTCACTGATGTCCAGCGAAGGGTTTTGATTGGTGCCGACAATGATCTGTGTGTCTCCGTCGTACTTCTCCGTGAGAAAGTAGTTGAGCGGCTCGGGTGCCGGCAACTCCGCGAAGACTCGCCCGATGTCGCCGCGAACGTGAATGAACACCTTGTCGTAGTGGGGCTTCCCCATGCCCTCTTTTCCCGCGTTGCGATGGCTCGGCGGCAGAGCCGGGCTGAACTCGATTGTCGGCCAGACGTTGACCGGGGCAGCCATCACTCCGAGCCGGGCGGCGATCGTCTCGCCAGAACGCGTCGTCACCCGCACTCCGTCGTCGGAAACCTCGACGGCGCGCGCCGGAGACGACAGTCGCACGTCTACCCGTCCGTCGGACAGCATCGCCTGGAGGATGGCGGGCGTGCCGCCGACCGGACGGTATCCCCCGAACGTCCTGTCCATGTCCCCCCAGCCGCCCAGCGCCATCCACCGCAGGACCGGCATCAGCCCGGACTCGTTGAGAGGTGAGCCGGCCATTGAATACAGCAGGCCGCTGACCCACACCCGGTCGGCCTCCGAGATCCCCAGCTCGTCCAGGCGGTCCTCCATCGAGAGCTGATCGATCTCGAGTGCTGCGGCGTCGTACAGCGGATCATAGGGCCGCGGCAGCGCCGAACGGTCGGCGGCCGTCGCATACCGGTTGAAGACGCCAGCCACCTTCGCAAAGGCCTCGTCGGGGGGATAACGACGAGGTGGACTCCCCAACAGGCCGGCATCGAAGGTCAAGACGTCTTCCTCGATCGCCAGGCCGTAACGCGTCATCTCGGCCCAGACGTGAGGCTGGCTCCAATGGATCCACGTGCCGCCCAACTCGACACTGCGCCCAGCGAAGTCCACCAACCACGTTCGTCCCCCGAGGCGGTCTCGCGCCTCCAGCAGAATGGTACTGAGGCCCCTACTCGCCAGCTCTCTCGCCGCCGTCACCCCGGCAAAGCCACCACCAACCACGACTGCGTCGCAATCCACCACAACCTCCTTCTGAAGCTGATCACGGGCGGACCCGACACTTCAAAGGGCCACCGGCTTAAATGAGCTACCGCCTTGTCGGCCGCGGCTGCAAGCGGGTCGACCGCTTCGCGCCGCCCCTCACACAGACCAATGCCAGGTCGGGCCAGCTCCTGGCCCTTGACTCCCGGTAAAGATGCAGGTCTTGACAACCTCCTGCGCAATATATAACACTCGCTTCATCAAAATCAAGGTGGACAGTGCCGCTTCGCCGCCCGCGCATCACCAAGATGTGCTAGACGTTATATTTCCGTCTACGACTCGACGCTCGGACGTTCTTGGTCGGCAAGCTTAGGTAGTTCATTGAGGAGCCGAATGAATTCCGTCCGCAGATGCCGATTCGCCGAGATTCCCAAGCTAGGCCGGGAGCAGTTCGTCGAGGTGTCAACTCGCAGGCTACGAAGCGATGTCGTGATGACCGCGTCTCTTGCCGGCAGCCCGCCGGCGTCGATCACTGTGGGGGTGCAGGTCTGATGCAGGGATTCCCAACCGGTGAGGTTGCGGTCGTGGGCGCCTACGAGTCGCCCAGGCGCAAGGCACCCGGCATGCATCCGTACGAGATTCAGGCCGAGTGCGTGCGCGGCGCGCTCGCAGACGCCGGCCTTGAGCCGGGCGATGTTGACGGCCTCTGCACCGCGGCCACCTTCGGCTCAGAAGGTGGAGGACAGCTCGAGATCATCGACCTGGCCGAGTACCTCGGCATACGGCCACGCTGGTACGACTCGACCGACACCGGCGGCCCGGCGTTCATCTCCCACGCAGGACACGCAGCAATGGCCATCGCGGCGGGACTGGTCGATGTCGTCGTCGTGACGTACGCCGCCCTCGGCCGCTCGAGCGAGATCCCCGAGTCCGACTATGCGAACACCTGGGGCCCGAGCCAGTTCGAGATTCCATTCGGTCCGACCCTGGTCGCCTCTTACGCGCTCGCCGCGCAGCGACACATGCACATGTACGGCACGACCCCCGAGCAACTGGCCGCAATCGCCGTCCAATGCCGCGCGAACGCAGCATCGAACCCGGACGCGATGTATCGCGACCCACTCACCGTCGAGGATGTCGTCAACTCACCGCTGATCGCAAGTCCTCTGCACCGATTGGACTGTTGTGTGGTCTCCGACTCCGGCGGTGCATTCGTGCTCGCATCGAAACGGCGGGCCGAGCGCCTCTCGCGCAAGCCGGTCTACCTCCTCGGCTGGGGCGAGGCGATCGGCCAGATCCAGATGAATCAGATGGATGACTTCACCGAAACGTCCGCAACGCGCTCCGGCGCCGACGCATTCGCCACCGCCGGCATGAGCCCGGGCGACATTGACTGCGCCCAGATCTACGACTCATTCACACCGACCGTACTCCTGACGCTGGAGAGCCTCGGCTTTTGCAAGCGGGGCGAAGGTGGCCCGTTTGTCGAGGGCGGAGAGATCGCCCCGACTGGGAGCCTGCCGATCAACACCGACGGCGGAGGGATGTCGTCGAACCACCCCGGGCGCCGGGGCGCGCTCGCCGTTGTCGAGGCCGTTCGTCAACTGCGGGGCGAGTCCCCCGGCGTTCAGCTCGACGCGCCTCGCACCTGCCTCGTCAACGGTACGGGTGGTGCGCTTTCTGCGACCGCGACGATGATCCTGGGAGTTTGAGATGACCGCCCCTTCTCGACCGGTTCCGTGGCCCGACAGCCGCACGGCAGAGTTCTGGGAGGCGGCCGCGGACGGGCGGCTGCTCGTCCAGGCGTGCGGGGACTGTCACGCGCTTCAGTTCTACCCTCGCGGGCACTGCGTTCGATGTTTCGGCTCGGACGTGGGCTGGCGCGAGGTCTCGGGTCGCGCAACGCTGCATACCTTCAGCGTCGTGCACCGGACGTGGAGTGAGGCGTTCGCCGCCGACGTGCCGTATGTGTTCGCCATTGTCGATCTCGAGGAGGGGGTCCGGATGACCTCCCGCGTGGTCGACGTGGAACCTGAGCGAGTCCGCTGCGACATGCCGCTCCAGGTGGTCTTTCGCAAGCTGGAAGACGGAGGTGCCGTGATGCCGTTCTTCATCGAAGCTGTAAACCCTTTGTGAAGCACTACGTCGATCTTGAGCAGCCGCGATTAGCTGCGCCCAACTCGAAGGCCGCGTGGTGATGGTCACCCGCGCGGGCTCCGGAGCCGGCGTCGGCTGGAGGGTGTCTCGTTAGTCAGGGTGGGGTCAGATGTTGTCGGGGTGTCGCGGTTCCAGTCGCTCTCGGATGCTTAATGAGCGTGATCGCGGGGTTTCTCGCCTGGGCCGACGACTAGTCGGACGGGGCGTCCGTTCGCTGCGGCGAGGGGTGGTGGTCGAGCGGATCTTCTACCGGTATCGGTGCGGCCCGCCGTCCAAGCGTTCGCTTCGTCGGCTCCTTCCCTGGATTCGTCCCTACTCCTGGCAGCTCGCGCTGATGCTCGTCACGGCGCTGCTGGGCACACTCGTCGGTCTCGCCGTGCCCTTGATCGCCCGGCAGGTGATCGACGGACCGATCGCAGCCGGCGACCGGTCGGCCCTGCTGCCGCTTGCGCTGCTGGCCGTCGCGTTCGGAGTCGCCGAGGCACTGCTGATCCTGATCCGCCGGTGGGCGACGGCCAACTCCTCCCTCGGGATGGAGAACGACCTGCGCAATGACCTCTACCGGCATCTGCAGCGGTTGCCAGTGGCGTTCCATGACAAATGGCAGTCCGGCCAGTTGCTGTCCCGCGCCACGACCGACCTGGCGATCATTCGGCGGTTCGTCGGATTCGCCGCAGTGTTCATCATCACCGACACGCTGACGTTCCTGGTCATCGCGATCATGCTGCTGGTGATGTATTGGCCGCTCGGCGTCGTCACGCTGGTGTCAGGCATCCCACTGGTGATCTTCATGCTGCACCACGAGAGGATCTATAAGGTGCTCGCCCGCCGCGTGCAGGATCAGACGGGTGAGCTGACCACCGCGGTCGAGGAGGCAGCGGTCGGGATCCGGATCATCAAGTCGTTCGGTCGGCGGCAGATGTTCTACGACGGCTACGACGAGCAGGCCCGCACCGTCCGCGGCCAACAGCTCGACAAGATCCGAACGCTGGCCAAGATCTGGTCGGTGCTCGACGCCTACCCGCAGATCGTGCTCGCGGTCGTCGTACTGATCGGCTCGATCGGCGTCGCCAAGGGCGCCGTCACGCTCGGCACGCTGGCGGCGTTCGCGGCGCTCTACCTCGCCGCGATCTGGCCGATCGCCGCGCTGGGGTGGCTGTTGGCCAACGCCCAGGACGCTGCCGCGGCGGGCGACCGGCTGATGGAGGTGCTCGACACCCCGACAACGATCGTCGAAAGCGAACGTCCGTCGCGGATCGAGCATCCGCGCGGGCAGATCCGGCTTGAGGGAGTCGGCTTCGCCTACCATGACGCGCCGGATGCGCCGGTGCTGCGCGACGTGAACCTGACCATTGAGTCCGGCGAGACGCTCGCGGTCGTCGGCGCCACGGGCTCAGGCAAGACCACGCTGACCGCGCTGGTGCCCCGGTTGTACGACGTCACGGCCGGCCGGATCACGATCGACGGCGTCGATGTCCGCGACCTGGCGATCGCCGACCTGCGCACGATCGTGGCCACGGCGTTCGAGGAACCGACGCTGTTCTCGGCGAGTGTCAGGGAAAACCTCACCCTCGGCCGGCCCCAGGCCACCGACGCCGAGGTGGCTGAGGCGCTGTCGGTCGCCCACGCCGAGTTCGTGCACCGCCTACCGTGGGGCCTGGACACCCGGATCGGCGAGCAGGGGCTGAGCCTGTCCGGCGGGCAACGGCAGCGGCTGGCGCTGGCCCGCGCCATACTCGGCCGGCCGCGGGTCCTGGTGCTCGACGACCCGCTTTCGGCGCTCGACGTCCACACTGAAGAATTGGTCGAGACCGCGCTGCGCAGCGTGCTCAACCAGACGACCGGCCTGGTCGTGGCGCACCGCGCGTCCACTGTGCTGCTCGCCGACCGGGTCGCACTGATGGAGGACGGCACGATCACCGCAACCGGGACGCATCAGGAACTGCTGGAGACCGTTCCGGCATACCGGGAGATCCTGTCACAGGAGGCTGAGCTGGACAGCGATCTGGATCCGGTGTGATGAGCGTTCGGACTAACTCGACCACGCCGACCGGCCAAGCGAACTGGCGCGGTGTCGCCACCGAGGACATGGACGATCTCCCGACCCGCCTCAGCGGTCTGCTGCGGGCCCGGTCGCGTCGGCTGTTCGGTTCGCTGGTTCGGCCCCACAAGCGGGCACTGTGGACGGTCGTCGCGATGGTGGTGGTGCAGAACTTCGCGGCGACGTCCGGCCCGTGGCTCGTGGCCGTCGCGATAGACACCGGAGTGCCTGCGCTGGCCGACGGCAACTGGACTCCGATCCTGAGTGTCGTCGGCGGCATGGTCGTCGCCGCGCTGCTCGGCGGCTGGCTGCGGCGCGCCTACCTGCTGCGCATGGGCCGGGTCGGCCAGGACCTCCTGCTCAGCCTGCGGCGGCGGATCTTCAACCACTTCCAGCTGCTGTCGCTGTCGTTCCACGACAAGTACACCTCAGGCCGGGTGATCTCGCGGCAGACCAACGACGTCGAGTCGATCAACGAGCTCCTCGACGCCGGGCTCGACGGCCTGGTCAATGCCTTCGTCTCGGTGCTCTCGATCGGCGTCATCCTGCTGATACTCGACTTGCCGCTGGCCGTGGTGACGCTGCTCGCGCTCCCCTTGCTGTTCTTGTTGATGGCGTGGTTCCGCAAACATTCGTCGGTCGCCTACCGGCGTACCCGCGAGACGGTGGCGCTTGTCATCGTGCAGTTCGTCGAGACGTTCGGCGGGATCCGCGCGGTGCAGGCCTTCCGCCGCGAACGCCGCAACGAGGAGATCTTCGGCGCGCTGTCGGAGAACTACCGGCAGGCCAACTACCGGGCGATGAGCCTGCTCGGCTACTTCGTGCCCGGCGTCGCGCTGATCGGCAGCCTCACGATCGTCGCGGTGCTGCTCTACGGCGCGATCCGGGCGATGGACGGCGACCTGCAGATCGGCGTACTGACCGCGTTCCTGCTGTACGTCCGGCGGTTCTTCGATCCACTGCAGGAGATCGCGATGTTTTACAACAGCTTCCAGTCGGCGCTGGCGGCGTTGGAGAAAATCTCCGGCGTACTGGATGAGACTTCCACCGTGCCCGAGCCGGAGCGGCCGACGCGGCTGCGGCACGCCAAGGGCAAGGTCGACTTCAAGGGCGTTCGGTTCGCGTATCGGGCCGAAGGCGACGATGTACTGCCCGCCCTGGATCTCCAGATCCCGGCTGGGCAGACGGTCGCGCTGGTCGGCGCGACCGGCGCCGGGAAGTCAACGTTGGCGCGCCTGCTGGCAAGGTTCTACGACCCGCGCGAGGGCACGATCGGCATCGACGACATCGACCTGCGCGATCTGTCCGAGGAGGATCTGCGTCGCGCCGTGGTCATGGTGACGCAGGAGAACTACCTGTTCTCGGGCTCGGTCGCCGACAACATCGCAGTGGGCAAGCCGGGCGCGAGTCGTGACGAGATCGTCGCGGCAGCGAAGGCCATCGGAGCGCACGAGTTCATCACCGCGCTGCCCGACGGCTACGACACCGATGTCCGAAAGCGAGGCGGGCGGCTGTCGGCCGGGCAGCGGCAGCTGGTGGCGTTCGCCCGAGCATTCATCGCCGATCCCGGCGTACTCATCCTGGACGAGGCCACGTCCTCATTGGACGTGCCGAGCGAGCGGATGGTGCAGCGCGCGCTGCGGACGATCTTGCGCGACCGGACCGCGGTGATCATCGCACACCGTCTGTCCACTGTAGAGATCGCGGATCGGGTCCTCGTCATGGACGCCGGCAGGCTGGTCGAGGACGGACCGCCGGCGAAGCTGGTCAGCGGCAGCGGCCAGTTCGCCGCCCTGCACGCGGCCTGGCGCGACAGCCTCGTCTGAGCACCTCCGATCCGCCGCGCGGCCGGCACGTCGTCCAGGCCGCGCGGCTGGCCGGATTCAGCGCCGTCGTGGCCGATCCTCGGACTCGACGTACTCGGACGACAAGCCCCCAGCCGCGCGGGCGGCCGGATTGCCTGGCGTGATCGACCGGAGGTGTTCGGTTCGTGACAGCCGGTGTGACGGTGGCATCGGCGGATGGCCGGTGACGCCACGTGGGATCGGGTGCTGGGTGTGTTGACGGCGAATGCGGATGTCAAGGGCGGGTGGACTGGTCGGTCTCGGTCGACTCAACGATTGCTCGCGCGCACCAGCACGCCACGAACGCCGAGCGCCTCACAGGGGGCTTCATCGAACTTGGGACAGCCAGACTTCAGTTGACTGTGGACGGGCGGCAGCAGACTGTCGAGCCCTTGGAATGCGGGAGACCCGGACCGTGTGGTCCGAGCCTCCGTGGTGGTAGCCGCCGATCGCACCTTCGATCAGCGGCACCAACTTCTCGGTCCCTTCAAGCTCGTGCCCCGCTCGTTGGTGAGGCCGACAACGTTGCCTCATGCTTGTTCGCCGGAGGATGAAGGCAGGAGCAGCAGGAGTAGGTCCATGACGGCGACGACAGCATCGTCGCTCGTTCTCTCGACGGTCGCGGTGCGTCGCACCAGGAACCCTCCGCCTCGTGGGTGGACGGACAGAGTCTGGAAGTGCGCATGGACCTCGTCGCCGATGTGCACCTTCTCGACGAAGCGGACGCGGTCCAGCCCGTAATTGAGAGCGTAGGTACCGTCCACGCGCAGTTCCGGTGTCATCACGCCAAGTGCGTCGATGAGCGACAGCGTGAGGAAGCCCGGCACCATGTCGCTCTCGTAACCGGCGTCGGAGTCGTCGACGTATGCAATGTCGAGGAGTGTTCCGCGCTCGAAGTGCCCGAGCATGTCCGGCGTTACGCTCACGTCAGGGGAGCGAATGGTGCGCCCGACGTGGTCGGCCAGTTGATCGGCGAGAGGACTGTTCACGCGGTCACTTCCCGCGCGGCGCCGACCAGGCGCCGTGTGAAGTCTGCTTGCGGGTCACCGATCAGTGCGTCCGAGTTGCCTGTCTCCACGATTCGCCCCCTGTCGAGCACCACGACGCGGTCGGCGAGAGAGGACACCACCCCGAGGTCATGGGTGACGAAGACGGTGGCCAGATCGATCGAGGTCTGCAAGGAACGCAGTAGCTCTACGATCCCCGCCTGCACCGACACATCCAGTGCCGAGGTCACCTCGTCACATACCAGGACCCGAGGCTGACAAAGGAGGGCCCGCGCTATCGCAACTCGCTGACGCTCGCCCCCGGACAGCTCTCTTGGTAGTCGCCAGCGGGCCGTCGAAGCGAGTGAGACACGGTTGAGGACATCGACGAGTTCGTCCTCAGTGACGGTCGGCGATACGCGTCGTGCCGAGACCAGCACCTTGCGCAAGATTTGGTCGACCGTCTTGCGTGGGTTGAGCGAGCCGAACGGGTTTTGGAAGACGTACTGGATGGCGAGGCGATGGGGTTGCCTCCGGCGACTGGACTGCGGATCAAGGGTCTCGCCATCAAGTTCGATCGTGCCCGCCGTCGACGCCTCCAGACCCGCTATGGCCCGACCAAGCGTCGACTTTCCGGCACCCGATTCTCCAAGCACTGCCAGACACTCTCCTGGGGCGACGTCGAAGGTGATCCCGGAGAGGACGGTTCGGCGGCCGTAACCGACCTCGAGGCTGGTGACCCGGAGCACCGGCGTAACGCTGTCGCGCTGAGCGGCCGCCTCCAGCAGTTCCGGTCCCGCCGATCTCGCCTCGACGTTGTGGTGGCACGCGACGACCTGAACATCCGAAATCGCCCGGAGCAGCGGCTCCTCGGTGGCACAGATCTCCGAGCTCAATTCGCAGCGGGTACGAAAGGCGCATCCGCTCGGCCGGCGTCCGGGCAATGGCGGCTCTCCAGCGATCACCTCGAGTCGGCGTCGCTCGGTGACCGAAGGTTGGGCGTCCACGAGGCGCGCGGTGTATGGGTGCTGTGGCGCGCTGAGAACTTGCTGGGCGTTGCCGAGCTCGACTGCCCTGCCGCCGTACATCACCAGCACTCGGTCGGCGGAGGCACGTGCGACGGTGAGGTCGTGCGTCACATGGAGCACCGCGGCGCCGCGGCGCCGGCACACGTCCTGGAGGAGATTCAGCAGGTGAGCCGTGCTGATCGCGTCCAACCCCGTCGTCGGTTCGTCCAGCACGACCAACGCGGGCTGGAGCATGAATGCCATCGCGATGAGGATGCGCTGTTGCTGACCGCCGGAGATCTGATATGGAAATCGCCGCAGGAAGCGCTGGTCGCTTGGGAGGCGCACATCTTGAAGGGCTTCGACGATGCGGTTGTCCACCTCGTCGTTGGCGGCCGCCGGCTCGTGCACCTCGATGAGTTCGCGGAGTTGGATCTTGAGCCGCAATGCTGGGTTCAGTGCTGCGCTCGGGTCCTGGGGCACCATGGCGACGACCGCCCCTCGCTGGGCGCGAAGTTTGGCCGAGGACAGCCTTAGTAGGTCGGTGCCAGCGACGAACACCGAGCCGTCAGAGATTCGTGCCCCGGGCCGGCAGTGACCGAGCAACGCGCTGGCAACGGTCGATTTGCCGCTTCCTGACTCCCCTACCAGCGCAAGGACCTCGCCTCGTCCGATGGTGAACGAGATGTCGTGAACAATGTCGTCGCCGGTCTCCGTCAGGCGAACTGTCAGCCCACGAACGTCCACTACCGCGCCCTCGTCGCGGGTCCGGCTCACGTCGTCTTCGATCGCTCGACTCATCTCGATTCCTCCTACACCGTCGACCCGGTGCGCAGCAGAGCACGACTGAAACCTTCAGCGACGAGGTTCGCGCCTATGGCGAAGATCGCGATGCACAGTGTCGGGGCCACAACCCCCCAGGGTTGGAGTGCTACTCCGCCCCTGTTCTCGTTGATCATCAGTCCCCAATCGGCCGCAGGAGGCTGCACTCCGACTCCGAGGAAGCTCGCGGCTGCGATCACAGCGATGGACCAGGAGATCCGCAGGCCGAGCTCTACCAAGAGCGGAGCGGTCAGGTTGGGCAGCAGCTCGTCCAACAACACGTTGGAGCGTCGATAGCCGAGGGCCTCTGCGGACTGGATGAACTCGCGGCCACTCAGGGCGAGCGTGGCGCCGCGCATGACGCGGGCGACACCAGGGATCCAGGCCACGCCGGTAAGCGCAACGATGAGCATCGGCGAGCCGCCGATCATCGAGACGACCACGAGAATGAGCACGAGTTGAGGAAAGGCCAGGACGACGTCTGCCAGCCGCATGACGATGGCGTCCAGCCGTCCCCCGGCGTACCCGGCCAGGATGCCGAGCAGCGCTCCGCAGACCACCCCTGCGGTGCCGGCCAGCGCCGACATCCAGACAACTGACCATCCCCCGTAGAGAGTGCGCGACAGGACGTCTCGGCCCAACTGGTCAGTCCCCAGCCAAGCAGATTCGGATGGTTTGGCGAACGGTATTTCGACGAACGCGGTCCCCGAGTGCGGAGCGAGAAGTGGGCCCACCGCGACAACTAGCAGCGTGATTACCAGGAGGAGGCCGCCGACTTGCGTCTGTCTGAGCCCCCAGGCGCGGCCCCAGGCTGAGCGCGGGGACGGGTTGCCTCTTCGCCAGCTCATCGTCCCGCTCCTCGGAGCCGGGGCGTCAATGTGACCGTAAGAACGTCAGCAATCAGGTTCATCAACACGACGCCCGCGGCGAAGATCACCGTGATGGTCTGGATCATCGGCAGGTCGCGGTTCGAGACGGCGTCGGAGAGAGCGGTCCCCAGCCCGGGATAGCGGAAAAGGAACTCGGTGACGACGGCGCCGCTCAACAAGTAGGACATCACCAACGCCGACGCTTGGATCGAGGGAACGAGGGCGTTGCGCAGGGCGTGTCGCCTCAGCACGAGCCCCGGCGGAAGGCCCTTGAGTCGTGCGGTCTGCACGTAGTCGCTGGCGAGCGCCTCGATCATGGAGGCGCGCATCATCCGGTAGAGGTACGGGACGGTGGCGATCGTCAGGGTCAGGACCGGCAGCAGGAGTTTGTCGAGGTGAGCCAGCGGCGTGCTATCAGCGGGGATCATCGAGACGGCTGGGAGCACCTGAACTGGTCCAGTGGACAAGAGCAGCAACAAGCCCACTCCGATGACGAACTCGGGCACGGCGCTCAGCCCCAGGGCGAGTGTGAGTAGGGCTCGGTCCAGATGCCCGCGCTGGCGCGCTGCCGTCACGATGCCCAGAAGGAACGAGAGTGGAATAGCGATCCCGGCGGCGCAGAGCAGGAGCACGAGGGAATTGCGGAGCCGAGGCGCGAGCTCCTCGAGCACCGGGCGCCCACTGGAGATGGAGTCACCAGGATTGCCGCGCACCAGATTCCAGGTCCAGTCACGGAACTGTTGCCAGGCGGGCTCGTCCAGGCCGAGCTCGACCCGCAGTGCCGCCACGCGATCTGGGGTGGCGTCGCGCCCGAGCATCGCCTCGGCCGGATCGGAGGGTAGGGCCTGGGTCGCGAGGAACACCACCACGAGGACCGCCGCCATGACCGCCACGCCAGCTGCCAGGCGGACCAGGACCATGCGCACGAGGCCTAGCGAGGATGACCCGCTCGAGCCCCCGGCCTCCACCGTGAGCTCGTCCACCTCGAGTGCCGCGACGGGGTCGGTGGAGATGTCGAACTTGCTAGTCACCGAGATACACGCTCTCAAACGCCATGTTGTTGAACGGTCCGGTGGTCTGGGTGTTGGACTTCAGACCGCGCACCCTGGGGTTGACACATTCGAGGCCATCCCTGTGACACGGGATGATGTAACCGCCGCGTTCGTGTTGGATCGCTTGCAGCCGGTGAACCAGCCCTGCTCGCTTTTTCTCGTCCAGCGTCTTCATCACATCGGCGTAGATCGCGTCGTATTCCTTGTCGCCCTGGCCGGTGGTGTCGTAGGGCGCCCCGGGGGCGACTGCCTCGGAGGAGATCGCCAGGTAGCTCCAGTTCGGCCAGTTGTCGATACCGATCGGGGCGACGCCGTAGTACTTGGAGAAGAGGGTGTCGGCGTCGACCGTTCTCAGTTTCAGATCGACACCGATGTCCTTGAGCTGTTCGCAGAAGACCTCGGCGACCTCAACCCAGCCGACCCCACCAGGGCCGGTCACGAACTCCATCGTCAGTCCCTCTTGTCCCGCCTCGACAAGTAGCGATTTGGCCCGTTCGACGTCCCGCTCGCGCTGAGGAATGTCGGCGGCATAGAGCGGATCGTAGGCGGCGTAAAGGTCGTTGCCGATGGTGGCGGCCCCGGAATAGGCCTGCGTGATCATGCCCTTGCGGTCCACCCCAAGGCGGAAAGCCTCACGCACTCGGGGGTCGTCGAACGGCGGCTTGTCAGCGCGCATCGTAATCGGCACGAAACTACGCTTCGGGGTGACGATCGTCGTCATCCCGGCCGCCTCGAGGATCCGGGAGTCTGCTTTGGTGACGTCGGCCACGGCGTCGATCTGGTCTGACTGCAGAGCGTTGACCAATGCGGTGGAGTCCTTGAAGTCGATGATCTCCACACCGTCGAGGTAAGGCACCTGGTCCCAGTAGTTCTCGTGTCGGACGAAGACACTTCGGTCGCCGGGCTTCAGGGACTGGAACTTGAACGGCCCCGCCCCGATCGGTCTGGCGGGGTCGAAGTCCTCGGGCACGACGTAGATCAGCGAGCTGCCGAGTAGCTCGGGAGCGACTGAGACCGGACGGGCCAGTCGAAGTCGCACGCTCAGATTGTCGAGCTTCTTCAGGCCGTCGACATCCACCGGGAGCTTGCTAGCGCCGAGGCCCGGCTTCTTGGGGTTCCAGATCCTGCGTAGGCTGGAAAGGAGGTCGTCGGCGGTGACAGCCTTGCCGTTGTGGAACTCCACTCCCTGCCGGAGCCGTAGGACCCACTCGGTTGCGTCGGTGTTCGGTTCGGCGGACTCGACGAGGCGGAACCGAGGTGCGAAGTCGGGTCCGCGATCCACGAGAGCGCTGTACAGAGGCGAAGCTCGCAGATAGTCGGGGAGGCTGATGAGAGCGTTGGGATCCAGTGTGTCGGTTGCGCCACCACCGCTAACGCCGATGCGGAGCGTTCCACCGCGAGAGGGTTTACCGCCTGATTCGGAGTCGCTACCACTGGAGGAGCATGCTGCCAGCAGCGAGCCAGCGCTCACGATTGCAGCGCCCGCGATCCCCGCTTTGAGGACTCCACGTCGGCTGTACAGATTGCCCATCTCGACTCCTAGAGGGTTGGACGCGAAGCGTGAGGGGGGCTGAGCAGGAACTCGGGCCGTGCCAGGTGCCACGGAGTGGTTGCCTCGTAGGCAGCTGCCGCGCGGAGGACGCCGCGGTCGTCGCGCTGACGGCCCATGATCTGTAGCCCGACCGGCAGGCCAGCGGCGGTAAAGCCGCACGGCACGGTGATGGTTGGGTGCCCACTGTGGCCCGACGGCTCGGTGAAGCGGAAGAAGTCGAAGGTGGGCCACTCGACCTCCTGTCCGTCGATGACCCGCGGACCGTTCTCGCCGTCGTGCGGCCACGCGGCGACCGGCATCGTGGGCGTGAGCAAGATGTCGTGGCGAGCCACCGCCTTGTTGAGCCCATCGAAGGTCCGCTGCTGCGCGTCGATCGAATAGGCCCACCAGTCGTCCGCGTGTACGTCTGTCGCGGCGACTACGAGGTCGCGCATTCCCGGATACCGGTCAAGGTGGCCTTCGACGAACTCGGGGTCCACCCGCCTGAGGTGGCTGATCGTTGGGCCGTAGAATCGGACGAAGAACTCATTCACGTCGGGGATCTCGATGCTCACCTCCTCGACGTCGGCGCCCAATGTGTCGGCGAAGTGACCGACGGCGGACCGGACGAGAGCGGCGACCTCCTTGTCCACTGGCCCCTGACCAAGATCGGGGCTGAAGGCCACTCGAAGCCGGGCGGCTTCCTCGATCTGGAACCCGGCGAGGTAGTCAACGTCGCCGGCGTCCAGCATGTAGGGCTCTCCGGGATGAGGCCCGGCCATGACCCCGAGCAGAAGCGCCGCGTCGGCCACCGTGCGTGCCATCGGTCCGAGCGCATCCACGGTCTCGAAACCTGGCGACTCCGGCCCGCGAGGGACTCGACCATGCGAAGGCTTGTGTCCAACAACCCCGCACAGGGAGGCCGGCACTCGTATCGAGCCGCCTCCGTCGCTTCCGGTCGCCAGGGGCCCGAAGCCACTCGCGACAGCGGCGGCAGACCCTCCACTCGATCCGCCGACCGTGTGAGTGAGCAGCCACGGGTTCGAAGTCCGTCCGTGCATCTCCGTCTCGGTGGTACCTAACCAGCCATGGGCTGGGGTGGCGGACTTGCCCACGATTGCGGCACCAGCAGCACGAACCCGTGCTGCAACCGGATAGTCCTCGGCCGGGACGTAGTCTTCGTGCGCCTTCAAGCCGAAGGTTGTCCGTAGACCTGCTGTGGCAGTGAGATCCTTGATCGACAAGGGCACACCCGCCAGGGGGCCAAGAGCTGCTGCTCCTTGTTCCAACAGCGTGCGTTCAGCCTTGACCGCAGCATCTCGAGCGAGGTCCGCCGAGAGCGTGATGTAGGCGTTGACGGCTCCGTTGCGCTCGTCGATTCGCCGCAGCGTGGCATCGACCACCTCGACCGGGGAGAGCTCCCGGCGTCGGATGAGATGGGCGATATCTACGGCGGTCAGGTCGTGGAGCTCCGTCTCCGACTCGATCATGCTGTTCGCCCCTCCTCTCCTGCGCAAGTGTCTTCCTCGGATTCCCAGGCGCCGGCGACGGCGTCGAAAGCGCCCAGGCGATCCCCGCCGTAGCGTTGTTTCAGAAGTGCCTTGTCCACCTTGTCCGAGGCCAGCCGCGGCAGTTCATCGACGACGTGGATGAAGCGTGGTTGCTTGAAAACAGCCAGCGTGTCTGCGAGTGCATCTCGGATCAGCATCGGATTGCGGCATAGGTGGTCGTAGCCCTCCGCCACAGCGATGAACGCCTTCACCTCTTCCCCCCGAAGCACATCGGGAGTCGGCACGACCGCCGCTTCGGCGATCCCGGGAATCGCCGCCAACGCCGACTCCACCTCGAAGCACGAGATGTTCTCACCGCTGCGCCGTACAACGTCTTTGATCCGCCCGACGAAGTACCAGCATCCGGCCTCGTCGACCGACCCCAGGTCGCCTGTCCGAAACCAGCCACCGTCGAGGAAACTGTTGGCGTTCGCCTCGGGCCGGTTGTGGTATCCAGAGAACATGCCCGGTCCACGGACGCAGATTTCTCCTTCGACACCCGGCTGATCGATGTCGACCAGATCCTCGTCGACAAGTTTGAGTTGGCGGAATGGGGCAGGGACGCCGATCGAGCCGGATCGTGCCATGTCATCGCTGTCGAGTGGGACGAACGTACCGAAGCCAACCTCCGTGCTCGCATAGCAGTTGCGCACCTTGGTGCCGAATCGCTCCTCGTAGGCATCCACCAAGTGGCCGGGGATGTCGTCGGTGAAGGCGTAACGCAACTCGTGGTCCCGGTCCTCGGGGCGACGCGGTGCCTGCAGGTCATGGACTGTTGCCCACGCCGACGTGACCTGGTGATCACGCACCCGTGTCAAGTACTTGCTCAGGCTGGGACGGCGCGGGAGTACGACGGTCCCGTCGAGCTCAAGCGCGGTGACCGTCATGGACAGTCCTGACATGTAGAAGTACGGCGCGTCAGCCAGCCCGCGGTAAGGACCTCGACTGGTCACGCGGGAGGCGGCGGCCAGGCGTGTCCAGTATTCGTGCGTATGCACACAACCCTTCGGCATGCCGGTCGAGCCCGAGGTGTACATGATGGTCACCGGATCTGACGGCGCGACCTCCGGGAGCAGAGGCGAGTCAGCGCCGCGGACGTCTCGCCACCGAATCCCCACGGCGGTGTCTTTTTGCCCCGTGACCATCAGAGCGCGCCCCAGCCCCGAGGTGACGGCGTCAGCTTTAAGCACTCCAGCGAGCAAGTCCCTGTCTACGACGAGGCCAACGAGTTCGCAGTCGCGCGCGATGAAGTCCAACTCAGTCGGTGTGCTCCGGGTGTTGATGGTGACAGCCACGGCACCGATCCGAGCCGCGGCGAACAGAGCAATGGGAAAGTCACGCACGTTCGGCATCAACAGACCGATCCGATCGCCCTTCACGAACCCGATCGACAGGAGGCCGGCAGCGAACTGCCGGGATTCGCGTTCGAGCGCGCCGCGGGTGAGCACGTCGTTCTCGTCGACGAACTCGATGAGGGGCTTGTTCGGGGCCTCAGCCGCGGCTGTCGCCAGAAGTTCTCCGATCGTTGCGGCCGACGGCGGGGCCGTGTCGAAGCTAGGAGGGGAGCCCGTCGGTCGCATGAAGAAGCCACTCCTTGTTAATCGGCAATGCGTTGCATAACGTGGTGCCCATCTACTCACTATTCCGTCCTACCGTCAAGGGGCGAGGTAGATTGCCTCGTTCCCTGCGGTGGGGCGAGGCCCAAGACACGTCCGGTCAGGACAGAAGGAGCGAAGTGGATGCCCAGGCAGGTCGACCATCACCAGAGACGGCGCGACATCCTCGAGGCGGCGAAGAATGTGATCGCGGAACAGGGGATGGCCGCGCTGAGCTTCCGCGAGATCGGCCGTCGACTAGGCGGCTCCACGAGTCTGATCACCCACTACTACCCGGCACAGGAGGATGTACTCCGCGATCTGGTCGATAGCAGCGTGGAGGAGTACGAAGCCAACCTTGTCGCCATCGGCAACGAATATTCCGATCCTCAGGCACGCCTCGAGCACATCATCTTCGAGTGGTGGCTACCGATCGCTGACGATGACCTACGAGACGAACGGATGCGCTTGAACGTCGTAGCTGCCGGCAACCAGGGGGCACGGGTGCAGGAGCTGCTCGACGCCTGGGAGAGGTTGCTGCGCGGGGTACTGCATGGCGCGGTGACCCAACTCGTACCTGAAGACGAGGCCGACCACATCATCGATGTCTTGCGCAGCACTCTGAACGGAATAGGGCTCAGTACGGTCGAACACCCCGATCATTGGACCCCGGAACGACAGCGTGCAGTCGTGCGAACGGTCATGTCAGGCCTGGGACTCGTGCCGACCAGCCGTCCACAACCTGGTCGGAGTGATCGAACTGACCGGGATCGGGCCCTTCGTCGACTTCAAGTCGACGACACGAATCCAGGATGAGGACTTCATCCGAGACCAGCTCCACCTCTACGCCTTCGGGTACGAGGAGCTTGCGGGCGAACGTCGCGCTCACCGGCTCGGTCCGCGCGTGCATTGAGGTCACCAAGTCCAAGGTGTAGTCGCTCACCGCAGCCACCGACGCGACCAGCACCGAGAACGGCCGGGACGCTCGACGATCACTCCGCCACGCCCTGCACGTCTCCGACACGCCACAGTCACCGCGCCGATCGTGCTAGCCACCCTCCGGCAGCCGCTGATCTGCACGGACACCCCGCGACAACGATCACCACGACCGCGTCCGCCACATGGACCTCAGAAACCCTTGAGTATTGGCATGTCGTGACCTGCACAAGCGTCCAGATTAGCCGGTTAAAGGGAGGCGCCGAGGCGTCCCCTGCAGCCGCGCAACTGGGCGTGGCGCAAAGGCTCGAAGGTAACTATGTGAACGGAATTGACTGCCCCTGTCGGAGCGCGCGATCGTGCCCACTGCGCAGCGTGGGGCGTCGGGCAGCGCGGTGACCGTGAGTTCGGAGGTCATGCGGGCACCGATGGAGTTTCCGACGATGCGCTGGAGCAGGCGTCTTGCACCGCGCAGAGGCAGAGCTTGCCCTCGCTGGTGGGATGCTCAGTGATGTCGGTCAGCCAGAGCGGGTCGGCCTCGGGCAGTGAACCGGTGCATGACCAGGTCGTCGTGCACCGGCGGGCCGGGCGGTTCAGCCCGCGTTTGCGCGAGTGCAGCGATCACAGACGCTGCCGCGTGCACAACCGGTTCACCCTGTTGCGTCTGGCCACGATGCCGTGGCAAGCCAGATCGTTGGTGATGAACCGGTAACCGAACTCCGCGTCGTCGTGATGGATGTCGATCGCGGCATTGATCAGATGCGCGTCGTTCCAGTCCAGGTCGGTGCAGGATCTCGTTCTCCTGCGCCAGTTGCTTGGCGCGCTGACGCAGCTCGCGGGTCTCGACCTCCAGGTCACCGCCGGCCGTGCCGGCCGCAGGCGGCGAGGGCTCACCCGATAACCCGGCCTCACGGTCGGTGATCTTCAACCAGCGTTGCAGGCAGAACTCAGAGATCCCGAACCTCCTCGCGACCTGAGCGATCGAGGGGCAGACCCCTTAGCTCATAGACGCCCCCAACCCGGGTCGCTGCCGCACCGGTAAGGGAAGCCCGCGAAACCAGTTGTGCGGCGACCGCAATAAAGGCTTATTGTGGCTTCATGGATCCGGTTCGCACCTCTTCGTCGAGTTCCGATGTCGTGTTGGCTCTGGCCTGCCCAGACCGCGGTGGGATCGTGCACGCGGTCTCGGGCTTCGTGTGGGAGCGAGCGGGACTGATTCGGGAAAGTCAGCAATATGCCGATCCCACCAGCGGCCGGTTCTTCATGCGGGTGAACGCCTCCCTGCATCAGCCGCTACCGCTGGATGAGCTCCGCGAGGAATTCAGCCTGATCGGCGACAGATTCAACATGAGTTGGACGCTCACCGACTCAGCTGACCGTCCGCGCGTCGCGATCCTCGTCTCGAAACTTGGACACTGCTTGAACGATCTGCTGTACCGAGTGAGTACCGGTCAATTACGGGTTGAAGTCGCTCTGGTGGTTTCCAATCACGCGGACTTGGGAGCCCTGGTCCGCTCACATGGCATCCCGTTCATTCACGTTCCGATCACACCTGATTCCAAGCCACGCGCAGAGGCCAGACTCATGGAGCTACTTGACGAGTACCGCGCAGACTTCGTTGTGCTCGCCCGCTATATGCAGGTGCTCTCGGATGCTGTCTGCGCGCAGTTGTCAGGGCGCATCATCAACATCCATCACTCGTTCTTGCCGAGTTTCAAGGGCGGGCGCCCGTACAACCAGGCGCATGAGCGGGGCGTCAAGCTCGTCGGTGCGACTGCGCACTACGTCACTGCCGACCTCGACGAGGGTCCCATCATCGAGCAGGAGGTCATCCGGGTGGACCACCACCTCGAACCGGCAGACCTGGTCGTGGCAGGTCGCGACGCGGAGATGCTCGCCCTTGCCCGGGCGGTCCGGTGGCACGCGGAACAGCGCATCCTTCTGAACGGTCATCGAACCGTGGTCTTCAGGTGATCCCCGCCGTCATCGCATCGGCAGACGGCCGCCGCGTCATGCACGTCGAGACCCCTCCTCCCACTCCTCCTAACCCTGAGAGAAGTCATGGATCGACTCGTCGACAAGAGCTTGACTGCTCGTAGGTTCGCACCCGATGCCGGCAGTCGGCCGGTGCCCTCCAGGGCACGGACAGTCGTGGTCGGTGGCGGCATCATGGGCGCCAGTACGGCGTATCACCTGGCTGTGAACGGGGACGACGATGTTCTGCTTCTGGAGCGCAATGTGATTGGAAGCGGAACGACCTGGCACGCGGCGGGGTTGGCGGCCAGCGTCCGTACTACTCCACCGCTTACTGAGCTCGCAGGTTATGGCATCGCGACGTACAAACGATTGCAAGCCGATTCGGGCGTCGACGTCTCGTTCAATCAATGCGGCTCCATCTCCCTGGCCCGGAGTCGCGGCCGGCTTGACGAGTTGCGCTACGCGGCGGCAGTGGCCGAGCAGATGGGCCGTCCTGCGGAGTTGATCGATGCCGAGGAGGTCGTGAGGCGGTTTCCGCTTGCGGTGTCCGACAATCTGCTTGGCGGCCTGCACCATGCGGAGGACGGACACGTCAACCCGGGACATGTCGCGTTGGCGTTCGCCAAACTTGCCTATGAGGCCGGCGCCTTGGTTCGCGAGAATGTCTCGGTCACCCAAATCACTTGTCATCGGGGGGCCGTGACTGGAGTCGACACTGCCGTTGGACACATTGAGTGTGAGCGAGTCGTCGTGGCTTCCGGACTGTGGAGTCGCGAGCTCATGGCTCGAAGCGGCGCGACACTTCCGTTGTATGCGGCGGAGCATGTGCACGTGCGCACCGGTCCGGTCGAGGGTGCTCACGCTGGTCTTCCGATCCTGCGCGATCTTGACGGATACCTGTATGTGCGGCACGAGGCAGGTCGGCTCCTCGTCGGCGCGTTCGAGCCGAATGGGCTTCCGCGCAGTCTCGCCGAGATCGGCACCTCAGGGTTTATGGAGTTTCCGGCCAACTGGGATCACTTCGCGCCGATTCGACGCACAGCTGAGGAACGTGTGCCGATACTCAGGTCGGCGGGTTACAAGCGGTTCCTCAACGCACCGGAGGCGTTCACCCCCGACGGCCACTTCTGCCTCGGGGAGTCGGCCGACCTACGGAATCTCTTCGTCGGAGCTGGGTTCAACTCGCAGGGGATCATCTACGGCCCCGGCGCTGGACGCGCACTCGCGGAGTGGATGATCGGCGGTGGTCCGACCTTCGATTCCTCAGCGGTCGATGTCCAGCGCTTTGCCAAGGTTCAGAACAATCAGCGCTACCTGCGCGCCCGGACTACCGAGGCGCTCGGGCGCCTGTACGCGATGCATTGGCCGAATCTCCAGCCAGTCACCGCACGCGATGTCCGCCGGTCCCCACTCCATCACAGACTGATCGACGCGAATGCGTGCTTCGGCGAGCGAGTGGGTTGGGAACGGGCGGACTGGTATGCCGAGCCGCTTGCTTCGGCGGCGTACGAGTACAGCTACGGGAAGCAGAACTGGTTCGACAACGTGCGTAGGGAGCATGAGGCCGCCCGCACGGGGGTCGCGCTGTTCGATCTCAGCTCGTTCACGAAGGTCGAAGTGGCCGGAGCTGACGCGCTCGACATCCTTCAGCACATGTGTACCGCGGATGTGGATCTCAAAGTCGGGCGAGTCAAGTACACCTTGATGCTGAACGGAAACGGCGGGATCGAGCTGGACGGGACAGTTGTTCGCCTGGGCGAGGATCGCTTCTGGGTCATCACGCCGGCCGCAGCTCAAACCAAGACACTGGCGATGCTCAAGCACTTGACCCGGGGTCGCGGCGCCGCGGCGTTCGACGCCACCTCGGCGTACGCCACGATCGCCGTCATGGGGCCGCGGAGCCGGGAGCTCATGACGCGGGTCTCAGCGGACGGCTGGTCGAACGAGGAGCACGCCTATGGGCACGCGCGAGAGGTCGAAGTGGGTGATGGCACTGCCTTGGCTCTGCGGATCAGCTTCGTCGGCGAGCTGGGCTACGAGCTTTACGTGCCCAGCGACCAAGCAGTGAACGTCTACGACGCGATTGTGTCGGCAGGGACGGACCTCGGGCTTCGACATGCCGGCTACCTCGCGCTGGATTCGCTTCGGTCGGAGAAGGGGTTCCGCCACCTCGGCCACGACATCGGCCCTCACGACGATCCGTATGAGGCCGGGCTGGGCTTCACGATCTCAAAGCGCAAGGCAGCAGATTTCAGCGGTCGGTCCGCGCTGGCCGCGCGAACCTCGCGGTCGAAACGGACTGTGTTCGTGGCACTCCGCGACCCGGATGTCGTTTTCGTTCACGACGAAACGATCTTCTGCAACGGGCTGCCAGTGGGACGCGTGACGAGCGGGAGCTACGGATACACGATCGGCCGCGCCTGCGGCATAGGCGTCATCGATGCCGACACGCCCGAGGCCGGCGACTTCCACATCGATTGCGGAGGCGTCTGCGTTCCGGCCGACGTGTCAGCGCGCCCCTTCTACGACCCCGACAACCAACGATTGAGGGGCTAGCATCGGTCGCGGCAGGTGAGGTTTCGGCGCCGTGCCAGCTTTCGGAAGACGAAGTCAGGGAGTCCAGAACGTTGAAGACATCAGCGCACACCGCGCCCGAGGGTCTGGCGGAGCAGCGGAGGCGCGAGATCCTGGAGGCCGCCGAGAAACTGCTTGCCACGTACGGATACGACGCCTTGCGATTGAGGCAAGTCTCTCAAGCGGCCAACGTCTCAATTGGGCTCATCCAGCACTACTTCGGTACCCGAGACGACCTGCTGCGAGAAACGATGCACGTCGCCGGTGAACGACGAGCCCAACAGTGGAAGAAGCTGGGCGAGAACAAGCTTTCGCCGGCCGACAGGTTGATGGCGCTGATCGAAGGCGCGATCGGCGACCACCACCGGTGCGTGATGTGGATCGAAACGTGCGCAGCAGCGACGCGACATCCAGAACTTCGGCCCGGGGTGCGTGCCACTCAGAACGCGTGGCGGGACATCATCCTCGACGCTGTGTCCGCGGGCATGCGGGACGGGACGCTGAACCCGGTGCTGCCCAGCGATCAAACGGCTGAGTTGCTGATTAGGTTGATCGACGGGTTCATGCTCGATGACGCGGCCGGGGTCTCGAGCAAGGCCGCGCGGAAACGGCGTGGCGACGCACTCGTCATCGGGGCGCAACGTCTCATCGGGATCTGAAGTCTCGCTTCCTTGGGCGGACTCCAGCAAACCCGTCGATTCGGGGCCGACGCCGTATCTGTTCAGGAGGCGAATCCGAGCCCAGCTGCGTCGAGCGCACGGAGGAATGCGTTTCGCCGGCCCTGCCGGTTGTCGGCGCGCTCGAGCGACCACCTCGTGAGGTTGATCCCGATGCTTGCCAGCGGCTCCGGTGGGAATGGGAGTGGGCGCTTCTGCACCATCTTCAGCCCTGTCCTCTCCGTATCGCTCCCGGAGAGGAGGTCGAGCAGGACGTTGGCCGCGAAACGTGTTGCGCCCACGCCGAGGCCGGTGAATCCGGCGGCGTAGGCAACCCGTCCATGGCGGGCAATGCCGTAGAAAGCGGCGAACTGCGTGCAGGTGTCGATCGCGCCCGCCCACCGGTGACCGAATCGGACCTCCTCCAACTGCGGGAACGTGGCGAAGAAATGGCTCGCGAGCTTGTTGAACGACTTTTGACGATCCTCGTACTTCTCTTTGACGCTACGGCCGGCGTGATAAATGGCGTCAATGCCGCCGTAGAGGATGCGGTTGTCCTTGCTCAGGCGTGAGTACGCGAAGAAGTTGGGCATGTCGCCCCAACCTTGGCGGCCCTGCCAGCCGATGGAGGCCATCTGGTCGGTGGTGAGTGGCTCGGTCATCAGGACGTGGTCGTAGACCGGGACGGTCATGAGCCGGTTGCGACGAAGCAGGGGCCGGAAGGCATTCGTGGCGAGCAGGACGCGGTCGGTGGTGATGACGGCTCGCTCTGTGCTCACGGTGGCGGTGCCGGCTCGGGGCGTGCTCAGGCCAACGACCCGGGAGCCCTCGTGGATCTGCACGCCGAGCTCGGTCGCGACGCGAGCGAGCTCTTGGGCGAGCCTGGCCGGCTGAACCAGCGCGCCTGGTTCATCGGGGTCGCTGCGCACACCGCCGAGAAACAGCGGGCTGTTGAGCTCGCTGCGGATCTGCTCGGCATCGAGTACGTGTCCTGAATATTCCTTGTTGCTGAGCAGCGACTCCAACTGGTACTCCTCGACAGCGACGGAAAGACCCCCGGTCCTTTCCCAGTGGCAGTCGATTCCGAAGGTGGCGACGTCACTCTCGAACTCGTCGAAGTTCTCCTCCCCAAGGCGTACGAGTTGGTCGTACTCGTCCGGCCAATGCCTTCGCCCGTTCTCGTCGCTGTGGGTGAGCGATGCCGAGCACATGCCGCCGTTACGTCCCGACGCCGCCCATCCGATCGTCTCGGCCTCGAGAAGCACGATCCGCTGGCCGGGGTTGCGGCGCTGGGCGTGTACGGCGGACCACAGTCCGAGGAAACCGCCGCCGACGATGGTCAGGTCGGCATTCGTCGACTCGGTGAGCGGTTCGTAGGTTGCCGGCTTCCCGGCTTCCTCGATCCAGTACACACCGCGCCGGGTCTTGCTCAGCGCTCGTTCCACGATCCGGGGGTCCGGGGCGTGGCGTTCATACGCGGTCTTGGACGCGGTAGGCACGGAAATCTCCTCTGCAGTCTCACTCGATGCGATCGGCGAGTCATCGACCTACAGGCAAGCCTCGCACGACTCTTGAGTATGTACAACATCTGTTATAGCTTGCGTGTACTGTAACGAGGAACATACATACGCCGGACTCGGGAATGATCACGGCCCGGGGCCGGAGATGAAGTGTGCTCATGCAGGTCCGAGACCGTCAGGGGGTGTGGCCGTGAACCGCGTACTCGACGCGGCGAGCGAGATCCCGACGGCCCCGCTGGACCCGACGAAGATTGTCCAAGGCGCCCCGCTGGCCGGCTTTCGATTGCTGGCCGAGGTGGGCGGCGCCGAGGTCGGGGTCTGGGAGATGACGCCAGGTATCGCGACTGACGTCGAAGTCGATGAAGTCTTCGCGGTCCTCTCCGGTTCGGCCACCGTCACCTTCGACGACGGTGAACGCGTCGAACTGGTGCCGGGATCGATCGTTCGTCTCCGTAAGCACGAGCGCACCACCTGGGCGGTTCACGCGACGCTCCGCAAGCTCTACGTCGCGTGAGGAGAGGCGTGGCATGACCGAGACCATCAACAATTTCGTCGATGGGCAGCTCGTCGAATCCGCGACGGATTCCTTCATCGAGCTCGTCGATCCGTCGACCGGGGACCCGGACGGCCGCTCCCCGATCACGCTTCCATCGGAAGTCGACCGGGCATACGAGGCGGCTGAACGTGCGCTGGAGGGCTGGAAACGCCTCTCGCCCAGACGGCGCCAGACGTACTTGCTGGATCTGGCGGATGCGATCGCCGCCTGCCGCGACGAACTCAGTGTGCTGCAGGCGCGCGACACCGGGCAACCCCTGCGCTACATCGCGAGCGAAGAGGTCGACCAGGGCGTCGACCAGCTCCGGTTCTTCGCCGGTGCCGCTCGTCTCCTCGAGGGCAAGGCAACGGGCGAATACCTCGAGGGGCACACGTCCAGCATCCGCCGCGAGCCCATCGGAGTGGTCGGGCAGGTGACGCCGTGGAACTACCCGTTCGCGATGGCGATCTGGAAGATCGCACCTGCGCTGGCCGCAGGTAACACCGTAGTTCTGAAGCCGAGCGATACCACGCCTCGCTCGACGGTGCGCCTGGCCGAGATTGCCGGCACAGTACTTCCGCCTGGGGTGTTCAACGTCGTGAACGGCGACGCGACGACGGGCCGATATCTGGTTGAGCATCCGGTGCCCGGCCTGGTGGCGATCACGGGGTCGGTTCGGGCGGGCATCGAGGTGGCGACCTCGGCGGCGCGGTCGTTGAAGCGAGTGCATCTCGAGCTGGGCGGGAAAGCTCCGGCGGTGGTCTTTCCGGACGCCGATCTTGCCGCGGCCGCAGCGAAGATCGCCGGCGCGGCGTATTTCAACGCCGGCCAGGACTGCACTGCTGCGACCCGGGTCATCGCGCACGAGAGCATTCACGATGCGCTGGTCGATCTTCTCGTCGAGGAAGCCCAGAGCACGAGGCCGGGACACTCCGCCGACGAGCGCGCCGACTATGGTCCGCTGAACAACGGGAGTCATCTCGCCAAGGTGGAGGCGTTCTTCACGGAGCTACCCGCGCATGCCAAGGTCGAGACGGGCGGTGGCCGGCACGGGAACAGGGGCTTCTACTTCGCACCCACCGTTGTGAGCGGGGTCAAGCAGAACGACCGGATCGTCCAGGAGGAGGTCTTCGGCCCGGTTCTCACCGCTCAGCCCTTCGCCGATGAAGCGGAGGGGCTCTCACTTGCGAACGGGGTTCGATACGGGCTGGCCGCCAGCGTGTGGACGCGCGACCACGGCACCGCGGATCGGATGACACGCGAACTCGACTTCGGATGCGTATGGGTCAACGCCCACATCCCCTTCGTGTCGGAGATGCCGCACGGTGGATTCGGCTCCTCTGGATACGGCAAGGACCTGTCCGGCTACGGATTCGACGACTACACGCGCATCAAACACGTCATGAGCGCGCACTACTGATCCGCGATATTCCGATCCGATGGGGCCTCTGATGAATCTTGGGAACACGTCCGTACTCCTGGGTGCGGAGAACGTCGAAGTATCCGAGCTGCGGCGCCTTGCGAAGGTCGTTGAGACGGCGGGCTTCCACGCGGCCTGGACGGTTGACGGCGACGCGGACCCGTCGGTGTTCAGTCACGAGATCCTCGCCCAAACCACGGGACTCGTCTCGGGCAGTTGCGTTGTAGCTCGCTGGAAGCGGCATCCGATGCTGATGGCGCAGACCCTGGCATCGCTCGATCACCTCTATCCTGGCCGCGTCAGCATAGGGATCGGATCCGCCGCTTGGATGAGCCACCCGCGGGCATCCTGGGGCGCGCCGCTGGATCACCTCGTCGGGCGCATGAGCGAGTTCGTGGAGATCCTGCGGCGCGCTCTCGCGGGTGAGCATGTCGACGTCGATGGGCGGTACTACGTCGCGGAGGGCCGGGCCGCCCCGACGCCGAGCCACCACGTGCCCATCTATGTGGCGGCCGCCGGCCCGCAGATGGCTGGGCTGGCGGGTCGGAAGGCTGACGGCGTGTTCCTCCATGTTGGTACGGCGGCGCGGATCGGCGTGCTTGCCGAAGCCGCGAGATCAGCTGCCGAGCGGGTCGGTCGGGACCCGGACGGATTGCGCGTCGACCAAGTGGTTTACGCGTGCGTGGACGAGACGCGGGAGCTTGCCGCCGATGCGTTGCGTCGGCTCATCGCCACCGGGCTGAGTGACGACCAACTGACAGAAGCCGTTACCGAGCTACGCAGCGCCGAGACCGCGGCAGCGGTGATTACTCAGCGGACCGCAGGGGATCACGAGGCAGTGGCGGCAGCGATTCCCGATGAATTCCTCGATCAAGTCGGAGTGGCGCTGGCGCGCTCTGAATCGGCCGCCTACGTCGACGAGGCGCTCGCGAGGGTGCGTGCTCCCGGCGTCTCGGCACTGACGCTGTACCCGCTCCCCGCCAAGGCATCCGACTTCGCGGGTAGTTACGCGGCCTTCGCCGACCTGTTCCAACGCTTGGCCGAGGCGAACTAGCCGCAGGCAATCAACAGTCCCGCAGCGCTTGGCCACGCCCGACCGCGGGTCGAAGTAAACGAAGGTGTTCTGTGGGTGTTCCTCCGCCGCTGAGTTCGCCCTTCGACAATTCGACTCGGAGGCTGCGCTCTCGCCTTCACACCTGTCTGGCTAAGGGCAAAGCGCTCGTAGCACAGAACCATTGACAGGCTTGTACCCGGCCACTACCGTTCCCTTAACACTCGTTATATAACAAGCAGTTCAGATACGGTATCAGGCAGGGTCCGTGGTCGTGATGACTGCGGGGTTGTTTGTCGAATCATTCCTGATCACGATGGGAGTTGGCCGTGGTGAGTTCGTCACAGGGTCCCTCGGGGTTGACGTCAGCTGAGCCTTCGGGGATGACTCGGCGAGGTTTCATAGGGCTGGGGGCTCTGGCTGCGGCCTCGATCCCGGTGTTGAGCGCGTGCACCGGGTCGTCGTCGCCGGGTGCCCAGCGCGCGTCGGGGCCGCCGAAGAAGGGTGGTGTTCTGAAGCTCGGGATGCTCGGCGGCGGGTCGAGCGAGACCCTCGATCCCACCAGGCCCCTTAACAACATTGACAGCTCACGCTCCGGGCAGATCTATGACCTTGCCTACTCCCAAGACCCTGAGGGTCGGACGATCCCGTGGCTGATCCAGGAGGCAACCCCGGGCGCGACCGCGTGGAAGTTGCGGGTCCGCGATGGGGTGACTTTCCACGACGGACGACCGCTGACCGCGGCCGATCTGGCGTGGTCGTACAACTGGGCCCTGAATGCCTCCAACGGTTCGTACGGTCGTGGCGCCCTGCTCAGCGGGCGGGTGAAGTCAGTGAGGGCGCTGGACAAGACCACGGTGCTGATCGAGTTGAGCCAGCCCAACTTCCTGCTCGATCAGACGCTCTCGACATTCTCGCTGGCGATATTCCCGAACGGTACCCACCCGGGGGCCGGGGGCAAGTTCATCGGAACCGGTCCGTTCAAGCTGGATCGCTTCGCGGCCGGGCAGCGTGCGGTGTTCAGCGCCAATCCGAACTACTGGGGCGGCTCCGGCGACTTCGTCTCGGAGGGGCCCTATCTTGACGGCCTTCAGATCGTGTCGATCACCGATGCCGATGCGCTGGCGAACGCGGTCCGGTCCGGTCAGGTGGACGCTGTGACCGGCATCGCCTTCGAACATCTCGCGGCTTTCCAGCAGACCCCTGAGTTCACCGTGTACAACAGCCCTTCTGGCAACTGCAACGTTCACGCGATGGACACGCAGGCCGCGCCGTACAACGATCCGCGGGTGCGCAAGGCGCTGCGCCTGCTGGTCGATCGCGAGCAGCAGGTGTCCAACGGGGTCAGCGGCCAGGGCAAGGTCGCCAACGACCTGTTTGCATGGTTCGACCCGTACTACGCCGCGGACCTGCCGCAAATCTCCTACGACCCCGACCAGGCCAAGTCACTGCTCAAGGCCGCGGGGATGGAGACGGCGACCTTCGAACTTAACTCCACCAGCGCTACGCCCGGTGTGCTCGCCAGCGCCAACCTCTTGGCAGAATCCGCGGGCCGGGCCGGGGTCAACGTCAAGGTCAAGCAGGTCCCCTACGAAAGCTACTTCTCTACCACCTACCTCAAGAAGCCGTTCTTCGGCTCGCAATGGGCCCTCGGTCTTACTCAGACGTGGAACAACGCGCTCACCTCCGACGCCCCCTACCCCGAGACCCGCTGGAAGAATGCTCAGTGGTCGTCGCTGTACAACCAGGCGCTCGCGAGCAGCGACGAGGCGCGCCGCAAGAGCCTGCTGGCCGACGCGCAGAAGATCCTGCACGACGAGGGCGGCTACATCATTCCGGTGTTCACCAACCATTCCGACGTGGCCCGCTCCAAGGTCGCCGGCCTCGTCAAATCCGCACCCTTTGCAGGTGCGCTGAGCGACTTCCGAGGCGCCTGGATCGAGTGACATGCAGTTGCCGGATTGGGTCCGGGTGCGTGGGTATGGAGCGCCGTAACCGCGAACCCAAGATGGAACTGTCCTTCTGAAAAGGCCGCAGCGCACTTTGCGAAGGAGCATCGGTGAGCGACATGTACACGTTCGCCGACGCAAAGTGCGCCGCCGTCCGCACTGCCCTCCGTCGAGACCGTCGAATATGTGCCTATCTCGGTCGGGGTTCCACGAATAGCGCATCAGCTCAGGCAGCGCGACCGCCGAGCTCCAGGAGTTGCTCAAGATCACGGCACTGTCCGACGCCGCCCACGGCATCCCCAGGAACCGGGACATGCACGCCGCGCCGGCCCGCGGCGACAAGCAGAGCCGGCCTCGAGCTGGTGCGCGAGCGACGCTCAGGTGGATTGCGGTGGCCAAATCCAAGCTCCTCTTCGGCCTGCCCGACCTCGGCCAACCTCGGCATGGCTCGGGCTGCTCTGCCTCGGACACCGCGAACAGGCCGATCAGATCGCGGGTAGCGTGTCCCGGACCGTCATCGCAGCGGGGTTGCACGAGTACTGTGCCCCCGTACATCGGCCGCGGCATCGGCACCTCGCCGTTCGCCTGGTCGACGCTCATGACCGGACTCACCGAGCAAGATTCCGTGGCCGAATGCAGCTACCTCTGGTAGGCCTCCAGGCCCGCGACGGAGTCGTCCATCGCCCGCTCGACTGCATCACGGCCGTGAGCCGGCAGCCAGCACACCAGTCGGTCGACGCCGGCTTGCTCTAGCCGCTCGAGTCCTGCCGGATCCCGCATCGACCCCGACAGGGTCACCGGTATGTGGGAGCGGCCTGCCTCTGCGGCGGCGCGCCGCAGCTCGCCAATCCTGCTCGCGAGGTCTTCGTCGTCTCCGCCTTCGTTGGGAATCCACCCGTCGCCATACGCGACGACGCGATTGATGACCCCGCGTCCGTTGCCGCCTACCAAGACCGGTGGGTGGGGCAACTGTATGGGCTTCGGCCAGCACCAGATCCGGTCGAAGCTGACGTGCCGGCCGGAGTAGGTCGCCTCGTCCTCGGCCCAGATCGCCTTCATCGCCTCGATCCGCTCTCGCATCACCCCGAAGCGCTGGGCGAGATCCGTTCCGTGGTTGCGCATCTCCTCTGCGTTCCAGCCGGCCCCTACGCCGAACAGGAAGCGGCCGTGCGAGAGACGGTCGATAGATGCGACCTCCTTCGCGGTGATGATCGGGTCGCGCTGGATCACCAGGCAGATCGCGGTTCCGATCCGGATCCGCTCAGTCGCCACCGCCGCGGCTGCCAGCGCAACGAACGGGTCGTAGGCGCGGCTGTATTCGGGCGGTAGCTCCGCCCCGTCGCTCGAATAAGGCGATTCCCGGCTGGCCGGGATATGCGTGTGCTCAGGAAACAAGAGGGACTCGAAGCCGCGCTGCTCCGCCATCCGGGCGAGCTCCGGCGGATCCTGCACGTCCTCGGTGGGGAAGATCGCGACTCCGAATTCCACGATACGTAAATCTCCTCAAGAAGTCTGGGGTATGTGCCCGTAGCAACAATCCTGGGCGCCCGGCTCCGATTGCTGAGAGTTGATGCACATTGAGGATCGCTCGGCGAGGATCACGCTCGTGATGCGAGCATCTTCGAGAGCACGTTCTCGGTGATGCGCTGGACTCGTGCGTCAGGCCGCGCGCTCGGCATGTCCTGGAAACTCGGACGCTGGTAGCCGGGCGGCTGCGCAAGCCCTGAGGACCACCAGCACGTAGATGCATTGAAGACCACGTTGCCCCGCGGTCCGGGATAGACCGTCGCGATGTACTCGCCAGGCCCCACCGAGGGATCGTGAGTCGTACCCCTCGACACGACCTCCAATCCCTCGATGTCCGCCAGCAGACCCTGCCACTCGTGCCCGACGAGATTGGGAATCGCGTCGCCCGCGCCCATCCCAGTTCCCTCGAACACCCAGTGGTCAGGCAAACTGCACACCCAGTCCGCACAGCCGGACGACGGCAACTCATTGCCCGCGCCGATCAACTGCCCCTCGGCCGGCGCCTCACCCGGGACGGGCCACTCATTCCTGGCGACGGCCCCGATTGGATGGTCAGGTGGGTAGCGTTCGAGGAGTTCCTGTTCGCCGAAGCGGTCGATACGGGAGAACACGCGGTCCGGTCGTCTCGAGGCGCCCGACCGAAGGCCAATCGAGAAGTTGGCGATGTTCCCGGAGAAGAAGCCGAGGCTGACGCCGGCGTCGACCGCAGCGCGCAGATTGTGATACATCTCGACAGTCCAGTACTCATCGTGACCGATCGACAGAAACCCGGCTGCCCGAGACATCGCGGCGGTGCCCAGGTGGGTGTCGAGATTCGAGCAATACGTCACGTCGTAGCCCATTTTCTCGAGCCAGTAAGTCATCGGGAATTCGAACACGAAGAACTCACCACTACCCGGGATCGCTGTCGACCAGGCCGGCAAATAGGGCCGCTCGAAGCTCACAGCCAACTCAGTCCCGTAGTAGGGATCAGGCCCGCCGTCCGAGTACAACGAGTACGAGGTCGGCCAGCCGTTATAGGCCTGCCAAGTGAAGTCCGAGGTCTGCACGATCAACTCGGCTTCACGCTCATCCCGCACCACAAACACGATGTAGTTCTCGGTACCGTCATCGACCCTCGTCAGCTTCCCCAAATACACACCGCTGACCCAGTCCGCCGGAATCAAAAACTCATACGACGGCGACCACGCACACTCCATCAAACGCTCAGCATCAGGCCTAGGATCCGGCTGCACAACGCCACTGATCGGACCGACACTCAACACCTGCCGCGCACCCAAACGCTGGTAATACCCCATCCGAAACACATCCAGCATGAACTCCCCAGCAGGAGCCATACTCACAAAAACCTGCAGCAATTCACAAGCCTTCACGCTCGCACGCGAGCACCACCCCTCGATCCTCTCGGACCGACCCGAGTCCCGGTCGCCGTCGTTGTCTCCGTAATGCCCGACAGGGAGATAGGTCTCGTCGTCCGGCCCGGGAGTGTCGCTGAGCGACGTGCCCGGTGTATGGCGCGGACGCTCCGAAGCCCATGACGACGTGGTTGGGGCGAACCGCAGACGCTCCGGGAGCCATGACAGGGTTCCCGGCTTGAGATTCTCCGCCACAATAGGATTGTTACGCGACGCAGTCATCTACACCTCTCCTCTGAGGTCCACCGGATCGGATGGCAACTCATGTGCCTCGGCGAGAATCACGCTCGTGATGCGAGCATCTTCGAGAGCACGTTCTCGGTGATGCGCTGGACTCGTGCGTCTGGCCGCGCGCTCGGCATGTCCTGGAAACTCGGACGCTGGTAACCCGGCGGCTGCGCAAGCCCGGTCGCCCACCAACACGTACTGGCGTTGAAGACCACGTTGCCTTTGGGTCCGGGATAGACCGTCGCGGTGTACTCGCCAGGGCCTAGTGAAGGGTCGTGGGTCGTCCCCCTGGACACGACCTCCAGACCCTCGATGTCCTCGGCCGGGTGACCGTGCCATTCATGCCCGACGAGATTGGGAATCGCATCGCCCGCGGCCATCCCAGTTCCCTCGAACACCCAGTGATCAGGCAAACTGCACGCCCAGTCCGCACAGCCGGTCCACGGCACTGCACTTTTGGCGCCGATCAGCTGCCCTTCGTCCGGTGCATCGCCCGGAACAGGTTGCGCCCTGTGTTGGGCCCCGATTGGATGGTCGGCGGGATAGCGAGCGAGGAGTGCCTCCTCTCCGAAGCGGTCGATTCGGGAGAACACGCGGTCCTCTCGTCCCGAGGCACTCGGCCGCAGGCCAATCGCCCCCCAGCAGACGTTTCCGGAGAAGAAGCCGACACTCACCCCGGCGTCGACCGCGGCGCGCACGTTGGCATACATCTCGACTGTCCAGTATTCGTCATGGCCGACCGACAAGAACCCTGCAGCCCGAGACAGCGCGGCGGTGCCCAGGTGCGTATCGAGGTTCGAGCAATACGTCACGTCATAGCCCATTTTCTCGAGCCAGTACGTCAACGGGAACTCCCACACGAAGAACTCACCAGTACCGGGGATCGCTGTCGACCAGGCCGGCAAGTAGGGCCGTTCGAAGCTCACGGCGACTTCAGTCCAGTAGTAAGGGTCGGGTCCGCCGTTCGAGTACAGCGAGTACGAGGTTGGCCAACCGTTATAAGCCTGCCAAGTGAAGTCCGAGGTCTGCACGATCAACTCGGCTTCACGCTCATCCCGCACCACAAACACGATGTAGTTCTCGGTACCGTCGTCGACCCTCGTCAGCTTCCCCAAATACACGCCACTGACCCAGTCCGCCGGAATCGAGAACTCATACGACGCCGACCACGCACACTCCATCAAACGCTCGGAGTCAGGACTAGGATCCGGCTGAGCAATGCCGTTAATCGGGCCGGCGCTCATTACCTGCCGCGCACCCAGTCGCTGGTAATACCCCATCCGAAACACATCCAGCATGAACTCCCCAGCAGGAGCCATACTCACAAAAACCTGCAGCGAATCACCCGCCGTCACACTCGCCTGCGAGCACCACCCCTCGATCCTCTCAGACCGACCCGAGTCCCGGTCGCTGCGTGCCCAGGGAGTCTCGTCGTACGACATGGTTGGTGTGAAGCGCTGGCGCTCCGGGAGCCATGACAGGGTTCCCGGTTTGAGATTCTCGGCCACGATGGGATTGTTACGCGACGCAGTCATCTACACCTCTCCTCTGAAGAAACTCAGAAACCGATGCCAACTCACCTGGCCTCCATGCCCGCCGACCTCCCGACCATGAGCGCGTTCGCCGAGATCACATTGAGGGTCACTCGGCGATCACGCTCGTCGTGCGAGCATCTTCGAGAGCACGTTCTCGGTGATGCGCTGGACTCGCCCGTCAGGCCGCGCGCACGGCGCGCTCGAACTCGGACGCTGGTATCCAGGCGGTTGCGCAAGCCCTGAGGACCACCACACCGTTGCCGCGTTGAAGACCACGTTGCCTTTGGGTCCGGGATAGACCGTCGCGGTGTACTCGCCAGGGCCCACCGAAGGGTCGTGCGTCGTCCCCCTGGACACGACCTCCAGACCCTCGATGTCCTCGGCCGGCGCACCATGCCATTCATGCCCGACGAGATTGGGAATCGCATCGCCCGCGGCCATCCCAGTTCCCTCGAACACCCAATGGTCAGGCAAACTGCACGCCCAGTCCGCGCTGCCAGACCACGGCGGATCATTCCTCGCGCCGATCAGATACCCCTCGTCCGGTGCCTTGCCCGGAACCGGAGTGTGCCTGTACGCGGCTCCGACTGGATGGTCGGCGGGGTAGCGAGCGAGAAGTGCATCATTCCCGAACTGGTCGACGCGGGAGAACACGCGGTCCGGTCGGCCCGAAGCACTCGGCCGCAGGCCGATCGCCGCGCAGACGGAGTTCCCAGAGAAGAAGCCCACGCTGAGCCCACCGTCGATCGCGGCGCGCACATTGTGGTACATGTCGACGGTCCAGTATTCGTCATGGCCGACCGACAAAAACCCTGCAGCCCGGGACAGCCCGGCGGTCCCCAGATGCGTGTCGAGATTCGAGCAATACGTCACGTCATAGCCCATTTTCTCGAGCCAGTACGTCATCGGGAATTCGAACACGAAGAACTCACCAGTACCGGGGATCGCTGTCGACCAGGTCGGCAAATAGGGCCGCTCGAAGCTGACAGCCACGTCCATCCCGTAGTAGAGGCTGGGCCCGCCGTTCGAGTACAACGAGTACGAATTCGGCCAGCCGTTATAGGCCTGCCAGTTGAAGTCCGAGGTCTGCACGATCAACTCGGATTCACGCTCATCCCGCACCACAAACACCAAGTAGTTCTCAGTACCGTCGTCGACCCTCGTCAGCTTCCCCAGATACACACCACTGACCCAGTCCGCCGGAATCGAGAACTCATACGACGGCGACCACGCACACTCCATCAAACGCTCATCATCAGGGCTAGGCACCGGTTGCACAACGCCCTCGATCGGACCGGCGCTCATCACCTGTCGCGCACCCAGGCGCTGGTAATACCCCATCCGATAGATGTCCAGCATGAATTCGCCAGCAGGTGCCGTACTCACAAAGATCTGCAGCACATCACCGGCCTTGACACTCGCATGCGAGCACCACCCCTCGATCCTCTCAGAGCGACCCTCGTCCCGGTTCCTGTACTCATCACGCTGGTACTCCCCAAGCGGGGAGTAGGTCAGGTCGCGCTCCCCAACGGACGGCGGGCTCGGCGTAAAACGCAAACGCTCGGGGAGCCATGACAAGGTTCCCGGCTTGAGATTCTCAGCCACGATGGGATTGTTGCTCGACGCAGTCATCTACCTCTCCTCTGAAGAACTCCGAAACCGATGCCGACTCACGGGCTTCCGTGCCGGCCCACACTCCCCGTCCATGCGCGCGTATCGCCGCGACCACCTCCGGCTCCCCGATGCGCGACAGCCACCCGGGCTGACCTACCGAGGTGCGGTGGATGCGCATTGACCGCGGGCGGCGGCAAGCGCCTCGCTCGCGGCGCGTTGACCGCTACGGATCGCGCCCTCCATGGACCCATGCCAGCCTTCGCCGGCCGTGTGTTCTCCAGCGAAGCTGAGTCGCCCGACGGGGCGTGCCACGGCCTCGTCATCCACCGGACGAGCGACCGAGCGCGCTACCTGGACGGCTCGAATCCATGGCTGGTCATGCCAGGTGCAAAGCATCACGGCCGACCGGTCCAGTCGCAGATCCGGCCGCAGCTGCTCGAGCGCATCCAGCCAAAGCTCAGGACCGTTGTCGATGTCAAGCCCCGCGAGTCCCGAGTCGGTGTTAGCGAGTGCGGAGAGCATGTGACGGGGCGCGCCGTCGCGGTCCAGCTCGGTGTAGCACCAATAGCGTCCGGGAACCGACAGCGTCGCGCTCGGCGGCACGGGCTCCACGAGGCGCACAAACAGCTTCACGCCGTGCGCATACAGCAGGCTCTTCGTCTGCTTGGCGGCCGGCAGCGCGGGCTCGAACGTGATGTCGTCGATGAGCCGCGCCGGCACCGCGACAACCGCCGCGTCTGCAGATATCTCGCCGCTTGCGGTACCGACCACGACGCCGGTGCCGGTCTGCGAGACCCTCGTTACCGGCACGTTGAGGTTGACGGGGCGCTCGAGCGACGCGGCCAAGCACTCGGCCAGGCGCATGTTGCCACCAACGATGGTGTGCGAGTCGGAGTCGTCGAATCCCGCACTCGTGAGCTCACTGACGCTGAGGTCATCAGCGATGTGGCCACAACTGATCTCGACGCGAGCCTTCAGAGCCTCAGCGACCGCCGAGGGCACGCCAGCGATGCGAAGGGCCTCCGACACAGTGCAATCGTCAGTCACACCCATGTCAGTCAGATCCGTCTCGAGCCTCTCCACAGCCGCCTTCATTTCCTCCGAAGACGTCGGCTCGCCCCCCCGCGGCTCACGAACCCCGTACGGCATCCCCTTACGGCGAAGCTCCAGGCTGAACCGGTCGATCAGCCGACGTTGTTCGTCATAACCAGGAAACACGAACTCCGCTCCGCGTTCGACCGTGCCCAGCTCGCCGAAGGGCACCGACCATACCCGACCGCCAACCCGTTCAGAGGCCTCGAAGACCTCCACATCTGCCCCGGCCCGATGGAGTTCGTCTGCTGCCGCAAGACCGGCCAACCCCGCTCCGATGACCGCAATCCTCATGATTACTCGCCTCTCTCGCCTCTGACGTCATGGCTCGCAGGGTGCACGCTTCTAGCAACAATCTGTCTGGCACTCAGCTCGCGGGTCCGCCGGTGACGTAGACGGTCTGACCTGCGACGTAGCTGGCATCGTCGCTGCACAGGAACGAGATCACGGCCGCTACGTCTTCCGGCTGGCCGATGCGCCGCATCGGAATCTCGTGTAGCGATGATTCCTTGACCTCGTCGAAGGGGACGCCGATACGCTCAGCCGTCGCTCGGGTCATCGCCGTCTCGATGAAGCCTGGAGCCACCGCGTTCACGTTGATGTTGAACGGTCCCAGCTCGATCGCGAGAGTCTTGGTGAATGCTTGAATTCCAGCCTTCGCAGCCGAGTAGTTGGCTTGGCCGCGCGCGCCCAGAGCCGAGCTGCTGCTGAGGTTCACGATCTTGCCCCAGCGCTGATCGACCATCGACTTCTGTGCCTCCCGAGCACACAGGAAGCTTCCGCGCAGGTGCACGCCCATCACGGTCTCCCAGTCATCCTCGGACATTTTGAACAGCAAGTTGTCCCGAAGCACACCCGCGTTGTTCACGAGTACGCCGACGGGGCCGAGCTGGGTCCGGATCGCCTCGAACGTCTTCTCAACGGCCGCCGAGTCAGACACATCGCACGGGAACCCCGCCGCCGTCGCGCCGCCCTTCACGAGTTCGCCGACGGCGCCTTCTACGTCACCCTCATTCAGGTCGAGCACTGCCACCGCAGCTCCATCGGCCGCGAGCCGCGCCGCGGTCGCGGCACCAATGCCGCGGGCTGCACCGGTCACGACAGCGACCTTGTTCGCCAGGAAGTTCACGACGGTTCCTCCGTTGTATTGATCAACAACGCATCCAACTGGTCCTGCATGACTTTCTCGAGCACATTGCGGATCACGGGCGCGAGGTTGTTGCCGTAGCTGCTCGCGACCGTGTCCGAGATCATGGCGTCTAGCCAGGTTCGGTGACCTCGCGGAGCGTGACGCGGACATCCAAGATCGAAGGCCCGGACGCAGCTAGCACAACCGGGTTGAGGTCGAGTTCGAGCAGATCATCCGAGCCCAGAACCAGTTCGCCCACCTTGGCGACCAGTTCGATCAGGTGATCTCTGATCGCTGGCGCGGCGCGGCGCGAGTTGACGATGCTGCCGAGCACGCCGAGGCGGTCGATGGCCTCCTCAATGTCGGCGCGCTGGAATGGTGGAAAGAGGATCGCTCGGTCACCGATGTCCTCGGCGTAGACGCCGCCGGCGCCGACCATCACCAGCGGCCCGAGCGGTGAGTTCTTGAGTGCGCCCACCAAAGCTTCGACGGCCGGATAGACAAACGGTGTCACGAGCGCGGCAGCCTCGGTGCCGTGATCTGCACAGATCGCGGCCATTCGCTTCCAAGCAGCGCGCATGTCCTCGGCGCTCTCGATGCCGACCACGACGCCACCGACATCGGACTTGTGGCTGACGGGATCGGACAGGACCTTCATCACCAGCTGGCTGGCAGTGAAGTCGGCTCGCGCCGCAAGGGCCTCGTCTTCACTCGCGACGACGAGCGCTTGCGGAAGCCCGATGTCAACGCGGGCGTCGAACCAGGCCCGAGCGGCGTCCTCACGCAGGGTACGGCCGACCTGGCTCGCCGCCGATGCGCTGCGTTCGACCCAGCCGGTCCGGCCCTGACCGTGAAGCGCGTTCCGGTCGGCTTGGTAGACAAAGACGGCTAGCGCATCTTCTATCAACTCGATCACCGGCACGTTGTGCGCACGCAGATAGGCTAGACTCTCGGCCCCGCTGTAGGGGAAGTAGGTCTGCAGCACCAACGGCTTACCAGCCGCGTCGCGAGCCGCAACCATCTGCTTCGCCCACGTCAGCTGGTCCTCTAGATGCTCGGGCCCACCGAATGCCCCGGGATAAACCACTGCATCCACGTCGGGTGACTGCAGGGAGATCTCGATCGTCCGCGGGAGGACATCTGGGGAGTTGACGCCGACGAAATCGACGGGATTGACGACCGAGGCCTGAGGAAGGACGACCTCGCGCAACGCCGATTGGATCTCTGGCGAATGGGGCTCCAGCGACAAACCAGCGCGCACGGCCGCGTCGGCGCCCATCACAGAGTACCCGCCGCTCTCGGTGAGGATCCCCAGGCGCTTACCCTGCGCCAGCGGCTGGCCGCTGAACGCCTGGGCGACGACAATGAGCTCGCGCATCGACCTGGCATCGATCACACCGGCCGCGCGCAGCCCCGCGGAGATCACCGCATCGTCGCTGGCCATCGCCCCGGTATGCGAAGCCGCCGCCCGCGCGCCCGCGTCTGTCACCCCTCCGCGCAGGACCGCAACCGGCTTCTCGCGTGCCAGCCGACCGGCCGCGTCGAGAAACTCGGCCGGCTCAGCCATACCTTCCAGGTACACCAAGACGCTGTCGACCTCTGGATCCTCCGCCAAGTAATCAAGCACGTGCGCGGCCCTGACCATCAACTGGTTGCCAAGGCTGACGAAGCACGACAGGCCGAGATCGCACACCCTGAGCGCCTCATAGATCGCCATCCCGACAGCGCCGCTTTGCGAGACGACAGCCACCCGGCCGCTCGGGATTCCCTCCCCCATCGCATTGAGGCTGGCCGGCGCGGAATAGATGCCCATCGTGTTCGGGCCGATGACGGTCATTCCCGAGTCGGTCGCACGGGCGAGCAGCTCATCGCTCAGCTCGACGTTCCCGGCCTCAGCGAAACCATTCGCCAGGATCACCGCGCACCCTGCCCCGAGCTCCCCCGCCTCCGCCACGATGGCGGGACAAACATCCGCTCGAACCGCGACCAAGACAAGGTCGACTGGCGAGCCGATCGCCGACAGCGATGGAAGGATCTCGTGCCCGCGGTACGTACCACCTGACGACCCGACCAAATGCAGCTCCCCGGCGTAGCCGCCCTCAATGATGCTGTAAGCAAGACTTGACCCGTACCTGTCCTCCCTGGAGGAGGCCCCAACCACGGCGACGGAGCGGGGACGAAGAGCGCTGCGAAGCGCCCGAATCATGCTCGCCGTCTTGTCGATGCCAGTTGCTTGCGGGTTCAAGAGCCCTCCAAAGCCAAAAGGGGATTTCACACAGGCACGGTGGAACACATGCACGCCTACACGGTGTGCCGCAGTGTACATATCAGGTGTTGTATATTGCAAGGTACACAACGTGCAGCCGGCCTGCGAGACCCCGCGCCAGTGGGCACCTGGCGCCGGTTGCGAAGTGCTGGCGATCGATGCTCACGCAGCGTGGGCTGGGGTCTTGATGGGAGTCTGGCCGATGAGGAGTGGAGACGAAAGACTCGGTCGGAGCCCCGAAGAGGTTCGCCGCCGAGGAGCTAGCCGAGGGCCGGAGGACGTTGGGCGTGCTCGCGCCTCTGGGCCCCTCGAAGGCGCGCGAGACGATGCGCGGACAGAAGGTGCGTCGGTGCGGGCGGTCGACATCCCACCGCCGCCGGCTGCGCCACCGGGTGGCGACCGGTGGGGTGGTTCGTTGGGTGACGAGCTGCGGTCGCTCGTGCGCTCGAACCTGCGGCGGTTCGAGCGACGCCGGATCCGACTGACCGGCGGCCGCCGCCGGGCCGCCGTGGCGATCGCGCTGCTCGACGCCGACACGAACCCGGCGATACTGATCATCAAGCGTGTCAATAGGGGACGTCACGCCGGTCAGTGGGCCTTTCCTGGTGGCGTTGTGGAGCCCGGCGAGCGCGCCGCGACGGCGGCGCTCCGCGAGGCGTTCGAGGAAGTCGGTCTCGAGCGTGCCGACGTCGTTGGTCCGCTCGATGACATCCTCACCGGGACCGGCTTCATCATCACCCCAGTAGTGATGTTCGCCGCCACCACCTCGCGGCTGAGGCGCAACGCCGATGAGGTTCATTCCCTCCATCGGGTTGGGCTGACGCGGCTGGTCGCCGCCGGCATGCCGCGCTGGGTGCGCGACGATTCGGGCCACGAACTGCTTCAATACCCGCTGCGCCACGACATGGTCGTCTACGCACCGACCGGTGCGATCCTGTGGCAGTTCGCGGAGGTCGCGCTGCGGGGCCGGACGATACGGGTTGCCGACCTCAGGCAACCAGCCTTCGCGATGCAGTAGTTTCGACATGGATGCGGACACCGACTCGGTACGTCTTGGTGGGCGTCGAGCACTGCGTTCGCCGCGCTAGGCGAGACGGTGTCCGTAGCAACATCTCTGAGCAAGGGGGGATGAGATCGCTGCCCTTGCGAAAGGCGCCGCGGACGCGAGGCTCACGCCGGGACGCAAGATGCTGGACATCAACCGCACCGGCGGTTTGGGCACGAAGGTCATCTGAAGGATTCCGGCGACCATCCGCGGCGGCAGATCGCTACGTTTCGCGCCGCTCGCCGAGACGCTGTGGCGGGGCGATTCTCATAGCTCCCGCCCAGGACGAGCCCTACAGCCAGCCGGAGGCTTTGTCGCTCGTCTGCCAGAGCGGCACCGGACACCGACAGCCGGGACCGGCGGATTGCGACGTGGCTTTTTTTGTGACATGCTTTTTATTATGACTTCAGGAGACCCCATCGCACGTCTGCGTGAGGCGATCGGTATCGGCCGCGGGCCGTCGCCCTGGCGCACGGTCACGCAGGAAGAGATCAATACCTTCGCAGACCTCAGCGGCGACCACTACTGGATTCACGTGGACCCCGAGCGCGCAAAGCGTGAGTCCCCGTTCGGCACCACGATCGCGCACGGCAACCTGACGCTCAGCATGATCGACGCGTTGGTGGAGGCCATCGAGAACGGGGAGGTGTTCGACGACGCGGACGTCGAAGTCGGGGTCAACATGGGCTGGAACCGGGTGCGCTTCCCATCTCCGGTGCCCGTTGGTAGCCGCATTCGCGCGACCGCTGAGCTCGTTTCCGTGGAAGAAAAGGGCAACGGCTGGTGGGAACTCGTGGACCGGGTCACGGTCGAGACCGAAGGAAGCGAAAAGCCAGCTTCCGTGGCCGAGAAGGTCGGCCGCCTGCAACTCAGGAGGCAATAGAGGACGGCCGGGCGGTCCGGGGGCTTCGTGCGATCAGCTTGGTCCCTACTCCCGGACGACCCTGACCTATCGCGGGACTCCTGCTGGCTGGCGGTACGTCGGCGATCACTCCGGCCGCCGCGGGTCGGCTCACCGCCACCGAGCGGGCCCTGGTGCGCGGCGCGACGACCCGGCCGCGGTGTTCTCCGCGCTCTGGAAGGTGCGCAGCTCTGCCGACAGCGGCGCAGAGCCGCACCCGGCCCGCGCGATCCGGCAGCCTAGGAACCTCTCCCGCAGGTCGGTCTTCACATCGTTCTCGATCGCGGCCCGACTGTCGGAGTGGGTGGCGCTGGCGTCCGCCTCGCTCAGGAACCGCTGGCAGATCATGTCGCAGATGCGCGGCACCAGCTGCAACTCGGTCAGCCGGACTAGGGCGATGTCCTCGAACAGCGTCGACATGTCGCTGTTCGCCACGAAGTACGAGGCGCCGCCCTGCATGATGGTGCCGATCGCCATCTCACGGCCGTAGATGTGGCTCAACGGCACGTAGTCGATGCCGATGACGGGCGGGTTGTCCCCTGCCGGCGAGTATTGGCCGCGCAGTCGCGCGGCCAGCCAGTCGGGTACATCGCGCCCTTGGGACGTGCCGGTGCTGCCTGAGGTGTAGCTCAGCCGGTCGCGGTCCGCAGGGGGTTCTGGCGCGGCCGGCAGGGAAGCGCACCAGTCGAGCACGGCGGCGAGTGTTCCAAGGTGATCGTGTTGCCCTGCTCACCAAGCCGGCGGCCGGCGGCCGCCGCCTTCTCCCGTCGGTCGACGACATCGTGTCGAAGCAAGGCAGCAGTCGTAAGGGCGAGCGGCCGGTCGCTGGATCGGTGACCACCTCCCTGGCGCGTTCGCCGAGGACGGGCCGGTCCGCACAGTTGGTCATCGGCGTCTCGATCATCCGCGGGAACGACACCTCCGGGTCGCTGGACGCGTCGGCCCCGCTTGCCGGTGGCCGCGCGTCGTGAACCTGCGGGTCGGTGGCGTACAGCTCGTCGGCTCGATGCTCCTCCCGATCGTCGGTGCTGAGGTCGTTGATCCCCTCGTTCTCACCATCGTCACCGTCCCCGCTTGGGGATCGAGCGATGTCCCATCGACAACTCACTCCTCATGCTCCGGTGCGCTCGCCACTATGCAGGCAGTCTCGTGCGTCTCGCCGAGGAAGTGGATCGCTGGCGAACACCGCGTGCCGCTATGACTCGGCGGCCGCTTCCTTGCTGTAGTCGGTGCTCAGCCACTTCTGCGGACGCATCCGCACGAGAATCATCGCGGCATCTTCAGGTGCGCTGTCCAGGTAGGCCGCCGCCTCGTCTTCGGATTCGTAACGGCGCACGATCTTCAATACCTGCGCGCGAGCAGGCGGCTCGGTGTCGATGACTGCCGGCCCTTCGGCAGTCACGTACTTGTACGGCGGCTCCTCCTGCTGCACCAGGAAGCTGAACCGCCCGGCCTGGCTGATCGACCTGTGCTTCACGCTGCCGCGTGCTATCCAGATCACCACCTCACCGCCGGGCTCGTAGTCGTACCAGACCGGCACCGCGAGCGGTGACCGTCCGGCGCGCTCTACCGCGAGCACGCCGATGTGCGATTCAGCCAGGAACGCCTGGCGTTCTTCGAGGGTCATGACTAGCGAAGGCATCTCATCACTCGCTTACGTCGATCGTCGGCACGTCAAGTTCGGTACCCGTTCGGGTCACCGAGCCGCGGGCCTTGGGTAGTGGAAAGCTTGTGCTGCAGGAGGCAGTTACCGGACTGGCCCCGGTAGGCGTTGTCATACAGCGCGAGCTGCAGCCGCCCGCCAGCCTTCCAGGTAAGGGCAGAGCGGCCCCTGGGAGTCCGACAAGTCGTCCCGCCGGGGTGCATGCCCTGAAGCTTCATGTGAACGTGCGTCGACGGGCCGCCGAACGCCATATCGCCGGTCAACACGGGCTGCCCGGCGAAATCCAGATCCTCGGCCAGGGCTCGGCGCGGACCGTGAGCAACACGGCACTGTTCGGGAATCTGGCCTCTCCCTCATGGAGCACCTCAGTCACCGACGTCCGGGGACACCTCCAGGTCGGCACGGGATCGCTCGGCCACACCACTGGCCGGAGATCCGAGGTACCTGCACTCATCAGCGCACCTGCTCGAGTTAGCGGCTTTCGGTATCGACCTTTGTACAACGTTCGTACTACGATAAGCAAGTCCTGTTGTTCCCACGAACGTAAGCGACGTCATGTGCCGACCGCTGCCACGACCCGCTGCGGTCGTTCCGTCTCGTCGGGCGGTTATCCGGCGAGACGCGGCGGTTGACGACCGTGCTTGCCGTGCAGGCGTTGGGCACGGGTATGACACAGCCGTTCCTCATGACCTACCTGCACGAGGTGCGTCACGTCGAACTTGCGACTGCCGGCCTGCTCGTCATGATGACTGGGGTCGCCGGGCTGCTAGCAACGGTTCCGCGCGGCGGCTCATCGAACGCTTCGGAGCCTGGGCAGCATTGCTTACCGGAACCGTCGCCATGTGCGGAGCCACGATCACTATGACCTTTGCCGCCACGCCGATCGCTGCGGCTTGCGGCTGACGCTGGCCGGCCTCACCACTGGGCTGTCGCTGCCGTCGCGGAACGCGCTCATCCCGTCGAGCACAACCGGGCACGACGTCGCGCCATGTATGCGTTGAATTTCGCGCTGGCGAACCTCATGTGGGGACTCGGAGGAGTTATCGGCGGGTTGTACTTGGACGCCCACCGGACCGTCACGTTCGTCACGATCTTCCTCGCCAACGCCGCTCTGATGATGAGTGCCGCCGCTGTCCCTTCTCGGGCCCTGAGAGGCATGCGCCCCCAACGGTCCGCTCCCCCCAAGCAGACCGGCACCAGCTCGGGCCCTCAAGCGCTCAACGCGCCGGGGATGGTCTGGCTCTGCGTGCTGACCTTCTTCGTGACCTTCATCGGTTACGGTCAGCTCCAGTCGGGTATCCCGGTGTTCGCGCGAGAGGTAAGTGAGATTTCGATCCGGACCGTCGGCTTCGCGTTTGGCGTCAACACGCTGCGGATCGGCAGCCTGCAGGTCTGGGTTGTCCGCAGGATCGATGGTTTCCGCCGCACCCGGGTCATCGTCAGCTTCGGCGTCATTTGGGCCGGCGCGTGGGCATGCTGGGCCGCGACGGGCATGTTTCCGGCAACGGGCTGAGCCGACCTCGGGTTCTTTCTGTTCGTCATCGCGTTCGCTTTTTGGCGAGATGCTCATGATGCCGCCCAGGCCGGCGGGATCGTCGGGCCGGCGGTAGCCGGCTTTGGCCTCCAGCACGAGCTGAACGTGCTCTATGTCGCCTTGATGGCAGGCGGCTGTTTGGCGGTGGTGGTAGCGGCGCTCTCGTGGGAGAAGTCGATCGAACCCGAGGTCAACGGACTCTGATCTGGGTCAAGTGCGCCACCAGTCGCAGAGCAGGATCGGGTGCCATGCCCGCAGCCCGGTGACGGTGGCGGCCTCAGAGCGAACGACGCCAGTTCACCCAGCTTTGCAGTCCGGTAAGATCGTAGTCAGGACCATCGACACCGACCGTGAACAGAGTCGCGCCGGCATCGAGGAGGGCTGGACCGGCTTGTGCGGGGTCGGCCTCGGGTGCGCCGACCGACACTTCGATGTCGGCAGGGTCGCGGCCGACGTCGGCGCAGTGCCGGTGCAGGATCTCGGTCTTGCGGTGAAGCGTGTCCACGTCACTGTAGGAGTGCCAGATGTCGGCGTGCCGGGCCACCATGGGCAGGGTCTTCTTTTCTCCGTCGCCGCCAATCAGCACCGGAATCTTGCGAGTCGGCACCGGGTTGAGCTTGGTCCACCGCGACTCAATACGCGGCAGGTCGACGGCGAGCTGGTCCAATCGGCCGCCCGCCGTACCGAACTCGTAGCCGTACTCGATGTAGTCCTTTTCGAACCAACCCGAGCCGATACCGAGGATCAGCCGCCCACCGCTCAGGTGGTCGACGGTGCGAGCCATGTCAGCCAGCAGGTCGGGATTGCGATAGCTGTTGCAGCTCACCAGCGCACCGATCTCTACCCGGCTTGTCTGCTCGGCCCAGGCGCCGAGCATCGTCCAGCATTCGAAGTGCTTGCCGTCCGGCTCGCCGTAGAGCGGATAGAAGTGATCCCAGTTGAATATCACGTCAACGCCCATGTCTTCGGCGCGGCGAACGGTGTCGTGGATCGCGGCGTAGTCGGCGTGCTGAGGTAGCACATGAAGTCCGATACGGACCGGACGCGCGGGAGTGGTCACGGCTTCTGCTCCTCGATGCTATTTGATGAGTTCGATGATGTTGGCGGCGATCCGGTCGCCAGATTCGACCGCGCCGTTCATGGTCAACGCCCATCGAGTGCCCTGCTCGCTCGAGCACCAGTGAAGCGGCCCCTTCGAGGTGAGCATCGAAGACCCCGCTTCGGTGATGAGTCCGGGCGGTACAGCGGCTTGAACGCCCGCGATGAAACGCTCGTTCATCCAGTCCTTCTCCACGAATCTGACCGGGTCGGCAGCTCGGCTACCGAACGCCGCCACCGCCGCTACGGTCAGCGCCTTCCGGCGAAGCTCGGGCGTGTCGAGCGTTCCCCGCGGGGTTCCCATGGCACCCCCTCCGGCAGGGGACAGACGAAGCTGTTGAGGACGCCGATCGACCCGTCCTCCGGCGAGCTGTCGTCGATGTGTCCACCCGCGGGCAGGTCAGTCGCTGCCGCGCCCGACAAACCCTCCTCGCGCCAGAACGGTGTGCCGTAGACGAGGAGCGAGATCACGCCGGACCCCATCTGGAAGTGCCGGTGGAACTGGTCGCGATCCCACGGGAGGCCGGGCTCGTAGCTGATCCAGTGTGCGTCGGCCGGACTCATTGCCACGACGGCCTGACGGCATCGGAGCACCACATCGCGGGAATGGACCGTGACGCCGCCGGCGCCCCATTCGATCCGCTCGACCGGCGATCCGACATGAGCCCGCTCCCCCAACTCTTCGGCCATTGTCTGGCACAGGCCGGAGCCGCCGCCGACGATACGCACAGGACCGAGATCTGTCGCGACTCCCCCTTTTGCTGCGATGGTCGCCGCGACATGAAGCAACGAGACACGCCAGGGCGGGGTCACGAAGGCGATGATCAGGTCGAGCAGAACCGCCCATCGGGCCCGTTCGTCGGGAACATGCTCCAAGAGCCAGGATTCGAAGGTGACCTGATCGAGCATTGCGGCGGCAGGAGCGTTCCACGGCTCTCGTGGCGAGACCTGGGCGGCCAGTGCATCGAGGTCAGCGATTGCTTGTTTGTAGCTGTGTCGCGACGCCTCTGACATCGGTAAGTCGCCGCCCACGGTCCTCACTCCGCCCAGGTGCCAGACCGTGTCTCCGCCCCACGTGTAGTGGTCGAAGGTCTTCGCCCCCAGCTCCTCCACCAGGGCTCGGACGTGTTCCTCGCCGCCGATGTAACGGCCGCCCACTTCGAGTTCGATGCCCGGTGCGACCTCAGCGTTGAGCAGCCGGCCGCCGACCCGATCGGAGGCCTCGACCACACAGACGTCGACTCCCGCCTGGTGGAGGTGTCTCGCCGCTACGAGGCCGGAGATACCAGCACCGACGACCGCGACGTCAGCATTGATTCGGCTTGGCACCGGACCTCCTCGTCGTGGTTCGCGCGACCGCTTCGGAAGCATAATACAAGAGGCGTAATACAACTACTACAACATCTCCTCGCGCTCCGCCAGACTTCATACGTTGGCCGGGAGGCCAGAACTCCCAACAGCTTGTCAGGCTGGGCGCCGTGCCTCTCGCCGGCGACGGAGCTCAGCGCGGGCGAGGGCGTTCTTGTGGACCTCATCCGGCCCGTCGGCGAAGCGCAGCGTGCGGATGCTCGCGTAGGCGTTCGCCAGTGGGAAGTCCTGCGAAAGGCCGGCGGCGCCGTGCACCTGGATCGCCTTGTCCAGGATCCATTGCACGGTGGCCGGGGCGGCGATCTTGATCGCCTGGATTTCGGTGTGCGCACCCTTGTTGCCGACCGTGTCCATCAGCCACGCGGCTTTGAGGGTGAGTAACCGAAGCTGCTCCACCCGAACCCGGGACTTCGCGATCCAGTCCCTGATGACCCCTTGCTCGGCCAACGGCTTGCCGAAAGCGATCCGCTCCTCCGCGCGGTCGCACATCAGCTCGATCGCGCGTTCGGCGACGCCGATGCTGCGCATACAGTGGTGGATCCGTCCAGGGCCGAGTCTGGCCTGAGCGATCGCAAATCCGTCGCCCTCGCCGGCAATCAGGTTGCCGACCGGCACCCGGACGTCGGTGAACGACAGTTCGGCGTGTCCACCGTGGTCGTGATCGTCGTAGCCGAGAACGTGCATGCCGCGGTGGATCTCGACGCCTGGCATGTCCCGCGGTACGAGGATCATCGACTGCTGCCGGTGCCGGTCCGCGGCCGGGTCGGTCTTGCCCATCACGATGAAGATGCGCGCGTTGGGGTTCATCGCCCCGGTGATCCACCACTTGCGTCCGTTGATGACGTACTCGTCGCCGTCGCGCTCGATTCGGGTGCTGATATTGGTCGCGTCGGAGGAGGCGACGTCGGGCTCGGTCATCGCGAACGAGGAGCGGATCTCGCCGGCCAGGAGTGGTTCCAACCATTGCTTCTTCTGCTCGTCGGTCCCGAAGAGCGTGAGCACCTCCATGTTCCCGGTGTCCGGCGCCGAGCAGTTCATCGCGGCCGGTGCGAGGTGCGCGCTGCGGCCGGCGATCTCGGCGAGCGGTGCGTACTGCAGGTTGGTCAGTCCGCCGCCGTGTTCGCCCGGCAGAAAGAGATTCCAGAGCCCGCGCCTCCGGGCCTCGGCGCGCAGCTCGCTCAGCACCGGCACCGAATCCCAGGCCCACCGATCCTCCAGCGCAGCGAGCTGCTCGTGAACAACCTTTTCGGCCGGATAGACGTGCGTAGCCATGAAGTCAAGCAGCTCCGCGCTGAGAGCCTCAGTCCTGGCGTCGTACTGGAAATCCATCAGCTGTCCTCCTTGATTGCTGTCAGTCCGCCCTCGAGCAGTGGCTCGATCGCCTCGCCGAGATGACTGACGTCCGCACCGACGGCATGGCCCTGCACGTAGCGGTAATGAATGCCCTGAAGGATGACGGCCAGCTTGAACGAGGCCAGCCCCAGATAGAAACCGAACCGGGACATGTCGCGCGGGCTGGCGGCAGCGTAGCGGCCGACGACCTGGCGCTCGGACAGGTAACCGGGTGCCGAAGTTACGTCGGCGACTCTGCCGGGAAGCGCGTCGGCGAGTCGGCCGTAGACAACCATCAGCGCCAGGTCGGTCAGCGGGTCGCCAAGGGTGGCCATCTCCCAGTCGATCACCGCGACGAGGCGATCGGACTCATCGACAAGGGCATTGTCGAGCCGGTAGTCGCCGTGCACGATGCCGGTCGCCGACTCGGTCGGGATGTCCGCGGCCAGCCGGGCATGGAGCTCCTCGGCGGCAGCCAGCTCCTGGGTGTACGACGCGTCGAGCTGCTTCTTCCAGCGCCTGACCTGCCGCTTCAAGAACCCATCGGAGCGTCCGAAATCGGCCAGACCGACCGCTGCCGGGTCGACGTCATGAAGCCTCACCAGTACGTCGACCAGCGACTCCGAGATCGCGCGGGTGCGCTCCGGCCCGAGCGACGCGATGTCGGCGACGTACCGGTACGGTCTGCCCGTCACCTTCTCCATCACGTAGAACGGAGCGCCGAGCACGTCGGCGTCCTCGCAGAGCGCGAAGGCACGCGGAACCGGCACACCCGTCGGCCGAAGAGCGGATATGACTCGGTACTCCCGCGCCATGTCGTGTGCGGTCGCGAGCACGTGCCCCAGCGGCGGTCGGCGGACGATCCAGATTCCGGCGCCGTCAGTAACCTCATACGTCAGGTTTGAGTTGCCGCCCGCGATCAGCGTGGCGGTGAGCTCGCTCCCCGCGCCGGGCACAGCGCTCGGCAGCCAGGAGCCGAGTCGTTCGATGTCGAGTCCCGGAACGCTCACGGCACCAGCACACTGACGGTGTCCACCACGCAGGCCGCCTTGTCGCCGCCTTCTCGCTCGATGATCACCCGGGCGGCCATCAGGCAGCCGCCGCATCCCGGATCGACCGAGATGAGCTCGGCTCTGGTGACAATGGCGACACAACTCGCGGCGATCATGGCAGGCTCCTGTCGGCTCGAGCGCTCTGGGGTTCCGGCGACAGGCCCGGGAGCAGTTGGGCCAATGTCGCGCGCGTGCTGGTGGCGTCGGCGTGCAGCAGCGCCCGCAGGCCGGCAGCGCGGGCACCGAGCACGTTCGGCTCCGCGTCGTCGATAAACAGCACCCGCCCGGCCGGGAGACCGAGCCGTCCTACCGCCAGCTCGTAGATCGGCGCAAGGGGTTTGCGCAGCCCGATCTCGCCAGAGATCAGGATCGGGTCGAAGAGGGCGTCGATTCGCCCGCGCGGGTAGGTGTTGCCCCAGCTGTTGGACAGCAGGCCGACCCGGACGCCGAGGTCACGCAGCTCCGCCGCTAGGGCGAACATGGCCGGGTCGGGGTGCATCCCAGCGAAGAGCCGGGAGAGGACGCCACGCGGCTCGATCGGGCGGCCGTCGACGGTCGTCAGCTCCGCGGCGAGCAGCGCTTCGAACTCCGCCACCGGCAACTCGCCTGTCTCCAGCCGGTGCACCGGAGTGCCGTCCGGCGCATCGCGCGAGAGCCAGGCCCTCAGGACGCGTGCGACCGAAGCGGGCTCGATCCCGTCTGTCGCCACCCACGCGGAGATCGAGTGCTTCACCGGGTTGGTGAGCACCCCGCCGTAGTCGAAGAGGACCGCGTCGACCGTCACTCCGCACCCGCGGTGAGGCTCACTCCACCGTCGACGACAACCGTCTGGCCGGTGATCCAGCCCGAGTCGGGCGAGAGCAGGAAGGCCGCCACGCTGCCGATGTCATCCGGCAACCCGAGCCGCTTGAGCGGATAGGCGCGACTGGCCTCGTCCTCGCGGCCCTCGTAGAGCGCGGTGGCGAACCTCGTTTTGACGACGGCTGGGGCGACCGCGTTGACCCGGATGTTCGGCCCGAGCTCCACAGCGAGCAACTCTGTTATCGAGTTCAGCATCGCCTTTGTCGCGCCGTAGAAGCCGACGTTCGGCGCGGCTCGGATGCTCGACAGCGACGAGACGTTGACGATCGCGCCCCCGTGTTCCTTCATCCAGGCGCGATACGCCTTCTGCACCCAGGACAGTGCGGCGATGCAGTTGACCTCGACGACCTTGCGCGCCGCGCCGAGGTCGAGTTCGACCATCGGCCCGTATGTCGGGTTGATACCCGTGTTGTTGACCAGGAAGTCCAAACTTCCGAACGTCGAGATCGCCTGCTGGATCGCCTCGTCCTGGTGCGCCGGATTATCGGCCTTGCCCGCCACGCCCAGGGCGTGGTCCGTGCCACCCAGCAGCGCGACGGCCTCGGCGAGCGTCTCCTTGGTGCGCGCAGTGACGACGACCCGGGCGCCCTCGTCGACCAGACGTTGGGCGACGGCCAGACCGATACCGCGGCTAGCCCCCGTGACGATCGCGGTCTTCCCGGCAAGCCGTGAACTCACGAGAGTCGCTCCAGGACCATCGCCATCCGCTCGCCACCGCCGACGCACATGGACTCGATGCCGATCCGCTTGTCGTGCCACTGTAGCGATGCGGAGGTCCGGCAGCGCGCCAATTGTCCGCGGGTCGTGCCAGTCCGCCGCCCCACCCCCGCACGCTTCTCGGTGATCATTTCCGCGGAGGCAAAGATCGGGTCGCGAGCCTCGGGCTTGCTCAGGTTGTTGCCAGCCGCGCCAGCCGGCTGGCCACAGCCCAGGATCAAGTCGGCGATGCTGCTCGGAGCCAGCTCGGGGACCTTCGCCAGCACAGCCTGCACCATCTGCACGGCTAGATCGTCCGGCCGCCTCTCGTTCAGCGATCCATTACCGGCCCGACCGATCGGCGAACGGGCAGTGGCAACGATGACGGCTTGGAGCATTCGACCGACTCCTTGATGGTCTGTCACGCGCTCATTCACCCAGAGCACGAGGTTGTCATACAGCCTTTATACAACAGCGTCTATCTTTTGGGAACGTCCTTTGCCGGAGCTACGGAAGGCGGCCCTCACGGTCATCGCCAGACGTTCGCGATTCCGAACAACTCCGGCCCAAGCAAGGAAGCGGGCGGGTGGCAGCGGCTGCGAGCACGCGATGGTAGGAGCGCGGGTAGCGGTCGCGTGGGGAGTCAACCAGTACACGCAAGAAGGCCGGTCCCAAGCGGGCCGGCCGACGAGGCGCCCGAACTCACCGATGCCACTACACCCGGCAGCTGACCTAAGCGACGTCTCTAGCGTTTGGTCCGCTCGGCGGGTCGGAGCGGGTAGACGACGCCGTACTCTGCCGACCCGCTGGCGAAAGCGCCGCGGCGGTGAGCGCAGCGAGTAGCCCGACCAGGCCGAGCAGGCAGAACGACAGCCAAAGCGGGACGTGATCCGCGAGCAGACCGCCAGCGGGTGCCCCGATGGCCAGTCCGATCGTCAGAGCCAGTGTGTGCCAGCCTGTGAATCGCCCCCGAAGCGAGGGCGGCACGACCCGGGTGAGCCATTCCGACGAGGCAGCGAGTACTGGCGCATTCAGGAAGCCCGACGGTATTAGCAGCAGTGCGGTCTGCCACCACGACGACGCCAAGCCGATCAACATGCTGCAGAGGGCCATTACGCCGAGCAGGACTGTGGCGCCTCCCTTCAAGCCGCCCACGGCGAATATCAGCGCGCCGACGATGGAGGATGCGCACCAGGCGAGAACCACGATGCCGAGCTGGTCCATCTCGTTCCGCGATCGCATCAGCGCAATGAGAAGGACCTCGGTGGCTGCCAGCAAGGTCATTGCAGCGCCCACAACTATGAACGGTCCCATCGCGGCCCGCATCGCAGAGCGGGCTTGCGGCTCCGGCTGGGACGGAGCCACTGGCGTTCCACCAGCGGGTCGGCCAGGCTGAACACGTGTCATCCCCGCCGGCGCCAGATAGATGATGCCGACCAGTACGGTCATACCGGCGAGAACGGCAAGCACCGGGCGAGCGCCCCAGCTGCTGGCAAGGAGAACGGCGGCTGGCGGGCCGACCATGTAACTTGCCTCGCTGCAGATCGAATCCACGGTGTACGCGGCTTGGCGGGTTCGCTCGTCGAGCCGCGTGGCGATAGTCCACCTCGGCAGGGTGTGGGATGGTAGCGGAAACGCTGCCGTGGCTACTGCGACGAACAGCAGGGCGAGGTAGCTCAGATGGCCGGCAAACAGCCAGAAGGTGGCCTCGACCACCGCTGTGACACCCACGAGCAGTCGACCGCGGCCTCGGTCGAGCGCCCACCCTGCCAATGGGGCACCGACACCAAGGCCGATGACCAGGATGCTGGTGACCCACCCGGCCTGTGAGTAGGAACGGTCCAGTGTCGTCACCACATAGAGCGTGATCAGCATCGGGCCGCTCGAACCCACCAGTCGAGCAAGGAACGTCGAGACGTAGAGCGAGGGCATCCCCGACACGGCGAAGACGGCTCGGAGGCGACTTCCCGGCACGCTATTCCTCCATTGGAAGGTCAAACAGGTCCAGATCGCTCCTGGCAACTGACCACCTGCTCAGCACGTCAGAGCCGAGCGAGCTACACGTGCACTTTGATAGAAGTTACGTTGTATAAATGGTGTTTGACAACCTCTGGGTCGCCCGGGAGCATGGGCCCATGTCCGCGACCGCCGCTGCTACGTCAGACGTCGACGTCGCGGTGAGCGGCGCTGGAGTCACCGGTCCGCCGACGCGATCGCGCGCTTCCAGGACAACGACCGACCTACCCGCCTTTGCCAATACGGTCGCGGCTGTCAGACCGGCCTTCAGTCCCTACCAGCTGGTGCATGAGGCGTACGACAACACGAACTTCGGCGACCCCCACGGAACACTGGTCGGCTTCGTATCCGACGTACGAGCTGACCAATTGCTCGCGCTCGACGAGGCCGTACGGCGTTCGCGCGTCCTCGACTCACTGGCTGCTACTGCGGGGAGCAGGCGAAAAGCCAACTCGTCTACTACGAAAGTCAGTGGACGGCGGACGAGTGGACCGCGGGCGCCTATGCCACCAGCTTCGGAGTCGGCAGTACTGACCCGCTACTCCAGCCAGATCACAGAGTCCGTCGGACCGCTGGTGTTCGGTACCAGCGACCCGCCAGGACTGGGCTTCCAGCATGTCGACGGGGCGATCCGGGTCGGTCGCGACCTGGCCGGCCGACTGCTCTGACCTCCGGGAGACGACACCATGGCGACCAGACAGCAGACGTCCTACGAGCGGAACGCTCCCGATCCCGGTCTGGTGCGGCGCGCGCTCGCCGACAGCAAACCGGTGGTCTTCTGGCGCGAAGAAGCCGGGGCGGCAGCACGCTTCCCGCAACTGACGAAGTCCGCGCAGGCCGACCTGACAGTCGTCGGCGCCGGATTCCTCGGACTGTGGACGGCGATCTTCGCCAAGCGGCGAAACCCCGGCCAGCATGTCGTCCTCGTCGAGGCCGAGGCCGTGGGGTGGGCCGCCTCCGGGCGCAACGGCGGCTTCTGCGAAGCGTCTCTCACGCACGGAGACGAGAACGGCCGCGCGCGCTGGCCCGATGAGTTCGACACACTGGAGCGGCTCGGCCGACAGAACCTCGACGAGTTCGAGCGCGATGTCGCCGAGTTCGGAATCGACTGTCACTGGGAGCGGAACGGAACGCTCCGGGTCGCTGTCGAGGAGCATCAGGTCGCGTGGCTCGCGAACGTCCCGGACCGGCTCACAGCCGGCGAAGCCGGTGCTGAGATCAACAGCCCGCTCTTCCTGGGTGGACTGCGCGATCCGTACTGCGCGATGCTGCAGCCCGCGCGACTGGCGCTCGAACTCGCTCGGGTGGCGACCGAGCTCGGTGTCGAGATCTTCGAGAACTCTCGCGTCACCGATCTGCAAACGCCGCGCTCAGGCCAAGCCATCGTTCACACCGAGACCGCGACGATCACCACCGATCGCGTCGTCCTCGCAACGAACGTCTTCAGCCCGCTGCTGCGCCGCAACCGGCTGATGACAGTGCCGGTCTACGACTACGTGTTGATGACCGAGCCGCTAAGTCCGGATCACATGGCGTCGATCGGCTGGAAGAACCGTCAGGGTCTGGCAGACCTGGCCAACCAGTTCCACTACTCGCGTCTCACAAAGGACAATCGGATCCTCTACGGGGGGTACGACGCGATCTACCATGCGGGCCGCAAGGTGAAACCGCAGTACGAGGAACGACCGGAGACGTTCCAGAAGCTCGCGTCACACTTCCTCGCCACCTTCCCGCAACTCTCCGACATCAGCTTCACGCACCGCTGGGCCGGTGCCATCGACACGTGCACCCAGTTCGCGGCCTTCTACGGTCTGGCCCGTCGAGACCGGGTGGCGTACGCCGCCGGGTTCACCGGTCTCGGGGTCGGCGCCACCCGATTCGCCGCGAACGTCCTGCTGGACCTGCTGTCCGGCGAGCGCAACGAACGCACCGAACTCGAGATGGTCAGGCGGCGACCGCTGCCGTTCCCGCCCGAGCCGTTCGCCACCGCTGGAATCAACCTCACCCGCTGGTCACTCGACCGTGCCGATCACCAGGAGGGACGGCGCAACGCCTACCTCCGAATCCTCGACCGGGTCGGCCTCGGCTTCGACTCCTGACCCGCTGCGCTCGTGAGCTTCCCGGCATTTCCGGAGTGTCGCTGCGTAGCATGGATGATCGACTGGTGTCGGAGCTTCAGCGCACATGCGCGACCACGCGAAGCCGGGGGAGCCAGCAACGCCACGTCGGTTCGATCACGAGGCAGCGTCGGCGCGACGTCTGGTTCCGGACAGAGGCGTAGAAGTTCGGCGGCTCGACGACCCCTGAAGCGGCTGCCTGCGCGGGCGACCAAGGCCCGGAAGAAGGTTGCTAGGAAGGCGTCGACCGGCGGGGCAGAGCCTGGATGGCCAGCCATGCGGTGGCTCGCAATTGGGGGTCGTCCAGGGAACCGCCGATGGTGGTTTCGATTGCGGACAGGCGGTTGCGGGCGGTGTTGCGATGGATTCCCAGATCGTCGGCGACCTTGAGGACCGCGCCATGATGACGGAGGAACGACCGCAGCGTGGTCAGTTGCACGAGATCCAGGCCGCCGAGGAGTGAGGAGGCGAACGCAGCCGCGGTCTCAGGTGCGATCAGGGTCAGGAGGCCCTCGCCGAGAATGCCTTCCCACGGGACGTACGGCACGGCTTCCGTCGCCTGTGTAAGCGCGATGCCAGCGGTGTAGTGGCTTGTTCGAGCGTCCGCCAGAGTGGTGGTCTCGCCGAGACCGACCAGCAGGCCGGACCCCACCAGTTGCCGGGCAACGCGCTCCGCGCGATCTGCCGGAGCTGCGGCACTGAGCTCGGCATCGCCCGCTGTGACGACGCCGAGCGAGTCCAGCTGGGATCGTGCGTCGTCGAGTTGCTGGACCGTGCCGGCAGCTCGAATCATCCGGATCGTCGCAGCAAGACGCGATCCGGCAGGCTCAATCTCGAGGAGCAACTGAGCCGTGCCAGGGTCCCCCTCGACCAGCGACTGCAGAACCTTGGCGTGGAGGAGCCGCCGGGACTCGGTTCGACTGCGTTCTTGCTGGGCGATGAGACTGAGCAGGGCGGCCGCTGTGGTCACGGCACTACGTGATCCGTCGGTCGGTGGTCCGGGGACGAGTGCGGCGAGGTACGCCGAGGGACGTCCAGTGAGTCCGAGCGGTTGAACGGCGACGCCGGCGACGGATGCTGCCGCGCGTAACCCATGGCGCCTGATGCGCTCGATCTCCACGACGATCTGATCAATCGGTAGGGACTCGGGTCCGAACGGACCGGCCAGCACTTCGCCGGTGGTGGACAAGGTACATGCCGCGCCGGACAAGAGTCGCGCCAGCGTGTTCAGGATCGAGACAGTGGGATCAGGACGTGTCGCCGCCGCAGTCAGCCGCCGCTGGAGTTCGAAGCCGGCCCGGCTGGCTTTGGCTTCCGATTCCTCGAGCAATTGCGCGGTCTGCCGGCTGATCGCGACGAACGTGGTTCCGCGCGGCACTTCGATCAGGTTGAGTCCATGCCGCTCGCAGGCGGTCACCAGGCTTCGAGGAGGTCTGGCGTGGGTCAGACCAGTACCGATTCCGAGCGCCGCGACACAAACCTCCACGAGTCGCCCGACGTACGCGTCCCACTCAGAGCGCCAGCCCTTGGTTTCGAGACCGGTGGTGAGCAGGAGCTCTGATCCCTCCAGGAACGGTCCGGGGTCCAGCAGCTCACTGGTTGCCACCCACCGCACTGGCTCGTGCGGCGCCGGTAGATGGAGTGCGGTCAGCCGCAGTTGGTGCTGATCGAGGACGTCCGCCATGGTGACCACAATGCACATCGTAGCCAGGATCGATTGTGCATTGCTGCCCTATCACGGCAGGTACAGACTCTCCTAGCGTCACCGCCATGACCGTAGTAGGCGGGCCGACACTGCCCCAGGAACGACGTCTGATCACACCGATCCCCGGACCCGCCTCACAGGCGATCCATGCGCGAAAACTGAGTGCCGTGGCGCGAGGCGTCGGCACGATGTTGCCGGTGTACGTCGTCGCGGCGGGTGGCGGTGTACTGGTCGATGCCGACGGCAACTCCTTGATCGACTTCGGCTCCGGGATCGCGGTCAGCACTGTCGGCAACAGCGCACCAGGCGTCGTGTCCGCGGTCACCGATCAGGTCCACGCCTTCACCCACACCTGCTTCATGATCACGCCATACGACGGTTACATCGCCGTCGCCGAGATGCTCAACCGGATCACACCGGGTGCGCACGAGAAACGGACTGCTCTGTTCAACTCCGGCGCCGAGGCGGTGGAGAACGCGGTGAAGATCGCCCGCGCCTTCACTCGCAAACCGGCCGTTGTCGCCTTCGACCACGCCTACCACGGCCGGACGAATCTGACGATGGCGATGACGGCCAAGAGCGCGCCGTACAAGAGCGGCTTCGGGCCGCTGGCTCCGGAAATCTACCGAGCCCCCTTGTCCTATCCGTTCCGCGACGGTGGCCTTGACGGTGTGTCCGCGGCCCGCAGGGCGATCGACGTGATCGACAAGCAGGTCGGCGCGGACAACCTGGCCGCTCTCGTCGTCGAACCCATCCAGGGCGAAGGCGGGTTCATCGTCCCGGCCACCGGTTTCCTGCCGACGTTGCTCGACTGGTGCCGCGCGAACGACGTCGTCTTCGTCGCTGACGAGGTCCAGACTGGTTTCGCGCGTACCGGCACCATGTTCGCCTGCGATCACGAGGGACTTGTGCCCGATCTGATCGTCACGGCCAAGGGCATCGCCGGCGGCCTCCCCCTCTCGGCCGTGACCGGCCGCGCCGCGATCATGGAGGCACCTCAGGCTGGTGGCCTCGGCGGAACCTACGGCGGCAATCCGCTCGCGTGTGCGGCCGCTCTCGCCGTCGTCGACACCATCGAGCGCGACAGCTTGGCCGATCGGGCCGATGCCATCGGTAAGACGATGTTCGAGCAACTGTCGGTTCTGCGAGCGGAGGACGACCGGATCGGTGACGTCCGAGGCCGCGGCGCCATGATCGCGCTCGAACTGGTATCGCCGGGAACCACCGATCCTGACGCCAACCTGACCAAACGTGTCGCGGCGGCAGCGCACTCCCGCGGCCTTGTCGTGCTGACCTGCGGAACCTACGGCAACGTACTGCGCTTCCTGCCGCCCCTGTCCATGCCCGACCACCTTCTGCACGAGGGGCTCGAGGTACTGGCCGAGATCTTCCGGGAGATCCGATGACCATCCAGACGCTGATCGCCGATCTCGACCTCGCCATCAACAGCGGTAGCTCACGCCACGCGACCTTCCAGGTTTACGACCCAGCCACGCGCAATGCGATCGCCGAGGTTCCGAACGCAAGGGCGCTCGACGCGACTGCCGCAGTCAGCGCGGCCGCCGCAGCATTTCCGGAGTGGTCCGCTGCGGCGCCGCGGCAACGATCCGAAATCCTGCGGCGCTGCTTCGAACTCCTGGTCCAGCAATCCGACGAGCTGACCGCACTCATCTGCGCGGAAAACGGCAAGCCCCAGTCCGACGCACGAGCGGAGGTCACCTACGCCGCCGAGTTCTTCCGTTGGTACGCCGAGGAAGCGGTGCGCACCGACGGTTCGTACGGCACGGCTCCCGCAGGAGCTGCGCACACGGTTGTCACACACAAGCCGGTCGGTGTTGCGGCACTTGTCACGCCGTGGAACTTCCCCGCCGCGATGGCGACCCGCAAGATCGCCCCCGCCCTCGCGGCCGGCTGCACAGTCGTGCTCAAGCCTGCCGCAGAGACACCGTTGACGGCCATCGCGATCGCGCGCCTGCTCGCCAAGGCCGGTGTGCCGGACGGGGTCGTGAACCTCGTCCCGACCACGGACGCAGCCGGCATCGTCAGTACCTGGCTCGCCGACAGCAGAGTTCGCAAGATCTCCTTCACCGGATCCTCGGCAGTCGGGCGCAGGTTGCTCGCGCAGGCGGCCGGCCGAGTCGTGAACGCCAGCATGGAGCTCGGCGGGAACGCGCCCTTCGTCGTCACTTCCGACGCAGACATCAGGGCAGCCGTACAAGGCGCGATGATCGCGAAGTTCCGCGGTGGTGGCCAAGCCTGCACCGCAGCGAACCGCTTCTATGTCCATGCCGCCGTCTCGGACGAATTCGTGGCGCGTTTCGGCGCGGCCATCCAATCGCTCCGGGTCGGTCCCGCCTCCGATCCCGCATCCCAGGTCGGGCCGATGATCACGGCGAAGGCGGCCGACGACGTCCGTGCCCTCGTCGCAGGCAGCGTCGCCGAAGGCGCCGTCATCAGCCATCAGGCGCCGGCACCGGCCGACAGCTGGTACGTCGCTCCAACTCTATTGACCCATGTCCCGCCGAACGCTCGGATCCTGACCGAGGAGATCTTCGGGCCGGTCGCCCCAGTCGTTGCCTGGGACAACGAGGGCGATCTGCTCCACCAGCTCAACGACACCGAGTACGGCCTGGCGGCGTACGTCTACGCAGGACGGCTCCAGGACGCGCTCCGGATCGCGGCGGCCACCGAAGCCGGCATGGTCGGAATCAACCGCGGACTTATCTCCGACCCGTCCGCACCATTCGGTGGCGTGAAGCAAAGCGGCCTCGGCCGCGAAGGCGCCCGCGACGGCCTCCGCGAGTTCCAGGAAACGCAGTACTTCAGCATCGACTCGATGTGACCGGAGCGGGTCGCTGGTCACGACCTGTGTGCCTCCGCGGCAGGTGGACGTTGCACAACGCATGGATGGCCTGGTCGTTCACCACGCGGGTGCGGGACCGGATCGCCGCGGCGGACCGGCGGCAGGTCGAACACCTGGCGTCGTTCCATGACCACCTCCGGCGCACCTACCCAAGTCCTCGCCGCACCCCTCGCACCGGCCCGGCTCGCGCCCCAACGTCTCGTCCAGATTGGCGACCTGCGCTAGCGTCGACCCCGGATGCCCCTGCTGCCCGCCCGTCTTACGCCCGCTTGCCGCGCAACGAGCGCGGCGCGGGCTTGACGAACAGCGAATCCGACGACGGCGGCTTCGACGAGTTCCGCGAGTTCTGCCCCAACTGCCGCCGCAACTCGGCGACCTCGACCTCAAGCTGCGCGATCCACTTAGCCTGCGCCGCGACCAGAGCAGCAAGCTCCTCATACGACGGACGCGAACCAGCGAAGACTGCACCATGATCAACAGCCCGCCGCGGAGATCAACCAGGCGCGCAGAAGACCTGACCATTCACAACGTCGTGGCCTCGGTACTGATGCATGTGCCGCTCCAGCCCGGTCCTTTAACTTACGGCGGAAGGACGGTTTGACGCGAGACGAATACACCTAGGGTTCATGCATTTTTCGAGAGCCCCGTCATTGGGACCGCCCTTCGAACACACTTGCCGGATCCGACGTGCTGCCTGACAATCTCGTGAGGCACAGCCGGGATTTGAGTACGGAAGCCCGAAATTGGGCTAGATCGTAGACCCCGCTTCGGCGCCGCGCAAGACACGCGTGCCATTGACTTCGACTCCGACCGCAGGCCGACGTCTTCGCCGGCGTCGAGCTCCGGTGGGTGCCGATCAAGCGAACGCGATCGCGGCACAGAGCACGGACGGAGTCTTGTGCTCCTACCGCCGGGACGCTAGCGTCACCGTATCGGTACCCAGTACCGGAAATCGGAGATAGGAGGACCTCAATGCCGAGTCCGATCACCGTCGACTACGTCATCATCGGAAGTGGGGCCGGGGGAATCAATTTCGCCGACACTGTCGTCAGCGATAGCAACTACACCGCGGTGGTAATCGACCAGTACGACGCGCCCGGGGGCCACTGGAACATCTCGTATCCATTCGTACGGCTCCATGCCCCGTCGATCACCTACGGTGTGAACTCGCGTGCGATGCCCAGCGATTCTGGGCAGTGGCAGGCCATGTTGGCTTCGAGGCACGAGATCCTCGACTACTTCACGAAGGTGATGCGAGACACCCTGCTACCGTCCGGGCGCGTCCAGTACTTCCCGCGTCACGTAGCGGACGAGTCGGCCGGTTCGATGACGGTGCGCGCGCGCTCCCTGCTCACCGGCGAGGTCACCGAGTTCGTCGCTCGTCGGCGGGTCGTCGACTCGACGTACGCGCAGATCAGGGTGCCCGCAATGGGCCTGCGGAACTACGAGGTCGGCCCCAGCGCCAAGGTCATCCCTGTCGGCGAGCTCGTGGAGGCGGAGACCCCGGAGCGCTACACCGTCATCGGTGCTGGCAAGACGGCGATGGATGCCTGTCTGTATCTGCTCGACCGCGGCGTGCCGAGCGATCGAATTCAGTGGATCATGTCGCGTGCGGTCTGGATGCTCAATCGCGCCTCGGTGGAACAGGGAGACCCAACGATGATTCCAAAGATGGACGGGATTCAGAGCGTCACCGAATTCCTGGACTTCGCAGAGGGGGTCGGAATGATCGGGCGCCTGTATCCGGACGAATATCCCGAGGGCTTCCGTTGCGCGACCGTATCGCCGGAAGAGATGATCCAGCTCCGCAGCATCACCGATGTGGTCCGGCTCGGACGAGTGCGGGCCATCGATTCGACATGGGCCGAACTCGATCGCGGTCGGATCCCGTCGTCGCCGGACACGCTCTACATCGACTGCTCGTCTGAGGGCATCGGCCCCCGACCGTTGCGTCCGATCTACACTGCAGGCCGGGTCACGGTGCAGACCGTCATCACCTGCCTGCTCCCGATCGCTGGCGCTATCGCCGCCAAGTTGGACTTCGAGGACGATCTCGACGACCAGGCGCGCAACGAACTCGCCCAGCCGGTCATCGTGCCGTACACGTCCGCCGACACGCTCGACTTCTGGGCGAACCGTGCCGATCTCCTGGCCCGTTGGTCGGTGAACCCCCTCCTGAGCGAGTGGCTTCCCAGCACGCGGCTCGGCGTTGTCCTTCCGGGGCTGGCCGAGGCGAGCAACCCTGAGTTCAATGCGGTGAGTGCTCGCGTTGCTGCCAATCTGCGGCAGCTCCAGCACGAGGCCGCACTTGAGGTCGCATGAGCGTCAACGCGGACCTGCAACAGCAGGAAGAACTGGTGCACCCGTTCCAGATCGCGATCGCTGACAGCGTCCTCGAGGACCTCTCGGTGCGACTGACGGGAACTCGTTGGGCTGTGACCGACGACGCGGACAGCTGGTCAGATGGAGTTTCGCTGGCGCATCTCGAGGATCTCGTCGGGTTCTGGCAGCGTGACTATGACTGGCGCGAGGAAGAGACGCGGTTGAACGCGTACCCGCAGTTTCTCACGGAAATCGACGGGGACGACATTCACTTCGTGTGGCTGCGAGCGAAGAACGGCGCAAGCGATTTGCTGCCGATCGTGCTCTCCCACGGGTGGCCAGGATCATTCAGCGAGTTCCTCGAGGTCGGCGAGCTGCTGGCAACTCGAGGCCATGATGTCGTGATCCCGAGCCTTCCGGGATTTGGGTTTCCTGGGCCGTCAAAGCAGCGCTGGGATATCGTCAAGACCGCCACAGCGTGGGCGACTTTGATGAAGCGCCTAGGATACTCGAGGTACGTCGCCCACGGCTGCGATATCGGTGCATTGGTGTCACATGTCCTGGGGCTCATCGATGCGGCGCACGTCGCTGGTATTCACGTGACTTCGATCGTTGGCGGCATCCCAGATGTCAGTGGACGCAGGACTGACGACCTGACCACCAAGACCGAGATACAGATGCATCGGTACATTACCGATCTCAGCGCCTACGCGTTCCTGCACACGACCAGGCCGCTGTCGATCGGACATGCGCTCGCCGATTCTCCGACTGGTCTGCTCTCATGGATCGCCGAACGCTTCCACGACTGGACCGCCGCGTCGCAGACAGGTGTCGAGACCGTCGACCGTACGGCTCTCATCACCAACACGATGATCTACTGGCTCAACAACACCTTGGGCTCCTCTGTGACCTTCTACAAGTCCAGCCACCTGTTCGGCGGTGATTATCCAGCGCCCCCGGTATCGACGACGCCGGCGGCAGTGTCAGTATTCGCCTACGACTATCTGATCAGCGACCGTCAGCTTGCGGAGCAATACAACCAGATCGTCCAATGGACGGAGCATGGTGAAGGCGGACACTTCCCTGCACTGGAGGTGCCGCACCTGCTCGCTGACGACATCGCGAACGCCGCCGCGAAGGTGTATTGATCTCAGGCTGAGTGAGGTGTCACCGGGTGCGCGTCAGCACAACTGAAGCGCCGACTGTTCGGCACTCCGGCTGTTGCAGATTGCCGCACGCCTGGGCAACTACGTTGCCCGCTGTTTCGAGGCGTGGTCGGACCGGAACAGCGGGCGCCGCCCTGCACTTGACTTCTTCCAGCGCAGGTCTTAGAGGCCTCTGATCGCTGTCTAGCCAGGGGCATCGATCTGCACGGTCAATGGGCCCTATTTAATAGACGCCGTCAGCGGCTGCCCGGTCAAACGACGCGCGAGAGCGTTGGGGGTTCAATCCCACGTATTGAAGAGCGTCGTCGACCAATACCACATGAAATCTCTGACGCCGCTAGTGTCCTGAGTCAATAATTCGGTGTTAGTCGGTATGCTCCAGTGATGCCGAGCCCGAAGGTTTATCCTGTGGTGTTTTGTCCGACGAGGAGCGGTCGGTGCTGGCCGGGTGCACTCGGCGTCGGAAAACGTCGCAGGCGTTGGCGTTGCAGCGGTCCAGGATCGTGCTGCGGTGTGCTGAGGGCGGGACGATCGGTGAGGTCGCTGAGGCTGTCGGGGCGTCGCGGAACATGGTGTCGAGGTGGCGTTCGCGGTTCTTGGCCGATCGGCTGGACGGGTTGTCGGACGAGGCGCAGCCGGGCCGACCTCTGGTGATCGGTAACGAGCATGTCGAGCAGGTGATCACCAAGACGCTGGAATCGAAGCCGCCCAAGGGTGATACGCAGTGGTCGACCCGGTCGATGGCGACCGCGACGGGGATGTCGCAGAGCGCGGTGTCGCGGATCTGGCGGGCGTTCGGGCTGAAGCCGCACCTGATCGAGACGTGGAAGGTGTCGACCGATCTGCTGTTCGTGGACAAGGTCCGCGACGTGGTCGGGCTCTACATGTCCCCGCCCGAGAACGCGCTGGTACTCGCGGTGGACGAGAAATCCCAGATGCAGGCGATCGACCGGACCGCTCCGATCCTGCCGATCATGCCCACCACCCCGGCGCGGACGACCCACGACTACGTACGCCACGGCACCACCAGCCGTTCGCCACGTTCGACCTGGCCAGCGGCTCGGTGATCGCGCAGCTTTACCGCCGGCACCGGCACCAGGAATTCCTGCGGTTCCTGAAACTGACGACTCCGCGGTCCCGAACGACCTGGACCTGCACCTGGTCCTGGACAACTACGCCTCCCACAAAACCCCGAAGGTGAAGGAGTGGCTCACCCGCCACCCCAGGCTCCACCTGCACTTCACCCCAACCAGTTCATCATGGCTCAACCTGGTCGAGCGCTGGTTCGCCGAACCCACCAACCGCAAACTCCGCCGCTCCGCCCACCGCAGCGTCACCGAACTCGAAGCCGACGTCCGCCAATGGATCAACGAATGGACCGCCGACCCCAAACCGTTCGTCTGGACCAAAACCGCAGACCAGATCCTCGACACCCTCGCCGCATACTGCACCCGAATTGACGACTCACGACACTAGTGGGAGCGGGCGGACGGGGGATTTGAATTCCGCTCGACCACAGTCGAGGGGAGAAGCCGCCGCGATGCTCGGCCCGACGAACGATGATATTGCGGCCCCTGCATTGATGGCAGTCGCACGAGCGGTGCGCCTGCGTCTACAAGGTTGGGCCGACTCGCTCTGGCCCGGTGTGGCGAGTGGGCCCTGACCGGCTCGTTCGCCGTCAGCGAGTCTCCGCGCCCGGGCCACGCTCGACCGGGCGCGGGCGGCATGCCGCCATGCGAGTGCGGCGCGGATCGACTTCGGCTAGTGGCCGAGTGTCGCTGTCCAGTTCTGGCCCTCCTTGAGCGCGGCGTCGAGGCGTTCGGAGGTGAGTCGCGCATCCGCAAGATGACGAGTGCTGAACGTCCTGTCTGAGGCGATGACGCCCCCGGTCGGTGGTCGATGGTGCGGACCCGGGGCGCCCAAACAGCGCGGCGGCGGCGCGAGACCGTGCAGTCCCCGGCGAACATCGCTGCTGTCCCGTCGGCCATCAACTCACTCCTCGCCGAATCCGCGTCCGCCCGAGACCCTGAGCGATTGGGGCACCCGATCTCGATCGAAGGTCGGAGCGGAAGCCCTCATGTCGGACATTGCAGCCGGGATAGCCGGCATGTACAGTCAAATCAGTTTTCGGCACGGAGTACCGAAAACTGGTTCAACGAAGAACGGTTCGGACGACGAAGATGACGTGTGCAAGCGCGCCCCCAGGGCCCGTTCGCCGCTACATCTTCCGTCGGTCGGCGTCGAGAAAGGCGAGATCGATGACAATGCGCGCTCTGGAAGTCGTGGCGGACAGGCACTCCTTTGCGGTGGCGGAACAACCCGTGCCCGACCCAGGTCCCGGGCAGCTCCGGGTCAAGGTCGAGTATTGCGGGATCTGCGGCAGCGACCTTCACATGCTGGCGGAGTTCCCGACGTCCGGGGCGACGTTCGGCCATGAGTTCGTCGGCATCATCGACGCTCTGGGACCCGGCGTCGACCAGTTCTCGACGGGAGAGCGTGTCACCGCGGTGCCGGCTCTCGGGTGCGGTCACTGCGTCTGGTGTGTTTCCGGCGAACCGTCGCACTGTGCACAGTTCTCCGTGATTGGCGCGCCCAGCGGAGGCGCGTTCGCCGAGTACGTCATCGTCCAGGCCCTGTTCACTGTCCGGGTGCCGGAGGGGGTGAGCCCTCGTGCGGCCGCGGTCACGGAACCCCTCGCGGTCGGCTTGCGGGCCGTGGAAGCCTCCAACCTGGTGCCAGGCGATGACGTGGTCGTCTTCGGCGCGGGCCCGATCGGGATCGCGATCGCGATCTGGCTGCGTCAGCAGGGCGTTGGCCGCATTCTCGTCAGCGACCCGGTTGCTTCGCGCCGGCGCCTGGCGCTCGAGTTCGGAGCGACGGCGGTCGTCGACCCGCTGAATGAGACGCTTGCGGCGAGCGCGCAGGCGCTTTTCGGCGGGTTGCCGAGCGTCGTGATCGAGGCGGCGGGCCGGCCCGGCATGCTCGCGTCCGCGATCGACCTAGTCGCCCCTCACGGCCGGATCGTCCTCGCCGGTATGCACAGCGCGGACGAGGTGTTTCAGCGCATCCCGGCCATGATCAAGGAGCCCGTCGTCCAGTTCCCCCAGTTTTCCACAGTCGCAGGCTTCCAGCACACGCTGCGCATTCTGGCCCGGGGCGATTTCGATGCCGAGAAGCTCGTGACCCATGTGGTCGATTTCGGGAGCGCAGGCGAGTTCGCCCACCGGCTGCTCCAGCCAAACGATTTTGGGAAGGTCCTGGTCGATCCCAGCAAGAAGGAGGCAAAGTGATGGCTGATCGTGAAGAGGTCGAGCGTCTGAAGGACCTGGCGCTTCAGATGCGCAAGGATGTGCTGCGCCTGGCGCGTAACGCGGGCGGTCCCGTACATGTCGGCGGCGACTTCTCGCTGTCGGAGATCATGACGGTGCTGTTTCAGCACTTTCTGCGGATCGATGCAGGCAAACCCGAGTGGCCGGATCGTGACCGGTTCATTCTCAGCAAGGGCCACGGCGCCGGCACGCTGTATTTCTCCCTGGCGCGCAAGGGGTACTTCGACATCGAGGACGTCTTCGGCACCTACGGGAAGCTGGGAACGGACTTCGGAATGCATCCCTGCAAGGCCCACGCTCCCGGTGTCGAGACGTCGACCGGATCGCTCGGACACGGCCTCGCCGTCGCCGTGGGCATGGCGCTGGGCGGCAGGCTCGACGGGGGCACGCATCGAGTGGTCACCGTACTCGGAGACGGGGAGATGAACGAGGGGTCGGTCTGGGAGGCGGTCATGGCCGCCCCGCAGTTCAAACTCGGCAACCTCGTCGCCATCGTCGACAAGAACGAACTGTCCCTCGACGGGCACCTCGACGACGTCATGAAGATCAACCCTCTCGACGAGAAATTCGCCGCCTTCGGCTGGAACGTGATCGAGCTGGACGGACACGACGTGGCTGCCCTGATCGACGCCCTCGACAACCTGCCTCCGGTCGCCGCCGACCGTCCCACCGCCATCGTCGCGAAGACCGTCAAGGGCAAAGGCATCGATTTCATGGAAGACAAGATCGCCTGGCACGCCGGCATCCTCGACGACGAAATGTACGAGGCGTGCCTGAAGCAACTGGACGAGAAGCGCGAGGCAGAAAGGAATGACGCATGGCTGGTTCACTGAATGTCGAGGACATGCTGAAGCTCAACCCCCGGGATGTCTACGGTCGCAAATTGACCGAACTCGGGGAAACGGACGAGCGTATCGTCGTGGTCACGGCCGACTTGGCCAAGTCCAACAAGCTGCTCGATTTCCGCGACCGGTTCCCGGACCGGTTCTTCAACGTGGGCATCGCCGAACAGAACCTGATGGGGGTCGCCGCGGGGCTCGCGCTCGAAGGAAAGATCCCGGTCGCCTCGACGTTCGCGGCGTTCGCGTCGATGCGCGCACACGAACAGGTCAGAAGCGACATCGGCTACGTCGACCTTCCGGTGAAGATCCTCGCGACGACCAGCGGGCTGACGGCCGGCATCATGGGCCCGACGCACCAGGGCAACGAAGACATCGCGGTCATGCGGACCATTCCCAACATGACCGTGCTGGCCCCCAGCGATCCGCTGCAAGTGTCGGAGTTCATCGAGCTTGCGATCGGGCTGCCCGGACCGGTGTACATCCGCGTCGGCCGCGGCGAAGACCCGGTGCTCTACGGCGAGGACCAAAAGATCGAGATCGGAAAAGCGATCGTCGCCCGTGAAGGCACCGACGTCTCCATCGTCGCCTGCGGCACCATGATGAAGGACGCCATCCAGGCACACGAACAGCTGGCATCGGAAGGCGTCTCCGCGCGGGTTCTGGACTTTCACACTGTGAAGCCCCTCGATCGGGACGCGATCATCGCCGCAGCACGGGAGACGGGAACCATCGTCACCGTCGAAGACCACTTCGTCACCGGCGGGCTCGGTTCCGCCGTCGCCGAAGTCGTCGCCGAGGAGGGACTGGGGGCACGAGTTCGCCGGCTCGGCGTGCCGGATGTCTTCGCGGAGGTCGGGGTGCCCGACGAGCTCTACCGCCACTACGGGTACGACGCTGCCGGGATCGTCGCGACCGTGCGTGACCTGATCTTGCCAGCACGGCGCCGCTGACTCGGACTCGTGCCACGGGGTGCCGCAGGACCCCAGTTTCGCGGCGGCGCCTCATTCAACTGTGCCCTCATCGCCCCGAGCTTGGAGTACTCATGCGGATCGGGTTGCTGACATCCGGCGGCGACTGCCCCGGTCTCAATGCCGTCATCAGAGCATCCGTGCTGGAAGGCATCATCAACCACGGCGACGAGTTCGTGGGATTCCGGGACGGGTGGCGCGGGCTGGTCGAGCAGGACGTGATTCCGCTAGGCCGGCACGACGTTCGCGGCCTGTCCCGTCAGGGCGGCACCATCCTGGGCAGCTCCCGCACCAACCCGTTCGACGGTCCGCACGGGGGCGCGGCGAACATCAGAAACACACTCAAGCGGCTCGGTGTCGACGCGGTGATCGCCATCGGAGGGGAAGGGACGCTGACGGCCGCGAGCCGCTTGACCGACAAAGGACTGCCGATCGTCGGCGTGCCCAAAACGATCGACAACGACATCTCCGGGACGGACTACTCGTTCGGCTTCGACACGGCCGTGGAGATCGCCACGGACGCGATCGACCGGCTCCGCACGACTGCCGAGTCGCACAAACGCTGCATGGTCCTCGAGGTCATGGGCCGTCACGTTGGATGGATTGCCCTGTACTCCGGCATCGCGGGCGGCGCGCACGGAATCCTCATCCCCTCGCAGCAACGATCGCTCGATGACGTGTGCGGGTGGGTCGAAAGCGTGCGTCGCCGCGGCCGCGCGCCCGTTGTGGTCGTATCCGAAGGATTCACGCTCGACAGCATGGAGGAGCCCCATTCCCACAAGGGACTCGACGCTTTCGACCGTCCTCGCCTCGGCGGAATCGGTGACATCATCGCCGCGCAGATCGAACGCAGGACCGGGGTGGAGTCGCGGGCGGTCGCGCTTGGCCACCTGCAGCGCGGAGGCGCGCCCACAGCTCGTGACCGAGTCCTCGCGACCCGACTTGGGATGGCGGCCGTGGCAAACGTCCACGCCCGCGGCTGGGGATCGATGGTGGCCGTCCGAGGACTGGACATCGTCTCGGTCCCGATCGCGGAGGCGATCGCCGAGCTACAACGAGTACCGGCTGCGCGGTACGAAGAAGCCGAGAGGCTATTCGGCTGACTCGGCAGTTACGCGTCACCCGCTAACGGCGGGGCCGCGACGCAGCAAGGGAGGAACGCATGACGACGACATATCGCATCATGGGGTATCCATCCGACCGGACTAGCTGGGTTAGCCTCGTGATGTGACTGTGCCCCGGTTGCGGGCTGGCGTGCACTACCCCAGGTCGGTCGGGGAGCTCCAGTCCTGGTTCCGCACGGATGAGGATTGCCTGGACCACCTGGCGTGGCTGCGGTGGCCGGACGGGTTCGTCTGTCCGCGCTGTGGTTCGCCGGGCGGGTGGGCGACAGCAGACGGCCGCTACAAGTGTGGGGCGTGTGGCGCTCGAACCTCGGTGACGGCAGGCACGTTGTTCGACCGTCGCCGGACGCCGCTGACGGTGTGGTGCACCGCGTGCTGGATGTTCGCCGCGCAGAAGGATGGCGTCTCCGCGCAGAGTCTGCTGCGGGGCCCTGGAGATCGGCTCGTACCGGACCGCGTGGGCGATGCTGCACCGGCTGCGCGGCGGGCGGGCCAGAGGCAAGAAAGCCCTGGTCGGCGTGGCGGGCGAGCTCACAGAACCCCCGTGGATACGGGCGTTGCCGCATGAAGATCCTGACCGACACCTCCGCCGCCACGCTGCAGCCATTCGTCACCGAGCACGTCGAGCCGGGATCGACGCTCATCACCGACGGGTGGCAAGGCTATGCCGGCATCGACAGGCTGGGCTACCTCCACGACCGCCGCAGCCAACGGGCCGCTCGCGCCCGCGGCGAGGATCCTGGTGCGCTGCTGCCCGGCGTACACAGCGTGGCAGCATCGGGGTTTCGAACTTCACCGCCGACCACCTCGACCGTCTCATCGCTTAGCCGGATGCAATAAGGTCGCCCGGGCGTTGGCCTGCTTTCGGCAGGCCGTGCTAGGGCTGCGGTGGTTTCGCCAGGGCGCCGATATCACCACGCTGGGCCGCGATCACGGCGTCTCACGGGCGACGGCCTACCGCTACGTGGACCAGGTGATCGAGGTACTGGCTGCGCAGGCGCCGGACCTGCACGAGGCGCTGCTGCGTGCCAAAGAGGAGGGCCTGGCCTAGATAATCCTCGACGGGAAAGTGTTCTCCGCCGACAGGTACGGCGAGAAGACCGTCAGCACCAAGGGCTGATCGACCTGTGGTACTCCGGCAACGCCCAGGAGCACGGCAGCAACATCCAAGCCCTGTCGGCACCCGGTGGGTTCCCATTGTGGTCGCCAACGTCGAACCCGGCTCCACCCACGACCTGACCGCCGCCCGCGAACACGTCCTCGGCGCCCTGCATTGGGCGGCGTCCCGGCTCGATCTGCCCAGACTGGCCGACGGCGGCTACGACGGCGCCGGCATCGGCATGCACACCCCCGATCAAACAACCCACCGACGGACGGAAACTCCACGCCGACAACCGCACTTACAACGCACTGCTGCGCGGGCTACACGCCCCAGGAGAACGCGGCTTCGCCGTGCTCACCGGGCGCTGGCGCACCCTGAACCACATCACCGCCAGACCCCGAAAATTGGCAAGACCGTCAAAGCCGCGCTCGTTCTCACGCAGATCGAACACGGCCACCTCACATGATCTTGTTGAGATCACCTCGATCCCCTGCCGTCAATCAAATCGAGCTGCATCCGTACTTCACACAGAACTCGATGACCGCGGTGAACTCGGCGCGCGGGATCGTGACAGAGGCATGGTCACCGCTGGGCGGCATCCATTCCTGGGGATCCGAGCAACCGACCGAATCTCCCTTGTCCGATCCGGCTACTGCAGAGATCGCAACTCATCATGGCAGGAGTCCTGTACGGATCGTCTTGAGCTGGCATCGCCAACATGGCCGGATCGTGATTCCAAAGTCGAGCGGTGACGCCCGAATTCGGGAAAACTTCGCAGTTGGCGACTTCAGTCTGTCGTGATGAGGACGTTCATCTCATTGATGGGCTTGACAGGGGAGTCCGACTCAGGCTGGATCCAGACACCCGTCACCCCTAGCGCCCCTGGCCTACGCCATCTCCTCCAGCGCTGCACCATTGAGCTGGACGGACCCGTCGATGATCGCCGTTGGCACGACCATCGGTCCGAGTTGCCGGACGCCAGCATCGGCGGCTTGATTGAGCAAGGCAACGGGGCGGCCTCCATGAACCTCGACAGTCTGCACCGCCGCCTTGAGTAGCCCGTGGAGATCCAACCTAGGGTCAGTCACCCATAAGTGGATCGCTGCGGCCAGAGCTCCGACGAAGGAGTATCCGATGGCTTCGGGCAGGATGAGAGTGTCGCCGCGCGTGAAACGTGAGCGAAGGTAGTCGGCTAGTACCTGCGCCGTACCCAACGAGTGCGCTGCCGCTTCCTTGAACAGTTCGACATTGTTCTCCAGTAGATGGTCACGGGTGCGTAAGAACTCCACATCGTCTTCGGTATAGACGATGCTGTCGACCAACGCTGCCCGAACAACGTCCATCGGGTCGTCATCAGGGTGAGCCTGCGCTAGCGCAGGTCTTAGTCGTTCTCGGGCGGCCCGGAAGTCATACCAGACAACGCTCGATTTCGAGCGGAAGTACCGAAAATATGACGTGCGACCTATGCCTGCTGACTCGGCGATGTCGTCGATGGATGTCTGTGTGTAACCGCGAGTATCAAAGAGGCGGACTGCTACCCGCTGGATCTCGAGCGGGGTTGTCGCTGTCGGGCGCCCGCGCCGCCGCGACGTGGGCTCGCCCTTGGCGGGTTTGCGCAGTCGTTGCTTGTCCATGCACCAATGCTAGCGCCCCCTAAAGCTACCCCCTGCTGAGCAGGGGGTTTGTTGTTTTTCGGGGGTGGGGTTCTGGCTACTTCAGGTTGAGTGGGATGGGTGTGGAGGAGTTCGAAGGCGCGTCGTTGGGTCGGGGTGGGGACGGCGAGCGTGGGCACGATCGGCCCGTCGGTGCCGTATTGGATGTCGTTGCGGGTCAGGGTGGCGAGGTGGTCGAGCAGGGTTCGGAAGGATCGGACCGGCTGGCCGGTGTGGTCTGTGCGGCGGGAGGCTTTGCGGGTCGCTTCGGCGGAGCGGGTCGCGGGGGCGACGGGGTCGGTGTGTGCGGGCGGGTGCTCGTCGGTAACTGTCAATGGGACAGGGTTTTGCGCAGGTGCTAGGTCAGGTAGGCGGCGAGCATCGCGATGAACATGTGGGCCCGGACCCGGTCTTCGAGGCGGTGGTAGATCGGGCGCAGGTCGAGGTCGTCGACCTTGATGTTGCGGAAGTCGCGTTCGACGTGCGAGGTTCTTGTAGGCGCCGACCACACCGCCGCATCGAGGGTGTCGGCGGGCACGGTGGTGCGGATGACGTTGACGCCGTCCAGGGCCGCCTCGGCCTCGATCCGGCCGGTCTTGCGGGTGACTGCGAGGCTGGTGTCGGTGATGGTCACCTCGAGGTGTTTGGCCATCTTGTACTTGTTGATCAGGGGGCCGACCTTGAGACCGATCTGGTCGGAACCGGTCAGCCGTCCGGCGGTGACCGCTGCGATGACCGGGCGAGGGTGTTCTCGGTGGCGGTGAGCAGTTCGGTGCGTTTGCGGGCCTGCTCGTCGGCGAGGAACGGGTTGCGGCACGCGACGAGGCGCTCGCCGGGGTAGTCGGGGTGGCTGATCTCGGCGAGGGTCTTGGGTGTCGAACAGGGTCGGCTGCAGCGGCCCACCGGTGGCGGCGAGCGCCTTGATCGCGGGGGCACGGAGCGCGGTCAGCCAGCCCAGGTCGGTCTTGTCGGCCAGGGCATCGATCCGGGCCGAGGTGATCATGCCCCGGTCGCCGTCCATCACCAGCTGGGTGAGCCTGAACTTCTCGCGGACGATCTGCACGGCGTCGATGAACGCGGTCGGGTCGGCGGTGTTGCCCTAGAAGACCTTGATCGCGACCGGTCGGCCGGCGGGGTCGGTGAGCAGGCAGTACTCGATCTGGGCCCGGTTCTTCTTCCCGTCCCGGAATAGCCCCGCGCCGCGAGCGGGCAGTGGCTGCCCTCCATCCACGACGAGGACAGGTCGAACAACGCCATCCGGTGGTGGGTTGACATCCGGGGCGAGGTGGCGGCGGGCGAGCTTGGCCTCGACGGAGTCCTGTCGGCCCACCGGCCTGTCCATCGCCGCGTACACCTCATCGGTCGACGCACCGGCGACGCCGAGGTCGCTGCCCAAGGAGGTGTCGTCGCACCACGACGCGGTGGCCAGCTTCGAGACCGGGTGCACCACCCGGGAGACGACCAACGCCAGCGCCAGATCCCGATGCCGCCCAGGCGGACCCAGCAGTGCGGGCAGCCCAGCGCGGCGGTCTGGGCCCACACCGCCGCGATATGACCGCGCGGGACCGAACGGGTCACCTCCACGCCCTGGCCGGCGACGACCAGCGCCTCACCGGCCAGCGAGGCCCGCACCGCCTCGATCGCCGCGGGCGGCAGCGGCGACAGGTTCGCCAGCGTCTCATGCTTGACTTTCCCGGCATCGCGGCAGGTGCGGCACAGCAGGTAGGACACCGATTCCCGAGGCCCGGACCGAGTCACATACTTCTTCGACACCTTGGCTACAGGCATCGCACTAGCGTGTCTCGCCATGGCAGCCGCAAAACGGTACCAATGACGACCATGGAAAACCGACACGCCAATATCTTGGCTACGTTCCCAGACCAACCGCTACCCATTGCTGCTGGTCACACACGAAGAACCCACCCAAAACCCGCCGTAACTCCGGGGACCACGCGACGATCCACACCGGTGGCGCCGCGGTAGGCGACCGCGGCTACTTCTACGCACCGACCGTCGTATTCGGCCTTCACCAGAACGACGCCGTGATCCAGCAGGAAACCTTCGGCCCGGTCATCACCGTCCAACGGTTCACGGACGAAGACGAAGCGCTTCGCTGGGCCAACGACATCGAGTACGGCCTCGCCTCATCGGTCTTCAACCGCGACCACGCCCGGGCGATGCGGACATCGCGTCGCATCGACTTCGGCTGTGTCTGGATCAACACCCACATGCCGATCGTCGCCGAGATGCCCCACGGCGGCTTCAAACACTCCGGCTACGGCAAAGACCTCTCGATGTACGGCCTCCAGGACTACACCCGCATCAAACACTTCATGTCCAACTTCGAGGATCAACTGCGCGTGGACCGTCCACAGCCGCTCATCCCGGTTGGTCCAGGAGCTCAGGCAGTGCCCTCGTTGTGGTAGGCAACTGCCTCGTCGAGATCGCCGATTATGCATAACTCAAGCGCCCTGGAGACTGACCACGGCCGGATCGCAGCCCTCCGCCGAGACCCGGATGACGACCTCTCCCGAGCCGGTACGTCGGATGATCACGAGGGCCCGTCCGTCAAAGGTCGTATGCCGTGCAGCTCCATAAGTCTCGGGAGGAGCAGGGTTCCCAGTTCCCAGCGCCACAAGCTCCGCGGAGCCGATCACCTCGACCTCCACCTGGCGATCCGCATCTGTGAAAACGGTCCCATCCGAGTCCACCACCGCAAGTCGTGCGAATCGGTACTGATCCGTGATTCCGGCGTCCTCGACCCGAATCGCCAACCGCAGCTGTCCAGTAGCCGTGGCGAGGCTGAATGACTCCGCCCGATCACCGTCTCTGATGCTCGTTGCCGTCAGCGTGCCAGACTCGAAGGGGACATCGAAGACCGCTGTGTAGCGGTTCGCCCTGCCGGCTGGCGCAGAGCCGATGACCCTACCGTTCACCGCTAGCTCAACCTGCTCCGCATCGCTGTACACCTCGACGCCGAGCGACCGGCCCTCGTGACCGGTCCACGTCCAACTGCCGATGGAGTCGCTCCACGCCCACGGCCCGGTCGAGACAAGCTTGCCATCTTCGCCCGGACGCCGTACGGCGACATAGGGCTCGCGGCGTAGACCGAAGACGATCTCGCGGTAGTAGGAGGCTGGCCGACGCCCGCCGATCAGGTCGAGGTCACCGCACCAGCCCGCGATCCACGGGTAGGGAGCCTCGGATGCCGGCTCGCCCTCAGCCAGGTACTGAGCACGCCCGAGGCCCACCTCGCCCAGATAGTCGAAGCCCGTCCAGGTGAAGTCGCCGATCACGTGTGCGTGTTCGGTCACAAGGGCCCAGGTGCGGTCAATGGTCGTCGGGAAGGTCTCCGTCCCAACGATGATTCGGTTGGGGAACAGTTCGTTGTCCAAGGCGTACCGCGAATCGACGTAGTTCATACCTGCGATGTCGAGTAGGCCGAAGGACTCTGCAGTTTTCTCGGTGACAAGCGGTGACGCACTGATCTCGTTCATGATCTCGATCGGACCGGCCATCAGCGTGTTGATACCGGTGCCGTCGTCGGCGTCGCCTCCACGCTGTGCAGCGATCTTCTTCGCGTCGTCCATCACTGCGAGCAGCCCGTTGACGGCGTTCGTCACGAAACGCGTCGGGTCCAGCGAACGCACCTTCTCGGCCAGTGCGCGTCCGATCAGGCCTCCGGCGGGCGTCCCGGTCTCGGTTACCTCGTTGCCTATCGAGTACATGAGCACGCTGGGATGGTTGTAGTCCTTCGCGATCAGCGCCTCAACGTCCCGCTCCCACCACTCGGGGAAGACCAGGGAGTAGTCGTGGTCCATCTTGGGTGCGGTCCACATGTCGAAGGTCTCGTCGATGACGAACATCCCGAGACGGTCGCAAGCCTCCAGCAGTGCGACGCTCATCGGGTTGTGTGCTGAACGTAGTGCGTTGAAGCCCGCCTGCTTGAGAAGCCGGACACGTCGCTCGTCCGCCGCAGGGATCGTGGCGGCTCCGAGAATGCCGTTGTCGTGGTGGATGCAGGCACCGCGAAGCTTGACGGTTTCGCCGTTGACGCGGAGCCCGTTGACCGGGTCGACCTGGATTCGTCGGATGCCGAACGTCGCCGCCGTCTCGTCCAGCGTCGTTCCATCGCGGATGATCCGGGCCTCGGCTGTGTAGAGCACCGGACTCTCGGCGCTCCAGCGTTCGGGTGCGCGGATGTAGAGTCGTTGCCTGCTGAGCGAGGTGCCGTTGGGAGACACCGTGACGGGCACCACACCCGCTGCGACTTCGGCTCCACCCGGATTGACGACGCTGACGGCGACATCCACAGTTGTCCGGCGGTTGCTTGTGTTTGCGACCTGTACCGCGACTTCCACGAGGGCGCCGACGTCGTCGATGTCCGGTGCGCTCGCGCGCAGACCATGGGCGGGAATGTGGATCTGCGAGCCGATGTGGAGCCAGACGTCCCGGTAGATGCCGGCCCCTGTGTACCAACGGGAGTCCTGTCCGTTGCGGCATTCCACCCGGATGACGTTCTCCTCACCGGGCCGCAGGAACTCGTCGGCCTCGATGGTGAACAAGGAGTACCCGTACGGGCGATGTCCGGCGAAGTCGCCGTTGAGGTACACGGCCGCGTCCCGGTAGACGCCCTCGAACTCGAGCACGATCCGCTTGCCCTCGAACTCTTCCGGAACGTCGAACGTCTTGCGGTACTCGTAAGTGCCCCCAGGAAAGTAGGCCGCCGCTCTGTCCCCCTGCGGATCGCGTTCGCGCTCGATCATCGCGTCGTGCGGGACGAAGACATCGACGTACGGCGGCACCGCGCCGCTCAGCTCGTCGAAGGGGTTCACCTTCTGCCGGAACTGCCAGCCATCATTGAAGGGGAGGCGCTTCATCGGATCTCCTCTGGTCGGAGCTGTTCACTCAGTTGTCAGGCGACCCGACCTGATCGATGATCGACTGGAATCCTGCATAGTCAGGCGCGGGCTGTGGGGAGTTCCACGTCTTCTGCGCCATGATCCGCATCCGCGGGTAGATGTCGGCAGCGGCCTCGTCCGCGGTCCAGATACCGCCGCTGTTCCAGACGTTCAGCATGGAACCGCGGTGTCCGGGGGCACCGACCGCCACCGTCTTCACCGGCACGTACTTGACATAGGTGCCGTTCTGCTCCCGGTACAGGTAGCCGTAGAACTGCTCGACAGACCACGAGTCATACAGGTAGTTGACGTGGATCTGCGGCGTCCGACCGCCCGATGGGTAGGCATAGGTGGGCAGCAGACTGTCGTTGACGATCTGGTAGCCCTTGTCGAGCAGCGTCTGCGGCGTGTACGGCCCGTTCGGGCCGAAGAAGTCCTCGCTGTCGGAATCGGTCCAGTACTGTACGACGACGTTCTTGTCGGTCTCGATCGTGGTGCCAGGACCCACATTGTCGTTCCAGACACGTCCGATCTTGCCCTTGCTACGGACGAACGTGTTCATTTCGTTCGCGAACTGAATCACGGAGTCCTTCGCGGTGGCGTCGGGTCCGACGGTTGCCTTGGCGTACTGCTCCAGCTGCGGGAAGTTCGCGAACTGGCTGTTGGCCAGGTACTCGTCTTGACCCAAGTGCCAGTACTTGCCGGGGAACAGGGGCAGGTACTCCGCGAGGATCCTCTTCAGGAGATCGCGTGCCGCCGGGATCGTGAAGTCGATCTTGGTCGGCGAGACGTTGCCGTCCTTGTCGACGAGCCGGTACTCCGGGTATTTCCGCAGCAGCACCCCGAGGTGCGCGGGCATGTCGATCTCAGGAATCACCGCGATGTGGTACGTCGCCGCGTAGGCAACCAGGCTTCGGATCTCATTCTTCGTGAGGTACTGCGCGGACTGCAGCCCCAGACTGCTCTCGACTCGCCAGCCCTCGTCGTCGCTCAGATGGAGCTGAAGTGTGTTGAGCTTGAGGTAGGCCATGTCACGGACGCGGGCCTTGAGCCAGTCCAACGAGAAGTACATACGCCCGAGGTCGATCATGACGCCGCGCTCGGGATAGGTCGGCCAGTCGCGAGCGGTGCCGGCGGGGATCTTGTTCCCGTTCTTCAGCAGTTGCAGGATCGTGCGGGTGCCGTTGAAGGCGCCGTCCTCTGTGCCCGCGGTGACAACGGCACTCTTGCCGACGGCCAGCTCGTAGCCCTGATCACCGACACCCTCCCCCAGTCCTAGGACGATGTCGCCTGGGCCGGGCCTGTCGCCGTTGGCCGCGACCTTGACGTTGAAGCCGAATTGGCTCCCGAGCTCGGACGCGAGGAGATCGGCGACCGGCTTGAGCTTGAGTACGTCGCCCTGTCTGACAAGCACCCGGCTCTTGTCTGTGAACGTGAACTGTCCCGTTCCGGCGGTCCAGGATTGCAGCGCCGGAATCGTCACAGGCTGCGTCGGCGGTGACCCTGCAGTGGACGACACTGCTGCAGGACTAAGTCCCACGGTTGCGGTGAGCATCCCTGCAAGAATGCCCATTGCCCACGGCAATCTCTTCATCCCAATCCTCCTTCGGATGCCAGCGCGGAGTACGAGTCGCTTCCGCGATACACAAGGTCGTAGATGTGCGCGGCCCGACCCTCGGCCACCAGTCCGATCAGTCGTCCGGTGAAACCGCCGGCGACCTCGGTGGAGAAGTACCTGCCATCGATGCGTCCGAGTTCGCGCCACGCACGACCGTCGAGAACGCGCGCGACAACGACGTCCGGACCGTGCTGCGGAGTACCCTCCAGTTCCGGTGGTGGTTCCGTCCGCAGCTCGATCGTTGCAGCGCCATCGGCGGCGACTTCGCCGAGTTCTATCGGGAAGCCACCAATTGTCGCCACCGCGCGCACCGACTGCGGGCCGACCTGCACCGTCACGCGGTGATCCGGATCGACGCGAAGCTCCAGTCCAGCGCCTGCTGCGATCTTCGCGCGAGTACTGGTGAACAGATGTTCCTGCCATCGTCCGACGAAACCGCTGAGCTGCCATTGCCCGCCCTCGTGGTGAAGGATGTCCGCGGGGAGACCCGACGGCGAGACGAACGACAGCGGGATGCCCTCCGCGGTGAGTGCTTCGACGAAGACGTCGCCAGGCTCCGGCTCGAGAGCAGCATCGACGCGAGGCCAGTCGTCGTACCACGAGAGCCTGGCGGCGAAGGTCTCTCGCCCGAGAATGTGCCAGGCGGGCGTCGATCCCCGTGGTCGCACGCCGAGGAAGAGGACCGCCCACGACCCGTCGGCGAGCTGGACGAAATCCGCGTGACCGGTGCTCTGCGTCGGGCAGTCCGTTCCCCTCGCTGTCAGAATCGGGTTGGAAGGGCAGGGCTCGAACGGGCCGTTCGGCGCCGAAGCACGCGCCACGGTCACGGCGTGTCCGCGCTCGGTGCCGCCCTCGGCGATCACCAGGTACCAGTAGCCGTCCTTCCGGTGGAGATGCGGACCTTCTGGGAACTGACCTCCGGTACCGCGCCAGATCACCCTCGGCTCCGTCAGCAGCAGTCCGGTGACAGGGTCGAGCTGAGCCTGCAAGATGCCCTGCTGTCCGGCGGGCAGCTCCCCCGACCATGACAACCAGCAGCGTCCGTCGTCGTCCCAGGCAAGATCCGGGTCGATCCCGTGCGCTTCCGGAATGCGCAGCGGATCCGACCAGGCGCCGGTGGGGTCTTCGGCCGTCACCAGCAGCTGGCCAGGTCCGTTCGTGACGTTGGTGGTGATCATCCAGAAGCGTCCGTCGTGGTGACGCAGCGTCGGAGCGTAAATGCCACCGGACGGTCTGGCGTTCACATTCTCGAGTTGCTCCGGGCGATCCAGCACGTGTCCGATCTGCGTCCATCGCCGGAGGTCGCTGGAGCTGAAGATGGGAACGCCGGGGGAGTACTCGAAGCTGGACGTGACGAGGAAGTATGTGTCGCCGGCACGACAGACGGACGGATCCGGATGAAAACCGGGAATGACCGGCGTCTCGGGGATCACCCCTTCACCCCTCCCGTCGCGAGTCCGGACTGCCAGTACCGCTGCAGGAAGATGAAGGAGGCGATGAGCGGCAGGACGGAGACGAACGCCCCCGTGAGCACGGTGGAGAACAGTACCTGTGCCCCTCCGCCCGCGGACGCGGTCCCCTGCCACTGGGACAGGCCGACCGTCACGGGGAAGAGCGACGGCGTATTGAGCATGATGAGCGGCAGGAAGTAGTTGTTCCAGGTGGCCACCAGCTGAAACAGGAGAACGGTGACGATGCCCGGGGCAAGCAATCGCAGGCCGATGGTGGAGAAGATCCGGAGTTCTCCGGCGCCGTCACAACGCGCCGCTTCGAGGAGGCTGTCGTCGACCGCGTCGGCTGCATAGACCCGCATCAGGTACACGCCGAACGGGCTGACAAGCGACGGCAGGATGATCGCCCACACGGTGTCGGTCAGATTCGCCGCGGAGAACAGCAGGTAGGTCGGCAGCGCCAGCGCCGTCAGCGGCACCATGATCGAACCGAGGATCACCGAGAACACCGCCGTACCGCCACGGAAGCGGTACTTCGCGAGCGCGTAGCCGGCCGCCGTCGCGAGCATCGTCGCGCCGACCGAGCTGACCACCGCGTAGAAGACGGTGTTCAGCATCCACTGCCAGAAGACGCCGCCCTGGAAGGTGAACAGGTTTCCGAAGTTGGTGAAGAAGTCGAACCCCTTCCCGAACCACAGACCGAACGTCGCGAACAGATCCCCGTTGTCCTTGGTCGTGGAGATCGTCAGCCAGAGCAGCGGAACGACGAAATAGACGACCGAGATCCAGACGAAAACCGTCAGCAGGGTGCTTCTTCGCTTGCCCCGTTCTGCGACCTTACGGGGCTTGCTGTGGAGCTTCGGGGCGTCGGCGACACGCGCCGTTTCGGTCACTGGAGGCGAGCTGGTCATCGGATGCGCTCCCTTCGGTTGGAGGCTGTCTGGACGACGAAGGAAACGATCATGATGATGATGCCCAGCAGGAATGCGATGGCAGCCGCGTAGTTCACTTCCTGGTTCTTGAACGCGACGTTGTACGCGTACAGGTTGGGCGTGAAGTCGGTCCCGATCGCGTTGGGCGCGATGTTGAAGAGCAGGTTCGGCTCGTTGAAAAGCTGGAAGGATCCGATGATCGAGAAGATGATCGTGAGCAGGATCGCCGGCCGGATGGCCGGGAGTTTGATGCTCCACGCGATCCGCCACTGCCCTGCACCGTCGATCTCCGCTGCCTCGTAGAGGTCCGTCGGTACCGATCGGAGAGCGGCGTACAGCACGATCATGTTGTAACCGATGAACTCCCAGCAGACGATGTTCATGGTCGAGCCCAGCACGTTCCCGGGCGAGAGCAGGTTGGGTGCATGGAGCCCGAGGCCCTCGAAGAGCTGGGTGATGAGGCCGAAGTCGGCGCCGTACAGATAGCCCCACATCAGCGCAGCGACCACGCTCGGGATCGCGTAGGGGACGAAGATGAGCAGGCGTGCGGCTTTGCCGCCGCGGACCCGTCCGCTGTCCAGCGCCAGAGCGAAGAAGACCGACGCGGCCAGCCCGATCGGCACCTGGATGAAGAGGAACTGGGTCACGCGGCCGACGCCTGCCCAGAAGCTCGGGTCCTGCAGTGCTCTCGTGTAGTTGGCGAACCCGCTGAAGACTTCACCGCCCACGAGCTGAGAGGTGAAGAGGCTGAGGTAGGCGGAGTACGCCAGCGGCACGATGAACATCGCGGCGAAGACAACCAGGAACGGGAGGACGAGCAGCCATGCGGCTCGGGTCTGCCCTCCCCGAAGGGAAGGGGCGGGCCGGCGTACGGGAAGTGAGGTCATGGTCTTCTCCAGGAGACCGGCCCGGGTGCGGAGCCGGGCCGGTCGGGTGAGCTACTTGACGGTGAAGCCTTGCTGCTTCGCGTAGGTGACGAGCTTCTCCTGCCACTGCGCCAGGCCGACCGAGAGGTCTCCCTTCTCGGAGATCGCCTTGCCGAGCGTGTCGTTGAAGCTGGTGTTCGCGTAGTCCATGAACGGCAGCCACTCGAAGTCCTTGTCGACGGTCTTCGACACGTCGGAGAAGAACTGGTTGACCTTCTGCCCGCCGTAGAACTCGCTGGCCTGGCCGGTGAACTTCGGGTCCTGGAGCGTGGCCGTGTTGGTCGGGAAGAGGAACTGCTGGTTGGCAAGCGTCAGTGTGGATTCGGAGTCGTGGTTGATGAACTTCGCCAACTGGTACGCCGCGATGGGGTTCTTCGTCGAAGCGAGCACGACGTCCGACGACCCGCCCCAGTTGCCGGAGACGTCCTGGCCAGGCTGCCACTGCGGGATCTTGCCGGCGCGCCACTTTCCGGAGGTGTCCTTGGCCGTTCCCTGCAGGAACACCGGTCCCCAGGCAGCCACGAGCCAGCTCGCGTACTTGTTGCGGGACAGGCCTTGGTAGAACTCGTCCGTGAAGTCGGCATCGGTCGACACCAGGTCCTTCTTGATCAGGTCCTGCCAGTACGCCATGACCTTCTTCTCGGTGTCACCGTTGAGATCGATCCCGACGGTCTTCTGGCCGTCGTACGAGAACGGCTTCGCACCGGCCTGCCAGAACAGGCTCATGATCTGAGGCATGTCGTTGCCCGGCAGGTTGGTGATGTACGACCCGGTCTTCGACTTCACCTGCGCAGCCGCCTTCGCGAAGTCGTCCCAGGTCGCCGGCGCACCGTCGAGTCCGGCTTTCCTGAAGATGTCGTCGCGGTACAGGGTGCCGAGCGGCCCCGAGTCCTGAGGGATCGCCCAGACGCCCTTGGAGTCGGCGACCTGTTTCCAGACCCAGTCGACGTAGTCGTTGGCGAGCTCCTTGCCGCCGTACGGCGACAGGTCGAGCAAACTGTTCGTCTGTTTGAAGGAGCCGAGGTAGTCGTACCCGATCTGAGTAACGTCGGGAGCTCCCTTGCCGGCCTTGAGCGCCGCGCGCACCTTCGTGTAGCTCCGGGTCGAGTCCGTTGTGTTGACAAGGTTGACCTTGATCTTCGGGTACTTCTTCTCGAAGAGATCGACCTCCTTCTGGAGGTCGGGCACCCATGACCAGAAAGTGAGCGTGGTCGGAGTGTCCATCGCCTTGTCGATCTCGGCCTGCGTGACGTTCTTGGTCTGCTGGTCGCCCGTGGCGGGTTTGGAACAACCGGCGAGCAGCAAGGCGGCCGCGACCGCAAGTGCCCCTAGCGCCGTCGCTGTCTGACGTACAGTTCTCATTGCTCTCCTTTGTCAAGGGATTCGAGCCGGTCGGGTGAGCAGCCGGTCGCCTCGAGCAGCAACGCCGCGCGCCGTTCGAGGGGTATGTGGGCGCCGCGGTCCCATGGCTCGCCGGTGACGAGGTCACGAACGGCGAACGGCGCGGTGACCTGCGCCAGCTCGGCAGACCAGTTGGAGACGAACGCCAAGCGGCGTCCGTTCGCATCACCGGTGGAGACCGCGACGGCGGTGCTCGCGGCCCATTCACTCGTCGTACGGCGGGGAACCAGCCAGCGCGCGAGGCTGCGCGACAACGGCGGATTGGGCACAGTTGCGACGTAGGTGACCCGCCCGGCCTCGAACCGGCGCGTCGTGATCGCTGCCTGCGCACCGAGCTCGGTCTGATCGAACTCGACGACGACGTCGGCGTCGTCGACGTTGAGGACCTCCACCCAAGCAGTCGCCGCAGCGCCTTCTTCGAGCTGGAGACCGTTCGAGTGGACAGCGAGCGGAGCGTTGATGTTGCTGTACTCGTCGTAGCTGATGCCCGCTGCACCGGCGAGGAAGGCGGGCGCGACCGCCAGGCGCGCGCGGACGAGCTCGTCGGCGTACCCCGTGCGGATGCCGACGACCAGATGGCCCCCGGCTGCGGCGTACGCGCGGAGGTGCTGGAGCGTCTCATCGTCGGCCACGTAGATCGCGGGGGCGACGAGAACCGGATAGCGGGCGACGAGCTCTTCGACCGGCGTCGCAACAAACTGACGCGTGTGCTGGATCCGGACCTGTACCCCCGCCTCGAAGAGTCCACGGTAGAAGGCGTCGAAGATGCTGAGATAGGCCGCCGTGTCCGGACCGCCGCCCGGGAGCGGCAACGGTGGGTATGCCTCGAACGACCACTTGGTGTCCGTGGAGTACAGGAGAAGTACGTCGGCGTCGGGCACGTAGTCGTCGAGCGCCGGCCCGATCGCCTTCAACGCGGCACCGAGCTCTGCCACCTCCCGGTAAATGCGCCCGGGCTGCTGGCTGTGTGGGAGGACACCTCCCCAGTAGGTCTCGGCGCCGAAGTGCAACGTGTGCCAGTGCCAGTACTCCACCATCCGGCCGCCCCGGGCGAGCAGCGCGAACGCTGCCTGCTTGATCTGTCCGGGGTACGGCGGGTGGTTCTGCCAGGGGTCGCCGACGGACTGAGCGTTGGTCTCGGTAACGAGGAACTGCGCCTGGGCCGACGAGTAAGCGCGGTCTCCCCACTGGAACAGCGCCCACACACCCGTGTGCCACCACAGCACTTCCCGCGGCACTTCCACGCCGGCATCGAGCCCGTCCTGCATCTTGTAGTACGCGTTGCCGGCGACCACGTCGAGGGACGCAACCATCTCGTCGTCGGAGACCTGCGGCCGCGGATAGGAGATGCAGGTCGTGACGAACTGGTCGTCGCGCGCGTACTCACGAACCACTGCTGCTTGCCAACCGATCAGCTCGGTCGCGAGTGTCGCCTGGAAGCGACGCCACTCGATCTGGTACTGCGGGGTGGTGTTGGCGTCCGGCCTCCACAGGTCCGCCCAGTCCGAGAGCCGGTGCGACCAGTAGACCAGCCCCCATTCCCGATTGAGGTTCTCGACATCCCCGTAGCGCGTCTGGAGCCAGCTGACGAAACGCTGGAACGTGTGCTCGTTGTGGGGCAGTTGCAGGCCGGGTTCGTTGTCCACCTGGAAGCCGATCACTGCAGGGTGATCGGCGTACCGCTCGACGACCTTGCGTACGACGCGCTCGGCGTAGAAGCGGTAGGCCGGGGAGCTCTGGTCCATCTCCTGCCGCGCGCCCCAGCCATTTCGAACGCCGGTCTTCGACTCGGCAGCGATCTCCGGGTGCAGACGCTGCAGCCACGGCGGGACGGCGTACGTCGGGGTGCCGATGAGGACCGCGATCCCTCGTGCGTGAGCAGCATCGAGCACCGGCTGCAGCCAGTCGAGGTCGAACTCGCCCTCACGGGGTTCCCAGGTCGACCACACCGACTCCCCCACACGGATCACGCTGAATCCCGCCTCGGACATGAGATCGAGATCGTGCTCGAGTGTTCCCTCCGGCTGGTACTCCGCGTAGTACGCAGCACCGAAGAGGATCCCTGAAAAGGACGGCTTGGCAGTCATCAAAACCCTGTCTCAGTTGAAATGTTGTCGACAACATTGACGGCGAGAGTACGTCGCGAGCGCCCGGTACGCCAGCCCGAAGCTGGGGCTTGTTACCTAGCCGAGACCTACAGACATCACGATGTGCGGCGGGTCGAACGCGAGCGTTGCGCGATCCGTGCCGTAGAGCTCCGGACGATGAGATTGGGGCTGTACGGCTCGTCGGCGGTGCTGCTCGTCTCCGCCTCGGCCGGCGAGATCCGGTCGATCAGTTGCGCCGCGAGACGGGCACCCTCGCCCACGAAGTCCATCTGTACCGTGGTCAACGCCGGACGCATGAAGCGACCTTCATCGAGATCATCGGTCCCGATGACACTGAGTTCCTCCGGGACCGCCCGGCCGTCGTCCAGAGCCGCAGCTATGACACCGATCGCCATTGCATCGTTGGCCGCCGCAACGGCCGTCACCGTTTGCTCCTTGGCCTTCAACCCCTGCCATGCCCGGTAGCCGGAGTCGGCCGACCAGTCACCTTCGCGAACCCACACGACGTCTCGTCCCGCAGCTTCGACAGCCGCGATGAATCCCGCCGCTCGGTCCCGCGCCGCGAACCAGCCGTCCGGTCCACTCACATACCCTATTCGCCGGTGACCGAGCTCGAGGAGATGCTCGGCTACCCGCCTGCCGACGAGCTCACCGATCAGCACACCACTCGCCGGGTCGACTATTTGGGCATCGATGACCATCGGAACCGCAAGAGTGCGGTGCCGCAGCCGCTCCAGCACAACGTTCGTCTGCGCGGTCGCCAGAATCCCCGCCACCTGGTACTCGGTCGCGAGATCGATCGCCGCGTCGACCGATGCCGGATCCTCGCCGTTGACGGCGAGGATGTCGCCGACGAACCCGCGCTTCTGGAGCATCTCCGTGACACCCTGGACGATCAGAGCCGGGCCGCCCTGCCCAAGTCTGTCCGCCAGCACCGCAATGCGGTTCGACCTGCGCAGACGAAGTTGCCGCGCCGCCGTGTTCGGACGGTATTGCAGTCGCTCGAGCGCTGCTTCCACGCGCTGACGCGTAGCGGGCCGCATTCCCTCGTATCCCTGGAGGTAGCGGGTGACAGTCTGGTGCGACACTCCCGCTTCACGGGCGACGTCGTAGATCGTGGCAGCCTTCACGGTTCATTCATACAGGAGCGGCCAGGCTCTTGAGCACTCGCGGTGGTGTCGCTAGCATCCCGATGTTGTCGACAACATTCTCTCAGAAGTGTTGCCCGCATCCATCAAGGGAGACCATGCGCAAGCTATCGAGATGAAGCTCCGCCGCAGTCGCGGCGGTGGTCGTCGTCAGCGGACTTCTGACCGGTGTCACAATGCCCGCGCTCGCTGCCGGGGACCCTTGGCGCGATACGACGAAGTCGCCGGCTGAACGAGCGAAGGCACTTCTCGGAGCACTCAGCTTCGACGAGAAGGTGCAGATCGCCCTGGACAACTTCGGATCGCTGACCAAGTACGGCCTTCCCGAGACACTGAAGTCTCATGACGGCCCGAGCGGCATCAGCGTCAACGGAGCCACGGCCTTCCCCGCAGCCGTGAGCCTGGCGGCCAGTTTCGACCGCGGCCTGGCCCACCGGTACGGCACTGCCATCGCAGAGGAAACCCGGGCCAACGGTTCGTCCATCTGGCTGGGGCCCGCGACCGACATCGCACGTCAGCCGCTGTCCGGGCGCTTGGCTGAGAACCTGGGCGAGGACCCCTACCTCGTCGGCACGACCGCCCGGGCCGAGGTCGACGGTGCCAAGTCGCGGAACGTCATGACGACCGTGAAGCACTTCGGCGCGAACGTGCAGGAATACGCGCGCATGGGTTTCCAAGGTGAGGCCACGGACTGGCCGGCGGTCTTGCAGTACTGCACAGGCCCCGGCGTCCGCACCCCAGTACCTTTGGGTTTTCGCACGCCTGCGATCAACGAGAACATCCCGGCGCAGGCGCTGCACGAGATCTACGAGTCCCCCGCCGTCGCGGCGGTCGAAGGCAATGGCGCGGACTCGGTCATGTGCTCCTACAACCAGGTCAACGGGTTACCCGCCTGCCAGAACCCGGACCTGCTGGGCGGCCTGAAGAGTCATTTCAACGGGTTGGTGATTCCCGACTTCCTAACCGCGCAACGCGACGCCGTCGCGGCTGCGCTCGCAGGCACGGACATCGCCGGCTTCGACAACGGGAACCAGCAGCGCACTGCGGCAATGTATGTGTCGGGGCAGATCCCTGAGACCGTGCTGAACGACAGCGACTACCGCATCCTCTACGCCCTGTTCGCCTCCGGAGTCTTCGACAACCCGCCGACGGCCACAACGCCGATCAGCACCGATGCTCACGTACAGCTCGCAGCCGAGGTCGCGGCGCAGGGCATGGTGCTACTGAAGAACCAGAACAACGTCCTTCCGCTGCGCACCGATCGCCCGGTCGACCGATCGATCGCCGTCATCGGCCCCTCGGGAACGGACGCCGTCTACACCGAAGGCGGGCTCGGCCCGTCGGTTCCCGTCTCCGCCGAGACGACCGTGACCCCGCTTGAAGGAATCCAGAGCCGCGCTGGTGCCGCCACGACGGTGACCCAGTCACAGGGCTCGGCCGGTGACCTTGCCGCCACGACCCTGGTGTCGGGCCCCTGGACGGCCAAGTTCTGGAACAGCGCCGAGCCACAAGGTGAGCCTGTGCTCACGCGGACGGACTCCACGATCGACTTCACCGGGCCGCTCCCGTCCGCGCTCACCACTCCCTTCTCAGCCACCTGGACGGCGACAGTCACACCACCCGAAACTGGGACCTACCGGTTCACCACACTGGTATCGGGCGACATGACGCTCGCCGTCAACGGCAAGACCGTGATCGACGCCATGAAGCCCACGTCGAACTGCGGCGGTAGCCGCGACTATCCCGCGCAGGGGACGGTTGCGCTGCGGGCGGGCGAACCGGTCCAGCTGAAGGTCGACTACAGCAGCCTCAGCAACACGATCTGCGTTGCCTCGAACAACATCAACCTCGCCTGGCAGACGCCGTCACAGTCGCAGATCCCCGCCGCGGTCGAAGCGGCCAAGCGAGCCAATGCCGCAATCGTCTTCGCGAATGCCGCGTCCGGCGAGGGCTCCGACCGCAACACCCTGGAACTGCCCGGCGACCAGAACCAGCTCATCGAAGCAGTCTCGAGCGTGAACAAGCGGACCATCGTTGTCCTGAACACGGCTGGGCCAGTCCTGATGCCATGGCTCGACAAGGTCGCAGGCGTGGTCGAGGCGTGGTACCCCGGGCAGACCTTCGGCACGGCCCTGGCCAAGGTTCTCTACGGGGACGTCAACCCATCAGGACACCTCCCGATGACCTTCCCCGCAACCGCACACCAGGGGCCCGTAGCGGCGACCCCAGAGGGCCTCGTCGGCGACGCGACTGGGTCCCTCAACTTCAACGAAGGAATCTACGTCGGATACCGGTGGTACGACGAGATGAAACACATCCCGCTCTTCCCATTCGGGTACGGCCTCTCCTACACCTCGTTCCGCTACTCCAACCTCAAGGTGCGGCCCGACACCAGCGGCGCGACCGTGTCCGTCCTGGTCAGCAACGTGGGGACGAACACGGGCACCGCGACGCCACAGTTCTACATCGGGGCGCCGACCGGTTCCTACAGCGCTCAGTTCGCCAAGCACGCCCTCGCCGCCTACGACAAGGTGACGCTGAAGTCCGGCGAGTCCGCGACCGTCCGCGTCCATGTCGACAGCCACCAGCTGAACTACTGGGACACCGCGAGCGACAGTTGGCGAACGGCAACGGACGGCCGGACGATCTCGGTCGGGGACTCCGTGAGGCAGATCAGCGCAACCGTTCCGCTGAGCATCAGATAAGACCATATTCCAATTATCGGAACGACGATCTATATAGTGAAACTACTGCTAATGTGGGCAATCGATGAGGAGGGCATCCATGCCAAGCACGCCGACGCCGCTCGACGGCGAAGAGCGGCTCGTCGGCACGGACCGCGTGCTGGCGATGCTGATCCAACTTGCCGGCCTGCCCGCCGGCGCCACTCTGGACGAGATGGTCCAGCGCACCGGCGACCCGAAACCCACCGTCCATCGCGCGCTCGCGTCACTGAAGCGCGCCGGGCTTGCGGCGCAGGCTGGGCGGGGCCACTACATCCTGGGCGACGAGTTCATCCGTCTCGCGTTCGCGCATCATGAGGCGCGTCCGGAGCACATCCGTGTGCGGCCGATACTCGATCGCCTCTCCGAGCGCTTCGACGAGACCATCCACTTCGCAGTCCTGGACGGCACCGAAGTCGTCTACCGCGACAAGGTCGATCCTCTCGTTGGCGCCGTGCGCCTGACGTCCACTATCGGCGGGCGAAATCCGGCGCATTGCACCGGTGTCGGCAAGGCCTTGCTGGCGACACGGCTCCACACACTCGACGATGTCGAGCAATGGGTCGCCGGCCGCGTGCTCGAGCAACGGACACCGCGTACTGCGACCACAACTGCGGACCTGCACGCCAGGTTGACCGAGACACGCGAGCGAGGATTCGCGGTCGACGACCAGGAGAACGAGGCCGGCATCAACTGCATCGCCGTGCCGGTGTACTTGGCCTCGCCGAGCGAGCCGTCTGGCGCCGTCAGCGTCAGCGCAGTGGCCTACCGCACCCCGCTGGCAGACCTGGTGAGCGCAGCGGACGAGATCCGCACCTTGATTCACGAGAGCACCGGCTGGCAGGAGAAGACAGCGTGACGACACTCGTAACTGCCAGCGAAGAGACCTGCTGGCTCGGGGAGGGCCCGTTGTGGGACCCGGTGCGTTCCCAACTGCTGTGGGTCGACATCCGCAATGGCAAGGTCTTCCGCGGGAGACTGCGGACCGACGACACGATCGAGACGCTCGAGACGGTTCAGCTCGGTGAGACCGTCGGCGCAGTCGGGGTCTCGCGCTCTGGAGAGTGGATCCTGGCCGGGCAGAAGCGGATGCACTTCCGTTCAACCGCTGGCGGGATTACTTCGGGGCCGATCATCCTTCCCGAGAGCGCGTCCAGCCGTCTCAACGACGGAAAGGCCGACCCGGCCGGCCGATACCTGATCGGCACGCTGTCGCTGGCCGGTCCCTCAGAAACCGAATCACTCGTCGCCATCGAGGCGGACGCATCTGTGCGCACCCTCGACGCGGACCTGACGCTGTCGAACGGCCTCGCCTGGAGTCCCGACGGTCACACGATGTACAACGTCGACACAATTCGTCAGCTGGTGTTCGCGCGGCCGTACGATCCGGCGACCGGCGAGACCGGCGAACGCAAAGCCTTCCTCACCTTCGCCGAGGGTTATCCCGACGGCATGACCGTCGACGCGAGCGGCCACCTCTGGATCGCCATGTGGGGCCTCGGCGAAGTACGCCGATACTCGCCCGACGGCCACCTCGCTCTCAGCATCAACGTCCCCGCTCCGCACACATCGAGTGTCGCCTTCGCCGGTGCGGAACTCGACGTTCTCGTCATCACCACAGCCACGCAGGATCTGAGCCAGGAACAACTCGCGGCGCATCCGCTGTCCGGCCGTATCTTCACGATCCGCACCGGCGTTCATGGATTCCCGCAACCGCTGTGGAGCGGTCTCCCCCTTTCGATCGACCAATCACAGAGGAACAGATGAGGCTCCTTCGCACCTGTGTCAACCTGTCCGATATCGCGCCGCGATGAAGGCGTTCGTCGTTCGAGGCCCAGGGGATGCTGGGGTGGAGTACGTGCCTGATGCTGTTCCCGCCCCGGGTGAGGTGCTGATCGCGATCCGGCGGGCAGGAATTTGCGGGACTGATGCCGAGTTCTACAGCGGCGCGATGCAGTACCTGCACGACGGCAATGCCTCGTATCCGATCCGGCTCGGGCACGAGTGGATGGGGGTCGTCACCGCGGTGGCCGACGACGTCGCCCCGTCCTGGGTCGGCCGCCGAGTCACCGGCGACACCATGCTGGGCTGTGGGAAGTGCTATCGGTGCCTCGATGGGCGTCACCACGTCTGCGAGCACCGGTTCGAACTCGGTATTCGCGGCGGCAAGCCGGGAGCTCTGGCCGAACGCCTCGCCTACCCCACGCGTTACCTCCACCACTTGCCGGACGAGGTGGATGACGTGTCCGGTGCGCTGGTGGAGCCCGCGGGCAACGCACTCCGCGCCGTCCGGGCTGCGGATCTGAGCGTCGGCGACAGACTTCTCGTGCTCGGATCAGGAACGATCGGACTGCTCGTCGCGATGTTCGCACGTGCCGCCGACGCGGAGGTCCACATCATGGGGAAGTCGGAAGACACGCTCGGGTTCGCTCGCTCATTGGGGTACACCGTCTGGACAGCTGAGACCCTTCCGGGGCTGCCGTGGGACGCCGTGATCGACTGTTCGAACGCCGCGAGCCTTCCAGCGAAAGCGCTCGATCTCGTCGAACCGGGCCGCCGGGTCGTCTATGTCGGGCTCGCCGGAAGCCCGAGCCTCATCGACACGCGCGCCCTGGCGCTCAAGGACGTCACAGCGGTCGGCATCCTCGGAGCCAGTCAAGCGCTCGACGGCGTCATCGATGCGTTCGCGCGCGGCGCCGTCGACCCGCGTCCGCTGGTCGCCGGCACGGTAGCGCTCGACGATGTCGCATCCGTCCTGGCCGGCGAGCGACCGTCACACGCCGGCTCTGGCCCCAAGATCCACGTCACTGTTTCGGGTGCACCTGAGCGCCCGTCGGAGAGGAACCACCGATGAGAACAGCGGTTGTCACTGGCGGCGCAAGAGGGCTCGGCGCAGCGACGGCCGCAAAGCTGCGCGCCGACGGCGTCCGGGTCGTCACGGTCGATCTCACCGACGATGCCGACGTGCGCCTCGACGTCACGGATGAGGCCGCGCTGGCTCAAGCCGCTGCTGAGATCGGTGCAGTGGACATCCTCGTCAACTCGGCAGGGATCGTCGGGCCCAACAAGCCGATCCTCGCGACCGAAGCGAACGAGTGGCGCCGAGTGCTCGACGTCAACGTGCTCGGGACGGTCGCCACCATGCGCACCTACGTCCCAGGGATGGTTGAGCGTGGCTGGGGCCGTGTGGTGAACTTCGCCAGCATGGCCGGCAAGGACGGCAACCCAAACCTCTCCATCTACTCGGCCTCGAAGGCGGCGGTCATCGCCCTCACCAAGTCCGCGGGCAAGGAACTCGCAACCAGCGGCGTATTGGTGAACGCGATCGCTCCTGCCGTTTTCGCAACGCCGATGAACGACGACACGGCCCCCGAGGTGCTTGATCACATCACCAGCCTCATCCCGATGAAGCGGGTCGGCCGGCCGGAGGAGGTGGCCGAGCTCGTGAGCTGGCTCACCTCCGACAGCGTCAGCTTCTCCACCGGTGCTGTCTACGACATCAGCGGCGGTCGCGCCACGTACTGATCAGAGTCGTGCCAGTGGGCCCGGTCGCTTGGCCGACTGGGCCGACTGGCCGGCGTTCGTCAATTCACCACGACGCGGACACGGCCCAAGTTTTGCGCCTGGCCGAAGGAAGATCTCGGGTCGCGTTGTGAGGTGGCTCGGAGAGCCGGGAAGTATGTTCCTGCCTTGGTGAAGACGAACGACGTACGCAACTCGACCGTTGATCTCGGGGCACCGATGGCTGAGGACGTATAAGTCCCGCTGCCGGTGAAGTCCCAGGCGGCAGCGACCACTGAGCCGGTCTTGGGCGGTGCCTGGATCCGGGCGCTGAAGGTGACGCGCTGCCCCGCGGCGACGTCGACGTGATCGGAACCGTTCGCGGTCAAGTCGACGACCGGCTGAATTCCACCGCGCGCGGTCGCTCGGGCCGGTACCTGCACCTGACCGTCCACGACCTTGTACTGCGATGACCTCGGTGGCGCGACGCCGCGTTCGACCCATGCGCTGACGTCGCGGACGGCCTGCTGGAGGAAGCCGGTGTACTCGATCAGGCGGGTGGCCCGGGAGCCTGTCACCGGACCTTCGAGATGGTCGGCATTGTCGTTGTACCAGATGCGGAAGTTGTCGCCGAAGCGGTCCCCGAGGGCAGCCTGCACCTGCTGTGCGTACCAGGAGGCATGCCAGGGATAGGCATCGACGTCCAGCAGATTGCCGACGATGATGACCTTCCCGGTGATCTGGCCGGTGTGGGTGCCGCCGCCACTGGTGCTCGAGGAGATGAGCGGGCCGATCTGGATCGGTCGCTGCGGGTAGATCGGCGTACCGTCCGGGGCTCGGAACTGGTCCCAGGCCGTGAATCCGGCCCTTGTCGGCACCTGGTGGCGGTGGTACGACGTGAGCGCGACGGCCCACCGGTTGTCGATCCGCAATTGCCTGCCGGTCGCGACGGCATCCAGATCTCCGCCGCTGATTGTGAAGACCTTCTTCGCCGTATCGAGCGACCCCGTCAACGACCCGAGCTTGGTGGCTCCGTCGTACAGGGTGAAGTCGAGGCCGACCGCGTCGTGGATCGAGGGCACGCTGCCGAGCACGAGGCTCACCGGCGCACCGCTGGCGTCGCGGTTGACCCGCGTGATTGTGGCGACGTGATCGACCTTCGCAGCGCGAACCAATGCGCCGAGCGCGGACTGCTCAGTCCCCAGGTATCCAGGTCTGCTCCAGAAGTCGTCGGCGTACGTCGGATCGATACCGCGGACGACCCCGCCGAACCCGAGCAAGCCGTCAGACGTGTCCAGTCCCAGCAAGTAGCGATAGTCCTCCCAAGCGCGCAGCGGCACGCCGAGTTTCGTAACCTCCTGGAGCACCGCCCGCTCCGTGGGATTCAACCCGGCGTACGGATCGCCACTACCACCAGGTCGCACTGCGTCGGCGATCTGCGGTGCCTTGTCCTTCAGGATCAAGCGGGCGAAGGCGCGGATGAAGAAGTTGTTGGGGACCGAGGTCGGTACTCCAGGAACGAACGGAACGGCCCCGTCCCAGACGCCGACGGTGTTCTCGATCGCGCCAATGGTCTGGAAGGATCCGCCACTTCCTCCGTAAACGTAGCCGTAGATCCGCCGCGATGGCTCCCGGTAGTAGCTCGCGGCAACCAACTTGGCGAATTTGGCGGCGGCCGCGTCTACTCGGTAGCCGCCGTCGCCATTGGTTTGCACCGTGTATGCGCCGCTCTCCGCACCGAACGCGATCGTCTCGTCCGAAGCGTTCTCGTCCTGGATCGTGGCCAGTGGATACACCTTGTGGAAAAACCGCCCCTGCCACTGGTTCTTGGGCGGCAGGTAAATGTTGAACTTGTACTTCGTTCCCTCGAAGTGGCCCGATACTCGATGGTGCGGTACGGGGCTCTGCACGTCCCGCTCGGAGTCGACGACCGGCCGGTTGTACGCCGGGTCGACACAATCGCCGGTGATCCAGAACGGCCCCCCAGCCTGTTGTGGCGCACAACTGGGTGCGGTTTCGGCGGTTGCGGTGTTGAGGCTGGGCGTGCACAGCAACGCGCCAATCGCCAGGATTGCGGCCCCTCGGCGGATGAACGGTGTCATGCGTGCTCCGATCAATAGGTCTCGGTGGCGGGGCTCGTCGCGACGAGCCGAGTCGCTTGAAAGGGCGGTCAGGATGCTCCCTGGCCGTTGAGCAATGCACGGCGCAGTTCGCGGCGCTCTCGCTGCTTCTTCGGATCTGCGATGGGCGCGGCCATCTGGAGTCGACGTGTGTAGTCGTGTCGCGGCGCGGTCGAGACCTGGTGTGCTTCGCCGATTTCGGCGATCTCACCCCGATAGAGCACTGCGATGCGGTCGCTGATGTCATTGACCACGCCCAGGTCGTGGCTGATGAACAGGTACGCGACACCGGTCGCCTGCTGAAGCTCTTTGAACAGGCTGAGCACCGTGGCCTGGGTCGTCACATCGAGGGCGCTCGTCGGCTCGTCACAGACGATCACGGCCGGTTCGAGCGCCAGTGCGCGCGCGATGGCGATCCGCTGACGCTGACCGCCGGAGAATTCCCGTGGGTAGCGGCGTCCGGAGTTTGCGGGGAGACCCACTGCGTCGAGGAGATTTCGGACCCGCGAACGTCCGTCCTTCACGCCGGCCGCGGCCAGGGGCTCCACCAGGATGCTTTCGACAGGCATGGAGGGGTTCAGGGAGGAGTACGGGTCCTGGAAGACGACCTGAATATCCGTGGCCAGCTTCCGGCGCTCCTTGCGGGAGACATTGCTGATCGTGTTGCCGCGAAAGGTGATCGTCCCCTCGCTCACCGGCGCCAGACCCAGGATCGCGCGACCGATCGTGGTCTTGCCCGATCCGGACTCGCCGACCAGGCTCAACGTCTCCCCGGCAGCGAGTTCGAACGAGACACCGTGGATGACGGTCGTGGATGCTCTGCGCCGGCCGGCGAACGTCACCACGAGATCCTTCACCTCGAGCAGCGACATGGTCAGACCTCCATCAGCTCGACACTGCGGGACGAGGACAGCAGCTGCCGCGTGTACGCCTGCGACGGTGCGGCGAAGATGCCGTCGACATCTTGATGCTCGACGATGTTCCCGTCCTTCATCACGCTGACGACGTCGCACAGATCGGCCACGACGCCGAGGTTGTGGGTCACCAGGATCATCGCGAGCCCGCGCTCACGGCAAAGCTCTCGCAACAGCTCGAGGACGTCGGCCTGCACCGTGACATCGAGAGCGGTGGTGGGTTCGTCGGCCACGATGATGTCCGGTTCCGACGCGACGGCGCCACAGATCAGCACCCGCTGCGCCATGCCCCCGGAGATCTCGTGGGGGTAGAGCCGCATCAGCCGCTCGGGATCGGTGATTCCGACGCTCTGCAGCAGGTCGACCAGCACCTTGCTCGCCTCTTTCTTCGCCATCGGCCTGGTCGCGCGCAAGCCACGCGAGAGCTGCGATCCGATGGTGAAGGACGGGTCGAGGTTCGACATTGGTTCTTGTGGGACGTAGGCGATTCTCCGCCCCCTGGCGGCCCGCATCTTGTGCTCGTCGGCCAGGAGGTCCTCGCCGTCGAGTAGTACGCTGCCACCGAGGACGATCGCCTCCGGCGGGAGAATGCCCAACGTGGAAAAGGCGATCTGTGACTTGCCGGAGCCCGACTCCCCGACCAGCCCGTGGATCTCACCACGCCGGACATCGAGGTCCACGCCATGCACGACTTCGTTCACGGTGCCATCCGGGCTCGGGTAGGCGATGCGGAGGTCGCGCACCGACAGCACCACGTCGTCCGAGCTGCCGACAAGTTTCGATTCGCGTACTTCGCCGGCTTCGAGCTCGCCAAGCGCAGCAGCAACAGCCTTGCGCCGCTGCCGCGGCGGGAGCACCTTGCTGCGCGCCGACGACTGCAGCACATCGCTCAGAGCGTTTCCCAGCAGGATCAGGGCGAGGATCGTGATGCTGATCAGGAGCGCAGGCCAGAGCACACCCCAGGCGTTGTTGTAGATGCCGTTGAACGAGCGCTGCAAGACGATGCCCCAGGACGTTCCCGCCGGGTCACCGAGACCGAGGAAAGAGATTCCCGCTTCGATCCCGATTCCTGCGGCCATCACGAACGAGCTCTGGATGATGACCGGCGCCCGAACCGCCCACAGCACATGCCGGCCGACGATCCTCGCGTCCGAAAGCCCGACGACCCGGGCGGCGTCGACGTACAACTCGTTGCGTACGCCGAGCACGATCGCCCGCACCAGACGGTAGTAGGTCGGGGCGATGATCGCGCCGTACACAGCCATGGCAGCAGGCACATTGGGGCCGGTCAAGGAATACAGAGCGATGAGCAGGACGATGCCCGGCAAGGACATGATCACGTCGGAGAGAAATCCCGCGCCCGCGTCGAAGCGGCCTCGATAGAAGCCCGCGACCAGACCGGTGACGACGCCGAGGACCAAGGCCACCACAACGACGATCAGTACGGCGATCACCGTTTGCCGCGAGCCCCAGATGAGCCGGGACAGGATGTCGAGCCCGGCGCTGTCGCCGCCCAGCAAATGTCCGGAAGTGAATGGTGGCGCGTTCACCGCGGCGAGGTCGGTCTCCTGCGGCCCGTACGGCGCCAGCAACGGGGCGACGATCGCAACCAGGATCACCAGCAGCACGAACGCCAGACAAGGTGCACCGAGCGGATGCCGCAGCAGAAGGCGGAACACTGAGCGACTCGGGGCTTCCTTCGCGAGGGCGAGCTCATCGTCCAGGGCTGTGCGTTCGGGTCCGGCTGTCATCGGGTCCTCGCCTTCGGGTTCAGGAGGGTGATCGCCAGGTCGCCGAGGAAGTTCACGACCAGGACGATGACGATCGTGACGAGCACCGTCCCCATGACCAGTGGTACGTCATTGATCTGGGCGGCCATGTTCGCAAGCTGGCCCATACCCGGTAGCGCGAACACCTGCTCGATGAACACTGCTCCGCCGAGGAGTGCGAAGGTTGTCAGGCTCAGTACCGTCAGACCCGGCGCGGCGGAGTTTCGCAGCACGTTTCTGAAGATGACCTCGCGTTCGGGGATTCCTCGAGCTCTCAGGGTTCGAACGTAGTCGCGGCCCAGCGTGTCGAGGACCGCGGTCCGAAACTGCTGGGTCGCGCTGGCGACCGACCCGATGAGAAGCGCGAGCACCGGGAGGCTCAAGGACGCCAGCCAACCGCTGAAGTTGACGTCCGGCGACACGTATCCGGTCGCCGGGAACAGTCTCCAATGAATCGCGAACGTGAACACCAGCGCGATGGCGATGATGAACGCCGGCACCGCAGTACCCAGCACCGACACGAACTGGAGCGTCCGGTCGACCCACCCTCCTCTGACGGCCGCGGTCACCCCGAGCATCACGCTGAGCACGGTCGTCAGGAGGAGGGCGAGTACAACGAGCGCCAAGGTCACCGGAACCCGGTTCGACAAGGCCCCGCTAACGGACTCACCGGTGTAGAAGGATCGGCCGAGGTCGCCGTGAAGAACCCCCGTGAGCCACGTCCAGTACTGGACCACCAGCGGCTGGTCGAGGCCGAGCTTGACGACTTCCGCCTGGACCGCCTCCGGCGTCGCGGACTTGCCCAGTACGGCGTGAGCAATGCCCGGCCCGTTGCCGTACATCAGGCAGAAGGTCGCGAACGTGACCACGATCAGCACCGCAAGGGAACGTACGAGCTTCTTCACCAATGAGAGCGCCATGGTTGCTTCCTGCCGCTACTTGAAGTCGCGCAGCTTGGGGACCAGCGCCTCCTGGTCGGACTCCGTCGGGATGGCGACCTTCGCCGGGTTGTAAACGTAGTTCGTGCCGTTGTAGACCATGGGCGCGAACCACGCCTGGTCGACCTGGTACTGGTTGATCTGCTGCTGAAGCTTCGCCGACTCCTCCGGTTCCGCGGTCGTGATCCGCGTCCAGAGCCGGTCGACGGTCGGGTCCGGCTGGTGTTCGAGATTCCACCAGCCCTTCGGCGTGGACTCGACGTAGATCTGCAGCGCCGAGTTCCCCAGGTTGCCCAGCTGCCAGAGGACCACGGGGTACTTGCCACTCAGTAGGTCACTGATGGCGTTCGCGCCGGTCAGCGGAACCTGCTTGACCTTGATGTTGATCTTGGCGAGCTGCTGGGTGACGTACGGCATCAGGGTCTCGAAGTTCTGGCCCGTCATGGTCGGCAGCTCCATCGTGAAGCCTCCGCCGTAACCGGCTTCGGTCATCAAGGCCTTGGCCTTGTCGACGTCGTACGGGTACGGGTCCTGCATGTTCTCGATGTAGGCGTCGGTGCCCTTGCGGAACACCTGAGGTGTCGGCTCGGCGTTGCCCTGGTACAGACTCTTGGCCATCGCTTCCTTGTCGAAGACCATGTTGATCGCCTGGCGAACCTTCAGGTTGCCGATGGGCTTGAGCACCTTGCCGAGATGATCGGTGAGCAGCAGGCGCGTGGTCTGGCCCTGGAACTTGATGACCTTCTGCCCGGAGGCCTGGACCTCGTTCAGGGATGCCTGAGGTACGAGCACCGCGTCGATCTGGCCGGTCTTGAGGGCGGACACGGCAGCGGTGTCGCTGGTGATCACCTTGATGACAAGCTTCTTGTACGGGTAGTTCTTCGCGTTCCAGTGCTTCTCGTTCTTGGTGAACGTGTAGACCGAACCGGTGGTCGAGGCGGCAGTATCGAGGACGTACGGACCGGAACCGATGGGGTTGTCGAACTTCTTGGCGGCGACCGATGCGGCGGGAACGATCTTCGGGGCGCAAGCCTTGTTGTCCATCACAGGTCCCTGGGGATCCGGCCAGGTGATCGAGATGTTGCTCGCATCAGGCGTGTCGATCGTGATGCCCTTGTAGTCCGCCTGCGAGCCACCATTCTTCGAGGCGAACTCGAACGAGGCCTTCACAGCCGCGGAGTCGACCGGCGTACCGTCGGTGAACGTCTGGCCGGCACGGATGTGCGCCTTGAAGGTCTTGTTTCCGTTGGTCGTCTCGAACGTGTCGGCAATGTCGGGCACGGCCTTGCCTGTGGCATCGGTCTTGCACAGCTGATCCCACACGGCCTCAGCCGCCCAGCCCTGGTAGCCGGGCTGGTTGCTCGGGTCCCATCCGTAGAAGTCCACGGTCTGAGCAAGGGTGAGTTGTGCCTTCTCGCCGTTGGCCGAGGCGCCGGCGGCGGCCGAGCCGGCACCAGTCTCCGAGGTGCAGCCGCCGACCGTCAGCGCGAGCGCAGCGATCGAGACGACGGACGCGAGGTGAATGCGTCGCATGGTTACTCCTTCGTCAGGATGTGAAACGTTCCACACATGGCCACCTGATCACCTACGGAAGTCGGGGGGTGTGCAACGTTCTACGCCGGAAGCTACGAAATGCTGTTGAAACGAGTCAAGAGCTCGTTGGCGCGACCGAGGTCACGGTTCCGCAACATCCATGACGGTGCATTCGTTCCGACTGGGCGGCTGCCCTGTCAGCGCTTGCGTTTCCCGCGGGGACGGCCGACGGACAGCGCCGGGCCGGCACTCGTGCCGCGCGGGACGAGACGCGGCGCGACGACGTAATGGACCGGTCGCGAGCGGCCTTCGATGCGCTCGAGCAGAAGCCTCGCGCTCGTCGTACCGGTCAGGTGTCCGGACTGGTCCACCGTGGTGAGCGAGATCCGCCCGATGCTGGTGATGTAGATGTTGTCGTAGCCGGCGACGGTCAGGTCGTCAGGCACCTTGCGCCCGAGTTCTTCGGCGGCCCGCAGCGCTCCCAGTGCGGCGATGTCGGCACCTGCGAAGATCGCCGTCGGCGGGTCGGTCCGGCCGAGCGCCTCGACGGTCGCCTGATAACCACCCAGTTCGGAGTAGGTGGTCTCGATGACATCCGGCTCGAGTCCGTGTCGTTCCATCGCGTTGACGTAGCCCTCGCACCGCGCAGTGTGCGACAGCACGAAGGGTCGTTTCAGGCCGCCCGATGGATGGCTGGTGTGCAGGATCCGCCGATGGCCAAGGGCCACGAGATGATCGACCATCAGCCGCGCGCCCTCGTAGTCGTCGTCCACGACGCTGTCGTAGTTCGCCCCACCACCGTGCCGGGCGACCACCACGGTCGGGATCGTCGACGTGAGTTTCTCAAGCCACGGCTGACTGATGAACGATGCGATCAGGATCAGTCCGTCGACCTGCCGGTCCACCAACGCCTCGATACTGCGCTTCTGGTGCTCGGCGTCGGCCCCACCCACGGTCATGATCGCTTGGAACGGGCTGGGTTCGAGCTGATCGTTGATGCCGTCGACGACCTCGGGCTGGAACGGCGACGACATCTCGGTGAGCACGACGCCGACGGTGAACGATCGGCCACGCATCCCCCGGGCACCGGCATGCGGCCGGTATCCGAGTTTCTCGATTGCGGCGGTAACCTTCACACGCATCTCGGGGCTCACGCCATAGGCCTCGCGCAGCACCTTGGACACCGCGGACACCGACACTCCCGCGGACTGCGCGACATCCTGGATGGTGGCCCTGCGGGCCGGTCCGCTTCGCATGCAGTCGAGTCTACCCAGCAGGCGTACATCGTTGCACGCACCGATTCGCTCCGGGATTGACTTACCGGATGACGGCGACCTACTCTCCGGCGTAGAACGTTGCACACACCTGTGGACGTGAGGAGAAGGTCATGGCCATGGCTGCGGCACCAGGTCCGCCCCGGTTCGAACACCACACCGACGCGTCGCCAGCGCTCGGTCTGGGAACAGGCGCTCCCCGCCTGTCCTGGACGATCCCGGATGCAGAGCCCGATTATCAGCAGACCGCGTACGAGGTCGAGATCACGCGACGCGGAGCAGTTGAACTCCACACCGTCGAAAGCTGCGAGCAGATCCTGGTGCCGTGGCCGGGCGAGCCACTCTCCTCTCGCGAGGCTGCGTCGCTGCGTGTCCGAGTGGCTCACGGGGACACTTGGAGCGAGTGGAGCTCAGCGGCCAGTGTCGAAGCCGGTCTGCTCGAGCCGACCGACTGGGCCGCAACCTTCGCCAGCCCGGTCGGCCTCGGAGCGACCGAGATGCCCGCACCTATCCTGAGCTCCACCATCACGATCTCCGGCGACGTCAGCTCTGCGCGGCTGTACGCCACCGCACACGGCGTGTACGTCGCCACCCTCAACGGCTCGAGGGTCGGCGACCAAGTGCTCGCGCCCGGTTGGACGTCGTACCCGAATCGTCTGCGCTATCAGACGTACGACGTGACGGACCTGGTTCGCAGTGGCGAGAACGTGCTGGAGGTCCTGCTCGGTGACGGGTGGTATCGCGGCCACCTCGGCTTCAAGGGCGAGAAGGCCCTGTACGGCGATCGGCTGGCCCTACTCGCACAACTGGAGATCACGACCACGGACGGTCATCGACACGTCCTGGCGACCGACGAATCGTGGTCGGCACGAGAGAGCGAGATCCTCACGCACGATTTGTACGACGGCCAGCGCACCGACCTACGCCGGCGCGATCGGAACTGGCATCCCGGCATCGCCGGTGTCGAGCGGATCGAGGCCGACATGACCCGCCTGGTGGCACCCGAGGGACCGCCGGTTCGGATCACCGAGGTCCTACCCGCGAGGCGCGTGTGGCGATCTCCCTCCGGCCGGACGCTGGTCGACTTCGGTCAGAACGCCGTCGGATGGGTGCGACTTCGAGTGCGCGGACTCGCACCGGGAGACGAGGTGATCGTTCGCCACGCCGAAGTCCTCGAGAACGAGGAGCTCGGCACCCGTCCGCTGCGCGCCGCCAAGGCCACCGACACCTACCTCGTTGCAGGCAGCAGCGAGGAGATCCTCGAGCCCGCGCTCACCTTCCATGGCTTCCGGTACGCCGAAATCACCGGCCTCGCCGATCTTCGAAACGAGGACATCGAAGCCGTCGTCGCCGGGTCGGACCTGCGCCGGACCGGATGGTTCACCTCGTCGCACGAGCTTCTCAACCGCTTCCACGACAACGTCGTGTGGAGCATGCGCGGCAACTTCCTCGACGTACCGACCGACTGCCCGCAGCGCGACGAGCGGCTCGGATGGACCGGTGACACGCAAGTCTTCGCTCCGACCGCGATGTTCCTCTTCGATACCGCCGGATTCCTCGGCTCCTGGCTCGGCGATCTCCAGGCGGAGCAGGAGACCGACGGATCGGTTCCGTTCGTCATACCCGATGTACTGCGCGACCAGTCGCCCGCAGCCGCTGCATGGGGGGATGCGGCAACCATCGTGCCCTGGGTGCTGTACGAGCGAACCGGCGACCGGGGCATTCTCGCGCGGCAACTGCCGAGCATGCGCCGCTGGGTCGACAAGATCGCAGCGCTCGCGGGACCGGATCGGCTGTGGACCGGCGGCTTCCAGTTCGGCGACTGGCTCGATCCGACCGCGCCGCCGGATCGACCGGGCGACGCGAAGGCTGATCCGGATGTGGTCGCCACGGCGTATTTCGCCCGCTCTGCCGAGACTGTCGCGCGAGCAGCGCGAGTACTGCAGCAACTCGACGTGGCCGACCAGTACGCCGCGCTGGCCAAAGCAGTCCGCACTGCGTTCGCCCATGCCTATGTCACTCCAGCCGGGCGTGTCCTGTCGGACGCTCAGACTGTCTACGCCCTGACGGTCATGTGGGATCTCCTGCCCAGCGACGAACAACGGTCCGAAGCTGGTCGCCGGTTGGCGGATCTGGTCCGCGAGTCCGGGTACCGCATCGGCACCGGATTCGTCGGAACGCCACTCGTTACCGATGCACTCGCCAAGGCCGGACATGCTGATGTCGCCTACCGGCTGCTGCTGCAGACCGAGTGTCCATCCTGGCTCTATCCGGTGACCATGGGGGCTACAACGGTCTGGGAGCGCTGGGACAGCATGCTCCCCGACGGCAGCATCAATCCCGGTGAGATGACATCGTTCAATCACTACGCACTCGGAGCCATCGCCGACTGGCTTCACCGCAGCGTTGCCGGCCTTGCACCAGGTGCGCCCGGCTATCGCGAGATCGTCGTACGTCCGCTGTTGTCATCGACGCTCACTTCGGCGTCGGCACGACACCTAACGCCGTATGGCGAAGCGCACGTCGCATGGGAGATCAACAGCGATCGTTTCCATCTCGCGGTCCGCGTCCCCGTCGGAGCCACCGGACATGTCTACCTGCCCGGCACCGAAACAGCCGAAATCGTCCGACACGGTAACCACAGCTGGGACGTCGCCGTGCAGATCGACACGCCTGCCCTGGTACCGGCATTCACAGATTGAAGACAGTCATGCACCACCTCGATGCAAGCCTGCCGTCCGACGCAAGAGCTGAACTGCTGCTGCAGGAGATGACACTGGCGGAGAAGTGCCATCAGCTCACTTCCGTCATGCCGTGGAGCTTGGTCCGCCCCGACGGAGCGGATACAGACTCCACTGCGGACTTGCTCAAGAATCCGCCTGGTCACGTCGCCCAGCTGATCGTCGACGATCCGGCCAAGCTCGCGGACCTCGTCGGGGCGATCCAACAGCGGTTCGTCACCCGTACCAGGCTCGGGGTCCCGGCATTCCTTCATGCGGAGGCGCTCAGCGGATTCCTGGCCGGTGGCCACATGTCGTTCCCGACCGGCACCGGACTCGCCGCGACGTGGAGTCCCGAACTGGTCCAGGAGATGGCCGACCTGATCAGGCAGCAGATGCGCCGGGTCGGCATGCCGCACGCGCTCTCCCCCGTCATGGACATCGCCCTCGACCCCCGGTGGGGACGCGTTCACGAGACCTACGGCGAAGATCCGTACCTCTGCGCCGCGCTCAGCGTCGCCTACACCCGCGGGCTCCAGGGCGACGACCTCGCTCGGGGTGTCATTGCCACCGGCAAACATTTCCTCGGCTACGGCCTTCCCGCCGGTGGCGCCAACACGTCGGCCTTCGATGCCGGAGCCCGGCGAACCCGTGATTTGTTCGCGTACCCCATCGAGGCCGCGATTCAGCTGGCCGGCCTGAAGTCGGTGATGAACTCCTACGGCACCGTCGACGGCATCCCGGTAGGGGTGTCCCGAGAGGCCCTGACCGACCTGTTGCGTGGCACTCTCGGCTTCGATGGGTTCGTCTCGGCGGACTACACCACGCTGGAGAAGGTCGTTGCCGATCAACGGGTCGCGTCCACTCCCGGCGACGCGGCACGGCTCGCGATCACCGCCGGTCTCGATGTCGAGCTACCGAAGCCCTTTGCCTACGGCGCTCCGCTGATCGACGAGGTACGACGTGGCGCGGTCGAGGTCAGTGCTGTCGACGTCTGCGTCCGCCGGGTGCTGAAAGCCAAATTCGACGTCGGGTTGTTCGAGAATCCCTATCCGGCAGAGCACATCGACGTACACACCGTGGCCGTCGAGGGACGGGAGTTGTCGGAGGAGCTCGCCGAGCGATCCGTCGTACTCGTCAAGAACAACGGCATCCTGCCGTTGGCTCCGGGCACGCAGACCGTTGCAGTGATCGGGCCGCACGCGGACACTGCACTTCGGCAGTTGGCGACGTACACCTACCCCGCTTGGCGTGAGGCGGTCAACGCGATGTCCCGCGGGGACCTCGGCAACATGCTCGGCGCCGACGCGATCATCGCCTCGTGGTACGACGCCCTCCTCACACCGGTGGATCCGGAAAAGCTGGTTCGTGACCGGTACGGCGTCCACACCCTGTCGGACGAGATCGGCAACTTCGCCGCCGCCGTACGAACCGAACAGGCGTCCACGTTCACCGAGCCGCTGGGCTCCGGGGCAATTGATCGCGCGGTCGCGATCGCGCATGAGGCGGACGTCGTCGTCCTGGCGCTCGGCGGTGCGAGCCTCTGGTTCAACGGCGAGCGCACCGAGGGCGAGGCCAGCGACTCTGCGGACATCTCGCTGCCGGCCGTCCAGACCGAACTCGCCGAAGCGGTCGCCGCGATCGGCAAACCGCTCGTCGCCGTACTGGTCCAAGGGCGTGCCTACGCACTGCCCGAAGTCATCAAGGACGCCGCGGCGATCGTCATCGCGCCGTTCGGCGGCCCGTTCGGGACCAAGGCGATCACGCGGGTTCTGTTCGGCGCGACGAACCCGAGCGGGAAACTGCCCTACAGCATCCCCCGCGGAACTGGACAGATCCCTGTCTACCACCACCAGCACGCCGGCACTGGCTACCGCAATCCGGTGCCTCCCAGCCTCTCCCAGCACTACCTCGACCTCGAGGCCACACCCCTCTATCCCTTCGCGCACGGCCTGAGCTACGCCGACTTCGATCTTGCCGACCGCACCGGTGACTCCGAGATCGACACCTCCGGCTCCGCACGAATCAGCGCCCTCGTAACGAACACAGGTGCCGTCAAGGGCGCCACTGTCGTACAGCTGTATCTCAGGGTGAACACCATAGGTGTCACGCGCCCGGCACAGCAGCTCGCCGGCTTCTCCCGGCTCGAGCTTGCTCCTGGCGAATCCAAGCGCGTCACCTTCACCATCGCAGCCACGCAACTCGGATACACCAACCTGGTGCACGACTTCGCCGTCGAGCCCGCACGCGTCGACTACTTCCTCGGTTTCGACTCTGACGATCAACGCCTTCAGGGGCACTTCGAACTCGTCGGTGAACCGCGCGTCCTGACCAGCGCCCAACGCTCGTTCCTCTCCGAGGTGTCGCATGCCTGAGTACGACGCCTTCCGTCCCGGCCGGCCGTGGCTCGACACAGACGGGAAACCGATCCACGCGCACGGCGGTTCGATCATCGCCGAGGACGGCGTCTACTACTGGTACGGCGAGAACAAGGAACGCTCGATCCCGGGTTCAGGCATCTGGACCTGGGGCATCCGCTGCTACTCGTCGACCGATCTCTACAACTGGACGGACTGCGGGCTCATCGTCCCGCCGAACCTGGACGATCCCGCCTCGCCCCTGCATCCGTCCCAGATGATCGATCGTCCGCACATCATCCGAAACAACCACACAGGCAAGTACGTGTGCTGGCTCAAGATCATGGGTCACGACGACACCCAGCAATGCACCGTTCTCACCGCAGATTCGCTGCTGGGGCCATACCAGATCGTTCGCACCGGTCTCCGGCCGCTGGGCATGAACGCCGGCGACTTCGACCTGGTCGTCGATCCGTCCGACGGCAAGGGCTACTACTACTTCGAACGAGTCCACAGCGAACTCGTCTGCGCCGACCTCACGCCCGACTACACCGACGTGACCGGCTACTACTCGACACTTCCCGCGCCCCCACCCACCAATGGTCCGCGAAGCGCCGGCCTACTTCCGCCGCCAGGGCAAGCACTACCTGATCACCTCAGGTACCAGCTGGTACTACCCGAATCCGTCGGAGATCGCAGTCGCCGACACCTACCACGGCCCGTACACCGTCCTCGGCAACCCACATCGCTTCGACCTCAGCGGCACGTCGTACCGCTCGCAAATCAGCTCGGTCTTCCAGCACCCGGCCGTCGACGACCTCTACATCGCCCTCGCCGACCGATGGCTCCCTCACCTGTCGGAGACAGATTCCGACCAGACTCAGGCCTTCCACGACGACTTCGCGGCCAGAGCGGCAGGCCGCCTATATACCACGCTGACGCTTCCCGAGGCCGACACCTCGCTCGCAACCTACGTCTGGCTCCCCCTCCGCTTCGACGGCGACATCCCCACGATCGAGTGGCGCGACACGTGGCGGATCAACGACGTGGACACGCCTCCCGGTCGTCCCTGATGAACGGCTTGCCAAGGCCGCGCGCTCACTCTGTCCGTGGTCGAGCATCCTGACTCCTGGACGAAAGGACTCAGCCGAAACCTACCTGCTCAGGAGTCGAAACCCAGTCCCACAGCATCCAGAGCCCGGAGAAAGAGATTCCGCCGGCCCTGCCGATGATCCGCGCGATTGAGCGACCAGCGCGCCAGGTTGATGCCAACCGCCGCGGCAGGCTCCGGTGGGAATGGCATCGGCCTCCTGCGCACCATCTCCAGTTCGGTCCGTTCTGTCGCTTCGCCGGCGAGCAGATCGAGCAGTACGTTCGCCGCGAACCGAGTGGCGCCGACACCCAGACCGGTGAATCCCGCCGCATACGCCACACGCCCCTGACGGGCGAGGCCGTAGAACGCAGCGAACCGCGTGCAGGTATCGATGGCACCGGCCCACCTGTGGGTGAAGGTCAGGCCTTCGAGTTGCGGGAAGGTGGCAAAGAAGTGTGAAGCGAGGCAATCGAAGGTCTCGGGACGATCCTCGTAGCGAGCTCGGACCTTACGGCCGGCGTGGTAGACGGCGTCGTAACCGCCGTACAGGATCCTGTTGTCCGCCGTCAGTCTGGAGTAGTGGAACTGGTTCGCCATGTCGGAGAGTCCCTCGCGACCCGACCAGCCGATCGCTGCAAGTTGTGAATCGGCGAGTGGTTCGGTCATCAGGACGTAGTCATAGACCGGGACGGTCATCAGCCGGTTGCGGCGAAGGAGCGACGGGAAGACGTTCGTTGCCAGGACGACGCGGTCCGCGGTGACGACAGCGCCGGCGGTCTCGACTCGGACGCGACCACCTCGGCCGCCGGACAGTCCGGTGACCGCCGAGTGCTCGTGAATCTCTACCCCATGTTCGCGCGTGACGCGGGCGAGTTCGATCGCAAGGCGCGCCGGATGGACCAGAGCGCACTCGTCGAGGTGCCTGGTGCCACCGACGAAGAGCGGACTGTTGACCACCTCCCGGACCGCTTGCCGATCGAGCTGATCGGCACCGAGCCACTGCAGTTCGTGTTCCTCGACCGCAACGTGCAGCGTGCCGGTCCGTTCCCAGTTGCAGTCGAGACCGAGGTCGTGCACATCCTTCTCGAAGTCGTCGAGATTGTTCGCTCCCAGACGGCTGAGCTTCTCGTACTCCTCTGGCCACCGCGCGCGGCCGTTCTCTTCGCCGTGGGTGATGGATGCTTCGCAGAAGCCTCCGTTCCGCCCGGATGCTGCCCAGCCGACCCGGTGCGCTTCCAGGACCATGATTCTTTGCCCCGGGTTCCGTCGCTGAGCCAGCAGCGCCGTCCAGAGTCCGAGGTAGCCACCACCCACAATGACCAGATCCGCATGGGCGGTCTGGGAGAGCGGGGTGCAACTGTCGTCGCGTCCCGCATCTTCGATCCAGAAGACACTGTGCCGACTCGGTTCGAGCGCGGCGCCAACGACTCGAGGGTCCGGCGCGTTGCGTTCGTACGCCGTGAGTTGGGGCCGATTCACCATGATCACACCCGTTTCGAGGTCAGGCGACGCCGCGCGACAACTCGCGGCCAACTCGGATCGCGCCGTCTACATGCTGGAAGCCGACGCCGGCCACGTCGCTGCTTCCGAAGCTCAACGGGCCGACCGGTTGGCGAACGTGCTCGCCGTACCTGGTCAACCCCCCGAGGTCGAAGCTGGTCGCGTACGCACCCGCAGTCCACTCGTCCGCCATCCATTGGCTCTCGTAGTAGCTGATAGGGCGAGCAGCCTGTGGCCCGAGATAGTGCGCAATGGACTGCAGTATCTGGGTTCGTCGGTCGTCCGGGTCGAGCGCAAGGAGATTGTCGGCGGTCAGGTCTGATACGAAGCCCACGAGCGTGCCGCGCTCGTCACCGAAGTTGGTGTTGTCATAGAGCTCGTGTACGACCTCGTACGGGCTGAACGCTGTGCCGGACAGTCCGTCTGCACGCCAGAAAGGACGGTCGTAGGTGGCATGCACTTTGATCACGAGTCCGAAGGACTGGTGCTGCCGCCACTGCATCTGGATCGGCGGCAGGTTGGGGATGAACTGGATGCGGGAGACGAGGGTCGGCGGCACCGCGACGATGACCCGTGCCGCGGACCACGCAGCGCTTCCGGCGTGTACGACCGCCGATGCTTCGGTCCACTCGATGCGATCAACCGGACCGCCGACCGTCACCCGGTCGCCCAGGTTGGCTGCGAGGCGAAGCGGGACCTGCTGTAGTCCGCCGACGACCCGACGATCGAGGATGAAGTCCGCGTCAACGAGATTGCTGAACGATCCGGCGCTTGCCGCCATCAGTACGCAGGACAGCGCCGAGAAGGAATGGGTGGGCTTGGTGAGCATCGCCGGGCCGACGTACAGCGCGATGTTGTCCCTCGCCTCCTCGTCGTCGGTCTGCTGGGAGAGCCACTGGGCGAACGAGATGCTGTCCAGCTCGGCCGCTCGAGGGTGCAGCCAGGGCTTCCCCGGATCCATTTGACCTGCCAGGTCGTCGAGGATCGCAGTGATCCGGTCGACCTCCGCCGCCGTCCTGGCCGAGACCGGGAAAGCCGCACCGATGAACTGTCGCCGCATCCGATCCTTGCCGATGTACACGCTGTCACCGGCGCGGTACCGCGCGAACGTCTCGAGTCCGAGCGTCTCGAGGGTCTCGAGCAAGGCGGATTGGTCAGGCGACACCCACTGTCCGCCGAGTTCGAGCGGGATACCCTCGATCGTGTCCGTCCAGAGCCGTCCGCCGACTCGATCACGCGCCTCGAGCACGACGACCTCTTTGCCTCGGGCAACCAGTTCGGTCGCCGCCGTCAGCCCGGTGACACCGGCGCCGACAACGACGACGTCGGCTGATCTGTGATTCATTGGTTCGACTCCAAACGACCCGGCGGAAGGTCCGCTGGGCGAATCGGACGCATCCCGTTCTCTCCCGCTTCAGGCCTCACCGCACACCCCACGAGTACGTCTGCTTGACCAATTTGAGGTAGACGAACGTCTCCGTGGCCTGGACGCCGTCGATCCGGCGGATCCGCTCGGACAGCACCTGAAGCAGATGCTCGTCGCTTTCGCACAGCACCTCAGCGAGGAGGTCGAAGGAGCCGGCAGTGATGACGACGTACTCGATCTCGTCCATCGCGGCCAACGCCTCGGCGATCGGCTCGAGCGCTCCCTGGACCTTGATGCCGATCATTGCCTGCCTGGCAAATCCGAGTTCGAGTGGATCGGTGACCGCGACGACCTGCATGATGCCGGCGTCCGTCAGCCGCTGCACCCGCTGACGGACGGCCGCCTCGGACAAGCCGACGGCTTTGCCGATCGCGGCATAGGGCCGCCTGCCATCGACCTGTAACTGCTCAATGATCGCCTTGGAGACATCATCGAGCAGTCCGTGATTCTTCTCTGGGTTCCCGGTTCGCACAGCCCTGACGCCACTGGGCGATTGATTTCGTCGCGAATCCGTCACATGCCTGACGATATCAGCTCCTGATCGGCTAGTCTGCTACGAAATTCGCAATCCAGCCGGTGAGGGGCAGCGATGGCCGAGCTTCAGATCCTTCCGAACATCGTCGACGGGAAACCGATAGCCACCCTGAGTGGCTCGACGTACGACGTCATCGCGCCCGCCACCGGCGAGGTGTATCTCAAGGCACCGCTGTCGGGTCCTGAAGATGTGGATCAGGCGATGTCCGCAGCGGCCCGAGCGTTCGAATCCTGGCGTGACAGCACGCCCGCAGATCGGCAACTCGCGCTTCTGCGGATCGCCGATGCGTTGGAGCGAAGGGCCGACGAGTTCACTGCCGTGGAGAGCCGCAACACGGGCAAGCCGCTGGCGATCACCGCGAGCGACGAGATACCGCCCTGTGTGGATCAGCTCAGGTTCTTCGCCGGTGCGGCGCGGGTTCTGGAGGGACGGGCGGCCGGCGAATACATGGCCGGTCACACGTCGTGGATCCGGCGCGAGCCGATCGGTGTAGTCGGCCAGGTGACGCCGTGGAACTACCCGCTGATGATGGCGATCTGGAAAATCGCGCCGGCCCTCGCCGCCGGGAACACGGTGGTCCTCAAGCCTAGCGACACCACACCCGCGTCGACTGTTCTGCTCGCCGAGCTGTGCAACGAGTTCCTTCTGCCTGGCGTACTCAACGTCGTCTGTGGTGACCGGGACACCGGCCGCGCTCTCGTCGACCACGACGTACCGCAGCTCGTCGCGATCACCGGCTCGGTCCGCGCCGGCATGGAGGTCGCGTCCGCTGCCGCTCAGCGACTCAAGCGTACGCATCTCGAACTGGGCGGGAAGGCGCCTGTGGTGGTCTTCGACGATGCAGACGTGGAGAAGGCCGCGAACGCGATCGCGGCCGCCGGCTACTTCAACGCGGGCCAGGACTGCACGGCGGCAACGCGGGTGCTGGCAGGACCGCGAGTTCATGACGACTTCGTCGACGCCCTCACCGAGCGGGCCAATCACACACGCACGGGGCGACCTGACGACCCGAGCGCGGCGTACGGCGCCTTGAACAGCGAGTCTCAGTTGCGCCGGGTCACCGGCTTCATCCGCGATCTGCCGGACCATGCAACGGTACGCACGGGCGGCGCCGCGGTCGGCGAACGCGGGTACTTCTTCGCTCCCACAGTGGTTTCCGGGCTGCACCAGGACGACGACGCGATCCAGCAGGAGATCTTCGGTCCGGTCATCACAGTGCAACGCTTCACCGACGAGGACCAGGCCCTGCGCTGGGCCAACGGCGTGGAGTACGGTCTCGCCTCTTCCATCTTCACCCGCGACCACGCACGCGCCATGCGCATGTCCCGGCGTCTCGACTTCGGCTGCGTGTGGATCAACACCCACATCCCCATCGTCGCCGAGATGCCCCACGGCGGCTTCAAACACTCCGGCTACGGCAAGGACCTCTCCATGTACGGCCTGGAGGACTACACCCGCATCAAACACGTCATGTCGAACATCGAGGAGAACTAGGCCGTTCAGGCCGCGGCACGGACTGTCATGCCGGCCTTCCGTCGCAAAGCTCGCGACCAGCTTCGGCACTCCAGTCCGGTGTATGCGGGGCCGGTGGCCGCCGGACCGACGCGTGGTACGGGAGGAGGACGTCGGATGAGCCGAACGGATGTTGTCGTCGTCGGGGGTGGTGGACTGGCCGGCCTGGTCGCCGCCCGGGACCTGGCGGCTGCCGGGATCGGCGCTGAACTGCTGGAGGCTCGCGACCGGGTCGGAGGCCGGACCTGGACAGCCCGTTTCGAGGCCACCGGCGTCCATGTCGACCTGGGCGCGGAATAGGTCGCTGGGATTGCCATCACCCGGTAGCGCGGGAGGCGGAGCGCTACGGGCTGAAGCTCGTCACCCAGGATGTCCAAGTCCCAGGTGACCTCGTCGAGCCCGAACTGACGGCCGCCTACGAGCGCACCCTCGCCCACCTCGACGGGCACGCCGCCGAGATCGACTTCGATCGTCTCGATTGGTGCCGGGTCTCGAACATCTCGACGTGACGATGGCCGCGTACCTGTCGCGGCTGGATCTGCCGGCGCGGGCGCGCGAGCTTGTCCTGGCGGACTCGTTCGCGTTGATGGGCGCCGACGAACACTGCTACTCGGTGCTCAACCTACTGCACGAGGTTCGCGGTTTCGGCAGTGCTCAGACCGCGTTCACCGGCGAGACGGCGAGGGTGGGTGGCGGGGCCGACGCGATCGCCCGGGCGATCGCCGCCGCTCTGGGCGACGCCGTGCGGCTTGGGCACCTGGTCGAGCGGATCGCCCAGAACGAGAGAGGCGTCGTCGTGGAAGGGGCGACCTTCTCGGTCGAGGCGCGGGCGGCCGTCGTCGCGATCCCGGTCAACGTCCTGCGGGAGCTACATCCGGAGATCCCGTTCGGCCCGCAGGCCGTCCGGGTGCTCGCCGAGGGCCACGTCGGCCGCGCGGCGAAGGGCTGGGCCACGGTCTCCGGGGACGCGAGCAGTGTCCACTCCGAAGGGTGGCCGGATGCGATCGAGGTGTACGCAGTGCCTGGTGAGCACCGCGCGGCAGTCGCACGGTTCAGCCTCGGCGAGCCCAGCCACGATGCGGCGCTCGACCGGGCGCGCCAGGCGATGGGAAGTCGCCACCCGGAGTTGGGCACCGAGCTGGAAACGTTCTCTCACGACTGGATCACCGACGAGTACGCACGCGGTACCTGGCATACCGCGACTCCGGGGCCAAGCCCCCGGCTGGCACGAGCTCGCGTCAACTCCTGGCCTCTTCTTCATCGCCGGCGGCGATGTCTCCAGGCGTTGGTTCGGCTGGATGGACGGGGCCATCACCTCGGGGGCGGACGCGGCGGTCCGCGCGGCTGCCTACGTCGCCGGGCTCCCGGTGCCCGAAGCCCGCGGCTGACGGCAGTCGTCGGCCCGGTCGTCCGCGTCGAGGCGACGGTGACAGAGGGGTTCGCGCTGCGCGGTGTTCCCGGCTGCCGGGTCGAGCGAGCGGGCCACGACGGACCCGCGACCTGTTCGCCTACCCCATCGAGGCCGCGATTCAGCTGGCCGGCCTGACACTTCCCGCGCCCTCACCCACCGATGGTCCGCGAGACCACAGCGGCACGTCGTACCGCTCGCAGATCAGCTCGGTCTTCCAGCATCCAAGCGTCGACGATCTCTACATCGCCCTCGCCGATTCTCCGCTGGATCAGGAGGCGGCGGCCGATGGGTATCGGTTGGGGGCGACCGAGCCTCGGACGATGAGCGTGGTGGCGAGTTCGACGTGGTGGGAATCGACCTTCTCACCGGCCGCCAGGTGCAGGGCGGTGCGAAGCGCGACGGCCCCCATCTCGCGGAGAGGTTGCTTGACAGTAGTCAGTGGCGGCGACGCCAGGCGGGCGACGTGGGTATCGTCGAAGCCGACGACACTGAGGTCCTCGGGCACCCGAAGACCGAGGCTACGGGCCGCCTCGAGGACGCCGAGTGCCACTTCGTCGCTGCCGGCGAAAACCGCAGACGGACGGTCCGGCCGGTCGAGCATCACAGCACCGCCGGCCAGACCGTCGTCGTACAAGAAGTCCTGCAGCCAGATGTGTTGCGGCAGCACTTCGGCATCCGCTTCCTCCATGGCGCTACGGAAGCCACTCAGCCGGGCACGGTTGCAGCCCGAGGTCGGAGGACCGCCGACATACCCGATCCGCCGGTGCCCGAGCGACAGCAAGTACTGCGCAGCCGCCATCCCGCCGGCGAAGTTGGTCGAACCCACACTCGCCACATCCGGCTGCGAGATGTCGGTCGGGTCGACCACCACCAACGGCAGCCGTGCCCGCGACAACGCTGCCAGGTCTGCGTCTGCGAGCTGGCTGGTGATACCGATCGCGGCCCGGCGCCCGGCAGAGGCGAGCTCCCGGATCCACTGTGCCGCCCGGCGGCTGCTCGACGTCTGCGGGTGCGGAGGGTGCCTGTTCAGCACGACGTCCACTCCAGCCACCTGGGCGGCCTCGACAACACCCTCGATGACCTCGACGCAATAGGCGCTCAGCACACCCTGGTAGAACAGCTCGACCGAGTCGCGCTGGACCTGAACCTGGACCGGATCCTGACGGCGACGGACATACCCGTGCCTCTGCAGAATCTCCTGCACCTCGGCACGAGTGACCGGCGAGACATCGGGACGCCCGTTGAGCACCTTCGAAACCGTGGCGACAGACACTCCCGCCGAACTCGCGACGCTGGCCAGGGTGACGCGGCCCTTCAGCCGTGGCATCTCTTCCACCCTCCTCCCATCTCAGCGATCTCGACCAGGATCGTCCGGACGCGATTGTGTCCTACCACCCTCACATCCTCGGTGATTCGTACGACGCCGCACAGGGGGTCCACCGACGACGCGCCGACCACCACCTCGAAGCCCCAGGCTCGACGATACGGCGCACATCCGGCCCGGTGCACGCCGGAGCGCCCGCCGCAGGCAAGAGTTCCACGTCCGGAAGTTCGTTGCGCAGGGCATCGAGTGGGTCGACGACCCGGGGGCCGCGCTCGGGGTGCTGCGGCCGGACGTGGTTGGGGGGCGCAGCAGCCCGTCAACGCCCGCACGTCGGCGGCGCGCCGGGCGGCCACTGCGATCCGCCGTTCGCCGGGATCCAGCAGCTCCGCGGCCGGCCGCCCCGGACGGCGCCGGAGCCGGTCGTGCGAGCTCGCGGTGATCAAGAAGATTCTCCCCTAAACTTATACCATCGCCGTGACTAAATGCCGAAACATTTCGATCCGTTTCGCAAGCTGCCTTGCTATTGTTGAAACTTGATCCTGCCGCCCACTTCTGCGGGGAATCCTTGAATCCAGAGTGACGCCAAAGCGGTCTCTCCTTCAAGCCTTGACACTAAGAATCCCGAAATCTATGTTACGAAACATAGCGCCAATCGGCAGCTACTTTCGACATCTTGCGGAGGAGTCGGTCGAGGCGTTCCCACGCTCCGTGCCGACGGCCGCGCCCTGCAACCACGCGCCGTGGAATGGTCTGCGGCAAGGAATACGGAGATCACGATGGATCCCATGACGACGTCTCGGCGTACCTTCCTCAGCCTGGTCGGCGGCGGCGTGCTCGCGACCGGTCTCGCCGCGTGCGGCACCTCTGGCCCGAAGAGCTCCGGTGGCTCCACCGGCAGTGAGGGCGCCAGTGGCAGTGCGTCGTACTGGTTCCTCAGCGGCCAGCCTCAGCAGGGCATCTGCGAGGCACAGGTCAAGCGGTTCAACGACGCCAACCCGAGCACGCAGATCAAGTCCACCGCGTTCCAGAGCGAGGCGTTCGCGCAGAAGATCAAGACGGCCATCGGTGCCGGCACGGCGCCGACGCTGATGTTCGGCTGGGGCGGCGGCGGGCTCAAGAGCTACGTCGAGGCCGGCCAGGTCGAGGATCTGACCGACTGGTTCGGCCAGAACGCCGACCTGAAGAACTCGATCTTCCCGGCCGCGTTCGGCGCGGCCACGGTGAACGGCAAGATCTACGCAGTGCCGGTCGAGACGGTGACGCCGATTGTGCTGTTCTGGAACAAGAAGGTGTTCGAGAAGGTCGGCGCCCAGCCGCCACAGTCGTGGAGCGACATCATGGACCTGGTGCCGAAGTTCAACAACGCCGGCATCGCGCCGTTCTCGCTCGCCGGACAGTCCCGCTGGACCAACATGATGTGGCTGGAGTTCCTGTTCGACCGGATCGGCGGCAGCGAGGTCTTCCAGAACATCTACGACGGCAAGCCGAACAGTTGGTCCGACCCGTCCGCGCTGAAGGCACTCGACGAGATGCAGAAGCTGATCAAGGGAGGAGGCTTCATCAAGGGCTTCTCCTCGATCACCGCCGACTCGGGCGCCGACCAGGCGCTGCTGTCCACCGGCAAGGCCGCGATGATGCTGCACGGCGCCTGGGTCTACGGCACCATGAAGGCGTCCGGCGGCGGCATCGTCACCGATGGCCACCTCGGCTACCTGAACTTCCCGCCGGTCGACGGCGGCAAGGGCGACCCGGTCAACACGGTCGGCAACCCGGGCCAGTATCTGTCGATCTCATCGAAGGCGAGCCAGCAGGATCAGGACACCGCGAAGAAGTTCCTGTCCACATCAACTCTGGACGACACCTCGGTCGAGGCCTGGGTGCAGGCCGGCGGCGTGCCGGTCGTCAAGAGCGCCAAGGACAAGATCGCCTCGGTGTCGGACCCGAACGACAAGGCCTGGCTGAACTTCGTCTACGAGACGTCGGCGAACGCGAAGAACTTCGCGCAGTCGTGGGACCAGGCGCTCAGCCCGGCCCAGGCGGAGACCCTGCTCGACAACATCGCCAAGCTGTTCCAGCTGTCCATCTCCCCGCAGCAGTTCGCGACCAACATGAACGCGGTAATCGGCCAGTGACTGTCGTCGCTCCCCCCGTCGCACCACCGGCGACCGGCCGCCTGCAAGGTCTCGTCGCGAGCTGGGGCCGCGAACGGGCAAGGGATCGCGCGAATAAGACATTGTCCACCCGGTCCGGCCACGGCCGGCACTGACCTCGACGGATGCACGATGCCACTCGACCCCGTTCTGGCCGCATTGATCGCCGGCCCGCCCTACGCTGCGAACAGCACCCGGCCGGTCGTACTCGACGTCGCCACGGCTCGCGATGATTTCGAGAACATTGCACGCACGATGGCGCCCGTGGATCGACGCGACTCGGTCGCCGGCGTCCACGACGCGACAGCGCCCGGCCCGGCTGGACCAATTCCGTTACGCGTCTACCAACCGCTGTCTGCGGCCGTGCCGGCGCCGGTGATCGTCTGGTTTCACGGCGGCGGCTGGATGATCGGCAGCCTCGACACCGGCGACATTGTCGCCCGGGCGCTGTGTCGCGGAGTTGGGGCAGTCGTCGTGTCGGTCGACTACCGGCTCGCCCCGGAACATCCGTGGCCTGCCGGCCTCGACGATGCCGCCGCGGCGCTGCGATGGGTCGCCGAGCACGCCGAGGAGCTTTGCGGCGATCCGGTGAGGATCGCGGTCGGTGGAGACAGCGCCGGCGGAAACCTGGCAGCGGTCCTCGCCCAACAGACTCGGGGCGGCGGACCTGTCCTCGCGGGCCAGATCCTGGTCTACCCGGCCACGGACCTCGAACTCGACCACTTCGACAACTATCCCTCGTGGCAGTTGCACGCGTCGGGCTACGTTCTCACCGCCGATGCCGTGCGCTCGTGCGTGGAGACCTATCTTCAGCCCGCTGCCGACGTGACCGATTCGCGCATCTCCCCGGCGCGCTGCAAGGATCTCACCGGTCTCCCGCCGGCCGTGGTCGCCGTCGCGGAGTTCGATCCGCTGCGCGACCAGGGCGCTGCTTACGCCTCGGCGCTGCGGGAGGCAGACGTGCCAACCGTTCTGCACGAGGGCCGTGGTTTGGTCCACGGGTGCTTCGACATGCTCGGCATCGTTCCGGTCGCTCGGACTGAGTTCGACCAGCTCGTTGCCAGCGTGCACATGCTCTTCGCCCCTGACCCCGGCGGTCTGGTCCACCCGGGCACGGTGGGCTCGTCATGACCGCCGAGCGCACCGATCTAGTTCTGGTATTGACGCCAGTTCCCCCAATGCGGGACACGACACGAAGGAGTTCGGCGGCATGACGATTCGTAAGGTGTTGGCTGGCCTCGGCTCAATGTTGATTGCCCTCGCAGCGATCGCAGCCGGCGGGTCTGACGCGGTCGCCGCGCCCAGTGACGCTACAACCGATTCCACGGCATTGTCCGCCGCAGCACTGCTGAACCCAGATCCGAACCTGGACTCGTCGGCATGCCTGCCGGAGGACACTACAACTGTGACGGGCTCACGCATCCGCCACATCACGGTTGCTCAAACCCGCGTATCGGTTCTGCTACCGCCCCAGTACGGCAAATCCAATCGACGGTACCCCGTGCTGTACCTGCTGCACGGGGGGACCAACAACGAGGACAGCTTCCTCGTGTACACGAATCTCATTTCGGTGACCTCGACACTTCCCGATGACGAGCAGTACATCGTGGTTACCCCATTCGCGCAGTACGGCGGCTTCTACGTCGATTGGAAGGACGGAAGCCATCTGATCGAATCGTTCATCACGAATTCGGTGATCCCTGCCGTGGACAGCACTTTCCGAACCCAGAGCGACGCCGCGCATCGCGCCGTCGCCGGTATCTCGATGGGCGGTTGGGGGGCAATGCATCTTGGTGTCACCCACCCGGACCTGTTCGGGGCGGTCGGATCAATGTCTGGGCTCCTCAACTCTCAAGACCCCGACCAGCAGGCGGTCATGCTCGCGGTTGCACAGGATCAGCGAGCGTGTGCGGACGGTCTGAGCGCCGGCCAGTACGATCCGTTCGGGATGCTCGGTGACCCGGTCACGGACGCAGACCGCTGGGCGGCCGCGAATCCAGTGCTCAACTCCAGCCGCCTGACCGGCAAGGACCTGTGGCTCTCGTCCAGCTCGGGGCTGCCATGCGACGAGGAGGACATCGCATCGGGCAGCACGGGATCCGTCGAAGCCCTCCCCGCGCACACCACGCTCGAGATGTACCTCGCCCTGCAGAAGAACGGGATCGCGAGCACCTACCTGCTGAGGGCGTGCGGCTTACACACCTTGCGATACTTCAACCTGCAGCTGGCCGATTATCTGCCGCACGTGGGGGCCTACTTCGGATCCCTGCCCGACAGTGGCCCGAGCCACTGACCCTTCGTCTGGTGACGGCGACCGCCCGCAGGCGGCTCGTCGTTGATCGACCAGATCGTCCGTCGGCACAGGTGGAGATGAGTTCCACGTCTTCTGCGCCACGACTCTCAGCTTGGGGAAGATCGACACCGCGCCAGCGGCGTGCGCTGATCGCGCGTCCTACACGCGCCTGGCGGTGGGGCGTGTCGGTGTGGTGAATTCGATGGCGAGGTGGGTGAGGGTTTCGGCGCAGGTGAGGACGGAGTCGAGGTCGACCCATTCGGTCTGGGCGTGGGCACCATCGCCGGCCGGGCCGTACAGGACGGTGGGGATACCTGCCTGGGCGAGGATTGCCGAATCGGCCCAGTAGCTCATTCCGACGACCGTGGTGTTCTGGCTGGTGCGGGTGCCGATCGCGTGGGCGAGGGCGGTGGTGATGTCGGCGTCTGCGTGGGTGTCGAGTGGAGGGCGGGAAAGGGTCACTCGTCGCGCGGTGACGAGGGCCGGATCGGCGTGTCGGCAACTGTCGAGGGCGTTGTCGATCTCGGCCAGCACGGTGTCGGGTGTCTCGCCGGGCAGGGTGCGGCGTTCGAGGGTGAGGGTGAGGCGGTCCGGGATTGTGGATTCCTCGCGGCCGCCGGTGATGACCGAGGCATGCAGGACGCCGGTGCCGAGCAGCGGGTGTGGCGTCCGGTCGGCGATTTGTCCGGAGAGCCGGTCGAGGGCGACCAGCACGGGGCCGGCCTTCATGATGGCGTCGACGCCGAGCTCCGGCCGGGATCCGTGGGCGGCTTTGCCCTCGATCGTGATCTCGACCCACACGAAACCGCGGTGGGCGACGGCGAGTTGCAGTTCGGTGGGTTCGGTGACGACGGCCCCGTCCGCTGAGAGGTGAGGCAGCACTTCCCGGATGCCTGTCGAGGAGTGCTCTTCGTCGGCCACGGCAACAACCTGGACCGTTCCCGGCACTCCCCTGCGATGAGCGTTGCGACACGCGATGAGCGCGGCCGCGAGCCCGCCTTTCATGTCGTAGCTGCCGCGCCCATGCATACGCCGGCCACGCACGGCAGGTGCCAAGGGGTCGATCATGCCGTCGGTGCCAACAGTGTCCAGGTGCGCGCAAAGGATCAGATTGCGCCCGCCCGTACCCTGCCCGCCGGTGATGATCAGGTTCGGACGCTCGGGATCGGCCCCGACTGTCTCGACCGCGAGGCCCTCTCGTTCGGCCCACGCCCGAACGAACGCGGCGATTTGTGCTTCACCCGCCGCGCCGGGCACCAAGGACGGGTTGACCGAGTTGATGCCAATGAGGTCGCGGAGCAGAGCGGTGACTTCATTGGAACCAGTGTCGCCTTCACAGGTTGACTCAGTCATCGATCACACGTCTTCGGGGAGCGGGTTGGCTGCTCGGCCTTCGGTGCTGAGCAGCAGCACCGTGGCGTCCGGCGGTACTGCGAAGTCGTCGCGGTATCGGTCGAGAACAACCCTGCCGGCAGCCAAGGTGGCGGCACCGCACGGGCCGGAGTCGATACCGGCCGCCTCGAGGTCGTGGACAGCGGTCGCTGTCTGCGAATCGGTGACGGTCACGGCGGCGTCGAGTCCGGATCGCAGGTCGGGCCACGCACCGTGCGAGGGGGTGCCACAATTGAGTCCGGCCATGATCGTCTGTCGCGTCGGTACCGTCAGCAGTTTGCCGGCGTTGAGGGAAGTGACGATCGCCGGAGCGTTCTCGGGTTCGACGCCGAGCAGGGCCAGGTGACGGACGCGTGTGGTTGAGCGGTAATGACGTACCGAGGCTTGGGCGAGTGAGCCGACTCCGATCGGTACGACGACCAGCGCCGGTGACGCCGCACCGATTGCGGCGAGTTGAATGTCGGCTTCAGTGAACAAGGTGCTGTAGCCGTCGACGATCCATTGCGGGATCTCGGTGTAGCCGGGCCAGGCGGTGTCCTGGATCAGCAACGCGTCCGGTCCGGCGACGGATGCTGCCTGGCGGGCCGCCATCACCACATCGTCGTAGTCGAGGGCCAGCTCGGTCGTCTGCGCCCCTTCGGAGGCGATGCCGGCCTTCGCGGCCCCGGTCAGCGAGTCAGGCACGAAGATCTGCGCAGGTAGGCCGATCAGGCGCGCGAGATGGGCGACCGCGCGGCCGTGGTTGCCGTCGGTGGCTGCGATCAGCGTGACCGGACCGTATTCGTCCGCGAGCAGGCGCAGGCTCGGCAACGGAAGAGCGCGATCAGTCTCGCCGAATCGCGTCGACAGTGCGCGGGACACGGCGTACGCCGCGCCGAGGACCTTGAAGGCCGGGAGTCCCAGTCGGCTCGACTCCTCCTTGACGAACAGCCGTCCCACGCCGAGTTCGGCGGCGAGTCCGGGGACCTCGACCAGCCGGGTCGGCGCATATCCCGGCAAGGATTCGTGGAACTGCGTCACACCCGTCGCGGGCGTGGTCGTCCACGACCGCGCGGTCGAATTGAGGTGCCACATGGGGTCCTTCGCGGACCGTGCTTCTGCCCGACCGAGGCGGTAACTGCTGCTCACTGAGACGCCAGTCTCAGCACGGTGGTGGCGAGCACGTCGATGCCGGCGGCGCAGGCTTCAAGGGTCGAGTACTCACGGGGGTTGTGGCTGATGCCGTCGTACTCGCCACGCACGAAGATCATCGCAGTGGGAGCGATTGCCGTCATTTCCTGCGCATCATGCCCGGCGCCGGACATCAGTCGCATCGTGTCGTGACCCAGGTCGGCCGCAGCAGCGGCGATCGCGTCCTGAACAGACTCGTCGAACGGCACCGCACTGGTCTTCGCCATCCGCTTGACATCGACCCGGAGGCCAGGCTGTGCCCCGGGCAGCAGGTCGAGGAACGCGGCAAGCTCGGCCTCGGCAGCGGCCATCCGGGCGTCGTCGGGATTGCGCAGGTCCACGGTCAACTCCGCGCGGTCCGGTACGACGCTGGGCAGGCCCGGTGACGCCGTGAGGTGGCCGACGGTCGCGCGCAATCGCCCGTACCTGCCGGAGTCGACCATCTCACGCACCTTCACGACGATCTGCGCCGCCGCGAGCCCGGCGTCGACGCGAAGCTCGGTCGGGGTCGTGCCGGCGTGCGCGGCGCGGCCGTGCAGTGTCACTTTCTGCCACGAGATGGCCTGCACGCCGGTGACCACGCCGACTTCGTAGCCTTCCCGGGCGAGGACCGGCCCCTGCTCGATGTGGCACTCGACATAGGCGTACGGCGGATCCAGCCGCACCGGTTGAGGGCCTTGGAAACCGATCCGCACCAGCTCGTCGCCGAAACGCGTCCCCTCCTCGTCGATGAGATCGTAGGCGTAGTCCAGCGCCAGCCGCCCGGCCGCCACGGCCGAGCCGAGCATGTCGGTGCCGAAGCGAACGCCCTCTTCCTCGGTCCAGGCCGCGACGACGATCGGGCGAGCGGTGCTGATCCCGGCATCGTCGAGGGAACGGACAACCTCCAGTGCGCCGAGCACCCCCAGACAGCCGTCGAACGCGCCGGCCGTGGCCACCGAATCGATGTGCGACCCGACCAGCACGGGCGCGAGGCCGGGCTCCGTGCCCGTGCGGCGGCCGAAGATGTTGCCGATCTCGTCGATCGTGACCTCGAGCCCGGCGGCCTTCATCCACCCGATCACCAGACGGCGCCCCGCGGCATCCTCGTCAGTCAGGGACTGCCGGTTGACTCCGACGAGGCCGGTGCCGGCGTCGTGGTAGGCGCCGATCTTCGCGAGCTCCATCAGCGTGTCCCACAACCGCGTGCCGTCGACAGTCAGCGTCTGGCCGGCGGCCGCCCGAGTCCTCAGATCACTCATGACTCACAAGCTAGAGGACGATCTTTGCCTCGATCGATAGCATGAATCCAATCAATACTCATGAATATCGGCCATGAACAGGAGTCGTGATGTACGACGTTCGCCGCCTCCGGCTCCTGCGCGAGCTGAACTACCGGGGCACCCTCGCCGCGGTTGCCGACGCTCTCGGTTACAACCCGTCGTCGGTGTCCCACCAGCTGACGATCCTCGAGCGCGAGGTCGGCGTGCCCCTGCTTGAACCCGTCGGCCGCGGCGTACGACTCACTGCCGCCGCACACGTGCTCGTCACGCACACCGAGGCCATCCTGCTCGAGCTCGAACGCGCCGAAGCAGCCGTCGCCGCAACCCGCACCGCGGTCACCGGCGTGGTCCGCCTGGCGACCTTCCAGAGCGCAGCCCACACCCTCATGCCCCCGGCCGTCGCGACGCTCGCCTCCACCTACCCCGCCCTCGAAGTACAACTCACCCACATCGACGCAGAACACGCCCTGCCCGCACTCGTCGCCCGCGACTTCGACCTCGTGCTCCACGAGGAATACCCAGGCATACCCGTCCCACCGGTCAGCGGCGTCACCGTCGAACGACTCACCACCGACCCCATGCTGCTTGCCACCCCCGCCGCTGCAGGCCTCACCTCGATCGAACACGCCGCCAACCAGCCCTGGGCCATGGAACCCGGCAGCACCCGCGCTGGAGCCTGGGCCAGAGCCGTGTGCCGCAGAGCCGGCTTCGAACCGCACGTCGTCTACGAATCGACCGACGTACTCCTGCACCGGCTCCTCGTCGAACGCGGTCTTGCCACTGCACTGTTGCCACAACTCGTACTCAATACCGACCCACAACCGAGCGGACTCCGGACAGCGGCCGTTCCCGGCCACCCTCAGCGCGAAATCATGCTCGCCTACCGCAGCGGAAGCCGCACCAACCCCGCGATCGCCGCAGTAACCGAGACGCTCAAGTCACCTCAACCGCCGTCGCAGCCTCGGTGAGGGTCGGTCACCGTAGGTTCAGCGGGTTGAGGACGAGGTAGCCGTCGACTCGTGACAGGCGGTCGCACTCGGGTGCGTCGGGCAATGCATGACCGAGGCGTTGGGAGCGCACCTCGGAGATCCATTGATCGTGCTGATACTCGTGATTGACGATCGCGGTCACCAGGTGGCCGGCGATGATGGTCAGTTGATCGGGCGCACCCACCCGGCCGGCGGCGATGTCGCCGACCCGGGCATGGATGCGCTCGGCAACGGTACTGCGGAAGGTGGCGAGCCGGCTGACCGTCGGAAGCGCGCCCCTGAACTGCTCGGGATTCGCGGAGTCCATCACGCCGTCGAGCTCGGGGGCCGGGCTGGGTTCGGCCGCCGTGAGGTTGCGGATCATGAAGTGGGCGACGTGGGCCTGGTGGCCGAGGTGCCAGCCGATCGCGGAGAAGTCCGGTTCGGGTCGCCACACCACCTCGTCCGCGGTGAGGTCGCGCCAGAGTTCGTCGGTGTAAGCCCTGGCCCGGTCGTATTCGGCGAGCAACTCGGGCAGGGGCAGCAGGTAGTCGTTCACAGGATGTCTCCGAAGTGAGTCGGGTCAGGTGCAGGTGACGGTGGTTGCGATGGCGTCGGCCGCACGGAGGCCGGCGCGGACGGCTCCTTCGAGGTGGCCGGCGTACTGGGTCGCGGTCTCGGTGGACGCCCAGTGGATCGGGCCGTTGGCCGGCGACCGGAACACCGGATGACCGAACGTCGCCGTCGTGGCTCTCGGGCTGAGTCCGGCCGACGGTGTCGTGTGCGGCTCCCTACTCCAGTCGCGTGCCACGATCCGCAGCGGACGGTCCGCGTCAGGGCCGAACAGCTGAACGAGCTGCCGACGGAACACATCGGCAATCTCTGCCTCGCCGTCGAACTCCCGGCTGTCGGCGAACCCGAAGATGGCCGCCTGACCACCGGGCGGACCCGAATGGTCGTGGAACTCGCGGAACGGCCCTCGATAGCTCACGGCAGCGCCGGACAGACCGGCATCACGCCAGAAGGACCGTTCGTACACCGCGACAGCCTTCACGACCTGGCCCATCCACACCGCAGTCGTGCGGGCAACCCGCTCCACCGGGTCGGCCAGCGGCGGGTCGAAGGTAATGGTCGTCGTTGCCAACGCCGGCGGCAGCGCCAGGACCACCTGGTTGCACTGCAGCCGTCCGGTGGTGGTTTCAACGACGACGGGGCCGGCATCACCAGTGCTGACAATTCGGGTGACACGCTCGGAAAGACAGATGGTCCCAGCCGGCAGCCCTGCCGCAAGATGTTCGGCGAGGATCCGAGCGCCGCGAGCGAACCGGTAGGCGGGCACGTTGACGGGGTTGCCGTCCGCACGTTCGACGCTCCCATGTACGTCGAGCATCGCGTCGCCGGCGGTGGCCTGAGCAAACAGGTCGATGCCGAAACGGCGTACCAGCTCGAGTACCCGGTCTTCTCCTGGCCAGATCCAGGAGGCGCCGAGGTCGACGTACCCGCCGGGGACCTCCACGGAGACCGCGCGGCCGCCTACCTCCGGACGTGCCTCGAGCACTCGAACAGAAAGGCCTCTTGCGTGCAACTGGTCAGCAACGACGAGTCCGGCGATACCCGCTCCGACGACGGCGACGTCGTACGCCGACACCGCCGTCTGCTCAGGAGGGGTCACCCTTCGGCTCCCGGCTCGAGCACGATCCGGAACCGCACGCCGCCGTGCCTGAGCTTGTTCAGCGCCGCTTCTGCCTGGACCAAGGGCATGCGCTCGATGACCGGCCGGATACCGTTCGTCACGGCGAACTCCATGGTCTCCTCGATATCACGAGGCGAGCCGGTCAGGCTGCCGGTGACGACCTGACGGTTCATCACCAGCTGTACGGCGGAGATGGTGAGCCGGCCGCCGTCGACGCCGACGAGCGTCAGCCGACCGCCCACACGCAAGCCCGTCACCAGCCCGGACACGGCGTCGGTCGCCGATGCGGTCGAGATGATCAGGTCGGCGCCGCCGAGGCGTTGCAGCGCGGCGGGCACGTCCTCGGTGGCGCTGTCGATGTAGCTCTGCGCGCCCAATTCGAGTGCCTGCGGCTTGCGTTCGTCGCCGCGGGAAATCGCGATCGTGCGGTACCCCAGAGCCTTGGAGAACGAGACGGCGAGGTGACCCAGACCACCGATCCCGAACACGGCCACGGTCCCGCCGGCCCGGACGCCTGCGTGGCGGAGCGCATTGAAGACTGTCACACCGGCACAGCCCATGGGAGCTGCGTCAGCGAAGTCGAGTCCTTCCGGTATGCGTGCCAGTGCGTCGGCGGGCACGACAATGGTCTCGGCCCATCCACCCCGGTAGTCCACGCCCGGCGTACGTCGCTCCGCACAGTGCACCGGGTCGCCGGTCCGACAGAACGCGCAGTGCCCACAACTGCCACCGAACCAGCCGACGGCGACGCGATCCCCGACACTCCATCCGGCCACGTCGGCACCGATCGCGGCGATCGTGCCCGCAACCTCGTGACCGGGCACGATCGGAAACCCCGTCGCCGGCTCCTTCGCCGCGGCAAGCCCCAGGTCGGCATTGCACACACCGGATGCCTCGACCTGGACGAGCACCTGAGCTCGGCCCGGGCCCTGAGACGGCACCTGGATGGCCTCCAGCGCCGAGGCCGGCGCCTCGATCGCCATCGCGGTTGTCGTGTTCACCATGGACGTCCTCTCGTTTCCGGTCGCCGGCCCACTGCCGGCGACCACCGTGCCGACCCTCGTCCGGCATCCATTCACTACTGATGTACAACTTGTATCCTAGTTTTATTCCGCCTGACCTCCGACACCGAAAGCGAGGCAAGCCCCGATGCGCGAGCTCGAAGTGCGAAGACTCTTCGACGGCGAACCTGACTACCTGCACGACGTCGTGACCGACGTGGCGGACGTACTGTTCGACCTCGACGGCACCGAGCCCGGGCGCGTCTCGTACTCGAGGTGGCGCACCGTGTCCGCGCCCGGCGCGCGCGTCGTCGTACACATCAGCCGGACAGCGGCCGACTGCGAGTTCCGCGCCCGTGCGACCGTCCGGCAGTCCTTGCTGCCACGTCTGAAGGGCGAGAGGCGGCGGCTGGAGTTCCTGATGCACGTGATCGACTCGGTCCTGCGGGCCGAGCGCCGTGCTGAGCTGGTCGGCGAGGGTGGGACGCGCCGGTGAGCAAACGAGGGCGATTGCACAGACGCGAAGTACAGGCGGCATTGCAGCAAGAGCGGAAGCGGCAGGCGCGACGTGCCTGGATCGCACGCGGCATCGGGAGCACGATCATGCTCGGGCTGCTGGCGGCGATGGCAGTCGCAGTCATCCATGCCGCCCGCACGCCGCAATCGACCGCCTCCGCGGAGATCGTCGCACCCAAGGGCGTGACCTCCGACGGGGCGATCCCGGTCGGGGACCCCGGCGCCCCGGTGCGGGTCACGGTGTACTTCGACTACATGTGCCCGGCCTGCGGGGCGTTCGAGAAGGCGAACGGCGCCAGTCTGAAGGCACTCGCCGCCGCCGGTAAGGCGAGACTCGAGTTGCGCCCGCTGCGATTCCTGGACCCGACTTCCCTCGGTACGGCCTACTCGACCCGTGCGGCCAACGCGCTGGCAACCGTGGCCGCGGACAGCCCGAGCAACCTCTGGGCCTTCCACTCGGCGCTCTACGCACACCAACCACAGGAGAACAGCCACGGTCTGACCGACGCCGAGATCGCGCGATACGGCGAGGACGCGGGTGTGCCGTCCTCTGTGACCAGCAAGTTCGTCGACGGAAGGTACGCAGGCTGGATCCGGAAGATGAGCGACGCCGCGCTGCCCACGGTCGAGTCGACCCCGACCGTCCTGATCAACGGCTCGGAGTTCGACGGGAGCCTGATGATCGCCGGCCCGCTCACCGAGGCGATCGAAGCAGCAGTCGGCCGCAGCAAGTGACGATCGAACGACGTCGTACGACCGCGCGGCCGTGGCAGAAGACCCGATGGCTGTACGGCCAGACCATGCTCGCGTCGACCGCCGGGCTCATCGCTTCGCTGGTCTTGTCGGTGGACGCCTATCGACTTGCCCAGGATCCGCAGACGGGCCCGTCCTGCAACATCAACGCCGTACTGAGCTGCGGCTCGGTCGGCTCATCGGAGCAGGCACACGTCTTCGGCTTCCCGAACGCGTTTCTCGGGCTGATCACCGAGCCCGTCGTGCTCACCATCGCAGTCTGCGGCCTCGCCGGGGTCCGGTTCCCGCGATGGCTTCTCGCGTGCGCGCAGGGCGCCTGCACCGTCGGGCTGGGATTCTCCTACTGGATGCTGTTCGAGTCGGTCTTCGCCATCAAGGCACTCTGCCCGTGGTGCCTGCTCGTGACGCTCACGACAACTCTGGTGTTCGCGGCGATCACGGTCCTGAACGTCCGCAACCGCACGCTGCCGCTGCCCGCGGGGGTTCAGGCACTGGCGGAGCAGGCGCTCTCCCTGGATGCCGACGCCTTCGCCCTCGCCGCATGGATCCTCGCCGTCGCCACAGTCATCGTGTCCAGATTCGGTTCGGCACTGCTCCAGTGATGACCGGTAGGCTCTTCTGGTGACTGCGAACCGTACGACGGCCGCGGATCGCGCTCATGCGGGGATCAAGGACGGCATCATCAAGGCCAAGTACCCGCCGGGGTCGATGCTCAGCGAGAACGAACTGGCTGCGGAGCTGGAGATGTCCCGTACGCCGGTGCGCTCCGCGCTGGCCCGCCTCCAGGACGAGGGCTGGGTGACGATCTACCCCCAGCGCGGCGCGCTGGTCCGCGACTTCACGGCCGAAGAGATGCGGGAGTCGGCAGATTTCCTGCATGCGCTGGAGACGGCAGGCATCCAGCGCGCCGACTCCACTCGCCGGCAGGCGATGGCGAAAGCCCAGGAGCACAACCTCGCCGCACAGCACAAGGCGCTGACAACCGGCGACTACGCGGGCTTCGCGCAACTGGCGACCGAGTTCCATCGGGCGTTCGTCGAGGTGGCCGGCAACAGCATCATGCTGGCCGCCTACGACCGGCTCCGGGAACGGCAGAACATGGTCATCGCCAAGAGCGGCGACCGGCTGGCAAAAGCACCGGCTGATGTCGTGGCCGAGCACCGGAGCCTCATGGAACACGCCCGCGACGGCGACTGGGATGCCTTCTCCAACGCCCTGTACGCCCACCTGTCGCTCAACGATGCGCACGACGCAGGGACCCGGCCGACCCTGCACTGACCAGGCAGTCATCGCCAGGTCAGTGCAGTCACGAGTGATACGACGTCACATCCGATGGCGGGTGTACCTGCTCAGCGCTCGAGCCGAACATCTGGAACGTCTGCCGACGTAGCCGTGGTGACTGACCGAGCGGTGTAGAGGCGGTAGGCGATGAAGACTACGCCGACCCAGCCGGCGGAGACCAAGAGAGAGACTCGGGTGTCGGGCAGGATGGCGATGCACACGAGGACCGCGGCGACGAACACCAGGCCGAGATAGTTGCTGTAGGGCGAGAACGGCATCTTGTAGCGGATCTGGTCCGCGTCGCCGTTACGGACTCGGCTGCGGCGGAATCGCAGATGGCTGATCAGGATCGATGCCCAGGCACAGACGAGTCCGTACACGGTGACCGAAGAAAAGATCTCGAACACCCGGCCGGGCATCAACAGGTTGAGGAGTACGCCGGCCAGCATCGCCCCGAACACGAGGAAGATCGCCCGTGCGGGTACGTTCCGCTTGTTCACGACACCCAGGAACGCGGGAGCGTTCCCTTGCAGGGACAGGTTGTAGAAGGTCCGGCTGTTGGTGAACACGCTGGCGTTCACCGCGGACAGCACTGCCGTGATGACCACCAGGTTGAGGATGGTCGCGGCAGCGGGAATGCCGAGCCGGGCGAAGACCTCGACGAACGGACTGCTGTCACCGGTCAGCGAGGTCCACGGGAAGATGATGACGAGGACAGTCATCGCTCCGACGTAGAAGATGAGCAGGCGCCAGAAGGTCGAGTTGACGGCCTTGGGCATGGTGGTCGCCACGTCCTTCGCCTCCCCGGCCGTCAGGCCGAGGTTCTCGATCCCCCCGAACGCGAACGCCACCATGACGATCGAGAGCAACGAGCCGCCGATGCCCTGCGGGAAGAACCCGCCATGGTTGGTCAGGTTGCCGAAGCCGATCGGGTGCCCGTTGTTGCCGACGCCGAAGAAGATCAAGGCGCACCCGAAGAGGATGAACGCGACGATGGCGACGATCTTGATCATCGAGAACCAGAACTCGGACTCGCCGTAGAACCGTACTCCGATGATGTTGACGGCGAACATCACGAGCACCGCGACCGCGGCGGTCACCCAGATCGGCATCGCCGGCTGCCAGTACTGGACATAGCGGCCCAAGGCATTGAGCTCGGCCGCACTCGTGGCGAGCAGGAAGACGAAGGCGTTCCAGCCATTGAGGAAGCCGGCGAAGCGGTGGATGTAGCGATTGGCGTAGGAGACGTAGGCGCCGGACACCGGCTCCTCGACCGACATCTCACCGAGAGCACGCATCACGAAGTAGATCGCGACTGCTGCGACGACGTACGTGAGGATGACGGCTGGCCCGGCCGTCTTGATCGCCCATCCGGAGCCGTAGAAGAGCCCGGTGCCGATTGCTCCACCGATCGCGATCATCCGGATGTGCCGGCTGTCCAGGTCGCGGCGGAGGTTCTCGGATTCGAAGTGCCGGCTAACGCGTGTGTTCGAGGTTCCCATGGTCGGATGTCCTTCGTGTACGCAGCGATGTGGGCAGGCACGACCGACCCGACTCGGGTACTGGTTGGACGTGCCCTGTGAGGTGTTGCGGATGCCGCCCTCCCGGGTGCCGGGAGAACGTGGGGCTGGCCGAGTCGGGCCGGTGGGACTTCGGGCCTGGTCCGGATCGAGCGGACCGGGAATGGACTGCTACAGGTCGGTGACAGCAGTGGTGAGGCGGGTGATGGCTTCCTCGACGGTGGAGCGGGGGCAGCCGAGGTTGACGCGCATGTAGCCGTGGCCTTCGAGACCGAACTTCTGGCCCTTGTCGAGCCACAGCCGGGCGTTGGTGAGCATGAACTTGTCCAGCGTCGCGGCGTCCATGCCCAGACCGCGACAGTCCATCCAGGTCAGGTAGAGCGAGTCGGCCGGTAGGACGCGCACCTTGTCGGTGGCACCGTTCACGGCGTCGGCGAAGCGGGTGTGGTTTCCGCGCAGATAGGTCAGCAGCTCTTCCAGCCAGGCCTCGCCGTGGGTGTAGGCGGCCTCAGCCGCGACCATGCCGAGCAGGTTGCCGATCGGGAAGATGTTGCGCTCGTACTGCCGGGCCAACTCCTCGCGCAACCTCTGGTCAGGCACGAACACGTTGGCACATTGCAGGCCGGGCAGGTTGAACGTCTTGCTCGGCGAAGTACAAGTGATGCTGTTGGCGGCGCACTCCGGTCCGAGCGACGCGAACGGGATGTGCTTCTTGCCAGGGTTCAAGATCAGGTCCTGATGGATCTCGTCGGACACCACCAGGACCCCGTGGCGGGCACAGATCTCCCCCATCGTGCGCAGTTCGTCCTCCGACCAGACGTTCCCGGTCGGGTTGTGCGGGTGACTGAGGATGAACAGCTTCGTGTCGGGCCGGATCGCGGCCTCGAAGGTGGTCGCGTCGAATCGGTAGCCGTTGTCAGTGCGTTCGAGCGGCGCGTAGGCCAGGTGGCGGCCGTTGAGCAGTACGTCGTTGTGAAAGTGCGCGTACACAGGAGGCTGGATCAGAACCGAGTCCCCGGGGGCCGAGAACGCCTGTACGGCGGTCTTGAGCGTGGTGATGATCCCCGCGGTCTGCAGCACCCACTCAGGCGGTACGTCCCAGCCGAACCGGCGCTCCTGCCAGCCAACCACCGCGTCCAGGTAGCTCGCGGTCGGGCCTCCCGGGTAACCGAAGATCCCGTAGTCCACCGCCTCATGCAGCGCGTCCAGAACAACCTGCGGAGCCTTGAAATCGGTATCGGCCACCCACATCGGCAGCGGATCAGCCGCGACCTCATCCGGCGCGAGCAACTCGTTGCCGAACGCCCACTTCATCGAGTTCGACGTACGCCGGTCCACCACCTCGTCGAAGACGGAGGTACGGGCGTCGCGCGGATCGGGACCGTTCTGAGGACTGAGGGCGGTGTCGAGGTGCATGTGTTCAACGGTACGACCGGAGTCGCGCAAGGTGTTCGCCTTTTTTGCCCATCTGACCGTTGAACGCGATAGAATTCGCAGTGTGGACGCGATCGACCGCGAGATTGTTGCTCTCCTGCAGAGCGAAGGGCGAATCACACTCACTGAACTCGCCGACCGGGTGCAGTTGAGCGTCTCCCGTTGCCAACGACGGGTGCGCACCTTGGAGGACGACGGCGTACTGCGCGGTTACCGGGCCGTCGCCGATCCTTCGGCGCTGGGGCTCGGGTTCGAGGTACTGGTCTTCGCAACACTGGACCGCCCAGCCTCCGTCGACGCGTTCGATGCGGCCATTGCCGGCGTCCCCCAGATCATCGAGGCGCAACGGCTCTTCGGCGAGCCGGACTACCTGATCCGCGTGGTCAGTGCCGATCTGGCCGCCTACCAGAAGCTGTACGAGTCGACGCTTGTGCACCTGCCCGGAGTCGCCGGGCTCAACTCGACGATCGTGATGAAGAACTCCGTGCCACTGCGGCCATATCCCGTCCGCTGAGCCCATGCCGTGCCCGTCCTCGTCCCGGACACCTGCGGGCCGACATCAACCCTTCGGCGTTACATCACCAGGAATCCGTTGCGCAGCGGGTCGTCCGGGTCGATGCTCCACTCGGCCGTTCCAGTGACGAAGGCGGTGCCGGTGATCTTGTTGCGGACGCCGGGGAACGGGCCGACCTGGACGCGTTCGATCGGTACCGACGAGAAGATCTCGCCGGTGATGCTCTCGTGGACCAGCGGTTCACCGACCAGAAGGTTGCCCTTGGCCACCAAGCTGGCGGTACGCGCCGACGTACCGGTTCCACACGGCGAGCGGTCCGCACCGCCCGGACGGATCACCACCGAACAAAGGTTGGTCGCCCCCGGACGACGGGCCGGTCCGATGAACTGGACGTGCGTCACGCCGCGGACTCCGTCCAGCTCCGGATGGACCACCTCAACGGTTTCGTTGACGCTTTCGCGGATCGTCTCGGCCAGCAGGATGCGACGGCCGACCTTGGGGTCGGTGAGGTCGAGCCCGACGTCGCTCGCGTTGACGATGGCGTAGAAGTTCCCGCCCCAGGCGATGTCCACGGGCACCGGTCCGAGACCCGGAACAGGCACGCATACGTCAGCGGCGTACAGGAACGACGGGGTGGAGGTGAACGTTACGCTCGTGACCCGACCGTTCTTCACCGCTGCAGTCGTGGCGACCAGGCCGGCCGGCGTGTCCAGCACCAGGTGGGTCGTCGGTTCGGCCGCCGGGACGAGACCATGCTGAATCAGAACGGTCACCAGCCCGATTGTGTCGTGCCCGCACATCGGCAGATGACCGCTCGCCTCGATGTACAGCACCCCGATATCGGCTCGCGGGTCGCACGGCGGCAGGACCACGCAGCCCGACATGACCGAGCCTCCGCGCGGCTCGAACATCAGCGACGTCCGGACCCAGTCATGATTGGACTCGAGGTCCTTCATCTTCGCGAGCATCGTGTCGCCCGCCAACTCGGGGACGCCGGAAAGAACAGTCCGGGTGGGGTTGCCCGCGGTGTGCGACTCGATCGTCCGGAACGCGTGCGTGGTCACAAGAGTCTCCTGAAGGGTGTCAGTACGAGGTCTCGCCCCAGATGTCGGCGATCGTGTAGCCGCGTGGGAACGGGTCGTCGGGGTGGAGGACGTGCTGGTTGATACCGGTGATCCAGGCGCGGCCGCGGATCGACGGGATCACCGCGTTGCGGCCGTGGACTGTGACCTCTTCGTGGAGGAGTCCCTCGAAGGTGGTGCCGAGGACGCCTTGGTGGACGAACGGGACGCCGAGTCCGAGTTCGCCTCGAGCGCGCAGGCACGCCATCCGCGCCGACGTACCGGTTCCGCACGGTGAGCGGTCCAGTGCTCCACGCCAGGTCTCGGGGCGATCCGGGTCGAGGCGTCCGGTCGGCAGGATCACGCTGTTCCGCCCGGAGATTCCTGGCTCGTTCGAGGGGCTGTGCAGCATCACCAGGGAGATCAGGCTCAGGTTCGGGTCGGTGGGGTGTTCGACTTTGATCTGACGCCGGGCTGCCGCGAGCAGTGCCGCGCCGGCGCGGACGATGTGTGGGGCATTCTCCGCGCCGAGCTCCACTCCCATCGCGGCCGCCGGCGCCTGCACGTAGTACTGCCCGCCGAAGGCGATGTCGGCAAGCACCGTGCCGTAGCCGGGTACGTCGACCGCGGTATCGAGGGACTCCACCCATGACGGCACGTTACGCACCTGCACGTCCACGACCTTGGTGCCTTCGATCCGGGCGGTCGCCTCGACCAGGCCGGCAGCGGTGTCGATGCGGACGACCGTTTCCGGAGCCGTGATCGGGAGCGCGCCGGTCTCGAGGATCGCGGTAACGGCGCACATCGTGTTGCTGCCCGACATCGCACGGAATCCCCCGTGTTCCAGGATCACGATCGCGACGTCGGCCTGATCGGTGATCGGTGGCATCACCAGGACGCCGCACATCGCGGGGTGGCCGCGCGGCTCGCGCAGCAGCAGCGTTCGCAGGTCGTCCAGATGCGCGATACACCAGTCCAGCCGTTCGGCCATGGTCGTGCCGCGGACCAGCAAGTTGCCGCCTAACAAGACTCGCCCTGGCTCCCCCTCTGCATGGACATCCACGCTCGACAGCAGCGTCGTACCGGCCATCACGCACACCTTTCTCGACGCGAACCCTTGACACCTGCAGGTGACGATCCTACGGTCCCTGCAATGCAGATTGTATGACGATCTGCACTTTTCCGACAGACCCAAGCACGGGGAGCCCGAGGAGTCACAGGACATGGACAAACCGACCAAGCTCTCGCTGGCCGCGATCGCCGCGGTGATCGTCGCCCTCGTCGGCGGCTACTTCGGCGCCGGCTTCCGCGGCGCCGACAGCGCATCCGCGGCCACCAAGGCAGGCTCGTGGATCGAAGACATCAAGTCCCGCGGCGAACTGCGGGTCGGAGTCGCCATCGCGCCCCCGATGACGGTCGAGAAGAACGGGGTCCTGGGCGGCCCCAACCTGATCCCGCTGCAGCATCTGGCCAAGACTCTCGGCGTGAAGCTGACCCCGGTGCCGGCGACCTGGGGCAACATCGTCGCGGGTCTCCAGGCCGGCCGCTACGACGCGGCGGCGAACCTCGACGCAACCCTGGAGCGGGCCAAGGCCATCCAGTTCTCGGACTCTGTGTACGAGTACCAAGGCGTCTTCGTGATCGCCGCGAACTCGCCGTACCGGACCTCCAAGGATGTCATTGCCTCAGGCAAGCAGGTCGCGGTGGCCCAGGGCAGTGCGCCGGCCGCCGCGGTCAAGGCCGCGGGCGCGAAGATCCTCGAGCTGGCCGACTACACCAACGCGCTGCAGGCAGTGCAGGCCAACCGGGCGGTTGCGGTGTTCACCGACCTGCCGACGGCGGAGTCGCAGGCGCAGGCCAACGCGGCGTACAAGATCCTCGTTCCGGACCCGGCGATCTACGCGGCCAGCGCCAGCTACGGCCTGCCGGACGGTATCGACCCGCGATCACTGCAGCTGCTGAACGTCGCCATCAACACCTCCCGGCTGAGCGGCGAGCTCGAGCGCGCCTACGCAGGCGAGAAGTACGTGCCGATCGACCAACTCGGCGCCCTCGAGAAGAAGTAGCCGACCACCGAAGGACGAGGTCACTCTCATGCCGGACTACAACTTCGACTGGGGCGTCGTACGCGACGCCTGGCCGCAACTGCTCAGCGGGCTGGGAACCACTCTCCAGATCGCCGTCATCACGATCATCCTCAGCATGATCCTCGCGATTCCGGTCGCCGTCGCCCGCATGTCCGCCATCGGCATCGTCCGCTGGATCGCCCAGATCTACATTGAGATCTTCCGGTGTACGCCGATGTTGGTCCAGCTGTTCTGGATCTACTACGCGCTGCCGGCGCTGACCGGGATCACCATCCCCGGGTACCTGTCCGCGGTCATCGCGCTGACCGCGAACCTGACCGCGTTCATGGCCGAGGCCTACCGCAGCGGCTTCCAGGCCGTCCCGGTCGAGCAGATCGAGGCCGGCAAGATGCTGCGACTGACCCGCTTCCAGCAGCTCCGCTTCATCATCGTGCCGCAGGCGCTCCGGCAGCAGGTCCCGGTGATCCTGTCGCTGAACATCTCGATGTTCAAGGACACCGCGCTGGTGTCCACGATCGCAGTCCATGACCTGATGTTCGCGGCGAACACCGCAGCGACGCAGTCCTACCGGGCTCTCGAGCTCTTCACGACGGCCGCTGCCGTCTACTTCTGCATCGCGTTCCCGGTATCGCTGCTGACCAGCTTCCTGGAGCGCCGGGGGCAGCTCGCCCGCACCGGCCGCGCCCCCCTGCCCAAACTTCGCAAGCCCGCTGAGACCGGAGCAGCCCGATGAGCCAAGCAGCCGAACTGAACAGCCACGCAGACGTTGTCGGGAACAACGACGTACCGCTGGTGCGGGCCACGAACCTGTGCAAGTCCTTCCACGACCGCAAGGTCCTCGACGGCGTCGACTTCGACGTCGCCGCCGGACAGGTCAGCGTCATCATCGGCAAGTCCGGATCGGGCAAGTCGACGCTGCTGCGCGCAATCGCCGGTCTGGAAGAACCCGAGGACGGCGACGTCACCATCGACGGCAAGCTGGTCCGGTCGGGCGGCGAACGCACCGCCGACTGGAACCACGGCGCCGCCAGGGTCGGCATGGTCTTCCAGAGCTACACACTCTGGCCCCACATGAACGTCCTCGACAACCTCACCCTCGCGCCGCGAAAGATCCTCGGGCTCTCCGCCAGTGAGGCAGAAGCCAGGGCCGAGAAGGCGCTCGCCGAGGTCGGTATGGCCCATCACATCCGCAGCCGCTCGACGCAGCTGTCCGGCGGCGAACGTCAACGCGTGGCCATCGCCCGGGCCTTGATGATGCGCCCGGCCGTCTTGCTCTGCGACGAGATCACGTCGGCCCTCGATCCGCCGGTCGCGGCTGAGGTGCTCGGCGTACTCGCCCGGTTGAAGGAGGAGGAGGGGCTCGCGGTCTGCCTCGTCACCCACGACATGGCCTTCGCCTCAAAGGCCGCCGACCGTCTCGTCTTCTTCCTGAACGGCCGGATCGCGGTCGACACCAGTCCGGACCAGGCGTTCAACCACTGCGACAACCCCGAGCTCAAGGCGTTCGTGGACGCCGTACGCATCGACTGATCCCCCAACAAGTACTCGAGGAGAACCCCCTATGACCACCACTGTCCCGCTCAGCGGCGTCCTTGTCGCTCTCATCACGCCCTTCAGCGCCGACGGAGCCGAGATCGACCTGACCAACCTGAGGGCCCAGGTCGACCGGCTGATCCAGGCCGGTGTGCACGGCCTGGTGCCGGGCGGCAGTACCGGCGAGTTCACCGCGCTGTCGCTGGCGGAGCGCAAGATGCTGACCGAAGGCTGTGTGAAGGCGGCAGACGGCAGGGTCCCGGTGATCGCCGGCACCGGTGCACTCTCGACCGCGGAGGCCGTCGAGCTGAGCCGGCACGCCGCCGAAGTCGGCGCGGCCTCACTGATGGTCGTTCCGCCCTTCTACGACGCCCCGAACGTGGACGAGGTGAAGGCGCACCTTGCCGCCGTCCACAAGGCCTCCGGGCTGCCGATCGTCTACTACAACATCCCGTCGGCCAGTGGCGTGAAGCTGACGGCTGCTGAGATCGCCGGACTGGCCGAGGTCGAAGGAGTGGCGTACCTCAAGGACACGTCCGGAGACGCCGTCGCCCTCAGCGAACTCCTGGTCGCGCACGCCGACAAGATCACCGCCTTCAACGGCTGGGACACCCTCACGTTCTTCGGGTTGGCAAGCGGTGCGAAGGGAACTGTCTGGGGCGCCACCAACGTGATCCCCGAACTCTCCATGCAGTTGTGGGACGCGGTCGCAGTCCGCTGTGACCTGGCCGAAGGGCGCCGGCTGTGGGAGAAGATCTGGCCGATCTGCAACTTCCTGGAGTCCTACAACTACGCGGCCGCGGTGAAGACCGGGCTCGAGCTGATCGGCCACCCCGCCGGTCCGGTCCGGGCGCCGTTCAACCTGCTCGACGACGACGCACGCGCGCGGTTCAGTGCGCTGCTCGCTGACGCCGGCGCACTCCCGGCGTAGTCTCACGAACGCGGAAGGATCTCGGTGAGAATCGTCATCATCGGCGCCGGAGTCGTCGGCCTGGCGTGCGGTTACGAGCTACTCCAAGACGGTCACGAAGTGACTGTCCTGGACAGTTCCGCCGCGGGTCAGGCGGCCTCCCACGGCAACGCCGCCAAGATCGCCATCGCCGAGGCAGGCCCCGTGCCCGCGCCGGGGATGGTGGTCCAGGGCCTCAAGTGGATGCTCCGATCGGACAGCCCGCTCTACGTGAAACCGTCGCTGTCCCCGCCGTTCCTGCGGTTCCTGCTGCGGATGGCCCGCAATTGCACCGAGAAACAGTTCCGGACCGGTCTCGCTCTGAATCTGCGGCTCGCGTCGCAGTCGAACGAGATCTTCGACCAGTGGCACAGCGCCGGCCTGCACTTCGAGATGCATCAGCGTGGAGTCCTCTTGGCCTACGAGGACACCGGTCATTTCGAGGGCCGGCTCCGCTACCAGGACGTGTACGGCGCGTACGGCGCCGTACCCGAGGTACTGGACGAGTCCGGGGTGCACGAGGTCGAGCCGGCGCTGTCGGACCGGATCCGGCACGGCCTGTTCTACTCCGAGGATCGGCAGCTCGAGCCCGACTCGCTGACTGCTGCACTCGTCGAGCACATCACCAAACTCGGCGGCCTCGTCCACGAGGACACTCGCGTCGTCCGCTTCGATCGGACCGCACGGGGAGTCGAAGGGGTTCACACGAGCAACGGCGAGCGGCTGCCTTGTGATGGAGTAGTGCTGGCCGCAGGGGTCTGGACCGCCGCGCTCGCCGCACAGCTGGGCGTCGCGCTCCCCATCCAGCCGGGCAAGGGCTACAGCGTCGACTACACGCCGGCGCCGATCAGCTTGCGTACGTCGTTGACGTTCGAGGACGCCCATGTCGCCGTCACGCCGCTCGACGGGATGATCCGGGTCGCCGGAACGATGGAGTTCTCCGGGTTCGACGAGACCGTCAACCCGGTCAGGATCGCAGCGATCAAGCGCGCCGCCATGCAGGGATTCCGGGACTGGGATCCCGACGCACCGCAGCGGGAAGCCTGGGCCGGCTTCCGGCCGATGACCCCGGACGGGCTGCCCCTGGTCGGGCCACTGACCGACGGCGCGAACGTCTGGGTCGCCTCCGGGCACGCCATGCTCGGCCTCACGCTGGCGCCGACCACGGCCCGGTCGATCCGCGAGCTGGTCCGACGCGACGCCGTACCGGATCCGCAGACCAGCCCGGCGCGCTTCGCTCGCCGAAGGCGCGACGCGTGAGGCCGCCACCGGAAAGTGCAGACAATCTGCAAGACTGGGTAACGAGAACGAAGGACGATCCATGAGCGCAGAGAGGCAGGACGTGGCCGCACTGACGCCGGTGAGCAACACAACAAGGCGCGAGGTGGTTCTCGACGCGATCCGTCAGGCGCTGCTGTCGGGAGAGCTCGTGCCCGGGCAGCGGATCAAGGAGGCTCCGCTCGCGGAGGCACTCGGGGTCAGCCGACCGACCGTACGGGAAGCGATCTACCAACTTGTCCATGAAGGCTCGCTGGTGCAGGAGCCGTACAAGGGCATCAGTGTCGCCCAGCCCAGCGCTCAGGACCTGCTCGACGTCGCCGATGTCCGAGTGTCACTCGAGACCCTGGCCGCGCTACACCTCGCCAAGCATCCAGACGGCGAGGGCATGACACGGCTGCGCGCCGCCTTGTCCGATCACCTCCAGGCGATCAAAAAGGGCGATCTGGTGCAGGTCGACATCACGCACCTCGAGCTCCACCGGACCCTGTGGGAAGGGTCGGAGAACCAGATGCTGCTCAAGATCTGGCCGCTGGTGGAGTCTCAGATCCGGATGGCGATGAGCCTCGACCAGGCGACGCGTTCCGACCTCAAGCGGGACGCCGAGCTCCACCGGCGGCTGGTCGCGGTCATCGAGAGCGGTGACGAGAAAGCGATCGTCAACGAGGTCCGGCTGCACATCGCCCTCAGCGCGGACGAAGTCGTCAGGCTCATCGAAGCAGGCAAGCCGGCCTGAGCCTGCCGCCTCCGACGGACGAGCTCGTGGCTCGGCCGTCGGTCAAGCCTGCCTTTCGTTCTCATCTCAGCAGGAGTCTCAGATGCCAACTTATCCCCCCAGCAGCAGCTACATCGCCGGAGAGCTCGGCGTCGGTGGCGGGTCTGAATTGCCGGTCGTCGACCCGTCGACCGGCGCAGTGATCTGGACCTATCGCGCCGACGGTTCGGCGTCCGTCGCCGCTGCCATCGAAGCCGCCGCCGACGCCTACCCCGACTGGTCGGCGACCACGCCGGCGGAGCGGTCCAAAGCCTTGCAGACGCTCGAGACCGAGCTCGAGTGGATCGCCGAAGAACTAGCGCAGACCGAGACAGCCCAGACCGGGAAGCCGATCCGGCTCAGTCGTGAGTTCGACGTACCCGGATCCATCGACAACGTCGCCTTCTTCGCCGGCGCCGCGCGCCACCTGGAAGGCAAGGCATCCGGTGAGTACTCCGCCGATCACACCTCGACGATCCGCCGGGAGAGCCTCGGTGTGATCGGATCCATCGCCCCGTGGAACTACCCGTTGCAGATGGCGGTCTGGAAGGTGCTCCCGGCCATTGCGGCGGGGAACACGATCGTCCTCAAGCCCGCCGAGAACACACCCTTGACCACACTGATGTTCGCCGAGGCCTGCGAGCGGGCCGGCATACCGGCCGGCGTGGTCAACATCGTCAACGGCCCGGGCCCGGAGACCGGGCAGGCGCTGATCAGCAGTCCGCGGATCGCGATGACCTCGTTCACCGGATCGACCGCGGTCGGCCGCCAGATCGCGAGCGTTGCCGCGGGCAACGGAACCCGGCTGCACCTGGAGCTCGGCGGCAAAGCGCCGTTCGTGGTCTTCGACGACGCCGATCTCGACGCCGCCGTCCGCGGCGCCGTCGCGGCCAGCCTCATCAACACCGGCCAGGACTGCACGGCCGCCACCCGCGCCTACGTGCATCACAGCCGCTTCGACGAGTTCGTCGCCGGGGTCGCCGAGCTGATGAAGAAGGTCCGTCTCGGAGCGCCGACCGACCCGGAGACCGACCAGGGACCGCTGGTGTCGTTCAAGCAGCGCGACCGGGTCGCCGCGATGGTCGACCGCGCGATCCGCGACGGAGCGACCGCCGTCACCGGTGGCCGCGCGCCTGAGGGCGAACTCGCCGCGGGGGCGTACTACGAACCGACGCTGCTGGTCGGCGCGGACCAACGCAGCGAGATCGTGCAGGACGAGACGTTCGGCCCGGTGCTGGTGGCGCTTCCGTTCGACTCCGACGACGAGGCGATCCGGCTGGCTAACGACGTACCGTTCGGCCTCGCTGCCTCCGCGTGGACCCGTGATGTCTTTCGGGCCCAGACGGCGGCCCGATCGCTGGCCGCCGGAACGGTCTGGATCAACGACCACATCCCGATCATCTCGGAGATGCCGCACGGTGGAATGAAGTCGTCGGGGTACGGCAAGGACATGTCGACGTACTCGTTCGAGGAGTACACACAGGTGAAGCACGTGATGTCCGACATCACCGCCGTGGCCGCCAAGCCGTGGCACCAGACCATTTTCGCCAACGCCTGAAAGGGACATCGTGAAGATCTTGCAGGTCGGCGCCTCCGGCACGGTCGGACGCGCGGTCAGCGCAGCACTCCGTGAGCGCAAGCACGACGTGATCGAAGCGCACCGCGGATCCGCCGAGTACCCGGTCGACATCACCGACCCCGAATCCATCCGCGCCCTCGTCGACGCCGTCGGCGAGGTCGACGCGGTCGACGCGGTCGTCTCCACCGCCGGTACGACGCCGTACGGCCCCTGGGACGACTTGGACCGCACCGCCTGGCAGGCAGGGCTCAACAGCAAGCTCCTCGGCCAGGTCGAACTTGTGCGCCAGGCAACGAGGATCGTCCGGACCGGCGGGTCCTTCACGCTCATCAGCGGCATCCTGGCCAGGGAACCGATTCGCACCGGCAGTATTGCCGCCGCCGTCAACGGCGCGCTCGAGGCCTGGGTGGTGGCCAGCGCGGGTGAGCTGTGGGGGCGCTTCCGGATCAATACGGTCAGCCCGACTGTGCTGACCGAATCCGCCGAGAAGTACGCCGACGCGTTCCCCGGATATCCGACGGTCGACGGTGCGGTCGTTGGTCAGACCTACGTCCGGTCGGTCGAATCGATGGAGACCGGTCAGGTCTACAGGATCTGATCCCGCAGTACCTGGTCGGCGATCAGCGCCACATGGACGGAGACGCGGATCTCGGGGTCGTTGAGGTCGACTCCGAGCAGTCGTTCGATCTTGGCCAGGCGGTCGTAGAAGACCGGGCGGGAGATGTGCAGGCTCGCGGCGGCATCGGACTTGCTGGTGGGGTGATTTACTAGCGCCCAGAGGGTATCCACGAGACCTGAGCCGTTTTGGTCGTCGTACTCGCGCAGTGCTGTCAACTCTCGTACGGCGAACATCCGCAACCGGTCGTCATCGGCCAGCATCGTGAGCAGGCCGCGCAGGTGCACGTCCTCGAGGCGATGCACCAGCCGGTCGCCCGCACCTGGCCGGACCGACTGCACCACGTGCTGCGCCTCGCGCAGCGTTCGGTCGATCTCCGAGGTTCTTGCCACAGCTCGGCCCGCTCCGATGTTGACCGGGTAGCGCCGCTGCACTTTCGCGGCCAGGTCGTCGATCGGTCGGCCGGTGTTTGCGGACGATGGGAAGGACAGCAGCGCCCGTACGTCGCGATCGACCTCGCATACTAGCGCTGGCACCCGCAGCTCGTGGACCGCGTGAACCGTCGCAGCGATCAGGTCGTCCAGGAACGAACCGGACATCGTGCCCGCGCCGATCTGTGGACGCAACGTGAGCCCCACGAACTGCCGCTTAGCTGTTGGCAGCCCCGCCAACTCACACCGCTGAAGTACATCGGCCGACGTCGGATCAGCCAGCAATCCGATGAGCAGTTCGTGGTGCGTACGACGTACCAGACTGTCGCGGTGCCGGTCGTGGAGCCGGTGCAAGGCGAGGGCCGCGGCGGCCCGCTCGGCCATCGCGATCATGCCCTCCGACGGCGGCGACTCGGCCTGGACCACCAGCCGCCCCCAGCCCCGATCCCGTTTGCCCACGCGGGTGATCAGCCAGCCGTACTTCTCGTCCCAGGTCGTCCGTCGGTCAAGCTGCACGCTGCGAGAACGGGACTCCCAGTTCGCCAGCACTGCGGCGATGTCCTCGGGGCCAGAGCGGTAGTCGAGCACCTGGTGCTGATCGCTCTCGAGCACCACCGCCGCTCCCGACAGGCGCTGCACCGCTGCCAGGATCTCCCCCGGCCCCGCCTCGGCGATGCTCAGCTCGGTGAACGTGTCATGGACCCGCTGCGCCTCGCGAAGTTCAGCCAGCTGTTCGTCGACGATGCGCTCCCCCACCGCCTGGGTGACGGCCGCGAACCGCACCTCCCGGGACAGCGCGACCAACGGCAGACCGAGACGCTCGCACGCTGCAGCCAGCGATGGCGGGATCGCGTCCCACCGGCGCCCCAGCTCGATCACCAGGCCGGCCGCCTCGCTGTCGGCGAGGCTCGTCGCGAACAGCTCAAGATCGCCGGCGGTGTCCGGCAGCGCGATCCCCGTGCTGAGGAGCAGGTCGCCGCCGCGGAGCAACGGTGCGATATCGGCCAACTCGGCCGCGTGGATCCATCGCACGTGACGACCGAGGCCTCGCGCGCCCGCGACCACCTCCGGCCTGGCGCGGCGCAGTACCGGCATCGCCAGCACGTCGGCCACCGACAGCACGGCCACCTTGGCACCATCCCTCCGACAGATTGTCGGCCGATCGCTGCTGATCCTACAGTTTGTAGGCGATTGCCGGTGGGTTCGGTTGGACGATGGAGGCTCGACCGAAGGAGCCACAGCATGACCACCTCGATCACTCACTGGGTCGACGGCACCGCCTTCGCGGGCACGTCCGGACAGTGGGCCGATGTCACCAACCCAGCCACCGGACAGGTCTCAGGCCGCGTCGCACTCGCCGACGAACACGACGCCCGCACCGTCATCAGCTCGGCCAAGCAGGCGTCGGCAGCCTGGGCCGCGACGTCCCTGGCCCGTCGTGCCCAGATCCTGTTCGCGTTCCGCGAGCTGCTCAACAGCCGCAAGGACGAGCTGGCGCTGCTGATCACCGCCGAGCACGGGAAGGTCCACTCGGACGCCGTCGGTGAGATCAGCCGCGGGCAGGAGGTGGTCGAGTTCGCGTGCGGTATCTCGCACCTGCTCAAGGGCGGGCACTCCGAGAGCGCCTCGACCGGTGTCGACATCCACTCCAAGCGCGATCCGCTCGGCGTCGTCGGCATCATCAGCCCGTTCAACTTCCCCGCGATGGTGCCGATGTGGTTCTTCCCGGTCGCGATCGCCGCCGGCAACGCCGTCGTACTCAAGCCGAGCGAGAAGGACCCGTCGGCGGCCCTGTGGCTGGCCGCACTGTGGAAGGAAGCGGGTCTGCCGGACGGGATCTTCAATGTCCTGCAGGGCGACAAGACCGCTGTCGACGCGCTGCTGCAGTCCCCGGACGTGGCGGCGATCAGCTTTGTCGGCTCCACTCCGATCGCGCAGTACGTGTACGAGGAAGCCAGCCGGCACGGCAAGCGCGTCCAGGCGCTCGGCGGCGCCAAGAACCACATGGTGGTACTGCCCGACGCCGACCTCGATCTCGCCGCCGACGCTGCCGTGAACGCGGGGTACGGCAGCGCCGGCGAGCGGTGCATGGCGATCAGCGTCCTGGTGGCCGTCGACCCGATCGCAGACGACCTGGTCGCGCGCATCGCCGACCGGACCCGAACCCTCGTGATCGGCGACGGCCGTCCGAACGGCGAGGCGAAGGAGGCCGACTTCGGGCCGCTCGTCACCCGGCAGCACCGCGACCGCGTCGCCGCCTTCGTCGAGTCCGGCGAAGCGGCCGGCGCCAAGGTCGTCGTCGACGGGCGAGCGGTCGAGCCGCGCGGCGAGCAGGACGGGTTCTGGATCGGGCCGACGCTGTTCGACAACGTCACGACCGACATGGACATCTACCGCGAAGAGATCTTCGGCCCGGTCCTGTCGGTCGTCCGGGTCGGCTCGTACGACGAGGCGGTCGCGCTCATCAACGCGAACGAGTACGGCAACGGCACGGCGATCTTCACCAACGACGGCGGGGCGGCCCGCCGGTTCGAGAGCGACGTACAGGTCGGCATGATCGGTGTGAACGTCCCGATCCCAGTACCGGTCGCGTACTACTCGTTCGGCGGCTGGAAGCGGTCGCTGTTCGGCGACACCCATGCCCACGGCACCGAAGGCGTGCACTTCTTCACCCGCGGCAAGGTCGTCACCTCCCGCTGGATCAACCCGTCCGCCCGGCCCCAGGGCGGCCTCGAGCTGGGATTCCCCCGCAATGACTGACTTCACTGCGCAACGCGCCTACGAACTGGACCGCAAGCACGTCTTCCACTCCTGGTCCGCCCAGGAGCAGCTCGATCCGATGGTCATCACCAAGGCCGACGGATCGTACGTGTGGGACGGCGAGGGTAACCGCTACCTCGACTTCACCTCGCAGCTGGTGTTCACCAACCTCGGACATCAGCACCCACGCATCATCAAGGCAATCCAGGAGCAGGCAGCAACGCTCTGCACGGTCGCTCCCGCCTACGCCAACAGCACACGATCCGAGGCCGCGCGGCTGATCGCGTCCCACACGCCGGGCGATCTGAACCGCATCTTCTTCACCAACGGCGGCGCCGACGCCAACGAGCACGCGATCCGGATGGCGCGCCTGCACACCGGCAAGCACAAGGTGCTGTCGACGTACCGCTCGTACCACGGCGGCACCCAGCTGGCCGTCAACGTGACCGGAGATCCACGCCGGTGGGCGAACGACAACGGATCGGCCGGCACCGTCCACTTCTTCGGGCCGTACCTCTACCGCAGCGCCTTCGCCGCGACGACCGAGGACGAAGAGTGCCAGCGCGCCCTCGCCCACCTCGAGCAAGTGATCACGCTCGAAGGGCCGAGCACGATCGCTGCGATCATGCTCGAGTCGATCCCCGGCACGGCCGGCATCATGATCCCGCCACCCGGGTACCTCGCCGGTGTGCGCGAGCTGTGCGACCGGCACGGCATCCTGTTGATCGCCGACGAGGTGATGGCCGGGTTCGGCCGGGCCGGCAAGTGGTTCGCCATCGAGCACGCCGACGTCGTCCCGGACCTGCTGACCTTCGCCAAGGGCGTCAACTCCGGCTACGTACCCCTCGGCGGCGTCGCGATCAGCGAGGCCATCTACCGCACCTTCGCCGACCGCCCCTACCCCGGCGGCCTCACGTACTCCGGCCACCCGCTCGCCTGCGCCGCGGCCGTCGCCACCATCGAGACGATGCAGGACGACCACATCGTCGAACACGCGGCAAACCTCGGCACCGAGGTCCTCGGACCCGGACTCCATGCGCTGACCGCAAAACACGAGTGGATCGGCGAGATCCGCGGCACCGGCGTCTTCTGGGCCCTCGAACTCGTGACCGATCGTGCCACTCGTGAACCACTCGCGCCGTACGGCGGAAGCAGCCCAGCGATGTCCGCCATCCTCAACGCGAGCTCACGCCGCGGCCTCCTCCCGTTCGCCAACTTCAACCGCATCCACATCGTCCCCCCGCTCACGACCACGGCCGACGAGGCGCACGAGGGTCTCGCCATTCTCGACGATGCGTTGAACGAAGCGCGCGAGGCCCTCGCATGAGTGTGATGTCTTAGAGGGGGTTGCAAACGTGCCGGGCTGATCGGTTCCGGCGACGAGTCCGAACGTTTGCCGCTGGATGTGGTGATTGGAGTCACGGAGTCGAGCAAGCGCCTCGCTCGCCGCGATCCGATACCCGGCTGCTCCGGTCTTCTTCACGTCGACGTGGATCACAGGTCCCGGACGGCGCGCGGTAACGCGACGTGGTTGCCGGTTCGTGCCCCGGACGGGTCAATGAAGCGGCGCTGGTGCAGTCCGAGAGGTGCCGGAGTCCTGTTGCTTTAGTACGACGTTCAACGGTGTCGACGGCAATATCCGCGCGCCCGCATCCGAGCGAGATCCTGAGCGGATCTTGAGGCGGACGCCCGAAGTAGTGCATATCAAATCGCACCCTTCAACACCATTGCAGGGTATGACTTGATACCTGACGCCCATCGAGCCGCCGCCTCGCTTACGCCAACGGCTGGCGGGGCTGCCGCCCACTTTCACCACGGCGCAGGCGCGGCCAGCCGGGCTGCCGTCGCAGGATCTGGCGACTCTGGTCAGCGAAGGCGCCGCGTTTGAGCTCTCGCGCGGTGTCTACCGGCGGTCGGACGCTCCCGAGACTGCGCACCTTGATCTGCTGGCGGTACACGCACGAGCTTCCCACGCAGTTGTCTGCGGCGAGTCCGCCCTCGCACTTCACGATCTGATCGACGACATACCAACGGCCGTGCATATCGCCGTACCGCGTGGCGCCCGCCGTCCGGCGATCTCCTACCCGCCCATCGTCGTCGCGCAGTACGCGGCCAAGACCTTCGACCTCAACATCGAGCAGTACGAGGCGGCGCCAGTGGAGTTCGTGCCGGTCTACGACGCGGCCCGGAGCGTGGTCGATGCCATGCGCCACCGCAATCGCATCGGCCCCACACTGGCCCTGGCCGCGCTCGGCCGCTACCTGCGAACCAGCGGGCCCGACGGGGTCGGGAATCTGCAACGCATCGCGCGCGAACTGCACGCCCTGTCCGTCATCCGGCCGGCCGTCGAGGCGGTGCTCGCCTGATGGTCAACCCTGCCCGCGACACCACCGCCGGCCGCGCCTACAACGACCTGCGGAACACAGCACGCCGACAGAAGCGCGCCACCGACGAAGTCATGGTCTAGTACGTCCTCGAACGATTCCTCTACCGACTGGCCACATCTCCCGCCGGCCGCGAACACTTCGTCCTCAAGGGCGGACTGCTCCTGGCCCAGTTCGGCGCCCGCCGCACGACGCGAGACATCGACATCCTTGGGCAAGCCTTCACCGGCGAGGAATCCGAGATCATCCGGCGAGTGACGACGATTGCGGAGACCGAGGTCGACGACGGCGTCGCGTTCGACAGCGCAAGCCTGAGAACCGCGCCGATTCGAGACGGCGGCCGCTACCACGGGCTCCGACTCGTGATGCCCGCCTCGATTGCCCGTGCACAACTCAAGCTTCAACTCGACGTCAGCGTCGGTGATCCCATCACCCCTGAGCCCTAATTCATCGAGTACCAACAGCTCCTGGAAGCCGGGACCTTCACCATCCTCGGCTACCCACTCGCCACCGTCATCGGCGAGAAACTCTCCACCGCCATCGAACTCGGCGACCTCAACACCCGCGACCGCGACTACGCAGACCTCTACCGCCTACTACGGGCCAACACCCTCCGCGCCGACGAAGTATCCACCGCGCTCGAAGCCACCGCAGCCCACCGACGCATCACCCTGCGACAACTCAGCTCGAGCATCTCCGACCTCCCCCAGCAACGACAGCCCTCCTACACCGCATGGCTACGACGACAAGGCCCAGCCGCCACCGGCTACCCAACCAACTTCGCCAATGCCGTCGCGGTAATCACAGCCTTCGCGGACCCACTCATCAGCGGCCAGGCCCGTGGCAAGGACTGGGACCCAGACAACACTCGATGGACCTGACCAACGCGTCGCCGCGGGACCGTCATCTCCGCGGTCAGGACTACGGCAGCGCCCACCTCCCCTCGACGGTCGCGACCTGCATGACCACTTCTAATGCCGGCCCGAGAGGGCTTCGACCTCGCGAGATCCGCGATGTCTATCAGCACGCCGGTCAGTTGCTCCACCAGATCATCGACCCGGCGCATCCTGGTAAACGGGACGGTCACCGGCGACGGCAGCGGCGCGCCTTACTGTTTGCGACACCACCGCGGGAGGTGAGTGGGTTTCCTGTGCGCAGTACCACCGGCCCGATCTGAACCACGCTTCCCCTGCTCAGACCGCCTTGAGGGTGCCGCCGTCGATGAGGTAGTCGGCGCCGGTGATGTTGCCGGCCTGTTCCGACAGGAGGAACGCGATCAGGGCCGCGACTTCCTCGGGTTCGGTCATCCGGCCGGTTGTCACGTTCTGGCTCTTCGCCATCTGCTCGACGAAGTCGTTAAGGCTCACACCGGCTGCGGCGGCCCACTGGGCGACCTGGCCGTTGGGGTCCAGGTAGACGGAGGTACGAACGAGGCCAGGGGAAATGGTGTTCACTCGAACACCGCGGGGACCGAACTCCTCGGCCAAGGACTTGCCGAGCGCCGTGAGCGCCGCCTTCGCCGAACTGATAGCGGGCGGGAAGCCCCCAGGCGTGCGAGCGAGGATCGACGAGACGTTGACGATCGACCCCCGGCGCTCGATCAGGCTGGGCAGAGCCGCACGCGTGGCACGGACGGTGCTCAGCAGGTTGATCTCGAACGCTCCGGCCCACTCGGTGTCGTCGACATCGAGGAAGGCCATCGTCGCTCCGTCGCCGCCGCCCACGTTGTTCACCAGCAGATCGATGCCACCGAACTCGGCCAGAGCACCATCAACGAGCGCGGACACCCCCTCGGCGGTGCTCAGGTCCGCCGACACTGCGTACGCGCCGGTTTCCTTCAGCTCGGGTGTGATGGTGCGAGCGGCGCCCACCACGCGCACGCCCTCATCGACAAGGGTCCGAACCGTTGCCAGTCCGATGCCCCGGCCGGCACCCGTGACGACGGCTGTCTTATCAGCAAGATCGAGGTTCACAACAACTCCCATTCATGAAATGTGCGTAGGTAGACCGGTCATGCGTCAGTCGGGCGCCATACCGTTCTGCCGTCCTCGACGCGGACGCGGCCGAAGGGCACGTCCGCGAAGTGGATGCCGAAGCCGATGGTGTGAGGTTCGGCGAGTTCGAGGACGAGGCTGTGCCGGAGCGCGGCGGCCTGCTCGGCGTTGTGATCGGCGGGGACCTCCCACAGCGGGTGGCTGATCTGGATCGGCGAGTGGAATGCGTCGCCGAACGCGATCACCCGCTGCCCGCCCGCGCTGATGACGTACGCGGTGTGTCCCGCGCTGTGGCCAGGGATGAGCATGACGCGGACTCCGGGGAAGATCTCCTGACCGTCGGCTACCGTGCGGACCTGTGGCTGCATCGCCTTGAGCATGTCGCCCATGCCCTGTGCTTCGGCGTGCTGACGCTGGCTCCACTCGGGTTCGGCGACCAGATACTCGGCGCCGGTGAAGGCCGGTTGGTCGCTGTCCGGGGCGGGATGCCAGGCCCATCCGACATGGTCGACGTGCAGGTGGGTGAACGCGACGGCCTCGATGTCCGCAGGGCTGCGGCCAAGTGTGCCCAGGCTGTCCAGCAGCGCGCCGCCGCGAAGGGTTCCGAACGGATTCTCTGGAGGTCCCATGGTCAGCGGACCGACCCCTGCGTCGACGAGTAGGGCGCGGTCGCCGTGTTCCACGAGTAGGCCACCGTTTCCGGTGACCAGATGCCCGCCCTCGTCGAGGTACTCGGAATGCTGCGCCCAGAACTCGTCGGTCGGCTCCGGGATCCACAGACGGGCCTTGAGCGTACCGATGCCATCCGGCACATAGGTCAGCTTCGTTTCGCCGAGCGTCAGAGTCCGCGGACCCGCAGGACGTCGCAACCGCTCGCCCACCTCCGTCGTCGTGCCGGTCATGAGCTCCTCCAAATACTTATGACTTGAATGATTATGAGTCATATCTATCATGACTTTAAGGATCTTGCTAGTCTGGTGACATGACGATGTCGGAGGCGCAGGCGACGGCGCAGTGGGAGCTGGGCAAGCTGGTGCACGACCTGGACATGGAGAGCAACGCGTGGATGCGTGAGCGGGTGACCCAGCTCGGTCTGACCGTCGCGCAGGCCTCGGCGCTGCGTGAGCTGACGGGTCCAATGACCATGAGGGAACTCGCCGGGCAGATGAGTTGTGAACCGTCGAACGCCACCGTCGTCATCGACAAGCTCGAGAGCCTGCAACTGATCGAACGGCGTTCCCACCCCACCGACCGCAGGGCCAAGCAGTTGCACCTCACGCCCGATGGCGCCGAGCGACGGAAGCGCCTGCTGAAGCTGTTGAGCCAAGAGCCCGTCGTCGTGGGCCTGACACCGCAGGAGCAAGACGTGCTCCAGAACTTGCTGCGACGAGCCATCGCCGCGCGCCAGGCTTCCTAAGCCTGCAGGCCGCCCGCCCTGTCCTACAGGCTCCCGGCAGTGGGACGGCGTGGTGTGGTGATTCGATGGCGAGGTCGGTGAGAGTTTCGGCGCAGGTGAGGACGGAGTCGAGTGGAGAGCGAGCAACGGTCACTCGTCGCGCGGCGACGGGTGCCGGATCGGCGCGTCGGCAACTGCCGAGCGCGTTGTGTCGATCTCGGCCAGCACCGCTTCGGGCGTCCGCCGGGCAGAGTACGGCGTTCGAGGGTGAGGGTCAGGGTCAGGCCGTCCGGGCTGGTCGTGGTCGACCAGCCCGAGGACGCGTTGCACCATGGATCGAGGAGTACCTCGTAACCCGGTTGCGGGAGCTGCGCGGCACGCGGCAGTATCTGCTCGCAACGTGGAGCCCGTAGATCGTGGTTAGCGCGGATGCGGAACAGATCATCACGCTGAAGGCCACCGCGAGTCACGGAGAGGTCGAGCGCACCGGCTCGCTGGAGCGTCACGACCTCAACGAGCGCGTTGTCTACCACGTCGAAGGCGGGCCCGATCCCTTCCGGAGTCGCAGCACCAAGCTCAACATCTGACAGCTACGGGCGGTCAGCCAGGTCGTTGAGGGCGGCGACGACGACGTTCCAGGCGATCCGTACGCTGTCCTCCTCTGGCTCGTACTCCTGCTTCCACTGCTTGCGGGGGTGGACCAGATTGCGGTGGTTGCGCAGTACGTCGGCGTACTCCGCGACGTCCTTAGCGATCCAGCGCTCCTCGCGGGCGGTGGCGATGAGGGACTGCAGATTGTCACTCGGTGCCGAACCCCCGGATCGGCGGGCGAGCGCGGCGTCGTACAGCACGCCTTCCAGGAGGCTGCCGAGCATGATCAGTGCGGCGGTTGGGGCCCCGGATCGCCAGCACGCGTACGCCTCATCGAGACGAAGTCGGAGCTGACGACCGAAGGTCTCATCGTGGACGATCTCCGAGATGCTCACCGACAACTCGGCGACACTCGGGGCGTTGATCCGGTCGATGGCCTCGGCCCCCGCGACGATCACCGGCCGGCCGGCTTCGTGCCTTACATGAAAGCCTTCCAGCGCGAGGAGTTTGTTCAGGTCCGTCAGCACGGCGGACAGAACCTCGTCGTCCCCGATGTACTCGCGCGGGTCGGCCAGCCTCTGGATCACCCGGCGCATCGCGTCCGCGTCGTGCTGCCAACGGTGCAGCTGCTCCAGGGTCCACTCCCGGCGGTACCCCTCGAGCTCGCCCACCGGCAGGCCGGCGGCCTTGAAGAACTTCTCGATCTCGAAACCTCGCCGGTAGTGCGGGGTCAGGTCGTCTCCACAAATCAACTCCGCGATGCCCTGCAGAATGTTCTCGTCGAGCTCGAACGTGTCGTCGTCCACCACCGTCACACCTCGGCCATCTCATCGTCGAGCTCGACCGGACTCCAGTTGGTATCAACCGGCTCCGCCGCCTGCGGGCGGATTCCCTGGTCCTCGAGAAGCTGCCACAGCGGTGCGAGCTCATGATCGCGATCGAACTCGAACTCGCTCTCCCGGATCCGAACCGTCCGCCACCGCATCCGGCCGAGCTCCCGGTCGCGGCGTGCGTCGTTCGCCTGGTCCTGCGCGCTCGTGTGCCACCGGTGGCCGTCGCACTCGATCGCGATCCGCGAACCATCACCCACGACAACCAGGTCGATCCGCCGTGAACCGACCGGGTACTGCGGTACGACGTGGTAGCCGCGACCGCGGATCTCGCGGAACACTCGCTGTTCGAAGAGGCTCTCGAACGGCATCACCCGAGCGGTCTCGGAGACCTCCTCCACGGCCGGGGACATCCCGAAGGCAGATGGCGGCTGCAGCATGTAGGCCATCAAGGACGTGCGCAGGTCGCCTGGCTTGAGGTCCTCGAGGGCCACCGAGCTGAACAGCCACAACTGGTCCCGGGCACGGCTCGCGGCCACGTTGTAGGCCTGTCGGAAGGGTTCCGCTGTCGCTTTCGCCGGCGTCTCGGCAACCACCATCGACAAGAAGACGACGTCCCGTTCGTCGCCCTGGAAGTCCGGCGCGGTACCGATCCGGATCTGTCGTTCCTGGCGCACGTCGGGCGCGATCCGTTGGTTGACAAGATGCTCGAGCAGCTGCAGGTGGCCCTTCACCGACTGCAGGACGACGATGCCGAAGCTCTTTCCCACGTAGGCGGGATCGTCCAGGCACTGCGCCAGCGTGTCAACGATCATCGACGCCTCAAGCCGGTTTCGCCGCCGGTCGCCGGCCCCTTCGATGTGTGCGTCCGGAACGACGGTGACCTGCAGCGGAGGCAACGCGTTCGCCTCGCGTTCCCGCAGCGGGATCAGGCCCCCCGACGTACCGGTCTCGCCCAGCTCATAGAACTGTTTCGACGACCAGGTGATGATTTCCGGCACGCACCGGAAGTGCTCTCGCAGCCTGATGAGGCCGGCCTTTCCGGAGCGCGCGGAGAGGATGTCGTAGAGGTTGGACTTCGGGGTGTAGAGCCTCCGGATGTCGGTGTCGACGTCAGCGAGATATTCGTCGTTGCGCGCATACACCGTGTCCAGCTTGCCAAGTGCACTCAGGCCGGGCGTGCACTGCTTGTCGTCACCGACAACGATGATTCGCGGCGCCATCCACAGCAGGTAAAGGTGCTCGATCCCGATCTGACTTGCCTCGTCGACGATCACCACATCGAACCGATCGCGCTCGGCGGGTAGGTTCTCCAGCAGGTTCGGCAACGGCACGACCCACGCCGGTACAGCACCCTGGGCCTTGTCCATCGCGGCCCGGGCGGCCTGACGGATTTCGCGGACCTTCCGTCCGTGGCCGGCACCAATTTTCGACATGTGCGTGCGGTAGGTGCTCAGCGCGCGCTGCTGGTCGTCCGACAGCCGCGCGATGCAGGTCCGGCTGGCTTCGGCGGCTGCGAGCGCGGCGGTGACGTGCTCGAGCTGGTCCTCGACTTCGCGGAACTCGGTTGCGAGCTGGCGTTCCTGATCGGCTTTGCGATGCGCCACCATAAAGCGCTTCGCCGACGCCCACGCCCACGCTGCCCCGAGGTCTCGCTGCTCCCAGTCCGGATCAACGGCGTCGCGCTCCAGCACTGCAAGCAGCTGCGGATGGGCATCCCGCAGTGCGGCGGAGAGTTCAACACACCGTCGCTCTGCGGTCTGCTCGCTCCGCGCGGCCTCGATCGCCGCCGTCGCGAGCTCGTAACTCTCGCTGTCTCGCTCTTCGATAGCGGCGACCAGGCTTGCAAGCTCGGGACACGCATCCGGCCGTCGCACCAACGCGTCCAACGGCGCCCGTAACCGGTCGATCGCAGTCGAGGCGGCCCGGGACACGACACCGAGTCTCGCCTCGATCGCCGACTGATGCGCGGCGCGGACCGACGTCAGATCGGCCAACGGTGCGACGATCCGGTTGCGGTGCAGCAGATCCCGGACCGAGTTGCGGAGCATCCCGAGCTGCACGATGGCGGCCAAGATCTGCCCGTTGTCGGCGATCTCCGATAGGACCGCCTGGACCGGGCCGTCGGAGATGTGTACGCCGCTTTCCGTCCATCGCTGAGCCAGCTGCAAGGCGCCGACCTCGACATCGATCCGGCGGACGACGGCTCGCACTTGATCTGCGGCCCGGACCTCGGTGCCGTCCACACGAACAGCGTCCAGCAGCGGGCGAGCCCCTTTCTGTTGCGGGCTCGGCATGAACTTGCGGAAGCTACCGCCCTGCTCGAGATAGTCGAGCAACGCGTTTCCCGAGATCAGCCAGCCGCGAGCTGTGCCCAAGGTGTTGATGCTGATCGGCTGGACGAAGTCGACGACGTGGTCGCCGTTCTGACCGCGGATCGATGCCAGCAGCCGGTTCGGTTCGTCGGCCGCGGCCGCCAGGTGTTCCCACAGGCCGGCGTTGCGGCCAGCCAAGGCATCGTCCACCGCCTGCTGAGCCCACGATCCCTCACTCAGGGAGGAGGACGAGTAGCCAGCTGCCTCCACGCCTTGCAGCAGCTCATTCAAGCGGTCGGCGACAGCTGACAACTCCGCTGCCGACAGGTTCGCCAGTTGGTGAGCGAGAGGATCATGTACCTCTCCAACGCGTTCCTGCGCCACGCGTTCGGCCCGGATCAGCTCGGCCAGTTCGGCGGTGGAGGCGAGCTCGTTTGCTGCCGGGATCCGTTGCTGGGGCCTGCGACGGCGCGCCGTCGTACGGCCGGCTAGCGCCAGCCGTAGCTCCTCGAACGCTGCCGGGGACATCGGAGGGCGCTCGGGTGCCTGCGGCGGCAGATCCGGCATCCAGGAGTTTTCGTCAGCAGCCCGGTTCACCTCCCGAACGATCTGCGCCAGCGAGCCACGATAGGCAGTCGGGTTGAACCAGGGTGCCACGGGTTCGAACTGGCGCTGCTCCACATCGCGCAGCTCCGCAATCTGCCGGTTCAGCTTGACGCCACGATCGACGAGTGCATTCCGTTCGCCCGCCAACCTTCCCGCTGCCGCCTTCAGCGTCGCCTCATCGGAGGTCGCCAACGTAGTCGACAGTGCATCGAGGCCACGCTCCAGCTCTGTTGCGGCGTCTTTGCTGCCGCCAGTTAGCAAGACGCATAGCGAGCGCAGCTCCGCCGGAATCCGATCTCGCAGGACCCGCAAGGCCTGATCCTTCTGGCTGGTCACCAGGACGCGCTGACCACGAGCCAGCAACGCGGAGACCAGGTTCGCGATCGTGTGTGTCTTGCCGGTACCCGGTGGCCCCTGGACCACCACCGCGGTCTCCTGCCGCAAGATGCGCAGTACCCGCTCCTGCTCGTCGTTCGCCGGCAGTGGGAACAACGGATCGCTGCCCAGTACGTCGCCTTGCGTCGCGCCCTGGCGTGCCAACCAGGTGTGCCGCTGCTCCGGCTCGGTGTCGACAACAGCCTGGGCCAACCCGACCGGAACGTCGACCATCGGCTCGCGCAACGCAGCCGAGATCTTGCGATAGGCCTCAGCCAGAAGCTCACGACCTCGGGGCCGCAGCAGCAATGCCGGAGCGGGCACCAAACTCAGCCCTGCAGACCGGTCGGCGTCGCCATCCATCCGCCGGTTCCGCTCTTCGAAAGCCGTGGTGAGGCCAAGACCTAGCCATGCCTTCAGCCGATCGACTGTGTCCGCGCTCAGGAACGTCTCGACTGCATCGACGACGTCCTCTTTCGCAGCGCTCCCCCGGTCGGGGCGATACTCCGCCAGTCCCTCGAACAGCTCCCGGTCCTCGAGACGCCGTCGTCCAGTCGGCACCAGCACCTGGACCACGCCGGAGCGCTCGATGACCGGCGCCACCGGAACCGTCAGGAGGTGGCGCCGGATCAACTCTCCGTCAGGCAACCGCCAGGTCACGAGGCCGATGGCGAGCACGAACTCGACCTCGTCGTCGCGCTGCTCCATGGCCTTGGCGGCGTGCTCGAGGTCTTCGTAGAACTGACGAGTGAGAGCCCGTTCGCGTTCGGCCGCGGCCCACTCCTTCCACCGCAGGCTCCACTCCAGATAGACCTTCTGGCGACGAGCAGCAACGTCGTCCTCTGGATCCGGTTCTGCCTGCTCATTGTCGGGGTCGGACTGCGGCAGCCGCAGCACCGGTATCGACCCGTTCGGATCACCGCGGCCGGATCGCTCGATGAAATCGTCGACCTCGTCCGGCACGGCCGGGAAAGGCACGATCGGCACCGGCCGGACCTCAAGCAGTACATCGGACTCTCCCCGAGCCGAGACCTCAATGCCGGCCGGACGCTCGTCGAGCCACAACACTCGCTCAGGCGCCCGACTGCCCGGCGCCAGCACATCCCGAACCGGATTCCGGTTCGCCGAGTCGGTGATATCAGCCAGAAAATCGATCAGGCTTGTGGTCTTCCGTAACGCCAACGCATCGAAGTCATCATCCGGCACCCCGCGTCTCCCCCTCCAGCACCCCATGCCCCCGACGCACTCAGCGTCATCCGTGCAACTGTCCGTGATCAAGGGTGACGCAATCTCCGCCGCATGTCACCCCGTTGGCGAAAGATGAAGGCGCCAGGGGAGAACTTGCGGCAAACCTCAGGCGGAGAGGTTGCCGCGACCCTCGCCGACCTACAGCTCCTTCCCGGTGACAGGCCCGGAGATCCGATTGACAACGCGGGCCTCGGCCGGGAGGTCCTCCCCGCTCGCTTATGAGCTCGAACGCCGAGGTCCGGGTCGTTCGCCTGGCGGTTCGGACGCCGACATCAACGGGGACGCTGCGGACTATGTGCAGCACCTCGCAGCCCTGCCTGACGCTGCGCCGGACATATCCTGGTCGACGACGCCGCATGCCTCACGTACTCCCGCAGCATTGGGCACGAGACTGAGTTCATGACAGTTCGTCTGTATCGTGGGCCGGCCTATGGGCGCGCTGCCGACGACTACCTCCGCAGCTCCACGGGCCAACTCGTGCCGCTCGGCGCGGATCCGATCAATCCCGATTGACTGATTGGCCGAGGAACCGCTCAACGACATCGCGAATGCCGTCCGCAGCCTGATCAGACACGAGAACGGAACACGTCCGCGAGACCCGTTGGGCGACGCATCGATCGAAGTACGCCTGACGAATCCGCCGGCTGACGACTTCAAAACGCTCCTCGAGAGAGGGTACGAGTCGAGCTGCAGTGCGATGCCGATACAGCTCGACATCGGCACGGTCGTGACTATCCGCATCGTGAGTACAGATGCCGAGCCCGGCAGCGTTCACTGCCGATGACGTCGTCGCCGTGGCGCGCGAGAGCCTTCCTCGTGGCGTGAGGGTTGTGGAGGTCGACGTCAACAGTGGATCAGCACTAGACACTTGGTCACAGTCGACATGCGACTCGGGCAGCGATCGCGTCTCACTCTCGGACAGCTCGTCCGCGCAAGCATCGTCAACTTCTCCGTTCCCGAGTCCGCACGAAGCAAGCGCCATCGCTCCGGTCGCACCTTGCCGCACTCGGCTTCGGCAATGTCGGCACCGCCATGTGGATCGCTCCGACACGGATGAAGAATGCCGCCGAGGAGGCCGTTGCCGAACTCGGACTCGACAAGTACGCCGCGATCTTCGTCGGCGACTACGTCGGCGGCCAGGATCTCAGCACTCTCCTCTACGAGAGCTGGGACCTCGCCGAGATCGACCGGCGATACGAGGAGTTCACGGAGCGGTTCCAGACCGAGGCGGACCGGCTCGACCGTGGCGTCGTCGAGCCGGCGCAGGCATTCGTCATCTATCTCGTCGTTATCGATCACTGGCGCAAGTTGCCGTTCCGCGATCCCGGTCTGCCGAGCGACTGCTGGGCGTCAACTGGAAGGCACCGGCGGCGGGGGCGTTCTTCGAGAAGCTCGTCGGCGCTCTGGACGGTAGAGCACTGGCCCACGCCACCGGTCACTGGACCGCAGGTCCCCGCCGGGAGTCGTGACTCCTGGCGGAGCTAGAGGATGTCGGCCAGGTCGGCGGTGGGGATGCCGTGCGCATCGCCGACCTGGACGTTGGCGAGCCGGCCGGCGTGGGTGTTCAGGCCGAGCGCCAGCGACGCGTCGTCTTGGAGTGCTTGCTCCCAGCCCTTGTTCGCCAAGGCGACCGCGTACGGCATGGTCGCATTGGTCAGGGCGTACGTTGACGTGTGCGGGACCGCGCCGGGCATGTTGGCCACGCAGTAGAACGTCGAGTTGTGCACCGTGTAGGTCGGGTCAGCATGGGTGGTCGGGTGGGAGTCTTCGAAGCAGCCGCCCTGGTCGATGGCGATGTCGACCAGCACCGATCCCGGCTTCATCGCGGCCACCAACTCGTTGCTGACCAACTTCGGTGCCGCAGCGCCTGGGATCAGGACCGCTCCGATCACCAGGTCCGCCTGCTGCACCTGATCCGCGATCGCCAGCGTCGACGACGCCAGTCCCTGCACACGGTTGTCGTACCGCCAGAACGACATTCGCAGCTTGCCCAGATCGGTGTCGAGCATGGTGACCTCGGCGCCCATGCCGAGCGCGATGTTGGCGGCGTTCTGTCCTGAGACCCCGGCACCGATGATCACTACCTTGGCCCGCGCGACACCGCCGACACCGCCGACACCGCCCAGCAGGACACCCCGGCCACCAAAAGCCTTCATCAGGTTGTACGCACCCACCTGCGGCGCGAGACAGCCGGCCACCTCGGACATCGGGTACAGCAGTGGCAGACCGCCGGACGGAAGCTGGACCGTCTCGTAGGCGATGCCGGTCACCTTGCGCTTGATCAGCTCCTCGGTGAGCGGCTTGTCGGCGGCGAGGTGGAGGTAGGTGAACAGCACCTGTCCCTCTCTCATCCGCTCGTACTCGGGTTCGATCGGCTCCTTGACCTTGATGATCAGGTCACCCGCGGCCCAGACGTCGGCTGCCGAGTCGAGAATCTTCGCGCCCGCGGCGACGTAGTCGAGGTCGTCGATCATCGAGCCGGCACCTGCCGACGTCTCGATGTAGACCTCGTGGCCGTGGCGGGTCAGCTCACCGACCCCGCTTGGGGTGAGCGCCACCCGGAACTCGTTGTTCTTGATCTCTTTGGGTACGCCGATCTTGGTCACGTCGGATGCTCTTTCGATGAGTTCTGGTGGAGGTCATGCTGTGGTCGCCGCGCGGTGCCGGCCGGCACCGGTCGCAAGGCTTCGCCGGATCCGGTCGCGACTGTCCGCGTCACCGGTTTCGAGGTCGGCCGTCCGCACCGTGTGGACACGGCCGGCAGCCATGACGAAGCGAGGCCGGTGCAGGGCTGCGATGTTCTCCGTCACGTCGCCGTCGACGGCGACCACGTCGGCACTGAGTCCTGGCTTGAGTCGACCGGTGACCTCAGCGAGACCGCAGATCTGTGCGGCTACATCGGTTGCGCTGGCGATCGCCTGGCGGGCCGTCATGCCCGCGTCGACGTACACCTCCAGGCAATCGGCGAAGCGCTCGAAATGGACAAGCGGAATTCCGGCATCCGTACCAGCGACAACGGTCGCGCCGAGGGCGATCAGCCTGCTGAGGTTGTCGATCACCGCATCGCGTTCGTCCCACGGGCACATGTAGTGCTCCGCGGTACAGGCAGTGTTCATCGCAGGACTGACGGCAATGCCCTGCCGGACGATCAGGGCCGCCACCCGGGGATCGAACTGAGTACCGGACTGCGTCACCCAGCCGCAGTGTTCGATGCAGTCGACGCCGGCGAGCACGGCGCGTTCGATACCTTGGCTGCCGAGGGCGTGCGTCGTGACGGGCAGGCCCGCGGCGTGTGCTTCCTCGACGATGGCCGTGAGCTCGTCAACGGTGTACCGCGCCTCGGATGGATGACTGCCCGGCGTCATGAACCCGCCGGTACTCATCGCCTTGATCAGATCGACGCCTTCTTCGGCACGCCGGCGTACCGCCGCTCGCACCTCGTCGATGCCGTCGGCGACACCGCCCATTGCCGCCGCGTGACCTCCGCTGACGGTGATCGGGGCGTTCGCGACCTGCATCCTCGGAGTCGCGTAAGGCAACGTAGGCAACAGGTCCCGGATCTCGGTGCCCATTGTCCCGGGTGCACCCAGGTCGCGAGCAGTAGTGACTCCGGCATCGAGCAGGCGCTGCGCGTTGGCCAGCATCAGCTGCCGGAGAGCGTCCGGATCGGCCTCCATGTCGGTGAGGACGGTGCCCGAGGCCGGGTCCAGGCCAAGATGAACGTGGCAATCGATGAACCCGGGCAGCAGGGTGCGATCGCCGAGATCGACGACCTCGGCCGCCGCCCAATCCGGAGCCGCGCCGCGCGGGCCGGCGTACGTGATCGTGTCGCCCTCCACACACAGCACCGCATCGTGGATCAGCGGTGCCGACGAATCGGTGAGGAGGCTGGCTGCGGCTAGCGCAGTGCGAGTGGTCATCATTGGCTCCGGTAGTCCCGGATCGCGGTACAGACGCGATCGATGTCCTCGGTGGTGTTGTAGTAGTGGAACGCCAGCCGCAGGATCGATCCGCGCGGTGACGCGACGATTCGGCGCGCGGCCAGGTACGCCGCGAGGTCTTCCGGGTTGGTGTCGACGAGCGCGACCTGTGGGCCGGGCAGCGCATCGGGAGCGGGACGGCTCAGTGTCTCGCCCTCCTCGACCAAACGGTCCCCCGTCTCGGCCACCAGACCCTCGACGTGGTTCCAGCGGGTGATCGGGTCCACCTGGCCGAGCACCTCGACTCCGGCGCGTACGGCGTACATCGTCGGGATGGCCGGCGTACCGGACTCGAATCGACGAGCCTCCTCGGGGAAGTTCAGGTCAGCCGGATCGAAGCTGAACTGGTTCACCCGGCCGAACCATCCGGTCATCCGGGGCTCCTGGTGATCCGGTACGCCGGACCGCGCGAACAGCACCGCGGTGCCGGCAAGACCCAGCAGGTACTTCAGCGTCCCGGTGACGAGGTAGTCGCAATCCAGCTCCGCCACATCGATCGGGACCACACCGGCACCTTGGTACGCGTCGACGAGGACGCGCGCGCCGACCGCCCGCGCGTACTTCGCGATCTCGTTGACCGGCTGGAGCGATCCGTTGGTGTAGAGGGCCAGCGGGATCGACACCAGGCGTGTCGCGCCGTCGATCTGGGTGCGGTAGGCCTCGACAACACCGACTTGCCGCATCGCGTCCTGAGTGACGCGGCGAACTTCACCATCGGTACGGCGCTGCGCGTGCAACACCTGGCCGACGCTCGGGAACTCGTCACCCATCGAGACGATCACACCGCCATCGGTGAGATCCACTGCGTTGGCGACTTGGAAAGCGCCATGCGATGCCGAAGGGACGAACGCGATCTCGTCTCGGGATGCGTTGAAGAAGCGCGCCATGACGTCACGCAGCCGCTCCTGCTCGACCAACCACGCGTCCCAAGGAGCTCCATGGTCACGCAGGGTGTATGCCATCTCGGCGAGTGCCGCCGTGACACGCGTCGAGATCGCCCCCTGACTGCACGAAGCCAGGTGGGTGGTGTCGACCAGGCTGGGGAACTGCGCCCGGAACCGGTGTGGGTCCATGAGTCTCCTCCACAGAGCTGCAAGTTGATCAGTCAGGGTAAACATATATCACTATGACTACGCAAGACGGCAATCCAGAATTGCCGTCGTCAGGCCTTGACGAGGCAACCATGGTTACTGACACTGATCGAAGTTCACCTGCTCTAAACGAGCGGTTCGTCCTAGCCTCACCGCGTGTGTCGATCGGAGTAACCATGTCTCGACCATCCGCACCAGCCGCCGGGCACACGTCCCGGCTCCGCTGGCACTGGCTTCTCCTGGTGATCCCGCCTCTGTGGTGCATCGCCGCGATCCCCTTGGTCAACCAGGTCGGCTACGTCTTCGGTTCCATCCCGTTCCTGCTGGTCTGGATGACGGCCGGCGTCCTGGTCGGCTCCGCCGCGATCGCGGGTGTGTACCTCGTCGACCGCCGCAACGGCGAACTCGATCGGATCTAGGGAGGCTCGAAATGGCAATGATTCTTGCCTTCGTCATCGCGATCGGCTCGATCGTGTGGGGCACTGCCACGGCCGCTCGCGGCCAGTCGATGAACATGCAGGAATGGTCGGTCGGTGGCCGGCGGTTCGGCACCTGGCTGTTCTGGTTCCTGCTCGTCGGCGAGACGTTCACGACATCCGCGCTGCTCGGCGCCTCCCAGGCAGTGTTCACCAACGGCTCGCCAGGATTCTTCGTCCTCGGCACCGTCGTCCTCGCGGCGACCGTGGGCTACTGGGTCGTGCCGAGGATCTGGCGAGCCGGCAAACGCCGCGAACTCGTCACCATCGGCGACTACTTCAGCAGCCGTTTCGAGGCACCGTGGTTCGGTGGGCTGATCGCTGTCTTCGGCGTCATCGCACTGCTGCTGTACACCCAGGTGCAGCTGACGGGCCTGAGTCTCATCCTCGCCACTCTCTTCGGTACTTCGGTACCCAAACTGGTGTACGTCGTTGCCGGCGGTGCACTGGTCGCGGTGTTCGTGCTCGTCGGCGGCCTGCGCAGCGCGGCCTTCACCGCGATCGTCAAGGACGTTCTGCTGATCGCAGTCCTGCTCGTGATTGCCGTCGGCGCCTCGGCGGCGGCCGGCGTCCACGGCCCGATGGGAATCTTCGACGCCGTGAAGCAGACACACCCGAACGCCGCGACTCTGCCGGGAATTCTCGGCGCGAGCGGGACGAACACCTGGTGGTGGATGAGCTTCCTCGTGCTCGCCCCGCTGGGCCAGTTCGCCCTGCCCCACATGTTCCAGGTCTCCTACAGCGCCAAGGACGCGGCCACGATCCGCCGCAACCAAGTCATCCAGCCGCTGTACTCGCTGTTCTACGTACTAACTGTCTTCATCGCTCTGGCCTCCCTGCTGGCACTGCCCAACCTCCCCGGCAAGCAAGCCAACCAATCCCTGCTCATCTTCGTGCGCGACAAGTATCCCGACTGGGTCATCGGTCTCCTCGGCGGCGCAGGCATTCTCGTTGCGCTCGTGCCCACCGCCGTACTCATCCTCACGGCCAGCAGCCTCGTCACCCGCAACGTGATCGGTCCACTGTCGAGCTGCTGGTCCTCGTCGCTCGCCCTGACTCGAATCGGCGTCGTCGTGTTCAGCGGCGTAGCCATCTTCCTCGTTGCCCATAGCAATGCGAAGCTGCTGAGCCTGATGACGAACCTGTACAGCACCGTCGGCCAACTCGCACCTGCCGTGTTCTTGTCGATGCTCTGGCGCCGGGTCACTGCGGCCGGACTTGCCGCCGGAGCGATCTGCGGAGGCCTGATCGTCGCCCTACCCGCGCTCGGCTCGATCGCCTTGAAGGCAGTGCCCGCCGGCACCGTCGTCGGCCTTCCGGCACTGGTCATCAACGTCGCCGTCGTTATCGTCGTCAGTCTGGCCACGAAGCCACCGTCGAAGACCGCGATCGAGGTTGGTATCGCGGACTCGTCACCGGCTTCCGTCGAGGAACCGGCCAAGGTCGGACGGTAGTGAACCCTACGAAGACTGGGTACGCCGGGCCTCGCGTCCGGCGTACCCAGCCTTGCTTCTGGATAATGGTGCCGTGACTGTGACACGGATCCGGGAAATTCGGACGCTTCGAGGCATGACCGTCCGGGAACTCGCCGACAACGCCGGGGTCTCCTCCGCCCTGATCAGCCAGGTGGAACGCGGCGTCACCGACCCGAGCCTGGAGACCATGCGCCGGATCGCCGAAGCGCTCGACACGCCGATGTTCAGTCTCTTCCAGGACGGCGACGACGAGACCGTTGCCGTCATCCGGCGCGAGGACCGGTACGAGATCTCCTCACCGCACCACGCCATCACCTATACGCGTGCCTCCCCCGGCGGATCCAAACTCGAAGTCCTCGAGGGATCGCTCGAACCAGGCGCGGCCACGTCCGAAACACCCCGATCACACCCGTCGGAGGAATGCGTCGTCGTCCTCGCCGGACGCCTCACCGTCCAGGTCGGCGACCAGACCCACGTCCTCAAGATCGGCGACAGCTGCACTTTCGACTCCAACATCCCGCACCTCTACCGCAACGAAGGCCGAAACGTCGTCCGCTTCCTCCTCAGCGTGACTCCTCCGAGCTACTGACCGAGCTGATCAGATGGCGCGGTAGAGGTCGGCTTCGAAGCGGTAGGCGTCGCCTCGGTAGGTGTTGTAGCCGAGAAGGATCGGCGTACCGGCGCGGTCGTAGGCGACCTCGCGCCCGATCAGGACCGGGTTGCCTGTAGGGATGGTGAGCAGCGCGGCGGTTTCGGCGGAGGCCGCGTCGGCCTGGACCGAGTAGGCACTGCGGTAGACCGATACCGAGCACAGCTCCTCGAGCGCCTCGTACAGTGAGCGGTCGGTCAGGTCAGCGCTCAGCAGCGGCGCGCCGATCGTCATCGGGATGACGTTGGTGTCGACGCAGATCGGGGTCGAGTTCATTCCGCGCAGGCGCACCAGGACCAGGACCTCGCCGCCGGGCGGCATGGCCAGCTTCTCCGCTTCGTCAATGGTCGCGGAGCGCGGTGCGCGCTCCAGCACGGCAGCCGTGGCGGTGAGCCCGCGGAGACGGGCCATCTCGGTGAAACTCTGCAAGGTACTAGGCGGCTCGCCGACGGTCGGACTGGGCACGAACCATCCCCGTTGCGGCGAGCGGGCGATCCGGCCCTCGCGCTCGAGATCGCCGAGAGCGGCGCGCAGCGTACTCCGGCTTACGTGGAGCTGATCCGCGAGCTGACGTTCCCCCGGCAGGCGTGATCCGGGCGGGTAGACGCCTCGGTTGATGGCGTCGCTCAACTGGCGGGCGACGCCGGCGGCGACGGTTGAGGTCCTCATCGCCATAACCATACCAGTTTTGGCTTTGGCTCAAAACTGGGCCGAATCTGGCATAACTGGTCTGGTTATAGCTACGGTTGACGACGTCCGCTCGGAACGGGGGCATCCGACGAATCGAAGGAGACAGGCATGAAGAAGCGGCACCTGATGGGCGCGGCTGCTGCCCTTCTCGCCACAGCCACGATGCTGGCGGCGTGCGCACCCGGTGGTTCCAGTTCCGGCTCCACGAACGCACCCAGCGGGGCCTCGACTGATGTCTCTGGTGAGGACGTCACGTTGAAGATGCTCGACTTCTGGCAGGGCGAGGAGGGCAAGTGGATGGATTCCGTGGTCGCCGGGTTCGAAAAGGAACACCCGAACATCAAGATCGAGCGGACCACCCAGGACTGGGGTCAGGTGATGAACACCTTGAACCTGCGGCTCGCGGATCCCAACGGTCCCGACCTCGCTCTGGTGAACAACGGCTGGCAGTCAATGGGCACGCTGGCCAAGGGCAACCGCATCCTGAATCTCGACGCCTACGCGTCCGCGTACGGGTGGAAGGACGAGATCCCGACCACGATCCTGCGCCAGGAGCAGTTCACGGCCGACGGCAAGCAGATGGGGAACGGTTCGCTGTACGCCGTCCCGGCGGCCCGGTCGTCGCTGATCGGGCTGTACTACAACAAGGCGATCCTGGACAAGCTCGGGTTGCAGCCGCCGAAGACTCTCGACGAGTTCGAGAAGGCCTGCGCCGCGATCAAGGTCGCCGGCCAGGTCCCGATCTCGTACGGATCCCAGGACAAGGGCTCCTCGACAGTGATCCTGTTCGCGCTGCAGGATCTGTACGGCTCGGCAAAGGACATCGGCGACTTCGTCTACTCCAGCGGCTCGGTGCCGATCACCTCCACCGGGATCACGCAGGCCGCGGCAGCGGTGAAGAAGTGGAACGACACCGGGTGGCTGACACCGAACCACGCGGGTGTGCCGTTCGCCGATGCGATGAACAACTTCCTGGGCGGCAAGGGCGCGTTCCAGTTCAACTACACCGGATCGCTCGGGTTCTCGGCGGCGCAGAAGCAGACGTTCGGCTACGTGCAACTGCCGCAGGCAAGCGGTGACCAGGTCGTCGGCACCGGCTCGACGGTCGGCAACCTGGCAATCTCGACGAAGTCCAAGCACCCCGACGCCGCCGCCGCGTTCCTCGACTACATGGCCAGCAAGGCAACTGCCCAGGCCAGCGTTGATCACGGCTACCTTCCGTTGCTGCACAACGACGTCCAGGAACCGAGCGGCAACCCTGAACTCGCGACCGAGATCGCCGCCCAGAAGAAGCTCGACGAAGGCAACGGCTTCGTGCCGTACTTCGACTGGTCCACGCCCACAATGCTCGACACGCTCGGTGGCCAGACCCAACTGTTGCTCGCCGGCAAGGTGACGCCTGATCAGCTGGCCGCTGCCGGGCAGAAGGACTACGACGCATTCCAGACTCAGCGGGCGAAGGGCTGACCGGATGAGTTCCCGTCAGCTCCTCCACCGGCGGGCCGCTCCGGCTGCCGTCGTCCCGGAGGAGGCCGGCTCCCGTCGCACCAAGCCGGGCTTGTCCGTGCGTGCCCGGAAGCGGCGCTGGCTCGGTCTCGCGTTCGCGGCACCCGCACTGCTGATGTACGGCTTCGTAGTTCTCGTTCCGATCCTGCAGAGCGTCAGCTACTCGTTCTACAGCTGGGACGGCGTCACGACCGCACGGTTCGTTGGCCTGAGCAACTACACCGCCTTCTTCACCGATCCCGAGCTCGGCCAGGCACTGGCACACGTTCTCGTACTGGTCCTGTTCTTCGCCGGCCTGCCGATCCTGCTCGGCCTGCTCTCCGCCGCCCTGCTCGGCCGCGGCAAAATGCGCGGCAGCGGTGTCTACCGCTGGCTGCTGTTCCTGCCGCAGGTCCTCACCAGCGTTGTGGTCGCCGTGATCTGGAAGCGGATCTACGGACCGGACGGCCCACTCAACGGCGCGCTGCGCGCTGTCGGCCTCGGCGACCTCGCCAGGAACTGGCTCGGCGACTTCACCTGGGCGCTACCCGCACTCGGCGTGATCGGCACTTGGACCGCGTTGGGTCTGTGCATGGTGTTGTTCGTCGCCGGCGTTGCCGCGATTCCCAACGAGCTGTACGAGCAGGCCCGGCTCGACGGCGCGAGTCCGGTCAAGGAGTTCCTCGCGATCACATTGCCGGCGCTGCGCGGCCAGCTGGCAGTCGCGCTCACGCTCACCGTCACGGGTGCGCTGCGGGCGTTCGACCTCGTCTGGGTCACGACGCAGGGTGGTCCTGGTACGTCGACCACCACGCCGGCCCTACTGCTCTACCGCAAGGCCTTCCTGAACCCTGACGTGGGAATGGCGGCCGCGATCGGGATCGTACTGGCGATCATCTGCCTGCTCGTGGCACTGATCATCACGAGACTGTCGGAGGAGAGCGCATGATCTCCCGTACCGAACGCGTCCTGAACCACACCGTCCTGGCGCTCGTCTCGATCCTCGTGCTGTTCCCTGTGGTCTGGTTCGTCTTCACTGCGTTGAGTCCGAACCGCTCCGGTCAGCTCGACCTCACGCACTTGCACTGGGAGAACTTCAGTACCGCGTGGGAGCTCGGCGGATTCGGCAAGGCGATGCTCGCGTCCGCGGTGATCACGATCGGCGCGGTGACCGGGCAGACGCTGCTCGCCATCCTGTCCGGCTTCGCTTTCGGCGTCCTCGGGGTCGCTGGCCAGAAGGTGATCTTCCCGGTCGTCCTGCTCGGCCTGATGATCTCGGCCGAGGTCTTCATCGTCCCGCTCTACTACACGTTCCAGTCCCTCGGCCTGACGAACTCCTGGCTCGGGCTGATCATCATCCAGATCGGTATGGGCGTTCCGTTCGGCACGTTCTGGATGCGTGCGACGTTCCGCGCCGTACCCACGTCGCTGGTCGAGGCGGCCGAGATGGACGGCGCCCGCACCTGGCGCATCCTCTGGCAGATCCTGCTGCCGATCTCCCGGCCCGCCGTTCTCACCCTCGCGCTGCTGTCGTTCATGTGGACCTGGAACGACTTCTTCCTCTCCCTGATCTTCATCGCTGACCCGGCGATCCAGCCGGCCACGCTGGCGCTGGGGGTCTTCCAAGGGCGGCACAGCGTCGATGTGAACCTGCTCGCCGCCGGATCACTCATCGTCGCCCTCCCGGTGCTCGTGCTCTACGCCTTCTTCCAGCGGCATTTCATCCGCGGCGTGCTGAACGGCGCCCTCAAGGAATAGCCGCCCTCTCCCTCCCGAAAGCGAAGGAAATCCCCCTATGCACGTGCCGCCCGAAGTCCACGACAGCCCCGACCAGGTCGGCCTGCTCGCGGCCGAGGACATTGCCGCCGGCATCGAGTCGGCCGCGACGGCGGGCCGGACGTTCGTACTCGGCTGCCCGAGTGGCCGCAGTCCGCTCCGGACCTACGCGCACCTCGCCGATCTTGTTGCCGAGCGCAACCTCGACCTCAGCCACGTGATCGTCGCCCTGATGGACGAGTACGTCGTCCGCGCCGCCGACGGGTTCCAACTGGTCGACACCGAGCTCCAGCACAGCTGCGTCGGCTTCGGACGCCGGCAGATCCTCGGCCCGCTGAACGCGGCGGCCAGTCCAGGCCGCCGCATCCCGGACGAGAATCTGTGGTATCCCGATCCTGCAGCCCAACCCGGTGCGTACGACGACGCGCTGGCAGCCGTCGGAGGGATCGACATCTTCCTGCTCGCCTCCGGCGCCTCCGACGGCCACATCGCACTGAATCCCGCCGGAACCGCGCCCGACAGCGTCACCCGGGTCGTCGAGCTCGGGGACGCGACCCGTCGCGACAACCTCGGGACGTTCCCCTCGTTCCGGCGGCTGGAAGAGGTGCCCCGGTACGGCGTCACCGTTGGAGTCGCCACCATCCGCGACCTGTCGCGTGCCGTCATCATGGTCGTCACTGGAGAGCACAAGCAGGTCACCGTTCAGCGCGTCGCTGCCGCCGGCTCCTACCAAGCGGACTGGCCGGCCACCGTCCTCAGCGAGTGCGCATCCCCACGATTCCTGGCAGACCGGGCAGCGGCCGCGCTGCTGTCCGCTGCCTCCTGACCTACCAGCTACGAAAGGCACACTGTCCTCATGGCACGCATCAAGCTCGCATACCTCGGCGGCGGCTCCTCGCGGGCGGCCGGCACGATGGCCTCACTGCTCTGGCACGCCAAGGAGTTCGCGGGCTCCGAGTTCGTCCTGATCGATCTGGATCCCGACCACCTGGAGGTCGTCCGGGCGATCACCGAGCGGATGATCAAGGCCCAAGGCCTCGATGTCACCGTCACCGCCACCACGGACCGCCGCGCCGGCCTGGCCGACGTCGACGCGGTTCTGTCCAGCTTCCGGCCCGGCGGTTTCGCGGCCCGCGCACTGGACGAGCGGATCCCGATCAAGCACGGCGTCATCGGGCAGGAGACCCAGGGCCCCGGCGGCTTCTTCATGTCGCTGCGATCGGTCAACGTACTCAAGGGCGTCGTCGAGGACCTGAACGCGGTCGCCCCCAACGCGAAGATCTTCAACTACACCAACCCGGTCAACATCGTCTCCCAGGCCGTCACGCAGTACAGCGACGTGCCGATCGTGTCGATGTGCGAAGGCCCGATCGTCTTCCCGCCGGTCGTCATCAAGGCCGCCGGGCTCGACCCGGAGCGTGCCCAGGTGACGATGGCCGGCGTCAACCACAACTGCTGGAGCACCGAGGCCCTGTACGACGGCGAAGACATCATGCCGCTGCTCGAGAAGGGGTGGGAAGAGCGCAAGGACACGCTGGACGCCAACTCCCGCCGAGCGCTGCACCTCGCGGTGACCATGGGGTCGATCCCGTCCGACTACTTCAACTACTACTACTTCCGCGAGGAACTGCTGCGCGAGCAGCAGGGCGCAGCCAAGACGCGTTCGGAGCTCATCATGGACGCTGTCCCGGGCTACTGGGACCACTACCGTGAGCAGTCGACCGTCGACGCCCCTGAGCTGGACCCGGCGCGCTCGCGCGGCGGTATCCACGAGCTGGAGCTCGCGATTGACGTGATGAGTGCGCACTACAACGACACCGGCGCCCGACTGCCGGTCAACCTCCCCAACGCCGGCGGCGCGCTCGCCGGGTTCGACGAGAGCACCGTGGTCGAGGTCTGGTGCAACGTCGACAAGAAGGGCTTCCACATCGAGCCACAGAAGCCGCTGCCGCACTCGGTCCTCGGCATCACCCAGGAGCTCGCCGAGTACCAGATCCTCGCCGCGAAGACAGGCTGGGAAGGCACCCGCAAGGACGGCATCCAAGCCCTGCTCGCCAACCCGCTCGTCAACAACCTCAAGGTCGCCGAAGAGCTGTACGACGAGATGGCCGCCGCGCACGCCGCCTACCTCCCGGAGCGACTCCTGCCGTGAACGACCTCTTCCTCGGCGTCGACGCCGGAAACACCAAAACCATCGCCGCCGTCGCGGACCGGCACGGGAACATCCGCGGCTGGGCGCGCGGTGGGCTCGGTGACATCTACGGCGTCGACGACCCGGGAGAGGCAGTAGCCGCGGTCCTCCGACTCGTCGACGAAGCACTCACCTCCGCGCGCAACGTCGTACCCAACGGGCGCTTGGTATCGGCAGCCTTCCGCCTCGCGGGCGTCGACTGGCCCGAGGACACCGCACTCTGGACCGAGGCGCTCGGGGGCCACCTCGGTCCAGACGTGCGATTCTCAGTCAAGAACGACGGCTTCGCCCTGCTGCGATGCGGCGACCCGGACGGTGTCGGCGTCGCGGTCTCGCTCGGTACTGGCGCCGCAATCGCGGGCCGGGGCCGGGACGGGGCCGAGTTCGCGTTCTCGTTCTGGCTGCAGCACCCACTCGGCGCTGCAGGCTTGGTCGACGACGCATTGCACGCGATCTTCCGGGCGCACACCGGTCTGGCGCCCAGCACCTCGCTCTCACAGGCAATTCCCCAGTTCTACGAGGCGGCCTCGGTCGAGGATCTACTGCACAGATTCACCCGCCGCGACAACACCGAGGGCACTCACCTCAACAAGTCAAAAGCAGCCCGCGTCGTACTGCGCGAAGCCGAACAAGGCGATCTCGTTGCTCTCAGCATCGTCGACCAGCACGCCCAACTAGTCACCGCCTACGTCGAGGCCTGCGTCAACCAGGTCGGTCTCGACGAACCTTTCACCCTCACCCTCGGCGGCTCGGTAGCCGCAGACGATACCCTCCGCAAAGCCATCCTCCGAGAACTCGGCCGCCAACTCCCCCACGTCGACGTGGCATCACAAGACACCGCACCCATCCTCGGCACCGTCCTCGACGCCATCGCCGACGGCGGAATCCCACTCACCCCCGTGCTCCATGCGGCCGTCCTCAGCCAAGCAGGTTCTATGACTTGATCCGTTCGCAGCCACGTCACTGATCGGGCCGCGCAGAGGTATGCGCGAGCAGGGTGGAGTCAGTGGGCCGGTGGGGCGGCGGTGCTGGTTCGGACGATGAGGGATGTCTTGACCACGGTCTCGCGGGGTCGCTCCTCCTGTTTCTCGATGCGGCGGACCGCGGCCTCGACGGCAGAGTTGCCCATCAAGTCAGGGTCTTGCCGGACGCTGGTCAGGTCGACCGAGGAGAGCCGTGCGATCGGTGCGTCGTCGAAGCCTGCGATCGAGATGTCCTCGGGGACCCGGACGCCGTTGCGGACCAGGGTGTTCAGGAGGCCGAAGGCGGCGTGGTCGTTCGGTGCGACTGCGGCGGTCGGGAGCTCGGGTCGGTCGAGGAGGATGTGTCCGGCCGCGGCGCCCACTTCTTCGAAGTAGCTGGCCTCGGTGTAGTCGCCGGGTGCCGACACGATGTCCGGGGGCAATTCGAGGCGCTTGGCCGCGCGCTCGTAGCCTCGGCGACGCAGGGCGCCGGGCGGCATCGCGGCGGGATCGACGTAGGTGATTTGCCGGTGGCCGAGCTCCGCAAGGTATTCGACGAGTTGCTCGATCCCCTTGTCGCCAGACGACCGTACGACGTCGTAGAACTGGTTGCGACGGCCGTAGCCGACGTCGACCACTGGTACGACGCTCCGCTCGGCGACGGCTCGGAGTCCGGCGTGCTTGAGGTCGGAGCCGATCAGGATGAGTGCCGCGCAGCGGTGGCCGAGCAGCTCCTCGACCGCCAGCTCGGTGCTTCGGGTGCCCGTTTGCGCGCTGAGCATGATGTCGTATCCGCGCGCCGACGCCGCGGGGTAGATCGCCTCGACGATCTCGGGCTCTGTCGAGTGAGCCGGTGCGAAGACGACCCCCAGGTCCTTGCTGCGGGCGCGGCGTAGTGATCGCGCCCCGACGTGTGGACTGAAGCCGAGTTCCCGGGCGGCCTCACGCACCCGTCGCCGGGTCTCGTCGCTCGCTCCCGGAGCATCGCGCAGTACCAGCGAGACGAGTTGACGCGAGACGCCGACGTGAGCCGCGAGGTCGGCCATGGTCGGCGGACGAGGCGTCTCCGCCGCGTCGCTGCTCATCGGACCTCCTTCGCTCTCCGTCGCCACACTGCGAGGTTAGTCCCTTCACAACCACCGGACCTGTCGCGCCTTGCCGTTCTGGTAGCTGTCGCGGCCGGAAAGCGCCTCGGGTACGCCGGTTTCCCACCACGCGCCGGCCTCGGTCCAGGCAGCTGGGTCCGTGCGGCATACGACGACGGCCGGGCGGCGGGTGCGCCTGGCTGCCTGGCGGGCTCGTTCGTAGGCGGCACGCAGGTCGTCGGTGCCGGCACCTTCGGGGACGTCCTCGACGGTGCATCCGAGGGCTCGGGCGTGGGCGGCGAAGTCGGCCCGGAGTGCGGTGTCGGGGCCGCGGGAGTCGGCGAGCAGGTTGTTGAATCCGGCGGCGCCTTGATTGGTTTGCAGGCGGTGGATGACGGCGTAGCCGCCGTTGTCGCACAGTACGGCGACGTACGGGTGGCCGGAGAAGGCGGCGGAGTAGAGCTCGGAGTTGAGCATCAGGTAGGAGCCGTCGCCGAAGAGCGCGGTCACGAGGCCGTCTGGATGCGTTGTCGCGCGGGCCATGGCGGCGCCCCAGGGTGCGACGACCTCGTAGCCCATGCAGGAGAAGCCGTACTCCAGATCCATCGTGGCGCCGGAGGTGGCGCCGGCCTCGACCTTGGCGGTGCGCCAGCCGCCGTGCAGTTCGCCGGGCATGCCGCCTGATGCGGTGAGGACGTAGTCGTCCGGGCGGCTCGCGTCGTTGACCACGCCCACGACCTGGGCATAGGTGAGGCGTCCGCCACCGGTGCGCAACTGGTCGATGTGCGCGTCCCAGCTCCCCGTCTCCTCGATCGTTCGTGCCGTCCAAGCCGCGGGCGCGGTCCAGCCGGTCAGGCCCGCGGTCAGCTCGTCGAGGGTCTCGCGGGCGTCGCCGACGACAGTCTGGGCGGCACGCTTGACCGCGTCGAACCGGGCGGTGTTCACGGTGAGGATCCGCGCGTCCGCGGCGAAGCCGGTCCACGACGAGGTGGTGAAGTCCTGGAGGCGGGTGCCTACGGCGAGTACGACGTCCGCGGCTGCGGCGAGGTTGTTGGCGCTGGTGGAGCCGATGATGCCGAGCGCGCCGCCGTACAGGTGGTGGTCGTGTGGCACCAGGGTGCGGCCGGCCACGGTCTCCACGACAGGCACGTGGTGGGTTTCGGCGAAGGCGAGTGCTTCGCGGGCGGCGCCCGAATAGCGCACTCCCCCTCCGACAACGAGCAGTGGTCGTTCGGCGGTTCGCAGTACGGCTGCCGCGGCTGCCAGCGCGTCACGGTCCGGGCGCGGCCGGTCGACGACGTGCCGCCGGCGCTCGAACATCGCGGCCGGGAAGTCGTACTCCTCGGCCTGTACGTCTTGCGGCAGCGCCAGTACGACGGGACCCGCGTCGGCCGGGTCGGTGAGAACCCGGGCGACCTGGGGCAGGGTGGACAGGAGTTGCTCGGGGCGGGTGATCCGGTCGAAGTAGCGCGATACCGGACGGAACGCGTCGTTGACCGTGGTCGTCGGGTCGCCGAAATGCTCGACCTGCTGCAGGACCGGGTCCGGGGCGCGGCTGGTGAACGTGTCCCCGGGCAGGAGCAGCACCGGCAGGCGATTCGCGTGGGCGACTCCGGCGGCCGTGACCATGTTGAGGGCGCCCGGGCCGACGGAAGAGGTTGCTGCCATCACCTGCCGGCGGTCGGTGGCGCGGGCGTACGCGACCGCCGCGAGTGCCATGCCCTGCTCGTTCTGGCCGCGCCAGGTCGGCAGCTCGTCCTGGACGTCGTACAAGGCGGTGCCCAGTCCGAGGACGTTGCCGTGCCCGAAGATGCCGAAAACCCCAGCAAACAAAGGTACGTCGGTCCCGTCGAGCAACTCCGAGCGCTGCGCGATCATCCACCGCACCAACGCCTGCGCGGTCGTCAATCGCACGGTTCTCATGCCGCCTCCGCGGCGCTGAGGATCTTCGCGGCCGCGTCCACTGCCGCTCGGACGTCACCGTCCGGTGGGTAGAGCAATGCCCGCCCGACCACCAGCCCCCGCACGACCGGCTCGTTGAGGGCGGCTCCCCACGAGTCGAGGTCCTGCGCAGGATCTGGGCTCGGTACGCCGCCGAGTACGACGCAGGGCAGGGTGGTCGCGCCGAACACGGTGGCCAGGTCTGCACAGGACGGCATCTTCAGCCAGGTGTGAGCGCTGGTACGGCCGAGCGCGCTGCCGACCGCGACCGCGCGGGCCAGGGCCGGCGCGTCTTTGCGCAACCGCAGGGTGCCGTCGTCGTTGCGGTGGTACGGCAGCGGCTCGATCATTGCCATCAGCCCGCGGGCGGCCAGTTCGGACACCGCGTGGGCGCAAGCTTCGATGGTGCTCGCGGTCGACGCGTCCGTGTCGTCGATCCGCAGGAGCATCTTCCCGCCCTGCAGACCACAGTCTGCGATACCGGCAGCGTCGTACCCGGTGAACCGGTCGTCCATCGTCCAGGTAGCACCGTCGAGACCGCCCCGGTTCATCGACCCGATCACCACCTTGCCCTCGAGCGCTCCGAGCAGTAGCAGTTCCTCGACGATGTCAGGGCTGCCCAGTACGCCGTCGACGTCCGGATGCTCGAGCGCTGTGATCAGCCGCGCCAGCAGCGATCGCCGGTCGGCCATCGCCATCGCATTACCGCCGGAGGCGAGCGCGCCGCGGGCCGGGTGATCCGCGGCCACCAGGAACAACGTGCCGCGCGCGGTGAGCAGTCGCTCCGGCTGGGTCCGGGCGGCGTAGGCCCGCTGCACAGCGTACGGGTCGGTCGCGCGGGTGCGCAGCAGGCCACGCCACCGGTCCACGTCAAGCAAAGGACCTGTCACGCTGTCACTCCTTGGGCGGCGAGCAGAGCTTCGAGCTCTGCCGCGGTAGGCATGGCGTCGGCGCAGGCGAGGCGGGACGCGACCAGGGCACCGGCGGCGTTGGCGTACTCGGCGATCCGGGCGGCCGGCCATTCGGACAGGAGACCGTGGACGAGTGCGCCGCCGAACGCGTCGCCGGCGCCGAGTCCGCACACGACGTCGACCCGGTGCGGCGGTACGACGGTTCGTTCGTCGGGGGTGGCGACCAGGACGCCGCGGGCGCCCAGCTTCACCATCGCCAGCTCGACGCCGCGGTTCAGCAGCCGGTCGGCGGCCTCGTCCGGGTCGGCGGATCCGGTGGCGACCTCGACCTCGGCACGGTTGCCGACGACAACGTTCACGAGGTCGAGCATCACGTCGTACTCGGCCGTGGCCTGTTCCGGTGACGGCCAGAACATGGGACGCCAGTCGAGATCGAGCACTGTCCACCGGCTCCGACCGCGATGCTCCAGCATCGCCAGCTGGGTACTGCGTGCAGGCTCGACACTGACCCCGGTGCCGGTGACCCAGAACACCGGAACCTCCCGGACGAGATCCCAGGGGACGTCATCGGCGGTGAGCGTGAGGTCCGGAGCGACCGGCTGCCGGTAGAACAGGAGCGGCGGGTCCTCAGGCGGGTTCAGCTCGCAGAACACGATCGGCGTCTGCAGCTCGGGTGAGATCCCGACGTACGACGGATCGACACCGAACCCCTTCAACGCCTCCCGCACATACTCGCCGAACCCGTCTGCGCCGACCTTCGTGAGGACGGCCGTACGGCGTCCCAGCCGGGCAGCGCCGACCGCGACGTTGGTCGCCGTACCGCCCAGGTACCGGCCGAACGAGGTGACGTCCTTCAGCGGACCCGGCTGCTGCGGATACAGGTCGACTCCGACCCGGCCGACCGTCAGCAAGTCCATCACCACGCCCCGATGTACTTGTCGACGGTCTCGCGCATGAATGTCGCGGAGTCGCGGGCGCGGTCCTCCCAGGCGAACACGCAGGAGGTCATGACGGTGTCTTCACGGTCGCCGAACCCGAGTTCGTCGAGCGTGCTGAAGAAGGTCTCCCAGTCGACCTCGCCCTGGCCGATGTCCAGGTGCTGGTGAACGCGGGCGGTCGATCCGGGTGGGTTGACGATGTAGCGCAGGCCGGACGAGGCGCGGTGGTCGAAGGAGTCCGCGAGGTGCACCTGGGTCAGCAGCGGACCGGCGTACCGCATGATCTCGGCCAGGTTCCGGTCAGTATTTCCGCCCATGTGGAACGTGTGCGGGGCGCAGTACAGGAACGACACGAGGGGTGAGTTGATGCCGCGGATCATGTCGATCGCGACCAGGCCGTCTTCGACGAAGTCGTCCGGGTGTGGCTCAAGTCGTAGCTGCACGCCCTCGCGCTCGAAGACCGGCAGGAGTTCTTCCATCGACTTCCAGAACATCGCCTCGCTCCGGCTCGCCTGTTCCGGCCGTCCGTTGAACTCCGAGTTCATCACCCGGCAGTCGAGATCCACGGTCAGCTGGATCGCGCGCTTCCAGTAGCGCACCGCAGCCTGGCGTTCCTCTTCGTCCGGTCCTGACCAGCGGTAGAGCGGCAGGTGCGAGGCAACCTGTACGCCGGCCGCGTCCAGCGCTTTCTTGAACGCCTTCACCGTGTCGTCGCCCGCGCGTGCGTGCAGGAAGAACGGCGTGAAGTCCTCCCGCGGCGACAGCTCGATGTAGTCGTACCCGAGCTCGGCCACCAGCGCAGGCAGTTCGAGCAGCGGCGTACTGCGGAACATATATGGGTCCAGGGCGATCTTCATCGCGTGCCTTTCACTGAGCTGTGGGGAAGTGGAAGCTGGAGTCGACCGGGTGCGCGACCTCGGGCCAGCGGGACGTGACCGCCTTCGCCCGGGTGTAGAACGCGACACCTTCGGGACCGTGGACGTGGGACTGGCCGAACAGCGAGTCCTTCCAGCCGCCGAAGGAGTAGTAGGCCATCGGCACCGGGACCGGCACGTTGATGCCGATCATCCCGACCTTCACCCCGCGCATGAACCGGCGAGCCGCCTCGCCACTGCCGGTGAAGATCGCGGTCCCGTTGCCGTACGGGTTGGCGTTGATCAGGTCGATGGCCGCGTCGACGCTGTCGGCGCGCAGGACGGACAGTACCGGGCCGAAGATCTCCTCGCGGTAGACGTCCATCTCCGGTGTCACCTGGTCCACCACTGTCGGGCCGACGAAGAACCCGTTCTCATGACCCGGGACGACCAGGCCGCGGCCGTCGGTGGTGACCTTCCCGCCCTGAGCCTCGCCGGCCTCGATCAGCCCGACGATCCGGTCCCGGGCCTCGGACGTGACGACCGGCCCCATCTCGCTCCGCTCGTCACGACCCGCGCCCACCACGACCTCGCGGGCCTTGGCGTTGACCGCTTCGACCAGGGCGTCGCCGGCCGCGCCAACGGTCACCGCGGCGGAGATCGCCATACACCGCTCACCGGCCGACCCGAACGCGGCCGCGACCAAGTGACCGGCCGCGAAGTCCAGATCGGCGTCCGGCAGCACGACCGCGTGGTTCTTCGCACCACCGAGCGCCTGCACCCGCTTGCCGGCACTTGTACCGCGTTCGTGAATGTAGCGGGCGATCGGCGTGGAGCCCACGAACGAGATCGCGGCCACATCCGCGTGATCCAGCAACGCGTCGACGGACTCCTTGTCGCCCTGCACCACATTGAAGACCCCGTCGGGCAGGCCCGCCTCGGACCACAGTTCCGCGATCCGCAACGATGCCGACGGATCGCGCTCGCTCGGCTTGAGGACGAACGTGTTCCCGCAGGCAATCGCCACCGGATGCATCCACATCGGCACCATCACCGGGAAGTTGAACGGCGTGATCCCGGCACACACCCCGATCGGCTCGCGGAACGAGAACGCGTCGACGCCCCGCGACACCTGATCGGAGTAGTCACCCTTCAGCAACTGCGGAATCCCGCACGCGAACTCCACAACCTCCAGCCCGCGCTGCACCTCACCCGCGGCATCCGACACCACCTTGCCGTGCTCGTCGCTGACGAGCCCCGCCAACTGGCCGACGTTCGCGTTGACCAGCTCCCGGAACGCGAACAGCACCTTGGTCCGCTGCGACAACGACGCCTGCGACCACGAGTCGAACGCCTGCTTCGCCGCCTGTACGGCGGTGTCGACGTCCGCCGCGGAGGCCAGCACGACCTCGGCCTGCTGTTCGCCCGTCGCCGGATTCCACACCCGGGCACGCCGGGGCGACGCGCCGCTGGTCGATGCTCCACCGATCCAATGCTCGATCGTCTTCACAACAGGTCCTCTCAGCTGAGCACGCCGGCCTGTGCGGCGGCGTCGAGTAGGTTGTCGGCCGCGTACTTCAGGCCTTCGATCTGCCCGAACGAGGCGTCCTCGTGCTCGATGTTGACGACCAGGTCCGGGTTCACCTTCTGCAGCGCAAGCAGGAACCGTGCCCAGAAGTCGAGATCGTGGCCACGACCGACGGCGACGAACGACCAGCCCGGCACGGCCGGCCACCGCGTGAGCGTGTGGCGGCCGCCAAGACCCATCGGCTGCTCCTCCGCCGGGATCCACTCGAAGCGGTCGTCCAGGACGCCGTTGATCGCGGCGGTCTCGTGGATCAGCGTGTCCTTGGCCGCCGCGAAGTACACCAGGTCGCCCAGGTCCTCGATGGCCTGGATCGGGTCGATGTGCTGCCAGAACAGGTGGCTGGGGTCCATCTCCGCGCCGATGTGGGTCGCGTCGGTCCGCTCGACCAGGCGCTTCAGCGTGGCTGGGTTGAAGACCAGGTTGTGTGGATGCATCTCGATCGCGACGCGTACGTCGTACTGCGCGGCCAGCGTATCGATCCCGGTCCAGAACGGGACCGCGACCTCGTCCCACTGGTAGTCGAGCGTCTCCTTGTAGACGCTGTCCCACGGGATGACGGTCCACGACGGCCGGGTGCCGCCGGGTTCGGCGGCGGGCAGGCCGGACATGGCGATGACGGTCTGGATGCCGAGCAGGCCGGCCAGCTTGATGGTGCGTTTGAGGTCGTCCCCGTGCGTGACTTCGGGGTCGGGGTGCAGTGGGTTGCCGTTGCAGTTCAGCGCCGTGAGTTCGATACCGAACTTCTCGAAGGTGGCCAGGTACTCCGCGCGGGCCGACGCGCTCGCCAGTAGTTCCTCGACCGGCAGATGCGGCGTACCGATGAAACCGCCGGCGTTGACCTCGACGCTGGTCAGACCGAGATCGCCGAGGATTTCGAGGGCATCTTCAAGACTCTTGTCGTGCAAGCAGGCGGTGTAGGCGCCGAGCTTCATCAAGATTCCTTTCGGTAGAGCGCCGGCTTGTCGCCAAGGACAACGGGCACCCGCTCGTGGGTGGCCAGGGACCGCACACCTGCATCGCAGACCACGGTGGCTGCGTAGCCGTCCCACGAGCTCGGCCCGGTCGGTTCCGTTCCGGACGAGATCGTGTCGATCCACTCCTGGAACTCGGTGTCGAAGGCAACGGCGAACCGCTCCCGCCAATCAGCCGGTACACCGCCTGCACGATGCCCGGCCTGCCGGAGCTCGACATTGTTGCGGTCGGCAAGCGCCGCCGTCCCCGTTTCCCCGACGACCTCGCCCCGGATGTCGTACCCGTAGCGGATGTTGACACTGGTCTCGACGTTGACGAGGACGCCACTCTCGGTCTCCACGACCATCAGCAACGGGTCCTGCAGACCACCGCCGAGGCTGTTCTGCTTCGCCGGGAGAACACGGATCGCGGTCAGCTCCTCACCCAGCAGCCAGCGAGCCACGTCGAAGTCGTGAACGGCGGTGTCGACGATGGCCATGTCGCTCGTGTACGTACTCGGTACGTCGGGATTGCGGTGCGCCGAGTGGTACATCAGCGGAGCTCCGACCGCGCCGGAATCGATCACCGCCTTCAGCTCCCGGTACGCAGCGTCGTACCGGCGCATGAAACCGACCTGGACGAAACGGCGGCCGGCAGCCACCTCCGCGGCGATGATCCGCCGGCAGGCCTCGGCCGTGGTGGCCAGTGGCTTCTCGCAGAACACCGGTTTGCCCGCCGCGATCGCGGCGAGGACGAACTCCTCGTGCGTGGGGCCCCAGGAGGTGACGAGCACCGCGTCGACCTGACCGGACCCGATCAGCTCGTGGCCGTCGCCGAACACCTCGGTGTCCGGCAGGTCCTGGGCGACCTGCTTGGCCAGGTCGAGATTGGCGTCGGTAACAGCCGCGATCTCGGCCCCCGACAGCACCTGGGTGATCCGGCGGATGTGGTCACTGCCGATCATCCCGGTGCCGATCACTCCGATCCGAAGCGTCATGAATGTCCTCCAGTGTTCAGCTCAGTAGTCAGCTCAGTAGGGCCAGCGGCGGACCGGGCCCAAGCCGCAACCGACGTAGTAGCCGGCCGTGCGGGCGCCGATCGGCAGTGGGATGTGCGGCTCGACCGGGTACAGGTCCTGCTCGATGACGCAGAAGATGTCGCGGTCGAGTTCACCCAGCGCCGCGAGCAGCGGGGGCATGTCGGGTTCGCCGTACGGCGGTTCGCACATCACGCCGAGCTGCACCGCCTCGGACAACGGCAGGTTCTCGGCGAGTGCACGCGCCCGGACCGCCGGATCCACCGACTTCAGGTGCACATAGGTGATCCGCTCGGGGAACCGCTGGATGATCTGAAGGTTGTCGCCTTCGCAGTACGCGACGTGGCCGGTGTCCAGGCAGAGGTTCACCAGCTCCGGGTCGGTGTCTTCGAGGAAGCGCTCGATGCGCTCCTGCGTGTCGACGTGCGTGTCCACGTGCGGGTGGAACACGAGCTTCACGCCGTACGACTCGAACAGGTACCGCGCCAGCTCGTCGGTCCCGGTGACCAGGTTCTTCCACTGCTCGGGATCGATGTCGACGGCCTGGGTCGCAACGCCTGTGTGCATGTCCGTGTACTGCTCCGGCAGGTGCACCAGGTAGTCGGCACCAAGCGCGGCCAGCAGTTCGGCCTCCCGGCCGAAGGCCACCTTCGCCTTCCGCAGCGCATCAGCACCTTCGTGCAGGCCGGCGAAGACGGTGCCACCACAGACCGACAGGCCGCGCCGAGCGAGTTCGTCCTTGAGCTGTTCGGAATCCTGCGGCAGGAAGCCCTGCGGACCCAGCTCGGTATGCACATAGCCGACGGCGGCGATCTCGTCGAGGTAGACGTCCCAGGTCACCTGGTGCGCATCACTGGCGAACCACACTCCCCAGGAATCGGGAGCGGTGCCGAGACGGAGCTTGGAAAGATTGGTCACGCGAATCATGGAACTAGCACGTGCTAGTAGCTGTCAAGAGCTGGCCTCGCAGAATCACTAGCACGTGCTAAATCCATGATGCGTTCGGTCTTGACGCGACCGTGGGCCGGACCTACTGTCCCGGTTCAAACGCGAAGTCTGGCACGTGCCAGTCAACGATCCGAGGAGTACCACCGAACGGAAGGTTGACCATGACCCACACAACCGGCGCGACCGGAGCGCATGCGGCGCTCCCCGCCGACGTTCCCGGCCCGCATTCGAGGCGACTCGGTCTGATCGCCGTCGTCGCGACCTTCGGCGGCCTGCTGTTCGGCTACGACACCGGTGTCATCAACGGCGCCCTCGCCCCGATGAAGGAGGACCTCGGACTCACCGCGTTCACCGAGGGCTTCGTTGTCAGCATCCTGATCTTCGGCGCGGCCGTCGGCGCACTCGTCGGCGGCCGGCTCTCCGACCGCTACGGCCGGCGGCACAATATCCTGATGCTGGCCGCGATCTTCGCGATCGGCACGATCGGCTGTGTACTGGCGCCGACCTGGCAGGTCCTCGCACTGTTCCGGTTCGTGCTGGGGCTCGCGGTCGGCGGCGCCTCGGCCACGGTACCGGTGTACCTGGCAGAAGTCTCGCCGTACGAACGCCGTGGCAGTCTCGTCACCCGCAACGAAGTGATGATCGTGTCGGGTCAGTTCGCGGCGTTCGTGATCAACGCGATCATCTTCCAGCTCTGGGGCGAGCACGACTCGATCTGGCGGTTCATGCTGCTGGTCGCCGTCGCGCCCGCGATCCTGCTGTTCGTCGGCATGCTACGGATGCCGGAGAGCCCGCGCTGGCTGTCCTCGCAGGACCGGGACTCCGACGCGCTCGCCGTACTTCGGCAGGTGCGGTCACCGGAGCGTGCCGAGGCCGAGATGGCCGAGGTACGGGCGCTCGCAGAGGAGGAGAAGCTGGCGCAGACCGGCGGCTGGTCCGACCTCGCGGTGCCGTGGATCCGCCGGCTGCTGCTCGTCGGGATCGGCCTTGGTGTGTTCCAGCAGTTCACTGGGATCAACTCGATCATGTACTACGGCAGCCAACTCCTCGAGGATGCCGGCTTCTCCGCCGAGGCCGCGATCCTCGGCAACACCTTGTTCGGCTTGGCCAGTGTCCTGGGCATCTCGGTCGGCATCCTGGTGATGAACAAGGTCAACCGGCGCACGATGCTGCTCGGCGGCTTCGGGCTCACCACTAGCTTCCACCTGCTCGTCGGACTGTCCGCCCTGCTGATGCCCGACAACTCGGTCAAACCCTATGTGCTGCTGGTGTTCGCGGTCCTGTTCGTGTTCTCGATGCAAGGCACCATCGGCCCACTGGTCTGGCTGCTGCTGGCCGAGATCTTCCCGCTGAAGATCCGCAGCTTCGCGATGGGCGTGTGCGTCTTCTGTCTCTGGATGGCCAACGCAGGAGTCGCTTTCGGATTCCCGCCCGTCGTCTCCTCCATCGGCATCGCACCGACCTTCTTCATCTTCGCCGGCCTCGGCGTCCTCGCGCTCGTCTTCATCGCCACCTCGGTCCCGGAGACCCGCGGCATCACCCTCGAGCAGTTCGAGGACTCCTTCAAGACTGCCCACGTGTAGAAAGGCTCATCCCATGACTGTGATGGTCGCCGTACCCGACAGCCCCGAAGGCGTCGCCGCACTCGCCGCCGCTGCGGCCGAAGCCGAACTCCTCGACACCGACCTGGTCGCCGTCAACCTCGCCCTCAAACCACTCGACACCTCCACACTCCCCTCAACACTCAAAGTCACCGTCCTGGAACGCCACGGCAAATCCGACCGCGACCCCGCCGACGCCGTCCTCGCCGACATCGAGGAACACCACGTCCAGCGCCTGGTCATCGGCGTCAAACGCCGCTCCCCCGTCGGCAAAGCCCTCCTCGGCAGCATCAGCCAACGCCTCCTCCTGGACTCCCCCATCCCGGTCCTGGCAGTCAAGATCAACGAAGACCACCACTAAGTCGCTGCCCGCTCCCTTCGCCTCTGCACCGACCGCGCAACCACCACGCAGAGGCGAAGGCACGGTCGCTGGGCGGCTGTTCGGGCATAACGCACAGACTGAGCACTAGGGTTTGTGAATCCCGTGCCGACGTTCGGAGTGCTCGCCGGCCACGCGGGTGAAGGTGCACGCTTGGGTCTCGTAACAGTCGGGCGGTCGCCCGATCACCGAGGTCGAAGTCTCCTGTGTCCTGCGCCGGGGGTCCTGCTGCAAGAGCTCAGGCCCAACGCTCGCACCTACACCACGCGATCATGAGCGCCTCCGGTCGGACCGATGCGCTTCATGTGTCGGGCACATGCCTTGCTCGCGGACGAAGGCTCACTTCTTCGCGATCGTGATCGCGACCGTCTGCGGCTTCGGCACAACCAGACCGAACACCTCGGGGTATGCGGTGAAGCTGATCGCCGGACACCCAGCCTTGCTCGGAACGGTCTGGACGACGTACGGCGAGTCCGCCGTGCCCGCGCCGCCCGTTACCAGCACCGGCACCTGACCGGGTGACGTCTCGCATCCCTCCAACCTGTAGCTGGCCCAGACCTCCTTCGCCTGATCGCCCGACCTGGTCAGAATCGCAACTTGATTCACTGCAGCCGCCGGAGCAGCCGACTTGTCGCTGTCCGGCGCCGAGGTGAGCGCGAGCTGAAACCCGAGCCCGCCGATGCCGGCAAGAAGCGCGCCCACGATCAGCGATGTCTGTTTGCTCGAGAAGACCTGACTCAGCTTGGTATAGGCGCCACGGTCGAGGAGGTCGGTCCGGACCGATTCGTACACGGCGAGGTTGGCCACGGCATCGTCGTACGCCGCCCGATACGCTCGGGCGGCCCGCATCGCGTCCGCCTTCTCACTTCTCCTGCCCGCCTCGGCAGCCTGCTGATCGGCGTCCTCGGCCTTGTCCGGCAGCTCGACCGATGCCACGCGGTACGACGCAAGCTGATCGCGGAACTCCCGCAGATCGTGCGCGTCGGCGGGCAGCACCGTCGCCGGCGCGGCATTGATCTTCGCCACCAACTCCGCCGGCAGGTCGTCGAGGCTCATCTCCACCGGGAGCAGCACCTTGCTCACCCCGAAGATCAACATCCCGATGCCGACCAGCCCGGCGACGCCGAGCGCCGCTGAAATCACCAACTGCACGGCGTCGTCATGGAAGTCAAGATTCGGCCGGCTGATCACCGGCCCGGCCCCGAACACCACGGTTGCCACCGCAGCCAGTGCAGTGATCACCCACTTCGCCGTACTGCGCAACTCGGCCGACGCCGACACCCACTTCGTGTCGACCGCCGACGAACCCGCAACTACAGCCCCCGGTGCAGCGGCCGCGGCGCCGACGGCTGGCGGCGAGCCCACGTCAGCCACGAACCCCCACCTATCCCGTCGGCCCTATCGAGGTTTTCTCGCGAGCGGCCCTGGACGCCGGCCGCGCCGCCAGGCTGTCCCGTCCCACGTCCACACCACACCGTCGTGGAACTCGGTGTCCCCTCGATACCGACCGCTCCCGGCCGGCGGCTTTGGCGCCATGTCATCCCCCTCGCTTGCCTGCCTCTTACCAGGATCGCAGAAGAAGTTAGTTGCCAACAGCTCGTAGCATGTGGCTTCCTTCCGCAACGGCGCCCGGCACCCGGTCCTCACCGGCTCCATCGGACTGCGTACCCCCGCACCGTGTTCACCATTGGGCCCGGCAGCTCAGAGGGGCGCGATCCGGCCGCCGCAGCCTCGCTGACCTCAGAGTTGACGCGGTGTAACGATTTCGGTCGGGCAGCGATATGCGAGCGGGGAGTGGGACTGTCGTTCAATCAAACGTGCGCTCGATTTTCCGATCGCCGTCGACTGGTAAGTGGGGGAAATGGCTGACAAACGCGTGATATTCATCGCCTTCGCCATGGAGGACGAAGGCATCCGCAATCTCTTCACTGGGCAGTCTCTGAACACGAGAACGCCGTACGAGTTCGTCGACATGTCGGTGAAGGAGCCATACAAGACCGCATGGAAGGACCGGGTTAGAACTCGAATCCGCCGTTCTCATGGAGTCATTGCGTTGATCAGTAGCGACACCCCACAGGCGACCGGACAGCTCTGGGAGATCTCCTGTGCGGCCGACGAGGGCAAGCCCCTGCTGGGCGTCTGGATAGATCCGAAATACCGCACCAAGCCTGTCGAGCTGGGTACAGCTCCGTGCACGGAGTGGACCTGGCCGGCGATCACGGCGTTCGTCGAAGACGTATGAATCGTGCACTGCTGGTCGGGATCGACCACTACGAGAATTTCAACGACCTGAGCGGCTGCGTGAACGATGCCGAGGCGATGTTGCCGTTGCTCGAGCGCAACGAGGACGCGAGCCGGAACATCGACTGCAAGGTGCTCTCGGCCGCGTCGACCACAGCCGGCCGCGTCGATCGCGCGATGCTCGACCAGAACATCGACAAGCTGCTCGGCCCTGGAGCCGACTTCGCGCTGTTGTACTTCGCCGGCCACGGTGACGCCGCCCACAACGACGTCACGCTGGTCACAACCGACGGAACCAGCACAGCCCCCGGCATCCGGTTCACCGAGGTCCTGGAGAAGATCCAGCGCTCGAAGGTAGCCGAAGTGGTCGTCGTGCTGGATTGCTGTTACTCAGGCGGCGCAGGCAACGTGCCGGCGATCGGCGGGGGTGCCGTTCTCCGGCCTGGCGTCTCGATCCTGGCGGCCAGCCGTCCTGACCAGCTCTCCGCCGAACTGGACGGTCGCGGCGCGTTCTCCCAGCATCTCGAGGGAGCGCTCGCCGGTGGTGCGGCAGATGTGCTGGGGCAGGTCACGGTCGCCGGTCTGTACGCCTACGTGTCCGAGTCGTTCGATGCCTGGAACCAGCGCCCGACCTTCAAGGCCAACATCGAACGTCTCCACGTACTCAGGCAATGCAGAGCCGCGGTCGGGCTCGATATGCTGCGGGAGTTGCCCAAGTGGTTTCCGACCCCGCATTATGAGTTCCCGCTCGATCCGACGTACGAGCCCGACGCCGGACCGGACCACGTACACCTGGAGCACGAGGGCGTGTTCGCCGGCCTGCAGATCTGCCGAGCCGCGAAGCTGGTTGAGCCTGTCGGCTTCGAACACATGTACTTCGCGGCCATGAACTCAGGGGTCTGCCGGTTGACGCCCCTTGGTCGCCACTATCGGCACATGGCCGCAGAAGGGAATCTATGACGATCGTCGGAGTCAGCGGACACCAACGGCTACCCGCCATCGCGGTGGCGTTGGCAGAGCGAGAGTTGCGGCTGCTGTTCGCCGACCTCGACGGTCCACTGATCGGCCTGAGCAGCCTCGCAATAGGTGCTGATCAGCTGTTCGCGCAACTGATCCTCGATACCGGCGGCGAACTCCACGCTGTGATTCCAGCGGTCGGCTTCGAGAAGACCTTCGACGACAATGCCCGGAGCAGCTATTTCGCCTTGTTGTCCAAGGCCACGCAGGTCACGACGCTCGACTATCCCATGCCGAGCGAAGAGGCGTACGACGCGGCGGGCAGGTTCGTCGTCGACCACTGCGACCTCCTGTTCGCGGTCTGGGACGGCAAGCCTGCTCGGGGCCCGGGCGGAACCGCGGACGCCGTCGGCTATGCGCGCGAACTCCACCGTCGGGTCCAGGTCTCCTGGCCGCCGAACGCCGAACGTGATTGACGATCGGCTAATTGATCGTGGTATTTGTTCACGATTTGTAACGCATTCCCCGAAGACACCGATGATGCCTGCGGGTGGGACTTCAGATCGGGGGGAAGATGCGGAATCGAATCGGTCCTGCAGCGGGCGGGCGCTATCGGATTGCGGGATCGACGCTCTGGTGGATCGTCGCCACCTTGCTGGCGTCGGCGGGAATTCCCTTGGTCATTTCGACGAGTGTCGCGGCCGATCAACTTCCGCCACCGGTTTTCGCACCGGACTACGCGCGTCCAGCCATTGCTGCAGCCCTTCCCCAGGAGAAGGCTGTCAGTGATCTCTTCGGCCAACCTGCCGTCCGGATCATGTCAGGTCTCCCCAGCTCGCGCGCCTTCGCTTCAAGTAGCCCTTTCGCGCAGGACGCCCTTGGCAACGCCGTCAAGAATGCGTGGGACGAGGTGTGGCAGTCCACCGATGGCCGCTTCTTGCTGCACGCGCAGATTCTCGAAGCCAAGAGCGGGCAGAAGCTGACCGTCTTCGGCCAGGGATGTCGTCCGGAACGTCCGCCGCGAGTCGCTGTGACGGCCGATCAGGCCGGCGAGCTCGGGGGCCGCGGCGGACGCGAAGCATTCTGCATCGTGGTGGAGCGCAACGGAGCACGCATCAACCTCAGCCTCGCACGCCCGACCGGCGGCGAAACCGACGCCTGGAAACAGTTTGCTGCGCTGGCCCAAAGCAGCGTCACCCGAATGCCGGTCGTGCGAACGGAGCAGTCGGGCTACGTCGACATGCACCGAGTGCGGACCCTGCAGAACAGGTACTTCCTCCTGGCACCACTGGCCGTGGCATTGCTCGCCTGGCTTTTTGGTCTGGTGGACCGCGCCACCTGGCAGCGCCTGCTGAGTCTGCTACGTCCGCACCGGAGCAGGGCAGCTTCGAACTTCGTCGATCTCGAACCTGTGTCCCGTCGGCGACGCTGGCGTGCTCGCGCACTCGGCTCGCTCAGGCTACTGCTCTACGTCTGCGCGATCCGTCTGGCCGAAGTCGTTCACTGGGGCACCTATAAGACAGTGGCATTCGTCTTCGTCATCGCTCTCAGCGTCATGGCGGTCGAGACGTTCCTCGCTCGCCGCACCGTCGCACGTCCGCAACACCTGTTCGCCGGCAAGCGGCGACTCTTGATGGTCGGCGCCGCACTAGGCAGTGGGATCGTCGTCCTCGGTGCCATCGCGCTGGCGATGACGGGTGCCGCGATGGCTGCGATCGGCTACAACCCGGTTGGCACGGACCTCCAGGTTCAGCGCATGGGCCTGGTCATGATGCTGGCGGCACCACTGGTCGCCCTCCTGGCCCTGGCACCAATGGCGGTGGCGCGCCGATTGGCCATGCGTATCCTGCGCAGTGAGACGCTCGCTGATCCCCGGCCTCCTGTTCTCCTGCTCCGGTCCTTCGCCGACGACCGCCGAAAGGTCCGGTCGCGCAGCCCGGCAAGAGCCGGCCTCATCGACCGTCTGTCGCTGCGCCGCTGGGAGAGATTCGAAGAGGTCCTCGCCGCGCGGCTCAGTCGGGTCGGGCCGCCCCTGGCCGTCGGACAGGTCGGTGAACGGATGCCGCCGCAGCTGGGGGCGGTACGTCGCCAGTTCACCGACGACGAGTGGCGTGACCAGGTCGGAACACTGATGGCCGACGCCTCGATGATCTGCGTCACGGTCGGCCGTTCGCAAGCACTCAGCTGGGAGATCCGCCGCATCCAGATGTACGGGCTCCTCGGCAAGGCTGTCTTCGTACTGCCGCCCACCGGCAGCAGGGAATGCAAGCGCCGGCTCGCCGTCCTCGCAGAGCTACTCGACATCCCATGGGAGCTGGTCGACCCCACCGGGCTCGGCCGACGAGTGCTCGCGGTGACCTGCCCGAGCGACTCCCCCGACCCGGTCGTCCTGACCGCCGCCGCCCAGGACGACCTCGGCTATGACTGTGCCCTCGAAGCCGCGGTGCTGCTCACCCGTGGCGTCACCTCGCCCAACAGCGAGGTTGCCGCCGTCATCGAAGCTGACCGGCGTCGGTCGGCGCCCGCGGCACGCCGGAGGAGAAATCCCCCACCTGTTGTTGTTTACCCGACCGGCAAGACGCCCAAGTATCGGCCGCTGATACCACGGTGGTTCGTTCGAACCGGCGGACTCGGCCTCGGCGGCATCCTCACCTCCGTCATCGCCTTCACCGTCGGGGCCAACGCCGACGATGTCCAAAGCATCGACAACCCGCTCGGCGGCGCGGTGACCCTTGCCGAGCAGCCCACGACCGGAGCCCTCTTCGCCGCCGGATCACGAACCGTCATCAGGGTCGACTTCAATCGACACCGGCTGACCAAGGTGGCGACCCTCGACACGACACCAACGCAGCTGGCAGCCGCTCAAGACGCGCTCTACGCACTCGATTCCGCAGCAGGCACCCTCACAGCCGTCGACGCGACCAGCGGACAAGTACGATGGAAGCTCTCCAACATCAGCGGTTACCGCGCACTGAAGCCCGTCGGCGATTCCCTGTACGCCGCCGATCCGGTCAACCATCGGATCGTCAGGATCCGACCCTCGGACGGCCACCGGAAGTTCTCTCCCAGACTCACCGGCACCCCTTGGGACATCGCTCACGTCAAAGGCAGCCTGTACGTCGCCTTTCCAGACCTCGGACAGGTCCAGCTTCTGACCGGGAGCGATCTCCGTCCGTCGACGGCGTTGAAGACAGACAAGCCCGTGCAACTCGCCGTCACGGGCGATCGGATCTGGAGCCGCAGTGGAGACGAGCCGAAACTCACCGCGCTACCGGCCTACGCGGCTCCGCGCTCGAGCGAACTGCTGTTGAAGGTCCAGCCTGCCGCACTCAACAGCGACGGTACGACGATGGCTGTCGAGGGATACGAACGCGTCACGATCATGCGGCCGAACGGTGCTCTGCAACGAATCCGCAGCCTTGACCAGGAGCTCAACGCCGTCGTACTCACTCGCGAAGGGTCCCTGTTCGAGGTGTCGCCCGAGCACTTCTTCCTCGCGAAGACAACTGATCAGTGAGGTGAAATCAGTGCACCAGGAACTCTCGCCCTTCAGCGAGCAGGTACAGCTGGTCCTTACCGCAGGCGGATCGACCCAAGATCTGTTGATCGGGCTCATCGCAACAGATCCGACCGAGGCTTGGAGCCGGATTCATCTCCACACACTCGGCCTCGATCACATGCGGGAGATGAGCGAAGCCGATCCCGACCCAGCTGAGAACGACTGGAACGGTTTCAGCCTCACCGAAACCGCACAACGCTGCGTCCGGGTAGCTCAGGAAATCGCAAGCGACTATTCCATCGATCCGATGCCGTCAGGAGTCCTGGCGCTCGGCTTGCTCGCCCACCACGACACTGCAGCTGCCAAGACTCTGAGAATCCGCTCGAGCGAAGACCAAGACAGCATCGTCGAACGGATCCAGGACGACGTCATCGGCTCGACGTTGGCCGACCTCGATCTGTCTGCCCGTTGGGCCGCGACTGCCCCGCTCCACATCGTGCCACCGGTCGCTCCTGAACCAGTCGTTGCCGGAACGACGCAACGCCGCAGGCTCGTGGTAGCTGCTGCTGCGTTGATCTTCGTGGCCGGATGCGGCATCGGACTCCGCAACTCCCCCGTACCGGACCAACCAGGACCAGCGCCACATGAGGTCTTGCTGCCGGATGACGGACTCGGCTCGCGCTACTCGGTTGCCTCCGGCCCTGCGCGCGCATCCAGCCTGGCGCCCGGATCACCCGCAGAGGGCGAACGGCGCTGCGACCGGACCGCCCGCCGTTGGACCAAAAACGCACCCGCCACCACGATCGAGATCAGCGTCATCGCCTGCCGCAAGTTTGTCCGTATGGCCAACGTTCATTTCCAGGCGGACGCCAACCTGCGCAAGACTGCGGCGCGTGTCACCACGGCGGACATCCCGTACGCGCTGGCCGGCCAAGCGGTACGGCCCGACGGCCAGAACGTCAGCACGGTGCTTTTCCGACGTGGACAGTATCTCGTCCACGTCTACTCGATCGGCTCGAGCAGGCCGGCGGATCAGGATCGCCAGGCTCTTGAGATCGCCAAGTTGCAGTGGGCAACAGTACCTGGAACTGCGGGGCCACCGCTCGAACCGTTCGACTCCAAGGCGGACGTGCCTGCGATCGGTTTGGGTTCTGCGGCCTTGATCCTCGCCCTGCTCGCCGCGCTCAATATTTTCGCCGCCGTCAGATCCAGACGAAGCCTGCGGAGGGCCGAAAGCCTGGCACCAGTCAACAGGGACGGCGTCACTTGGCTGGACGTCGGCCAACCCGCCAAGACCATGGCTACCCATGCACAGATCAGGTTCTGGTTCTGGATGACCGTCTGGGGAGTGGCCATGGCTGTTCCGATTTCGACCTGGTTCAAAGGCGCGATCTCCGGTCTGTGCACCATGCAACTGGTTCTCAGCCGACAGTTTCGCCCAGGAGCCAAGGACCTGTGGGGCGTCTACGCAGCACCGCAAGTCAAGGGCAAGCGCTCCCTGGCCACGGTCACGACGACCTGGACCGCACACGCCGTCTCGATGGTCGCTATGTTCGCCGTATTCAGCGTCGCGACGCTCTGGATGTTGCGAGGCAAGGGATACGTCGGCACAGATCTTCGCTTTGCACCGCCTGTTGTCGCGGACGACGCAGGCATTGGTCAGTTGCTCCGACGCGTCCCGATCCCCTGGCTCAGCATCGGCGGCCTCGCCCTGACCCTCGCACTGGCCAGCCTGGCCGCAACCGTCATTCGGCGAACCCGACGCATGACCGCCCTCGACGTTGCAGGACTCCAACAGGTCGACACCCGCGACGACGTTCTCTACCTGCGCAACTTCGCCGACGACCAACTCACCATCTACACGAGTCCGATCACACGACGCAGTATGGACGAGAAGTTCGGGCTCGCTCAGGTCGAGCCGTTCGAGGAACTCATCGTCCGCTACCTCTCGCCGTACGGGCCCGTCATCGCGATCAGTGACCCACGTGTGAGAGGAACCCAGCTGGGCGCCGCACGAGAGAGCCTCCCGGCCGACGACTGGCGCTCGAGCGTTGTGAAGAAGATCGCCAGCAGCCAACTGATCGTCGTCGGCGCGACGCCGGTCGAAGCCACGGCCGGCCTGCGCTGGGAACTCGACACGATCGCTCGGTGCCAAGCCGTCGATCGCACAATCCTCCTGTTCGCACCACGCGGCGCGCACGAATCCGGCAGCCACTGGTCACGATTCCGCGAGATGACGCCGCTCGACCTGCCGGCTCACCTCACCGAGTTCGCAGACCGCATCCTGGCCATGTGTCCCGACGGCAAAGGCGGATGGCTCATCGCCCATGCAGAACGGCGAACCGACTGGGCGTACGCACTGGCAATGTCACAGCTGGCCGAAACCATCCTCGGCCGAACCGACCTGCGCGTATCAGGAACACTTCAATGAGTCTTGGCCATCATGGCGCTATCAGCCCTCAGCCCAACGACCACGAGCCGGACAGGGGGCGGAGCACGGACTCCGTCGTCCGTCTCTGTGAGCCGATCCGAAGGACTTCGCGGTCCCGTCGATGGCTCGAGCACACCTCTTTACACACCTGAATCAGCGCGATCCGACGGGCACTGATGAGAGCGCACGAGCCCTTCGGAACTCTCAGATCCATTACCTACAAGAGATTTTGATTGCCAGCGGCAATCCATGGACAGCCTCAGCTGGAATTCAGCAGAGTTCTGGGTTCGAGCTCGGCGATGTACACGGGCAGTTCGCTGGTAGGTGCGGTGGCCGATCGTGCATCTACACGACGGGCCTGAGTACTACTACGTCGCCCGGAACCTGGCCCCCTCGGCACGAGGAAACGACCATAGCGAGCTCGGCACACAGCAGTACAGACCCTGCGGCTGCGTCCGGAAGCATATGTCCGGAAAGAGGATGCGATGACTACTGCCCGGCAAGATCTCTAGGCGGCTCCTCAAGCAGCACAACATCATGGTCTCGTCGAGAAGCGCTGGTCGGCGATGACGGGGCCGAAGGTCTAACCTGCCCTGCTGATCGGTTATCCCGCCGCGACGGTGACCTCGGTCGCATCTGCGGTGTTCGCATTGATCGACTGGTGGTATTCGGAGGCTTCGGCGACGTCGGTGTACTCCAGCAGGTCGCCGGCGACCGCCGCCAACAGGTCCCGCACCTCTGCGGGCGTTGCGTAGAAGAACTCGCGCCTGAGGTTCACCCGGTTGACCCTGCGGTCCGCCAGCAGTCGATGCATCTCGGCCTCGACACCGACGGCATCGTTCGAGAAATGAATCGCGTGGACGTCGAAGTTGAACGGGACCGAGGCATCCGACAACTCGCGGATCCGGTCCAGCGGCTCCAGCCTCCGGGTCATTCCGACCTTGACCATCTGCTCCCCGAAAGCACCCAGGTTGGAGATGACATAGACATAGCCCGCACGAATATTGGCGGCCCGATAGTCGACATCCTCGATCGCCTTGTCGATCTCTCCCATCTCCGCGCGCATCCGGTTCGCGGCGTCGACATCGCCCTTGTCCTCCAGCGCTGCCAAGGCGTTCACGTAGTGGGCCCGCTCCCGCTCCAGCTTCTCCCGCTGCCGCTGCAATTCGAGCTGGGCTTGGCGCTCCTCCCTGAGACGGGCCTTCTCCTCCTTATCACGTTCTTTCTCGACAGCGAGCTTCTCCAGGAAGTCTGCCGTCAACTCCAGCTCCTTGAATCGCAGCGAGTGGTACTCCGCGCCGATGCGGATGTCCATCGACTGACCGAGCTTCTCAATCGTCGCCCGGGCCTTCTCCAACCGATCCTTCGAGGTCGCCAACTTGTAGGGCCGTAGGCCACGAACCAGATTGTCTGCTTCGTTGTTGTAGGCCCGGAGCAGAAGTTTCGAAAACTCCCGGACCATCTTCATTCCTTGCGCGTGCGAGCCGTTCATCGTCATCGATTCCGACCCTGCCACCGCCCCGCCATCCTTACGAACCATGGCCTTGATCCGGTCCTGCAGCCTGGCGAGTTCCGCCTTGTATGCCACAGAGTCGTCCAGCGGATGGGTGTACTCGTAGACACCTGCTTCTTGAAGAATGAGGGTGTCTTCGGTCAGCACGGTCTGTGCACGTAAGCCGTTCAGTCGCTCGGCGATTGTCGATTCTTCAGCCTTGATCGCGGCCAGGGTTGCCGCGTGCCTGCGCTGCTCGGCCGCGATCTCGGCGGCCAGACCTGTTCGACGTTCATCGATTTCGCGGCTCAGAGCGGCCTTCTGGGACGTGATGTCCTGGGCCAGTGCCGCGGTCGCTTCCTCGATCTCTTGAGTGAGCGCCGTCTTCCGTTCCTCGATCTCGACCAGCGACAAGACACCGAGCCTGTCGAGTTGTGCGCGCAGCGCGGCGTTCTCCGAAGTCACCTTCTGTACCTCGGCTGCCAGCTCTTTTGCCTTGCCCCGGGCACCGAACAGACCGACGGTGAGATCCGCGCCAGTGTCCTTCGGTACTGCTTCCTGCTGGACCGGAGCCTGTGGTTGCGCTTGCACTACCCGCGCCGGCTGAAAGGACGGCGAGCCGGTGTCCGGCTGCCGCGGCACCCAGAAGGCCCAGTTCGGCGGCGCCGGACCCCAGGCAGGGTCTGATTGCCACCCACTCGGAGGAACCCAATCTGCGCTCGGCGGTGGCGGCCAGTTCGGCGGCGAGTTGTATCTCCAGCCTGCTGACCAGTTCGGCGTGATAGGTGCAGCGTTGGTGTGCTGCGAGCGCGAGTCTCCGCCGTGCTTCATGGCACTTCTTCCTCCCCAGACACCGCGTCAACGGCGTCCCCCGCCCGGGAAAATAGCACGCTGTGTAGTCGATCGCCAGACCTAGACGCTACTTGGATCGATCATCGTCTACGGAAAGTGTTCGCCATTGCCAACTGGCGGCGTTGAGGCCGGCTTACCTAGCGCCCGCAACAAGCGTCTGAGTAGCGACAAAGCTGCAGCCTGAGCTGGTGCTCTAGGTCCAGGTAGAGATTGTCCGGCTCCATGACCCAGAGCATGCGGTCGACGCCGTCGGGGGGAGGGCGGAGACGTTGAGCATGGCGAAAGCGATGCCGTCCCGAGCGATCATTGCCACGGGCTGGGCCGTGCGTCTTCGTGAGGGTGATCGTGATCGTGCCGCCCTCCCAGAAGCGTGGCGAAACCGCCTTAACCACGGCCTCGACCCGGTTCCGGGCGGCGACCGGTCTCCGGCTGACGTTCCGGATTCCTCCGCCGTCGGCGCACCTGATCGCGTCGGCGGCCAGGACCTTCACCACCGCGGGCGATGTCGTGCCGAGACGCCGCGAGAAGGGCCTGCAGCAGGCGTTGGTGGTCCCCACTGCTGTCCGGTTCATACCGCTTAATGGCTAGCCCGTTGCGGTCGCCACTCGACCAGGCACAGGCTCGACACGTACGACGCTCCCACGCGATCACGCAGCCGCGCAGTCGAAGGTCAATCCCTCAGGCAAAGCCGAGGATCGTACCCACGCACTGCGCGCACCGGGTTTCGTTCCGTCCGCCAGAGAGTTCCGCTGCCTCAGCCCAGCCATTCCTTGAGCTTCATCAGCTGGCACGGCCCTGACTGTACGGATCAAGGACTCGTCGTCGGTGAGTGCCACCACGCACCTCTTTACGCACCTCAATCAGCGAGAGAGGATGGTGAACGATGAGAATCGATGTGCACGACCCTAGCCCCGAATCCCTTGCCAGTAAGAGATTTCGGTCATCTTCGACAAACGGTGATCATTCTCAGGTGGAATTCAGCGGGTTCGGGGTTCGAGTCCCTGGCGGCGCACCAAAAGCCCAGGTCACGAAGGTGGCCTGGGTTTCTTCATGTCCGCAGGACACCTCTTATTCGACGCTTTCAACTGCGCGTCTCCCTCGCCGACCGGATGTGCTGACCCCGTCTGATCGTGACTGTGCGTCACATCACATGCATGCGCGACGCTCCCGACCTCGCCAATCCTCCGCAACGGCACACGTTGAACAGACAACGCTCACGCCGGTTGGAGGCAAGACATGCCGAGGACACCGCTGCCCATCGGAACCTGGGGAGAGATCTCCACCAGAACTCTGAAGACCACCAAGACCAAGAAGAAAGGCAAGCCCGTCAAGCACCTGGCACACGCCAGGTTCCGCGATCACGACGGCAAGGTCCGCGCCGTCACAGCCACCGGCACAACCAAGACCGCCGCACGAGCCGCCCTACTCGCCAAGCTGCAGAACCGCGCTAAGACCAACTACTCCGGCGACCTCAGCACGAACCACAAGATCAACCACCTCCTGGACCTGTGGGAGCGAAGGTTCGAAGGACTGGTCGCTGACGGGACACGCTCACCCACCTCGCTGGACACCTATCGGCGCGCCATCACCAACCATGTCCGTCCCGCCATCGGCGAACTCCATATCGGCGAAGCCACCACCCAACGCCTCGACAACGTCCTCACCGATATCAAGCACCACGCCGGCGCGCCCACCGCCAGAACCTGCCGTGCCGTCATCTCCGGCGCGATGAAACTCGCCGTCCGCTACGGCGCCATCACCGTCAACCCCGCCCGCGAAGTCGACACCATCGAAACCAAGCCCAAACACCCACCCGAGCACTCACGGCCGAAGAAGTCACCCTCCTGAACAGAACCCTGGCCGCCGACCAACACGCCGTCGACGCAGATCTACCTGACCTCGTCACGTTCATGCTCGCCGCCGGCGTCCGCATCGGCGAAGCACTCGCCGTCCTCTGGAACCAAATCAACCTCGAAACCGGCGCCATCGAAATCACCCACACCATCGCCCGCCCACCCGGCGAAGGCCTCATCCGCAAGACCACCAAGTCCCGAGCCGGTGAACGCACCCTCAGCCTCCCCAGCTGGGCCCTCGCCACACTCCGCGGCCGCCACACCGCCGATACCCGTCCCGACGCGCCCGTCTTCCCCGACACGACCGGCGGCTACCGCGATCCCTCCAATACACGCCGCTCCCTCCGCACAGCACTCTTCCCCAGTCGGCAGCACCGCCCGACGCGAACTCGGCCAAACCCTCCAAGCCCTCCGCCGCCAGACCCACCTCAGCCGCAAACAAGTCGCACACACCCTGGGATGGCCCCAAACCAGAGTCGAACTCATCGAATCCGGCCGCATCAAGCCCAACCATCGACTCATCTCCACCCTCACCAGGGCCTACGGCATCGACCTCGACCGCAGCCCCGACCTGCTCGCCCAGCTCAACGACGCCACCCAACCCGCCGAATCCGACAAACTCGCCTGGATCCGCTCCCACGCCCTGCGCAAGACCACGGCCACGGCCCTCGACAACGCCGGCCAAGCCGCCCGCCAAATCGCCGACCAACTAGGCCAAGCCAAAGTCTCCATCACCCAAGACACCTACCTCCACCGCCAACCCGCCAACCCCACCGCCGTCCAAGCCCTCGAACACGCCTTCGACGACCCCAACCTCGCCTGACGACCAAGACAGCACGAACTCCACCATCCAAGGCAGCGAGGATCTCGCCGAGACCCGCATCAGGATCAAGATCCGGATCTACGGCGAGCAATGGCAGCGATCCTGGCGGTCCAGATGGCGAAGACGTGCTCATCACCTTGCTGCATGCTTCTTGCCAGCTTGTGGCGCAGCAGATCCCGGACGCCCCTCACTGTGCTGCCGCGCTATTTCGACGCCGAGGGAGCTGTCGATCAACTTCGCATCCAAGTGACGGATCGCTGTCAGGAGAACCTCCAGCGCTTTGTCGACCTTGTCAGGATCGCCCGCGGTTCTCATAGCGAGCTCGTTCCAGGCGGTCAGCAACGGCGCCCACCACTCCTTCGCATGGCTGAGTTCACCTGCGACCGCGTGGCATCTGTCGATCAGGGCACGGTCGATGGGCGTGTCAGGGTTTCGGTCCAGATGATCGATGAGCAGGAGCTCCGGATCGGTGTAGAGGGCTGACCGGAGATAGCGGAGGCGCGCGATCCGCGCACGGTCTTCGCGATGCCGAGCGGCTGTCTCGACGGCCTCCGGGTCGGCGTCGAGCTCGATTTGGACGACGAGCCGTCGATAGAAGCCCTGTGCACAGTCAGAAGGGCGACCGAGTTCCGCGTTGAGCGCATCTTGTGCAGCCGGTACGTCGTCAACGCTCCAGCTGCGGGAGAGGTCCCGTGCCGCCTCGAGGACCTCATGCCGGACCAACGCCTGACGGTCATCGTGATGCAACCGCCCCGGGCGGAAGCTCCCACTGAACCGGGCCTCGAAGTCGACGCCGTCCAACGCCGACGGCAGACGCTGCGGATCTGGCCAGGTGAGAGTGACCGAAGTGAGGCGGGTCCAAAGGGTCATCGGGCCGCGTGTGCTCCCGTCGTCATGCCCAGATCGCCGAACGTGAGGCCGTTGGTGAGATCGCTAAGGGGGTCCCGTGTCCCGAACCGGCTCGTGTCACGGAACTGCCGCGCCAGGTCGAGCAGCGCGAGAACGGCGCCTTGCTCGGCTGCGGCCGTTCGGAGACCGACAACAACTCGCGCATACAACTCGTCATCGCCGGTCACGGCGTCGAGCAGGCCGACGATCGCGCCATACGTGGCCGGGTCATTCAGGGCCTCTCCGAGCACTGCGTGAACCTCGACCCCCTCCGCGTCGTCGGAAAGCAGCCACGGGACGCCATCGACTGTCGCGCGCAGCACCGCGCGGAGCGCGAGGTTGCTCGACGGCCGCGCCGGAGCCTCGCTGAACCAGCCGCTGACCCTGGCGAGGAACCGGTCGCGTAGGGCTGGATCGTCGACGGCTGATTCGAACGCACTCAGAACGACTGTGGTCGCGTCTTGGGATTGTGCGGCGTCGGCGACGCGCCGCAGACGGCGCAGGGCAATGTCGAAGCACGTGCCATCGAGGAGCAGCCGTCGCGAGACATCGGCGACGACAACCTGGTACTTCTCGCTCGGTGCCCAGTCGTAGAGAACACGTTCACATCGTCGCCGCATGTGGGCGTCAGTCGTCGCGTCGTAAAGGACATCGGCAAGCAAACCAGTGTTCTTGCCGGTGAGTTCTTTGAGGTCGTTGGTCAGGAAATCCACGTCCTGACGACGGCGGATGAGCTCGGATAGCCTTTGGTGGACCGCCTGCGCTGCGGTTGGGTCCTTGCCCGCCAGACCGACGAGCCACGTAGCGATCGGCCGACGAGTGTCAGGGTAGTAATCCCACACGTAGCGAACGGCTGCATCACCGAAACCCGGTTGCTTCAGCGCGACAGTATCCCCTTGAGGGTTGGCTGCTCCGATCCGGCGCAGACGCCCACGCAGCCCTGCGCCGCCGAACGCCTCGAACGGAACGATCTCGGTCCTGGGCTCAGCGTCGGTCTTCGCCGACGGCCTGCGCTGCAGGTGCCCCATCAATTCCTTGCTGGCATCGTCGAGTTCAGGGAGTTGAACAGCGCCGATGCAAGCGAGTGCGATCAACATGCATCGGTCTTCAGTCGACAGCGGAGCCATCTTGACCGGGTCATTCCCATCTGCTTCCACGACGGCGCTGCCGGGCTCCGCAAAAAGCTGATCAAGATCGTCGAGATGACTGTCGAGCATCTCGGCGATGTGGTCGATGCGCTGCGTCTCGTCGCGCGCATCGCGGGACAGCCGCTCCCACTCGTGCAGGATTCGTTCGACGGCGTCTGCTGCCCGTACGGCGGTCATACCCTTCAGGTGCCTCGCGACCTTCTCGCTCGTCACGACTGCTTCCAGATCGCCGCCGTGCAGTTTGACGTGGCGCGCGACGAGTTCCTCCGAGTCCGGGGCGTTATCGAGCCGAACAAAGCAGACTCCCGGTATGGACGTCGGGTGCCCGCGCCAGAGCTCGGACCGTACCGTGAGTACCAACGCGGCCCGCAGGCTGCGGTAGCTGGTGGCGAGTTGCTCCAATCGGTCCACGAAGGGCTTGGGCGGCCGATCGTGGACCGGATCACGCAAGTCGAGGATGTGTGCGTGCCAGGGTTTCGGGCGCAGGGAGGAGACGGTGGGGCTCTCCCAGTCGCCGGGATCGAAGGTGGCGAGCCGGCAACGATCCGGGGTCGTCTGCGCCAGGAGTTGTTCGGCGAATGTCGTCGCGCCGACCCCCGGCGCGGCCAGGACGACCAGAATGTCACTTCGGCGGATAGCCGCGGTCGCATCGGCCCAGGGGGCTTTCCAGCTCTCCGGTAGAAAGAACCTCTTGTCGTCGAGCCTCTGTCGACGGCCGACGGGAGACTCGGCGAGGCGATCGGCGCTGCGCAGTGCGCGAGCCTCGTCAGGCTCGATCGCGATGGCAGTCAGACCGTTCAGAAGCGGGCTCGAGTGCCTCAGTTCGGATTATCCAGACACGGCCGGAGGAGAAGACCTCATTGGTGTTGTAGCGGGCTCGAAGTACGCCGATCACGGCACCGTCCTCAAGCCTTAGGACCGGAGAGCCTCTCATCCCCGGTTCGACGCCAGTGGAAACAGCTCGGACGGCTTTGGCACCGCCTTCCGACTGCGAGATACCCTCCCAGCGACCGGTGGTCGGGAGTACGCGGAAGGCCTGCCGACCCTCGCTCTCGGGGAGAGTTGCGTACCCCATGAGACGGAACTCGCTGTGTGGTGCTTGGCCATCCGAGTAGGCCATCAATGGTGCGCTCGCCTGCAGTGGGTGGTCGGTTCTCAACACCGCGAGGTCGTTGAACTTGTCGACCGCGATCACCCTGGCAGCCGCTCTTGGCACGGAGAATTGGTTGTCTAGTGGCTCGAAGTACACGTGCGCGCCGATGACTGGGGCGGTCACATCTCGGACGACATGGTGCGCGGTGACCAGGACGCCGTCGTCGATCTGGAAACACGTGCCGACCGCCTTGCCATCCGAGTCGACGATGCGTCCGTGAAACCGCACCGGATCAAGGTCGGTCATGGTGCTTTCCGCGTTTCCCACGTCAGTCGTCGTGCCGGTCACTGCGCGGCCTCGTCGCCACGACCAGGACCAGCGGCCAGAGCGTCGTCGTAGACGATCTTGACGCTCAGCGAGGCTTCGGTACTCGCGCTCGCGATGACGACATCGCCGGTCGCAGCGAACTTGAGCCCGAACTGCACCTCGAGCTGATCCGGCCGTCGGCCGTTCGTCGCGACACGCTCGGCGATCTCCACAGCGGTCAGCGCGAACTGTTCGATCACCGCCTGCGCGCGTGTGAACATCTGATGGACATGCTCGGTCGCCTTCCGCCCGGACGTCAGCTCGGTCCCCGGAACGGCAACGGTCTCGACCAAGACCGGGACGCCCCCAAGCTCTGTCGACAGCAGTGATCCGGCCATCCATCCCCCTCGTGGTTGTTCGGCGCGACTACGTGGTGAAGCGTAGTTACGATCAGCAACCGCTGCATCACGAACGGCGTGCCATGTGGTCTGACACGCTGTCCGCACAAACCAAGCCCCATCGAGCACCTCAACCACGCCGCTCTCGGTGATGGGACCCAGAGAGCGCTCGGTGGACCTGACCCACGTGTCGAACTCTCGGACCGTCAGGTCGACGTCTTTCGACACGTCCATCAGCAGACCGACCAACCGGACTACCCGCCCTTCACGCACCTGAATCAGCGAGCATCGATCGACAGTGCGAAGTCCTGGTGCTCCAGAAGACGCTCGACGTAAGCCGAGTCCCGTCCTCGAGAAGGTGCAGGACACCCGCTCGTAGGGACTCGACGTCCCGACCGGTCTGCCGTGCCAACCGCTGCACTGGTGTGTAACGAGGCGTTCGCCTGACCGTGCGCGTCAAACCGATCGATCACTGTCTGCGCCTCCGGATCGGGCAGGCGTCTCACCGCCAGGCAACGCATTCGCGGTCCAGGAAGTATCATTCGAGGCGTTCTCGGATATATCGCCGCCCACACAACAAGGAGCTCACCGGTGCACCGTCGTCTGCCGCTCACGGTGGCACAGAAACGGCAACTGTCCTTGATGCTCGAGAACGGCAGAGGATACGGCTGGCTCTCCACAACCGTCGAGACAGATCACGAATTCTCGGCGATCGAGCTTTCCCGACGACTCGCGCGCTTCGTCGAGTCCCACGAAGCCCTGCGATCACGAACGGTCGAGCTCGGCGACGAATTCCGACAGGTCATCGAGCCCGTCGACGCCGACCATCCTGTGGATTCTGCACATATCGTTGATTGCGCCGGTGCCTCGGATCCCATCGCGCATGTCGAGAATGCCGCCCGTTCGCTGCCTTTGGATACCAACCATGGCAGTTACAGGTTGATCATCGGCCGTCTACGCAGACGCACGATTGTGAAACTGTTGATTCATCATCTCTTCGCGGACGCCGTTGCGCTGTCCACGCTCACGTCTGATCTGCGCTCGATGCTTACGCCCGGAGAGGTCCACATCAGCAGGCCATCTGCTCAACTGAGCGACCTCCCGACTCCGCTTCTCAAGACGATTGAGACCCCGAGCCTTCGGCGGTGGACACGGACGCTCGGTCAGGCCCCTAGTGGCTCTCCATTCGAATTCTTGCCAGCTTATGAGAGTTTGCCACATCACGGCGTGGAGATGGAACTCACTCCAGATTCGACGGGATCCCTGAAGGCACAGAGCAGGCGCAGCCGGATTTCATTGGCTGGGCTCATCAACGCCGCCATCGCAATCCTGCTGCGAAGCTACGACCCAACCTCCTCTCCGGTTATTCAAACCGTCCTATCGAATCGGTTCACCCGGAAGGAGTCAACCGTTGTCGCGAACCTGACGAATTCTTCGTACGTGGTAACGCCACCTCATGACGGAGTGGCCGACCTGATCAACGGGACCTGGACGGGACACCTGGCGGCAATTCGCAGCGGTTGGTTCGATCGACTCGAACTCGACGACGCGTTGCGATACACGTCAGACAACCGGTACACCGCGGATATTTCGGCGATATCGAATATCCGAACCGTCTCCACCGAACAGGTGAAGCCCTCGGCGTCGCATCCAGGCAAGGGACCCGATCACCTCTGGAGCCTGCCTGACCTCATACCGCCTGTCGACCCCTGCCGATCGAGGAACACGCACCTTCATGTGTTCGCGGGCATCGGACCGAGCACCGTCCACTTGAGGGTGTACACCAGCGACGCGCTCACGCGGTGTCGCTCGCCGTGGCAGGTGGCGAACGATCTGTCGCGCTGTCTCGAGGCGATGGCGGACGAACGACAACAGTTGTCGGATGTTCAAGTCGAGCGGTTGCGCTAGTTATAGGGCACAAGACCTTGGTGGCAGGTGACCCGTACGACGTTTCATGGCTCGTTTCGGCGCGGCTGCGCAGGCGTTCCTCCAAGCCGGCATCCCCACCATCGAACTCGTGATTAGCGACGACCACACGAGCTACAAAGGGGAAGGGCGTTGAGCCGTCGATGCCGTCCCTACGTCAACCATCCCAATCCAACTAGATGTGTCCGCAAGGACCACAGTTCCACTCACCGCACCGCGGCAGCCATCTGCGACTGCCAGCAGTGGAGCAACTTGCAGAGCGCGCGACACGATTGGATCGCGTCTGTAAAAGGCCAGCCGCGTTTTCTCGCCGTGCGGCGTGTGTCACATTCGGGGTTGCCGTCGCCTGTCCGCCCAGGCCATCGCATGTATTACGGCATCGTCGAGGCTGAGTATCGGTTCCCATTCCAGGAGCTCCTTCGCCCGGGTGCCATCGGCGGACGCACCCGTGCTGTCCCCGAGCCGCCGAGTCCCTTCGAGGACCTTCAGCTGTGCGCCCGTGACTCTACCTACCGCATCGACGAGCTCTCGAACCGTAACGCCCGTCCCGGTCCCAATATTGATTACGTGGAACGGTACGTCTTGCCGCACGATCGAATCGAAGCGCTGGATAGCAGAGACATGAGCCTCCGCAAGGTCCCACACATGGACGTAGTCACGGATCGCCGAACCGTCGCGCGTTGGCCAATCGGTGCCAGCAATCGTAAAGGCGGAACCCTTTTCTGATGCGCACTTGATCAGGAGGCCGAGCGCGTGAGGCGGATCGGGATGCTGAACTCCGCTACGAAGCAGCGGATCCGCCCCTATCGGATTGAAGTAGCGTAACGCGATGGCTCGCAAGATGTTTGCATTAGCAGAGTCCTCCAGCACCCGTTCGAAAACCGCCTTTGTGACGGCGTACGGACTCGATGGACGAATGGCCGAACCCTCGTCGACGACGCCGCGATTTGTCGACGCATAGACAGAGGCCGAGGAGGAGAACACTAGGCGACTCACGCCGTTACGGGTGAGATGACGTAGGAAGGCGAGGCTTTTCGAAACATTCGTTTCGTAATAGTCGAGCGGGTTTTCGACGGACTCCGGCACGATGACTTTCGCAGCGCAGTGCACCACCACGCCAACGTCCGGATGGTGTTGCATTATTTGATCGATCAGATCTCCATCGGCGATATCGCCCATGTAGAAGGGGTGACCTTCGGCGAATGATGGATCGCCTGTGGAACAATCGTCGAGGATCACAGTCGAGATGCCCCGATCACGACACGCATTAGCGATGGTGCTACCAATGAATCCGGCGCCCCCACTGATCAGCACCTTCACGAGTAAATTCCCCCATTCGACGGAAAGCCTGCTGATGGATGTCGGGACGCCAATCTTATGCCTGGCTAAACTTGCTGCGCGCGACACTTTCGAAGAAGTCCAACGAGGAACGGGCTGCCTTTGCCCAGGTGTGGCGAGCGGCACGGCTTCGTCCTGCCGAGGCGATCGAATCGATCAGATCGGGGGTGGCCAGAGCCTTCTCCAGCACTCGAGCGAGGTCGCCGGAGTCCTCAGAGCTGAACATGAGACCGTCGACGCCGTCGCACATCTGCTCGGCGTGCCCAGGGATGTCCGAGGCTACCAACGCGGCACCGCTAACACGCGCTTCCCCGATGACCATCCCATAGGCCTCGACATAGCTCGGCGCTACGACAACGGTCGCAATGCTGTAAAGCCCAGCGAGCTCCTGCTGCGTCACCTTGCCCAGGAAGTGAACGCGCTGCTGGATGCCCAGCCGCTGCGCTAGATCGACGAGAGCTTGTTCGTGCGGTCCGGAGCCGACGAATGTGATGCAGGTGTCGTCGCGCTCGACGAGGGTCAAAGCCTCAATGACTGTGTCCCCGCCCTTACGCGGCGAGAGTCGTCCAGGCACCAGGAGCCGCTGATCGTGCGAGCACCAGTGCCATTCCGGCGTATCGGGGCCGGCGAAGATGCCCTGGTTGACCGCCGGCGGACAGATGATATGCCGGGCCGGCACGTCGTCACCGTACAGGGTCCGAGCCCGGTCGAGCATCTGTTCGGCGACGCAGATGACCCCATCGGCGGAGCGAAAGATCCAGTCCTCGAGGTCGTTGAGATTGCCCAGCATGTAGTCCTCGATCGGTCCGGATGTACCGGTCGTGGTTCCGTCCGGGCCCGTCGGTCCCGTGTGCTTCGTGAGGATGAAGGCGGTCTTCGGGTTGGCGCACCTGACGGCCAGCGGAGCTATCGCTGAGTACACGTCATGGAAGTTAACGACGTCGTAGTGGCTTGCGATACGCGCCAGGGTCGCCGTCAAAGCGATGTTGTCAGTTAGAACTGACACACCGTCCCATCCGGGCGCTGGTGATGTCGGATATTTGAGAGCAGATGAGTCGGCATGGATCCTGTCTACGCCAGGCCGCGTGCTCAGCACGTCGACGTGTACACCGAGGGCTCGAAGTTCGCGGGTGATTTCAGCCGCATAGAAGCCCGCACCTCCGAATGCGTTCGGCGGATAATCGGTGGCAACTGTCAGAACGCGCATGTTTAGCCTCTATCCTGGAACGGCTTCGCGACGGCCTCGATCTCGTCGATCAGTTTCCTGGTGGACGTCGGGGATGGTTTGAGGACATCAGGGTTGGTCCGCATGGAATGGCGAGCGTTGCTGATCTGCTGCACGAAGGCGGCGAGCTCCCCGGGTGTCGGGCTCCGCGTCTCCTTGAGTCCCATACCGATCCGTAGCGTTTCAACGGTCCTGGAGCAGAGGTGCTGGTCGTATGTCGCAAGGGGGATCGTCATGATCGGGACCTCTGCCGCGACGCACTCACTGATCAGGTTGAACCCAGCCGTCGATATGACCGAGTCCGAGTCGGCGAGGACTTTGGGGAAGAACTCGCGGTCAATTTCCTCGAAAACCACGTTCAGCGGCGCTTCACATCGTCTGCCGAGTGAATCAAAAATCGTAAATCTGCGATTTGGCATAGTCGCGAGACTCGCGACGAGATCAGGAAGGTGCACAAATGAATCCGAGCCATAATTGGACAAGTACACCAGTGTGTGCTCCGGCCTCGTTTCTTGATCATCGTTTTGGATCTCGGACCGCACCATCGGAGGACGCAGTTCAACGCGAAACCGATGGTCCGGCGCCGCATTCACGCGGAAATAGCTCAATGCGATACGCTTCGTCGCCTTCGGGAAGAACAAACCGAGGCGAGCCCGCTCTTCCTTTCTACTGAGCTCACCTATAGGAGAAGTTTCGAACCCGAGGAGCTTGCTCTGTTGATCGAGTGTAATGAGCGGCGTCCTTGTCGCGTATGCAACCCGCGCAGTGACAGGTTCATAGTCGCTGATGCACAGGTCGAAGGGTTCGCTTTGCCGGAAGCGTCGAATCAGGCTCAAATCGCGCAAGATCCCGGGAATCGCCCGCCAACCACTCCTGCGCACGGTCTCCATAAATCGCAAACCGTCGGGGCCGCAAGCGACCCACGGCACATACACAGGCAAAACCAAAGAGTCCGGGAACCTCGCTTTCAGTGTCTCAACACCGGGGCCGTACGTCAGGAAAGAAAGCGTGTGACCTCGTTCGAGCAGCAGTTCGGCGATCACGGACTGTCGTGTAATATGCCCTTGGCCGATCCCACAGACACCAATCAGTATCTTCACGTCTGATCTCCTCGAAAGGTCACTATGGTGCTCTCGCGACTGCGTAATGCATTCGACTCGTCTGCGTTGCCAGGTATCGCGATTCTGGCGGTGTTTTTCGCCCAGCAGTCCATCGCCTCACTCTTGGTTCCGCTCGGGCGAGCTTCGCAACTCTCGGACCAGGCCCTCGGCGGAATCATGTCCATGTCATCGGTGTGTTTCGTCGTGGGCAGCGTGCTCTGGGGGTTCCTCGCAGGGACGATGAGGGCCGACCGCCTGCTCACGCTGGGCTTCAGCGGCGCGGCGATCGGGCTCGTCATATTCGCAGCTGCGCTCAACCTCACGCGCAACGGGCTACTGGCGAGCGACAGCGCATTCTGGATGGCCCTCGTCGGCCGCAGCATCATCTTCGGGATGGCTGCGTCGGTGGTTCCGATCGTTTCGCAATCCTTCGCGTTGACGCTGGACAGCCCACGGACTCGACAGTTGGCGGTGTCGAACATCGGACTTGCATACTCCTTGTCCGGCATATGTGGTCCGGCGGTCGGGGCAGCGCTCTTCGTTGTGACCCCACTGGCGCCTCTCTGGGCGGCCCCTGCGCTGATTGTCTTCGTCGGGTCCTTGGTGGTCGTCGTCTTCCGCAAGCACGAGCGTTCACGGCCCATCATCCGCTCGGCCAGCGGACCGCGCAGGTCGGAGGGCAGATCTGCAATCGGTCTGCGGGCGGGAACGCGCCTGCTGGCAGGCGTACTCCTGTCGTGCGGATCCAGCTGCGTGATCATCCTTTTTCCGTTCCTCCTGCAAGACAAGTTCCGCTTGACGTCCGCGGAGTCCGGACCGGTCATTGGCATCTCCCTGACCTGCGCAGCGCTGGCAGGTCTGGCAGGACAGATCCTGATCACTCGTCGCTGGAAGTGGCCCCCTGCTGCGCTTGTGCTCTTGGGCTCCGTCGTCCAGCTCGCCGGCGCAATGCTCCTGGTGCTCAGTCCGAGTGTCGTCGTTACATGTGGCGGTGTGGTTCTGAACGCTTTCGGCTCCGCGATGTCAGTTCCCGCCTACACATTGTGGATCGGCTCTGTCGTTCAGGCGCAGGCACAAGCCCGGCTCGCCGGGTACATGGAGGCGACCAACTCGCTTGCTCCTGCGTTGGTACCGCTGGTCGGGGTCGCCGCCTACCACTGGTCTCCGAGTGCACCGTTCCTGGCCGCCGCAATCTCCTTCACGTGCGTTACTGCGTGGTCGATGACTACGGTTGCGCCTCGCCGGGCGCCTCACCGCGGATGATCGCGTTCGCCGCCTGCGTCGCCCGGAGTTGGACAGGAAAGTACCCGGCGGTCTCGCTCGAGTGGAGAATCGCAGCAAGGTCCTTCGGCAGACACTTGCCGCCGAAGCCGGGATCATCGCGGAACACTGCGGTGTGCATCGGGTTGATCCTGGGGTCGCAGAGCCATGCCTCGCGGACCGCGTGCCAATCCGCGCCGAATGCCCCGCAGATATGGGCGAACTCATAGCAAAAAGTGACCTTTGTGGCGAAGAATGTATTCTCGGCATACTTGGCGAGTTCCGCCTCGAGAGCAGAACACTGATGGTATCGAACGGTCGGCCCCATGACCGGGATTAGAATGTCGATCAGTCTGCTGCGGAGCGTCGCCTCTCCACCGATGATGGCGAACGGTTCGTCAGCGATCTCAGTCGGGAAATACGGATTGGCATATTTGCTCTCACCGATATATTCTGGCCAGAACACAATTCTTGCGCCATATTTTTCACTCAGAGCGTCGACCGTTCCCGGAGGAACTGTGGATTTAAGTACGAACAGATCGGCTTGCATCGAGCCAAGGGTTTTCTCGATTGCCGTGATGTCAGCCTCACCAGTCTCGGACTGCGGCGTCGGCAGACAAAGGAAGACAGCGTCAAATTCTTTGGATCGTGCATATGGAGCAGGTGTTTCATCGAGTATATCCCACGATTCGACATCGTAGCGGCGCGACAGAAATCGCTCAATCGAGCTTCCAACATATCCACGACCGATGACAATGAACTTCGCCATATTAGATAGTTCTCCTCAGCGGGCACTTCGAATCGAATAGCGATCTACGAGGCGTGAAGATGTGGCATCTTCGTTCGGGATTAATCTGGTCAACGCGCCTGACTCTGGTCGCAGAGACAGCAACCGCCGACGGCTTCACCGCAGGTCGCCAGGTAACCATCTCTGATATCCCAGATGACGCGGCCGGTCTGCGCCCAGGTCTCCTAGTTGCTCGGCACCTAAGCTCACGCATGGTGGAGCGCACATCATCGTCTCGGCGCCGGCAGCGTAGCGACGAACCTCGGCCGTGCTGAACGTGTCCCATACACGGAAACGTCGGACGACGAACCGCCCAGTAGGCGCCGGGACACTAGTCGACAAAGGAACCGCCCGAGCCATCGGCGCGACCAATTGGGCATATACACACGCGCGCAGCTGCAACTCGGAATGATGCAGGAAGAAGCACGACTAGGGGCATACGGAAGCGACCTATGGTCGCAGGGCATGGGAACTCCAAGACTTGGGGCGGAATCCGGCAGCCCCTCTGGGACACCGGCGAGTCAAAAAGGATTTTATCGTTCGACTGGCAAGCTTGACAGGCTTTCCCGCACATTTGCAGCTTCCTGCAACGACACGCCTCTCGGACTCCACAGTTCAGTTCGGTGTGCTATCCCGGTGCTTTCACGGGTTCGATGATGAGGCTGCGTTGGTGAACTGAAAGGTGCTCCTGACCAGCGACGATGCGGTTTGTCTAGGCCCATGTCGTCGCGAATCGAGGAGCACCTTCGCGGTGAAGACTATCGGGTTGTAATCCGTATGTCGGGGTTGATGCGCCCGGTTCGGGGTGGTGTCGCAAGCAGGCGGACTGTTGCTTGCCGGCACGACTGGCGCCAGCGGCCTCGACGTGAAGTTGTCGCAGGTACTGGCGCCGTGGCGCAAGCCCCGCCACCGGCGCCGATGCCTTGCGCGCCGCCGGGCTCCACAGGGGACCTGCGGACCCGACGCGATCCTCGCTAACCGGCCCGTCGAACAGCCTCCAATCTAGTGATGTTGACGATCCCGACACCGTCGTCACTCCCCGCCGGCGGCAACGCTCAGGTCCGGTGAGCCGCGATCGATGTCATCCGCCGCCCGGCACCGTCGTACGTCGGCCGCTACCTGCACCGGGATTTCCCAACCCGGCAAGGTCCTGTTCTACGCACCGACCACCCACCTCATGGGTGTGGTCGACTGGGCAGGTCCCTGCTTGGTCCAACCGACCTAGACGTCGCGCACTGCGCCACCAACCTCGCCGTACTTCCACGGCGCTGCCCGAGACCTCGAATTCGTCACCGCCACCGGCGCGGCCGCCGGCACCCTGGCGGCAGACCCGGCCGAGCGCCGGTACTGGCTCGTACACGACCTCCTCGCCTGCTCCGAAGACATAGTCGTCGTCTCCCAGGCGTGGCGCACAGCAGGCAGACCTGACCGAACCACCCAAGCCGCCGAACACCTACCTCACGACTCTCCACAACACCTTCTGACCACAGATGCCACTCCGCCTTCCGGCACCCAAGTCATGGGCGCGGACACTTCTGGAGCATGGCGGCGACAGCACTGAGCGGCTGAGGGCCTAGCAAGTCCTCCGGGAGAATTCCGGAATAGCCCTCGAGGGCGAGCCGACCGATGATCGCTGGAACGACGGCTGCTCTGCCGTTGGCCAGAACATATGACCTCGCCATGTTCTTCACCATCCCGGGATTAAACGTTTCCAGGACGGCGAGCAGCGCCATCTCCTCCCTGGTCGACGGATCCAGGTGCAACGGATCTTTCCCATCTCCCTCGGTGGCGACCGGGAGAACTTTCCAGCCTTGCTCGTCGTTGGGAACCGGCGCCTGCGTGCAGACGACAAAACGGTGCGGGACCATGATGTTCGGATGGGTCGCCAAGCTACCCAGCAGACGCCGCCTGAGGAAATTCGGCTCGATCTCCGGATCGGATGATGCGAGATACGCGATGAGCGTCTGTTCATCGCCGGCACCGTCCGAGAAGACCGAGGCGGTGATCACAGCGGGGATTGCGCACAGCAGGTCGGTCAATTCGCTGACGTTGATCCAACAATGATCGACACAGGTCCAATGGGCGGTGCGCTGCCGACGCTCGAGGCCGAGCTTCTCGCCCAGGTGAGAGATGTTGGCCTGCCGGATCGCGGAATCCTCGGCCCAGAGGGAGATCAACGTGACCATCGCTGTCAGAATCCGTTCCATTTCGTCTCGTGAGAGCACCGAGTCATGCGCCAGCAGGAAGAGGCCCTTGGGGTCGTTCGGCACGACCCTGAGATACAGGTCTGTGTCGTAGTCTTCCCAGTCCACATCCTCTTCCCAAGTCAACTGCAGGCTGCTGGCATCCGTGACCGCCGTGCGCTGCAGCTCATCGCGGTACGTTGCCTCTTGCGGCTGCGTGAAGTTGTAATACACTCCGACCCGCAAGGCAACACCGCGCTCATCTGCAGCTCTGACGGCCAACTCCTTGGCATTCCAGAATGAATGATGGGCATTTCCGTAGCTGGTCAGTGATTGCGCACGCAGTCTTTTTGCAGCCTGCAGGACAGTCATCTCTGGCAAGATGTCGGCAACCATTATTCCGCACTGAAAGAAGCAGCCGACAGAAGGCTGTACCTCAGGATCGAAACGGTTCGCAGATGCGACGTAGAGTGAACACCTTCGGTGTCCGGTGATGATCGAAAGGACAGCAACATAAGCAGTGAGAAAGATCGTGGAACTGGACAGTCGATGCCGCGCCGCGATCATCTCTGCTGCCGCCACGAGCTCGACCGTGCTGAGCGTTGCAGCAGTGAATGACGTACCTCCTTCACGACCGGGAGACCCCGATTCTCCCTTTCGGTAGTTCGTGAACATCATGTTGGGCATCTGCTCGAAGCACCGGCGCCAGTACGCGAGTACCCGCTCGTGCCGACCGACTTCGCTCGCCGTCTTCTCGTACGCTGCCTGCGAGATCGGCTCTCGGCCGATCACCTCCGGCAGCCCCTGGGGGTCCTTCAGGAGAGCCAGGAATTCGTCCCGCAGTATCGCGGTGGAGATCCCGTCGAGGGTCAGATGATTGAAGACGAGCACCATCGACACCGGGACCTCGCCTCGCAGCAGCACCCCTGCTCGGATCGGCCAGTCCACTGCCGGGTCGATGGGCCGACGGCTGAGCTCGTCGGTCAACTCCCGCAGTCCGCCGCCGGTCGTGTCCTGCCACGTCAGGATCGGCACATCGAACGCCGGGTGGACGCACTGCATCGGCAGACCCAGGAGGCTGACGGGGTACTTCGTTCGCAGTGCGACGCGCCGTTCTACCAACTGGTTCAGCGCGACTGCGACGTCCGCGACGGTGACGCCTTCCGGAACCGTCCAGGCCCAGTCGAGCAGGACGCCGTTATGCTCCGGAACCGCGTAGTAGAAGTTCCAGTAGAACTCCTGGCTATACATCAAGTCGGCGCGAACAACTTCACCAACTGCGGGGAAAGGGACGGCGGATCGGACCGCGTCCACACAGCGTGACCACACCGTGAAGTCATCGTTGGTCAACGTTCGGCAGCTTCCTACTGCTTCTGATCCAGGATGAACGCACCCAGACTAAGATTCGAGGCGGGCTGCCGAGCACCCTCCGCGACCCGGGCGAGCTGGATGTCGCGCCAGCACCGCTCAAGCGGATTGCCTGACACGAGAACCGATCCCCCGAGCAGCTCGACCAGTCGGGAAACACATGAGTACGTCAGCGACGCCACCGAGCCCAACAGGGCCGCGTGACTCGGGCGGGAGGCTTCCCGCTGCTCCGTCCGCGTCGAGGCGGCCAGCTCCAGCCCTTCGACCCGATGATAGAAAATGCTCCGCGCCTGCAGGAATTCCGCCGCCGACTGCCCCATGCCCAGATCGCCGGCCAGGCGCTTCGCGGGATCGGTCGACGCGCGCTTGCGCACCAATTGCTCGCGGGCGTACGCGAGGGCGCAACCAGCGATGCCGAGGAAGACCGCACCTTGTAGCAGGATGGATTGCCACGCGCCGTAGTAGCGGCACGACGGAGGCCGATTCGTCGGATCGCCGAGGTCGGAGAACCAATACACCTGCCGCCACGGAACCTGCACCTTCGTCAACCGGACGACACCGGTGAGTGAGCCACGCATGGAGTGCAGGTGGGCGGCCGGCTCGCACGAGATGCCTGCCTGCCGGGCGTCGATCATCATGGTGCAGCCCTTAACCGTGCCCGCTATGGGGACCTGGGCCGTGCAGGTCAGCCAGGTCGCCAGCGGAGCTCCGGAGCAGTACTGAAGAACGCCGTCCAGCTCGATCCCATCCGCCGTTTCGCTCATCGCGAGGCCTGACCTGCTGTGTGAACCGGCGAAGAGGGCACCGGTCTTCCGCACGTCCTCGAAGTACGGCTCGCAACTGCCGTGGGTGGCGGTCGGAAGCAGGAGATGCAGCCCCTGCTGAATGGTGAAAAGCCAACCGAGCGATCCGTTCTTGGTGCCCAGCATTTCGAGGAAGCGCGCCGCGTAACTGAGCGAGGCATCGCGTCCGCCGTATTTCGCCGGAACCGTGTCCATCAGGAAGCCCTCCCCAACCAGGCACCGCAGCGCCCCGGTAGCCCCGTCGTCGTCATCGGGCCAATCGGTCAGGACGTCCCGCGCTGCCGCCAGCCGCGCAGCCTCGGCGTCCTCCAGGATCGGAATCGCGTGCTCGTAACCCTGGGTCCAGCTCATCTCGTCCAAGTCCAGCATGGAGATCAGCGCCTTTCGTCGGTCTCAGGTCCTGCGGAAGGGTTGCGCACCAGATACGGACCGAGGCACAGCACGTCCGCGCTACTGCGCACAAAGGTGCGGACGGCGTCCGCCGGTGAACACACGATGGGCTCGCGTTCGTCGTTGAACGACGTGTTGATCACCGCGGGAAGCCCAGTACGCCGCTGGAAATGGTCGATCATCGACCAATACGCAGGCTGCAGCACAGGATCCACCGTATGCGGCCGCGCGCTCCCGTCGACGTGCACCACGCCCGGTATCCGATCTCGCCAGCCGGCCGCAATCCGGTCGGCCACGATCATGAACGGCGCCTCACCGCCGCGATCCAGCAGCATCTGCGCGTCCTGCTGCCGAAGGCTCGGAGCCAAGGGTCTCCATCGGGCTCGCCGTTTGATGTCGTTGACCCTGTCCCTGGTCGCGCGCGCCCCCGGTGAGGCCACGATGCTGCGCTGACCCAGCGCCCGCGGGCCGGCCTCCATCCGCCCGTCGAACCAGCAGACGACCTCGTTGCGACTCAGATGCTCTCCGGCCGCCTCCGAGATGTCGTCCGGCGTCTGGTAGCTCAGGCCAGCGTCCGACAGCGCTGTGGTACAACTGTCCGGACTGAACGACGGCCCCAGCGAGACCGAGGTCATCCGCTCGCCGGCCGGAGAGAACCCACAGATCGCACTGACATGCAACGCGGCACCAATCGGTACCCCGTCGTCCCCGGCCGCCGGCTGCACGAAGAAACCTTCGAGGTCCGGGATGGCGGCGAGACGTCCGTTGGCCGAGCAGTTCAGTGCTACGCCACCGGCCGTCGCCAGCCGCCGGCTACCGGAAAGCCGCATCGCGAGTTCCGCCAGGTGGACCAGCGCCTCCTCCAGAGCGGACTGCCCTGACGCAGCGATGTCCAGGTCATGCTGCGACCAGTCCGCGAGAACAGTGGGCCGGCCACGTTCGCGCGCCGCGCGAGGTTCACCGAACCGCTCGGAGAACCGCCGTATCCAGCTGTCGATCACCGTTCGGTAGGTGGTGTGCACGGGATCCCACCGCTTCACGCCGGCGTCGAGCCGGAGCCGGTAGCCGGCGGGGTCCAGCTCGATCTCGGGGAACTCGAGTACAGGCCGGCCGTAGGGGGCCAGACCCATCAGTTTGCCCTCTCCGAAACTGCCGAGCCCCAGAAAGCGTGTCAGGCAGGCGTAGAACTGCCCCAGCGAGTCCACCGTCGAGAACTGCCGTAGTACCGACAGCTTCCCGGCTGCACCGTAGGCCAGAGTGGTGGAAACCCTGTCCCCTTCTCCATCGACGACGAGGATCGCCGTCTCGTCGAAACCGGAGCACCAGTACGCGCTCGCGGCGTGCGCCAGGTGGTGCGACACCTGGAAGAGCGGCATCGTACCGTCACGAGCCCCCGCAGCCGCAGCGAACTCGCGAAGGTTCGCCGGCCAGCGCGCCCAGGCGGTGCCGAGGTCGCGCTCGCTGAAACTGATGTCCTCGCGATACCCCGGCGGCGCCACCGAGCCGAACTCTTCCTCCACCCAGGGGGTGGCGATGGCGTCGATGTCCGCCCACGTCAGTCCCCGCGACTCCAGGCACCAGCGGACAGCGTTGAGCGGCTGCTGGCCGCGCGCGTGCTTGTCCCGCAGAAATCTCTCTTCTTCGGCGAAAGCCACCAGGCGGCCGTCCTCGACAAGGCACACGGACGCGTCGTGGTGCCCGATGGCGTTGATGCCCAGAACTCTCATGTAGTCACCCCGGTTGTGCGATGTGCCTCGATCGTGCCCACGGTCGTTGCCTGAAGCATGCTCAGCGCGGCACGGACGCCGGCTCGAGCAGCTCGCGATGGTGCTGCGCCACCTTCCAGAAGGCGGCGGCGATCTCGCCGATCAGGACGGACTGATCGCCGCGGGCGTTGGCACCGAGGAAGACGCTGATGTCGGTGCGGGCACACCGGTCCTCCGTCACCGGGCAGTCGCCGGCGGCGTACCGGACGTCGCGAGATCCCAGCTTCCAGGGATAGTCCGGCGCGAGATACCTGCGTTCCTGCATCTCCCGCCGAAGATGCAGCGGAGTTCGCACGTAGCCGATGCGGACCGGCACCCCCTCGGCCATCAGCGCCTCCACGTACCGGTCGCGGGAAAGGCCGGACAGCTCATCGGGAACGAACGTCGGGCAGTACAGGTGATAGACATGTCGACCGGATTCGGATTCGACCGGCGCACGGATACCGCGACAGTCGTGCAAGGCGCGGCTCAGCGCTCGCAGATTCGCGATTCGCTCATCGTTCCACCGGCGCAGTTTCGGTAACTGTTCGGCACAGATCGACGCTGCGACCGGGTGCATCCGATAGGTCGGGAGGAAGCCGTCCGGTAGTTCGTAACCGACCGGGAGGTCGACACGGTGGCGCTGTGGATGCTGCGACATCGCGACGGCCCGATTCCTGACTTCCTCCGACGAGGTCAGGAGGAAGCCGCCCTCACCGCCGACGATCTGCTTACCACTGCCGATGGAGAAACATCCCACCGTGCCGATCGTCCCGACATAACGATCGCGGTGCATCGCCCCGGTCGCCTGCGCACAGTCTTCGATCACGGGCAGACCATGAGCCTCCGCGAGTGCCATCAGGCTCGTCATGTCAGCCGGCTGACCGTACAGATGCACGACCACGATTGCCTTGGTCGCGGGACTGAGGCACTTCGCCACCGTTTCGGCGCTCAGCGTGTAGATCTCGGGGTCGATGTCGGCGAAAACGGGGATGGCACCTTGCTGCAGGACACAGGACACCGACTGTGGCCAGGTGTACGCCGGCACGATGACCTCGTCACCCGGACAGACACCGACCGCGACCAGCGCGGTGTGCAGGGCGGCCCAGCCCGAGTTGGTGGAGACAGCGAAGGGTACGTCGAAGTAACCGGCGACGGCGCGCTCGAAGTCCACGACGGGACCGTTGCCGAAGATCGAGGTCAGGTACGCGGGATCCCTCTTCGCGCGGTCGAGGTGGGCACCGAGCGCCGCGATCTCGTCCTCGCCCAGCACGGGCCACTCCCGTAGAGGTGTGCGGACAACGGGTTCGCCGCCAAACAACGCCAGCGGATGCGTCTGCTGTGAACTCATCTCATGCAATCCGTTCCACGCGTCGAAAGATGTCGATCGATGCGACGGATATCGCGACAGACCTCGCGGTCCTACCGAATTCCGACGATCTTGTGCGTTTGCAGGCTGAGCCGCCAGCGCGGATGGGTCAGGCAGTACTCCAGCGCCAGGCGGGTGTTGCCGGTCGTGTCCGGGCCGTCCATCGGCTGCAGGGAGAACCGCCTGAAGTCGAGACTCTCGTAACGCTCAGGCGGGGCATCCAGTTGCGGGTACACCAGCTTGAGCTCGTCACCTGATGTCAGTACGAGCTCGGCGGTGCTCTTCGGGCTGACGCAGATCCAGTCGATTCCGGGTGGCGCAGCACGCGTTCCGTTGGTCTCCACCGCCACCGTAAATCCAACGTCGTGCAATGCGTCCACAGCGGCTCGATCGAGCTGGAGCAGCGGCTCGCCTCCGGTGCAGACCACGTATCGCTCACCGCCGCCCGCCGGTGGCCAGAAGGCGGCGACCGCGGCGGCGAGATCGGCCGCCGTCCTGAACCGTCCGCCACCACTGCCGTCGGTTCCCACGAAGTCGGTGTCGCAGAACGTGCAGACCGCCCGGCCCCGGTCCTTTTCGTGGCCGGTCCACAGATTGCAGCCGGTGAAACGGCAGAACACGGCAGGACGGCCGGCGTGCGCGCCTTCTCCTTGCAGGGTGTAGAAGATCTCCTTCACCCGGTACACAGGTCAGAGCCTGCCCGCGAGGGCAGGGTCCCGCAGCCCTACTTCGGCGAACCCGCGGCGACGAAGCAGGCAGGAGTCGCAACTCCCACAGGCTCGGCCCGCGGCGTCGGGGTCGTAGCAGCTGTGCGTGAGGGAGTAGTCCACGCCGAGGGCCAACCCGCGCTCGATGGTCTCCGCCTTGGTCAGGTCGATCAACGGGGTGTGGATCCGCAGCCGCTGATCGCCTTCAACGCCTGCCTTGGTAGCCAGCGTCGCCATTCGTTCGAAGGCCGCGATGTACTCGGGGCGACAATCGGGATAGCCCGAGTAGTCGAGGGCGTTCACCCCGATGAACACGTCGGCGGCGCCCAGTGTCTCGGCCCAGGCCAGTGCGAACGACAAGAAGATCGTATTGCGGGCCGGTACGTAGGTGATCGGGATAGAGTCGTCCAATTCATCGACGTGAGCGTGCCGCGGAACGTCGATGTCCGCCGTGAGGGCCGAACCTCCGAACAGGCGCAGGTCGATGTCGGCCACGACATGCCGCTCCGCCCCGAGCGCCTCCGCGACACGTCGTGCGGCGTCGAGCTCGGCCTGGTGACGCTGACCGTAGCGGAAGCTCAGCGCGTAGAGCCGGTAGCCCTCCTGTTTGGCGATGGCGAGGACGGTCGACGAATCGAGTCCCCCGCTCAGCAGCACTACCGCAGGCTCATTGGACATGTCGCCCCTCCGAGAATTCGATGGATTTTTGACACGGTGCCGCGCCCCTCGAGCTTTACACCCGGTCCGATCGGCGTCAATTTCCGGACGGCCGATGGAGCACGGCCCGGAGAAGATGTCAGATGGTTCGCGAAGCAATGTTCGACACGATATCCCGGCCATGTCGAAATCGCACGACCTTGCCGGCGTACGGCATCAGTGCGGCTACCGTCATACGATGATCCGTTGCGGCGTCCTCATGTTCCTGACTCGGGATTCCGCCAGGGCCTAGGTAATACCGCCGCGTACTCCACAAAAAGCGGAGAAGAAGCCGGATACCCTTCCATTCGTTCTCCCCGCGCAAGGACTTTTGCACGTGTCTGCTGATGACTCGCCACGTCGCCTGCCACCACGGGATATCCAGCCAGACGATGAGGTCGGCCGCCGCGAAGAGCGGCTCGGTCCAGCCCAGATAGATGCCCTCGGTCACCCAGTCAGGCCGGGCCGCGATCTCCGCGACCGCAGCACGACGCTCGGGCCACGGCACGAGCGTCACCGTCGTGTGGTCGTCGGATCGGCGCATGGCCACCCGATCCAGCTCGTGGTGATCGGTGGACAGCGCGGCGGCGAGCCCGGCCGCGACGTAGGTCTTGCCGCTCCCGGCGGCTCCGACTACGTGGATGCGCTGACTCATCTCACAGAGACTTCCGGATCGGCCACCGAACCTCTCCGGTCGATCGTGGCGCGGATGTCGGGTCCCGTACTCAGCAGGCCGACGGGTCGCTGAAGCCCGTCTTCAACTTGGTCCACGAACCGCCGAACAGTCGAGGGCAGGCGCCCGTACGGCACCCCGGCCGCGGCCGGATCCAGACGGTCCAGACAGGTCAGCGCGATATAGGCGGGATCGTTCAGCATGACCGCGGTGCTGGCCGACTCCAGGTCGAATGCGCCCACCCGCCGCGGGCGACCGGTCACCGTGGCCACCTCCTGCCAGTTCCGCTCGTGAATCTCCTCGGACGACAGCTCACGCGGCAAGTCGCCCGGCCCGACCCGGGTGGCGTAGGCCTTGAACACCAGCACGACCTCGTTGATGCGGGTCGGTGCCAAACCGACGTCAGCCGCAGCCGTTGAGGCGGTGCTGTCCTTCGAGACGGTGTGCGGGTAGGTGCCGTACAGCACCGACAACCCGAAGCCGTTCGTGCCTTCCACCAGAACGCGTTCCCCCCGGTCCAGCGCCTCGTTCGCCAGCGCGGCTACGTCGGCCACGTACGGAGCCAGTTGCGGGGTATCTCGGACCAGTCTGGCCGTGCGCAGAGCCCGATCGGCCAGACATGGGCCGTGCCCGCTTCCGGTACTGCCCACCACCGTGCGGAGAAAGTTGCTGCTCGCATCCGCTTGCCGGTGCTGCTCCTCGATGACGGTCGCTCGGCCGTCGATCGTGATCCGGCCGGTCAGCCCCAGCCGCTCGACCTCCTCGAAGAAGACGGCCGGCGAGATCAGGGTCCCGGCGCCCAGTGCCAGCCGGCAGTCCGGACGCACGAAAGCGGCAGGAGTCTGCCGGAGCCGGAATTCGACCCCGTCCTGAACCACGGTGTGACCGGCTCCCGGGCCGAGGCCGGCTCGGATACTCAAATCGATCTGATCACGGCCGGCGAGATAACTACACACCTTGCCCTTGGCTTCGTCACCCCATTGTCCACCGACGACAACAGTGCTCGGCATCGTTCGCTCCCTTCGCTTCCGTCCTTTTAAACTCAAGCGTCCCTACGGATCCCTGAAACATTCCGGAATCAGAGTGGAGTACCCAATACCGTGGACAATGACATTTCTGCCGGAAGCAACGTGATCCTGCCTCTCGACGAGGGGCGTTACGGAAGTTCGCAGATGCGAGCCATCTTCTCAAAATCGAATCGCTATCGACTATGGCTGACGGTGGAGCGCGAGGTCGCCCGGGTCCAGGGCGACCTCGGGTTGATCCCCGCCGATGCCGCCGCCGCCATCGACGCCGTCGGCCGTGAGGACGTCGATCCGGCGGCGATTGGTGCGGCCGAGACGTGGACCGGCCACGAACTGGCAGCGTTCGTCCATGTGCTGTCGACATCGGCAGGGATACACGGCCGGTGGACACATTTCGGCCTCACCAGCAGCGATGTCATCGATACCGGCGGAGCGTTGCAGCTCGCACAGGCCGCCGGTCTCCTTCGGGAGGAACTGCACACACTCACCGACGCATGCCGCCGTCTTGCCATGGAGTACGCCGACCTCAGCATGGCCGGCCGGACGCACGGCCAGTACGCCGAACCAGTCACCCTCGGCGGCAAGTTCGCCGTCTACCTCGATGCCCTGCTGCGTACGTCGGACCGGCTCGCCGAGCTCTCCCCCAGACTGCTCGTCGGCAAAGTGGGCGGAGCGGTGGGCGCCGGTGCGGCGTTCGGCGATTTCGGTGAGGAATTGGAACGCCGGGTGCTGGCTGGGCTGGGCCTGGGAGTGGCACGACTGAACTCGCAGGCGATCGCGCGCGACCGCATCGCCGAGTTCGTCGGCTGGGCGGCACTGTCCGCGGCGGTGCTGGAGAACATCGCCACCGAGATCCGCAACTTGCAGCGCGACGAGATCGCCGAACTACGAGAGCCCCGAACCATGCGGCAGGTCGGCAGTTCCGCCATGCCACACAAGCGCAATCCGGTGCTGTGCGAGAACGTGTGCAGCCTCAGCCGCCTGGTGCGCTCACTGGTCCATCCCGCGCTGGAGAACGTGATCACCTGGCACGAGCGCGACCTGGCCAACTCGGCGAACGAGCGATTCGTCATCCCGCAGGCGTGCCTGCTGCTCGAGGAGATGGCGCGGAAGATGACGACCGTGCTGGCCGGTCTTGAGGTCGACACGACAGCGATCGCTCGCAACCTCGACCGGGCCGCCACCATCTGGATGAGCGGGACGCTGCTGCGCCTGCTGGTCAGCAGCGGTCTGGCCCGCCCCGAGGCCTACCAGGTGGTCCAGCAATGCCTGCGGTCCGGTCACCGTGGCGACCAACTGGTCACCGAACTGCTCGCGCACAGCGAGGTGGCAGCCGTTGTCACGGTCGACGAACTGGCGGCGCTGGTCGATACGGATCTCGGTTCCGGCTGGTACGCCGATCGGGCCCGAGCTGTGGCCGATGTCCCTTCGTCCTGGTCGACCGAGGACCTGTGAGATGGCTACATCCGCCGTGTTGCTGTTGGACCGCGATGGCACCCTGGTGTCCTGGGAGGAGATGTTCGTCGCGTGCGTCGCCGACGCCTGTCGGCAGGCCGGTGTGACCACTCCGGCACCCGAAGTGGTACTGGCGTTCGACTTCTGGGAACAGTTGCTCGCCGATCGACTCGTAGTGGACGGCTGTCGCGTCACTGTCGACTCCGACGCGATTCCCCATCGCTACTTGAGCAGGTACGGACGCCCGATTCCTGGTTCCGTACCGGCCATGGTCGCGCTGGCCGCGGCCGGTGTGGTCACCGCTTTGGTCAGTTCCTGGACCGGTACCCAGGCCACCCGGACGTTGGTCGACTCCTGGGGAATCGGCGACACCTTCGCATTGCTGCTGACCTCCGACGACCTGACCGTCACCGGCACTCTCACTGCCGTCGAGCGCAAGCGGCTCCTCCTCGAGTTGGCCTTGCGGGACCTAGACCCCGCGTTGCCACGATGGCTGGTGGGCGACTCGGCCAGCGACATCGAGGCCGGCCACCAGGTCGGCGCCACAACGGTCGGCGTACTGACGGGTAACGGTGCCCGGGAGTTCGCGCCCGGCAGCAGGGTCCGGCCCGACCACCTCGTGGCCAGCCTCCGTGAGGTTCCCGACCTGATGCGCAGCAGGTAAGGCGGCCTCTGAACCGATCAGGAAGGCTGTGCGCCGCGGGGTTCCCGCCAGGACACCGCGGCGTACGCCGCGTGGTTGTGGATGCTCTCGTCGTTCACAGCACGCACACGGTAGGCGGTGATCCCCACACTGGTGGACAGGACTTCACAGACGTTCCGCACCATGTCCTCGACGAAGACCGGGTTGTCGTAGCCGGTCATGGTCACATGCCGTTCGTCGGGACGCTTGAGCAGCGCGTAGACCGGCGACGAGGCCGCCGCCTCCGCGGCGGCGATGAGTCCGTCGAACCACAGTCCCTCCACCGGATCGGCGCCCTTGACCTCGATGGTGATGTGGCCGCGCTGATTGTGCGCACCGCGGTCGCTGATCGCCTTGCTGCAAGGACACACACTGGTCACCGGAACGTCCACGCTCCACGACAACTGGGTGCCGGTCGGGCCGCTGGAGGCCGATACCGAACACGTGTACTCGACGAAGGCGCGAGACCGTGTCACCGGCGCTTCTCGTTCCAGGAAGTACGGAAACGTCAGGTGCACCCGTGCGCCGGAACTTCCCATGTACTGCCGCAGTTCCTCCGCGAGAGCCCTGACAGTCGCGGGCGTCAACTGCTCCCTCGAACCGTGCAGCACCTCGATGAAGCGACTGAGGTGCGCGCCCTTCACCTCGGGCCCGAGGTCGACCGACATGGTGGCCGTGGCCACGGTCTCCCGCTTCGCGCCCTGTCCGTCGGCGACCAGGACCGGATATCGAAGGCCTTCGATACCGACCTCGTCCAACGGCACGCCCCGGCGGTCCGGTGCGGCCTGCACATCAGCGAGCATCTTCCCTCCCTCGATAGACACATCCAGAAGTGCACGTCTCCCGGACGTGGATCTCCGACAGCGGTAGCACGCCGACCAGACGGGCCCAGATCCACTGGGCCAAGTTCTCGCTGGTGGGGTTGTCCAGCCCCTCGACGTCGTTGAGGTAGTGGTGGTCCAACTGGTCCTCCAGCGGCCTGAACGCCTTCTTGATGTCCCCGAAATCGATCAGCCAACCGGTAGAGGCGTCGACCTCACCGCTGACATGCACCTCCACGCGATAGCTGTGTCCGTGCAATCTGCCGCACTTGTGACCCGCCGGAACAGTGGGTAATCTGTGCGCCGCTTCGAAGGTGAATTCACGATAAATTTCGATCAACGGATCTCCAAATGGTGAATGCAACGTTCACGTGAAGCCGATGGTCGAGCTGCCGGAAAGCGCTGGACGTCACTTCGTCGAGCCAGCATCAGACGGCGGAGTGCTTACCGTCAACGGTGGCATTCGTACGCGGCGCCGGCCGCGACTTCGACGCCGCACCGAGAGCCGTCCAAACATGCCACTGATGCGGCAGCCGCTCGAGCGAACTCTCGATCCGGCGCAGAAATTCCAGCGGCTCCCCAGAGTACTGATGACAGATGATCTTCAGCTTCGGGCGCCAGCCGTCCACCACCTCCACGCACATGAAACTGATGCGCGCCGCATCGTTGCCGAGAACCCGGAACAGTCGTTCGGTCCGATCCGGAAGCCGGGCGAACTCGGCATGGAAGGACGTCGTTCCCGGTTCGCCGATCGAGTCGATCGGCACGATGAAGTCCCAGCCGCTCTCGAGCCCCCGACGGGCACTGAGGATCGCCTGCCACGAAGGAAAGAACAACGGGGTGACGAGGCCGCGCTGACGTTCTCCGACCTTCGGCAGAACGAGTCGCCGACGGTGCTCGGGGTGTGCACTGCTGAACGCCACGTTGTGTCCGCGCACCGCGAGGACGACAGCCAGAGCACCCAGCGCCCCGGTCCGCGCGGTCAGAATCAGGTTTCCTCCCGGTGCGATCGGTTCGTCGCAGGTCAGGCCCAGGGCCTGGACCGTGGTCGCGGCGCCGAACCGCCGGAGGGTGTCGTCGAAAGCTCGCCCCGACGCTGACACGAGCACATGCCGCTCGAAGACCGGCAACTGCTCCCACCGGTTCCGGAAGGGCCCTTGGCGGATCCCGAGAGCCAGGTCCCGTCGCCATCGACGAGAACTCGGCCACAGCCTCGACCGGAGATATCTGGCGCGGAACCGCTTGCGGTAGAAGGCCTTGGCCTCGGCGTCAGTCATCCGTGCCGGATCGGGTTCGGAGAACCAGCGACTCGACGGCGCCGTGGTGGTCGCCAGGAGGACACTCCCAGGGGAACACCACCCAATCGTCCGCCGCGAACACCGAGTATTCCGGTCGGTCCTGACACCCGTCGTTCACCACGATGACGGCTGCCCGCACCTCGGCCGCGCCGGCCCGACGGGCGCGTTCGCGGACCACCCGAAGCGTGCCACCGTCGCCCGCGATGTCGTCGACGAGCAGGACCCGAGCGCCGTTCAGGGAGTCCGGAACCATCCAGGAGATCGCGGCCTCGTCACGTTCGGCGTACTGACCGTCCGAGGCGTTACGGGTCACCCCGGTCGTTCCCACCCGGCCGGACAGCAGGTGTCCCAGCGCGGTCGCCAGAGGCAGGCCGCCGCGCGCGATTCCCATGATGACGGTCGGCCGGAAGCCACTGCTCTTCACCTGGACGGCAAGGTCCTGCGCGGCGTCGCCGAACGTGGTCCAGTCAAGGCCCAACAGCCGCCGGCGCTCCCAACGCGGGGTCACGACCGCGGTCCCGCGGAAGGGACGCTTCGGCGAGGGACATTCCGGCACGAACGCAGCATCGGCCTCTCCTTGTCATTTCCAGCACGAGATTCCGCTCGGGGCGGTGTCCCGCCGGCGGGACGCCTCCGGGAAGAAGCAGAACACGATTGACAACTCCGACCGCGCTGCCGGCGGCAAGGTTTCGGCGGAATGGTTTGGCCATATGATGCCGCCGCGTCACCGTTGCGCGCTACCGGCCACGACCGGCACCGAATAAGGTATTGCAGGTCGGGCCTATATTGGGATTTCCTGTCGCGGGGAGAATATTGATGACAGCTATGGCCACACGCTGGAATTTCCGTCGGGCGGTCGTGACCGGTGGCGCGGGCTTTGTCGGATCCCATCTGTGCGAGCGCCTCTTGTCATTGGGAACACAGGTCGTCTGCCTTGACAATTTTCTGACCGGCCTTCCGGAAAATGTCGGTCACCTGACGAACGATCCCGGCTTCCGCCTCGCCCGCTGTGACGTCACCGATTACATCCACGTTCCCGGCGAGGTCGACCTCGTTCTGCATTTCGCCTCACCAGCCTCGCCGGTGGACTATCTCCGGCTGCCCATCCAGACGCTCAAGGTCGGCAGCACCGGCACCCTGCACTCCCTCGGGCTTGCCCGGGAGAAGAAGGCCAGGTTCGTCCTCGCCTCGACGTCGGAGGTCTACGGCGACCCTCTCGAGCATCCTCAGCGCGAGGACTACTGGGGCAACGTCAACCCGTTGGGGCCGCGCGGTGTCTACGACGAGGCCAAGCGTTTCGCGGAGGCGCTGACCACCGCGTACCGGGCGAACTGCGGCGTGGACACCGTGATCGCGCGCATCTTCAACACCTACGGACCGCGGATGCGGCCCGACGATGGCCGGGCCATTCCCACTTTCATCCGCCAGGCGCTGGCCGGGGAACCCATCACAGTCACCGGCGACGGCAGCCAGACCCGCTCGGTCTGCTTCGTCGACGACACGGTACAGGGCATTCTCGCACTCGCCGCCAGCGGTCACCCGGGTCCGGTGAACATCGGGAATCCCGACGAGACCACCGTTCTGCGGCTGGCCGAGACGATCCGGCAGATGGTCGACGCCCAGGTCCCGATACAGCTCGTCGACCGGCCGGTCGACGATCCGCGCAAGCGCAGGCCGGACACCACGCTGGCCGAAACCCTGCTGGGCTGGAGATCCACGACCTCGCGCGAAGAAGGTCTGGACAAGACCATCGCCTGGTTCCGATCGGCGTTGGCCAGCCAGGAGGAACTGCCGTCCTTCACACACTGATGCCCAGATCACCGACGAGAGATCGAACATGATTCTTGATGAACTGCTCCGGCAGGCGGTCCATCAGCATCCTGACCGGCCCGCCGTCATCGAGAGCAGGCGCGGGGTTGTCCGCAGCATCACCTGGTCGCAACTCGATCGGCTGACCGCGGCACCGAGCCCGCTGGGGCCGGAGGTGGCCAAGTGCAGGCCGATCTTGTGCATCGACCTGGCCAACACCCTCGACGGCGTGACGAGATTGCTCGCCTCCCTGCGCACGGGGCTTCCCGTCCTCCCGATCAGTCCCAGGACTCCCCCGCAGGAACGCGCCGAACTGGTGCAACGACTGGCCGCGACCTACGGCGCGGTGTACGACGACAACCGGCTCGTCGTCGCCAGACCCGAGCACGACGTGCCGTGCGAGGGCGACTACCTCCTGCTGACGGGCGGCACCACGGGGCGACCCGTTCCCGTACAGGGCAGCCTCACGCTGGGTGGCTTTCCCTTTCTGCTGCGCCGAACAGGCTGGACGGAGGGGTTGCGCCAACTCGTCGTGGGCCCGCTTCATCACGCCGCACCCTTCCTGCATCTGATCGCGGGTGTCCTCGACCGGCAGACGATCGTGGTACAGGGAGTGTTCGAGGCGAGTAAAACCATCGACATGATCCACCGCCGATCGATCGAATGGATGCAGGTCACACCGTCGCACCTGCGCAAACTGCTGGCGGGGCCCGGCCTGCGCCGGGATCGGTTGGCCTCGCTCAGGGCCGTCGTCCACACAGCCGGCCCGTGTGACGCCGAGACCAAGCGGAACTGGATCGAACTGCTGGGCGCCGATCGGATCTTCGAACTCTACGGCGCCACCGAACAGATCGGGATGACCATCGCGCGGGGCGACGAGTGGCTGGCGAGGCCGGGCACCGTGGGCAAGGGTTTCCTAACCAGGATCCGGATCCTCGACGAGAATCTCGGACCGCTGCCGCCCGGGGCTGTCGGCCGCGTCTTCATGCGCAGCGGCCGGCCGGTCACCGCGGCCGTCGAACACACGGTGGACGGATACCTGAGCCTGGGCGACCTCGGATATCTCGACGAGGACGGCTATCTGTATCTGACGGGGCGCCGCCAGGGCCTGATCAACGTCGGTGGCGCGAACGTGTCGTCGGCCGAGATCGAAGAGGTCGTTCTGCGCCTGCCAGAAGTCGCGGATGTCGCTGTGATCCCAGCGCCCGATGCAGACCTCGGCCAGGTTCCTGTCGCATTGGTGGTCAAACACGCCGGCAGCGGCCTGACCAGTGACGAGGTCGTTCGGCACTGCCGCGCACTGCTGTCCGCGTACAAGCGGCCCAGGCGGGTGGAGTTCGTGGCCCATCTTCCCAGAACCGAGACGGGCAAACTGCAACGCTGGCGGCTGGAATCCCTGCGAACCATAGAGGTGGAAACGTGAGCGAGTCCTCGACCACACGTCGCGAGCACCCGATGACGATCGAGCACCCCGACGTCCTGGAGGCTGTCACCTACGAGGAGGCCGGTGAGTTCGTCGTCGCGGTGGTGCCCACGTCCTACACGAGCGCGGTCGGCATCCGGGAGCACCTGTGGAAACACCACGCGTTCCCGGCTCACGTGGTGGTCGTTCGCGAACTGCCCACCACGACGGACGGAGCAGTGGACCTCGCGACATTGGGAGCTGAGGTGGCCGCGCTCGACGAGAGCCAGAGGTCACGCTATGTCGCGCCCTCAGGGGATTTGGAAGAACACCTGGCCGCACTGGTCGCAGAGGTTCTCGACATCGATCGGGTCGGCGTTCTCGACGACTTCATGGACCTGGGCGGCGACTCGATGCACGTGATCCAGCTGAGCACACTCATCATGCAACGGTTCGGCGCGGACCTCTCGCTCGAGGCCTTCTTCGAGGCCTCCTCGGTCCGGAATCTGGCGCAAGCCGTGCAGCACAAGAGCTGATCGTGTCATTCCCGCACGGTGCGGCGAACGCCCCGGCCCTGATCGTCGCTGACGGCACGGCCCTGCGCTACGGCGAACTGAGCTCTGCGTTCAGCCCTTGGCACAAGCTCACCGCGACGCTGAAGGGACCGGGGGTGGTGCTGTTGTTCGCCGACAACTCCCTGTCCACCGTTCTGTGCTACTTGGCCTGCCTAGACTCCCCACACACGCTCATGCTCGCCGACCCCGCCCTAAACGAGCGCGCCGTCGCCCGGATCCTGTCGGCGTTCCAACCCGACCTGGTGGTCCGCCCACCGCGTGCGCTGCCCCTTCCACAGGGCTACCTGGCCACGGATGGTGCGAACTGGCGACGGGCACGAACCGCGGTGATCGATCGCGGACCGGCCCTGCTACTGATGACGTCGGGCAGCACCGGAGCCCCGCGTGTCGTTTGCCTCTCGGCGGACAATCTGTCCGCCAACGCTGACAGCATTGGGCAAGCCCTCGCCATCACCGAGGCGGACCGAGCGATCACCTCGCTGCCCCTCCACTACTGTTACGGGCTCTCAGTGCTCAACAGCCACCTGAGTCGCGGCGCGAGTGTCGTCCTGACCAACCGATCCCCGACCAGTCGGCTTTTCCTGCGGCAGCTCGCACAGACGGGGACCACGGCGCTGGCCGGCGTTCCGATCACGTACCAGGCTCTGTGGCCGGTCTTGCGCAGGCAGTGGCCCGCCACCTTGCGCGCCCTCACCCAGTCCGGAGGGGTCCTCGGCAACGTCGCCGACTATGCCCGGCTGGCGATCGAGCACAACGGGCGCTTGTTCGTGATGTACGGGCAGACCGAGGCGACAGCGAGAATGGCAGTCCTGGACACCGCAGCACACCCCGAGGCCATCGGGTCGGTCGGCCGAGCGGTACCCGGTGGCAAGTTCGAACTGCTTGACTCCGGCGAGATTGTGTACCAGGGCCCGAACGTCATGCTCGGTTATGCCGATACCCGGGCGGATCTGACCGCTGGTGACCGCCTGGGAGGCGTCCTGCGCACCGGGGACCTCGGGTCGATCCGAGACGGCTACCTCTATCTGCGGGGGAGGATCAAGCGTATCGCCAAGGTCGCGGGAAAGCGGATCAACCTCGATGAACTCGAAAGTACCTTCCGTAGGCTCGGCACGACCGCTGTGGTCGAGTCCGGGGGCGCAGTGTTCGTCCATTGCGTGGCCGAGTTGGACACCGCACACGCCCTGGCCCGCGAGGTCTGTGCAGACCTTGGCATCCCCCCTGCCTACCTTCGGATCAAGCTGGTGGACAACGTGCCGCACAGTGCTGCCGGAAAGATCGACTACCAGGCGCTGATTCGAGAGTCCTCCTGATCGCGACGCATCAGCAACTCCCGCGGCTGGGGGCAAGGCAACGCGGACGACGGCTTTCGGCTCGGTCGCCCTGACGACCGAACCGAAAGCCGTTGCCGCAGGCACCTGTTGTTCCGGTGTCGGCCTTTCTGCTACCTGTTCGGCGGTTGCTGTCTGACGAGTAGCCCTTCGGCCTCCCACCGGTTCAGTTTGTCCACCGCTGTGCCCAGGTCCGCCGAGATGTACCCATCCGGCGCGGCTGACAGCAGCGTCAGCAACTCCTGGTCGTCGGCGTAGGTGTGCAGGTAGTCGCTGTAGTAGCCACTTGCCGTCAGCGCACACCAGGGCGGAATGCCATAACCGGTTCCGCCCTGCGTCAGCGAGTTGCCGATGGGCCGACCGACCGCCGTCTCGGCGAACACCTCGTGGTAGCCGGAGACCATGCGTTGTTCGCTGTAGGTGGCATCGACGAAGTCGCGGAACCGTGGTGTCTCGAAAGGCTTGTCACTGAGCAACAGCTCCACCAGCAGTTCCGCGCAACCACCGATGTCGGCGTAGTCGACCTTGGAAACCAGGTCGTCCGGAAGAACGGTCCGCTGGGCGCCGACGCGGCTCACGATGGCCGGTGTCCCGCACAACTGCGATTCCACCGCGACGTTGCCGAATGCCTCGACGAAGTTGCCGATGCACAGGGTGGCTCGCCCGAGTGAGAAGTACTCCGGCATGCGGTCGGCCGGGATCCATGGATGGACGTGCAGGAGTTCACCGAGGTCGTGCTCAATGGCGTGCTTCTCAGCTTCGCGGTAGAGGGTCTGGTACTCGTGGTCGGACTCCTCTCCGACAAGATCCGAATCCATCCACAGCGGCACGAGCAGGCGTAGCCGGGCGAAGAGCTCGGCCGGCAGGTGCTCCCGAGCGGCTGCAATCACCTCGATGGCCTGGAACAGTCCCTTGCGCGGGTCCGGGCGGTGCGGGAACAGAATCGGTACCCAGTCCGTTCGGAGGCCGAGCTCACTCGCCATCCGGGTGAAGTCGACGGGGCGGAACGCGGACTGGTTGAAGCCGTTCGGAACGACCTGAACCGAGGTCGAGTGCTTGTCCGCCAGCCGGGAAAGCGTCGCCGACATACAGCGCTCGACGTAGTCGGAGATCGCGACGAACTGCCGCCCGCGGAAGGCGAAGACACCCTCCAAGGTCGTCGGGTAGACGAAGTCCTGAACTCCGGACACCACCGGCACGCCGTCGTAGATCTGACTGAACACCAACTCCGAGTCGTGAATGTAGAAGACGTCGGAGTCGGACGCCGCCGATCGCAGCGTCTCCGCGATCGACGCCAGGTGGAACGGGGCGGTGTAGTAGGGCTCAGGAAAGGTTTGTTTGAAACGAAGGTGTGGGTGCACGTGCGCGCGGGGGGCCAATTGGAAGGACTGCGGGTTGTCGTCACGCCAGGTGCAGTAGACATCACAGTCGTGCCCCTGCTCGGCCAGATGACGGACGACCGAAGTCAGCGTGCGCTGTGAGCCGCCATGGACGTGTCGCGGGAACACCGGGCCGAGGGAGAACACGGAGATCTTCATGACGCGCCGAACCTGTCGAGGAGCCGGCCACCGTCGTCGCCCGCGTGGGGCCGGCTCTCCTGTACGCCCGCCGGCGTCACCCTGACGAACCGCGCGACCGCCTGCAACGTGCGCAGGTCGGAAGCACCGCAGTAACTGAGCCCCGATTGCACCCCACCGGCGAACTGCCGCAGGACGTTACGCAGCGGGCCTGTCGCCGGGAACGCCACCTCGACGCCTTCTGGGACGTAGTCGTCGATGTCCTCGTCGGACAGCGCCGAACCTTCGGCGCGACGGAGCGTGAGCCGCATTCCCAACGAGACGTAGCCGGTGGACGACCGCACCCTGCGTCCGTGGCTCTCGCCGGGTGCGGCTGAGCTCTCGTCGGTACCGGCAAGCACAGATCCGAGCATCACCGAGGACGCGCCCGCTGCGAGAACCTTGGTGATATCGCCTGCCTTGCGGATCCCGCCGTCCGCCACTATCGGCACGCCGAGTGCGCGACCGGCCTGCACGCATTCCATCACCGCCGTGAACTGAGGCACCCCCACCCCGGCGACAGTTCGGGTGGTACACACCCCGCCAGGGCCGATACCGACCTTCACCGCACCCGCTCCCGCCGCGACGAGATCTTCGACTCCCTCAGCGGTGGCGACGTTGCCGGCAATGATCGGCAGGTCAGGGTGTCGCTCACGCAACAGGCCGACCGCGCCGAGCGACAGGTCGAGGTGTCCGTGCGCTGCGTCCACCAGCAGCACGTCCACCTCGGCGTTCACCAGCGCATCGGCCCGCTTGACGAATTCGTCGGTGACACCGACCGCGGCGGCCGTGAGCAGTCTCCCCTCGCTGTCCACCGACGGCGGCACACCGAGCGAGCCACTGCCTTCGAGGGCAGTCTGCTTCACGTGCCGGATCTGGTTGGCCTGGTCGTCGATGGTCTGCATCCGGTGAATGCAACCCAATGCACCCAGCCGCGCCATCGCCACCGCCATCACCGTCTCCGTGCACCAGGGGACGTTCGAGGACAGGATCGGGATCGACAAGCGGATGTCCCCGACCACTGTCGAACTCAGATCGACATCGCGCCTGCTGCGCACTGCGCTGCGGCGCGGCACGAGCAGAACGTCATCGAGTGCCAGCGCAGTCGGGATCTCCACCGCGGGCTGTTGGGGCGAACTGGATCGGTCCCTCATCAGACACGTCTCCTCACTGTCAGGCCGGCTTCGGCCGGATCGGCTGTGACACCGCTGACCTGCGCGATGTCCGGCAGGAACCGCCAGAACGCAGGATGATCCGGATACGTCGCGTGCAGCATGACCAGGTCGGTCACGTCGCGCACCGGCGGCTCGTTGAGCGGGCACACGACTCGATAGCGAGCAGGGTCGAGGACCAGCACCTCGCCCTCGGCCGCCAGCGTCTGGATGACCGCTGCGACCGCCCCCTGCTCATCGTGGTACTTCACGTCGCCAGGGGCGATCGACTTCTCCCACCAAGCGAGTTCGGCGTCGAGCAGGACAGTCAGATCGGCGCCCCTCGCCTGACCCACCAGACCGGCGTTGATCGGCAGAAAGTCGGGCGGCAGCCGGTCGCCGAAGTTCCCGTACGGCCACAGTGCCACGAATTCTTCACTCGAGACGAGGTAGGAAGCGCTTTCGCCGGCGAGGAAACGTCGCACCTCGACCGGCTCGCCGAGCAAGAAGATGTCGGAGTCGATGCGTAGTTCCGCCCGGTCGACATCGCCCCGGGGCGCGGGCGCCCATTTACGCCAGGTGGCCTCCTCGCGGAGGTAGCGAGATCGCGACGGGCCGGCCAGTTCCCGCACCTCGGCCTCGACCAGCAGGTTCGCCGCGACGAAGCCGGGGTCATCGGCATAGACGATGTACTCCGCGGTCGGGCCGAGGAACCGCTGGAACGACCCGATGCTGTGACTGAGCATGAAGCAGTTCTCGATCGTCGGGTTCCAGCTCGCCCACCGGCAGGTGACGTCGGGCTTCATCGTGTACTCCCCAGTTCGTGGCCGAACACCGAGTGAGCGGCGGTTTTGGTGGGTTGCGCGATCTAGGGCAGGAACACGTTGCCCCAGGTCAGCAGCGAATAGATGCTCCAGACATCAGACGGAAAGACTCCCGGTGCAAGGCGGTTGTCCGAAGTGATCAACGTCGGCAGCCAGTTGTCGGGCTCAAGCCCGAGTTGATCCTTCTCGGCCAGCAGTCGCAGCTCGGCCACCACGCCGCGCAGCGGCCCTGCCAACCACGCGGCCATCGGTAAGGAGAACGGGCTCTTGGCGGCTCGGGCAGCCGCAGGGATCCCGAGGTCCAGGGCGAGAGAACGCAGCGCCACCTTGTTCGAGTCCGTCGAGAGCTTGCGATCGGCGGGCAGGGACAGCCCGTGCTCGACCACGCGGTGGTCGAGGTACGGGTATCTGCCTTCCACCGAATGGGCCATGCAGATCTTGTCGCCCCGGGCCAGCAGGGTGCTGGGGACGAAGCCGCGCAGGTCGTCCCGGCCGTAGCGGTAGAGCAGTGCCGACCTCGTACCGCGCGGCTCGTCGGTCACCGCGGCGGAGCACATCACCTCGGCCACCTCGGAATCGCTGCGTCCCAATAACCGCGTCAGGGGCAGCTCTGTCGGGCCGTCGCCGGGCAGGCGCAGCCGCTGTGGCCACAGACTGCCGTCGTCGAGTGCTTTCAGCAGGCGCCGGCCGCCAGTCCATGAGCGGTCGCCCGCCGTCGACCGGCGGTATTGCGAGTACCCGCCGTACAGTTCATCTGCCCCGTCGCCGAACAGGAGCACCCGGATGCCACGCCTCGCCGCCTCCGCCGCGATGCGGTCGAGAAGCGCCGCTGTCGGATCGCAGATCGGCTCCTCCAGACTCTCCACTGTCCGCGTCGCCGCCTCCAGGTAGCTGTCGGCGGACAGCTCGACGGCGACGTGCTCGAGACCGAGCCGAGAGGCCACAGCCGCCGCGGCAGTGACTTCGGAGTGAGCGCGGTCCTCGGCGGTGGCGAAATCGATAGTGAAGGCCGTCAACGGTCGCTCGGCTGTGGCGCAGTGCACGGCCGCGACGACAGCCGAATCGAGCCCGCCGCTCAGGCAAAGACCGGTGGGGCCATCCACAGTGCTGCCTTGCGCACCGACTGAGTCTGCGAGGAGCCCCGCCAGACCCGTATCGAGATCAGTAGCACAACTGAGGTCGCCGGGATCTTCCGGGAGGCTCCAGTACCTGTGCTCGTCGACCTGTCCGTCCCGGATCTCCAAGCAGGTTCCCGGGTTCACTTTGTAGATGCCGTCGAATCCGGTCAGTGGCGCGGGAATGAACTGATGGCGAAGGTAGTGGGCGATACCGGCGGTGCACGCGGCGGCCGGCTCAGGATCGACGGCCAGCAGCGGCCGGATCTCCGAGCAGTAGGCGAGCCGCCCGCGGATCTGCGTCACATAGAGCGGGCGGATGCCAAGTCTGTCCCTGGCGAGTACGACGGACCCCGAGCGGTTGTCGATGACGACGACGGCGAAATCGCCGACCAACTCGCTCCAGAGCCCGGCTCCGTACTCCTCGTACAGGTGGACAATCACCTCGAGGTCCGAGGTGCTGCGGAACGAATGCCCCCGGCTCGACAGGTCCCGGCGTAGTTCCGGATAGTTGTAGATCTCGCCGTTACCGCAGACGGCGATGGATCCGTCTTCGCTCAGCAACGGCTGGTCGGCGGCAGGCCCACCACGGACGGCAAGACGACGGACGACCACCGAACCGACCAGCGACTCGTACCTGCCCTCGGAATCGGGGCCCCGATGGATCATCTGGCCGGCCATGACAGCCAGGCGCTCCAGGTCGCCCGGCCGTTGCGGTCCGGTGAATCCCGCGATTCCGCACATCGGTCAGCGTCTCGATCCGCGGCCGGCGTCGACCAGGAGTTTCTCGTACAAGTGCACGTAGTCGGCCGCCATCCTGCCGCGGGAAAACCGGGTCACGGCCCGCTCACGGCATGCCGTCGGACTGATCCGGTCGACCTGCCCGATGGCGGCGGCCATCTCCTCGGCAGTAGCCCGCAGGAAGCCGGTGATCCCGTCAGCTACCACCTCAGGAACGGCTCCCCACGGGACCGAGACCACCGGTGTACCGCACGCCTGGGCCTCGACGAGCACTTTGCCGAACGGCTCCTCCCACCGGTACGGCATCAGAAGGGCCCGCGCATCACGCAGCAACTGTTTCGCCTGCGTGCGCGAGGCCGGTCCGTACCAGCTGACCTGATCTCCATCGAGCGCCGGCGCCACCTTCTGCTCGAAGAATTTCCGATGTCTGTCGAGCAACTGTCCTGCGATGACGAGCGGGACGCCCGCCGTCCGTGCGGCCTCGATGGCCAGGTCGACACCCTTTTCCGGAATGATCCGACCGAGAAACAGGACATAGTCCTGCTTGTCCGCGCCGAACGGAAACCCGTCGACGTCGATTCCGTTGTGCACGGTACCGGCAAAGGACAACTCCGGCAGCAGTGTTCGCATCCGGTGACTGATCGCTACGAATCTGGTGGCCCGGCGTGCCTTCTCGTCCAAGGCGTGGAACTGCTGGAGGAAGTCGGCGTCGTACAGCCAGTTCGCCCGGGTAATCGTCGGCCGCCGAATCGTGTGCGCCAGGAGCGCGCCATGTTTCGACTCATTGTTGTGAACAATGTCGAAATCGTGTGAATTGGCGTACTCGACCGCGGCCTCGACGTGCTTGCGCGGGTTCGCCGGGCTGTACTCGGGCACTTCGGGGAAATGGAAGGCGAGCGGAAGCCCGACCGTGGAGTCGCCAGTGGCGAAAACCGTGACCTCGTGACCGGCCGCCGCGAGCTCGACCGAGAGGTCGTAGGTCACTTCCTCGGCCGGGCCGAACCCGTCCGGTGGAGTTCTGGCCCAGCAACTCGAGATCTGCAGGATCTTCATCTCGCCCGGCCACCGGCCTCGGAGAACGCGGCCAGGTGCTTGGCCACGGGCACCGTTCTCCCCAGCTCGGCAGCCTCGACGGCAGCGAAGATCGTCGCCAATGTTTCGAGGTTGTCGAGCAACTGTGTGGCAGGCGCGGGACCACCGCGGATCCAGCTGACGAACTCGTCGACGACCGCGCGATGTCCGGTCAGCGGCGGTGCGATCACCGGTACCGCGGTCTCCTCCGGCCCGTTCGGACCATGGACGGTGACGAGCACGGAGGAATCCACGATGCGCAGCGTCCCCTGCGCGCACTCGGCTCGGTAACTCTCGTGTTTCCACCCGTCCTGCTGGCCGGCCGCCACAGCGTTCGCCTCGTAGAGGAACCTGGCCGATGATGGGAAGACACCACCGGCGAGGGCACACGGCGCTCCCGAGAAGGAGTTCACATGCCCCGGCCGCCACTCGTCGGCCCACACCAGTTCGGGAGTTTCTCCGGCCAGATGACGAATCTGATCGAGGTGATGCGCACCGGCTTCCAGGAGCGCAGCGTGCGAATTGTCGTGCCGATCACTGCCCCAGCTTCCCGGTTCCCGGTAGTCGACCCGGAACCGTGCCGTCAGCAGGTTAAGCGGGCCTAGGCGTCCCTCGGCCAGCACAGCTCTCGCCGTCTGGGCAGGTCCGTAGTGCCGATAGTTCTGCACCACCTGTGCCTTCACTCCAGCCGATCGCACCGCCCGGACGATGTCCGAGGCCTCCCCGAGGTCGCCCGCCAGCGGCTTCTCGGTCAGAACGTCGAGCCCGTTCTCGGCCGCCGCGCAGATGGCGTCGCGATGATGACCCGGTGGCAACACGACCACGGCGGCATCGACTTCCAGCCCCCGGCCGAGCGCAGTGGCCGCCTCGTCGATCGAGCGGAACGTCGCGGACCGAGATACGCCCAGCGCGGCTGCACGGTCAGCCAGGCTGGTCCCATCCTGGTCGACCAGCGCCACGATCTCGATCCGGTCGGCCGCGACGGGAAGGAAATGTTCGTGCCACACTCCGGCCCACCCACCGGTGCCGAAGACCAGCACGCGCACAGCCGACTCTCGGCGGCCACTCACGCCGCACTCCTCGGCGATTGGCTGAAGCGGATGTGTTCCGGCGTCATTTTCACCCTTCCGTCCCGCAATCGGCCAGGCTTATGGTCACTCCGGACGTTCACCGCCGTGATTCGAAACTCAATACTCCGACACCGCGGCACGATCGCGAACGGTTGAAAGGCGACCGGGACCCGGTTGTCTCGCCGGCGGGACACGCGGCGAACCGGACTCGGACGGGATTCAGCACCCGCCGAACCGGCACCAGGAACAGGGATTGTGCGGATACGGTTGCCCGGTCCGATCTCAGGTTCGACCGGACTGCCGTACCTAACGTGAAGCAAGCGATCGGGATTATCATTTCAGCGGCGTGCTCCAGGCTGATCGTTGCTTCCTCTCCACAATGGAGTGCCCTTGAGATTGGTTGACAGCGGTACCGGCACGTCGCCGACTTCCTTGCACCGATTGGCGTACCGGGAACATGTGGCGGAAAGACTGCGGATACTGCGTCTGCTCCGGCATGCGCGGCGGCGGGACCTGATCGGACTGATCACGGTGCTGGCCGGCAAGGCCGCAGGTCCTCCGGCGGCCGCGATCGTCACGGGGACTGTGGTGACACAGGTCGGTGCCGCGGGTGGCACCGGCTGGGGACTGGCGCTGGTCGCGCTGCTCGCCGTGACGTTGCTGGCGATCAATCTGATGGATTCGCTCCGAGAGTTGTTTCACCTCGCCGTGTCGCAGCGCATCGATGGCTGGGTGCGTACCCAGGTGCGTGCCATCGCCCTGGCGCCCGCCGACATCGTTCATCTGGAAGGACAGGACTTCCAGGACGACGCGTCGCGGGCCAGCGCACCCAATGACTGGTGGGTCCGCTCTCCTGGTCACGCGGCGTTGGGGCTGATTCAACTGGCTGCCCAGATGATCGGCGCACTGATGGCGGCCGGCGTCCTCGCCCTGCACTTTCCGGTACTGGCAGCGGGGCTGCTGGGGGCGAGCCTGCTCGTCCGGGCAGTCGTCCGCCGCCAGTGGATGCAACTCGCCCGGGTGGAGGAATCGCTGGCCCGGGACGGCCGACGGGTGCAGTACTGGACGAGCCTGGCCGCAGGAATGGAGACGGCCAAGGAGATACGGATGTTCGGACTGGCCGACTGGGTGGTCCACGGATGGCTGAGGGTTCGCTTGGACACCGCGTCCAAGGTATGGGCCATTCATCGGCGGATGCTTCGCCGCCAGGCCGTGCCTGTCCTGCTCGGAGGGGGATCCGCGCTGGCGGCGCTGCTGGTGCCGGGACTGGCAGCGGCCGATGGCTCCCTCTCCGTGGGAGCATTGGCCACGTGTCTGGTCGCCGCATGGGCGATCTTCACAGCCGCGGACTTCGGCGAATCCGTCGACATCGAACGCGGAACACGCTCGATGCGTGCCTTGGAGCGGCTGACCGCCGGCTACGGCCCCGTTCGCCCGCTGAGCGTCGTTCGCACCGCCGAACCCGCTCGCGAAAGCGCTGCCCCGACGGTCGTTTTCGACGACGTGCAATTTCGTTACCAGGGTAGTAGCGATCGACCAGTGCTGAACGGTCTGAACCTGCGGATCGAACCCGGCCGGGTGCTGGCCGTCGTGGGCCGGAACGGAGTCGGCAAGACCACCTTGACCAAGGTGCTGGCCGGGTTGTACGTGCCGACGGCAGGCCGGGTGCTGGTGAACGGTGCCGGCCTGCCGGACCTGGATATCGCGGCCTGGCGGCGTCAGGTGAGCGTGATCTTTCAGGACTTCGTGCGCTATCCCGCTTCGGTACGCGACAACATCACCTTGTCGGTTCCGGAACGGCCGATCGATCACGGCCTGGTTGAGCAGTCGCTGCTCCAGGCCGGCGCGCACGAGGTAGTCGATCGGCTCCCCCGCGGACTCGACACACCGCTGTGGCGGGGCGGCGACCACGGGCGCGATCTGTCGGGCGGCCAGTGGCAAAAACTGGCGATCGCCCGCGTGCTGTACGCAGTCGCGCAAGGGCGCCAGTTGATCGTCCTGGACGAGCCCACCGCCCATCTCGACGTACGGGCTGAAGCGACCTTCTACCAAGACGTGGTGGCCGCTGCCAAAGGGGTGTCGGTGGTCTTGATCTCGCACCGGCTCTCCACCGTGCGGCACGCGGATCACATCGTCCTCCTGGCCGAGGGTCGCGTGTCGGAGTCCGGTACACACGAGGAGCTGCTCGCGCGCGGCGGCCGGTATGCCGACTTGTTCAGGTTGCAGGCCGCCCGCTTCGGCAGCGATGAGTCCGATGATGCGGCGGTATCGGAATGACCCGCCGGATCCGCACCACCTGGCATACGCTGGTTCTGACCTTCCGCGCGGATCCCGTGCTGGCGATCGTCACAACCTCCTTGGTCGTGCTGGCCGCCGGCACCGTTGCGGGGACAGCGGTGAGCCAGCGGTGGCTGATCGACGCTGCCGGTCTCGGCGATGTCGCAGGCGTGGTGGCCGCCGTGCTGGTCGGCGTGTTGGCTTACACGATTTCCGCCGCACTCAGCCGGGTGCAGATGAACCTGCGCCCCTATCTGGCTGACCGGGTCTCGGTACTCGTGCAGCAGGAAGTCCTCCGCGTCGCAGCACACATCCCTACGGTCGAACACCTGGAACGCGCCGAGTACCTCGACCGGTTGACGACGCTGCGGCGCGGTACGTTCGCCTTGTCGGCACTGTGCTGGACGGTTGTCGAGACACTTGCTGCCGTGGTGAGCCTGGGTCTGAGCCTTTGGCTGCTGGCTGCAGTCCACCCCTCGCTGTTTGTTCTCGCGCTGTGCGTCGTGCCGGTACTCGTCGCCAACAGCAAGGCCGAACGCCTCAAACGCACCGCCCGAGACGCGGTCGCACAGACTGTCCGGCGCGAAGAGGCCATTCACGCACTGTGTCTGCAGTCCGACTCAGCCAAAGAAGTGCAGATCGCCGGCAATGGCCCCGAGCTCAACCGCCGGGCCGAGCAACTGTGGGAGGAGATCACCAGGCAGCAACGGACCGCCCTGATGAAAGGAATCGCGTGGACGACGCTCGGCTGGGCATGCTTCTTCGCCGGCCTCGCTGGCGCACTGGCCCTGGTGGTCCACTTGGTGATGGAAGGTCGGGCCAGCGTCGGGGACGTCGTACTGGTCATGTCCCTGGCCGAGCGGCTGCGTCAACAGGTGTGGGGCAGCGTCACCGGAGCCGGCGCGATCGCCCAGGCAGGGCATATCGCGGACCACTACCACTGGCTGCGCGACTATGCCGCCACCCTTCCCAAGGGCAGAACCGCCGCACCCGATTCACTCACCAGGGGCATCGCGCTGCACGGGGTCACGTTCTCCTACCCTGGCGCAGAGACACCGTGCCTCAAGAACATCAACCTGCAGTTGCCAGCCGGCTCAACAGTCGGTCTAGTCGGTGTCAACGGAGCGGGCAAGACCACTCTGGTCAAGCTGCTCACCGGAATGTACCGACCCGGCCAGGGCAGGATCGACGTCGACGGCCTGCCGCTGACCGACATCGAAGCCGCTCAATGGGCAACTCGCTGCACCGGCGCCTTTCAGGACTTCGCCAAGCTCCAGCTCCGCGCTGGGCATGTGGTGGGTGTCGGCGACCTGAGGCATCTCGACGACCGGGACGCAGTCGAGAACGCCGTGGACCAAGCCGGGGCCCGGCATACCGTCGACCTCCTCCCCAACGGCCTGGATACCCAGCTCGGGACGGTCTTCGGTGGCGTCGATCTGTCCCATGGGCAGTGGCAGAAGCTTGCGCTAGGGCGCGCAATGATGCGTCGTTCACCTTTGTTGCTGATCCTCGACGAGCCCACCGCCGCGCTCGACCCCCAGGCAGAGCACGAGCTGTTCGAGAGCTTCTCCCGGCAGGCGCGAACGACCCGGCACCGTGGCGCGATCACCATCTTGGTGTCACACCGTTTCTCCACCGTCCGGGCGGCCGACCTCATCATCGTCCTTTCCGATGGACAGATCGTCGAGAACGGCAGCCATACCGAGTTGCTCGCTCTCGGCGGTCACTACGCCGAGTTGTACACCGCCCAAGTCGAGGCTCACAGGTGATGGATGCCCTGGCCTCCACCCTGTCGTCCGCTCGCTCGTACGATTGATCGGGAGATATCGCGTGGCAGAACACGGAGATGGTTCGAAGCTGTCGTGGAGCACCCTGGGCCGCGACCCGATGGGTTTGGTACGGGACCACAACGCCGTTGGCGCCTCGTCGCTGTTCCCGCGCGGGAGGTTGACCAGGATGGCTCGTTCGCTTCTGCGCAGGCTCGCCGGTCCCAGAGAACTCGACCTGCGGTGGACCTCGGCAAGGCTCGACCCGATCGCCGCGCCCGAGTCGTACATCAGCGCGATCCTGCGAGATGACCACTGCGATGGGTCCCAGTTGCGTCCGCTCGTCTCGCTGGCAAACCAGGTGGTCGAGCGAGCGATCGATCAGCCCCTGCGCCTGCTGCGTGAACGTCATGCAGCGGACTCGGTGTTCGTCTGGCCAGGTCAGCACTATCGGCTGCTGGCCTCGATCGTTGAAGTACTGAAACCCCGGACGATTATCGAGATCGGCACCTTCAACGGTGCCAGCGCGCTGGCTCTCCTGGAGAACCTCCCGGCGGCCGGGCATCTGGTGACGTTCGACATCGTGCCGTGTTTCCAGGTGGATCGGACTTTGCTCCGGGCCGAGGACCTGGACGGCGAACGACTGATCCCCGTCACCGCTGACCTGCATCGCGGTGAGGTGTTCGAGGCGTACGCCGACCTGTTGCGCACGGCTGATCTCATATTCATCGACGGTCCCAAGGACGGGCAGTTCGAGTCCGGGCTGATGTCAGGCCTCGGCAGGCTGGGGCTGGCAGCGGGAACGCCGCTGGTCTTCGACGACATCCGGCTGTGGAACATGCTGCACTTCTGGCACACGCTCGATCTGCCCAAGCTCGACCTGACTGGTTTCGGCCACTTCACCGGAACCGGCCTGGCCCTGTGGCAGGAGCAACACAGCTAGCAGCGTCCACAATCATTGCGCCGGCAACTCAGCCGATATGGAGGACCGGGCAGCCGCCAGGCTAGAGTCTGCCGCGATGAATACCAAAAGCGATGGACCCTCGGCTCCCCGCCTCGCCGCAATCCGAGCCCACTGGTTGAGCACCGCGACCGCGGCGCTCAACGATGATCTGTCAGTAGTCGGCGCTGCCCTGGTCGGCTCTTTGGGCGCCGGCCGCGCCGATGACTGGAGTGACATCGACCTCCTGATCGTTGTCGAGGACGCACACCTCGACGACTACTCGATCCCGGGTCGGCTGCCGCACGGTGCCGGTCTGCCGGCCTTCGCCATCGACGCCCGCCACAACGGTCCTCGCGGCACCAGAGCGGTCAGCGCTCAATACGTCGTCGATGGGCTTCCGCTGTGGGTCGACTGGTACGTTCACCCTCGTTCTCTGGCAGCCTGGCCTTCCGACTGCACGGTGATCTTTGAGCGGCAGGACGTCGGCCGAACTTCAGCCACCTTTTCGGAGTACCTCACGCGCGGCGAGTCCGAGGCCCCGACGTCGAAGAGCCCCGAGGAGCTACAGGCCATGCGGCTCGCGCTCGTCCCAATCGCAGGAAAGCAGCTGGTCCGCCGATCAGCGGAGACGGGCCGCACGATCGAGTTTCTCGGCGGTCCCGCTACACCTCCCGGCGACCGGACAGACCAGCTTGCAGCCCTGCGTCAAGTGCTCGGCCAATTCGCGGCGCTCGAGCGTCCGGACAGCCACGCAGCTGGCCACGCCTACCTCGAGTTGGTAGACGACATCATCGACTGACGGCAACGACCCGGCCGGTCTAGCGATCGAATCTCTGCACGGGCATCGACGGCCAGCTGACTCGGGTCCTCGCCGCGGTTGCCGCGACATCACACCTGGGCGTCCCCTTGATCGATGGTCGCGACATCGAGGCGATTGTTGGCCACGAAATCGAGAACCAGGACCACCCATTCCTCCAGGCTCAGACCATGCGAATTCGCTGCCAGGGTCAGACGATTCAACTGCTCACGAGGGAGCTTGAAGTTCACGGCTTCGACGTTGTCCATCGTTGCGGACGTCCGGCCGCCCGCGGGAACAGGCGTCACCTCCACAGAATCCTCGTCGGTGTCCGGCTTCGACTGGGCAAGCCGCCGTTCACGGAGGCTGGCCCGCACTTCCATGCGCAACTTGTTTCGTGACCAAGTGAACTCTTCGGCCTTACGCAGCCAATAGTCCTGTTCGGGCGGATCGAGCGCAGCCACCTCGGCATGGTGGCCAAAACTGAGATGGTCCCGTCGCCGCGGCAGCGCGAACTGCCGGGCGACCCAAACGTAGTTGCGCAGGGTTTGATAACTGAGCGAGGTCTTCCGCACCGCCTCCTGGTAGCGGTCTTGGAACGTGGATTCTCCGTAGGCGAGCCAATCGGCAATCCACCAGGCGGACGAATTCGCCGCCCGGAGCAGCTCCATTCCAACGAGCTCCCAGATACGAAAATTCGGGTCCCCCGGAAAGATCAGGCCGGACTTCTGCAGGCGGACCGGAGTTTCTTTCGACACCGACCCCTGAATTCGAATACGGATTCCATCACTGTGCGGCGACTCCCCACACGCTTGCGCAGACATGAAGTTGGATCACCTTTCGTCATCGTTTCAGGCGCACACGCCGGCTCCTACGTCACTTCTGAGGACAGCGGCTCATCCAGGATCGTGGGCAGCCGCAGCATCAGTCGCGCGATTCTTGTTGCGACCAGGGCGGCGGGAGCCGCGGCCAGCACCTCACTGTTGTAACGGATCACCCCACCGCCCAGGCCCGGCTGGTGGCCGGCCAGAGCGATCATCTCCAGGACCCGACCGTCCCAGCACTCCATCACGGGACTGTCCCTGATCGACCACAACCAGCGGACGAACGCCGGCGGCAACTGGGTCGCAGGTCCGGCATTGCGTTGCGGAATCACGTTGACCGCCACCTCCCACAGCGGAGAACCACCGCCCACAACGGCGCGGCCGAAGCCGAGCGACAGTGCCACTTCTTCCATCGGCACCTCGCCATAGGCGTAGCCTTCGAGCGATACGGCCCGAACTCGGCCGATCAGATCCCGGATCGTCGAAACGCCGGCCAGGCTGATCCGCAAAGGCAACACGTTGAATAGCAGCCCGACCACGCCCCGATCCGGCTCCGTGCTGCGGTTGCAGTACACATTCCCGATCACGACTTCGCCGACACTGAACTCGGCCAAGCTGGCCGCCAGGACGGCAATGTAAAGCATCGTGGGCGAGGCGCCGGTCGTACGCCGCGCCTGATACATGACGTCGTTCCACGAATGCGAGCGCAGCTCGATCGGAACATCCCGCAACGCCTCTCGATGCACATCCGCCTTGTTCCGGGCAGTCGGGAGAGAAAGTTCGGGCCGTACGCCGGCCAGCTTCTCCACCCAGTAATCGTGTTGTTTGGCGATGACCGGGTTCTCCAGCGATCGCTCGGCGACGACCTTCCGAAACTGCTTCACCGGACCGAGGTCCTTTCGCGCTCCCTGCTGCTCGGCTTCCAGCAGTTCGGACAACTCGTGCTGGACGATGCCGAACGACCAGCCGTCGATGATCGAGTGGTTCGTCACGACCAGAACGAACCGCTCGACTGATCGGGTGAAGGAGACCAGCACCACGCGGAGGATTGGCGCGCGGCCGAGATCGAACGACTCATCCATCGTCGACCGCAGCAGTTCGGTCTCGCCTGCTGCGGCAGCGACGTGCTGAGGAGTGCCATCCAGAGTGACCTCGTCGACCATTCTGTCCGCGGCGACCTCGACCACCTGCAGAAGGTCGTCACCGGTGAGTACGAATCTGGTGCGGAGGACCTCGTGCCGCCGGGTCAGCTGGGACACGGCAGCCCCGACGCCGCGCCGGGTCACCCCGTCCGGAACGGACAGCACCGCGAGCAGGTTGTCGGCGTTGGTCGCCGGATCAAGCTGGTGGACCTCCCAGAACTTTCGCTGTGCCGGCGACGCAGGTGCCGTGATGTCACGCCAAGTGCTACCGGCCATCATCTTCACCCCGTCCTCACTCGTGCGTTGTGAGTGCATCAATAGCGAATCGACCCGTTTCACTTCAGGTGAGCCGGGCCAGGAGCCTTTCGAGGACCAGCGCTTCTTCGGCCTTCAGGTCGGCGAGCTGCCCGTCCTGCTCGGCGGGGAACCGGGCTGCCGATCTGATTGAATACATCAGACTGCCTAGTCGCAGGCGTTCGGCCTTGGCGACGACCGACGAGTACGCGGACATGTCCGGGTCTCGTCCCGCGACGGCGACCAGCCGCAGCCGCAGCCGCAGCCAGCATCAGCCGCTTGTGCTCGGCAGGGATGTGGAAGACCTGATACCGGTACCTCTCTGCCCCTGCCCGCACGCGGTGCAGATGACGTCGCGCGTCTTCGTGGACATCCGGGCCGACGCGCACCGTTTCGCCGGACAGCACGTCTTCACGCCGCGAGTACCACCAGTAGCCGTCGAAGAGATCGAACGGGGTCGGCGGCATCGAGGCCGCGTAGCGATCCAGTCGCCCGAGGATCAGCCTGGGGTCCGGCTCCGCTGTGCGCTCACCTGGATTCAGCTCTTGGGCCACCGCGGTCATCTTCTGCCAGCGCGGCGAGTTCCGAATCTGGTCGAGGCCGCTGCGGACGGCCCGTTCGACGTCGTCGAACGGGAAGGCCATCTCGGCCTGCAACTGGTTGCCGTCGAAGCCCGCGGCCACGAAGCCTCGCCGATCCGGGTCGAACCCGTAGAAGAGCAACTCGTGGACGAAGGGACTGTTGTGGTGCCGCAGGTGCCCGTCGTCCACGAACAGCGTCACGTAGACCCCGTCGATCATCGCGACCAGATAGTCGCAGACCGAACCGATCTCCTCCGCCGCGGCCGACTCCACCTCGTGGGTGCCGATGACCTCACGGTAGGCATAGGTGTCCATGACGTCGATCCACGTCACACCGCTGTCGGCTGCGAGGTGGTACGAGTGGAGTTCGATGTAGTGCTCCGTGAACCAGGCGTCGAGGCCGTTACCCCGAACGACGCACAGCGGCAGGGCGCCGCTGAGGTAGTTGTTGAAATCTCGTTGGAGTGAAATCGGCAACTTGATCACAGTCACGAGATCGATCACCTGTCCTGCGGCGCGATCACAAATTTCTCGGCGCGAAGATTCATCGACGGCCTCCCCAGAACGACGCACAATTGTGGGCGGTTGTCGCACCTGCGATATCGCTGCGAAATACATTGGGCCGCCGGTCGACACCGACCGGAGCACTCAATTCCTGCCGAGAAGACTACGAGTGGCTCCCGGGAGCGTCAACCTCTACACATTGCACTAACCTGCAGGTTTACGATGCCCGAACAACGGACAGTCCGCCGGCACCCAGGGTTCCGACACGCTTCAAGTGGCCATTTTTCCGACGCTGAGTTATTGTCCCCGAGCAACGGCTTGACGGCCGCTCTCCAGGCGCATCAAGGTGTAGAGCCCGCCGTGCCATCTACCCTCCGGCCCGCCCGATCCTGACAATTCCGATCCGGCGTGATCATTAACGCCGATCCTGCCGCACCGACATTGAAGGGGATCATATGGAGATCGACAGGACGCGGGCAGGTCTCTACTCGCAGATCGGTGAACTCACCAGTCGATGGGCCAAGGTCTCCGGTGGACGTGGCGAGACACCACACTGGCTGGATCTCGCGCCGTATGAATACCGACTCTTCTCGCAAAACGGCGAGGACGGCGTTCTATGCGAAATCTTCCGCCGCATCGGCACCACTACCGAAACTTTCGTGGAGTTCGGCGTCGAACGCGGCCAAGAAGGTAACTGCATCTTCCTCGCAGACGTCCTTGGATGGCAGGGACTCTTCATGGAATCACATCCAGGCGAGTACAGGATTCTCGAGTCGAAATATCTGCCCAGCAGAGAAGTCATGACGATCGAGGCCGATGTGACACCCGATTCTGTCGACGATCTGGTCGCACGGACCCCCCTGCCGGCTGACCTCGACCTCATGTCAATCGATATAGACGGCCAGGATCTGTGGGTGTGGCGTGGTGTCCGCCGGTACCGGCCACGCGTCGTGGTCGTTGAATACAATTCCGCCATCAACCAGGAACTCCCGCTCACACAGAGCGCGGGCGACCGGGCGACCTGGGACTACAGCAACTTCTTCGGCGCCTCCCTTGCCGCCTTCGAGATCCTAGGCCGGGAAAAGGGATACCGGCTTGTGCATTGTGATCTGGCCGGCGTGAATCTCTTCTTCGTCCGAGCCGACATCGAAGCCGAGTTCCTCGATCCCGAGGCTGTACGACGACGTGGGCCGAACTACTACTTCACTTCGGAAGGTCATAGCGCCGACGACCGGGGGCGCCGATACACCAGCTACAACGGCGGATGAGAGCATTGCTTCCGTCTCAGCGAGGACTGTTCGAGCGTTGCCGCCTCGCCCGCACTGCGGGGCTATTTCGCCGATACGCCGCAGGCTTGAGCGAGGCACACCATCACCTCGCCGAACGCAGATTCATCAAAATGTTTCAACGAACCGCAGCGACTCCTGCCCACCTTCGAACAGGTCCTGATGAGGTGGTCGCCAGGTTGTTCACGGGCCAAAAGATCTACGTCGCTACGCAGGACATCTCTGTCGCCCCGCACCTGATACTCGACGGCATTTGGGAGCCGCCGATCACGCGCGCGTGGCTGTCCGTCACCGGTTCAGCGTCAACCGTATTCGACATCGGCGCGAACTTCGGCTACTACGGGCTGATAGCGGCCGCCCGTCCCGGCCGGACGCCGCCTACCATTCGTCTCTTCGAACCAAATGCCGGACTGTTGCCCTATCTGCGGCGCACATTATCCGTCAACTGGCTGAACGAGATTATCAGAATCGAGAACGTCGCGGTTTCGGACCGCATCGGGACCGCTCGCCTGCACATCCTGAAGGACTATGTTGGCTGTTCTTCGCTGCACACGATCGAACATTTGAATTCCTACCTGGAGGAGCAGATGGAGGTGGTTCTCGATCGAGAAACAACCGTTGACACCACCACCGTCGACGCCTATTGCGATGCCGAGGGCATCGAGCAGGTGGACCTGATCAAGCTCGATGTCGAGGGTTTCGAGGAGGCTGCTTACGACGGGATGACGAGCACCGTCCGAAGGAGCCCACGCCTCGTGCTCTTCGTCGAGTTCACCTGGCAGAGCTATCGCCAACCCGAGCAGCTCTTCGACCGGATGCTGCACGACTTCGGGCATATCGCGACGATCGATGAAGCTGGCCGGTTCGTCCAACACCGTCTGCCGCGATACCACGACGTCATCTCCCAGCACGACGACTGGACCATGGTGGTGTTCTCCAAACAGCCACTGACGAAGGTCCGCCGAGCGGCTGCACGTCCGTGGAGCTGACACCGAGGGCATCCGGTCGGCGATGGCCGAGAAATGCGCAGTGCCAGACCGTGAAAGTTGGGACAACGATTCACGAACGCAGGGCGGATTGGTCGGCGCGGTCAGGTTTACGAGCTCGTAGAGGCTGAGGGCGCCGACTGGTTCGAAGCCCATTCGGGTGTAGGGCGGGATGCTCGGTTCGGTTGCTTGGAGCTGGCGATGGGCAGGCTTAGTCGCGGCCCGCTCCCCAGCGCGGTGGTGGTCAGTGCGGTGGCGATTCCGCGGCGGCGGCCGTCGGCGGTCGCGACGACGAAGATGCCGACGATTCCGTGCGCGGCATACATCATCGCGGTGCCGACGCCCTGGCCGTCGATCCGTCCGATGAGACGGACGATGCGGTCGGCGTCGGCCCGGCCGGCCTGGACGCGGGCGGCATTGTCGTTCTCGCTCGAGGGGCGGTGGAAGACGGTCCATAGGTTGCACCCACTCATTGACGCCGGCGCGGTTGGTAACCGTTTCGACCTTGATCTCGGCGAACGCCTCACGTTGACGCTTGAAGTGTGAAGCCGCGATCAGATGCGCGGTCACGTTGCTCGCCTCGATCGTCTCAATCACCTTGTTTTGCGGGGGATTGCCCTGCCTCGCGCGCAGTGCTGCGGCTTGAGGCGATGGCACGGTCGACAAACAAGGCGTGCTTGGACGCCGACCACTCACTTCCAGCCGACGATCCGTCCGGGGAAGGCATCGATGACGAAGGCCGCGTCGGCGAACTCGGCGATGAACCGGCAGACCAACGTGGTCGCGGGTCGCTCTCCCGCACGAAGAAACTCGTCGCCTTAAGGATCTCGATCGTGCGTCCCACGTCCGCGCTCTTACGCGTCAACTCCCGGTCTTCATGAGTGAGCTGCGAGGACGCACCCTCGGCCTCGCCAGCGTCGACCGCGGCCTGGCGAACCCACCGGCGCAGCGTCTCCGGCGTCATCCCCAGCCGGTCCTCGACCATACTGATCGCCTCCCACTCAAAGGGCATAGTCGGCACGGTGCTCGGTCACCAATCGGACTGCCTTGGCCCTGGTCTGCTCGTCGTACCTCCTCGGCATGAGTGCCACATTCCCCACAAAGGAGGTGTACATCAAACCCCGGGGTGGTTCACCTTGATGTTCGGAGGCGGTGATGGCGAGGAAGCGCGCCTCCTACATGTGCGGTGTACGACGTCGACAGCAGGAATACGGCCTACCTGTTCTGCGCCGCCAGGGTGGTGGTCGCACGTTCGCCGACCGGGCTCAACTTGACGGCGTTGTGCCTGCATTCTGCCTTGACTCACTCCCTCGCGGACCATGCTCCGATCTATTTCGCTAATAGTGAACCACCGGACATGTGATGAGATCCTCTTCTCAGTCAACATGCCCACTCCTAACACGGCACCGCAACCTTAGTTGCGGTTGATCGCTCGCGCCATCGTCTCAGCCTGGACTGTATTGCTGGATACGAAGTTGAGAACCTGGATTACCCATTCCTCAAGACTGAACCCATGGGAGCTCGCAACGAAAGTCAAGCGACTAAGCTCCTTTTGCGAAATCTTGATTCTCAGGTCTTCGATGTTGTCGGCTGCCGAGGGTGCCCCGGTGCTTACGGAGATGCGCGTCGGTTCGGCTGACGCCTCGCCGACGTTAACCGTTGACTTCGGGCCTTGTCGCTCTCTGAGGCTGGCCCGCACCTCGGCGCGCAACTTGTTTCGTGACCACGCGAACTCCTCGGCGTTGCGTAGCCAATAGTCTTGCTCGGGAGGATCGAGAGCGGCCACCTCTGCATGGTGGCCAAAGCTGAGATTGTCTCGTCGTCGTGGCAACGCGAACTGTCGGGCAACCCAAGCATAATTGCGCAGCGTTTGGTAACTGAGCGATGTCTTCCGTACAGCCTCCTGGTAACGGTCTTGGAACGTAGACTCCCCGTAGGCGAGCCAGTCGGCTATCCACCATGCGGAAGAATTGGCCGCTCGGAGGAGCTCCAGACCCACGACCTCCCATACGCGAAAGGTGGGACTACCCGAAAAGACGAGACCAGATCTCCGGAGACAAATCGGGGCCTTCTTCGATATTGTTCCACGGATTCGACTGCCGATTTCCTCATTGTGCGGCAACTCCCCAGATATTCCCGCGTACATCAAAGTTACCCTATCCTTTCTCGTTGTGGAGAACTTCGTCGTGGCGCGGGCCGGCCGCCGACACCTCGCTCGGCCATGCGCCGTACCCGCATCACTAGCGCCGACTGCGCAATCTCTAGCCTCTGACGACCGCGACTGACCAACACCGCTGCGCACCGACTGTGGCCGCGACCCGTGAGAGTCCCCCGCGCAGATCTGAAAATGCGGTTCGTCGACCAGTTCCCGCTCGACACGGCCTCGACGCCTTCGCCCAGCGAAGCTTCGCCAACAGATCGGCCACCGCCAGGGCGCCCGTCGCTCGACGCTACTGACGGTCCCAGGCGAATAGCCGCCTCGATAAGGCTCGCCCGACCGTTCGCCGCCCACACTTCCACGCTTGCCCTTTCGACTACCCTCGCTCGGATCAATCGCCCAAACCCGCTTCCTCGGGGAATTCATCGAGCGGGCCTCAGACCCCGGTCGAAAGCTGTCTGGCGCGCATGAGTAATTCTTCGCCAACTGCGGCGGCAATATCACGAACGTCACCGGCGCTGATTACCGCAGCGCTCCCTCCGACCTCAACCTTGACGAAGTTGCGGCCGACTACAATGTTCGACTCGATACTCGCCGCCTGGAGAATCATGCGGTCCAGGATATGGATGGGCGACTTTGCCGGCGTCACCACATATGGCACATCGTCACTGAGCGCGCTTTCGAGGTCAGACCTGAACCGGCCGATAACATTGCATGCTCCAGCGACGGCGAACTCGCGACGCTGGTGCGATTCTCGCTGCTGCCGGCGCCAGGCCAACAACGCAGGATAGTGGTAGGACGCACGGGACATCGATGAGATTATGGAGCGGCTCATCTGCTGAACGAAATCGTCAAATCGAATGGCCTGAGGCACTGGAATCACGATCTCATTCGCGAGACATGCCACCACGCGGCCCTCCATCGCGGTCGACCTGTTTAGCACTACCGCCTGCATCAGCAACGGAGCCTGCCCCCAATAGGTGCGCAGGACGTGCGTCAGCGTCGCCTGGAGGAGCATTGGCACCGAGATGCGTAATCTACGCGCGCAGACTGCGAGGGACGAGCAAAGGGATGGCGCACATTGCACGCTTGCGCCGAACTGGCTGTCGTATTGATTGTCTTGTAGCCCAGGTGGAAGGCCAGACGCCGCGACGTGGCGCTCCATCAGACTCTTCCAGTACGTCAGATTAACTCGCTCAGCCTCAAGGCGGTCAGGAGACAAGAAGTCACTGAGTTGCGGAGCAGTGGCCGTTGGCTGTGCGCGGCCGTTGAGAATGTTCGTCAATTCAGCGACGAGCATCCGGCGCGAGTACTCGTCGCAGTACATGTGATGTACCGCGACGGCCAGGAACCGCTGATCGTCCGCCACGACGAAGCAGCCGCGGACAGCTCCCATGTCGAGTCGCATCGCTCTCGACAGATGCCGGCGAAGCCAGCTAGGAAAGCCGTCACGACCGATGTGCGTGTCGAGCCGGATCTCTTCGTAGTTCGCCTGGTGAACAAGAGCACGAGCATTGAGGACCTCCTGAGCGACTGTCCCGTCGTCAAGCGTAACCACGCGGCATCGGAGCGCCTCATGTCGGGTGACGATCCGATCGAAGGCCTCACGGACTTCGGATCGCGTGCATTGAGGCGGAACATCACACATGACAACGAGGACACGCCTCAGGTTGTCCGGATGATGAGCGACTAGTTTCCAATGCTTGCGTTGAATAGCAGTCAGGGGGAATATCGACGATACTGTGGCGGCCAAATCGTTTCGACCTCATTTCTGCGGCCCTAGGTTTCTGGCGATCGCCCGTAATCAGTTCGAAGCTACATGTGGCTGCTGATCACATGAGCGAATCATCGAGATCTTCTGGACGGGCGATCCCGGCAGCGCGGGACCCTTGGTCCGTGCGTGAATACATGATCTCACCAACGACCATTCGATCGACACCTCGAACGCTGCAATAATCCTCGAGATCTGACATTCTGTTGATGAATCCACGGCCGCTGAAGTTCAGACTGGTGTTGCAGAGGACGCCAGCACCAGAGACTTCACGAAACTCGCTCAGCAGGCGGTGGAGGGGAGGATTCGACGTCGAACTGACAGTCTGGAGCCTGGCCGATCCGTCAGCATGAATGACCGCACCGAGGGATCTGTTCTTGACTTGCCGAAAATACAACATATATGGATCTTCGAAGTCGGTTTCGAAATGTTCGCCAATATCCTCCGTTCGGCACACAGGGGCGATCGGACGATAGGCCTCGCGATTCTTGATCGCATTCAGCCTATCGCGGGTCCGGACCTCAAACGGTGCCGCAACAAGCGATCGGTTGCCCAGCGCCCGAGGCCCGACTTCTGACCGTCCTTGAACCCAGGCGCTCACTTCCCCGGCCTGAAGGCCAAGCGCCACCTTGCGAATATCAAGGCGCTCCTTCACCCACAATTTCCGATCAGGTTGACGATCCATTTCGAACTCAAGACCGCTGTACACACTCCATTCGATATGGGGATCACCAGTCAAGGCGAACAAAGCATCGATGCCCGTGCCCAGAGATGATCCTGAATCGTTTGGACACGGCGGCACGAATACGCTCGAGAATTGATCGTCCGATTGCCACATCCTGTTCCACTCGCAATTCAGCGCGCAGCCTCCTGCAATATGAAGCGGAATGCCATGCGGAAGAGAGTTCCGCGCGGCGGTTCGAAATACATTGAAGATCTTCCGTGTCAAGAGCGCGGCAGCTCCTCTGAACACGTCATTAGTGAGTCCGATGTTGTACAGGACAGAGTCCTGAAACCCGGCTTTTGACTGCCCGGTGACTCGCCTCATGGACATTATTCGGTCAACTGTCTCAACAGCGGGGCCGGGGACTGAACCAGGGTCCCCGTAGCCGGCGAGTGCCATGAGTTTGCCGGCTTGCTCCAGGCGCAGGCAGTCGCTGTCTGGCGTACCTGGATCACCGAGTCCGAACAGGAACTGGTAACGCCACCCAGGCTCACGCAGAACTGGGATCCGCTTGAGGATGCGATGTTCCTCATCCAATAGATAGAAGCAGCCGACGAGGCCTTCCCACACTAAAACGGCGCGCCGCGTCGAGAACGGTCCTCGGGGCGCCATCCCGACCGCGGCCATGATGTGCGACCGCTCGTGGGATGACGAGAAATAGCGGACACCAGCACCGAAGAAGCTAGACCGTTCGAGGGTCTGCGTGTCGCCCTCGTAGCCTGCCGCTACGTCGTTGATTTTGTGGCCAACGCGCCGCAACCATCCGCCGAGTGCAACAACGTCGGGAGGACGATGGACCATGGCGCTTATCCGGAGCAGAGCCTCAGGCGTGAACTTGGCATATCGCGGATACGAGTCCATTTCTGATGCAAGGCAATAGACAAGTTTGCGATCCTCGATAACTGTTACCGCGCTATCGTGACCGGGATTGAAGGCAAGGATCAGCATAGATTCTCCGGCCTGAGCGAAGGGTCGCGGATTGGCATCAAGACCTCCAGTGGCCTCATCGAGGGCTACGGCCGAACTACCGAGCGGTGTCATTGCTGGCGCTCGAGCGTCGCGAAGTTCAGTTGCGCGCTGACGGGACCTCGCCGTGCTCGCGAGTCTCCTGTGCAACGCGGCCCTCGCGGCTGGCCCACGATGCTTCATCGACTCCGCGGAGATCGATCGCCTACCAGATGATAGGCGTCCAGGGCGTCGATTCGTCAAGCTGCAATCGATTGCATGGCGTGCGCGGTCGGACGCCATCTCGTTGCTGGAGGCGCATCTAAATAGTCCGCGAGGTGTCGACTGAGCACGAGCTTCCAGTGATCCTGTGCTCCGGTGGCAAGGGTTCAATCCCATGCCGCTAGGTGGACCCGAACGGCTCCGCACCGGTCGGGATCCCCTCTCACGCTGCTGCATGTCGCCGCGCCGGGCTGGTCCCTCAAGTCCTCAACAGCCCTTCGACACTCCCGCCACTTGGGCTATGGCGGGAGATACCCAGCCTCGACGATTCGCGCCGTCGAGCGCCGACACGCGAGCGCTCCGATGACGCGCGCGAACCCATTGTGGATCCTCGCGTTCCACGTCGCCGTCAACGGCGCGAGCGTCGACGTGGTGACAGGGCGGACACCGCTAGGGACTGCCTCCGGTTCGGTTGACCCCTGATCTGTGTGGACTTGGGTCCTTGCTGGAAGGATGTCTGTTCTGCCGAACGCGTTTCCTGGCGAGTTCCGTCGTGACGCGGTCGCGGTCGCGGTCGCCCGTAAGGGTGAGACGCCGACCGGGCAGGTCGCGAAGGATTTCGGGATCTCTGTGTGGTGTCTGGCCGTTGGCCGAAGCTGAGGACGGCAACCGGCCTGGTGCTATTCGGGAGGAGCCGGCCGAGTTGCGCGAACTGAAGAAGGCGTAATCACCAGTTGGAGCAGGAGAACGAGATCCAGCGCCCGCGCGGCCGCCTACTTCGCCCGCGACATCAAACCAATTGCTATACCCGCTGGTCATTGATCTGGCCGCCGACGGTATCGCTGTCGCGCTGACCTACCGGGTGCTCGGCTTCACCAAGCAAGCCTTTTACAATTGGCGTAGAAACCCCGGCACACGACGCGATTGGGATGACGCACACCTGAGCGACGCGGCTCGTGACATCCACGGCGACGACCCGACGTTCGGGTACCGGTTGGTCGCCGACGAGCTCGCCGCCGAAGGCGTCGCAGTGGGTGAGAACCGGGTCGCGAGATTGTGCGGCCAGGAGCGGACCTGGTCGATCCACACCAAGAAGCGCGGCCTGCACCGCAAGGCCGACCCGTCGGTGCACGACGAACACGTCCGGCGGGTCTTCACCGCTCCGGCGCCGGAGCGGGTCTGGCTGACCGACATCACCACGCGTGGGGCAGGCTCTACCCGTGCGCGGTTCCGCAAGCCAGCCAGGCGGCGCGGCAGACCTCTTTACGCACCTCAATGGACGCGAGACGATGGTTGCCGATGAGAACTTTCGCGCAGCCGGCAGTCCCGAAGCCCCTGACCTGTAAGAGCTTTCGCGCACCATCGACAAACCCTGATCATCCTCAGTTGGAATTCAGCGGGTTCGGGGTTCGAGTCCCTGGCGGCGCACATAAGCCCAGGTCACGAGAGTGTCCTGGGTTTCTTCGTGCCCGCAGGACACCTTTTATTCGACGCTTTCAGCCACGAATCCCTCGCAGTGGCCCAACCCTGCGCCCTCAACCGACAATGACTGTGCGTCACATCACACAGGCAGCGTCATCACCGAACTAACCGATCCTCTACACCGGCGTGCGTTGAACAGGTAACGCTCACACCGGTTGGAGGCAACACATGCCGAGGACACCGCTGCCCATCGGAACCTGGGGAGAGATCTCCATCAGGACCATGAAGACCACCAAGAACGGCAAGCCTGCCAAGCATCTGGCACACGCCAGGTTCCGCGACCACGACGGCAAAGTCCGGGCCGTCACCGCCACCGGCACAACCAAGACCGCCGCCCGAACCACGCTGCTCCTCAAGCTGCAGAACCGCGCCAAGACCAACCACTCCGGCGATCTCACCGCCGCCCACAAGGTCAACCACCTCCTCGACCTCTGGGAGCGACGGTTCGAAGGACTGGTCGCCGACGGCACGCGATCGCCTACCTCCCTCGCCACCTACCGGCGCGCCCTCACCAACCATGTCCGTCCCGCCATCGGCGAACTCCACATCGGCGAAGCCACCACCCAGCGCCTCGACACCGTCCTCACCAACATCAAGCACCACGCCGGCGCCCCCACCGCCAGAACCTGCCGCGCCGTCATCTCCGGCGCGATGAAACTCGCCGTCCGCTACGGCGCCATCACCATCAACCCCGCTCGCGAAGTCGACGCCATCGAAGCCAAGCCGAAGAAGCCGCCCAGAGCCCTCACCACCGAAGAAGTCACTCTTTTGAACAGAAGTCTGACCGCTGACGAGCACGCCGTCCTCGCAGATCTCCCCGACCTCGTCACGTTCATGCTCGGCACCGGCGTCCGGATCGGCGAGGCTCTCGCCGTCCTCTGGAACCAAGTCGACCTCGAAGCTGGCACAGTCGAAATCACCCACACCATCGCGCGGCTCCCGGGCGAAGGATTGATCCGCAAGACCACCAAATCCAGAACCGGCGAACGCGTCCTCAGCCTCCCGACCTGGGCCGCCACAAGCCTCCGTGCCCGCCGCACCGCCGACATCCGCCCCGCTACCCCAGTCTTCCCCGACGCAATCGGCGGCTTCCGCGATCCCTCCAACACCCGCCACTCCCTCCGCACCGCCCTATCTCCTGTCGCCAGCAACGCCCGACGCGAGTTGGGGCAGACCATCCGCGCCCTTCGTCGCCAGAATCGCCTCAGCCGCAAGCAAGTCGCACAGACCCTGGGCTGGCCTCAAACCAGGCTCGAACTCATCGAAACCGGCCGCATCAAACCCAACCACCAACTGGTCTCCAGCCTCACCAAGACCTACAACATCGACCTCGACAACACACCTGATCTGCTCGCCCAACTCAAGGAGGCCGCCCTACCGGCCGAATCGGACAAGCTCGCCTGGATCCGCTGCCATGCCCTCCGCAAGACCACTGCCACCGCCCTCGACCGGGCCGGCCACACCGCCCGCCAAATCGCCGACCAACTAGGCCAAGCCAAAGTCTCCATCACCCAAGACACCTATCTCGCCCGTCAACCCGCCAACCCCGCCGCCGCCCAAGCCCTCGAACACGCCTTCGACGACCCACACCTCGTCTGACGAGACAGCGGTTCGCCGAACCATCCAGGACGTCGCGACTGGTGCGCATATCCGTGGACAGGACCGGGGACCGTCGACCAGACGAATGCAGCCAAGCCTGGTCGCGAAGGAGGACTCCACTGGCCGCGACATCGATCGCTGCCTGGAGTTCTCCGTCCCTACCGGACCCTGCCGCAGAGGCAATCAGCTACTCCCCCGGACCGGAATGCTCGCGATCTGTTAGCTAATGTCGGATCAGCTCTGCCAGCTCCCGGTGTCTGGATCCCAGGCCAGTTCGTTGACCTCTGCGCGGAGCGGTTGATCGGCGAACCGCAGGACACCGTCGAGCACCTCGACGAACTGCTCCGGCAGGTGATCCGCACCAATGCGACGCCGCCAAGCCGCCCACTTGGTCTGGGCGAACTCGGGGTATCCATCGAGAACCTCCGCAAGCGGCGCGAGGGCTACACCGCGAGCCTTGGCGACTTCGAGGATCGCGCGCTGAAGGTCGGAGCCAGCGATCGGATGCCGCCGGGCGAGGGTCCAGATATCGCCGAAATCTCGCCACCGGGTGTTGGCAATGCCTCGCTGGACAGCCGTGACGATCTTCTCGGCGTGAACCATGTGCATTGGATAGCCGGACAGGCGGATGGGCTCACCACCACGAAGCCGCGGGACCGCGACAGTTGCCGGCTCAGGCCAGATCGGGTCGCCGACATTGACGTCGACATGGAACGTCAGTCGCGCACTGGCCAACTGAGCCTCGGCATGAACCCGTACGCCTGAGTACTGCTCCTCGTCCCGGATGACGCCCGCGGTAGCGGTCTCGGGAAAGAACACGATGCCGTCATCGTCGGCGACCGAAACACGAAGTACGGTTTGAACGAGGTCCAGGACGGTCTCGGTAGAGTTGACCAGTTTGATGCCGGCAAGATCGACGTCCTTCGTCGGGCGACGCGTATCGAACGCGGCAAGCAACACACCACCCTTGAGCACGAAGCTGTCGCGCAGGTCGCTGGCAGCCAGCCGGGCCAGGAACCCTTCAAGGACATAGAGCTGAAGCAGCTCCTGGGTGGTCCGCCCTGTCCGCTGCGCCTGATTCTTGAGGTCGAGGTAGGCGTCCCCGGCGGGCGTTCCCCGAGAGATTCGGCTCAAAGAAGTATCTCCAATGTCTGCCGCAACGGCGTGATCGTGCGCGGAAACGCCTTCGCCACCCGCAACAGTTCCGACGGCTGACCTCCGCGGCGCAGCCAACGCTTGAGTGCCTCGTTGGCCATGTCAGCGCCATCGAGATGGCGCAGCCGATAGGCATCAACGATGCTCCGCTCGGCGGAGTAGATTCCGATACTACGGCCACCGCCGGTGTCCAGCCGTTCCCGACCGATAGAGAACGTGGCCGGATCGAAGCTCCGCCAGCGAACCGGGGCCATCGTCTCCGGCATCCATGATCCACGTGGGACCGCAATGTCCAACTCGGCCGGAATATCGTCGATCAGATCATGCCTGGCCAGGGCCGAACGCAAGCAGATGGTGGCCTGCGGCGACTTGGCGGCGATCTCGATCAAGCCGTCGTCGCCCAACCAATCACTCTTTCGGTACAGGCCACGCGACACGGTCGCGATCCGACCATCTGCGAGCAGTCTGCGAAGCTGGCGCTCGCTGATCTGCTCCAACGCCTCGGAGTAGCGGAAGGTGTCGGGCAACTCAGCCAGCAGCTCGTCGATCGTCGGCATCGCAGTAACACACCTCCCATGCAGGAAAACCTAAACACCAACATCTCAAGTGTAGAGGAATTCCGACCGAAGTCCTGTGTTCTCTCTCGAGTTGAGGCGGTCGCCGACTTAGCAAGCTGCTGCCGGTCCGAATGCGAGGGGCTGGCCAGGATCCGAACTGACGTCAAGCCGGTCTCGCCGTCTGGTTCGTTCTGGTGCCGGGCGGTGCGGACGGCTGAGCAACGGCTCTGACCGCGAGGACACTCAAGCGCTCCGCGCCCGCGGTTGCATCCCTGAGGTGGTGTAAGTCGGGAGCCTGCTCGGTGTAGGTGACCACGCATGCCGAGGCCACTAGATGAAGGTCAGCGAGGCCAGGCCGGTTAGACAGTGATGCCGTGACATGCGAAATCATGGGAGGAAGCCACTGTCTGCTCCGTGCAAGGACCTTCGCCGTCACCACTGTCCCCAGCGCCGCTGGTCTGTGAACGGCGGCATGGCCCGGCCGCAGTGCCGATCCGCTCCTCCTGCCTACGGCTCAGAGGTCGCGGAAGTCGAAGCTTCGAAGGTCGTGCACACGCGCCAGCAGATCCTCGATTCTGCGAGAATGCTCGACAGCATCGAGCAATGTAATCTGCTCGCGAAATCCCTCGGCGAGCCCCTCGTCGACGCCCATGAGCCGTTCAGAAACCTCGAACGCAAGCAGGTACGCCGTGGAGTCCAACGCGTGCCCGCGTGCCTTGTATGGTCTCTCGCTCTCGGCCACGTCTTCCGCCTGAATCGCCCCGAGCAACCGTCTGGCGCCGAAGACGGCCGCTCTTAGGTCGACGTGCGAGAACTCACCCAACGCCTGTCCCAGCACCTTCGCGCGCCTCCAGCCGGAAGCTTCGATCCAGCGCGCAGACGACGTCACCGTGCCTTTCAGTTCGCTGATGCGCTTCGCTCGCTGCGGCTTGGTTCTCCAGGCTCGCGCCTGACATGTCTGTTCGAGCAGGACGCGCACACACGCCATCGCGATATCTGTGTCTTCGAGCCACAGGTAGAAGGCGCTTCGCAGGGCACCCGCCGCAAGGCGCAGGCATGCTGCCTCTTCGGGTGATGACCAGTCGCTGATCACCTCGGCGGCTTCGGAGATGGCGACGTACCGAAACAGCCGAGCTTCCAAGGTGCCTGGCTGGTAGTCATCTCCGAGTACGCGGATCTCACGTTCCATGCTCATCCGGAAGCGGTCGATCGCCCTCCCTCTACGTTCGAGTACCGCGCCCATGACGTGCGAGGTCGGCAGGTCGAGGAGCGTGCCGTTCTGCCCGGCTGCCGTTACGACCAGTCGGTATCCGCGCGCGGCGCTCGTTGCGTTGTCGGCCCAACTGCTGTAGGCGTAGGCCGGATCCAGGGGCATGATCGCCACACGCCCAGGCTCCAGAAGGTCAGGGACTTCCCGGACTGAATAGTTGGACAACATTGCCATTGCCCAAGAGTCTCGCCCGGCCTGCTGAGCCAGGGTCCGCACGCCGCCGCGGACCTGTGTGAACACGGTACCGGCGATGTCAGCCATCCGTTGGTTCAGATCCAGCGTGGCTTGCGGGACCTGGATGGTGGCTGTGCGGACGTCGCCCGCAGCGGCCTCCCACGACTGCGCGGCGCCCATCGAGCCGCGACCGTGTAGGCACTCGGACAGTTCCGCCCAGGCCTGACCGATGTCCGCACGGAGCCATGGGTACTCGGCCCACACACGAGTGAAGTAGACGACCTTGTTCTCATCCTCGGCAGGTTCGACGCCGAAGTGCTGAGCGACGTTCAGCGTCCAGCGCTCCAACTGTCGCCGGACCATCGCCAACGCCGCGACCATCCGCCCCGCACGGAGGTGCCGAACAGTCTCCACCAGTTGGTCGGCGCCCCATTGAAGATGCGCCGGCCACGAATCCTCCGAGTGGTACCCGTCAGGATGCAGGGACCAGACGGATCCGAGCGTCGAGGTGATGGCATCGATCCGAGGAACGTGGATGAGGGCTTCGTACATCTGTTTCGGCAGCAGCTCACCGTGTTTCTCGGCCTGTTGCATCCGATGGACATGGCGAGCCATCGCGAGCGCCGCCCAGAAGGTCATCGGCGCCCGACGGTAGGCAGCCACAACACTCGTCGGCTCGGAGAACCGAATCCTCCCGAGCCGCCGCTGCGCCAGCTCAAACTCACGGGCCTGCTCAGGCGTGAACCCACCACCAAGACCGGCCAAGTCGCCATCGCGGTGCATGTGGCAGAGATTCCCACATCTGCAACGTCGCTTCCGAATGAGGCGCGCCGAATTGTCGGCGGTCTGATCCAGAATGCCGTCTACTGGATCTGGCCTCACAGAGAGCGACGAGCATGACCACAGCGGTACAGGCACCTTCGTGGTTGCCTGATGTGCGCATCACCCTGGCACAGCTTGCCTCCGGGATCCTCGAGTACGCCGAGGGCTTCACCGGCGGCACGTCCTTTCGGCTCCCCTATCCAGCGAACCTCCAGCTGGCCTTGGATCGGCTGACCTTACTGGCCTGGCATCAGAGTGTGCCGCCACCGGGCAGCGTCGTCGAGCTGCTGCAACTCGCACACACGCCGTTCGCGGAGTGGTCGCTGGTTCTGACAGATGCCGACGTAGACCCGGAGGAAAGCCTTCTCGCGTATGGCCGCCCGACGGTGACCTGCGAAGAGCTGGGGAAGCTGCGCGGCGACGTCGAGGCCGAGCTCCGTGAGAACGCGCTGATGCACGGGGTGCTGGACAAGTCGCAAGCACACGATGCACCGGAGTCCTATGTGGCTTTCCGGAAGCTGCTTATCAGCAGGCCTGCGATCACGGCGTTCGACCTCGACGCCAGGCTCGCCGATCCGCACCTGGCTCTCTTGGCAGAAGAAGTACGGCAGGCATACGCCGATGCGCCGCCGGAAGCGATCGCCGACGGCATCGTCCGTACCTGCGAGGGCTGCCACGGACTTCGCCTGCCACTCGACGATGACCGCACCTGGGCGTGCGTGGACGACTCGTGTCCGGATCCGAGTAGGGCCGGCCCGAACCATCGTGCTGCCGACGGCGTCCAATGGCTGCGCCGGGAGCTCCGGACCTTCATCGCCGGCCCTGGCCGTGCCGAGCTACGGATCGCTGAAGCCGTGTCCGAGCTGGGCGTGAGCGCACGCCTCTGGCCCGACTTCGACGCCTATGATCTGTCGGCCTTCGACCAGAAGCCCTGGGTCGCCGACATCAAGGCCTGGCGGAGCCCGACGCGGCTGGCTCGCCGCCTGCGGCAGGGCCTCTTCGCAATACCCGACGACGCGGATCGGGCGTTCATCGTGATAGCGCGCGAGCAGGTAAGAGCTCATCCCCGATACCTCGATCGGTTGCAGAGGGCCTGCCCGGCCGTCGGCCGCGGTCAACGAATCGTTGCCGTCTCCGAGGACCAGTTCCTCAGTGCGGTCAGCCGGCGTGCGGAGGCAGCGCGATGAGACATATCCGAGCCGCCCGCACCTGGTTCCACCGTGAGCTCGAAGGTCATTATCGTCCGACTCCGGATCAGCCGTCGGTGACCGAGCTGATGCATACCGAGCTGTGTCTGTACCTCTTGAACTCGGTTGCCAACGGGCAAGCAGCCGAGGGCGTACCCGCGCTCCTTGACGGTTACCGAGCCGTCTGGGATGCCGTGGACACCGTTCCCGCCGATGCCGAAGTACGGCTGGCAAATGCAAGGGCCATTCTGTGGCGGACCCAGCGACCGTACGGTTGGGAAGCGACCCTCCGCGCGTACCTCACGGCGCCGGAGGAAGTACGCGGGTACTCCCTCGACGAGGAGGGTCGACCAGTCGATCGGTCATGTCGCGTAGCTGTGGATCGGTGGCAATTATACGAACGGCTGCTCACCGAACCCTTGGCCTTCGAGTCGACCGCAGTGAAGTTCGCTGAGCCAGGCGACTATCGGATGAGCTCCACAGCGCGGGGAATCGGGATCCCCATCCCGGACGATCTGCCCGAGGCACCAATCCCGGCACACCACGACCTGTCCGTACGCCGCAGAGAAGTCGTGGAGGTTCCTTGGCAAGATCTAGTTGAGACCGCGAGCGGCATGGACGAAGAAGACCGGCGAGCCGGCCGACCGAACAGCCATTGGGCCGAGCGCCTGGACGATGTCACGTTGCAGGTGCGGATGTCCGACGACACCTTCAGCGACGACGTCGGCGTACTGCGCATCGATCGAATCCTGCATCTCGTCGGCCTGGTCAGCGTTGGCAAAAGCACGCTGGTGATGGTTCTGGCTGTCTGGGCGGCGCAGCACGACCGCCGCGTGACGATTGTCGCCGGGGACAATTCGGCCGCCATGCGGATGGCGCACCACCTGTCCGGGTACGACGCGGTGAAAGCCGCGCCGGTCATGGGACAGAACCGGACACGCCACACCGAGCGCCTGCACAGGCTGCAGCCGCCGCCATCTGGGCGTTTGATTCCGGTCGATGCCTTCGGCTTCGATCTGGTCAGCACGGCCTGTGCATTGGATGCAGTCCGCGGCGGCCCACAGCCACTGGCGGTCCGGGAAGCCCCGTGCCAGCACCTCATCGAGACAGATCCCGAGGCTCCGGTGGACGGCTGGCGGGACAAGCCGCGACGAACGTGCCCACTCTGGTACGGCTGCCAACGGCACGAGGCCTCCAGACAACTCGTGGAGGCGAACGTCTGGATCGCGACGCCTTGGAGCCTCGTTCACACCCCGGTCCCGGGGCCGCTGGCCGACGACACCATGCGGTACCTGGAGGCCGCATGGCGACGGAGTGATCTCGTGCTGGTCGACGAAGCGGATCAGGTACAGGCGAACCTCGACGAGATGTTCGCCGGCGCCCAGGTTCTGCTTGGCCCCAGCGACGATGCCTGGATCGACGAACTCAATGAACGGGTCAGCGAAAGGCTGCGGGCATCGGGTCGCGCGCAGGTCCGTTCGCATCAGGTCCGTCGGTTCACACTCGCACTCGGCCATGCCCGCACGGCGGCCGACGTCATCTATCAGTTGCTCCAACGCGACCGTGGGCGGGCAGGCAAACCGGTCCTGCGCTGGATGGACCCGGATTACTTCACAGCTTGGGGACTGTTCGACGACCTCGCCCAGGACTGGGCCGGGTATGGTCGGCCCAGCGGGGGCAAACCCAAACCGGGCTGGGACAGCGACCCGCTCTACGTGCGGCTCCGGGAACAATTCGACCTGTTCATCGACAATCCGTCCGGCGCGTCCGGAGACGTCGCGAGCGGGCTGACCCAGCTGGCAGAGGCGGCACTGTCGATCACCGAGGAGGATGTCCGGGAGCAGGCAGTCCGGCAATGGCTGACCAATCTGAGCGACCAGGAACTGGTCGCCGGCCGGAAGATCTCGCCCTCCACCTTCGACTGGACAGTCTGGCGACTCGAGCTCGCGATCGCGGTGGCGGTCGTCGCGGATCGGCTCAACCTGATGCTCGCGATCTGGCCGCAGGTGGCCGGCGAGCTCGACATGTACGACGCGCTGCCGACAGAGGCACGGCGCCCGCCCAGTGACCTCGCCGTTGCCGTCCCCGAGTCGCCGATGGGCAACGTGCTCGGATTCCAGTACATCGAGGACGAGACGAGATCGCGTGACGGAGAGCTCGGCGAGTTCCGGTTCTTCCGGTACGCCGGTGTCGGCCGCGCCCTGCTGACGGGGCTGCCGGACCTGTTTCCCGCCGATGGCCCCGGGCCGCAGGTGTTGTTGCTGTCCGGAACAAGCTGGGCCGGTACGTCGCCGAGGTACCACATCGACGTACCAGTCGGAGCAATCCTCAGCCCACCACGCGACAAGCTCACCGCGATCTCCAAGACAACCTTCGACCTCGACATTCAGCACACCGGCGAACGAACGACTCCGATCTGGGTCTCCGGTCGCTACGGAGCTGGCCGCACCGCGGCGCTGCGAGACATGGTGAAGGCCTTGACCAGGCCGGGTGCGGGACCGGGCAGACCCAACCGGCTCGAACGCGAACGCGACAGCTTGCCGCACGGACGCAGTAAGGTCCTCCTCCTCGTCGGCAGCTATCACGAGGCACGCTACGTCTACGAAGAGCTGCTGCGGCAGAAGTCTTCGTGGCAAGGCCAGGTGCGCTGCCTGATCCCGGACGACGAGCTCCAGACCGGCTGGGACGACGGTCACCTTCTCCGTCGAGGCGATGTCGCCGACTTCGGCACAGACTCCGGCTGGTTGCTGATCGCACCGATTCTGGCGGTGGAGCGCGGACACAACATCCTCAACACGGATGGTGTCGCAGCGATCGGCGCGGCCTTCTTCCTCGTCCGTCCACATCCGCGCCCCAAAGACCTCGCATACGTCACCCAACGCATCAACCAGTACGCCCTCGAGCAGCTTCGCCCACACCTGGTCGATGACGAATGGCCTGAGTACGAACGTCTGTCGCGCGCGGGGCAGCAGCGACGACGAGCCGCTCAGCGCCAGTGGCGCCGGCTGCTGCACGCCCTGGTCGCCTACAGCCAGCTGAGCAATGACGAGCGCGACCGGGTCGCGTGGACCCAGCTCGTGACGATCTGGCAGGTCGTCGGTCGACTCCTGCGCGGCGGCCAGGCGGCAAGGATCTACTTCTGCGATGCGGCTTTCGCGCCGAACACGGCCCTTCGCAACGACGATCTCGACGACGCGAGCACCAGCCTGCTGCACGGTATGCGCGGTGTTCTCGCCCCCTACTTCGACGACACCAGCACCGACACCGACCGACACCTCGTCCAGGCGCTCTACGAACCGCTGTACCAGGCGTTGACCACCATGGGAGATCGCTGACATGGCCCCCAAGTATGACGAACTCGCTGTCACCGTGATGCGTCTGAACCCGGACGCACCGATCGAGCGTGGGTACCACCTCATGCACTTCCCTGGACAGTGGAAAGAACCCCTGCGGCGGTTGGCAGCGACCAGGCGTGGCGGTGACTTCGCCAGCATCCCGATCCGGTCACTCAACGCCGCGATCACCGCTCTCGTTCCGGACTGCGTCGTGACACTGGAGTACGCCGGTCGCGGCGACGGCGATCAGGAATGGCTGCTCGCCCATCGCGACGTCAATCCTGCGGCCATCTTCAACATCGTCGCCGCGTGGGTACGGTCGCAGAAGGCGGCTCCGGATCAGATCGCACAGACGCTGTCCCAACTCCGCGCTTCCGACCTCGTCTGGGTGCCGGTGGAAATCAACCTGGCTGCTCTGGACCAGATCAGGCGCGCGATGCGGCTCTTACCGATGGACATTGCAGCCACACTTTCCCGGCCCGAGGCCCACTGCGAATACAACAATCTGCGCTTTCTGCGCTGCCCGACCGACACCGGTGCAGAGCTGATCTCGTGGCCACCGGAACAGATCGAAGACCAGACACCGTTCTCCGTCATGATCGGAATCACCGCGCAAACGCTGCCAACCAGCGGCGAGGTGCTGATCTATACGTCGTACGGCGTCCGTCGTTGGGTACCTGTGCGCCCGATGCTCTCCCTGTCCAACGCTCACTCCGTCTACATCGCCCCCACAGTCCCGTACTTGAGCGATGCCGGGAACTCGCGGCACTTCGGAATCGCCAAGATCCGGGCGTCCAGGATGAAGGGCGACGGCGGCGAGATGACGTACCCACCGCGGTGGGACGACAACCTCGCGGAGGTGCTCCGCCAGCTCGGCTGCCTGGACCGGCTGCCTGATCCACAGCAGCTGATCGACAAGCCGTTGGACTATCTTCAGCGCACCGGTGATGCGGCGGCTCTCGTGTTCCGGACGGGCATGCTGGGCTCAGAGCGGGTCAGTCCCGGTTTGTCCCTCGCGGATCGCGAGCCCCTGGTGGAGTGGGTCGCATCCGAGTTGAAGCCACACCTGGAGTTGGTCGCACCCCTTCCGCGGGAGAAAATCGTGGTCTACAAGGGCCTGAGCGGAATCAGTGACGGTGCGATCTCGCCGGAGTACCTTGGCAAGGTCGTCGGTCCCCGGCTGACCATCGAACTGCTCACCGACTTGGACAACGCCACCAGCTACGCGCTCGAACGGCTGTCGACCAGACTCGGGGTGGCTCTGCCTGAGGCCAAGGACCTCGGCGAAACCGAAACGCTGATCGCATTCGGACCGGTGACCGTCGGGCTTCGAAAGTTGAACCGGCCAACGATTGTCGCGGACCTCGACCGGTCCAGGAGCCAAGGCAAGCAGTCTGCGATCGAGCAGCGCGTCGACCATATCGCAGGCACCCTTGGCGACGTCGCGCATCCGACGGTCACCCTCGTCGAGATCGCGCCGGCGGAGGCGTACAAGAACGCGAAGCGTGGCAGCGATCCGAAGTGGGCCATCCGGCACGGGTTGGTCCGGACCGGCCGACTCAGCCAGTTCGTCAATCCAGTAGCAACGCCCAAGAAGCCTGGCCGTATGCGCCCGGACGGCACCACGTCGGACGCGAATCGAGAGCGTTTCGCCGCAGCAGTCGACGAACTGTTCCGTCACCTCGGCATCCGGCCGGCCCCACTGCCGGCTCCGCGATCCGGAACCCTCGCGCGGCAGCCCGCACTGCTCGCCTTGTGGATGATCAGGAAGAACAAGACCCGCCTCTGGGGCTTGGCCCGGCAGGTCCCAGTGGCAGTCCTTGTCGACCCGACTGGCCAGCACATCCAGGTTACGGCGCCAGGGATCGGCTGGCAGCCGTTGCACGAAGGGCTCGTCGAGATCGGCAAGCGCTACATCAACGAGATGCTGCAATGCGGACCCGAAGACGTGGTGCGGTTCGTCAAGGAGACCATCGGCGAGGCAACTGCGGCGTACCCGGACACCTTACTCCTGACGCATGCGCAGAACCTCCGGAGTGTGTGGGACCAACTCGGCAACAACCGTATCCGCCTCGACACCATCGCGTTCGGCGCCGCCGAAGCGATGCCGATCAGCAAGTTGCCGGGTCTGCGGCATGTGCGTGTCCGCGGCTCGGACGGCGGTGAAACACCAGAGTGCTACGGCGTCAACGAAGACGGCAGCGGTCAGCCGAAGGGGCTGTGGCGCTTCCTAAGGTCGCGAACCTTTGGCAGCACCAGCGGCAAGCCCAGTACACATTCGGGCGCGCTCATGGGAGTGTCGAAGCTCATCCCGATGGAGTACAAGGACAAGCGAACCGCCCCGAGGCCGAAGGCTCAGGTGTGGAACCCGCAGTTCATCGAACTGTTCGTCGCTGGCTTGCAGGACGGCGACCAGGCCGAGCACTGGGCCGCACTTGCCCACGACCTACGCGACGCCGCGCCGTACGTCCGCGACACCACGGCCCTCCCTTGGCCACTACATCTCGCTAGCAAGATCGAGGAATATCTCCTACCAAACCGAATCACCGTTGTCGGCGAGACCGCCCGGCCGGAGACGGACGAGGAAGGAGCCAGCTGACCTCGTGTGGTCGCCTCGCCGTCATGACGCACGAGGTCGAACCCCAGCGAATCTTTCTGCTCGACCCGTGACAGCTGGCCGGCAGGGATCGGCGCGAGCAGCGCAACCGCTCGTCGGCTGCGTAGCCAGAGCGGCACGCCACCGAGGCCCGCGAGCACGAAGAGCGCGACTCCGACGGCCACCTTGTGCGATGACGGCGCATTTCGCACCAGCAAATCGCCGAAGTACTCGCTCGCGCAGCCCAGCTACCGGGCCCAGGATGACGACTAGGGCAGCAGCAGCCGCCTGGTGACCCTGATGTTTCGCGAATAACAGAGGCGCTCTGACCAGCGCTTCCCTGGTCAGAGCGCCTCTGCCAGGAGCGGGGCAGGTGTTGTGGGGCAGGGATTTGAATCTGCGACTCCGGGCCCCTGCAACGTGGCAGTGATTTCCCCCGATCGGACCGTCGTGTCACCTGGTCACAAGGCAGCTTGATCACCACTCCGGATCGCTGCTCCTGAGCTGAGATTCCTGTTCTGACCGTAGTCTTGACCGTGGATTCCACATCATCTGCGGTGGCGCGGTTGGCCGCGATCCCACCAATCGATCGCCTCGCCGTCCTCAGCCATGCGCTGGATGATGTGAGCGGTGAATTCAGCCTGGCTGCCGGTGGTCTGGCAGAACGTCCACAGGTGCCGCGCGGCACGCTGATACTGGAAGATCACTTCGTCGACTTCGAAGACGTCCAGTTCACCGCCGCGGTGCCGATCGATCGCCGCAGCGACCCGCTGAACCAGAGCCGCTAGTTGAACCTCGTGATACGTGGCGACCTGCTGACGCGCAGCCTGACGCTCAGCCTTCGTGCTCACGGGCCCAACGTTACCCTCCATCCTTCATCCGGCGGTGGGGTACAAGGCATGGGTGGCTGTGCGTTTGTGATCGGTGGTTTAGGTGTGTCGGGGTCAACGAGAAGGCCCGGTTTGGTCCTGGGACCGCGTTGTCTACTTGGGGTTTCTGGTGTCCCGCTCTGGTTTGTGGGCGAGCAGAGACTGTCGTTCAGGTGCTGTCGCCTGGATCCGGACACGGCTGCCTGTGGTGGTGATCATGACGGGGATGTGCAGCACGCGGTCTCGGAAGCTCTGCGGGCTGGTTCGGGATCTCCCGGGTTGTCGGCGAATCCGAGACGTTTGGTCAACCCGCCGGTGGTCGAGCGCGATCTCGGCACCAGGAACGTGATCAGCTATTTCTCGACCGAGCCCGCCGAGCAACTGTTCGCGGGAACGGTCGTCGATCCACGTCGGCAGCGGTTTCATGAGCGGCACGGAGGGCCTGGCACATCGGCCAGCGCTGATGTGATGGTCTTGCGCATGACGACTGGCACCCTGTGCCGAAAGGCCTCATCAGGCCCGGTCGAATTGCAGCCGCTTGTACCCGGGCATGCGGCGCCGGAGCGAGGCTGCCAGCAGCGGGACGAGCGGGTCGTGGTAGTCGTGCACCTCGGCGATGCTCTTGCCTGGTGCGGGGCGGACGACTCGTCCGGCGCACTGGACCAGGAGTCCGTCGAAGGAGATCGGCGCCGCGAGGAACAGGGTGTCCAGGGCCGGTGCGTCGAACCCTTCGCCGACGAACGGTGTGGTGCCCAAGACCAGGACGCCGTCGCCAGCCTTGGCGTCGGTGAGTCGTTCGACGACGGCACGTCGGTCCTTGGCAGGCATACCCCCTTGGAGCACAAGCGGTTCATGGCCACGACCGGCCAGGAGCGAGGTGATCGTTTCGAGGTGGGCGACCCGGCGGGTCAGGACCAGGCAGTTGCGCCCTTGGCTGAGAGCGGCGTGGACATCGTCGAGGATCTGCTCATTACGGTCTTTGTCGGCGGTGAGCGCCCGGTGTGCCTCGGCGATCGGTGACGGGGCGTCCTGATCGATGTCTGCCGCGGTGAACGTGGTCTCATGCAGGTGCAGCAATCGTGCCGGTCCTGCGCTGGTGTCGGCTGCTTCGGCCAGCGTCCCGGGTATCGCGTCGGTCATCGTGTGCCGGACCGGTCCGAGCTGCCAGCGCAGGAGCTCGCCAAGGCCGTCGCGGCGCTCGGGGGTGGCGGTGAGGCCGAGCCAGTACCGGGCGGCGATCTTCTTGACCGAGTGGTCGTACGCGGCTGCGGCGATGTGGTGTGCCTCATCGACGATGACCTGCCCGTATCCGGCGGTCAGGTTCGCGACGTCGTCGTGTCTGGCAAGGGTGGGCAGCATGGCGACGTCGACGATCCCGGTCAGTTTGCTCCGCCCGCCGCCGACCTGTCCCGGTTTGACGCCGAGGAACTCGGTCAGTCGGGTGCGCCACTGGTCGGCGAGGGCCTTGCGGTCGACCAGGATCAGTGTGGACACCGCCCGTTCGGCGATGATTGCGCACGCCATGACGGTCTTGCCCGATCCTGGCGGGGCGACCAGGACGCCGTCATCGTGCGCGAGCAGCTCACCGACTGCCGCGGTCTGCCGGTCGGTCAGCTCGCCGATAAGCGCGACGTCGATCTCCGTGCCGGCGGTCCGGTTGTCGGTCACGTCGAGGCGGGCACCGCTGCGCTCCATGATGCCTGTCACCAAGTGCCGCAGTCCGCGAGGCAGGACGAGCTTCTCGTCCAGAGCCAGGTCGTAGCCAGTGACGAACCGTGGGGTGTCCCAGGTGGACTTACGCAACCGCTGCAGCTCGTAGAACTTCGGGTTCGCCATCGAGGCGGCGTGCTTGAAGGTCGCCAGAGCAGCAGGCGGGAGGGCGGTCGCGTCCAGGACCAGGCCGGCAGCGAGTTCGGCACGCACGACCGGTGGCATGGGCGGGTGCACCTTGGTGGACTCGGCGCGCGCCAGGGCCGTCACGTCGTTGCCGACGGCGGCGCGCGACGACTTACGGGCGAGCCGGGCGGCGTCACCGGGCGTTAGCCGGTCCAGCGTCGAGAGGAAGACCCACTGGTCGTCGTGGGGCTCCAGCGTGGCCGGGTCGAGGAACAGCGTGAGCCCGTCCTTACGGCGGTTGCCGTGGAGCGGTGCAGCGATCTGGTTGCCCGGGCCAGAGCCGGGCAATACGTCCTGGCTTGGGAACAGACGGTCGTAGGAACCCAGGTTCATGGCACCACGCTGCAGGATGGCCTCGTGAATCAGCGCGGTCCCCACCGCGCGTGCCGTCTGCGCAGGGATCGCCTCGGTGAAGAAGATCCACGCATGCGCCCCGGCGCCGGACTGTGAGATCTCCAGCGCAGCAGGGACGCCGGCAGTTCGGGCCGCCTTGACGTACGCCAGGGCGTCGAGCATCGCGGTCTTGCCGTCGAAGTCGGCAGCCAGCCACCAGCACGTGTTGTCCGGGAGCATCGGGTACAGGCCGATGAACAGGTCCTGCCGCGACCTCGCGCCCAGGTGCTCGGCGACGACATCCGGCGTCAGCGGGAGCAGGCGGGCGGTCGCGCGGGTCATGCCCTTGCGCCACCCACCCGCCGCCGCGGGCATCCACCCCTTCTTGCCCGTCCGCGGGTCCTCCCAGCGCCTGGCGTAGGTATCGGTCCTGGCACGAAACAGGTCCAGGTAGAGAGCGAGCTTCTGCTGCGGCGTCGAGCCCGCCATCGACACCAGCCCGCCAGGACCCACGGGCGCCGCGAGCTGCTCAGCCGCAGGCGTGGTGTCCTCGCCCCGCAGCTCCAGCAGACGGGACAGGCGCGCATTCTCGGCCCGCAGCCGATCCCGCTCGGCCCGCAACTCGGACAACTCACGGCGCAGATCCAGGCTGCCGCCGCCATTGCGATCGTCACGAAGACTCACGCGACCATCCTGCCAGGACGCAAGACCGCCATGCCCATCAACGCCAGCGTTGAGCTGCGGGATGGCATCTCCCGGCACTCGACCTCCCGTCAATTTGATCCATTGACCCAGCCCCACTCGGGCGCGACCCCTGCGCTTCTAGGGCGCGCGGTGATGTGCGATTCGCAGTCCGGTCAGAAGCCGACTTCGTGCTCCCGCGGACGGCTCCTACGCACCTCTTTACGCACCTCAATCAGCGCGAGAGGATGGTCAGCGATGAGAACCGATGCGAACGCAACCACCCGCGAGTCCCTTACCAGTAAGGGCTTTCGCGCACCATCGACAAACCGTGAGCAGCCTCAGCTGGAATTCAGCGGGTTCGGGGTTCGAGTCCCTGGCGGCGCACAAAAGCCCAGGTCACCAAGGTGCCCTGGGTTTCTTCATGCCTGCCGCGCACCACTTACGCACCACTTTCCCGGATCGCCGCACCGAGCTGATCAGCCGGCGCTCACCACTTCGCCTCCCTCCGAGGGTCGAGCCAGCCCGCGCGGCCTCCATGTGATCGTGACTGTGCGTCACATCACATCGGTTCGCATCGTCGCCGACTTCTCTGATTCTCGGTGCCGACAAACGTTGAGCATCCAGCCGTCGTACCGGTTGGAGGACTGACATGGCGAGAGCACCACTGCCCATCGGAACCTGGGGCGCGATCTCGACCTGGGTCGTGCAGACAGACGCCAAGGGCAAGCCGATCAGCACAAGTCGCAGGCAGCGCAGTACCAACCGCGACTGGGACGACCCGTCCGACGGTTTCAACGTAGAAACTGTCCACACAATTGCCGCTTATCCGGGTAACCCCGCGTCATCCAGAGCGCAGGACCGCCAGGACGCAGAGAGCTACGTCGTGTTCGTGCAGACGCCGCAGAGCCCTGCCGGACCCATGAAAGGCATCGGCAACGAGCCGACGCAGCCAAGGCTCAGCCTCGTCGGACAACAGATGGACGAGTGTGCCGAGCTGTTCCGCTCGGTCGACATGGACGCTGATACGGCAGCGGGCTGATCGGTCGCACCACTGAGATGCACGCCTGCGGGACACGTTCCACGGCCGCACCGCGGACGGCGCCTACGCACTCGACCCTGACACGAACTTCGCCATGCGCTGCATGGACTGGCGCCGCCAGACGCCCGAAGAAAACACCGCGCTCGCCCGCAAGGTCGGGAAGTAGCGCCGATGTTCGACCTCGACGTCTTCACGGCAGCTGACTACCACAGCGAATGCGCGGCGTGGCCCGCGCCGCCCACGGGCAAGGAACCGTGGCTCGCCGAGGTCGAGGACCTCCTCAAGACGCTCGTCGTCTCGGATTCAGTACCGTGGCGCGGCATCCCCGATGCCGCTTTTCACCGTCGATGCGCTGACCTCACCTGGCCGCGGCGGTACCGCAATGCGCCCCCGGTCCCGTAGCGGCGCGAGTCCGTCGGGCCTGCCCACATGATCATCACCAGCTTGCACGTGTCCACGGCGACGGCTCGAACAGTTCCTTCCCGCAGCTCATCCTCGACGGCCGCACGAACCGCCGACGCCACGCAGATCCAACTCCTCGGAGCCCACGGCGACATCCTCTTGGCGACAGCCGTGAAACAAGCTCCTGCGGACGCCGAAGCGCTGTGGCGGCCGGACATGCTGGATCCGGTGGTGCTGTCGGCGCTGATCGACAACGACGAGAGTCTCGGCGTACTCGACGAACTGACGGTCGTCCGGGCGAGCCTCGAGGCGGCGATGGCCGGTCTCGCTGATCATGCGGAACCAGCCGCCGAGGCTCGAGCCCTCCTCGCCGGGTCGGGTCCTGCAAGACCCCGTCGAGGGTGACATTGCTCGCCAGATCCAAGGGCGCCGAACTCGTCTTCGGGCCGGTCGATACCGACTACGGGATGCGATCAGCCGTCTTCAAGGGACCAGGCATGCTCCTCGTCGACGTCTGCTCATACGGCCGCGCCGAACAGATTGATGGCTAGTCCCCTCGCTGTGTGGGACCTGGTTGGTCAGGACTGCGGCTGGGTCTTCAGCATGATTCGCAGGTTCGCCTTCGGCTGGTGCAGGCTTCGCCGCCCTCCAGCATGATCAGGCCGGCGTCCTGGTTCTCACCATCAGCTGAGTGCTGCGAAGAGGGGCTGGATCAGGACTGCGTTCGGGTGGCCCAGGGGTACGGCGAGGACGGGCTGGTCGGAGTCGGTCGCGTAGATGTAGATGAAGCCGGCCTCTGACTCGGTTGGGTGGATCGAGTTCCAGTCCAGGGACAGCTTGGGACGCTGACAGCTGATGCCGTCCTGGTTCACCTTGATGCTGCCGCCGATCGTCACGGTCTCGCCATGGCGGACTCGGTTGACCAGGTCGGTGAGCAGGCGTGGTTCGACGACCTGCGTTGACAGGTTCACCAGGAACGTCCACCAGTCAGGCAGCTCGTCCCGGCGGCCCATCCGCGAGTCGGTCACCGTGACCGCCGGCGCCGCCTTGTGCGGGTACTTGCCGGCCTCGAAGTGCCAGTACGTCGTGTACGTGGTCGGGAACATGAAGCGTTTCTCGGTGACCTGCTCGACCCAGTAGCCGACCCACTCGATCTCGTCGAGCGGCATCGACCGTCGGCCGTAACTGATCTGCTGCCCGTCGGCGTGGAGCGAACTCCAGCCGACCTTGGTGTCGAGTACTGGGACCTGGCCAGGCTGCGGTTGCCGGTCGTGCTCGCTCACGCGATGAGCCTTTCGGGTCGGTAGGGCTGATCGCGCGTAAGACGCACACCGGGTACGTCTGGTTCCGAGGACCGCTGCCAGCTGACCGGTAGCACCTGCGCCCCTGGTCATACGGCTGGCAACCTTTTTGGGTTCGGCGGCAACTGGGGTGTGGAACGCGGTCTGGATCTACCGAACGGATGGACATGAGGACAACGAGGCATGGCGCGGCGGAGCCGTTGCGCCAGCGCTGGCGGGTTATCGGCATTCCAGTGGCGCTGCTGTCCGTCGGCGTTGTGGTCTGCTTGGCCGCAGCGCTCCTCATCGGTGGCGACGCTGATACCCGGCGTACGGCAACAGAGTCCGTTGCGGATGCACCGGCGAGCGTCCCGGCCGATTCCGGCTCACCGACCGCACCGGCCCTCGCCACGATGGCACCGACGCGCACGCCGGTCACGAGCCGGCCGCCATCGCCCCGCCGTGCCCCAACGCCGTCGGCCGCCGGCAGGCCGCGCACGCCTGCCAACAGCCCGCGCTCGCCTTCCAGCACCCCGCACCCCGAATCCGCGGCGTCGACAGCGCCTCTGGCCGGGCGGATCAAGCCCGGCATTCGTTACCGGGGCGTCGCGACCGCCTATGAGGCGGGCGACGGGAACGGTGCCTGCCTCTACGGACCTGCTGGCGACCTCATGATCGCGGCGATGAACCATACCGACTACGAGTCAGCCAAGGCATGCGGAGCGTACGTGCGGGTCCGCGCCGCCAATGGGGCCTCCATCACGGTGCGGATTGTCAACGAGTGCCCGCTGCCCTGCGCCCCCGGGCAACTCGACCTCAGCCAGCAGGCGTTCTCCAGACTCGCCAACCTCGCCGTCGGCCGACTCTCGATCACCTGGACGCTGCTGAGCCCCGCCGCCCCTGGCACGCTCTCGATCCGGTACAAGACCGGGTCCAGTCAGTGGTGGTGCGGCATCCAGGTGATCGGGCACCGTAACCCAGTGGCGACGCTCGAGGTCCGGACGGCCAACGGCTGGCGGAAGCTGCAGCGCACCGGTTACAACTACTTCCTCGCCCCCGATGGCAACGGATGCGGCAGAGCGATCAGGGTCACGGACATTTACGGTGAGCGGCTGACGATCGACGGGATCGTCCTGAAACCGGATGTCGCGCAGCCGGCCCGAGTCCAGTTCGCCCGACATTGACCGTTACGCTCGGCCCGATCGTCAACACGCACGTCGCAAGGAGAGGTCAACCGCGGGAGATGCTGGTCGACGACGCGTCCGCGGAGTTCCACGACTTCTTCGAACGCCACTACGCCGAACTGGCGCGTCTCGCCCACCTCCTGACCGGTGAGAAGGACGTGGCCGACGACCTCGCCGCCGATGCGCTGGTCGCTCTGTGGCACCGCTGGGACAGGCTGCGGGCAGCGCAACACCCGGTCGCTTACGCCCGCGGTGTCGTGGCCAATCTGGCGCGGGAATGGATCCGGAGCAGGGTCCGCGAGCGACGGCGAGTAGCACTGTTCTGGTCCCGCAGTACGGAGGTGGTGAACGGGCCGGACGTTGCGGCAGTACTCGATGTCCGGGCCGCGCTCACCCGGCTGCCGTTCCGTAAGCGGGCGTGCGTGGTCCTGCGGCACGCCTTCGATCTGTCGGAGAAGGACACCGCCGCAGCCCTGGGTATCTCGGTCGGTACGGTGAAAAGCCAGACCTCGAAGGGGATGGCGGAGCTGGAATCGTTACTCGGCGCGGAAGCGGTCGGCGAACTAGCGGCAGGAAGGAGGAACCGGTGAACGAGGAGATCAAACGACAGCTGCAAGAGGCCGCCGAGGCTCACGAGCCCAACCGCGCAAGGATTCTGGCGCGCGTGGAGCGCGGCGTGGCCGACCCCAGCCTGCGGCACCGCACACCTTCGGTCGCGAGGTCATGGCCCCGGGCGGCAGTCGTCGCTGTCATCGCCGCCGCCATCCTTGCGACCGGTGGTCTCGCCGCCGCTGTCGCCGCCATGGGCGGAGCTCCGACGCCGCCGGCCACCGCGCCCAAACACACAGTCCCGTCCCCGACAGTCCCGTCCCGGACTGTCACGTCCGCTCCGACGCCATCAACCCGCACCACCACTACCGGTCCGGCCCCGACCACCACCTCGCACAGCACGCGACCGACTCCGCCGGCCGACAGCCGGATCAAGGACGGGCCGTTGTGGTCCGAAGGGTCGCTGGACGTGCACAGCACGATCTATTGGGCCCAGAGCAACCTGACCCTCAAGACCACCGAGCCGCTCACCTCACTCACCGTCGAACTGCGCATCGCCCAGACCGGCGACGTACGGAGCACCGGTAACTGGCAGACCCTGCCGAGCGACGACTTCACCGTCACCGTTCAGGAGTCCGACGGTGCGCTGCTCTACCGCTGGGTCCTCAAGCCGGGCCGCACTGTGCCGGCCGCACAGCACGTATTCGCCGGCCAGTACAACCACGCCACCGGCGTCCGCAAGGTCAAGCAAGACAGCTACCACGTCCACGCCGAGAGCTCAGGCCGTTCCGCCGCGGTCTGGGGAGGGTTCGCCCCGACCCGGTGAGGACGGGCGCGAAAAGATCCCGGCCCGCGGCAACCTTTGCCGTGTCTGTGACCACTAGGGGGCGCGGGTCCAGGCCACCCCGTTGCCTGGACCCGCCTTCCTCCGGTGAATGACACGCAAGGAGTACACCCCCCATGGACAACCCCACGCGCCGCGGGCGTTACCGCGGCCGCTGGACCGCTGCCGGTCTGCTGGTCGGCGTGCCCGCCATCGCCGTACCGTGCCTCCTGTTCGCGCAGCAGGACTCGCAGGCCGCGACGATCGACGCCAACGCCTACTATCAGCTGGTTTCCGTTCGCAGTGCCAAGGTGCTCGACGTCAACGGCTTCTCCACCGCCGACGGCGCCCGTATCCAGCAGTGGACCGACCAGCACACCGTCAACCAGCAGTGGAAGCTGAGGGCCACCGGCGACGGCTACTACGAACTGGTGAACCGCAACAGCGGCAAAGTGCTTGGCATAGCGGGCGGTTCGACCGCCAACGCCGCGGCCACCGAGCAGCAGACCGACAGCTCGTCCACCTCCCAGGAGTGGAAGATCAACGAGGTGAGCAGTTCCGACGCCGTCACCTTCGCCAACCGCAAGAGCAGCCAACTCCTGGACGTCAACGCAAACTCCACCGCCCAGGGCGCGGCAATCATCCAGTTTCCGGCTACAGGCGGCGCCAACCAGCAATGGAAGCTGGTGAAGTCGGACCAGCCCGAGACGCCCGGGTCCGGCCCGTACGCCTGGAAGAACGCCCAGGTCGTGGGCGGCGGATACGTCACCGGTCTGGTGTTCAACCCGCGCGAGAAGGGCCTGCTGTACGCGCGTACCGACATGGGCGGCGCCTACCGCTGGGACACCGCGGCCGAGCAGTGGATCCCGCTGACCGACTGGGCCGGCGAGAAGGACTGGAACCTGCTGGGCATCGATGCGGTGGCCACCGACCCCGTCGATCCCGCCCGGCTCTACCTCGCGGCAGGGACCTACACCAACGACTGGGCCGGCAACGGCGCGCTCTTGCGCTCCACCGACCGGGGCCGAACGTTCCAACGCACCGATCTGCCCTTCAAACTGGGCTCCAACGAGCCCGGCCGCGGCGCGGGCGAACGGCTCGTGATCGACCCCGCGAACCACGGCACCCTGCTCCTGGGCACCCGCAAGAACGGCCTGTGACGCAGCACCGACTACGGCGTGACCTGGAGTCAGGTCTCCTCGTTCCCCGTCAAGGACGGGGCGAGCACCAGCGCGGGCATCTCCTTCGTGACGTACGGCCCGTCCGGCAGCAAGACGGTCTACGTCGGGGTCAACGACAAGTCCACCTCTCTGTACCGCTCTACCGACGGCGGCAACAGCTGGCAGGCGGTCTCCGGGCGGCCCACCGGCGAGATGCCGCAGCACGGTGTGGTCTCCGGTGACGGTTCGCTGTACCTGACGTACAGCAACAGCATCGGCCCCATGGACGCGACGACGGGCTCGGTGTGGAAGTACACCCCGTCGGGCGGGGTGTGGAAGAACATCTCCCCGTCGCAGGGCAGTTACGGGTTCTCCGGTCTGTCCGTCGACGCGCAGAAGCCGTCCACGGTGATGGTCACCACCCTCGACCGGTGGTGGCCCGAGGACGAGGTGTACCGGACCACTGACGGCGGCACGACCTGGAAGGCGCTGGCGGACAAGTCGCAGCGCGATGCCTCCGGCGCTCCGTACGTCGGCACCAGCACCGGGCACTGGATGACCGCGCTGGCCATCGATCCTTTCGACTCCGGGCACGTGCTGTACGGCACCGGCAACGGTATCTGGCGCAGCAAGGACGCGAACGCCTCCGACAGCGGCGCGACCAGCCACTGGACCGCCGGCGCCCGGGGGCTGGAAGAGACCTCGCTGGCGGACGCGATCGCCCCTCCCGGCGGTGCCACCGTCATCACCTCGATGGGCGACCAAGGCGGCTTCCGCCACGACTCACTGACCGAGGTTCCCGCCGGACGGCTGAAGAACCCGCTGATGAGCAGCAGCACCGACATCGATTTCGCCCAGTCGGCCCCCGCGATGATGGTCCGCGTCGGCACCGGCGGCGCGCAGGACGGCGCCTACTCCACCGACGGCGGCAGCAACTGGAACGGCTTCACGGCAGAGCCGGTGGGCAGCGCGAACAGCGGCCATGTCGCACTCGCGGACGGCTCCACCATCGTATGGACCGAGGCCGGCCAAGCGCCGTACCGCTCGACCGACAAGGGAGCGAGCTGGTCGAAGGTCAGCGGCCTGGGCACCGACGCCGTGGTTGTCGCCGACCGCTCCTCGGCCGGCACGTTCTACTCACTCACGGGCGGCACGCTCTACGCCAGCACCGACCGCGGCGCGACCTTCACCGCCCGCGCAAGCAACCTGCCCGCCGGCCGGCTCACGGCCGTCCCCGGCATCGCAGGAGACCTGTGGATCGCCGGCGGCGGCAGGGGCCTGCTGCACTCCACTGACGGGGGCCGCAACTTCACCGCACTCGCCTCGGTGCAGTCCGCCTCCGCCCTCGGCTTCGGCAAAGCCGCGCCAGGCACGACGTACCAGGCCCTTTACCTGATCGGCACTGTCCAGAACGTCACCGGTGTCTTCCGCTCCACCGACCAGGGCACCACCTGGGTCCGCATCAACGACGACGCTCACCAGTGGGGCAGCATCAGCGGACCTGGCGTCATCACCGGCGACCCCGACACCTACGGCCGCGTCTACATCGGCACCAACGGACGCGGTCTGCTGTACGGCGATCCGTCCTGACCCCCTCCCCCTGAGCTCCGGGTCGGCGAGCAGGCTGACCCGGAGCTCACTAAAGTGATCGCCGGATTCGAGGAGGACGATGTGGGACGCCTGATCGGGGCTTTGGTCTTACTCGCCGTTGTGGGGCTGCGCCCCGTGCCGGCGGCCGCCGCGGGGAACGGCGACATCACGCCCGACATCCTGGCGAACCGAAACGTCACCCTGACAGGTGACGCGGTGGTGAACCTGCCCGCCGGCACCACGACGTACGACGGGGTGATCCGCGGCGAAGGAACGCTGCGGATCGCGGGCAGCGGCACCTTGATCCTCACCAAGGACAGCGACTTCTCGTTGCCCAAGGCAAGGCAACGGCAGGCGGTCCGGATCCTCGGCGGCAACCATCCGTACGTCGTGGTCACGCACCCCGACCCGCCGGCGATCGTCGTCGACAAGGGCGCGACTCTGCAGTACGGCAACGGCGGCGGCACCGGACTGATCGGAAGATTCCCGTACGGCACGCCCGGCTACCAGCTCAACCAGGACAACATCGAGGTGAACGGCACCCTGCGGTTGTCGCTCGTCCGGTCCGTCAACCTCGGCACGATCAGCGGATCCGGGCTGATCAGCCAGCCACGGTTCCTCTGGGGCGCCCTTGATCTGGCCGGTACCAATCCGTTCTCGGGCGTGATCGACAACGGTACCCAGGCGTCCGCCGGCAAACCGGAGACCACGGTCGCGCTGCCGAACGCCCGGGCCATCCTCAACCAAGGCACCTGGACGATCGACACCCCGCTGGACCAGACCGTCACCATCCGGCAGAACTTCTACCAACGCGAGTACGGCAGCGACATCAACGTCCAGTCCCGCCCCGGCAGCACAGTGATCCTGACCGGCCAGTACAGCTACTCGAACCGTGGTGGCGACACCGATCCGTCACTGAGCGACCCCGCGATCAACTGGCGGAAGATCCCGCACAACCTGAACAAGCGCGGCACCAACATCAAGGGCGCCAACGTGCAGTGGGGTGACGGCAGCACGAACAAGATCTTCATGCCCGGCACCGCGGACACCGTCTACATCAACCTGCTGGCCGCACGATCCCGCTCCAAACTCACCTTCGCCTACAACGGCCCGGTCACGCTCGGCGCCCCGATCGGAGGCGGCGTGTTCCACGACACGCTGAAGTCGCCCGGCGCCGGTGACGTCGTGATCAAAGGGGTCCGTGGCAACGATGTGACGTTCGCCGCCGACCAGTACTACGACGGCTCGACGACGATCGAGAAGGGTGCGACGCTTCGCCTCGGAAGTGGACGGCCAGGAGGTGACGGCAGCCTGTTGACGAAGGCCGCGTTGTTCCGGATCGTCAACGAGGGTTCGCTGGTGGTTCGCAACGCCGGCAAGGCGATCACGCTGTCGAAGATCAGCGGGACCGGTTCGCTGACCCAGGCCGGCGCGGCGACGACTCGCCTCGCCGGGACACTGACCTACACCGGCACCACCACGATCTCGCGCGGAGCTCTGGCGCTCACCGGCGGCAGCCTGACAGCCAGCAGCGCCGTTACGCTCACCAAGTCCGGCGCCATGCTGGATCTGACCAAGGCGGGCAACCAGACCCTCCGAAACCTCAGCCAGGCCTCCGGTTCCACCGTCCTGTACGGCGATCGCGCGGTACTCACGCTGAACCGCCGGTCGAAGCTCTTCGGCACCTTCCACGGCGGCCGACTGGTCAATGCCGGCACCGCCGGCGGGGCGTTCACTGTCAAGGGCGATTTCGAGCAGACTCCCGACGGTCGACTGTCCACCCGAGCGGATGGTACGCCGGTCCGCGTGTTCGGCCGGGTATCGCTGGCCGGAAAGCTCGACGTCACCCCGCGAACCACGCTCACCAACGAAACCGTGCTGATCGCCAACGACGGCACCGACCCGATCACCGGCGCCTTCACCAACCTCCCCGAAGGCACCCGGGTCGCGGGCTACCAACTCACCTACAAGGGCGGCGACGGCAACGACGTCATACTGAAACCGCTCAAGGCGAAAGCAGCCCTCGATCAGCCCACCACGCACAACACGCCCCCAGCAACCACCACCCCTGCGGCCAACGACTCCTCCCTCCCGGCCGCCTTCGCAGCCGCAGCCGTCGCACTCCTCGCCATCATCTTGATCGTGCTCCGCCGCCGTCGCACCTTTCACCGTCAATCCGCCGATGCGCACCCGCACCGACGAGGACATCGGCGAGGACACGGTACCGACACGTGAGCTGCGCAGGCTCCGGCATACCGGGCAGCAGGCGGGAGCCCGCCCGGTCCGATCCCTGAACGACCTTGCGTGCGAGCTTGCTCTCAGCAAAAGCCACGATGGCCTCCGCAAGCGAACTGCGGAGCAACGAGTCGGTGTTCTCATAGGCGTTCCCAACGACCGCGGCAGGAAGTTCCAGCTCGGCCTCAAGGCCATGGACGGCGTCGGCCACGCATGCTGCCAGCGCGAGGTAGGGATTGGCATCCGCACCAGGAAGACGATTCTCCATGCGGCAGGCGGACTCTTCGCCGGCGATGATCCGCAACGCGGCGGTCCGGTTGTCGCCGCCCCACGCGGCCGAGACCGGGGACCACGAGCCAGTCACCAGTCGCTTGTAGGAGTTGACGGTCGGCAGCACAGAACGGAGAACTCCTACATCGGGTCGACCTGACCAGCGAGGACCATCGTTCCGCACGAGATCGTCGACATGGCCCTGTTCAAGTCCACCCCGACGAGCACGCTCAATCTCCAGGTGCGACCCGGCGGCGACCTCGCCCTGCTCCGCGGAATGGCGAAGGCCGTGCTGGAGGAGCACCGAACCGATCCGAAGGCGCTCGACGAGGTCTTTCTCGAGCGCTACACGCACGGCTTCGAAAAGTACCGCGAGCTGTGCGAGGCAACGGAATGGAGCGACCTCGAGCGCCAGTCCGGCCTGTCCGAGACCGACATCCGGCGCGCGGCCGAGATCTACTCCCGATCGAAACGCACTCTGATCAGCTGGTGCCTCGGCATCACCCAGCACGAGCACGGCGTCAACACCGTCCGCGAAATCCTCAACCTCCTGCTGCTGCGCGGAAACCTCGGTCGAGAAGGCGCCGGACCGTCGCCGGTCCGAGGGCACAGCAACGTCCAGGGCAACCGGACCTGCGGGATCGACCATCGCCCCACGCCGGAGTTCCTCGACCGGCTCGCCGAGGCCTGCCAGATCGAACCATCCCGCGCACACGGACTCGACACAGTCGACGTGGTCGCGGCCATGAACACCGGAACGGTCAAGGTCTTCGTCGGCATGGGCGGAAACTTCGCCCTCGCCGCACCGGACACGGCCTTCACCGCCCAGGGCTTACGTCAGTGCGACCTGACGGTCCACGTCAGCACCAAGCTCAACCGCAGCCACCTGACCCACGGGCGGCAGGCGCTCATCCTCCCGTGCCTCGGGCGAACCGAACTCGACCTCCAGCGCGGCGGACCGCAATCCACCTCGGTCGAGGACTCGATGAGCATGGTGCATCTCTCGACGGGCAAGAAGCGACCCGCCTCGCCGTACCTGCTGTCCGAACCCGCGATCATCGCCGGGGTGGCGCACGCGACATTGCCGGAGAGCTCGACGCCCTGGGCGTGGTACGTCGACGACTACGACCGGATCCGCGACGTGATGGCCAAGGCACTCGACGGATTCGAGGACTTCAACCGCAGAGTCCGCCGGGCGCTCGGTTTCCGACTCCGCCAACCCGCACGGGAACTCGTCTTCCACACCCCGTCAGGACGAGCCGAATTCTCCACCGCCGACCTGCCCGACGTGATCCCCGAGGCGGACGAGGTACTGGTGCTGCAGACGATGCGCTCGCACGACCAGTGGAACACCACGATCTACTCCGACAACGACCGCTACCGCGGCGTGAAGAACCTCCGCACCCTGATCTTCATGAACGCCGACGACATGCGCGCCCGCGGCATCAGCGAAGGCGATCTGGTCGACATCACCGCGACCGCACGGGACGGAACAACGCGCTCGCTGCGCGAATACCGAGCACTGACGTACGACGTACCTCGCGGCAGCGCCGCCGGCTACATGCCCGAGATGAACGTGCTGGTCGCACACAACGACTACAGCCAGCAGAGCGACCAGCCCTTGATGAAGAACATCAAGGTCCGCGTCACCCCGTCGCATCAGTGAGCACGGCGAAACCGCCTTTGGATCAGTCGCCTTCCAACACCTCTGCGGCACTCTTCAGGTTCTGCAGATCCGACTCGAGTGCTGTCGTCGCGGTCGGATCGAACGACTGCTCTTCGGACTCGACATCGAGCGCGTCGTCAGGCTCGCTGGCCATCGCGACACCGAGTTCGTAGTTCGCGTCGTCGGCCACGACACTCGGGTCGGTGGTGACGGCCTTGACCTCGTTGCTCGGATCCCTGGTCATGTTCTCAGGCTAACCGAGGACAACGTTGCGCACAGCAAGTTTCCGATCGATCCGATTGTGCCCCCGAACAACGCGGTCTGTTCGTCCGAACAGTCATCGTCTGAACGGCCACGTACTCGTAACGCCCGCTGCTGGAAGTCGTTTTGAACAGCGACGGGGAAGCTCGTCAGGGGCGGGATCAAGCGGGGGCCCGCCTCTGACGTTCTCCGGCTCGCGTGAACGTACTCTTCCCGCACCAGATCAGAACGTCTCGAGCGCGTACACCGAAGCCCCGATGGCCTTGGCATGCGGCTGAATCGTTCGGCGCGGTGACGTAGATCGTCATGACTGCATCCTGGTGTACAGGGCCAGCGAGTCCAGATCACCGCGTTCGATATCTGCTGCGGTCAGCGTGGTTCGGAGATTTCGCTCACCGTACGGCCGGCCCGGCCCGGTGTCGCTCGGACCACGTCCGCCTGCGCGAGCATCCCGACCAGTTCGTGACCGTCGATGACCGGAAGCCGACGTACCTGATGAGACTCCATCGTCCGCAGCGCCTCCTCGATGGAGTCGTCCGCGCCGATCGTCACCGGCTTTCCCTGGCCGAATGCGCCAGCCGTGGTCTTCGACGGGTCACCGCCGTCAGCGATGCACTTCACGACGATGTCCCGATCGGTCAGCATGCCTTTCAACCGGTTGTTCTCGCCGCAGACCGGGAGCGCACCGACGTTCAGCTCCCGCATCTTCCGCGCAGCTTCGACCAGGCTCTCCGCCTCGCCCACACACTCGGCACCCGGCGTCATGAGGTCTCGTGCGGTCTTCACGTCATCACCCTCCTCGGGAGTTCGCCGACACGGTCAGCCGGTGCCCACCCACGCCCGCGAGAAACACCAATGCCGCCGAGAGCTAGTCGCCCGCTCCAACCGCCAGCCGGCAGTCCGCGTGGCGCCAGGCGCGTCCGAGAGACGGTGGCTACAGACCGCGGTCGTAGTACTCGCCGTAGTAGCTGCCCAAGCGCTCGCGGTACTCGCGGTCGTCATAGTCGCCAGTACTGGGGTCGTACTCCGGGGAGTCCTTGATCTGATCCTTCGTGCGGTCGACGTAGACCTTCTCGTCCTCGGTGTCTACGCGCTGAACGACGCCGGCCGGCAGGAGGACCTTGCGGCCGAGGATCCACGGGCCGGTGTCGACCACAAGCGAGGCCGCGCCGACGTCGTACGTCGCTTCGTCCACCTTGCCGATGTCCCCGTCGACCGCGGCGATCTTGTACCCGGTGATGTCCGTGCCCTCGCTGTAGCCGGAATCCTTCCGGTAGTTCCACGGATCGAACATGCTCATGATCCTGTTCCTTCCACGCAGGGGTCCGGCCAAGCGGCCGGACCCCTGCTGTACCCGCGGATCCGCCGCCGAAGCGCGCTGCGGCTGCCTGACTTCAGGGCCGTCGCTCACGGGCAGCGTGACGTTGCAAGACCTAGTCTCCGGTTGCGAGCTGTGGCCGGAGGTCACCGACCGAGCGGGCGAAGACGAAGCAGACGACCGATCGAACTGACTGTCCTTGGCCGGGTAGTTCGGCGCCGCCGCGGTCAGTCCCGGTCGACCGCCGCGGCCGGCTTGATGGATGAAGTATCTGGCCGGATCTCCTGTGGCAACAAGCAGCGCGGTCCCTGGTACGCCGCGACGTACGGCGACATCGTGGTCTGACGAAGCCGTCGGCAGGGCGACCTTAGTCAGCAGTCGATCGCTGGAGGTTCCAGGCTGACCGCAGGGCGGACGTGACCAGATCGGGCTCGGCGTCCGACAGGCGCAGGACCACCTTCATGTGCGCGTCGAACCGCGGCGGAACGGAACACACGTCCGGATGCTCCGCCACCAGGCGCTCTCGTTCGCTGAACCGCATCCGCACCACAATCGACACAGAGTCGTACTGACGGGCCACGAGCCGACCACCAAGCGTCCACTGCAGCAGTCCCTTGACCCTCGACTCCTTCACCCCGTCGAGAGCAGCCGCGAGCCGGCTGACATCTGCCATCTCCACCCATCCAGCATCCCACCAACGCGATCGACCCACCGGCGCGCGAGCGGTACGCGGTTTCGTCAGCAGGCGTAGGACTTGGCCCAGCGGTAGGCGTCGCCGGCCTTGGTGTCGTGGCCCCAGAACGCGCGACCCAGTCGAGGCTAGGAGCCGCCGCTGTCGCCGCTCTGCCCGTACGGCGCCCGTACCGATGTGCTGGCGTGATGGGCCCCTGGGACTGGAAGGATGGTGGACGGTCCGTGCCACCGGGGGGTCACGAGAGGACGTACGACGATGGCAGGTTCGCTCGCTAGGCGCAGGAAGAAGGACGCCCTCTGGCTGGTCGCGGGTGTCCTGCTGATCGGCCTGGTCGGGCTGCTGGTCGGGCTCCTCGCACAGACGGGAGAGCAGGTCGCGCGGATGTGGGTCGGGGCCGAGGTGCACCCGGACGGAAGCGCGCGGATCACCGAGGTCATCGACTACGACTTCGCCGGCAAGGACAAGCACGGGATCTACCGGACCGTGCCACTGGACAAGCGCGGCGATCTGCGGGACGTCTCGATCACGATGGACGGCGCGGAGGTCCCGTTCCGGCTCAACGGGTCCCTCGTCACCGAGATGGTGATCGGCGACCCGGCTGCAACCGTGACAGGGACACATCGATACCGGATCGAGTACACCCTGCGGACGCTGGGAAACCTCGAGCGGTTGGCCTGGGATGCCGTGGGCACCGAGTGGGAGGTGCCGATCAGGCAGGTGGAGGTGCACGTCGCCACGCCGTACGCGCTGCGGTCGGTGCAGTGCAACGCCGGTTCGTACGCTTCGGGAGATCCCTGCGCGACGATGCGACAACCCTCGCCGGGACAGGTGGATGCCGCCCACGGCGGCCTGGACAAGGGACAGGGCTTGACCGTGTACGGCACATTCACGGAGGCCAGCGGTGGCGGTGCCACCCTGCCCGAGCCGCCGACCGGACTGGCACCCGCCGAACCCGAGGGGCACCTCGTACAGGGCTGGTTGTGGATCACCGGGATCGCCTTCCTCGCCGCCCTGGTGATCGCAGAACTCCTCCGGCTTGCGGGACGTCAGCGTGTCCGGGGCAACCGCCGGATGGACCTGGGCAAGCTGGCGCGGACTGTTCGGCCCTCCTCGGTCCCGCCGGCGGAGCTCGGCCCTGCCCAAGGCGGCATACTCCTGACCGGACAGGTTGGCAAGAACCATCTGGTCGCGTGGCTGCTCGGCGCCGCACTGGACGGCCACCTGCGCATCACCGGGGCGACCCGACCGGTACTGCGCAAAGCCCTCGAGGGGCCCGGCAACGCCGACGAACTGACCGAGCGAGTCGTCGGCACGCTGTTCGCCAGGAATCCGGACGTCTCGCTGCGCAAGTACAACAAGAACTTCGCCGAGGCCTGGCGCGAGTTGAAAAGTGGACTGAACGATTGGCGGCTGTCCGATGCCATGGAGCTGTGGGTGCCAGGTGCGGAGCGAGCGCGCCGCGTGGCTCTGATCGCCGGTGTGCTGGCCGCCGTCGCCGGTGTGATCGTCTTGATCTTGACCGCCGACGGTGCACTGGACTCGGGCACGGCCTGGCGCACGCCGACCGCCGTCGGCGCGGCACTGGCTGGTGGCGGTCTCGCGGCAGTGCTGAGGTCCTGGGAGCTGAGGGCCCGTACGGCGCGCGGCTCGGAGCTGTGGTGCCAGGCCGAGGCGTACCGCCTCTACCTTGCCGGCCTTGAGGGCTGGGACGGCCGCGACGAGGACCTGCTCACTGCCTGGGCGGCCGGACTCGGTGAAACCACCTCCTGGTCCATCGAAGCCGAGCGCGCCACGAAGCAGGGCGGTTCGGCCCAGTACCACCATGACCGCTGGAAGTTGGGCCTGTACCTGCCGATGGCCACCGACAGCGCCAGGTCAGCCTCCGGCGGCTCCAGTGGGTCGTCCTCCAGCAGCAGCTACAGCGGAAGCTCCAGCAGCGGTGTCGGCGGCGGCTCCGGCGGCGGAGGCGGCGGCTCCTGGTGACACAGGGCCTCCGCGCACGCCGAACGTGTGTACGCCGGGGAGCTCGACAGCCTCCTCGACCTCGCGACCGACACGGCGTCGAGGTTCAGCCAGACACCACAGGCTGACCCGGTCCGCCTGCTGACCCAGCCCCGAACCGGTAGAGGGCTGAAGCCGGGTTGCGTGAGGTCAGTCGGTCTCGCGGATGCCGACGGCCCGATCCTGGTCGACGTTCCGCCCAGCCTCTGGATCACCCGGCGCGGTCGCGGGGACGGAGACGATCGTGTCCTCGACCCGGATGGGCTCGGGCAGCGTGCGGACCCGGTTGTCCCGGGACTCGTTGCTGTCTGGTTCGACGACCAGGCCCTTCCGCGGCTGGCCGCGCACATCACGGTCACCGAGCAGGTCGAGGAGGTCGCGGCGATGAACGCCCTGGTGAACGTCGCCAAGCGCGCCGGCGACGACCCCACGGGCCGCGGGTGGCAACCTCTGGCTCCGGCTGCTTCCAGCATGATTCCAAGAGCACTACATCCCGTTGCGACTGGCAACGAGTGCACATTCGAAGTGTGCGCTGTTCGTCGATTGCGCGCTGAGCGCAGCTATCCACAGCTTGCGGCGATCCGTCTCATCACTGATCGTCACGACGACAGTCTCTCCGGCGAGTGCTACTTGGAGGTGGCCGCATCGTTCCAAAGAGCGTTGTCGCTGACGAGGGTGGAGTGGCCCCAGTTCCGGAAGTCGTCGGACTCGTAGTAGTCGAGGTCGCGGCCGCCGGTGGATTCCCACCACTCGTCGACCCGGAGGCGCAGGTCACGACGGGTGCCGGCGAGGTCCTCGCGATCGATCACGTTGTGCAGCTCACCTGGATCCGCGGCGAGATCGTAGAGCTCTTCCCACAGTGTGTCACCGAAGTGGCGTACGTACTTCCAGTCCCGTGTCCTGGCGACCCGGAACGGATGCAGGCCCCAGTAAGCCGCATAGTGCTCGAAGAACACGCACTCGTCCTCCGGTGGCGACACATGCGAGGCCCGATCAAGCACCGACCCGCCCGTCATCTCCGCCGGCACTGGTAGACCGGCTGATGCCAGCAGCGTCCCTGGTTGCGCCACGTTCACACAAAGGTCGTCGACGACCGCCCGCTCGGCCGGCGGCCCAGGAACCTTCAGGACAAAGGGGATCCGGTACAACTCGTCGTACGGCAGCACACCCTTCAGCCGGAATCCGTGCGCGCCCATCATGTCGCCGTGGTCGGATGTGAACAGCACGACCGCGTCGTCCCACATCCCACGCTCCTCCAGCGCGCGCCGTACCTGACCGACCAGCGAGTCGACGTGGCCGATCATGCTGTAGTAGCAACTCAGCTCCTCCTGGAGCCTGTCCACCTCGACCCCGCCGTGCGGCATCGCGCGACGCTTCGCCTGGTACGGCGGTTTGCCGACGAGGTCGTCGCCGTACGTCGATGGGATCGGCATCTCGTCCGGCGGGAAGTACTCGTCGAACGGGGCGACGTGCTCGAACGCCGGATGCGGCTCGTGCCACGAAACCGTCAGGAACAACGGCTGCGCGGCTTCGTGGTCGCCGATGAAGCGGACCGCGTCGGCAGTCACCGCACGATCGACGGACGAGAGCGGAGAGCCGACGCCGCGCTCCAGGGAGTGGTCGTAGCCGAGTGCGTCGAGATGGTGCCCGAGATGGCTCTTGCCGAAGTACGCCGTCGTCCAGCCGGCGTCACGGAACACCTTGCCGACCGTGAGCCGGTCCGGGCTGAGATGCCCGGTGTGCCCGCGGAAACCGTAGATCGCCAGGACACCTGCCTCATGCGGGTACAGACCGGTCTGCATCGAGACCCGCGACGGGGTGCACTGCGGGTTGGAGCAGAACATGTTCGTGTAGTTCACACCTTCCGCGGCCAGCTGGTCGAGATGCGGCGTCCGCGACACCGGGTCGACAGTACCGAGGCGCTGGTACTGGAACTGGTCGGCGATCAGCAGAACGACGTGGCGGGGTGACATCCGGTAACCCTTCGACTGGCGATTTGGTATCGATTTCAACCCTGTAGGCGAAGGAAGTCAAGGGTTTGGCGTGATCCCTTGACCCGGCAGCCAGGGAGGCCCTACGGTCGATTTGGTATCGATTTCAAATCGTCCACGCAAACCCGCCATCAGCAAGGGAGGCGCAGGGTGTCGATCATGTCCCCGCCCAAGTCGTCGCCGAGGGCAACCGCCGTCGAGAAGGTGCCGGAACGATCGCGGCGACGCCGCAGGCAGAGCGCGATCGGTCTGCTGTTCGCCCTTCCCGCCTTGGTGTTGCTCGGTGTGTTCCACATCTGGGCGAGCCTGTTCAACATCGCGATGTCGTTGACCGACTGGTCCCTCGGTGGGGCGTCGTTCGTCGGCCTGCGCAACTACGTGGAACTGCTCACCGGCCCGGAGTTCCGCAATTCGCTGGTCGTCACGCTGTTCTTCGTCCTCGGCACGGTGCCGCTGACGATCCTGATCGGCCTGCCGATCGCGTACGCGTTGCAGTACCGGCTGGCCCGTTTCCGTCTCTACCGGGTGCTCGTGTTCACGCCGTACGTCGTGCCCACGGTGGCGTCGGCGATGATCTGGGGCGTCATCTTCGGCTCGAACCCGAGCAGCCTGGCGAACTGGGTGCTGTCCTGGTTCGGCGCCGAGCCGCGGCAGTGGCTTGTCGACGGAACCGGTGTGCTGAACGTGTTGCTGCACCCGATCGGCGTGCACCTGCCCGGCATTCTCGGAGGGCCCAGCGTCGCGCTCTCGATCACGATGGTCGCCCAGATCTGGCACCTGCTCGGCTTCACGGTGATCGTGCTGCTGTCCGGGCTGACCGGTATCGGCGAGGACGTGCGGGAGGCCGCCCGGGTCGACGGTGCCGGCGAGTTCCGGGTGCTGCGAAGTGTCGTGGTGCCGCTGCTGTCGCCGACCATCTTGTTCCTCGCGGTGATCTCGCTGATCTTCGCGGTCCGTGAGTTCAACATCATCTACGTGCTCACCGGCGGCGGGCCGCAGGGCAGCTCGGAGACGCTGTCGATGCTGATGGTCCGGCAGTTCTACGAGGACAACGAGCTCGGCCGGGGCGCGACCACCGGCACCTTCCTGGCACTGACCGTCGCTGTGCTGACGCTGGCCCAGTTCTGGATCTCCCGGAGGCGAGTCCACTATGAGTGAGCCGAGACGTCACCTGAAGGCGCTCCCCGCGCACCTCGCGCTGATCGTGACCTGCTTGATCCTGATGGTGCCGCTGTACTGGATGGTCATCACGGCGGTGAAACCGCTGCAGGAGGCCCTCGCCTCACCGCCGACCCTGTGGCCGCACGACCTCGCCTTCTCGAACTTCGCGGAGGCGCTGCGGCAGGCGCCGTTCGCCCGGTACATCGCGAACACGGTGCTCACCGCCGGCCTGACCGCGATCGGCAACGTCGTGATCGGTTCACTCGCCGGCTACGCCCTGGCCCGTGGCCGCTTCCGGGGCCGAGGCGCGCTGCTCGCGTTCGTCCTGGCCAGCGTGATGGTGCCGGGCGAGGCGACGTTCATCCCGAACTACGTGACGATCCGGAACCTCGGCTGGTACGACAGCTACCTCGCGCTGGTGGCTCCGTGGCTGGTGGGCGCGTTCAGCGTCTTCCTGTTCCGGCAGGCCTTCCGGTCGCTACCCGAGACCCTCTTCGAGGCGGCCCGGCTGGACGGTTGCTCGGAGTTGCGGGTCTTCCGCGCGGTCGCCTTCCCGCTGGTCCGGGCGACGTCACTGACGGTGTTCGTGCTGAGTTTCGTGTGGACCTGGAACGCGTTCCTGTGGCCGCTGCTGGTCACCTCCCGCCCGGAGTTGCGTGTCCTTCAGCTGGGCCTCACCGCCTTCCAGACCGAGGGCGGCGTCTACGTCAACCTGCTGATGGCGGCGACAGTGCTGTCGGTGGTGCCGGTGCTCGTGCTGTTCGCGACCACCCAGCGCCTGGTCATCAGCGGCATCGGAGAAGGAGCTCTCAAATGAACGCACTACCGCACCGCCGATCGCTGGCCGCGTTGCTGGTTGCCGGTACGGCGTTGCTCGCCGGTGCCTGCGGCTTCAGCGGACCGACCACGCCGGCGTCCGGCAACCACGCCGCGATCCCGGACAAGGTCAGCAAGCCGACCAAGATCTCGTTCTGGCACGTCTACACCGGAGGCGACGGCGCCACAATCGACGCCCTGGTGAGGAAGTTCGAGGCCGCGACCCCGGACGTGACCGTCCAGGCGCAGTACGTCGGCGGCTTCAACGACCTGAACAAGAAGGTCGTGTCGTCGCTGCAGGCCGGCTCGCCGCCGGACGTCACGATCGCCTACCCGCCGAACGTCCTGGAGTACGTCAAGTCGAAACGGGTGCTGGACCTGACGCCGTACGTCGACAAATCGGGCGTCGGCCTGTCCAGGCAGGACCTGGCGGACATCCTCCCGAACGAGCTGCGCCGGAATCGGTACAGCACCCAGGACGGCGCCTACCTGAGCTTCCCGTTCGCGGTCAACGTAGCGGTCATGTACTACAACGCCGACCTGCTGAAGAAGGCCGGCATCAGCAGCCCGCCGAAAACCTGGCCGGACTTCGAGCGCGCCTGCAACGCGGTCAAGGCACTCGGCAAGACGTGCTACTCGGCGAACGCGAACGCCTCGACCTTGAACGCGATCGGATACTCCTTCGGAGCGTCTCCGGTGACCGCGGACGGGAAAGCGTCCTTCGACGCACCGAAATGGAAGGACACGTTCGATCTCCTCGGCCGGCTGGTCGGCTCGGGTGCGACGCGACTGGCGAGCAGCGGCGATGCCCAGACGGTCGACCAGAACGAATTCGTCTCCGGTCAGGCCGCGTTCATCATCCGGTCGAGTCGCGCAGCGCCGTTCCTGAGCAAGGCGGTCGGCGACCAGTTCACGTGGAACGCCGCCGCGTTGCCGCAGGCAACGAATACCGATAGGCCAACCACCGCACTGTACGGCCCGGGGCTGGCCGCGTTCACCTCGGACGCCGACCGGCAGCTCGCATCCTGGCAGCTGATCAAGTTCCTCTCATCTGCCGAGTCACAGGCCACCTGGGCGAAGAGCACCGGCAACCTGCCGATCCGGCAGAGCGTGGCGACCGATCCGGCGTACTCCGCCTACCAGAAGGAGCACCCGGCGACGGCCATTTCCGCGCGGTTGGTCGCCGGTGCGCAATGGGAGGGAGCGCTCGGTGATGAGGGCATCGTCGCCTTCCTGCCGCAGAAGCTGCGCAACTCGATGGAGGACCTGGAAGCCGGGGTACTGAGCGGCGCGATCAAGCCCGACGTGGTGCAGTCCCAACTGCAGGCCCAGGCGACCCAGATGATGGCGGCCAGATGATCCGGCCGAACATCGTCGTCTTCCTGAGCGACGACCACGCGGAGTGGGCGCTAGGGTGCTCCGGCAACTCCGAGATCCGCACCCCAGCTCTCGACCACCTGGCACACACCGGCATCCGGATGCGGAACGCATTCACGCCCAGCCCGGTGTGCTCACCGGCCCGCGCTTCGTTCTGGACCGGCCTGTTCCCGTCCCAGCACGGCGTCCACGACTTCCTCGGCCTGCAGGATCCCGAGGTGGCCGCGACGCCGTGGCTGGCCGGCGAACGGCTGCTCGGCGAGCTGCTGCAGGGCTCCGGGTACGAGACGGCGATGGTCGGCAAATGGCACCTCGGCCAGACCGGGCAACCCCGGATCGGATTCGACTACTGGGCACCGCACGACTACCTGGACACCGCTCCCGACCGCCAGGTCGTCACGGACGACGCCGTTCGGTTCCTGCAGGAGCGTGACGCCGACCGTCCGTTCTTCCTGTACGTCGGTCACTTCGCGACCCACAGCCCGTGGCAGGACCGCCCTGAGCGGCTGGTCCATCAGTACCGGACCGCGACCTTCAGCGACATCCCCGACGACCCGGTCTACCCGTACGGACGGATGGCGGGAGAAGCGCTGTTCACCACTCGGGACGAACCGCGGGAAGCACTGGCGCAGTACTACGCGGCGGTGTCCGAGATCGACGAGGGAGTCGGGCGCGTCCTGGACGAACTCGAGGCGCAGCACCTGACTGACGAGACCCTGATCGTCTACACCTCGGACCACGGCCTCATGACCGGCCACCACGGACTCTGGGGCAAGGGCAACGCGACCGTGCCCTACAACATGCTCGACGAATCGATCCGGGTGCCGATGATCCTCCGCCAGCCCGGCGTCCTGCTCGGCGGGCAGACCAGAGACGAGTTCGTGAACCACTGCGACCTCTTCGAGCTGTTGCTCGAGCACGCGAGCGCCGACGTACCCGACCGGCAGCATCACTACCCGGGACGGTCCTTCCGCGAGCTGTGCCGCGGCGGCTACCTCGGAGACTGGCCGGACGAGGTCTTCGCCGAGTACGGCGACACGCGCATGATCCGGACCCGCACCGAGAAGCTCGTCTGGCAACCAGGCGTCGACCGGACCATGCTTTTCGACCTGGTCGCCGATCCGCGGGAGTCCACCGACCTGGCCGGCGCCCGCCCCGGATCTGTCGCCGACCTGACGAAACGCCTCGGCGAGTGGTTCGCACAGTACGACGAACCCGGCACCAGCGGACTCCGCGTCGCCGAGCTGCCACGACACAACAAGCGGGAGGCCTGGCGGGACCACGGGCGACACGATGTCGTCGCCCAGCCGCCGTGGATCGCGCGCTGACGTTTCCGACACCCGAGATCGATCGACCTCCAGAAAGTGGGGAGATTGCTATGTCACGCCCTGAAACGGCCTTCCGCGGCCGGATCGGGACCACCGTCGCCGACTCCGAGCCGTGGTGGCCCGAGAACGATGCCTCCAGCAACCACCGGCCGAACGTCGTCACCGTGGTCCTGGACGACACCGGCTGGTCCGACCTCGGCTGCTACGGCTCGGAGATCGCGACACCGACGATCGACAAGCTCGCGGCCGGCGGCTTGCGCTACACGAACTTCCACGTCACGCCGCTGTGCTCACCGACCCGGGCCAGCCTGCTGACCGGCCGCAACCATCACCGGGTCGGTATGCGCTTTCTCGCCGACACCGACACCGGCTTTCCGAACGCGCGCGGACGCATCGATGCCGACGTACCGACCCTCCCCCAGTTGCTGCGCGACCAGGGCTATGGGACGTACCTCGCCGGGAAATGGCACCTGGCACCGCTGCACGAGATCACCCCCGCCGGACCGTTCCACAACTGGCCGCTCGGCAAGGGTTTCGATCGCTTCTACGGCTTCCTCGGCGGATGCACGGACCAGTACGCACCGGAGCTCTTCCAGGACAACGCGCCGATCGAGCCTCCAGCCGGGGACGGCTACCACCTGAGCGGGGACCTGGTGGATCAGGCGATCCGCTTCGTCACCGATCACGTCGCGTTCCGGACCGATCAGCCGTTCTACCTCCACCTGGCCTTCGGTGCGACGCACGCACCGTTCCAGGCCCCACGGGAGTACGTCGACAAGTACGTCGAGACCTTCGCCAAGGGCTGGGACCGGACGCGCGCCGATCGCTTCGCGCGGCAGCTCGAACTGGGTCTGGTACCACCGGGATCGGAGCTGTCCGAGCGCGCACCCGGCGTGCCTGCGTGGGACGACCTCGACGACGACCACCGGGAGCTCTTCACCCATCTGCAGGCGGCGTTCGCCGGCTTCCTGGAGCACACGGACACGCAGCTCGGAGTGTTCGTCGCCGCACTGGAGCGACTCGGGCTGCTCGACGACACGATCATCGTCGTCTGCGCGGACAATGGTGCGAGCCGGGAGGGCGGGCCGCAGGGCGCGGTCAACGTCGCGGCGCCGTACAACGGGCTGGCGCGCTCGGTGACAACCGAGTTGAGTGAGCTCGACCGGCTCGCCGGACCCGACGGCCCCGCCTTCTACCCCGAGGGTTGGGCCAACGCGGGCAACACACCGTTCCAGCTGTACAAGCAGTACGTCGACCTGGGTGGCGTCCGATCGAGTCTGGTGGTGCACTGGCCGCGCGGCGTGACGAACCGCGGCGAGGTGCGCCGGCAGTTCGTGCACGTCGTGGACCTCGCACCGACGCTGCTGGAACTCGCCGGCGGCACGGAGAACGCGGAGTTCGACGGCGCCTCGATCGCGCCGACGTTCGACGACACCGGCGACGGCCGCGATACGCAGTACTGGGAAATGCTCGGCCACCGGGCGATCTGGCACCGCGGGTGGAAGGCCGTCACCTGTCATGAACCGGGAGTGCCGTTCGAGTCCGACTCCTGGCGCCTGTACGACACGACCAGCGATTTCAGTGAGTGCCGAGACGTGGCCGACCAGGAGCCAGGTGTACTCGCGGATCTCCAGGAGCTGTGGTGGCGGGAGGCCAAGGCGAACGACGTACTCCCGCTGGACGACCGCCGGTTGAAGGACCTGCTGCGGTTCCGTCCGCCATTGGGGATCGCGGCGCGGCGATCGTTGCGGCTCCACGCTGGCCAGAGCCACCTCGCGACCACGAGCACCCTGTGCGGGCTCGACCGATCCATGCGAGTGCGAGCCCCGTTGACCGAAGTGGCCGACGGGGTCGTGCTGGCCAGTGGCGGCTCGTACGGCGGTTATGTGCTGTACGTGAAGAGCGATGTCCTCACCTTCGAGTACCACTTCCTCGACTGGCGCGGAACGGCCAGATCACCGCAGTTGCCGCCCGGGGAGGCCGAGGTCGGGTTCGACGTGGACCGCCGAGACGATCGGTCGGCACGGCTGCGGCTCGTCGTGTCCGGGCAGACCGTGGACGAGATCGAGCTGCCGGTGGCTGCCACGTTGCTGTCGTTCTGGGGTCTCGATGTCGGTCATGATCCGGTCTCGCAGGTGTCGACGGCGTACGACGGTCCTTTCCCCCTGCCGAGCGGCGCCCTGAGCTACGTGGCGATCGACTTCCTCGAGGAGCACTCAGCAGCCGCGGTTGCCGACGCGATCGAGGCGACCGAATGAGCCGGCCGGTGCTGCTCGACGTCGACACCGGCATCGACGACGCGTTCGCACTGATCCTCGCCCTCCGCCATCCCGACCTGGACGTCCGGGCGGTGACCTGTGTGGCCGGCAACACCTCGGTCGACCAGGTCGTGCGCAACACGCTGACCGTCGTGGACGCGGCCGGCGGTCCGCAGATCCCGGTCGCCCGCGGCGCCGAGCGGCCGCTGCTCGCCGCGAGCCGGGACGCCAGTCACGTCCACGGCCATGACGGCCTGGGCGACCTCGGACTCCCCACCTCGGTGCGGCCGCCGATCGAGGCGCACGCCGTCGAGGTGATGCGGCAGCAACTGCTCGGCAGCACGACGCCGATGACCCTGATCGCGCTGGCTCCGCTGACCAACGTGGCCCTGCTGTTGCGCACCTATCCGGAGGCTGCCGCCAAGCTGGAGCGGATCGTCGTGATGGGCGGTTCGGCGTCGGTCGGCAACGCCACACCTGTTGCCGAGTTCAACGTCTGGCACGATCCGGAAGCGGCCGCGATGGTCTTCGCTTCGGGTCTGCCGGTGACGATGTACGGGCTGGACGTCTTCTACCAGGTCGGCATCCGCGAGGACGAGGCCGCGAAGCTCGCGGTCAGCTCGGATGCCGCGACGAGCCTCGTCGGCCGGCTCATCGCCGGACAGATCGGCAAGGTTCGCGATGAAGAACGAATTCCGGCCGGTACGGCAACGATCGGTGACGCCGGCGCCGTATGTGCCGTTGCGGATCCAGGCGGACTCACGACGGCATCGCTGCCCGTCCGAGTCTGCCTGGAAGGCGGTGACACCCGGGGCCAGACCGTCGTCGACCGTCGGACCCGGCCTGGCGAGGCGGATCTGCTCGGCCGGGCCGCCACGCCGCGAATCGACGTCGCGCTCGACGTGGACGCCGAACGCTACCGGCGGCTGTTCCTGGACGTCGCCTGCCTTGGCGAGGCCTGAATGAGCGGCGTTGTCTGTGTGGTCGGCTCGCTCAACGTCGATCTCGTGACCCGGGTCCGGCGGCATCCACGGCCCGGCGAGACGGTCGTCGGGGACCGGACCCGCACGTTTCCCGGCGGCAAGGGCGCGAACCAGGCCCTCGCCGCCGCCCGCGCCGGTGCCCGGACACGGCTCGTCGGCCGGGTTGGTGCCGACAGCAACGGTACGGCGTACCTCGCAGGGCTCGGCGATCGTGGCGTCGACTGCTCGGCGGTGCTCGTCACCCCGGGCGAAGCGACCGGCTCGGCGATCGTTGTGGTCGACGAGCCCGGCGAGAACAGCATCATCGTCTCCCCCGGTGCGAACGGGTTCGTGAGACCGGCCGACGTCGATGCGGCCGCCGTACGGAGTGCCGACGTACTGCTGCTGCAGCTCGAACTGCCGCCGGCTGTGGTGCGGCACGCAGCCGAACTGGCCGCTCAGGCCGGCATCAAGGTCGTGCTCAACGCCTCGCCTTGGTCGGCAGCGGCGGCGGAGCTGGTTGACCTGGCCGACGTAGTGATTGTCAACGAGCACGAGGCTGCCGCGCTCGGACCGGTGCGCGGCTCGGTCTGCGAGACGCTGGGCTCCCGCGGGGCGCGGTGGCTCGGGGCCGAGCGACCGGCGCCGGTGATCGAGGCCGTCGACACAACCGGCGCGGGCGACGCCTTCGCCGGGACCTTTGCAGCTCACCTCGCCATGGCAGCCAGTCCCGACCGAGCGCTCCGGTCGGCGATCGCGGCCGGTGCGGCCGCCTGTGGCCATGCCGGCGCGCAGGGCTGGGCACTAACTCGATGAACCCCGCACCACGAGTTCGTGTGGGATCAGGGTCCTCGCCGGCACCTCGCCGCCGGCGACGGCCGTGATCAGTACGTTGACGATCCGGCGACCGTAGTCGGCCATGTCGGTCCGGATCGAACTCAACGGCGGTTGCAGGTACTCGCCGAGCGGCACGTCCTCGCACGACACCATCGCGACATCCGCCGGGATCGTCAGGCCGCGCGCCGCGAGCGCACGAGCAGCGCCGAGCGCCATCGGCGTGTTGTCCGCGACAACACCCTGCGGCCGGACCCCGGAGTCGAGCAGCTCTGCAAAGCTCTTCTCCGCGGCCTCCGCACGATAGTCGCCGTCCACGGTGTGCAACTCGTCAACGGTCCGGCCGGCGGCGCGGCAGGCCTGCTCGTACCCCTTTGAGGCTTCACGGGTCAACGCAGTCCCGGCCCCGCCGCCGAGGAAGACGACGGGCCACCGCCCCTGCTCGAGCAGGTGTGCGGTGGCGTCCCGCGCGACCGCGACCCGGTTCGTGAGCAGAGCCGGAATGTCCAGCGACCGGATGCTCTGCGATCCGCACACCGCGGCGACGCCTTGGCTGAGCAGTTCGCCGAGCGCGCCGCGCACCGGCTGGACGTTCACGTTGTCGGCCGTGGCGATGATGATGCCATCGACGCCGCGCTTGGGCAGTGAGTGCAGCAGGCTGATCAGCCGTTCGCGGCTGTGGTCGAGGTCGCACAGAAGAACGCTGTACCCGTGCTCGTCGGCGGCCCGCTGCACAGACTTCGCCAACGACGCATGAAAGGGCTGAGAGATGTCACCGACCAGCAACGCCAACGTGTCGAAGGACCCACGCCGCAGGTTGCGCGCCGCCGAGCTCGGCCGGTAGTCGAGCTCCGCGATCGCCGCCTGCACACGATCCCGCTTCGCCGCGATGACCGCCTCCGGCTGATTGAGCACCCGCGACACCGTGCTCGCCGAAACCCCGGCCCGCCGAGCCACATCGCTGATGGTCGCCATAACTCCCTCCACGTCTGCCGTCCGCCAACCACTGTACGCCAAATCTGAAATCGATTTCAAGAACGCATGGCGCGACGGCCCTCGTCGCGGCGGGCGATCGCGAGTCGACGAGCGGCCGGAGAGGGGTCTTGAGTCCTCGTCCAAGCCAACGTCGCGGCCGACGGCACCCTCGCGAATTCCTGCAGCTGAACGTCGACTGGCAAACGTCCGTCACCTCGGTCAGCGAACGGCGTCGGCGCTGAGGGATGGCTCCCGTCCGACTCGCCCATCACATCTGCGCGGCCTACGCACTCGCTCACGGCCGTCGGTGTTCGTCGCATACCTGGACTTGGCCCGATCGACCTGTTCCCGATCCTGTCGGACAAGAGCCGGCCATGGCCGATACGACAACCATCAGAGAACTCTCTCCCGGCGATCGAGCAACTTTCTGTCGCCGCTCGGTATCTAGTGATTGAGAGCGTCCTGTGTCGCCGAAGGGCGCGGGGAGGGCCGGGACATGAAGCGACGCATGGTGGGGTGGGTCGGGGGTGCTGGGCTGGCGGTCGCCGCGCTCGCGCCGGCCGCGGCCCAGGGCAGTGGGACGTCGGAGACGACCGGGCAGCGCGCTGCCGCGGCCTGCGCCATTTGGCAGGGTTCGGTCACCGCAGCCGGGCAGCACACGTCCTCGGACGTCACTGCGACCACGCCGCCGGCGGTTCTGGACAAGCGGACCATCAACGGCTCGTTCAGCCCCGGACAGATCCGGCTGAGCGCGCGCACCACGAACGAGCCGGACATCAGCGGCCCGAACCTCTACGGGTACGTCGTGATCGGTGACGCGCTCTACTGGAGCAACTACTTCATCGACGCCACTACCGGTCAGATCGACCCCAACCATCAGCACCTGCTGCGGCGAGTCGGTGGCGGCTGGACTCCGTTCACGATGCTGGAGACGTCGACGTACGAGACGCTCGACGGCGACTTCAGCCGGTCGGTCGCGTATGCGATGCGCGAGAACGGCGTGCTGTACCGCTGGAAGATCGTCAACGGCACCTGGGTGAGCAACGGCTCGTTCGCCGGGTTCGCCGCGGTCAAGTCGATGACGCTCATCGCCAGGACGGCGACGTACGACACCTTCCTCGCGAACACCCGCGGCGGCGGGCTGTACACGATCCGGATCCCGTCGTCGTTCCCGCTGCAGCCGGTCGTGAAACAGGTACGGACCCGCACCTGGCAGGGCTTCGAGGTGCTGTCGGCGATGGCCTGCGGCCGTAACAGCACGCTCCTGCTCGGCATCGACAAGGACACCAAGACGGGCTACCTGTACGCCGTCGGCCACGCGAACGGCCTGTCCACTCTCATCGAGTCCCGAGGGAAGGTGACCGGGACGTTCGACGATCCGGTGTACTTCCGTTGGGTCCCGATCGCTCCTTACGACGTCGCCAATGGCGACTAAGCCCGCAAGTCGATCGCCGTGGCGAGTGCGGCCGGCCTGGCGCTGACCGTCGGGCCGGACCGCGACCGCACCACCGACCGAAGACGTGGTGCTCAGCACGCCGAACATCTACCAGTCGCCTTTCGGCCTCGGCAGCACGCCGACCACGTTCTCGGAGACTCCGATGACGGGCGGCCGGACGGCCCGGGTCGGGAAGCTGGTCATCGGCGGGTACCTGTACGACAGCTCGGCCATCGTCCGTTCCGACGGTTCGCTGGTGCGGGGATCGAACGTGCTGAAGAAGTACGGCGGTGGCTGGAGCGGGAAGCGTTTCCTGGTCCAGGCGCGCTACAAAGCCTCGGCAGCGAGCAAGCCGTCGCGTACGACGCTGTACGCGCAGGACACGTCCGGCCGGTTCGGGCGCTGGACCGATCTCGGTACGGGCTTCCGCAACACCGGGTACGTCGGCGGACTCAGCACGATGAAGGCGTTCGCACTGATCGCCACGACGGCGACGTACGACCTGTTCCTGGTGAACAACCGGGCCGGCGGCCTGTACACGCTGAAGGTCCCGGCCACCAGCCCGCTCAAGCCGGTGGCGACGCCGGTCCGCACGACGAGCTGGCAGAGATTCGAGAAGATGACCGCGGCCCCGTGCGGAACCGGCTCGATCGTCCTCGCGCAGGACCACGACAACGGCAGCTACTACGTGTACGCCGTGGGCCACGCGAACGGCACCAGCACCGCGATCAGGAACCTCGGCAAGGTCACCCTCAACTGGGGCGACTTCGACCGCTTCCGCTTCGCCCCTGCCTACGACCCCCTCAACGGCGGCTGATTCCTGGGCGGCCGGCGTTGCGCAACTCCCACTCTGGTTCAAGGATCGAGGTAGGAGGGGGATCGACGCCGGCCGACTGAGGGGAGCGGGAGATGTGGCGACAAGCAACGAGTGTGGGAACTGGGGTCGTCCTGGCCCTGGCAGTGCTCACGCCGGCCGCAGAGGCGGTCCGCACGGACGCGGGAGCCACGACAGCGGCGTGCAACATCCAACTGGGGTCGGTCACGGCGGCCGGCGGCCATACCCAGACCACCGTGGTGGCGACCACGCCGCCGGTCGTGCTGAAGACGCTCACGACGCCTGCGGTGTACGGCGCCGGGAAGGCGCGGCTGTCGGACAGCTTCGCCAACGAGCAGACCGTCAACGTCAACCGGCACCGCTACGGCCTCGTCGTGATCGACCAGGTGCTGTACAGCTCGTCCTACCACATCAACGGTGCCGGTCAGATCGACACCACCAAGCCGCGGGACCTTGTCCGGATCGGATCCGGCTGGTCGCCGTACGGGACGTTGGAGAAGGCGCCGTACGCCCGGCTCGGTGGTGGTGTGGTCGAGCGGACGACGCACTACGCGATGCGGACCGACGGGACGCTGTTCCGCTGGAACGCCCGCTGGCAGCTCAGTGGGACGTTCTTCGGGTTCGCGTCAGTCAAGGCTCTGGCGCTGATCAGCAAGACGGCGACCTACGACACCTTCCTCGCCACCACGCGGGGTGGTCGGCTCTACACGATCCGGATCCCGCTGACGGTTCCGGCCCGCCCGGTCGTCACCGTGGTGCGGACGGCCACCTGGCAGCGGTTCGACGCGCTGGTCGCGAGCAGGTGCGGGCAGTACGGCACTCTGCTGCTGGCCATCGACCGGGACACGACGTCGGCGTTCATGTACGCGGTCGGGCACACGAACGGTACGGCGACCGTGATCAAAGGGCTCGGTCAGGCGCCGGCGAAGTTCGTCGATCCGATCTACTTCCGGTGGACACCCGGGCCGAGCTCCGATCAGCTGAACGGCGACTAGATCACGAGGTGGAGCGTGACCGGGGCGACGCCGACTTCGAGGCGTCATCGAAGTTCTGTAGCCAGTGGCACACTGCCGAGATGGACGCAGGGATAACAGTTGTGGGATCGGGGCAGGCCAGTGCGCCGCCCGATGTGTTGCGGATGTCGTTGGCGGTTGGATACCAGGCCGGCGACGTGGCGACCGCTGTCTCCGAGGTCCGGTTCGACGTCGGCGACAAGGCCGCGTTGTTGACGAAGGCTCGGGCGTTGGCCTTTCGGCAGGCGCGGGAGAAGGCCGAGGAGTTGGCCGAACTGGCCGGGCGCACCCTCGGCGCGGTCTCCGGGCTCTCGGAGACCTACGGCCATCACGGCTTCCATGAACAGGCCACGGGAGCCCGGGCCGGGTTCGAGTCCGAAATCCACATCACGCCCGGGGACACGAAACTCGAGGTCTCCCTTGAGGTTCACTTCACGTGGTCCTGAGCTGGGCACAGGTGATGCAGGTGCGGGCTGCGGGTCTGGCTTGTAGGCGGGGTGGCGGGATGGGTTGGGCGCAGTGTTCGCACGTGCCGTAGGTGCCGGCTGACAGTCGGTCGAATGCTGCCTCGATCTCCGCCAACTGCTTCTGGACCTGTTGCACAAGCGACATGACCTGGGATCTTTCGAAGGCGATCGTCGCGCCCTCGGGGTCGTGTTCGTCGTCGGCGTTGGAGTCTCGTGAGGCGGCGACCACCCCGTGAAAGTCGCCCCTCAGACTCGCCAGCCGCTGGAGCGCTTGTCGTCGTTGCGCCTCCAGCAGGTCGCGAGCTTCATCCACCTATCCATCGTGGCACTGTGCGTATCAACACCGACGATCGACAAGCCCTTCAGATAGCCGCGAATGACCCCGGCGTCGTCACAGTGAGTCAGAATTTCCGCCATACAACCTATATCCAATTGCACACAGTGAGCGCATACTCAGGGCACCTAGTGGTGGGGGGACCTGATGACAGACGAAGTTCAGCCTGGGGATGGTGGCCGGGCCGCCGAGCGCACGGGGCTCGAGAAGTTCCTGAAGGAAGCTGGGTGGGCGTCGTACGTCGTCACGCTCCTCGGCTCAACCACGCTGACGGGGTTCATCAGCAATGCGACGACGAGGCCAGGACGGGCCGGCCTCAGCGAATTCACGACGCTCGTCACGGCTGGGCTGGCTGCGCTGGCGTTGACGCTCGGCGTCGCGATCTTCGTCGCCGTCTATCAGCAGAGCGATCCGAAGCCGATCGGTTTCCCGCTGGCGGTTTTGGCGATCTGCTGCATCGGAGGCGGGACGCTGGCGGCAAACGTGGTCGGCTACATGACCGTCGGCTTCGACGAGCTGGAACGGGCGCTCAGCACTGGCCCCAGCGGGAATCCGGTGGTGACGGTTGCCGTCCTCCTGGGCGCCTTCATCGTTGCCTACGGGTGGATCGTTGCTGCTCAGGGCGCGGTGGTCGGCTACTTGCTGGGTCGATGGGCAGCGATTCTCGCGGCTGACTGAGCCCAGCCCGATGCCAGTGCTTCGAGGACCATGCGGGGCCTGTTGTTCGATGGTTCGGCGGCTGGCGCAGGTCTGCCGTTGGCGGCGTCATCGTGTGCCAGGAGCTGTCGAGGGTTCTTATCGGCGTGCTTTCCGTGCCAGTTGGCTGAGTGCATCGGCCACGACTGTGGTTGCGTCATCGATGCTCAGCCCTGCTGCCCGGAGGGCCCTGAAGGTGGCTGGGTGGATGAGGCCGGAGGTGGTCTTGGCGAGGACCGCGGAGTCGGTGCCGGCGAGAGCTTCGGCGTACAGCGGCTGGATGGACCGCCAGAAGTCAGCCTCCGCCTTTGCCAGTACCGGGCTCTCGGTGAGCTCGGCGCCGAGGAGGTCGAACCACTGCGCGGTCCGCTCGTAGAACGTGAACATCGCCGTGGCCAGCGCCCGGATACGGCCGGTGACAGATCTGGTGCCGGCGAAGATGCCCGGATCGGGGACCCGGATCTCGGCAGTCAGCCGGGCCACCACGGCCTGCAGGAGCACGTCGGGCGTGGCGAAATGGTTGGTGACCGTCGCCGGCGACACATCCGCCGCCCGGGCCACCGCGGTCATGGTCGTTGCCTGCACACCCCGCTCGGCGAACAGTTCGACCGCCGCGTCGACGACTCGCTCACGGGTTTGCGCGGCCAGCTTGGCCCGTTCCTGCATCGAGTAGGCCCGCGGCATCGACACACCAATCTTTTGGCTGAATGCTCGATTCAATGAAATTGTAGCATCGGGAGGGACGATGGCCCGTCACCCAGAACCGTCGGGCAGTACTGTGACCACGCGACTCGGGCCGCTGAACGTCCGGGTGACGGGCGACGGCCCACCCGCCCTGCTGTGGCACAGCCTGTTCGTGGACTCCACCACGTGGACCCGGCTCGAGCAGCCGCTGACGGCCGAGCGCCGACTGATCCTCATCGACGGGCCCTGCCACGGTACGAATCCTCGGATCACGCAGCCGTTCGGACTGCATGACTGTGTGGGCGTCGCGAGCGATGTCCTCGACCACTTCGGTGTCGACCGGCCGGTCGACTGGCTGGGCAACGCGTGGGGAGGCCATGTTGGCATCCTGTTCGCCGCCGCGCATCCCGACCGCTGCCGCAGCCTCATCGCGATCGGCGCACCAGTACACTCCCTGTCCCGCGCCGACCGACGGCAAACCGTGCTGCTTGCCGCGGTGTACCGAGCTGCCGGACCGCGGGTAGTGGTCAAACCTCTCGTCGATGCGCTGCTCGGGCCGCGCGCCCGGACCGAAGATCCCGAGGGCGCCGCGATCGTCGCCGACGCGTTCTCCCGGGCCGACCGTCGCAACATGTACAACGCGGTGCGGTGGCTCAGCCTCAGGCGGCCTGACCTGACCCCCGTGCTGGATCGCCTCGACACCCCCACGCTGCTCACCACCGGCGTCGACGATCCGATGTGGACCCTCCCCAACGCCAGCGCCGCCGCCACCCACCTGGCCCACGGCGCCCTGGCCACCCTGCCCGCCGCAGGCCACATCGGCCCACTCCTGCAGCACACGCCGACCACAGCCGAACTGATCACCACATTCTGGCGAGACCCCGAGCGCACCGTGGCATCTCACCGCGGCACCACCACATCACCCACGTAAGCCGACCGCCGCGCCCTGGTGGTGAATAACAAACGCCACAGGTCGCGGCATCTAGGTGAGCAAGGGGGACGTCATAACGGCGAACGTGGCGCGTGCTCGACCAACCACAGCCGATATCGCGGCCCGAAGAGACGCGAGGTCTGGGGCTCCCGCGAACGCTGTGCAGGAAGGGTAAGGACATGCTGCATGTTTCATCGACGCCGGCGCCACACCGCGGTGCACCAGAGCCACCACCGCCAACGGTGTTCACCGCTGGCCGGGTCGTCCGGCGAGTCATGGCGGTGCTTCTCACCGCGCTACTGGTCGGGCTGTTGCTCGCAGCGATGCCCTCGGCTCAGGCGGCACCGGATCCGAGGCTGACCATCACCGAAGTCAGCCTGGACCGCACCGCGGTTGCGGTCTCGGGGCTCAACACAGTGGCCGTGCAGGTTCGGGTCAAGGGCGGCTACGACTCCGCCGATCCGAACGACGCGAACCTGCCCCTGAATGTCTGGCTCCAACGGACGTCCGGCAGCGGCTTCCCGATCATCCTTTTGTCGACCGATCTGCCGCGGGTGTCCGGCACCACGCAGAACGGCGAATGGGCCGGGCCGGTGTACGTTCCGTCCACGGCCAACGGGAAATTCACCGTGATCGGCGTGACGACAGGGCCGCATGCCGTGTACGAGACCGGACCGATGCCGCCCGATCCGACGCCGGTCGCCGCGCCGCCGATCCTGACGGTGACCGGCTATCACCTGCCGAAGATCACCGCGAAGGTGACTCCGGCGATCGTGCCCTTCGGATCCGGTTTCAGCATCACCTGGGCGGTGATCGACTCGGCGACCGGAAAGCCTTACGCGACCCGGTTCCGGGTACTGGTGGGCGTCGACAGCCAGTGCGACCAGGACGTCGGTGGCGACCTTCCGCTCACCAGCCCGAGCGGGACCGTCGTGAAGACGTATCCGGCGTCGGCCGCGAACGCCCTCGTCTGCCTCCGGATCCCCGGCCGCGGAGGGGACATCGCCAGTCTGAAGTTCTTCGTCGCCCGGCCCGGGATCGTCTCGGCCGTGCCGTCCAAGACCAGCGCCCCGGTCGGCACGGTCGTGCCGGTCAACGGTTCGGTCGCCGGCGCCCCGCAAAGCTGCAAGGTCTGGCTGCAGCGGCTCTACGGTGCGACTCAATGGCGGTCGGTGAGCTCCGGTGCGGTCAGAGCAAGCGGGCGGTTCACGGTGAACGCGCAGCCGGCGTACAAGGGCCTTATCCCCTACCGGGCCTACTTCCCGACCTGCTACCACTACCAGGCGGGCCTCAGCAAGGTCTTCTACATCCGCGGCCTCTGACCCAGAGGTACGTGGTCGGCGTCTGGATGGCGCCAAGGTGAGCCAGTTGTTGATCGAGGCAACGGCTTGGATGACTGGCGAAAGAGGATGCAGCCGGTACGCTCGAGGCACGCCATGCCCGTTGCCTTGAACAACTGGAGACGCCGTGCTCGACATCGATGGCACGACCTGGGCTGTCACGATCGGATTGATCGTCGTACTGCTTGCCGCCGACCTGCTGATCGCCGCGCTGCGACCGCATCGCGTCGGATTCGGCGAAGCCGCCGCCTGGTCGGTTTTCTACGTGCTGGTCGCGGTCGCGTTCGGCGTCTGGTTCGCCGGCGCGCACGGCGGCGACTTCGGCGCGCAGTACTTCGCCGGCTACATCGTCGAGAAGAGCCTCTCGGTCGACAACCTGTTCGTGTTCGTGATCATCATGACCACGTTCGCCGTACCCGAGGAGCATCAGCACAAGGTGCTGACCTTCGGGATCGTGCTGGCCTTGATCATGCGCGCGATCTTCATCGCCGTGGGCGCCACGCTGCTGTCGCTGTTCTCCTTCATGTTCCTGATCTTCGGCCTGCTCCTGCTCTACACCGCGATCCAGCTCTTCCGGCACCGCAACGAAGACCCGGACGTCGAGAACAACGTGATCGTGAAGACGGCACGCCGAGTCCTGCCGATCAGTGAGGAGTACGTCGGGGGTCGCCTGACCGCTCGCGTCGACGGTCGGAAGGTCGTCACGCCGCTGTTCGTCGTACTCGTCGCCATCGGTGGCGTTGATCTGCTCTTCGCGCTGGACTCGATCCCCGCGGTGTTCGGCGTCACGTCCGAGGCCTACATCGTGTTCACCGCCAACGCCTTCGCGCTGCTGGGCCTGCGAGCGCTGTTCTTCCTGGTGAAGGGGCTACTGGACCGGCTGGTGTACCTGTCTGCCGGGCTGGCGATCATCCTCGCCTTCATCGGCGTGAAGCTGATCCTGCACTGGGGCCACGTCGACATCCACAAGAACATCCCCGAGGTGTCCACACCCGTCAGCCTCGGAGTGATCATCGGCATCCTGGCAATCGTCGTCATCGCAAGCCTCCTCAAGACCCGCAACGACCCCACAGCGAAAGCCCACGCCGGCTCACTACGCGGCCACAGCTCGGCGGACACATCGTCCGAGTAACCGCGGAAACCTCGCCGAAGTCCTGCGCTGCAGGAGCATCTGTGTGATGGGTTGGGTTCGCTGTGTGTATGAAGTCGACCGATTCGGCGCGGCACTTGCCAGCTGGTGATTCCCCCTGATACCTGGTTGAGCAGAGCCTCCGGGGAGCATCCAATGAGTTTGGCCAGTTCGCGCACGGTGTTCGTCATCGCGATCCGGCTTGCGCCCGGGCGGGAAGACGCGTGCGGTATCACGGCGGTGCGCTGGTGTCCCGACGGCGGGCGGTCCGAAGAGACCTCGGCGGCCGACCTCGGGCTCTGGCTGACGAAGGGCCGAACGCGCGCGTTCGTCAGGTGGCCGGACGGCCGGACAGGGCCCGAGTTGCGCGCCGTCCGCTGCCCGGACCTCTGCCTCGCGTGCGGCCCTGACGCGCAGGACGATCCGCTGCTCACGCTGCCACGCTTCGGTTCCCGGTGGCGTCGCGGCCGACCCCGCCGCCACGAGTCGCACATGCAACCACCAGCCGGCGTCCTCACCGCCACCTTCACGCTACGGTCCGGCTGACAGACCTGGGCCGCGGAACCGAGTCGTTCTGCTCAGGCGGGCGCGGCGGCGTAGACGGTCGACCCGCTGCGGGTGAAGTTGACCCGGGTGCCGTTCAGGAGGACCTGGGTTGCGTTCGGCGCGGTGATGGCGATCGCCTTGCCCGGGTCGGTGGCGGCGGTCAGGTTGTGGCCGTCGATGCGGATCGTGGAGCCGTCAGCGGAGTACGTGACCGCCACGTCCTTGACGGCTGTCGGCGACTTGAGCAGGACGGTCCCGGCGCGTTGGACCGTCGAGCCGTCGTACAACAGGATCGACTGGAGCTGCCCATTGGCAGTGTCCTTTGCGTAGAGCAGCGTCCCGTCGAAGGCGTATGTCCCGAAGGTGCGGGCGGACTTTGCGGTCCAGGACTTGTAGTACGTCGCCCTGCTGCCGTCGCCGGACCGGATGTCCAGTGCGGTCGCCAGATCCGGCGTCAGCGTTCCGACCGGCAGCCTGTTGATCCGGACGGCGCCGTCCGCCGCGGCCGGCGACGGAAGCAGCAAGGTGTCGAACGTCGTCTGGCCCGCGAGCTGCTTCACGTACGACGAGTACTTCGCGTCACTGACCCGGTAGAGCACCGGCGAGTAGTACCCGTTGCGCACCGAGGCAGTGAGCTTCGCCGGATCCGCGGGCACGACGGTGAGGTTCGCGCCCGACCCGAACGCCGTGGTCGCCGCCTTGGACGTGCTGTTCAGCGCGAGGTTCGCATCCGGCAGGAAGTGCCAGTTCTGTTCATAGCGATGGATAGCGGTGTCCCGCGGCTTGAGCAGGTCCGAGACCAGCCACCCGCCGGTGGGCAACGACAGAACAGACCTGGCATGCCAAGCACCTGTGGAGCCTTCGGTGTTGCCGCTGATCAGATCGAACGCCGGGTTGTCGACGAAATGGGTGACAGCGCCGGCAGCCGTGGAGTCCTGCGGCTTGTCGTCGATCTCGATGGTGTTCTGTGCCTCGGTGCTCTTCCGCAACCACATTGACCGGGCATCCGAGCTGTAGCTGAAGGTACCCGTGTGCGGCAGCAGTTCGCGGCCGTGCGCGTATGCGGTGAGCGACAGCTCGTCCGGATGGCTGTGCGGACCCCGGTCGAGGTTGTACCGCAGGTAGGAGTCGCCCGCACTCCAGCCCGACCGGCTGACGGCCACTCTAGTGTCCGGGTAGTGCGCAGAACGATGCGCCGGCTCGGTGCCGGCGGCGCCGGAGGTTCCGACGTACGTCAGCTCGGTGTCGCCGACCAGCTCCCCCAATCGGCGCAGGGTGGACCGCTGGTCCTCGCTGCCGCCGTCGCCGTAGTTCGCGCCGTACCCGTTCGGGAGCGTCTGGTCCATCACGAAGTGGCCGAGCTTGCGGAGCTTGTCCTTCGCCGGGAAAGCGATGCCGTGCGCCTCCATGAACTCCACGATGTCGACGTACTGCGAGACGTAGGCGCGGGTGTAGGAGCTGGTGGCCTCCTTGTACCCGCCATCGGCGTACGTCGAGTCGGTGAGCTGCTGGGCGAGATAGTCCGTGGCGTTGTCGCGGGCGCTTCGCGCGGCGGTGAACTCCGGCAGGTAGACGGCGGCGCGGAGCAGGGCGAGCTTCTGGGTCTGCATCCAGTTCGGGCTGGCGTTGACGTTCTCCCGCAGGAAGAGGCCCGACCGGTACATGGTCTTCAGGATCCGGAAGTTCTCGTCGGCGTCCAGCGAGGGGCTGGTGCGCAGGACCTCGTATGCCGCTGCCCAGTTCTCCAGCCGCCGTGCGGTGTCGAGGCTGCGTGGGTACGAGCCTGCGCCGTACGGCGAGTTGTACCCGTCCGCATCGCTGATGAAGTCCGTCATCAGGCCGATCAGTGCGTCGGCGTACCTCTCGTCGTGAGAGCTGCCGTACGCCCGCGCAAGCGGTCCGGCGAAGTAGAAGCGGGTCAGCTGCCAGTTGTACTCGTTGTCGGCACCGGTCGGCGGCGTCCAGGAGAAGCCTCCCGGGTCGCCCTGCCACGACAGCGTGTTCTGCACGGTGTTGTTCCACGTCCTGGTGCTCTCGCCGAACACCTCGGCGTTGCTGAACACCATGACGTCCTTGGCCGCGTCCGCACGCCCAGTCAGGGACAGCTCCGCCTTCTGTACGCCGGAGGTGCCGCGCAGATCGAACTGGAGATAGGCCTTCCGGGTCTCGGCGGTGAACGGTCCGTTGCCCTGGTCCCGTACCTGCAACGGGTACTTGCTGCCGTACGCCGTACCCGCCTCACCGCCTGCCTTGATGTAGGTGTCCGCGGTCGGGCTGAGCGTGCGTACGGATCCGTCGTTCAGGGTCAACCGCAAGGCAGGCTTCCCCGAGCCGTTCTCCCGGCTGTTCACGTACGCCGTGACCGGCTCCTTGATCCGGCTCATCAGGAGAAACCCCGCGGTACTGCCCGCCACCGCGGCGGTGACGTCGACCGTGACCGTCGATACCTGCGTGCCGAATCGAACGGTGGCCCGGTAGACCTCGCCAGTGCCGAGGGTCCAGATGTGGTCCGGCGTCAGTGCGAGCGCCCCAGGCCAGTCCGAATGCGTGAACTTGCCGGCGTCGTTGGCCGGACGCATGCGGTAGTACGTGAGGAGCTCGCGCTTGGCCCGCGGGTAGTCCTTCGCGTCGACGGCCGCTTTGACACCTTTGAGCCCGGCCACGCCCGCGTAGTCGAGGAGCCCGAAGAACTCGGAGTCGGACGGATTCCCCGTATCCGACTCGGCGGACCCCACCCAGGGCCCAAGCACACCGACGAGCAGCACCACCGAGGTGATCGCCGCGAGAACCCCCGCACGCGCGTTCCTTTGCATGGCACCGGAGCGTAGAGACAGCGAGGACCACCGGGAGCCGCCCGGAAAGCAAGCAGAAAGCGGTCGGAAAGTAGCCGTGGCTAGCGTCGGGGGCTCGCGATGACAACTCATGACAAGGAGCGTTTTCACTATGCGCACCCTGAGCACCAGGCTCAAGGCGATTCTCGGCGTGCTGGCTCTGACCACCACGGCGTTCGTGGCCGTCGGCGTCACCCACCCGGGCAAGGCCCAGGCCGCGGAGTGTATCGACGGCGGCAACTACCAGGACGTCACGCTGCCGAGCGGCAGCCTCCGGTTCCCTGCCAGCGGCTACCTCAAAACGAGCAGCAGATGCCAGGACATCAACCTGAAGGGGAACCCCTGGTACGACCAGAACGTGCGTGCCATCAAGGTGTGCTTCAAGACCGCCGGCTGCCAGGGCCACTGGACGAACGTCCGAGGGTCCGACTGGTACGAGATCGCGACCAACGTGAAGGACAACACCGAGTATTACTTCAAGTTCTACAGCTACGGAAAGTGGTACGGCGTCGTCGCCGACTGACCTCCACCGCGCGAGAACTCCCGGAGATGGTCACCGCCCGGACCAGGAGGGGTGGTACCGGGCGAGGTGAGAGACGCCACTTGCGGGGTCGAGGGACCTCTTCATCACCGATGATGGGGGCTCGACTCCGGAGGTGGGCTTGCGTTTCGAGGTGCTCGGGGCGGTTCAGGCCGTCGTCGACGGTCAGGGGGTACGTCCGGTCTCGGAGCTGCGTCGGCGGCTGCTCGCCGTGCTGCTGGTCAGGGCCAACCGATCGGTTGCCGTCGACACCCTGGTGGAAGCCTTGTGGGGACCGGACGCACCGCAGCGACCCGGCAGCAATCTCCAGCTCCATGTGCACCGGCTGCGACAGGTGCTCGACCGTCCCGATCGCCTGCGCGGTGTGTCCGGCGGCTACCTTCTGGACGTCGCCCCGGATGAACTGGACGCTCTTGTCTTCGCAGATCGGCACTCCACGGGGCGCGCCGCCGCGGAGTCCGGCGAGCTGGACCGGGCCGCGACGACCTTCCGGGAGGCACTGGAGCTCTGGCGAGGCACGCCGTACGCCGATGTCGACGAGGCTCAGGTGGTGGGTCCGGAGGCGCGGCGGCTCGCCGAGGCCAGGCTGGTTGCCTGCGAGGAGCTGTACGACGCCGAGCTCGGACGTGGCCGGGCGCGGGAGATCGTGCCGGAGCTGACCGACCTCGTCGCCGGGTATCCGCTGCGGGAACGGCTCACCGGCCAGCTCATGCTCGCGTTGTACCGGTCGGGCCGGCAGTCGAAAGCCGAGGCGACGTACCGGGCCGCACACCGGCGACTCGCCCGCGACCTCAAGACCCAGCCCGGACGTGAGCTCCGCGAGCTGTACGCGTCGATCCGATCGGAAGACCCGAGCCTGGACGACCCGAAACCGGCGCGGGTCGCCGTGGCGACACCGGTCAGTGCGCCGAAACCCGCACAGCTTCCGCCGGCGCCCGGTGCGTTCTTCGGTCGCGCAGCCGAACGGGACGAGCTGGATCAGGCCGGAGATGCCGGCGGCCTGGTGGTGATCGCCGGCATGGCGGGTGTTGGGAAGACCGGGCTGGCAGTTCACTACGCACAGCAGGTCGTCGACCGGTACGGCGACGGCCAGCTCTATCTCGACCTGCGCGGGCATTCCTCGGTCCCTGCTCTCGAGCCGCTCGAGGCGTTGGGACATCTGCTGCGTGGATTGGGCGCGGATCCGAGCCGGGTCCCCGGCTCGGTCGAGGAGGCCACCGCCGAGTACCGATCCCTGATCGCCGGCCGGAAGATCCTTGTCCTGCTGGACAACGCGAGATCGGCCGAGCAGGTCCGTCCGTTGCTGCCGGCAACTCCCGGCTGCCTGACCTTGATCACCAGCCGGCACCGGCTGTCCGGACTCGTCGCCCGGGAGGGCGCGGAGCGGATCAGCCTGGGCACACTCGAACCCGAGGCTGCTCGCGCCGTCCTGGGCCGTCTGATCGGCAGGGAGCGAGCGACGGCCGAAGCCGAGCACGTCGCGGCCTTGGCACAGGTCTGCGCCGGCCTCCCCCTCGCGCTGCGGATCGCGGGCGCGCAGTTGGCCGACGAGCCGCGTCGCTCCGTGGCCGATTACGTCTCTGAACTCCACGATCAGGGCCTGACCGTCCTTGCTCTGGACGACGACGAGGAGTCCGCTGTCGCTGCGGCGTTCGACCTGTCCTACCAGCACCTCGAGCCCGGCGTACGACGGTTGTTCCGGTTGGCCGGACTGATTCCGGGCATCGACTTCACCGTCGACGCGCTCGCGTCCCTCGGCGGTACAACGATCACCGACGCGCGCACCGCCGTACGCGCGCTGTCCAACGCGCACCTGCTGGAGCAGCATGCACCAGGCCGGTTCCGATTCCATGACCTGGTGCGGGACTACGCGAAACAGCGTGCCCACGCGGATTCGGACGCGGATCGCGCGGACGCTCTGAACCGGCTCTGCACCTGGTACTACCTCGGCAAGGAGGCAGCGGCAGGGTTCCTGATCTCCTGGCGTCTCCAGGCGCCGCTCCCGCCGCTGCCCGACGTACCGCAGGTCAGCCTGTCGTCCGAACGCGAGGCGGTCGCCTGGCTGAAGGCCGAGTTCGACAACATCGCCGCGGCGATCCGGATGTGCGCGGACAACGGCCCGGCCCACTGGTGCTGGCATCTTGCGGTCGGCGTGATCGCGGACATGGAGCGGCGCGGACACATCCGCGAGGTGCTGTCGATCTTCGAGATCGTGGTCGCGACGGCGCGGGCGGCAGCCGACCAGCAGGCCATCGCTCTCGCCCTTGGCGAGACCGGCGGTCTGTGGAGTTCTCTGGGCCGGCCGATGCCGGGCGAACTGATCGGCGAAATGCTCACCGCCGCCGAGAACTCCGGCGACGCGGTCGTCGCAGGTTATGCGCGGTACATCGCTGGAGTCGTCCACCTGCGCAGCGACGACGCGGCAGCCGCAATCGAGTACCTGTCGCAGGCCAGGGACCGTCAGGAGCGGGCGGGCGACGCAACGGGACTGACGCTGACGCTCCTCCACCTCGGCAACGCGGCATTCGCACAGGGCGACCTCCATGGTTCGCTCCGCGCGTACGAGCGAATGGTCGAGACGTCTGGTGAGCGGACGCCGTCGCTGACCCTCGCCGGGCTGCTGAACGTCTGCCACGCCCGGATCACCATCGGCCAGGTGGAGGGGATCGACAGCCTCTTCGCACACGGTGAGCGATTGATCGAGCAGGTCCAGGACGGGGCCCGGCGCTGCGTCCTGGAGTACATGCGGGCCAGTTGGTACCGCGACTCAGGTCGTGTGGACGAGGCGATCAGCCTGCTCACCGCGGCCGCCCGGCGTGCGGAGGAGCTCGACCTGCTGCGGGTGCAGATCCACATCTGCAACGAACTGGGAATCTCGTACCTCGTGCTCGGGGACCACGCCGCAGCGAGGGATGAACTCGAGCAGTCGTTGGCGATGACCGCGTCGGGCCTGCTCCGCGAGTACCGCGCGCACGCGCTCCGCGGACTGGCCCTCCTCGCGCTCGCCGAGTCGTCGTTCGCGACCGCGGAGTCGCTGGCCCGCGAAGCGATCCGCGTCGCCGCCGGCGCGGATCGGCTGCAGGAGGGTGACGCGTTCACCGTCCTCGCCCGCGCCCAACTGGCCCTCGGCGACACCGCCGCATCCATCGAATCCGGCACGCAGGCGCTGACCATCCACCAGGAAACCAGCTCCTGTCTCGGTACGGCGCGCGCTCACCATGTACTGGGAGAGGCCCAGTCCGACAAGCACCACCTCACCGAGGCACTCACCCGCTTCGAGAGCGTCGGCTCCCCCGAAGCCACCGACGTACGCCGCCTGCTGGCCGCGCCAACCGCCTGAGGAACCGGGCTCAACCGCCCCGGCCTGCGGGCACCTCGTACCACAGGTGGGTCCGACGGCGACTCACAGCTCGACCCGCCAACCTGCGGCTCTTGTGCTGTCCGTGTGGGTGCGGTCTGGGTGGCCCGCGCGATCTGTCGTCCGGCAGGGCAGGATCGCTGCTCGGCATCGGCGCAGTACCCCAAGTGCGGGGAAACAAAGGTGCACGGAGCGACCATTTCTCTCCCCACCAGCCGACGCCTGACGTGCTTGCCGAGTCGGACCGGCCGTCGCGTCCTGACACACACCACGGAGGGCGCGACGGCCGGCGATCAGGGGGTTAAGAGCGGGTGAGCGAGAAGTCGTCGGCTCGGATCCAGTTGTTGGCGTTGGCGTCGGAGTAGATGCCGAGCTCGATGTGGCCGGTCGTTACGGTGAGGGCGGGGATGGATTGCCATAGCCGGGCCTTGTACGCGGCCGCGTTCCAGTGCTGCGCGCCCGCGGCCGCCGGACGATCGGCATCATCACCGGCCCGGTCGACACCCCCGGCGGAGTCGACCGGCTGGCCGGCTATCACGATGTGGTCGGTACGCCGGACGCGCGCCTGATCGCGCACGGCGACTACACCCAGGCCTCCGGCGCCGCGGCCATGGAAGAACACCGAGCTCATCATCCGCGACTCCGTCTGACGCCGGCTCACCATTTCGGGGTGTGGGTGGCGATCAGGCGGTGGCCGATGCGGACCAGTTCGGCGCGGACGGAGGCCGGTTCGAGGACTTGTACGCCGTCGCCGAGGTAGATCAGCTCGCAGGCCGCCTCGCGGACCGAGCTGAAGGTTGCCGTGAACCGGCGGGCCGGTCCGGTGTCGGTGTCGATCGGCCGGGGCTGGGCGTCCTCCGGAAGCACCGAGGTGACGCGACCGAGATCCTCCGGGCGAACCTGGAACACCACCTCGACGCGGTTGTACCAGCACGGGACATGGCGGCGATTGACGTCCTCCCAGGCCCGGACGAGGTCGAAGTCGTCGGGCCGTTCGACGGCTTTGGTGGTGGCTTCGGCGTTCACGATCCTGGAGACGCGAAACGTCCGCAGACCCGTGTCCGCGCCGGCGACAAGATGCCAGATACCGCTCTTGGACACCAAGCCGTACGGATGGACGCGGTGCACCGTCGCATCGACTCCCGGTGGGGCGTAGGTGAGGTCCACCTGGACTCCGGCGATGACGGCGTCCCGCAACGGCACCAGCGTGGCAGGCGCCGGTTGTGCGGTCCCGCCCCAGCGCGTGGGGTCGATGTGGATGGCCTGCCGGGTTCGGTCGGCCTGCTCGCGCGTGTCCGCCGGGAGCGCCGCGAGCAGCTTGCGGACCGCCGAGGTGACCCCCTGTTCCAGCCCGAGGCCGGCCAGCAGCTCCGGCCCGGTCACCAGGAACAGTGCCTGCGCTTCCTGCGCGGTGAGCGCCGACAGATTGATCGCAGGTCCGTCGAGCAATGCCCAACCACCTCCGCGACCGCGTTCGGAATACAGCGGCAGGCCGGACAGCAGCAACGCGTCCAGGTCACGCCGGATCGTCCGCTCGGACACATCGAGGCGTCGCGCCAGCTCGGGCGCGGTCAGCTTTCGGTGCGCTTGCAGCAGCAGCGCGATGGTCACCAGACGCTCGGCGCGCATCTTGCAAAATTAGCAGGAAAACAGGACATACGGCTGGCCGGTATTGTTGCGTACGGTCGCACCCATGACCACACAAGTGCTGACCGGCCAGCAGATCGCCGCTGCGGAACTCGACGGTTGGACCCTGCTGCTGTCGTTCGGGCAGGGCGGCCTGGAAACGCGCATCCACACCGAGAACTTCACTCAAGGGCTGCGGATCGTCGAGTCGATCGGGAAGGCTGCCGAGGAGCTCGGCCACCACGCCGACCTTGATCTGCGGGCCTTTCAGGTCGATGTCCGGCTGTCCAGCCGCGACGGCGGCGGCGTGACCGAAACCGACGTGACGCTGGCTCGTCAGGTCACCGACATCGTCGCGGCCGCGGGTGCCGAACTCGAATGCGGCAGCCTCACCCATATCGAACTCGGCCTGGACACGCCGGCCTACGCCAAGATCGCGCCGTTCTGGGCGGCCGTGTTCAACTCCGAGCATGTCATCGGCACCGAGGCCTGGGGCGACGTCGGTGACCCCCGCGGAGGACTGCCGATGATCTGGTTCCGGACCGCGGAGGCACGATCGGAACAGCGCGTCTGGCATCCCCACCTGTGGGTCGACCCGGCTCAGGTGCGGCCACGGATCGACGCGGCGTTGGCCGTCGGCGGCACCCTGGTCAGCGACCAGGGCGCGCCGTCGGTCTGGGTGCTGTCCGACCCCGACGGAAACCTCCTCTACCTGAACACCTGGCAGCCCGGCGACAGCTCCCTGTGCGATTCGCAGTACCGCCCCGGAGGCTCCAACTGGATCGACCGCAGCTAAATCTCGACAGCCAGACAGTTCGCGACGGCCACCGGAGCGGTCTCGGGCAGCCGGACGACCAAGACGCCTTCGGCCTGCTCGAAGGCGACCGGACCATGACCGAGCAGTCGTACTCCTGTCACTGATTCGTCCAGGAAGCTGCGGATCACGGCACGGCCGTCGGCGGGCCAGGCGAGCTGGAATGCGTAGACGGTGTTGTCCCGACGGGTGAAGCGGAAGTCGGAACTCGTCCACCGCACCCGGTCCTCGGTGAAGCCCTTGATCAGCACACTCGACGGTCCCTCGCCGAACACCCGGAAGGGCCGCGTGCCGTAGATGCCCTCGCCGCACACCGAGGTCCAGGCACCCAGCTCATCCAGGATGTGCGCGCATTCGGCGTCGATCGTGCCGTCCGGCAGCTGCGGCACATTGAGCAGGAGATTGCCGTTCTTGGACACGATGTCGACGAGCAACTCGACGACGTGGCCGGCCGTCTTGTAGACGTCGCGAACGTTGTAGAACCAGTCCCCGACCGAGGTATCGGTCTGCCACGGCGTGGGATGGATCCCGGGCGTCTGGCTGCGCTCGATGTCCATCAGCCCGACCGCGCTCACCTCGGGGCTCCGGTCCTTCTGCTGGTACACGGCCCGGTTCGTCCCGTGGATCCGCGCGCTGGTGTTGTACAGGTGGCTGACAGCCTGCAGCCCCGGCGCGTACGTCGCCTCGCCGAACGGCAACGGACCGTCGGAGTAGAGCAGATCCGGCTCGTACCGGTCGATCATCTCCGTGACCGCCTCGAGCCAGTACGCGTGCCAGCCGGGATCATCGGTGTACCACGGATCCGGTACGACACCGCCCTCGGTTGCCTTCATCCAAGTGAACGAGGCGCCGAGGTGCTCGGTGAGGCCGAACGGCAGACCGCGCTCCTCGGCGGCGGCCTTCCAGAGGCCGACGATGTCCTTGCCGGGACCGACCTTCACCGAGTTCCAGGGGTTCACGCTCGAGTCGTAGTTGAAGAAGTTGTCGTGATGCACGGCTTGCGCGACGAAGTAGCGGGCACCGGCCGCCGCGAAGCGGTCCATCAGGTCGTGCGGGTCGAACTTCTCGGCCTTCCACAGCGGTACGACGTCGTTCCAGCCGACCTCGGACGGGTGACCGTAGGTCCGCAGGTGATAGCGGTACTGATCGCTGCCCTCCCGGTACATGTTGCGCGCGTACCAGTCGCCGTACCGCGGCACCGATTGCGGACCCCAGTGCGACCAGATCCCGAGCTTCGCGTCCCGGAACCAGTCAGGGCATTCGAACGTGGTCAGGGACTCGAAGGTCGGTTCGAACATTGGTCGCTCCATCTACTTGTTGGGAACCTTGTCGTACGCGGTCTGCTGGATCTCCAGGTAGCGCTTGAGACCGAGGCCGTCGAGACCCTTGACGTAGCTGTCCCAGTCCGAGTCGAGGTTCTTGGACCCGGTGATGAACTGCAGGGCGTTCTGCTGCACGAAGTTCTCGATGTTGGTCTGCAGCGTCGCGACCTCGGTGGCCTGGGCCGGCTCGATCCACACCTTCCAGAACGGGTAGATCTGGGCCTTGTCCTCGTGGCCGGCATACAGCTTGGTCGCCTCGAACAGCTTCCGCTCGTACCCCGCCTGGGAGTAGATGTCCGTGCCGATGGCCTCGGAGTTCCGGAACTGGGCAGTGTTGTTGTACTGCGCGAGCGCCTGCCAGGCTGTGTTCCGCGGTGGCGTGCCGGGCTTCTGCGGGATCTGCTTGAACACGGGCTTCAGCGACTTGTCGAGCGCGACGTCGCCGGCGGCCGGCTTGGTCCAGCCCTTGCCTTCCAGCCCGAACTGGCCGTTGATCTGGCCCTCGTCGGTGAAGATGTAGTCCAGCAGCTTGATCGCCGCGATCTGCTGCTCGGGCGTCGCCTTGTTCGTCAGCACGAAGGTGCCGCCCGGCACGCTCGGGAAGCTGTAACCGGCGAAGTTCGCGCCCTGAGGTCCGGTCAGTGGCGGTACGGCGTCGTACTGCTTGTCCCTGCCGTCCGCCGAACCGGTGTTGACGAACTGACCCGGGTGCAGCACGGTCGAGGAACCGAGGACGACCGAGCCGCTGTGGTTGCCCTGCTGCAAGAGTGCATCCCCGTTCTGGGTGAAGGCGCCCTTGTCGATCAGGCCTTCCTTGTAGAGCGAGTTCAGGTACCGCAGGCCTTCACGCCACCCGTCCTTGTTCGCCTGGAGGTCGACCTTCCCGTTGTTCAGCACCAGCGTCGAGGCGTTGTTGGTGCCGGAACCTTGCGGGTTGTAGATGAAGGCGTTCATGAAGTACGGGAGCATGCTGTTGCCGACCGACGAGCTGAGCGGGATCTCGTCGGCCTTGCCGTTGCCGTTGGGGTCCTGGGTCTTGAACGCCTCCAGCACCTTGCGCATGTCCTCGGTCGTCTTCGGCTGCTGCAGCCCGAGCTTCTTCAGCCACGCCGAGTTCATCCAGAGCTTGCCCTGGTACGAGCAGTGGAAGCAGTCCACCCATTGCGGCATACCGTAGATCTTGCCGTCCGGCGCCGTCGCCATCGCCTTCCACTCCGGAGTGGCATCCAGAGCCTTCTTGATGTTCGGCGCGTACTGGTCGATCAACTGGTTCAGCGGCAGGACGACACCCTGGTTGCCGAGCTTGAGCAGCTCGACCGTGCTGAACTGGTCGACCCACGGGATCAGCAGGTACAACGCGGGATAGTCACCGCTGGCCAGCGAGATCTGCCGCTTCTCCTTGGCCGGTCCACCGTCGAACGTCGTGGTCTGCCACTTGATGGTCAGGTTGAACTTGTCCTTCACCAGCTTGGTGAAGTCGTTCGTGGCCAGGTTCCAGTCGGCCGCTTGCGGGGCGAAGACGCTCAACGTGGTCGCGGGATTCCCGGTGATCGTCGGCAACGGCTTGCTCGCCGGGTCGTCGTTCGATCCGCTGCCGGAGCAGGCCACGAGAGCGAGTGCCAGGAGGCTGGTGCCGACGATCGCGGCACGCCTCCGCGTACTGAGTTTTCCAGACATGACGTCCCTCACAGGGTTGAGGTGATACGGAGGTGGTACCGGGATCAGCCCTTGACGGCGCCGATCAGGATTCCCTTGGTGAAGTAGCGGGCGACGAACGGGTAGATGAGCAGCACCGGCACGCTGGCGACCACGATCAGCGAGTACTTGAGCAGATCGGCGAGTTCCCGGCGCTGGATCACGACGGAGGCGTCGACCGCCCCGCCGCCGGTGGTGTTCAGGATGAGGATGTTGCGCAGGACGAGCTGCAACGGGAACAGGTCCGGGTTCTTCAGGTAGATCAGGGCGTCGAAGTACGAGTTCCACTGCATGATCGCGTACATCAGCGCGACCACCGCGATCATTGGCTTGGCCAACGGGATGACCACCGACCACAGGAACCTGAGGTCGCCGCAGCCGTCCAGCTGGGAGGCCTCGACCAGTTCGTCGGGGATCGCCGTACGGAAGTAGGTGCGGGCGATGATGACCTGCCAGACACCGATCGCCTGCGGGATGATGAGCGCCCACCGGGTGTCCAGCAGACCGGCCGACTGCACCACCAGGTACGTCGGGATCAGGCCGCCGGTGAACAGCATCGTGAACAGGATCAGCGTCATCACGACATTGCGGCCGACGAGCGTCCGGCGCGACAGCGGGTACGCGATCGCGATCGTCATGGTGACGCTGACGATCGTGCCGACCACCGTGTAGAACAACGAGTTCAGGTACCCCTGGACGATCTGCGGATTCTCGAAGACCGCGTGGTATCCGCGCAACGAGAACTCCACCGGCCAGAACAGCACCCGCCCCGACGACACCGCCGCGGGACTGCTGAACGAGCTGGCCAGAACGTACAGCAGCGGCAGCAGCACCACCGCGAAGAACACCACCAGCAGCAGGTACACGCAGAACAAGAAGATTCGGTCCGTGCGCGGCTCGCGGATCCGGCGTGCGCGCGCCGCCCGCCGCTCGGCCCTCTTGCCCGGCATCGTTCTGGTTTCGCTCTGGACGCTCATGACCACAATCCGTTCCCGGTGACCCGTTTGGCGATCGTGTTGACCATCAGCAGCAGGACCAGGTTGATCACCGAGTTGAAAAGCCCGATGGCGGTCGCCCCGCTGAAGTCGGCGTTCAGCAGACCGGTCTTGTAGACGTACGTCGCGATGATCTCCGACTCGCTCAGGTTGAGCGGGTTCTGCAGCAGGAAGGCCTTCTCGAAGCCGATGGCCATGATGTTGCCGACAGCAAGAACGAGGATGATCACCGCGGTCGGCATGATGCCCGGCAGGTCCACGTGCCGGATCCGCTGCAACCGGGTGGCGCCGTCGATCCTGGCCGACTCGTGCAGCGCCGGGTCGATCCCGGACAGCGCGGCCAGATAGATCACCGCGGAGTACCCGGTGGTCTGCCACACGTCCGACCAGACGTAGATGTGCCGGAAGTAGTCGGGGTTCCCGAGGAAGTCGATCCCCGGGACGCCGAAGAACCCCAGACCTTCGTTGACGATGCCGAGCCGCGGCGACAGCACCAGGATCGTCATCGAGACCACGACCACGGTGGAGATGAAGTACGGCGCGTACGTGACCAGCTGCACGGTCCTCTTGAACAGACCGGTGCGGATCTCGTTCAGCGCCAAGGCGAGGATGATCGCGATCGGGAAGCTGGCCGCGACGGTGTAGACCGACAGCAGGAACGTGTTCTTCACCAGGGTCCAGAACACCGGGTTGTGGAAGAACAGCTCGAAGTTCTGCCAGCCGGCCCAAGGGCTTCCCCAGATGCCCTTGGTCACGTTGAAACTCTTGAATGCCAGAACCGCGTTCGACATCGGGATGTATTTGAAGACGGCGAACCAGATCAGCGGCACGACCATCAGCAGGTACATCGTCCAGTGCCGTCGAAGGCTACGCCGCAAGCCTTTGATTCCGGGGCGCTCCCGCCGGCGCCGTCTCTTCGGCCGGTTCGGCAGCTCACCCGCGGGCGGTCGGACTGTTGTCAGCGTTGCCATGGAACCTCCTCGTCCGTGCTCGTGGTCATGCCGTGTGCACGCGGTGCCCGATGCCGGCGGTCAGCCGGATCCGCACCTGGTCGTTGCCGTGCCGGACCGTGCGTTCCTGGTCCCGGTCGGCGGTCAGGACTGCTTCGGTCCCGTGGGGTGTCCACGCGATGTCGACGACCACGCCGCCGCGCGCCCGGAGGCCGGTGACCCGGCCGCTGCGCCAGGCCTGCGGCAGCGCGGGCAGCAGCTCGATCTCGCCGGTGTGGCTCTGCAGCAGCAGCTCGGCGATGCCAGCGGTCACGCCGAAGTTGCCGTCGATCTGGAACGGCGGATGCGCGCAGAACAGGTTCGGGTAGACACCCGCGCCGCTGCCGGGCCGACCGGTCGCCGAGTCGTCGGCGGGACGCAGGAACGCCTGGACCAGACGATGCGCCGCGGCGGCGTCGCGAAGCCGCGCGCGGAGACAGATCTTCCAGGCGAGCGACCATCCCGTCGCCTCGTCGCCGCGCAGGTCGAGAGTTCGTTGCGCCGCCGCGGCCAGCTCCGGCGTTCCGTCCGGAGTGATCGCCTCGCCCGGGTACAGGCCGACGAGATGCGACATGTGCCGGTGGTGCGGGTCCTCTTCGGGCAGGTCGGCGGCCCACTCCTGCAGCTGCCCTTCGGCGCCGATCGACGGATCGGGTAGCCGTTTCCGTGCGGTGGACAGGTCGGCGAGCAGCGGATCCACGACATCCAGCAGCTCCGCGGCGTCCTCGACCTGGCGGAACAGGTCGGAGATCAGCGCGAGGTCCATCGTCGACGACACGGTCACCGAGGCGGGCTGCCCGTCGGCCGCGAGGTAGTCGTTCTCCGGCGAGGTCGAGGGCGCCGTACCCAGGCTGCCGTCCGGTAGCTCGGTCAGCCAGTCGAGACAGAACTCCGCGGCACCTCTCAGCGCAGGCCAGGACTCACCGAGGAACGCGAGATCGCCGGTGAACTCGTAGTGGTCCCACACATGACGAACCAGCCAGGCGCCGGCCATCGGCCAGTTCGACCAGCGCGGATCCCCTTCCACCGGATTCGTCCAGCACCAGGCGTCGGTGTTGTGGTGCGCGGTCCAGCCGGCGCAGCCGTACCGTTCCTGGGCGGTTCGGCGCCCCGCCTCGGCAAGATGATCGATAAACCTGAGCAGGGGTTCGTGGCACTCCGGCAGCCCGGTTGTCTCCGCGGGCCAGTAGTTCATCTCGGTGTTGATGTTGACGGTGAAGTTCGAACTCCACGGCGGACGCAGGATCTCGTTCCAGATCCCCTGCAGGTTCGTCGGCAGTCCGCCGGGTCGTGAACTCGCGATCATCAGGTAGCGGCCGTAGTTGAACAGCAGCGCGGCCAACGCCGGATCGTCGGACTCGCTCGATCGCGCCACGCGCTCGTCGGTCGGCAGTTCGGCGGCGGCCGTCACGGGCAGCTCGAGCGACGACCGCCGGAACAGGCGGCGATGGTCCTGCTGATGCTCGGCCAGCAGGTCGGCGTACGGGCGTTCCGCAGCAGCGCGTGCCGTCTTGTCCGCGATCGTCCAGCATTCCTCGGCCGTGCGTACGGGTGCCTTGGACGGCCCGTCGTACCCCGTCCCGGTCGCGAGGAACAGTGTGAGCTCGGTGAAGTCGCGGGCGGTGACGGCGGCGTCGGTGGTGCTGATTTCACCGTCGCTCGTGGCCCGCACCGCGATGGCGGCCGCCATTCCGCGATCCGCGCCATCGGAGTACCGCACGGGCTCGGGTACGTCGCGGTGCGGTGGGGCGACGTCGGCGGGAGCCTGCAGCAGCAGACCGAGGTCGCCGTACGGCCTCGACCGTAGCTTCGACGTCAGCCGTCCGGTTAGCTCCAGTACAGGTTCGGAGACCGTCAGCCGCACGACCAGCACTCCGGCAGGCGCACTGACAAAGACGTTCTGGCGCACAGTGACACCGCCGACGTCGTACTCCGCTGTGGCGACCGCCGCGTCCAGGTCGAGCATCCTGCGGTACTGCGTCACGTCGCCCGCCGGCGTGCTGCCGTCGCGCGTCAGCTCGAGCAGCAGGTCACCGAGCGGGAGGTACGCCTGTGAGTAGCCGGAGTGAAAACCACGCGCCAGCTCGTGGGCGCGCCGCACCTCACCCGCAAACAGGGCGTCCCGCACGTCTTGAACGGCATCGGCTCCGGTCGCACCGAGCGGCGTCGACAGCAGTCGCGCGGTCTCCGGACCACCCGACCACAGCGTCTCGTCGTTCAGCCCGATCCGATCGGTTCCGGTACCGCCGAAGCACATCGCGCCGATCCGGCCGTTGCCGAGCGGCAACGCCTCGAGCCAGCTCGCCGCCGGACGGTCGTACACCAGCCACTGACCGCCGGCCGGATCAGCGCTCACCAGGTCGCTCATCAGCCCTCCGTCGTGATGACGAGGATTAATCCCATGAATTTCCGGGATCGTAGCGCTCGTGGGCGGAATGGTCCATACTGAACGGCATCGCAGTTCAGAAAAGATCCCATCTATTCATAGGATGAGGCCGCCATGCCCCGTATCACCTCGGTCGAGGCCGTCGATGTCCGCTTCCCGACCTCGCTGACCCAGGACGGGTCCGACGCGATGAACAAGGACGGCGACCACTCGGCGGCGTACGTCGTTCTGCACACCGACGCCGACGGCCTGGCCGGGCACGGGTTCACGTTCACGATCGGGCGCGGCACCGACCTGTGCGTCGCGGCGGCACTGCAGCGCGCGGAGCCGCTGATCGGGCGGGACGTCGGTGAGCTCTGCGACGACCTCGGTGCGGTGTACCGCGAGCTGCAGTCGGACACCCAGCTGCGGTGGCTCGGCCCGGACAAGGGCGTAGTACATCTCGCGCTCGCGGCGGTGATGAACGCCGTCTGGGATCTCGCCGCCCGTCGGGCCGGCGTTCCGCTGTGGCGGTTGCTGTCCGAGATGTCACCCGAGCAGTTGGTCGACGCCGCGGACCTGCGGTACCTGACCGACGCGCTGCCCCGCGAGCAGGCGATCACCCTGCTGGCTTCCCGGGAAAGTGGCCGTCGGCAACGGATCGCGGAACTCGAGGTCAGCGGTTATCCCTGCTACACCACGTCGGCCGGCTGGCTGGGGTACTCCGACGCCAAGCTCCGCAGGCTCTGCGAGGAAGCCGTTGCCGCCGGCTACAACTACGTCAAGCTGAAGGTCGGCGCCAGCCTCGACGACGACATCCGCCGCTGCCGGATCGCCCGCGAGGTGCTCGGACCGGACGTCCACCTGATGATCGACGCGAACCAGGTGTGGGACGTGCCGGAGGCGATCGAATGGGTGAAGGCGCTGGCCGCGTTCGATCCGCTGTGGATCGAGGAGCCGACCAGTCCCGACGACGTCCTCGGCCACGCCGCGATCCGCAAGGCGGTCGCGCCGATCGGCGTCGCGACCGGTGAGCACGGCATGAACCGGGTGCTGTTCAAGCAGATGTTCCAGGCCGGTGCGATCGACTACTGCCAGCTCGACGCCGCGCGCCTCGGCAGTGTCAACGAGATCCTCGCGGTGTACCTGCTCGCCGCGTGGTTCGACGTACCGGTCTGCCCGCATGCCGGCGGCGTCGGCCTGTGCGAGCTCGTCCAGCACCTCGCGATCTTCGACTACGTCGCGGTCTCCGGCTCACTCGACGGGCGGGTCACGGAGTACGTCGATCACCTGCACGAGCACTTCGTCGAACCCTGTGTGGTGCGGAACGGCGCGTACGTCCTGCCTGGGGCGCCCGGTTACAGTGCCGAGATGTACAGGCAGTCGCTCGAGACCTACCGCTTTCCTGACGGCAGCTACTGGACGGCACGTGCTGCCGGCGCGTCGACATGAGCACCGTCAAACCCGCCGTACCCGGGCGAGCCCCTGGTGCCTCGCAGACCGACGTCGTGGTGCAGAGCATCCGGGAGATGATCATCGACGGACGGCTCCGGCCCGGCGATCGGCTGCCGATCGAGAAGGATCTGGCGACCGCGCTCGGCGTCTCCCGGAACGCTCTGCGCGAAGGCGTCCGCGCGCTCTCGATCATGGGGGTACTGGAGACTCGGCAAGGTGACGGGACGTACGTCACGGCTCTGGACTCGTCGATGCTGCTCGCACCGATGGGGTTCGTGGTCGACCTGCAGCACGCGAGCGGGACGCACCACCTGCACGCGGTCCGGCGGATGCTCGAGACCGAGGCCGCCGCCCTGGCCGCGCGGCAGATCGACGTCGACGCGCTGGCCGCGGCGACCCAGCTCCTGGACCGCAACGAGATCGAGCTGACGCTGGCCGAACCCAACCACGAGGCCGTGATCGAGAACGACATCGCGTTCCATCGCATCATCGCCGAGGCGGCCGGAAACCCGGTGCTGTCCGCGCTCATCGACGCACTCGGCGGTCGCACGATGCGGGATCGGCTGCGCCGCTCGATCGCGCAGCCCGGAGCCGACGAGACCGCTCATCGAGAGCACCTGTCGATTCTCGCCGCGCTGACCACCGGCGACCCCGACCGGGCCCGGACCCGGATGGCCGCCCACCTTTTCACCGTCGAGGACTATCTCCTCGAACGCCGTACAACCGAGTGAGGCTCTGTGGACAACCTGCTGCACTGGAGTACGCCGGATCTGACGCTGACGTTCGTGCTCGACGACGGGCCGGTCCGCGTGACCATCGCCCCGGGCACGACCGACGTACCGACTCAGCCGCTCGTCGAGGTGGAGGCCGTGGGCTACGGCCGGTCGCCGAGCAGCAACCGGCACGTCGACACGGTTCTCGGTCAGCAGCTGCGCTACGTCAGGCACGAAGACACCGGGACCGCGCTGCGCATCGTTCAGGAAGAGCCGGGCACCGGTCTGCAGGTCACCAGCGTGTTCGAGGCAGGAGCCGGCGTACGGGCCTGGACCGAGGCGTCGATGACCGGCGACGGCGCGCTAGAACTCACGTTCGTGTCCTCACTCGTGGTCGCACTCCCGTCGGTCGACGCCGACTTGCACTCGGCCACGAACAGCTGGATGGCTGAGTCCCGCTGGTCGGTCCGATCGCTGCGCTCCGGCCACCTGGCGGACATCGTCAGCGACGCCCATCGGCACGTCGCCAGAAGCCGGTACGCCGCGACCAGTACGAACTCGTGGTCCACCGGAGAACGACTGCCCGTCGGCGTCCTCGTCGAGCAGAGCACGCCGTACGCGCTCGGCTGGCAGATCGAGCACAACGGCCCGTGGCACTACGAGATCGGTGAGAGCCGGCGCGGTGGCTACCTGCTGCTGAGCGGCCCGACCGATCAGGAGCACCAGTGGAGCACGCGGATCAACGCCGACACACCGTTCGTCACGGTGCCGGTGTCCCTGGTCACCGGCGCCGATCGGGACAGCGTCTTCGCCGCCCTGACCCGCCAGCGCCGCGCCGTACGACGCCGACGGCCGGCGGACGACCGGATGCCGGTGATCTTCAACGACTACATGAACACGCTGCTCGGTGATCCGACGACGGAGAAACTCCTGCCGCTCATCGACGCCGCCGCGGACGCCGGTGCGGACTACTTCTGCATCGACGCCGGCTGGTACGCGGAAGGCGACTGGTGGAACACCGTCGGCGCCTGGCAGCCGTCGACCACCCGCTTCCCCCACGGCCTCGCCGAGGTGATCGACCGGATTCACGACCGGGGCATGGTGCCCGGCCTCTGGCTGGAACCCGAAGTGATCGGCGTCCGCTCCCCCATCGCCGAAGTTCTTCCCGACGAGGCCTTCCTCACCCGGCACGGCCGCCGGGTGTCGGAGTCCGGCCGCTATCTTCTCGATCTGCGCAGTTCCGCGGCCCGCAAGCACCTCGACGAGACCGTCGACAGGCTGATCGCCGACTTCGGTGTCGGCTTCTTCAAGTTCGACAACAACACGATGACCGGACCAGGCACCGACAAGGACGGGACCTCCCTCGGTCAAGGCCTGCTGGAACATCAGCGGGCTTTGCTCAGCTGGCTCGACGACCTGCACGCGCGGCATCCCGAGCTGCTGATCGAGAACTGCGCGTCCGGCGCGATGCGGATGGACTACGCGATGCTGTCCCGGCTGCATCTGCAGTCGACGTCGGACCAGGAAGATCCGTTGCTCTACGCACCGATCGCCGCCGCGGCGCCGGCCGCCGTACTCCCCGAGCAGGCTGGCCACTGGGCCTACCCGATCACCGGTACGACCCAGGAGGCGTTCACCCTCGCACTGGTGAACGGCGTCCTCGGCCGCCTGTACCTGTCCGGCCACCTGAACCGGATGACCGCCGCGGAACTCGACCTCGTCCGATCGGCGGTCGCCGCGCACCGCGTCGTACTGGAGGATCTCGACACCCTCGTACCGACCTGGCCGCTGGGGCTTCCGGACTGGAACGACGAATGGGTCGCGCTGTGCCTTCAGGGTCGCGACGCCGCGTACCTGTCGATCTGGCACCGCGGTCCCGGTCCGGCCGAGATCACCCTCGACATTGCGCAGGCGGAGATCACACCGCACTTCCCCGCCGACGCCGGCGACTGGACCTGCACCTGGGCGGCGGACGGCAAGCTCACCGTCGCCACCCAGGTGCCCGAACCATCAGCCCGCGTCCTCCGCCTCGCTCATGGCGCCGTCACCGACGTGACGGTGGATCCGGTGACGTAGGTCGGCGAGACGCCGACCGTCAGGGAGATCTTCCCGTTCGCGTCCGGGGTGCGGGTCGTCGAGACCCCGTAGAGGTTGGTGACCTGGATCGGTCCGGTCGCGGTGACCGTGACGGTGGTGCCGGTGCCGGTGGCGGCCCAGATCGCGCGCAGTGGTGTGCCGTCGTTGGTCGCGAAGACCTGGTCGATCAGCCCGTTGCCCGGGAACTCCTTGCCGAGGAACGTCGCGCCGCGGAGCTGACGGGCGCCGGTGGCGTAGGCGACGTACGACGGTTTGGGTGTGTACGGGCCGAGGGCGTCGGCCGGGTTGTGGATGAGACCGAAGTTGTGCTCCTTGTTCGCGAGGTCGATGCCGTCGTTCATGAAGTCGTAGAGGTAGTACCGGTCGGCGCGACCGAGGGCGGCGAGCTGAGCGCGGGCGACGTACATCGCCTGGGTCGGCTCGCTGACATTGCTCTGGTAGGTGCCCGTGTACCAGCCGGACTCGGTGACCCAGATCGGCTTGTCGACACCGCCGTTGTACTGCCGGATCAGGGCGCGGACGCGGTCGATCGCGGCGCCGAGGCCCTCGGGTGCGTTCAGGAAGTTGTACGGGTGGATGGACACCACGTCGAGGTACTTCAGCCCGCCGAGTTGGCAGAACGCCTCGAACCAGGCCACCTGGGTCACGTCGGTGTCACCGCCGCCGACGATCGTCAGACCCGGGTGGTTGGCCTTCAGCTTCGGATACGTTGCCTTGAGCAACGCGAGGTAGCTCTCCGGTGTCTTGTTGGACGGGCCGGACGCGTTGACGTCCCATTCGTTCCAGATCGCCATGTTCTTGATCTGCGGGAACTGTGTCGCGAGTGTGTCGGCGTAGGTGGCGAACCCGGCGCGGCCCGCGTCGGTGAACGGTGCGTCGAAGTAGTCCCCCGCCACATCGTCGTACAACGGATTGCCGTAGTCGGCGATCAGGAGAGGGTCGATGCCGTTGGTTTGCAGGGCCGGAATGTAGTTGGTGACCTTCGCTGGGAAGGCGATCGTGCCACGGGCTGTTTCGGCCTGGTCCCAGCGGGCTTCGTCGCGGGCACCGCGGGCACCGGACTGAGCGACCAGCGGCAGCGGGGCCGCGTTCCACGCCTGACCGAAGTGCGTCCCTGCACCGAGCAACGTCGTGGCCGTCGTCGCTGTGACAGCGTCGATGTTGACCGTTGCCGTCGTACCGCCGTTGATGATCTCGCTACGGTCGAGTGTGAGCATGATCGACTTCGCCGGACCGTGCCAGATGCCGTCATCTGCGCCACCGAAGTGCAGGTAGCCGCTGCCGCCGTCGAAGCGGGTAACCGTCAACTGCTGCCATGAGGTCGAAACCGGAAGTCGTTGCTGGTGCACCTGTCCAGTGGCGTCGGTCAGCCGCAGCCCGAGGCCCGACAGCTGGCTTGATCTGACCGACAGACTGAGAGCGGACAGGTTGATCGGAACCATGGTGCGCTGGACGGCCACGTAGTTGCCTCCGCCGGAGAAGTTCGCCGAGAGCTTGGCCGACTGGGTCCCGGCGGCAGCCGTGGTGGCGTCGAGCGCCAGGCTGCCCGTCGCGCCCGGGAACTCGCTGCCTGGATAGAACGACCAGCCTTCGGCCGCGCTTTCGTAGTCGCCGAGCGGTGTGGTCGGCTTGCCGGCCGGTGCGTTCAGCGCAAGGTCGTCGAGGTTCAGGGTCGTGGTCGTCGCGCCGCTGATCGCGGCCTTGTCCACCACGACCTCGACCGCCTTGGCCGGGCCGTGCCAGACACCGTCGTCGGCGCCACCGAAGTGCACGTACTGCTTGCCGCCATCGAACCTCGTCACGGCCAGCGCCTGCCAATCGGTTGCCCCGGACAACGACAGGCGCTGCTGATGCACCTGGCCGGTGGAATCGGTCAGGCGGAACGTGAGGAACGACAGGTTCGGCGACTTCGCCCAGAAGCTGACGCTGGTGGCGTTGACCGACGGCAGCGACCGGTTGACACTGACGTACGCGCCGCCGGCGCCGAAGTTCGCGGACAGCTTCCCCGAACTCGAGCCGGAGTGGTTGTCGCTGGTGTCGAGCGCGAAACTGCCGGTGGCGCCGGGAAACTCGCTGCCAGGATAGAACGTCCAGCCCTCGGCGGTGTTCTCGAAGTCGCCGATCCGATTCGACGTGAGTCCGGCGATCGGCGACGTACTGACCGGACTGACGATGGCGAACGTCGTCTGCGCGGTCGTCGTACCGGCTTGCACCGTGAGCTTGTACCACCCGCGCGTGGTGACCGGGAGCTGCAAGGTACTGGCCGCGGCCTGACTGCCGCTGGCGACAACGGTGCCGTTGACATCGGCCGCCGACCAGGTGACCGAGGCCGCGTCCGTGTTGAGAGTGAACTTCACCGGCTGACCGTCGGTGAAGATGTTGCCGAGGGTGATCGGCGCGAGCGTCAGTACGGCGGCCTGTGCGGTGGCGACCGTACCGAAGCCGAGCAGGCAGACCGCGAGGGCGATGGCGAGTAGGCGTCTCATGGCATCACCGGGTCGCCGGGTCGAGGAACACGGGGTTGAACAGGGCCGGGTTCTTGGCCTCCGCCACACCCTTGCCCCAGGTCAGCCAGCCGCGCCGGCCGGTGCCGTCGTTCTCGTTGACCACCACGGTTGTCGACAGCAGCCGGTCCTTGGCCGCGAACCCGAGCGTGCTCCACGGGACAGCGATCTCGTACGTCGTGGTGTGCGCGGTCTCGTCCCGTACGACCTTGGCCTGGACGCCAGGCGGCGTACCGGTCTGGCTGGTCGGTGTCCAGCGCCACGTGTCCACCGGACCTGCGTCTGTCAGCGCGACACCGATCTCCTGGGTAGTGGTCGCCTCACCGGGCGCACCGGCCGTCATGCCGAGCTGGATCCCGTCACCGCCCCAGATGTTGCCAGCGCGGTTCGGCTGCGAGAACACGTCGTCGGTGACCTTGGCGGACAGGTACAGGTTCTGGTCGTCGTGGTTGAGCCAGAGCTTTCCGGACAGGTCGCTCGGACCACCCCAGCCGGTCACCGGCGGCGTACCGGTGCCTTCGAGTGCGATCGCGGGCTGTGCTGCCACTGACGGGTCGATCGCGCCGTCCAGCGTCACGGTGTGCCGTTTCGCAACAGTCACCCCACTCACCGGAACCAGCTTCCCCGAGGCCGTGATCCCCGCCTCCCCGGTACGCCGCAAGGTGGCCGTCCAGGTGGAGGGACCTGACAGGGTTATCGGCACGTCCACCTCTCGTGTGGCGTTCGCACCGATCGTGCAGCCGGCCAGCAACGTCCCGGACGACGTACCCGACGCCCAGTCGAGGCCTGCGACGGGGAGGTCATGGGATGAGGCGTTGGTGACGCGGAAGCGGAGCAGGTCCTTGCCTGCGCCGTTGACCACGTGCGAGGCGGTCACGGACAGCGGTGGCGTCGCTGTACCTGTGGCTGAAACCAGGGCAACCGCACGGCCGTCGACCGTCACTGTTGCCGAGTAGGTCCGCGGTCCGGTCGAGTCCTGCGCCGGGTAGGCAACGGGTGCTGTTGCCGTAGCGCCTGGAGCGACCGAACCACCGGTCTCGGCACCCCCTGCGGCGACGGTGAAGGCGTGCGTGACGGCATCGGGGTTGGTGAACGTCAGGGTCCCGGTCGCCGGGTCGCCGGCGATCTCCGGGGCGACCGACAGCGCGAAGCGACTCGACGGGAGCATCGGTCCGGTGATCGCGCCCTTCAGGTAGACAGGGTTCGGTCCGGCAGTCACCCAGACGTGTCCGCCCGCGTCTGCAGTCAGTGTGGTCTCCGCGCCGTACATGTCCGTGACCTGGACAGTCGAGCCGGCCGGAGCTGTCGCCGCCACCACTCCGGGTGTGGCCGACCAGACCGCGTGGACCGTCTGTCCACCACCGGCGTTGAACGTCACGTCGTACCCGTTGCTGCCGAAGCGGGTCTGGCCGACCAGCGGCAGCTCATCGATCTGCCGGGCGAGTACGGCGGTGGCGACGTACGACGGCTTCGGGACCAGCGCACCCCGTGAGTCGAGCCGGTTGCGCACCAGGCCGAACCGGTGCTCGATGTTCGACGGGTCCGTACCGGAGTCCATGAAGTTGTAGGAGCTGTAGCGCGCCACACCGTTGCCGTAGGCCAACAGATTGCCGCGTACCAGGTCGCGGGCCTGCGTCGGCTCCGACACCGCGCTGGGGTTCGTACCGGTCGCCCAGCCCTGCTCGGAGATGTAGATCGGCTTGGTCGAGCCATGCGCCGCCATGATGGTGCGGATCGTGTTGACGTACGTGACCGAGGCCTCCGGGTCCAGCGGCTGCACGTACGGGTGGATGGTCACCGCGTCCACGTAGTCCAGTCCACCGAGGTCGGCGAACTTGGTGAACCAGCTCTGCCAGTCGTTGATGACCGCCAGCGACGGACCTGTCAGCTTGACGTCCGGGTGCTTGGCCCGCACCGCGTCGCTCACCATCTTCAGCAGCGCGACGTAGTTCTCCGGGCTCGCCTTGGCGGCGCCGTTCGGGTCCCGCAGGTTCCACTCGTTCCACAGCTCGTACGTCGTGTGCTCGGTGCCCCACTCGTCGACGGCGGCCACGGCGTACCGGGTGAACGCCGCACGCTGCTCGTCGGTGGACGGTGCCTCGTCCGGGTAGTACAGCGTGTTCCCGTAGTCGAGGATGTTCAGGAAGTCGATGTTGTTGGCGTCCAGCGCCGCCTTGTAGTCCTTGTACCGCTGCGGGAACTGGATGACGCCCTTGGTGGTCTCCGCGGCCGACCAGAACGCCTCGTCACGGTCGGTGGAGATGCCGCCCTTGGCCATCAGCGGTACGGCTTCCAGACCAGGGTTGGCCGCGCCACCGAACGCCAGGGCGCCCGCGACACCGATCCGGGTGTCCGTTGACGTGGAGAAGTCGTGCGGCGTGAGTACGGCGAAGTCGGTGCCGCCGAGTGTCGTCGTACCGTCGGACCCGATCGCTGTCAGGTCGGTCTGGTACCAGCCGGGCGTACTGACCGGCAGAGCGAGCTGTCCGTTGAGTGTGGCGGCCGGTGCGGAGCCTTTGGCCACCTCCGTGCCGCTCGCGTTGCGGACTGTCCAGCCGACGGTGGTGGCGTCAGTGCTGAAGCCCAGCTTCACCTGCTCGCCGACGGTGAACGTGTTGCCGACCGTGCTCGGTGTGATGGTCAGAGTCGGCGCAGCCGTCGCGGCCGCGCGGGCGGGTGACTGAAGAACGGCGGCCAGCAACAGGCCGGCCGTGAGAAGACTGACTGCGCCGGAGCGGCGACGGGTCATTGGAGAGTTCTCCCCTCAAGGAAGCGAAAGCGGTTTCGCAAATCACACCTTGATACCCGGCGCGCCCCGTGTCAACGCCTCGAAGCTGACTACGATGAGGACATGGCCGACCAGGTGATCACGCTGTCCGATGTCGCCGCCGCGGCCGGGGTGTCGCTGTCGACGGCCTCGAAGGCGCTGAACGGCACCGATCGGATCTCGCAGGCGACCCGCGAGCACGTCCGCACGACCGCGGACCGGCTCGGGTTCCGGCACAACGCCCTCGCGCGCTCGTTCGCCCGCGGCCGCAGTCAGACCATCGGTGTCCTCACGCACCGCGCCTCGAACCCGTTCACCCGCGTGGTGCTGGCCACCGCCGCCACCGAGCTGGGCGCCAAGGAGCAGGCCATCCTGCTGTACGACGCGCGGATCGGCGACCGTGACGTCACCGAGAGCATCCTGCAGCTCCGGGCCCGCCGGATCGACGGCGTGATCGTGATCGGCACCGGTACCTCGTTCCCGAGCCCGTCGCTGACCAGCCGCTTCGACGTACCGGTGATCTACGCGTTCACGTTCACCGAGGACCCGGACGACGTCACGATCACCGCCGACGACGACGAGATCGGGCGGCTCGCCGTCCGGCACCTGCTGTCGAAGGGACGCCGGAAGATCGCCCACATCACCGCCGAGCCGCACGACAACGCCGCCCAGCGCCGGGCAGCCGGAGCACAGGAGGTCCTGGCGGACGCCGGGCTGGAGTGGGCGAGCCCGGTGCGGTTCGGCCGCTGGCGGGAGGGCTGGGGCGCGGAAGCGGCCGCCGAGCTGCTGGCCGAGGTTCCGGACGTCGACGCGATCTTCTGCGGCAGCGACGCGATCGCCCGCGGCGCCGAACGCGTCGTGCGCGCGTCCGGCCGGGAGGTGCCGGGCGACGTCGCGCTGATCGGCGTGGACAACTGGGAGCAGCTGATGCACGACCAGCGGGTCTCGCGGCACCTGACCACGATCGACGTCGGCCTCGAGGAGATCGGCCGCCAGGTCGCCGCCCATCTCCTCGAACCCGACCCGCAACCCGGCATCCGGTACGTCACTCCTCAGGTCGTGACCGCGGAGACCACCTGATCCTCCTCGTCGTGGATCGAGTAGCGCGGCTTGAACCCCAGCAGCTCCTGCGCTCGCGTGGTGTCCACCAGCCCGTCGCGTCCCCGCACCGGCCGCCGCAGCGGCACACCTGACGCGTACTCACGCAGCAGGTCGCTTGTCTGCCGGTCGATGAGGATGTCGTCGGCTGCCAGACCGACCACATGCGCCCCGGCCGCCGGTGACTCCAGTGCGGCGATGACAGCCCGGATGCCGTCCCGCAGGTCCAAGTAGGCCCATCCCTCGCGGGCCATCATGGACGGGTCGCGCTCAGCCATCGCAGCGAACCGGAACAGGTCCTCGCGAGTCTTCACGAGTGGGAACCGCAGGGCGATCACGTTGGTCCCCCAGCGTCGCCACGCCATCCGCGCGCTCTGTTCGTCAACACTCTTGGACAGTGAGTACGCATCGGCGATGTCGGCTTCCACGTCCTCGTCGAGCGGGTAGTACGCCGGCTCCACTTCGTTGACGTTCATCGGTACGCCGAACGCGTTGATGCTGCTCGCGATGACCACGCGGGCGATGCCTGCCTGTCCCGCCTGCGCCAGCACGTTGAACGTCGCCGCGACGTTGTTCTCGAACACCTCCTCCGGCGTACCCAGGCTGGGATGCGGTATCGCGGCCAGGTGCAGCACAGCGTCCACACCGTCGAGTGCCTCGGCCACATCCTTCGCCGACCGCGCGTCGCCGACCAGTGGGCGGTCCGCCGTACTGGTGTGGTCGTAGCGCAGCGACAGGCCGATGACGTCGTACCCGGCGGCCTGCAGACCGTGCACCGCGGCACGGCCGATCGAACCGTCCGCACCGGTCACGAGAACCCGCGTCACGCCTTGATGCCCCCAGACAGACCCACGCCACGCAGGAACGCCCGCTGGAAGACCAGGAACAGCAGCACCGGGATCAGCAGGGCCAGGAACAGACCCGCCAACTGGATGTTGAGCTCCGTCACCTTGGCGATCTTGGGCAACGCCACCGAGACCGGCTGCAGATCCGGATTCGTCAGCACCAGCAGGGGCCACAGGTAGTCCTTCCAGGAAGAGATGATGCTGAGCAGGACGACCACACCGAGGATCGGCCGCGACAGCGGGAGCACGAGCGAGGTGAACACGCGGATCGACCCGGCGCCGTCGATACGGGCCGCTTCGAAGTACTCGCGCGGGATGCTGTCGAAGAACCGCTTCACGATCAGCACGTTGAACGCACTGGCCGCAGGTGGCAGCCAGACCGCCCAGAACGTGTTGGTGAGGTTCGCGTGCACCACAGGGACTTTCAGCACGGTCAGGTACAGCGGGACGAGCGAGACGATGTGCGGTACGAAGAGCGTCGCCAGGATCGCGCCGGACAGCAGTGCGCCCCATTTCGGCCGGAGCACGCTCAGCACGTAGCCGGCCGTCGTACAGACGATCAGCGACGCAACCGCCGTACCTGCGGCGATCATGGCGGTGTTGCCGAGGTAGTACCCGATGTGGCCTTGCTGCCAGGCGGTGGCGAGGTTCCCCCACTGCACCTCGCCGGACGGGAACCAGGCGAGTGGCGACCGGATGCTGTCCTGCGTCGGCGAGATCGCTGCCTTGAGCAACCACAGCAGCGGTCCGAGCCCAGCGACGAGCAGTCCGATCAGTACGACGACCTGTCCGATGATGAAGGGCACGCGGATGCGGGTGAGCTTGCGGTCCGCATCCGACAGCACACTCACTCGGTGCTCCAACCACGTGTGGCCAGCTGGAAGACCGCCGACAGTACGGCGAGTGCCAGCGCCAGGAGCACGCTCAGCGCGGTAGCGGCACCGTAGTCACCGTTGACGAAGGCGTAGTTGTAGATGAGCAGCAGAATCGTCATCGTCGACCCCTGTGGTCCACCGCCGGTGAAGAGCAGCGGTTCGGTGAACAGTTGCATCGTTCCGATCACCTGCAGGAGCAGCATCAACAGCAGGACGCTGCGGAGGTGCGGCAACATCACGTGCCACACCCGACGTACTACTCCGGCACCGTCCAGTTCGGCCGCCTCGTAGAGGTCAGGGCGTACGGACGTCAGAGCGGCGAGGTAGATGATCACTGCGTTGCCCGCACCCGCCCACGTCGCCTCCAGCACGATCGACGGCATCGCCGACGACGGACTGTCCAGCCAGAGGTACGGTCCGAGTCCGACGTGGCCGAGGATCGTGTTGAACATCCCGCTCGGCGACGGGTCGTAGAAGAACCGCCACAGCAGGATGGCGACCACTGGCGGCGTGATCACCGGCAGGTAGGCCAGCGTGCTGTAGAACCAGCTCCGGCCGCGCAGCTCGGACAGGAACATCGCCAGCAGCACCGGAACCGGGAACCCGAACAGCAACGCCAGCAGCGTGAACCACAGCGTGTTCTGCGAGGCCTGTCCGACCGCCGGGTCGCTCAGCACGTACCGGAAGTTCTCCAGCCCGACCCACTTGACCGGGTCGATCAGGTTGGTCTGCTGAACGCTCATCACCAGGCCCTTGACGATCGGGCCCCACGAGAACACCAGGAAGACCAGGAGCACCGGCAGCGCGAACAGCACCGCCGGTACTCCGTTGCGTAGACGGCGGAGCAACTCAGCGCCCGAGCTTGGCATTGACGGTGCCGGCCGCCTTGGTCAGCAGTGCCGGGATGTCGGCCTTCGCGTTCCCCAGTACGGCTTGCACCACCGGGTCCAGAGCGGCGTACACCTCCTGAGCCTTCACCGGCGGCTCAGGGATGATCTTCTGGTCGGCCGCCACCTTGGTGTACGGCGCGAAGTTCTCCAGCGGCACGTTGACGTACGGCTTGATCCAGCCCTGGTACGTCGACCACTGGTCCGCGTTGACCACCGGCAGACCAGGGGTTCCGACCGGCAGCTTCGCCGCCACACCGTTCTTGGCACTCGTCACGGCGGCGTCCTGGTTCACGTACTTGTTCAGGTAGCAGAACTTGATCCACTTGATCGCCGCCGCCTTCTCGGCGTCCGTCGCGTTCGGGCTGACGATCTGGACGCTGCCACCGCTGAGCGTGCCGTGGTCACCGCCCTGCTGCGGCATCGGCCCGATCCCGAACGCCGACGCCTTCAGGCCGTTGGTGTTGACCAGTGTGCGGTACGCGTCCGGCGCCGACATGTACATGCCGATCTTCCCGGCCGCGAACGCCTTGGAGATGCCGTCGATGTCGTAGAGCACCGCCTGCCCCATCGACTTGTCGGTCCACTTCATGTCGTGCAGCAACTGCAGCGCGGCCTTGGACGGCGCGTCGTCGAACGTCGCCTTGCTGCCGTCCTCGTTCTCGATCGATCCGCCGAACGCGTAGCTCTGGGTGGTGAACATCCAGCCGCCGGTGTTGTTCGTGGTCATCTGCGCGTAGCCGGCCTGTCCGGTCTTCTGCGTGATCGTCTTCGCGGCCGCCCGCACCTCGTCCCAGGTCGCCGGCGGCTTGTCCGGGTCCAGACCGGCCTTCTTGAACAGGTCCCGGTTGTAGATCAGGCCGACCGAGTAGGCGGCGGTCGGTACGGCGTACACGTTGCCGGACTGGTCCTGGGCGATCTTGAGCACGTTCGGGTTGAGCTCGTCCAGCAGTCCGTCGTCCTTCAGCACCTTGGTCAGGTCGGCGACCTGCTTGCGGGCGATCAGGCCCTGCGGCTCGGTGAACGGCACATTCAGTACGTCGGGGAGCTGACCGCCGGCCGCCTGGGCCTGGAACGTGGTCGCGTCCCAGATCGTCTCGACCGGGTTCAGCTTGATGTCCGGATTGGCCTTCTCGAAGTCGGCCACCTTCTTGTCGAACGTCGCCCGGTTGGCCGGATCGGAGCTGGACGGACGGTCACCGACCGTGAGCGTCACCTGCCCGGACCCACCGGGCGCGGCCGAGGAGGACGAGGGGGCGCTGGAGCAGGCCACCAGCCCTGCCAGCAGGACCAGGGAGGTCGTGAGCGCTGCGGTGGAGCGAATCGGGGGTCGGTACATGCGAACTCCTCAGCGGGGATAGGGCGCGAGCGGCCGTTTCCGCAGAGTAGCGCAAGCGCTTTCGCAAATACTAGACCCAGCTTTGTCAGACCCGGCTGCCGGCGCGGTACCGAGAGGGAGATTGGCCTGTGTGCCGGCTGAAAACGCGGCTCAGGTAGAAGGCGCTGCGATAGCCGCAGTGCTCGGCGACGGCCTGCAGCGTGTCGTCCGTCTCGGCGAGGAGCTCGCGCGCCTTCCGCATCCGGAGCCGGCGGAGGTACAGGACCGGCGTGACGCCGTGGACCGCTTTGAACCGACGGGACAGCTGCGCGGGACTGATGCCGAGAGCAGTGGCCAAGGCGCCGAGTGAGAGGTCCGCTGCGGTGAATTTGTCGTGGATGGCCGCCGTTGCACGCTCCACCAGCTCATCCCCGGGTGCGTCGTTGCGCGCGCGCAAGGTCATCAGGACGAGATCTGTGACGACGTGCGCCGCTACCAGGTCCGGGTGCGCATCTGTTGCCTCGAGCATCTTCAGGTCGGCGCGGAGACGGTCGAGATCCCGCACTCGCCGGCAGCCTGCCGGCGGCTCCAGCTCGGTGCTGAAACGCGCATGGAAGAAGGACATCGGTGACCGCATCGTCCGTCGCAGCGTCCCGCCCGGCGGGCAGATGACGATGTCCCCGAACCTCGCCACCCCACGCGACACCCCCGGAATGTCGAAGGCGAAGGACCCGCTGCGTGGCAGCAGCAGACTCCAGGTCTCGTAGGTGTCGGACGCGAGACTGAAGCTCGCCCGGCGCGGAGCGAGCAGGTAGCCATCCAGGGTCAGCACGGCAAAAAAGTACATGCGCATGCCCAGATCTGCCATGGTCACGAGAGTTTGTGCGGCGTCACAGTGCATGTCATGGTCGATATCTGTATCTACGGAGGCACTCCCGCGGGGTGCGTCGCCGCGATGACCGCCCATCAGGAGGGCGCGTCCGTCGTCCTGATCGAGCCGAGCCGATGGCTCGGCGGCATGCTCGCCGCCGGGATCAAGCCGGCGCAGGACTGCCCGATCCCGGCGGCCGTCGGCGGCCTCACCAGCACCGCGGTCTTTGGGTTCGGCACCAACCCGCACGACGTCCAGCGCGCGTTCCAGGACTGGATCGCGGCGGCGGGGATCGAGGTGATCTTCGAGCACCGCGCCCGTTCGGTCACCCGCGACGGCAACCGCATCACCGCCATCCAGTTGGAGACCTCGGCACCAGACAAGTGGGGCGTTCCGCTACCGGCCTCGGAATCACTCCCGGCCGGCGAGGTACGCGCAGCAGTCTTCGTCGACGCGTCGTACGAAGGCGATCTGATGGCACTCGCCGGCGTCCCGTACCGCACCGGACGCGAGGCACGCGATGCCTACGGCGAAGACCTCGCCGGCGTCCAGCCGGTCACCAACTGGACGCCCATCGACCCGTACGTCGTACCCGGCGACAGCACCAGCGGACTACTCCCCCTCCTGGAGCCTGACCACGGTCTGCCCGCAGGCGCCGCGGACGACTACACGCAGGCCTACAACTACCGCTTCTACGTCACGACCGACCCCGCGCACCGTGCGGACCTCACTCCGCCCGACGGCTACTCTCCCGCCGACTACGAGCTGGTACGCCGGTATGTCGAGCACCTCGACCTCGAAGGACTCCGCGGGATCTTCCCCGGATGGATGAACTCGGGCGAGTACAACTACCAGCGCGCCTCCCTGATCACCAACGCCCCGCTCGGCGTGAGCCGTGCGTACCAGGACGGAGACTGGGACGAGCGGTCCCGGATCTGGCGCCACCACATCGACTACCTGCGCGGACTCCACCACTTCCTGTCGACCGATCCCGCCGTACCGGCAGAGTTCCAGGCCGAGACAGCGGCGTACGGGCTCGATGCGAGCGTCTTTCCGGAGACGGAGGGCTGGCCGCCGCAGCTGTACGTGCGGGCGGCGCGACGGCTCGACGGCGTCTGCACCGTCACGCACGCCGACGTGACCAACCAGACCGATCCCGGCGACAGCATCGGGCTGGCGCTCTTCGGCGTGGACGTCTATCCGGTACGGCGGATCCCGCACCGCGACCGGGAGACCGGACAACTCGGTGTCGCGACCGAAGGCGACATGTTCATCGGCGGCCACCTGGGGACAGGGCGCCCGTACCCCATCCCCTATCGGGCGATCACGCCGCGGCAGGACGATTGCGGCAACCTTCTGGTTCCGGTCTGCCTGTCGGCCTCCCACATCGGGTACGCCGCGACGCGGATGGAGCCCGTCTTCTGTGTCCTGGCCGAATCCGCCGCGGTCGCCGCGGTGCAGTCGCTCCGCGAGCAGACCGACGTACAGGAGATTGACGTCCGCACATTCCAGGACCGGCTCGTCGACCGAGGCCAGGTGATCACGTGGAACGTCTGAGCCCGGCGTTCGGGGTCAACTACGTGCCGCGCGAACAGTGGTGGAATGCCTGGCTGGACTTCGACGAGAAGTCGATCGCCGAGGACCTGACTGCGATCGCGGGCCTCGGCTGCGACCACATTCGCATCCAATGTCTGTGGCCGGTCTTCCAACCCTTCCCGACCTCCGTGTCGGCCAGCGCCATGACACGGCTGTCCATCGTCCTCGATCGCGCTCACGACGCCGGGCTGGATGTCTGGGTCACCGTCCTGAACGGTTTCCTCTCCGGCTGGGTCTTCCGTCCGCCGTGGCTGACGCGGCACAACCTCTTCACCGATCCACTCGCTCTCTCCGCCGCCGGGCTCCTGCTCCGCTCAGTCGCCGAGCTCGTTTCCGCACATCCAGCCGGCGCAGGCATCGACCTCGGCAACGAACCGAACATGCTGGTCGGTTACGAGCCACAGACCGTCACCCAAGAAGACCTGGACAGCTGGGCACGCACCCTGATCGGAACCGTACGATCCGCCACGCCCGACCTGCCTGTCGTCCTCGGCGCGGACCATCAGCCATGGATGACCGACCAGGTCGGCTTCAGCCCGGCCCTGCTCGCCAACGAACCCGACATCACTACCGTCCACGCCTGGCCCTACTTCAGCGGCTTCCTCGGCCGCTTCGGCGAAGAGAACGACCTCGCTTGGTCGATCGGCGCCTACCTCGCCCAGGTCGCGGCCGCACACCAGACCACCCCGCGGCCGATCTGGGTCCAGGAGATCGGCGTCGCCCCGGAGTGGGTCACCACCGTCAGCATCGAGGACGCGGTCGAACGATTGATCCGGCACGCCATGTCGGTCCCCGGAGTCGCCGGGCTGTCCTGGTGGGCGTCGCACGACATCCGATCCGACCACGGCGGCTTCGCGGAACTCGAGTACGGGCTCGGGTTGCTCGACGTACACAATCGGGTCAAACCCACCGGCCAACGCTTCGCCGACGTGATCGCCGAACTGCGAGCACAACAGGTTCGCTGATTTCGGAGTCTGAACTCCATCCGGATCGATGGCGTCCGACCTGTACGGCGACGCTAATGGGGGTGTCGCCTTCTTGTCTGGGGGAAAGACATGATGGGTCATTTGGCCGCTGTTGCGGCTACCGCCACGCTTCTGGTGACCGCGTTGCCCGCCGCGGCCGCGGGGACCGCAGAGCAGGCGAGCTGCGCGAAGCGCGTTCTCAAACTGCCGGCCGACTCCTTACCGGGGTCGAGCGCGGCACGCACCGGCGACTCGACCGGGCGCTACATCCTCGGGGAAGCGAACCGTGACGGGCGGATGCATCCGCACGCGTTGCTCTGGGTGAACGGCGTACCGCGCTGGCTGTCGTCGCAGTCCGAGGGTGAGTCGTTCGCGTATTCGGTGACGGACGACGGACACGTCCTCGGCAGCACGAGCAGCGCGGACGGAACCGACCACTGGATCTACTCGGCGAAGACCAACAAGTACCGGAGTCTCGAGGCACCAGCGGGATTCAGGTTCGGCCGGTTGACCGCGATGAACGCGAACCTCGACATCGCCGGTACGGCCGTGGACGAGGCGACCGGCGAGTCGGTCGCGCTGGTCTGGCCGGCCGGCGGTCAGCCGCAACTGCTCCCGGTGCCGAGCGGTCTGACCGTGTTCGCCGTGGACGACATCTCCGACGAGAGCCTGATCATCGGACGGGTCGACTCACCCGACGCTCCGCGGACCAGCTACCTGTGGAAGTCGTGGAGTGCCGAGCCGACCCGGCTCCCCGGCCTCGACGACGACGGCGTCTGGGCGCGGGACATCGAGGGCCGCTGGATCGCCGGCGGCCAGGACGGCATCGACGACGCCACCGGCCTGCTCTGGAACACCCGGACCAGCCGTGTCGTGGAACTCGAGGACAGCGTGGCCGACCTCAACAGCTCCCGTGACGCGGTCACCGCGGGCAGGTTCGGGCCCCTCGGCGACTGGCCGTCGGTGATCATCAGAAGCGACGGCACGAAGGTCACGTTCCCCGCGGGCACCCTGCTGTCGCATATCTTCGAGCGCAACGCCAAGTGGACCGCGGCCGGCTTCGACGTCAGCTCGGGCACCTTGGTACCGGTCGTCTACGCCTGCAGGTAGTGCATCCCGGCGGCGGCTGCCCGTACATCGGCAGCCACCGCCGTGTGCAGTTGATCAGGGGAACCAGAGTTCGTGGACGTGGCCGTCGGTGCCTCGGTAGACGACATGCTGGGTACGGTCCACGTCCCAGGTGTAGCCGGCCGGGTCACCGGCGGCGTTCGGCGCACTGGCCGCTGCTACCAGGTCATTGCGGTTCCAGGTGCCGTTGAACCACAGCTCGCGAATGTGTCCGTCGGCGGATCGGTAGACGACGTGCTGGGTGCCATCGACGTCCCAGGTGTAACCGGCTGGGTCGCCGGCGGCGGTCGGGGCACCGGCCGCTGCCACCAGATCGTTGTGGTTCCAGGTCCCGTTGAACCACAGCTCGTGAATGTGCCCGTCGGCCGCGCGATAGACAACATGCTGAGTGCGGTCAACGTCCCAGGTGTACCCGGCCACCAGGGCGACCGCGTTGGGCGCGCCGGCCGCTGCTACCAGGTCGTTGTGGTTCCAGGAGCCGTTGAACCACAACTCGTGAACGTGCCCGTCACCGCCGCGATAAACGACATGCTGAGTGTTGTCGACATCCCATGTATACCCAGCCGGATCCCCCACAGCACTCGGCGCACCCGCCGACGCCACCAGGTCGTTGTGGTTCCACGTCCCGTTGAACCACAGCTCGTGAATGTGCCCGTCCGCGCCGCGATAAACGACATGCTGAGTGTTGTCGACATCCCATGTATACCCAGCCGGATCCCCCACAGCACTCGGCGCACCCGCCGACGCCACCAGATCGTTGTGATGCCAGGCCCCGTTGAACCACAACTCGTGAATATGGCCATCACCACCGCGATAAACGACATGCTGAGTCTTGTCGACGGACCAGGTGTAACCGGCCGGTACGCCGGTCGCGTTCGGCGCACTCGCCGACGCGCTCAGGTCGTTGTGATGCCAACCGACCGTGGGGTACATGGCCAGCACGGCCGCGATGTCTCCCGTCGACAGCCCCGTTCGCTGTCCGATCTGCGCGTTCGGATCGACGGGCGTGATGGTCTCTCGCCCGTTACTGCTGAAGGCCGTCCTCGGGTAATGCATGATCGAGCCGTACTCGTAGCCGCCGAGGTCGTCGCCGTCGGTGATGTGCTGATCGAAGTTGTGCTCCATCCCCGCCTGGATGTTCGCCCAGTTGATCGTGACGAACCGGTCGCGGTCCTCCCGGCTCTGCTCGTGCCACAGCCCGACCGCATGGCCGATCTCGTGGATCGCGTTCCCTCGCGTACAGCCGGCCCCGAGGCTGATCGTCTGCGACCCGCCCTGCATCCCGACCGACGACCAGCAACCGCCGGCGTCCGCGAAATGCACGAAATTGGGGAAGTCGCCGGCGTTCGCCGCGGTGCGCTCCGGGAACCGGATCGGCGTGTTGGCCTCCCAATGCGCGATGGCGTCGCGGACCCGCTGCTGATTCGGCAAGTTCGGGTCGATGTCGAACGGGACCTGCGAACGCGGCCACCGGAAGCGCGCGCCCGTGATGCCGACGCCGGCCTGGACATCGCCGGCGATCCTGCCCTGTAGTTCGCTCATTCCCAGCTCGAGCTGGTCGACGGTCCCGAGCACGATGTCGCCCTCGAAGACGGCCAGGCCGTCCACCGCGCTGTACACCACCGGCGCGGACGAGAAGGTGACTCCCGAGATCACCGCCGTACCGCGCTCTCCGCCCCGGAACTCTCCCGCGTTCTGCCAAACTCCGTTGTCCTGTGTCACGTCCTGCTCCCCCTGGTAGCCGCGCCGTCAAACCCGACGTACCTCCACCGCCAGCTCACCCGCGTCGAACTCGACCGGGTACGACGTCGTGGAGATGAAATCCTCAGGGGTCACACTCGCGGTCCCGGAGACGTCGACATGCACACGCACCGAATACCGCAACCGTGGATCGATCGAGGTGGACCGTACGTCGATCGCGAACGGCAACGACCCGCGCTCGTCCCGCGGCAGGGCCACATGTTCCTGGACCTGCTCGGCGATGATCACGGCCGGCGCATCCGCGCGCGAAACCTCCTCGACCCGAGCCACCACCCGCGAGGCTTCCACAGGTCGATCCCCGGAAGGGAAAACGATCCGCCCGGTCAGCAACATGCCGAAACACCACTCCCCCGATCGCGCCGCAGCGCGCCCCCTTTGTCCGACCATGCGCCCGCCCCGCCGGACAGTCAAGATCCCCGGAAAACCCTTGGAAAGGCACACGTTTCAATCACGCCGGCGATTTCGGGGTGGGTGCCGACGTACGGGTGGGTCACAGCAGGGAGCGGGTGGCGACCAGCCATCGGGCCACCTCGATGACCTGCAGGCGGCGTGCCGCCGCGTGCCGGCGCAGGATCTGGGAGGCCACCTGCGAACTCACGTGGTGCCGCTCCATGAGCATTCCTGTCGCGATGTCGACGGCGTAACGCTCGTCGACCACTCCACGGCTGCTCGGCGGATCCACCACCAGCACCCAGTGCCCCACACCGACCATCCGCATGCACCCGGGCCTGCAGCAGTTGCCTAAGCCAACAGCGCGTTCCCATCACCTGCGGACGAAACCAGCTGCTGCGAAGTTCGGGAAGCGGGTTGTGAACTCGTCGGAGGATTTGAGGAGGTCGCGGGCGTAGCCGGGTGAGTTCGAGGCGGATGCGTCGACGTCGAGTTCGAGGATCGTGCGGACGTCGGCGGGGCCTTCGATCAGGGACGCTTCTACGCGGAGCCCGTCGTGGTGGATCTGGTCGACGAGGTCGCGGGTCAGTACCCGGAACGGCATCAGGACTGTTGATGCGCCGATCCTGTTGACCTCGTCGCGCCAGTCGGTGTCGAGGTCCGGAACGTGCAAACCGACTCCTCGCGCGAGGCCGGGGCTTGCCGCGACGAAGTCGGCGAGTGAGAGCGCACTGAAGCTTGTCACGATGCAGCGTGCCTGATCGCGCGCGTCGCGCCGACTCAGCAGTTCGGCGAGCGGCCTTGCCGCGGCCAGCGCTTTGATCTCGACCCTGAGCAGGACGGTCGTCGAATCGAGTACCTCGTCCAGCGTCGGGATCCGCTGGCCCTCGCCCAGGTCGACGCTTCGCACCTGTTCCAGTGTCAGCTGCTCGATGGGCGTCCGCAGATGGGGCGTCGAGATCGCCGCGGTGCGTTCGACCGTACGGTCGTGGAGGACGACCAGGGCACCGTCTCGGGTGAGCTGGACATCGAGCTCGATCTCGTCGACGCCGACGCTTTCCGCACTGGCGAACGAGAGCAGCGTGTTCTCCGGCGCAGCAGCCATGTTGCCGCGATGCCCGGCGAGAACGAAGGTGCGTGGTGTGGTCAACGTGTCTCCTTGGATCGGTGCTGCAGATGTGGCGTGATCGCGTCTGCGAGCAGCGGATGGGCGGCCAGCAGGAGTGGTGTTCGCGGTGAGTCCTTCCCGCCGTGAACTCGGGCGCCGGCCCTGGTGGCGATGAGAGCGGCGGCCGCGTAGTCCCAGATCGGGAGGTCCCAGATGAAGAACGCGTTGAGTCGTCCGTCGGCGACTCCGCAGATTTCCAGGGACGCCGCACCGTTGAGCCTGAAGTCGCGAACCTTCGGCGCGAGCCCAGCCATGGTGGCGAGAACGCGGTCACGCCTGGAGTGGTCATAGGGGAAGCCAGTCGCGACCAGCGCGTCGTCGAGCGTGACTTGGTCGTCTACGCGCAGTTCGCGTCCGTTGAGGAGTGCCGGCTGATCTTCGGTCGCGCAGTACTCGGCGTTGAGTTCGGGCGCGAAGACGCAGCCCGCCAAGGTGCGGCGTCGCCCGTCGGGCTCGCGGATCGTCGCGGCGATCGACACGGCGTAGTACGGCGACCCGTACAGGTAGTTCACCGTGCCGTCGATGGGATCGACGATCCAGGTGATCCCGGACGTCCCGTCGGCCGGATCGCCCTCCTCACCGAGGAACCCGTCGTCGGGACGAGCCGCCGCGAGGTGCTTGCGGATCTGCGATTCGACCGCGGTGTCGGCCTGGGTGACGATGTCCAGCCGATTCGATTTCGTCGACGCGACGCTGATTCCGTCAGCGCGCATCCCGGCGGCCAGCTCGCCGGCCCGTTGGGCACTGCTTCGAGCGATGTCCAGGAGATGTTGGGTATCGAAGGTCGTCAAGTCGGCCACCGTTTCTCAGGATGGATGGAGCAGGTCTGGTGAACTGATCGCGATCAGGCATGGCGATCTGCACGGTGCCGCGCGGTCACACGCCGGCACCTGACGCGAACGGGCCTAGCGTGTGGGCGCCGGTCCCGTCGTACGGCTCACCAGCAGGTCACCGGGCACGAACACGCCGCCGAGCTCCACGTCCTCGGAGCGGATCAGCTTGTGCACGAGATCCACTGCCGCCGCGGCCAAGCCGGCCGTTGGCACGCGGTACGTCGTCAGCCCGAGCGCCTCGTGATCGAACGGTGGGAGCCCGTCGAACCCCGCGACCGACAGATCACCTGGAACCGACAGCCCGAGGTGCGCGGCCGCGGCCAGGACGTCAAGCGCGACGAAGTCGTTGTTGCACAGCACCGCTGTCACCGCCGCCTGGTGCAGTCCGGCGACCAGGTCATCCAGGTTCGTCCCCGGTTCGACAGTGACGACGCGGTTGCGGATTCCCCGGGCTTCGAGGTGACTCCGCATCCTCTGGATCCGGACCCACTGCGTCGGAGACTGTTCCGGCGAGACGGCGGTCAAGGCCACGGCGGTATGTCCGAGAGACACCACGTGCTCGATGAGCACGACCCCGTCGTCGGGATCCGGCGCAACGAACGGTACGTCGGGATTTGACGCTTGGCCCATCTGCCCGACCAGCACCAGCGGGACGCGTGCTGCGACCCGCTGGATCGTCAGTGGGTCGACGACCGGCGAGGCGACAACGATCCCGGCGGCCCGAAGACCGGCGAGAACCATCAGCGACTGGTAGTTGGCGTCGTCCGGCTGATCGAACGAGGAGACCGACAACACCTCGTACCCACGCTCGCCGGCCTCACCGACGAATCCTTTGGCGAGGTGACCGTAGAACGGGTATTCCGCGTTGCGCAGGAAGAGACCCAGCGTGGCCGGCGACGGCACCGACAGACTGCGGGCAATCTGGTTCGGTACGAAGTCGAGCTGCTGGATTGCCCGCTGCACCTTTTCGAGGTTCGCCCGGCTGACGCCAGGCTGCCCCAGCAGGGCCCGGGAAGCGGTCGACTTCGACACCCCTGCTGCCAGGGCGACGTCTCGGATCGTGCTCGCCTTGCGCGCGTCTCCCTGAGAAACACCGTCCTGAGAAACGGCGTCCGGGGAGTCACTGCTGGGCATGGGGCTCATGGTATCGGCCCGTCGATCTGTGCGGACGTCATGGCGAGGTCCCTCCCTGTCATCGATCACTTCAGCCCGCTTCGGGCGACGCTGGCGATGAACCGCTTCTGGAGAACGAGGAAGATGACGATCATCGGCAGCGCGGCGAGCACACCGGCGGACATCAGGACGTTGTAATCGGTGGTGTAGGAGCCGCGCAGCAGCGCGATCCCCGGGCCCAGGGTCAGCTTGTCGATCGACCTGTTGACCACGATCGGCCACAGCAGTTCCTTCCACTCGGAGAGAACCGTCAGGATCGCGAGCGTGATGAGTCCGCCGCGGGCGATCGGTACGACGATCGTGATCATGATCCGCAGGTGTGATGCGCCGTCCATCCGCGCCGCCTCGACCAGCTCCCGCGGGACACCCCGGAAGAACTGATACAGCAGGAACACCCCGAACACGTCGAAGATCGACGGCAGGAACAAGGCCACGATGGTGTCGGTGAGACCGAACCTGGAGATGATCGCGAAGTTCGGGACGATGAAGATGTCACCGGGAACCATGATCAGGGCCAGGACCGTGACCAGGATGATCCGAGCTCCAGGCACTTTGACGACGGCGAGTGCATACGCGGCGAGGGTGCAGATGACCAGCGTTCCGATCACACGGCCGATCGAAGCGATGACCGTGTTCCCCAACAGTGTCAGGTACGGGATCCGGTCGAACACGCCCCGCGCGCCGTCGAGGGTCGCCGGGTCGGGGATCACCTTCGGCGGCACCAGGAGCGTCTGGCCCGGCGTCATCAGCGCCGTCGCGACCATCCATGCGAAAGGTACGAGAATCAGCAGCCCGGTAGCGGCGATGACGGCGAACGTCCACCAGCGGACGCGATACTGATGCAGCATCAGCCGTCCTCCCCGTAGTGGACGAAACGACGTTGCAGCCGGAACAAGGCGATCGAGACGGCGAGGATCAGCACGAACAGCAGCAGGGACACCGCCGAGGCGTATCCACGGTCACCGATGTTGAGGAACGCCAGTTGGTAGTAGTAATAAACGGCCGTCAGCCCGAAATTCACCGAGGCGGACTGCTCGGGCGGCAACAGGACGTAGGCCACGTCGAACAGTTTCAGCGTGCCGATCGTCGTGGTGAGGATGACGAAGAACAGCGACGGACTGAGGAGCGGCAACGTCAGCGAGACGAACCGGCGGGCGGGCCCGGCGCCGTCGAGGGTGGCCGACTCGTAGATGTCGGACGGGATCTCCTGCAGACCGGCGTACAGGATGATCGTGGGGACGCTGAAGGACAGGAAGACGACGATCAGCGTGATGACGACGGTGACGCCGGCCGGCGACCCGAACCAGCTGACCGATGAGCCGCCGACGGCTTGGATCACGGCGTTGATGAGGCCGTACCGCGTCTGGAACAGCCACCCGAACAGCAAGATGGCCGCCGTCGGCAGACACACCGCGGGCAGGAACACGATGACCCGGAAGACTGACTGCCCGCGGAACTTGTACTGCATCAGCGTGGCGCACAGCAGCGACACCACCACCACACCGGGTACGACGATCGCGGTGAACTTGAACGTGTTGACCAGCGCGATCCAGAGCTGGCTGTCGGACAGCAACCGCCGGTAGTTGTCGAGCCCGGTGAACCTCGCGTGGCCGAAGGCGCCGGCCTTGTTGAACGACAGCCACACGTTGTAGCCGAAACCGTAGAAGCGGAAGACCAGGAGTCCGGCCAGGAGGGGAAGCAGGAACAGGAAGCCGATCCGCGCGTCTCGCCGGCGGGTCATTGCTTCAAGGACCTGGTGATGATGGCGTCGGCCTTGCTCGCGGCCTCCGACGCGGACAGGGATCCGGCGTAGTACGGTCCCGCGACCGTACTCTCGATCTCCGGCATGACGGAACGGACCTTCGGGAATTCGGTGGTCGTGCGCAGGTAGTTCTGCTCGAGCGTCACATCGAACGCTTCCTGTATCCCCGCGATCTTGCTGTTGGCCTGGTAGTACGCGGCCTTGACACCGGCAGCGACGTTGGCCGGGAAGGAAGCGCCACCCTCGGCGTGCAACGTGGCGCCCTCGTCGGAGGTGAGGTACTTGATGAGTTTCCACGCCGCGTCCTTCTGGTGGGAGTTGGCGTTCATGACGTAGGACAGGCCGTTGGTGTCGGTCGCCCGCGATCCGTTCACGGAGGGCTGCGGGACCATGTGGAATGTGCCTGCCGGGACGTTGGCCTGCGCGAGCAGGGACAGCTCCCAGGAGGGAACCTTCGCCATCGCGATGCTGCCCGAGAGGAGTGACTGCGTCCCCTTGAAGTCCGCCGAGTCCTTGACCGGCGGGATCAGCGATTTGTCCTGCAGGTCCTTGATCATCTCGAACGCCTCGAGGCCCTGCGGCGAGGACACGGTGCCGTTGCCGTCCTTCACGACGGTGCCCCCGAGAGCGTGGATCAGGCTGCCCACGCCACGGTTGAAGTCGTAGTTGTAGTACATGGGCACGTCCGCGGACGAGGTCTGCTTCGCCTTGATCTCGCCCGCGATGCGAACCATGTCCTCCCACGTCCAGCCGGCCGTGGGGACGTCTGTCACTCCGAGCTTCTTGAACACTGCTGTGTTGTAGACGACCGACCAGACGTCCTGATCCTTGGGAATGCCGTACTGCTTGCCGTCGAACTTGTACAGGCTGACGAACTTCTCTGGGTAGGCGTCCATCGACACCTTGTCCTTCTCGATGTACTGATCCAACGGCTCCAGGGCGCCGCCCTCGACGTACACCGGAGCCCGCGAGCTCTGCCACATCACATCCGGGCCTTCGCCGGCGCCGAGCGACGCATCGAGCTTGGTGTAGTACTGGTCCTCCGGGACCTGCTCCAGCGAGACCTTGATGTCCGGGTTGGCGGCCTGGAAACCGTCCACGGCCTTCTGCACGCCGGCCTTCTGGGCCGGATCCCAGATCATCAAACTCACCGAGGCCGGGCCGCCGTCCGATGAGTCGGCGGAGCCCGGCGAGCAACCGGCAAGGGCCGCGGCGACGGTCGCCATGACCGTGGCCAGGACAAGGGGCCCGCGGGAGCGTTCGAAACGGCGCATCTTCCTGCCTTCCGACGAGATATGGTGCGGAGTGAGTCAAACTGGGACCGGTCCCGGGATCGGTCCCAGTCGGGGACGCTACCACCGTCGGAAGCCCGCGAGAAGAGGGAGCCATGCGAAATTCATCGGTGCTTCACCGCACCCACACCAGCCGAGTCCGAAGCCAGCACCGGGGCCGCTGGCCGGCCCCGCGGAGGGGTTGAGCATGGGCTGGGCCTGGACCGGGACGACGGCAATCGAGCTTCAACTGCTCGGACTCGCCTTCGTGCTGTGCGCGATCATCGGCCTCGAACGGCTGTACCACCAGAAGGCCGCGGCCCTGCGGACCCACACGCTCGTCGGGATGGGCTCCGCGGTCTTCACCCTCGTCTCCGCGTACGGATTCTCGGGCGTGGTCGGCGCCGACGTGGTCCTCGATCCGTCCCGGATCGCCGCTCAGGTCGTCTCCGGGATCGGTTTCCTCGGAGCCGGCGTGATCTTCCTGCGCCGCGACATCGTCCGCGGCCTGACCACGGCCGCAACCGTGTGGGTGTCAGCCGGCGTCGGCATGGCGTGCGCGGCCGGCATGCCGGTCATCGCCACAGCAGTCACCGGCCTGCATCTCGTGACGATCTTCGGCCTCGCGCCACTCGGCCGCATCCTCCCGACAACGGACCGACGCCGAGCGCTCATCGTCCGGTACCACGACGGCGAAGGCGTCCTGCGCACTGTGCTCGCGACAGCCACCGACATGGGCTTCCATGCCGCGATCGTGTCGACGTCGCTGCACGAGAAGCCGGACGGCGACCGCATCGTCACGGTCAACTGCCGGTTCCGCGGCAAAGCACCACTGCGCGACCTCATGACCGCGCTGACCGCCGTACCCGGCGTCGTCGGCATCCAGCCCCAGGCCGACGACACCACCGATGACGACTAGTTGACCGCAGCTGTACGGGTCAGGTTGGCGGGCGTTCTTTACTGGTCGCCTGGCACTGTGGCGCGTGGGGTTTCAGGGCGCTGGGCGGCCGTGGCGAATCGGTCTGGGCGGAATGGTGCCAGCTGGTCGACTGGGTTGCCTTGGACGACTTCTTGGGCCGCGTAGTCGGCCAGGAGGGGCGCGAGTGTGACGCCGCTGTGGGTCGCGATGACATAGAGCCAGGCACCGTTGCCGGTGAAGCCGCTGACCGTCTTGCCGTCGGCGGGGATGGATCGCCGCCCGACCTGTAGGCGTTGGATCTCCACAGGGCCGTCCAGGCGGAGGACTCCGCTCAGCCGTTCCGACAGTTCAGTGGCCAGGGAACCCGCTGTGTCTGCACCGCGGGCGGGGTCGGCAGCACTGTCCAGGTCGAGGCCGTGGAGGATCATGCTGCCGTCGGGTTGTGGTCTGACGTTGAGGCGCGAGGTGGTCAGGAGCCGAGTCAGGCGCAGAGGGCGTGGGCGGGTGTGGGCCAGGAGACCGATTGCCGGTAGTCCCCTCGCCTCGGTGGGTGCCATCGGCACCTGATCGACGCCGGCTGAGGCGAGCAGTTGCTCGGTCCAGCGGCCGGCGCAGGTCACCACGACGTCTCCGGCGACAACCGTCCCGTCGGCAAGATGGATCCGGGCCCCGTCACGCCGTTCGATGCGGGTCACTTCCGCGCCGGTCAGCACCTCCGCTCCCAGGGCGCGGGCCGCTCGCAGAGTCGTCGAGATCATCATTTCCGGGACGCAGATGGATTCCTGCGGATACGACACCACGCGGTCCACGCCGTCATCGAGTCGCAGGGCCGGCTCCAGGGCCAGCGCTTCAGCCGGCTCCAGGAGCTGCGACGGATAGCCCCAGGCCGCCATCCGCTCCAGCTTCTCGTCGAGCAGCGCGGAGTGGGCCGGCTCGGTGCTCCATTCGAGGTGCCCGGTTCGCCAGAGCCACTGGTCCAGCGCGCCCTCGGCAAGATCCTGGTGCCAACGGCTGTGCGCGCGCATGCCGTCGACATTGAGGTCGAAGTACTCGCGAGGCTCCTTGCGGTTGGAGTTGACCCAGGCGTACGACTCCCCCGACGTACCCGCACCTGGGTACGTCGCCTCGCAGACCGTGACCCGCGCGCCGGCCCGGCTCAACGCGAATGCCGTCGCGCTCCCGACGACTCCTGCACCGATGACGATCACCTTCATCAGTTCACCCTTTCAGTCTTCGTCTCCGGCCATGCCCTGACGTCGCATGCGCATCCCGAACAACACCGACACGACAGTGAACGCCGCGAACGCAATGAAGATCGGCCGCTGGAGATAAAACGTGGGAGACAGCGCGAACACTGATCCACCCGAGTAACCGAAGTGGCGGGTCAGCTTTTGGTGGTTTCGGCTATTTGTTCGTGGTGGCGGATTACTTCGCTGATGATGAAGCCGAGGAGTTTTTCGGCGAAGGTGGGGTCGAGTTTGGCGGTTTCGGCCAGGTTGCGGAGGCGGGCGATCTGGCTGGCTTCGCGGGCCGGGTCGCCCGGTGGGAGGGCGTGGACGGCCTTGAGGTGGCCGACCTGCTTCGTGTACTTGAAGCGTTCGGCCAGGATGTGCACGAGGGCCGCGTCGATGTTGTCGATGCTGTCGCGCAGACCGTCCAGCTCGGCGCGAACCGCCGGGTCGATGTCCTGCGGGTCTGCGCCGTTGCTCGTGGTCATGGCGTTCAGCATAAGCAGGCGCTGCCAACTGGTCTTCTTCGTGGCTTCGGGATTGGTCCTTCAGGTGGGACCAGGGATGGTCGAGGATCTAGGGACTGACAGCTAGCCGAGCAGGAGATTGCGATGAGTACCGCACTTCCGGATACCGAACCGCAGACCGCCGCGGGCAAGGTGCTGTGGCACTTCACGATGTCGCTCGACGGGTTCATCGCCGGGCCGAACCACAGCATGGACTGGATGGGCGGCATCACCAACGGGCGCGCCGACATCATCCAGGAGTACATCTCGACGACCGGCGCCATCCTCGGCGGCCGGGACGGGTTCGACGCGTTCCCCGATGCCGACTCCACGTACGACGGAACGTGGCAGGGAACCGTGTTCGTCCTCACCCACCATCCCGAGGACGCCCCGCCCACACCCCAGACCGTCTTCCTCAACTGCGACGTGGCCGAAGCGGTCCGGATCGGGCTCGAGGCCGCCGGCGGCAAGAACCTCGAGATCCTGTCCGCGTCGATCGGCCGGCAGCTCCTCGAACGCGGATTGATCGACGAGATCGACCTGCACATCGCCCCCGTCCTGCTGGGCGACGGGATCCGCCTGTTCGACAATCCCGGCGGCTCCCCCGTCAAACTCCAGTTGGTCAACGGCGACAGCCCCACCGCCGAGATCAATGTCCGCTACCGCCCAGCCACTAGCTGAGTTCCGAGCGGGCCAGCCGGAGGAAGGCTTTGAGGCCGGCGATCACTTCCTGGTTGTCGGTGAGCCGGGTCAGGGAGTGCTCGAACTGGCGGGCGTGCGCGTCCACCTTGGCGTGCAGGGCCCTGTCGCGGGCGATGGCGTTGGCTTCGGCGGCCGCAAGGCCCTGCTCCAGCTGCGTGACACGGCGGGCTTGAGCGTCTGACGTGTCATGCAAGCCCTCGAGGTCGGTCTTCATGGTGTCCAGGCGGCGGAGGGTTTCGATGACGTCGTCGCGGGGGTGCTTGACCTCCTGCAGCATCGTGCTCATCCGGTCGCGCAGGTAGCTGAAGTAGGCGCCGGCCGGCCGGAAGAAGGTGCTGACCAGATAGAGACCGGCCAGGTAGTAGCCGATGGCGCCATCGGACAGATAGGTGATCAGGGCAACGAGTGCCGCGGACACCAGATGGGACCCGATCGCGAACCAGCGCATCCGCGAGGCGATCCGGCGCGCCTCCGACTCCCGCCCATCCGGTACGTCGATCCCGCGGTCACGGCTCGTCTGGATCTCGTGGATCAGCGCGTACGCCTGGAAGTACAGGTTCCACGGCACCGTCAGCAGCAGGATCAACCAGAGCAGACACAGCACCCCGAGGAACAACGACAGGATCTCCTGAAGCGACACATCCGCGATCGCGACCAGTACGACGGCGACGATCGTCACGACCACAGCTCCGCAGAACACCCAGATCTTCGACATACCCAGCAGGCTGCCCGAACCCGCCGTCCGCGGAATCGGTACAACTACTCAGCACGCCGGAAGAAAGCGGTGGGCTGCGAGGTTGGGGCTCGTATGACCACACTTGCCGACCGCGTCGTCGCGGCGCTCCGGGCCAACCACGACACCCTCTCCGCACTCGTACCGAACCTGTCCGACGCACAACTGAAGGGCCGCAGCGGGGCTGCGGAATGGACCCTGGCCGACGCGCTCTCGCATCTGGGGAGTGGCGCCGAGATCTCCCGCAAGCCGATCGCGATCGCCGCCGGCGAACACGTCGATGCCGAGGACAACCAGGCGGTCTGGGCCCGCTGGAACGCCGCGTCCCCGGCCGACCAGGCGGCCGGGTTCGTGAAGTACAACGCGGCGTACCTCGACACCGTCGACGGACTCAGCGCCGAGCAGCGTGATCTCCCGATCAACACGGGCATCCTGCCCGAGCCGGTGTCGCTGGCGGTCGCGCTCGGCCTGCGCCTCAACGAGGTCGCCAACCACGCCTGGGACGTCCGCGTCGGGGTCGACCCGTCGGCCACGCTGGAGCCGGGTTCGGCCGAGCTGCTGCTCGAGCTGTTCGGCGGCCCGATGGCGTTCCTGCTCGGTTTCGCCGGCAAGCCCGACCAGCTCGAGCAGGAGGTCCGCCTGGCCATCCCGGGCGGCGGCATCACGATCACCGACACGGTCACCGTGGCCGACGTCGACGACCCGACGGCCACGTTCGAAGGACCGGCAGAGGCCGTGGTGCGGCTGCTGACCGGACGACTCGGCGCGGAGCACGCCGCGGGCGTGAGCGTGACCGGCAACGTCACGCTGGACGAACTCAGGAAGGTGTTCCCGGGGTACTAAGGCTGTACGACGACGCGGCGGCCGCGGGAACTTGTGCGCTGCCAGGCCGATGCGATGTCGCTCAGAGGTATCCGGTCGATCTGGAAGGTGAGGGCGCCCGAGCGGGTCCACTCGACGACCTGTTGGTACGACTCGCCCATCGACTCCGGTGTGAGGTTGCGGGCGGCGCCGCAGATCTCGACGCCCGAGGTGCGGAGCGCCGACGCGGGGACGACGAGGTCGGCGCCGGCCGACTCGCCGGTCTGGATGATCCGGGTCGGCGCGCCGAACGCGAACTCGTCCGGGGTGAGGGCACGCAGCAGGATCTCGGTCGGACGCCCCCACAGGAAGTCGAGTACGACGTCGTACCCGCCGACGTCCGCATACGCCTGCTGCAACTCCTCGTCCGAGACGGCTGTGTTGATCACCGCGTCGACGTCGAGTTCGGCGAGCTGGCTGTCGTCGCGGCCGGTGGCGACGATCCGGCCCGCGCCGAGCAGTCGCGCGACCTGGATCGCGAGCCGCCCCGCCACACCGGTCGCGCCCTGCACCAGGACCGTCTCTCCCGGCTGCAGCCCGGCTGCGGTCTTCATCGTCAGTGCGGTGATCGCGGACGCCATCACCGTCGCGATCGCCGGGTCGATGCCGTCGGGGATCGGCGCGTACGACCCCTCGGGTACGACGGTCTTCTCGGCGAGCGCGCCGTACGGCAGTCGCGGGTTGCCGAAGCCGACCACGGTCCCGTCCGGAAGCGTGCCGATGCCGTCGAACACCGGGATCATCGGCAGCACGCCCAGGTACTTGGCACTGGCGTAGTGCGTCCCGGCGGCGACCGCCTTGTCGACGTTCTCGACCGCGGCCGCGAGCACGTCGATCACCACTTCTCCGTCCGCGGGCACTGGGTCGGGGAACTCCTCGTACCGCGGCACGCCGCCCACCTCGTGCAACACAGCAGCCTTCATGACTCCACCCTCTCTCTAACACCGTTAGATTCACTCTAACACTGTTAGAATCCGAACCGTGAGCCTGGACCGGACCCGGATCGTCGACGAAGCGGTCGCGCTGCTCGACAGCGAAGGACTCGACGGAGTGACCCTGCGCAAACTCGCTGCCCGTCTGGGGGTTCAGGCGCCGACGCTGTACTGGCACCTGCCCAACAAGGCGGCTCTGGTGACGGCGATCGCCGAGGCGATCGTGCCGGATCCCACGCCGCCGGCGCCGGATCAGCCGTGGCAGGACTGGCTCCGAGACTTCGCCCACCAGCTACGGACCGCACTCATTGCGCATCCGGACGGCGCGCGCATCGTCTCGATGGCCCAACTGTCCAGGCAGACGGCGGCCTGGTCCGAGCTGGCGATGAGCGTGCTCGCGGACCGCGGGGTCGCCCTCCGCGACGCCCGCATCATCGTGCTGACCGTGGAGCGGTTCACGGTCGGTCACGTCCTCGAGGAGCAGTCGCCGCCGCCGGACACCGCCGCTTTCGACCTCAACCAGTACGCCGCGACGTACCCGGTCACCGTCCGCGCGATCACGGAGTACTTCGCCCCCGGCCGGAACGTCGACGATCTGTTCAGCGACTGCCTCGAAACGGTCCTCGCCGGCGCCGTCGCGATCGCAGAGACCCCCTAGCCGAAGACGTCCCGGATCATCTCGAGGTAGCCGTAGCCGTGGTGGCTGTCGGGGAGCAGGGCCGAGCCCTCGGTCCACTCGTTCCAGGCGTTGACGGTGATGACCGGATGCGGTTGGCCGTGGCGTTCGAGGAACGACTTGGCCAGCAGCAGCCCGTCCTTGAACTCCTCGGGCGAGGGATCGAACGTCGTCGTCCACGGATAGCGCCCGCGCTCGAACGCACGATTCTGGTCGGTGCGCGGGGACGCGTCCCACCCGACGGTGACGTTGGGGTAGAACGGTACGTCGAGTTCCGCGACGTACCGCTCGTACTCGGCGAACGCCGCAGCGCGCAGCGGCCCGATCTCGGCGCGCGGGAACTCGAACCCGCCGAGGTCGGCGTGATGCACCCAGACGTACGACGTGGCCGATCGGAAGCCGAGCCTCCGCACCAGACCGGCCGGCGAGTCGAGGGTGATCGCTGTCGGCAGTACGCCGATGCCCCAGATCACCGCGTCCAGGTGGAGACCTTCGAAGCCGGCCTGGCGGGTCTGTTCGTCGAACCACGCCAAGGCATCAACAGTCTCCGGCACTCCGCCCAGGCCGGCGATCAGGCTGCCGAGTTCGTAGATCGACAGCCACGGCCGGCCGTCGACGGTCAGATAGTTCGGGCGCGCGAAATACTTGTCGATGACGTGCCTGGCCAGCTTCTCGAAGGCAGCGCGATCGATCGCGCCGTTCTTCAGCCGCTGGGGTGAGTCGTTCGACGGGTCGTCGTGCGGGAAGATGTCGACGAGCTCGTGGTTCGCCCACATCAGCGCGAACTTCACGTCGTTGGCGTTCCGCGCGGCGAGCAGGCCGTCGTCGAGGGCGGCCTGTAAATAGGGCCCGTCGTCGTACCAGTAGTAGTCGACCAGGAAGCCGTCGACGCCGTACTGCGCGGCGAGCCGGATCTGCCGTTCCGCCGCGGCCGGGGTGGCCTCGTCGAACGAGCCGTCGATCGGCCGGCGTGGCTGCCGGTGCCCTTCGAACCGTGGCCGTGCGGCTTCGAGCAGCGTCCACTCGTCCCAGCCCTCACCGAACCACTGCGCGTTCCGCGGATCGCGGTGCCAATCCGGGAAGTAGTACGCGAGTACCCGCGGTCGCTCCATGACGGAATCATTTCACCCGGCCGCCGTACAACTTTCCGGTCCTCGTGAGTATCGAGAGGGGTAGAAGCACTACTGCGACCCCGAAGGGCTGGCTATGTCCGGTCGATTGAGCAAGGCGGCGATCGCCGCGTTCCTGGTAATGGGAGTCACCCCTGGGGCCGCGCAAGCGGTGGGTGCGGAAGGGTCTGCGACAGCGCAGGCATCAGCTGGTTGTCGCGTGGTTGTCGGATCGGTGACTGCCGGGGGTGATGTCGCGAGCAAGCTGGTCACTGTCGGCGCCGCGACCGCCGACGCCCCGGACATCGGCGTCTTTCCGGCCGGCGCGGTCCGCGTCAGCGGGTCGCTGGAAGGTGATCCGGACGTCACCGGGCACAGCGCGTGGGTCGGCGGGTACACCGTGATGGGCTCGTCCATGTACTCCACCTCGTACTACCTCACCCTCGACGGAGACGTCGACCGGACCCGGCCCACGACGTACCTGGTCGGCGGCGGCTGGGGTGACACGACCTTCTTCGAGACCACTCGGTTCTGGGACTACCCCAAACTGCCGAACCTCACCACGCAGTACCAGTTGCGCGCCGACGGGACGCTGACGCGCTGGGAGATGTACTACAACAACGGCAACAACCCGCGACTGTGGGCCAACAAACGGTCCGCGACCGGGTTCGCCGCGGTGAAGACGATGGCGATGATCAGCCAGACGCTGACCTACGACACGTTCCTGGCCAACACCCGTGGCGGCGCGCTCTACACGATCCGGATCCCCCGCACCTCACCGATGAAGCCGATCGTCAAGAAGGTCCGCGGCTCGACCTGGCAGGCGTTCGACGCACTGGTGGCCGAGAAGTGCGGCCGGTACGGAACGATGGTGGTCGGCATCGACAAGGACACCCAGACCGCCTACTCGTACGCCGTCGGCCACGCGAACGGCACCGCTACCGTGATCCAAGGCCTCGGCAAGGTCCCGGCCACCTTCGCCGATCCGGTCTACTTCCGGCGCCAGATGCGTCAGGGCGACGCCCAGATGCTGTTCGGGGAGTGATCATCATGCCGAAACTCAGTACGGCGGGGCGAATGGCTGCTGCCACCGCATTGATGACGGGACTGCTGGTCGTGGCTCCGGGTGAGGCACTGGCCGCAGATACAGGTTCCGCAGCCGCGTGCAAGATGGAGATCGGGTCGCTGACCGCCGGTGGCGATCACACCGACCGGGTCATCACCGCCGGCTCACCGGCATCGGTGCAGGACAAGACGACCTATCCCGCGATCTATCCCGAGGGCCTGCCCAGGTTGAGCAGTCTGTTCTTCAACGACCCCGTCGTTCCCGGCACCGGCGGCGGGTACTTCGGCCACGTGGTGATCGGCTCCGGCCTGTACAGCAGCACCTACTTCCTCACCGAGGCCGGCGAGGTCGACCGATCGCAGACGCACAACTTCAGGATCGGCGGCGGCTGGGGTGACACGACGTACCTCGAGACGAGCTACCCCAACGATCCGGACCCGTGGGCCTTGGTCAACCACTACTCGCTGCGTAGCACCGGCACGATCACCCGGTGGGACGACAAGGGCGGGTTCGGCTGGACGAACGCACAGTCGGCGGGTGGGTTCTCGGCGGTGAAGACGATGACGCTGCTCAGCCAGACCGCGACGTACGACACCTTCCTGGCCACCACCCGGGGCGGGGCCCTGTACACGATCCGGCTCCCGCTGACCTCGCCGATGAAGCCGATCGTGAAGCGGGTCCGCAGCGCGACCTGGCAGGGCTTCGAGACGCTGATCGCCGAGAAGTGCGGCCAGTACGGCACGCCGCTGCTCGGTATCGACAAGGACACCAAGTCCGGCTACCTGTACGCCGTTGGTCACGCCAACGGCACGGCCACCGTCATCAACAGCCTCGGGAAGGTGCCGGCGACGTTCGCCGACCCTGTCTACTTCCGCCGTGTGCTGCAGCCCGGCGACCAGCCGCCCCTGTTCGGCGAGTGACGCATGATGTCGCGGGCCGCGGGCACCGACAGAGAGGAACGTCCGTTGATTGACTGAGGGTGGCGAGATGGTACTGGATCCGGTGGACAGCCTTGGTACGGCGATGGCCAAGGTGGCTGCCACGATGCACGCGCCGGTCGACATGCCGGCGACGTTGCAGGCGATCACTCGCGCCACCGTCGGCACACTGCCGAACGTGGACTACGTGAGCATTTCGCTGACCCGCGACGACGGCCAGATCGTCACGGTCGCGCCGACGGCGCCGCTGGCGGCCGAGGCCGACGCGATGCAGTACCAGCTCGGCGAAGGCCCCTGCCTCGAGGCTGCTCTCGACGAACCGGTGGTCCTGTCCGAGAACCTGGCCCGTGACGCCCGGTGGCCGTCGTACGGACCGACCGCGGCAAAGGCCGGGCTGGGATCGCAGGTCGCGTTCCAGTTCCTGGCCCAGCACGGTCACGTCCGCGGCGCACTCAACCTGTACTCCGAACAGGCCGGCGCCCTGGATGCCGAGACGATGCAGATCGGTTCTCTGTTCGCCACCCAGGTCGCCATCACGATGGGCTGGGTGCGGCATGAGGAGGACGTGCAGGCCGCGCTGTACACCCGGGAGGAGATCGGCGTGGCGATCGGGATCCTGATGGAGCGCTACTCCCTGACCCGCGACGGCGCGTTCAACTTCCTCGTCCGGACCTCCCAGACCGGCAACGTGAAGCTCCGCGAGGTCGCGGCCGGCATCATCGACGAAGCCGGCCGGGCCTCAGGTGCGGGGTAGTTTCCGGGTGTCGATGAGTTGCTGGGCGACGTCGCGGAGCTTGGTGTTGGTGTCCTGCGAGTAGCGCTTGAGGATGGCGAACGCGCGGTCGCCGTCGAGGCCGTAGCGTTCCATCAGGATGCCCATCGCCTGGCCGACCAGTTTCCGTGCGTCGACCGCCTGGGCCATCGTCTGCTCGTGCCGGGCGGTGGCCACCGCGACCGATGCGTGCCGCGCGAGGATGTGGGCGATCGCCTCGTCGTCCGGACCGAAACCGTCCGGCTCCGGGGAGTACAACCCGAGGACGCCGAACGACCGCGCACTGGCGCCGCCGACGGCCAACGGCACGTCCAGCACACTGCGGACCCCGAGACGAGTCACCTCCGCGGCCCAGGTCGGCCAACGGGCATCCGTCGCGGTGTCGCGGACCAGCACGACGGCCTGCCGGTTCATCGACTCGATCAGCGGGCCGGCTCCCTCGTCGATCTGCAGGTTGTAGATCTCGGCGACGACCGGATCCGTCACGGCCGGGATCTCCGGTCGCCGGCCGCGGTTGTAGAGCGCCACTCCGGAATAGCTGCAGCCCAAGGCCTGCAGCGCGAACTGGACCACGGCGTCGATCGTTTCCTCGACGCCACCGGCGCTGTGCAGCTCGACCGCGAGCCGCGCGAAGACAGCCGCCGTCTCGTCAACGGTGTCGACCATCCGCAGCCGGGGCTCGGCCACCCTCTCGTGAGCGTTCAGCTCGAGGGCGTCATCCTCGATCTCGCTCATACCGCGTCAATGCCGCCAACGGCCATGGTTCCTCCCAGTCAGCACAAAATCACTCAACCGGCTGCTGACTGCCCAACAGTCGCCGCTACTGAGCTTGCCACGATCCCGACCTCCACACCAGTCCCATCTCCGGCCGCTTCTCCTCGGCAAACGAGTGATTGCGAAAGGGGTGCAGGGGGCACTGGGGCGGTATGGCTCGTACACCGCAGACGCGAGCGACGCGGACCGATCGGGCGCCGCAGTTGAGATATGTACGGACGTTCGGTTGTGCTGCGGACCGCTTGTGGAAGCTCATTACCGCACCGGAGCAGCTCAGTGGCTGGCTCGGACCGACTGTGCTGAGTGACACGCAGTACGGCGGGTTCATGGTGGTCGCCGGCCCGCGGGTGGAACAGACCGGGATCGTGACGGTCTGCGAGCCCCCGCACTATTTCCGGGCTGCCTTCGACGACCCGCCACACCCGGCGAGCATGGTCCTGGTGGACGTGATTCCGGGGCAGAACGAAACGCACCTGATCCTGACCCACGGCGGCATCCGCCAGAGCCTGCTGGCCGAGTACGACGCGTTGTGGACCGGCGCCTTCGACCGCCTCGCGCAGGTGGCGGACGTCAGGTGGCGGGCTGAACCACGCGGGTGAAGGTGGTTTCGGCGGCAGGCGCGGCGTAGGAGTAGGCGCGGTCGCTGGCCAGCCGGGCGGACATTCCGGCGGTGAGGGTCACCGCCTGGTCGTCGGCGGTCAGCAGCAGGGTGCCGGCGGTGACCAGGAGGAGTTCCTCGGTGCCGGGGGGATCGGGTTCGGCGTCGTAGCGATCACCTGGCAGCAGGGTCCATTCCCACAGTTCCGCGCCGCCTCGGCGGGAACCGGCGGCGTGCAGGACGGCACGGCTGCCGGCGTCGTTGCGCCAGACCTCCGTCGGTTCGGACACCGCGAGCGGTTCGCTGGACGAGGGCGCCGAGAGCGCGGCGAAGTCGACGCCCAGGGCATGGGCGATCTTGTCGACGGTGACCAGGCTCGGGTTCGCCGTACCCTGCTCGATCTGCGTGAGCATCCGGCGGCTCAGCCCGGCCCGGTCCGCGAGGGTCTGCACGGTCATCCCACCGGTCTGGCGACGCCGGCGTACCTCACGGCCCAGTCGCTCGATGAACGCCGTACTGCGGTTCTCGTCCGTTGACATCCACCCTCCGCGATGCGCACTATATTTCCCACTATGAGCATCAGCATACCCATTGTGGAGCAGTTGCCTGCGTTGCCGACCGCGGACGTCCTGTCCGCGGTGCGGTCGGCGTTCACCGAACTCGCGGCCGGGACCGCGGTGCAGCCGCCGCAGACCGTCACGTTACTGCCGGGCGGTGGCGACGTGATCGCGTATCAGGCCGCCACGAGCGATGCCTACGCCGCCAAGGTCTCGCCGTACCTGCCGCAGCCTGGCGATTCCGCGACCGTCACCGCGTGGACCCTGGTCCTGAGCACCCGGACCGGCCGCCCGCTCGTGCTGTGCGATTCCAAGGCACTCACCGTCGAACGGACCGCGGCGACGACGGCACTCGCCATCGACCTGCTGGCACGGAAGGATGCGTCCACGCTGGCCATCATCGGCGCGGGCGCTCAGGCGCACGCCCATCTGCGCTACGCCCGCGCGGTCCGGTCGTTCGCCGACGTACGGATCTACAGCCGGTCGCTGCGCGCCGCCCAGGACGGCACGATCGCGGCCAGTGCGGACGAGGCCGCCGCCGGAGCCGACGTCGTACTGCTCTGCACCTCGGCCGGCGAGGCGGTCATCGACGTCACTGCCCTCGCCCCCGGCACGCTCGTCACCTCGATCAGCACCAACGTCCCGCGGGCCCACGAGATCGCCCCGGCCGCGTTGCCGGGCCTCGACGCGTACGGCGACTACCGGCCGACGGTCACGGCCTCCGCCGGGGAGATGGTGATCGCCGCCGAGCAAGGCGCCTGGTCGCCGGAGCAGCTGCGTGGCGATCTCCCCGAACTGCTGACCGATGCGTGCGAGCGTCCGACCGGCGACCGCCCGGTGTTCTTCCGCTCGATCGGCCTCGGGATCGAGGATCTCGCCATCGCCCGTCTGCTCGTCCCGTCCAGCTGAGAGGTCTTCGATGTCTTTCACCCCGTTCGCACTGGAAGAGTGGCAGTCGCGGTACGAGCACTCGGTCGACTACAACCTCGCCGACAGCGGCTGCCACCCGGTCGCCCTGGGCGAGTTGCTCGGTGACGATCCCGATGCGGTACGCCGGTTGCTCGCGATCGAGCTGCACTACCCGCCGGTCGGCGGGACGGATCCGCTCCGCGCACTGATCGCCGACTGGCACGGCGCCGAGGCCGGGAACGTTCTGGTCACCGTCGGTGCGGCCGAGGCCAACGCGATCACCGTCGCCGGCCTGGTGTCCCCCGGCGATCACGTGGTGGTGATGGAGCCTGGATACCGGCAGGTGCGGGGTCTCGCGCTGAACGCGGGCGCCGAGGTCGACGCGTTCCCGCTCGACCCGGGCAACGGGTGGCGCCCGGATCTCGCCGCGCTGGAGAGCGTCGTACGCCCGGACACCAAGCTGATCGCGATCACCAACCCGAACAACCCGGTCGGCACGATCCTGACGGCGTCCGAACTCGAGGCCGTCGTAGCGGTCGCCGAGCGGGTCGGCGCCTGGGTCCTGGCCGACGAGGTCTACCGCGGAACCGAACGGCTGACGGACGAGATCACGCCGAGTCTGTGGGGCGGGTACGACAAACTCGTCTGCGTCGGAAGCCTGTCCAAGGCGTTCGGTCTGCCCGGGTTGCGGCTCGGGTGGCTGGTCGCGCCGCCCGCGATGGTCGAGGCGGCCTGGCGTCACCACGAGTACGCGACGATCGCGACCAGCATGCTGTCCATGCATCTCGCGGAGGTCGCGCTGCGGTCCCGCGACCGGCTCCTCACCCGCAACCGCGCGCTGATCCGCGACGGCTACGACCGTCTGTCGAGGTGGGTTGCCGATAGCAACGGTCTGCTGTCGGTCGTCCCGCCGCAGTCCACCGCGCTGGCCTTCGTTCGCTACGACCTCCCGTTGACCAGCGCCGAGGTCGCCGACGCGCTGCGTACCGAAGGCAGTGTTCTGGTAGGAGCGGGTGAACACTTCGGCATCGAGTCCCACCTCCGCATCACCCACGGCCTCGAACCGCACTATCTGACCGCGGCCCTGACCAACATCACCAAGGTCCTACGGAACTACCAGGCATAGGCCTCCGGAGCGGGACCTGGGCCGGGGAAGATGTCGTCCAAGGCCGCGAGCACGTCCGGGGCAAGTAACAGGTCGGCCGCGGCCAGGCCGTCCTGCAGATGCTGCAGTGTGCGTGCTCCGACGACCGGGGCGACGACCGCGGGTTGAGCACAAAGCCAGGCCTGGGCTACGACCGCAGGTGGATGGCCGAGGTCGTTGCAGAGCTTTTCGTAGCGTTCGAGCCGCGCCCGGTGCGTGACCAGGTTGCTGGTCGCACGGGAGCTTTCGCTGCGCGCGGCCTTGTCGGACTTGGACAGGATGCCGGCGAGCAGCCCGGAGTTCAGCGGCGAGTACGGCATCACCCCGATCCCGTACGACGTACACGCAGGCAGCACCTCCAGCTCGACGGTGCGTTCCATCAAGTTGTAGATGCTCTCCTCGACGACGATGCCGAGCAGGTCACGGCGAGCGGCCGCCTCCTGGCCCTGGACCAGCTGCCAGGCCGCGAAGTTGCTCGTGCCCGCGTAGCGAATCTTCCCGGCCTGCCGGAGATCGCTCAGCGTCTCCCAGATCTCGTCCCAGCTGGTCGAGCGGTCGACGTGGTGCAGCATGAAGACGTCGAGATGGTCGGTCCGGAGCCGGCGCAGCGACGCCTCGCAGGCCCGCCGGAGGTGCACCGACGACAGGTGCAGGTCGTTCACACCAGGACCCATCCGCCCATACGCCTTGGAAACAAGGACGATCTGGTCGCGCCGGCCCGGGCGTTTCGCCAGCCAGTTGCCGATGATCCGCTCGGTCAGTCCCTTCGCCGCGGAGTCGTCGGCGATGGTCCGGTTCGCGTCCGCGCCGTACACGTCGGCGGTGTCGATCAGGTTGACGCCCGCATCGGTCGCCGCGTCGAGAATCGTGTGCGCCTCGTCCTCCGGTGTCACCGGGCCGAAGTTCATCGTCCCCAGTGCGATCGGGCTGACTCGTACCCCGGCGCGCCCGAGGGTCCTCATGCTCCGAACCGGTCCGGCGAGAAGCGGCCCAGCGCGATGTCCGACGTACCCTCCAGCGCGAGGTCGACGGTGATGTCACCGACGGCGGCCGAGTGCTTGAACCCGTGCCCCGAGAACCCGCCCGCCAGCACCAGCGAGGGCGCCGCCGCGGGAATCCCGATCACGAAGTCCTGGTCCGGCGACTTCGAGTTCATGCACGGCGTCGCGGCTGCCGCGACCGGTTCGAGCCCGGGAAAGGCACGCCGTACGAACGCCTCCACGGGATCCGTGTCGACCGGGCCGATCGGATAGTCGTTGTCCGAGGCATGCTCCAGCCACGGCTTGAACGCCACCGACGAGCCCACGCCGACCTTCACTCCGCGCCCGTCCACGTCCGGGATCCCCCACCCGTCGAGGTCGCCGCTCTCCCAGATGAACGTCGGGAACCGGCCCGGACCGTACGCCGCCCGGTCCGCGCCGGTGAACCACACCAGCGGCGACCGCTGCACCCGCAACGGCAACGCCAGGTCCGGCACCAGATCGGTGAACCAGGCGCCGGTGGCAACGATCGCCCGGCGCGCGGTGATCGTCTCCGCCCCGACAGCGATCCGTACGCCGCTATCGTCGTACTGCAATCCGGTGACCTGCGTTTCGAACCGCAGCTCGGCGCCCGCGGCCTTCGCCAGGCCCAGCGCCGCGCGGATACAGCCCTCCGGATCGAGGGCGCCGGCGCCCGGCTCGAACACGCCCACGTCACCCGGCGCGACCGCGAACTGCGGGTACCGGTCTGCCAGCGCGGCGGCGTCGAGCAACTCGATGTCGACATCACCTTCCTCCGCACACCGCACCGCATCGCGCACCAGCTCACCGTCCGCGGCGCCGACGCACAGGCCGCCCGAGCGGTGGAACACCGTTGCGCCGCTGTCCCGCTCGAGCTGCGCCCAGAGCGACTCCGCGCGGTTGACGACGGGCACGTAGTCGATGCCCTCGAACACTGTCTTGCGGAAGATTCGCGATCCGCCGTGCGACGATCCGCGCGCGTGCGCCGGCGTGAACTGCTCGATACCGATCACCGAGGCTCCGCGCGCGGCAGCACGCCAGGCCGCGGCGGCTCCCATCGCTCCGAGTCCGAGAACGGCAACGTCGTACGAAGTCATGTGAGCACCTTCGAGAGGAAAGCTTGTGTGCGTGGATGGGAAGGGTTGTTCAGTACGGCGGACGGCGGGCCCTGCTCGAGGATCACGCCCTGGTCCATGAACACGACGACATCCGCGACCTCGCGGGCGAACCCGACCTCGTGGGTGACCACGATCATCGTCTGCCCTTCGGCGGCCAGCGCCCGCATCACGTCGAGCACCTCGCCGACGAGCTCCGGGTCGAGGGCCGACGTCGGCTCGTCGAACAGCATCAGCTTCGGCCGCATCGCCAGCGCCCGCGCGATCGCGACACGTTGCTGCTGGCCACCGGACAGCTGCCGGGGATACGCGTCGACCTTGTCGGCCAGACCGACCCGGGTCAGCAACTCGATCGCGCGGGCGCGCGCCGGCGTACGGTCCTCGCCGCGCACCAGCACCGGCCCGGCCATCACGTTCTCGGCCGCGGTGTAGTGCGCGAACAGGTTGAAGTCCTGGAACACCATCCCGACCTCGGCGCGCTGCCTGCTGATCGCCTTCTCGTCCAGCTCGTGCAGCTTGTCGCCGTCCTGCCGGTAACCGATCAGGTCGCCGTCGATCGAGATCCGTCCGGACCGGATCCGCTCGAGATGGTTGATACAGCGCAGGAACGTGCTCTTCCCGGAACCGGACGGTCCGAGGACGCAGACGACGGTTCCGGCCATGACGTCGAGGTCGACGCCTTTCAGTACCTCGTTCGCGCCGTAGTTCTTGTAGACGCGCTGGGCTCGTAGCAACGGCTCGGTCATCTGCCCTCTCCTGCCGAGAACCGGCGTTCGATCTTGCCCTGGGCAACGGTCAGCAGCGAGGTCAGCGCCAGGTACCAGATGCTGACCACGATCAGCAGCGGGATGGTCTGGAACGTCCGCGCGTAGACGATCTGCGCGCTGTACAGCAGCTCCGGGATCGCCAGCACGCTGACCAGCGAACTGGTCTTCAGCATCGAGATGGTCTGGTTCCCGGTCGGCGGGATGATCACCCGCATCGCCTGCGGCAGCACGATCCTGCGCATCGTCGTCATCCGGGTGAAGCCGAGCGCGCTGGCCGCCTGAATCTGGCCGGCCGGCACCGAGACGATCCCGGCCCGGACGATCTCGGCCATGTACGCCGCCTCGTTCAGCGCCAGCCCGAGGAACGCGGCGGTCATCGGCGAGATCAGCGCGTTCGCGTTCAGCGCGGTCAGCTCCGGGCCGCCGAACGGGACACCGACGACGATCCGCGGATACAGCGCGCTGAGGTTGAACCAGAACACCAGCTGGACGAGCAGCGGCGTACCGCGGAAGAACCAGATGTAGATGCCGGCGGCGCCGGACAGCAGCCGGTTCGGGGAGCCGCGCATCACCGCGAAGACGACGCCGAGCAGGATGCCGGTCAGCATCGAGACCGCGGTCAGTGCGAGGGTCAGCAGCAGGCCGCGCAGGATCGTGCGCGCGAGCAACCACGAGAACACGACGTCCCACTGGTACCGCGGGTTGGTCAGCATCGAGTGGACCAGCATCGCGGCGAGCAGGACGACGACGGCCGCGGCTGCCCACCGCCATGGGTGCTTCGGCGGGATCGCGCGGATCTCGAGCTCGCCGGTCCGCGCGGTGTCCTGCACCTCGGTCGTCATTCCGCGCAGCCTTCACGGATCGGCTGGTAGTAGTACGTGTGGCCCGGCGGGATCGCGGCCGGATCCGTGAAGACCAGCGACTTCTGCACCGTGCCGTCCGGCCCGACGCCCCACGGCTCGCTGACCTTCTGGTACTGGTCCGACAGCGTGGCGCCCTCGACCGCGACCCCGGTGTTCCAGAACTTCGAGATCTGCGCGTAGTCGCCGTTCTCGATCAGATGGTTGATCGCCGCCTGCAACGCGGTCGTCAGGTCCTTCTTGCCCTTGGGTACGGCGATCCCCGCGATGCTGTGCCCCGTCTGGTAGGTGCTGACGACGCACAGTCCCTCGGCGTGCCCGGCGGCGTACTCGACCTGGGGCTTGTCGCCGACGACCACATCCGCCCGACCGGAGGCGAGGTTCAGTACGACGACGTTCTGGTCCGGGATCTGGTTGATCGTGATCGCCTTCTTGCCCTTGGCAACACAGTCCTTGCTCGCGTCGGTGAGCGCGTCGACCTGGCTGACGCCCTTCTGGACCGCGACCCGGTAGCCGCACAGATCGGCGAAGGAGCCGACCTTGATGCCGCTGCCCTTCTTGATCAGGAACCCGCCGCCGGACAGGTAGTACGAGACGAAGTCGACCGTGCCGAGCCGTTCGTGCTCGATACTGAACCCGGCGATCCCGCCGTCGTACTTACCGGCCTGCAGACCGGGGATGATCGCGTCGAAGGAGATGTTCTTCCACTCCACCTTCAGCCCCATCGCCGCGCCGATCGCGTTACCCAGATCGATGTCGTACCCGATCAGGGTCTTGTTGTCCTCCTTGAAGTACTCCAGCGGCGGGTACGGCGCGTTCGTCGCCAGGACCAATGTGCCCTTCTGCTTCAGCGCCGCCGGGACCAGCGCCTCGACCGCCGGATCGGCCTGCGTCACTGGCACCGTCGCGGGTTTGGTACTGCTCGGCGTGGAGGCCGCATCGGACACGGTCGTGGGATCCGCGCACGCGGCGGCGGTCGTCAACAGCAAGCCTGCGAGCAGGCACCCCCAGAAGCCCTGCGATCGATGCGTCATGACATCTCCTTGTCGATTCCTTATCGCTGGACGCTCCGCGCCGCGGATTCGTAGCCGTCGGTCGTGGCAGTCAGTACGGCGGACTCGAGCGAGCCTGCCAAGTTGCGGGCGACCGCGTCCTCGCGCCAGCGCAGTCCGGTGATGCAGCGCCCGGCGAAGACCTCCGACACCCGGTGCAGATTGGTGAGCCCGTCCAGCAGGCCGAGCGTGACGACCGGCGCCATCGCCGAGACCTCCAGCTCGCCGACCTCGGTCGCGCTCCGCGCCGCCGCGGTCGCGCCGTTCAGCAGGAACGACACCTGCATCACCAGTTCGGGGATCACCGGGTTCACCTTGCCCGGCATGATCGAACTGCCGGCCTGTACCGCGGGCAGCTCGACCTCGCCGATCCCGCCGACCGGCCCGGACGCCAGCAGCCGCAGGTCCCGCGCGATCCGCGCCAGCACCCGCCCGGCCCGGCTCGCGGCCTCGCTGACCGCGGTCAACGGCTCGAGTGACGCGAGCGAGTACGACGGACTCGGCGCGATGGTGAGGGCGAGGCCGGTGAGCGCCGTCAGCTCCTCCAGCGCAGCCTCGGCGAAACCGGGGGCGGTTCCGAGTCCGGTCCCGACGGCGGTCCCACCGAGCGGTACGGCGTACAGCTCGGTGGCAGCTGCGACGAGGGCATCCATCGCCGGGCCGACGCTCGCCGCCTGACCGCGGTGGAAGTCGGCGACCGGGATCGGTACGGCGTCCTGCAGACAGGTACGGCCGAGATGGACCAGGGCGTCGTACTCGATCGCCTTGTTCTCCAGGGACTCCGCGACCCGGCGCAGACCCACCAGCGCCTGGTCGATCAACGGGATGACGGCGATCGCGATCGCTGTCGGCATCACGTCGTTGGTGGACTGGCCGCGGTTCACGTGGTCGTTGGGGTGGACGACGACGCCCGACAACTGGGACGCACGGGCGGCGAGGACCTCGTTCACGTTCATGTTGGTCGACGTACCGCCTCCTCCCTGGACCACCGGCAGCACGAACTGGCCGAGATGGCGGCCGGCCCGGACCTCTTCACCTGCCGCGACGATCGCACGGCCACGGGTCTCGTCGAGTTCACCGAGCGCGACGTTGGCCCGCGCGGCGGCGATCTTCACCGCGGCGACGGCCTTGACCAGCTCGGGCCGATCGGACAGCCGCGGCCCGGCCAGCGGGAAGTTGGTGAGGGCTTGCGCGGTCTGAGCGCCGTACAAGATCTCACCGCCGTTCAGATTCGCCAGGTGGTCAGACCAATTCATGCACAGGACTATGGCGATTGGCCTGACCACCTGTCAACCTGTTCTAGACTTTTGGCGTGAACCCGTCCGATGAGAGCCCCTTCGCCCCGGTGGCCACGCCCCGGAGCGCACCCGCCCAGGTCGCGGACCAGGTGGTGGCAGCGATCCGCGACGGTCAGATCCAGCGCTACGACCGCCTCCCCGCCGAGCGCGAGCTGGCCAGGCTCCTCGGCGTCAGCCGACCGACGTTGCGTGAAGCGCTCGCCGGGCTGGAGCTCGCCGGGCTGGTGCGGTCCCGGCAAGGCCATGGCACCGTCGTGATCGCGTCCCCGGCGCATGTCGCGAACTGGGGCGCCGAGGTCACTCCGATCCAGGTGTTCGAGGCTCGACTGGTGATCGAGCCCGAACTCGCCCGGCTCGCGGCCGAGAAGCGGTACCCGGACGACATGGCCGCACTCCGGGAGGCCGGCGCCGCGGTGGAGCAGGAGTTCGCCGAGACCGGTCACTACCGCAGCGACCTGCCGGTCCACCGCGCCGTCGCCCGCGCCGCGCGCAATCCCGTCCTGGAAACGGCCCTCGAGGACGCCCTACGGCATACCGAATCGGCCCGCTGGCGAGAGCTCCGATCCTCCGCGCTCCGCCCCGAGGTCATCCGCGAAGGCCACGTCGACGAGGTCCGCCAACTCATCCAGGCCGTCACCCAGGGAAGCGCCGCCGACGCCGCCGCCGTCTGGCGCCGCCACCTGATCCACTTCCGCGACGAAATGCTCACCGGCCTCCACGACGAGGACGGCGCTCGCAACTAGGTCAGAATGTCTTCATGACTGGTTTGCGTGTGCTCTTTCTCGGTGGGACGGGGATCATCAGTTCGGCGTCCTCGTGGCGGGCGGTTGAGGCGGGGCTCGATCTCACGGTCGTCAACCGGGGGAAGACCTCGACTCGCGCGCTGCCTCCGGAGGCGCGGGTGCTGACCGCCGACGTCGGCGATGCCATGGCGTTCGCGGAGGTTGCCGGGCAGGAGTTCGATGTCGTGGTCGACTGGTTGGCGTTCACGCCTGATCAGGTGCGGGCTCGGACCGACGCGCTGCGTGGGCGGGTCGGGCAGTACGTGTTCATCAGCTCCGCCTCGGCGTACCAGACGCCACCGGCGCGGCTGCCGATCACCGAGTCGACGCCGTTGCGCAATCCGTTCTGGCAGTACTCGCGGAACAAGATCGCTTGTGAGGATCTGCTCAACGGCCTGTATCGCGACGAGGGTTATCCGGTCACGATCGTGCGGCCTTCGCATACCTATGACCGGACGCTCGTCCCGTTCGACGGCGGATGGACGATCGTGGAACGCATGCGCCGCGGCCAGCCTGTCGTTGTCCACGGCGACGGTTCCTCCTTGTGGACGTTGACTCATCATCGCGACTTCGCGCGCGGTCTGGTTCCGTTGCTCGGTCATCCCCGGACGCTCGGCGAGGCCTTCCAGATCACCTCCGACGACGTCCTCACCTGGGACCAGATCGCCCACACCCTCGCCGCCGCGGCCGGTGTCACCGCCCAGATCGTCCACGTCCCATCGGACGCCATCGCCGCCATCCACCCCGCGTGGGGCGCCGGCCTACTCGGAGACAAAACCCACTCAGCAGTCTTCGACAACACCAAACTCCGCCAAGTAGTCCCCGACTACGTCGCCACCATCCCCTTCGAAACCGGCGCCCGCGAAATCATCACCTGGCACGACGAAGACGCCTCCCGCCGGCGCGTAGACGCCGATATAGACAACGCCATGAACACCCTGATCGCCCGCTACACCAACTGAACGACCAGCCTCTCTCGTCCCCCGTACGGGGGTCAGCCCGAGAAAGTTCGGCGACAGCCGGCGGCGTTTTCGAACAACCTCGATCAAAGTCACCGCACAAGATCACTGTGCGGTTCCACGTGGTGTCCGTAATGTCTGCCGTGGCCGCAGAACCTCAGCACGCGGAAATAGGCCAAATGGGTGACTTACCTATCGAATGCACAGCGGATCCAGCGGGTTCGGCGGAATTCACCGCGGCGTTCGATTCGAAAGACGAGAAAGGGATGAATGTTGAAGAAATGGACGAAACGGGTCACGACCGGCCTGGTGGCCGCTGGCCTGGCGGTCGCCGCGCAGAGTGCACCGGCGCTGGCTGACCAGCAGGCGGCACCGGATTCGGGCACCACCACGGTCGCCGCATCGGAGGTCGACGGCGGCACGGTCGACGTCTCGCTGACCGAAGCGGCCCCGGAGGCCGGAGCCGTCACCGCCGCCTGCGGCGGCTGGCGTGGCGCTTTGGCCAGCTACAGCAAGTGGAAGGTGGACAAGTCGAGCTGCGGCTGGATCACCTTGGATTCGAAGAAGAACCCGCAGCACCGCCGCTACACGTGGCGGATCCCGCCCGGCAGCAACAGCAGGATCTGTGTCCAGGCGCGGGGCATCTACTACAGCACCGCCAAGAAGAAGATGGTCGGGAAGTGGACGACGGCGGGATGCGGAACCGGTGGCACCGTTCTCGTGCGCTGGTCGGGTATCCCGAAGAAGAACGGTGGCTACTCCGGTGCCTCCGGAGTCCCCCAGGTGCGGGCGAAGGTCCAACCGGGCTTCGGCGGCGTCGCGTACAGCTGGAAGTGAATCGGCTCGCGCCGACCTGACCGGCAACGACCACGGATCCGGGACACCGCCCACCCCTCGACGGCGTCCCGGATCCGTGCTGCGGCAGCCCCGACTATCGCAGACCGATCTCGGTGAGCAGGGCCTGCGCCTTCCGCCCGTGATCGTCGGCCAGGCCGGTGTCTCCGGTGACGGCCGCGCCGTGTTCGATCCCCTTGTGCGCCCGTGCTTGCTCGTAGCGGTCGCCCAGTCTCTCGGCGACCGCCAGCGCTTCGCGGTGCCTGGCGATCGAGCCCGCGGCGTCACCCAGGTCGCCGAGTGCGATGCCGATGCCGTTGAGCGCCTTGATCTCGAACTCGCCCAAGCTGTTCCGGCGCGCGAGGTCCAACGCCTCGCTCAGGTGCGCCAGGGCGTCGTCGTGCATGCCCAGCCGCGCGAGCAGCGTGCCGATGTGGAGCAACGCCTCGGTCTCCGGGAACGGGTAGCCGAACTCGCGTGCGCTGCCGAGTGCCCGCCGGTAATGGTCGAGCGCACCGACGGAGTGGCCCTGCTGCTCATGCACCGTACCGAGGTTGCCATAGGTCAGGCATACCCCGACCTGGTCCCCGACCTCCAGCATGATCGCCAGTGCCTCGTCCAGGTACGTCGCGGCCTTGTCCCAGTTGCCGACGCGCATCGCGCTGGTCCCGAGGTTGCCCAGCGCGCGGCTCTCGCTGGTGCGGTTGCCGTTGACCCGGTGCACGAGCAACGCCTGCCGGTAGCAGTCCTCGGCCGCCGCGAAGTCGCTCAGCCGGTCGAAGGCGTTGCCGAGGTTGTTGAGTGCCCGCGCCCAGCTCGCCCGGTCACCGACCGCGTCGTACCGCGTGAGTGCCTGCTTGAGCTGGTCGATGCTCTCCGGGTAGCGGTTGGAACGCAGGTAGACCGCACCGAGGCTCAGATGTGCACTCGCCTGGATCAGCGGGTCGGCGGCACGGACCGCGATACCGTGCACGATCTCCGCGTCGGCGAAGTGCAGCGCGTTGTACAGATAGCGGTTCAGAATCGGCGACATCATGGCCGCGTCCTCGCGTCTGCCCTGCTCCTCGGCCAGTGCGGTGATGCCCACCAGGTTGTGCCGCTCGGCGTCCAGCCACGCTGTCGCCGCCGCGACGTCGGCGAAGTCCGGCGCCGGGACGTCCGAAGTGGACACGGCGGGCCTGCGGTCGCGTTCGTGCGGCGCGTAGCGGTCCATGGCGCGGCAGGCGGCGTGCCGGTAATAGTCGAACAACCGGCCGAGTGCGACCTGCCGGGCGGAGGCGGCGTCCACGTCGCGCGCCAGCCCCGCCGCGTAGAGGCGGACCACGTCGTGCAGGCCGAACCGATCCTGGACGCGTCGCTGCACCAGACTGGTGGCGACCAGTTCGCCCAGCAATGTCTCCGCTGTGCGCAGGTGCACGCCGGCGAGCGCGGCCGCCGCGCGCGTGTCGACGTCGCGGCCGGGATGGATCGCGAGGAGTCGCAGCAGCAGCGCAGCCTCGGCCGGCAGATCGGCATAGGACAGGCCGATGGCGTTCTCCACCTCGTCCTCGGCCCGCAGGCTGCCCCGGCGTTCCGCGAGCCGGGCGGCGTGATCGCGCAACGTCCAGTCGCGCCGGCTCCGGATCCGGCCGGCCACCACCGTCAACGCGAGCGGCAGGTGACCGACCAGTTCGGCGATCCATGCGGCGGCATCGGTGTCCTCGGCGACCTCGGCCGCGCCGACCAGCCTGCGCAACATGTCCAGCGACTCGGTCCCCCGAAACGCCTCCAAATGCACGCGCCGCGCACCGGCCAAGCCGGTCAGGCGCCGTCTGCTGGTGATCAGCACGGTGCCGCCCGGCCGGTCCGGCAGCAGTGGACGCACCTGGTCGGCGTCCGCCGCGTTGTCCAGCACCACGACCGGGTGCCGGTCCGCGAGCAACCGCCGGTAGGTCTCCTGCCTGCCCGCGGGGCCGAGACTGTGGATCTCCGCGCCCGGCACGCCGAGCAGCCGGAGAAACTCGTCCAGCACCGCGAGTGGGTCGGCAGGCGCGCGGTCGGCGTCGTAGCCACGCAGGTCCGTCCACAGCCGGACCACGGCGCCGTCCCGGTGTGTCAGCCGGTGCGCGGCACGGACGGCGAGACTGGTCTTGCCGACACCGGCCAGACCGTCGATCACCACCACCGGCGACCGCCGCTCGTCGCAGCCTGCCCCGGTGATCGCGGCCAGCTCGGCGTGCCTGCCGACGAACTCCGTGCTGTCAGCGGGCAGCTCACCTGCCACTGTCACCCACGACGAGTCGGCGGTGAGTCCCGCGATCACCTGACACACCTGTCGCCACCGCGCTACGACCGCTTCGTCGGCGGTGAGCGCACGTACGATGTCCGCGACGAGGTCCGCGTCCACCCGCCGCCTTCCCGGCTGCAGGCAGCGGTAGACCGTGTTGAACACCGGCAGATCAGGGTTCCCTGCCGCCCGCCGCCCCCGCACGACCCGCCGGTGCAGTTCCCGGTAGGACACGCCGTTCCAGCCGCGCAGCGCGTTCAGCCGAGCCGCCAGCTCATCGAACGAACCGGCGCCCAGCGGCCCCGGCGGCACTCCGCCCTCGTCCGGCGTCCGATCGGGAGTCACGATCCGACACAGTAGTCCGTATGGCGGTCAACACTGTCCATCGCTGATCAGTAGGAGAACCGCTGATCCTCCTGCCGCGGAGCACGGCCGGTCAGGTGTTCTGCGAAGGTTTGGGTGATGCGGGTGGGGTGGGTGATGGCGGTTCCTACGGCTACGGCGTAGGCGCCGGCGGTCAGGCAGGACTGGGCTTCGGTGGGGTTGCGGATGCGGCCTTCGGCGATGACGGGGACGGTCAGCCGGGCGACGAGTTCGGTGAGTAGGTCCAGGTCGGGGCCGCGGGTGACGGGGCGCTCGCCGGTGTAGCCGGCCAGTGTGGTCCCGACGCAGTCGGCGCCTGCTGCGACGCTGTAGAGAGCATCATCCAGACTGCCGCAATCAGCCATCACCAGGGCGCCTGCTGCGTGCACGGCGGCCACGGTCGCCGCCAAAGGTTGTCCGTCGGGCCGGTCCCGGCGCGTGCCGTCCACGGCGACGATGTCCGCGCCGGCGGCGACGCAGTCCAAGGCATCCTCGACTGTAGGCGTGATGAAGACGCCGTCGGCTCCGCGTTTGACCAATCCGATCAGGCAGACGTCGACCAGCGGACGAATAGCCTCCAGGTCCTCGATCCCCTGCGCCCGAACACCTCCCGCGCCACCAGCGACAACGGCCTGCGCAACGGCCGCCATGACAACCGGAGACCGCATCGGCTCACCGGGATAGGCCTGACAGGACACAACGAGCCGCCCTTCGATCGAGGCGAGCCGCGCGTCGATCATGCGCTCATCCTCCTCATCACGTAGTGGGCCGCGCCACGCAGCGCGGTCTCGGCGCCAGCCGTGGAGATCTCGAGCCGCGTGGCCGAGACGGACGGAATCAACGTGTTCTCGTACGCCGAGCGCAGCGCCGACGCCCACGGCTCGCCCGCCCGCGCGACGCTGCCCGCGATGACGACGAGCTCAGGGTCGACGGCGTTCACCAGTCCACCGGCCGCCGCGCCGAGCGCCGTACCGCCGGTTGTCAATGCGGCCTTGGACCGCTCGTCCGCAGGTCGGTCGATCAGATCGCGGGTGGTTGTGACCGCGGGATCGCCGCCGTGGGTGTGGTACCAGGCGAGGATTCCGTGGCCGCTGGCAACGGCTTCGAGATGGCCGGTTCGCCCGCAGGGACAGGGCATTCCGGCTGCCTCGGGTACGACGATGTGGCCGAGATGACCGCCTGCGTGATGGGCGCCGAGGACCGGTTCCCCCGCGACGATCAGACTTCCTCCGACGCCGGTGCCGACCACTAGTGCGAGGAGGTTCGTCGCGTTGTACTCGAGGGACAGCCCGATGCCGAAGGCGTTGCCGTCGCCGAGTACCCAGGTCGGTAGGCCGAGTCTCTCGGACACGAGAGCAGCCAGACGCGTCCCGCCCCACCCGGGAATGCTGCTCGTCGCGGCGAGCACGGTTCCGGTGGAGGTGTCGACGACACCAGCCGTCGAGATGGCGACGGCGATGTCGTCGGGCTGCCGCAGGGAGCCGAGCAGGGCGACCGTCGCGTCGACCACGCCGAGGGCTCCCTGCCCGGCCGGGGTCGGGGTTTGGCGAAGGTCAACGGCGGGGCCGTCGGCGGCGACGCGGGTGGCGGCGAGTTTGGTTCCGCCGATGTCGGCGACGAGGATCATCCCTTCACCGCGCCCGCCGACAGGCCGCTGACCAGATACCGCTGGGCGAAGACGGCGAACAGCACCGGCGGCAACGTGGACAGGACGGCGGTCGCCGAGATGTCGCCCCAGCGGATACCGGTGCTGGTCACGAAGTTCGCGGCGCCGAGGGTGATCGGGGTGGCGTTCGACGACGACAGGACGAGGGCGAACAGGTAGTCGTTCCACGAGAAGATGAAGACCAGGACCGCGACCGCGACCAGTGACGGGGCGAGGATCGGCATCAGCACCGACCAGAGGATCCGGTAGGTGTTCGCGCCGTCGACCTTGGCGGCCTCCTCCACCTCGATCGGCAGGTCCCGGAAGCCCGCGGACAGCAGAATGATCGCGAGCGGCAGGTTGAGGAACGTGTTGGCCAGGATCAGGCCCGGCACGGTGTCGAGCAGACCGAGGTTCGACATCAGCAGGAAGTACGGGACCGCGAAGAAGATTGCCGGAAGCAACCGAAGTCCGCTGGACGCGTTCATGATGAACCGGCCGCCGAACCCGAGCCGGATCGCGGCGTACGTGCTGGGAATCGCGATCAGCAGCACGAGCAGGACCGCGCCGAGCGCGATCAGCCCCGAGTTGAGGAAGAAGCGCGGGAAGTCGTACCCCGCGGCGCCGAGTGCGTTCGCGTAGTGGTCGGTCGTCGGGGTCCCGACGGCGGTGGCGCCCCGGGAGATGTCGCCGTCGGACCTGAAGCTGACGAACAACGTGTTGAACCACGGGACGTTCACCAGTACGGCGATCAGGCCGACGGCGATCGTCGTACCCCAGAGTCGTCTCATCGGTGCGACCCCGCGATCCGCTTGACGAAGAGCGGAACGAACGGCAGCAGGACAATCATCACGAGGGTCGACGCTGCCGCGGCCAGGCCGAACTGCCCGGACTCGAACGCGGTCTTGTAGATGTAGATGCTCATCGTGGTGGTCTTCGTCCCAGGCCCGCCGGCCGTCAGTACGTAGATCACGTCGAAGGTCCGGAGGGCGTCGATCAGCCGGAGGAACACCGCTGCGAAGATGATCGGCTTCATGATCGGGACGACGATGGAGCGCACGATCCGCAGCCGCCCGGCCCCGTCGACCTGCGCCGCCTCCAGGACGTCGGTCGGGAAGGACTGCAGACCGGCGTACATGATCAGGAACGCGAACGGTGTCCACTGCAGGACGTCCAGCAGGACCAGCAGCGGGACCACGGTGTCCGGCGCGAACAGGGAGACATCCAGGCCGACGCTGCGCAGCGCCGCCGGGACGAGGCCGATGTCACCATTGAGCAGCAGCCGGAACATCACGCCGAGCAGCGCGGGCGCCACCATGATCGGCACCAGCAGCATCGTGAAGAAGACCTTCTTCCCGGGGAACTCCCGGTTCACGAGCAGCGCCAGGCCGAACCCGAGCACGGTCTCCACCGCGGTCACTGCCACCGCGAACAGCACGGTGAAGCGCGCGGCGGCCCGGAACCCGGGATCGCTCAGCACGGTGCCGAAGTTCTCGAACCCGGTGAACAGTGTCTCGGGGTTCTGCAGCGACAGCCCGTAGAAGCCGGTCTGGATGCCTTGGTACACCGGGTAAGCCACGAAGATCAGCGCGAAGATGATCAGCGGCGAACCCAGCACCCACTTCGGCACGCGTGCCGTGGTTGGTCTCAGCATCTTCAGCCAAGGAGTTTTTGCAGCGAGGCGTTCGCAGTCTTCAGCGCCGTACCGGCGTCCTGCTGGCCGACCCAGGCGCCGCTCAGGGACTCGGCGAGCTTGCTGTAGGCCTGGAAGGTGTTCGGGAATACCGGCACCGAGTAGCCGTACTTGTCGATCGACTCCGCGATCTGCCCGAACGCCGGGTTGATCGCCGCGTTCTCCTTCAGTACGGCGGGCATCGCCGGGATACCGCCGGCCTTCGCGTACGCCGTCATCGCGTCGGGCGTCGCGAGATAGTCGAGGAACTTGGTCGCGGCGCCCTTGTTACCGGAGTACTTGTTCAGCGCCACGGCCAGCGCGTGCACGTGGGTCTTGTGGCCGGGCACCGGCGCGATCGCGATCTTGCCCGCGACGAGCGGTGACTTCGCCTTGTCGTTCAGCTCCGCGAACCCGGCCGACCACTGCAGCGCGAACGCCGTCGTACCGGCCTTGAGCGCGGCCTGCGTCTCGGGGAACTCGGCCTGCGAACTGTCCTTGGACGTCCAGCCGTTCTTGTAGATCGTGCTGTAGACCCCGACCGCCTTGGCCGCCGCTGGGGTATCCAGATTCGCCTTGCCGTCAGAGGTGGTCCACGAGCCGCCCTGGCCCCAGAGCACGTCGTCCCAGATCATCGTGTTGTACAGCAGGTTCTTGGCCTGCAGGATCGTGCCGTACTGCGTCGGCGCCGCCGGGTTCGCGGTCTTGCTGAACCAGGCCGCCATCGCGACGTAGTCGTTCCAGTCCCAGTCCGTGGCGGGCTTCGGGTCGCGCTTCTCGCCGATCGCCTTCTGGGCCACCGCCTGGTACGCAGGCCACTGGTTCTTCGCCGCGAGCAGCGCGTCGAGCAGGTCCTTGCGGTACAGCAGGAAGTGGTTCGAGACGTCCAGCGGCAGCGCGTACTGCTTGTCCTGGTACTTGAGGCCGTCGACCGCCACCGGGAAGTAGTTGCTGGCGTCAACGGAAGTGAGCGGGTCGAGCGAGTTCGCGTACTGCCCGACGTTGTAGCTCGCCACGAAGTAGATGTCCTGCTGGCTCGACTTGGCCGCCATCAGCGTCGCCTCCTTGGAGAAGGTGTCCTGACGCGACAGCAGGGTCATCTCGACCTTGATCTTGTCCTTGGCGCCCTGTCCGGCGTTGTAGGCCTCGACCACCTTGCCCATGGCATCGCCCTCGGGCCCCGGCCACAGCACCATCTTCACCGTGCCGCTGCCGCTGCCCTGCTCCCCGCCGGCATCGCCGGCCTTCGACCCGGTGCTGGGCGCGCAGCCCGCGAACACTCCCGCCAGGGCAATCGCCGCCAGGACGGCGAGTCTTCCTTCACGCATCACGACCTCCAGGACCGATATCCCTAGGGTATTCTGATTACCATAGGGTTGCTTGACCGTAGCAGAGCCTGCCGGGCAAGCCAAGCGGTGACTGGAAGTCGATTGCACTAGGGTTGGCAGGGTGGCGCACAAGTACGAAGAGATCCTTCAGGACCTGACAGGGCGGATCGCGACGCTCGAGGCCGGGGCGCGGATCCCGACCGAGAAGGAGCTCGCCGCCGAGTTCGGTGCGTCGACGATGACGGTCCGGCGCGCGCTCCAGATCCTGACCCAGAACGGCCAGCTCCGCGGCGTACCCGGTCGCGGCACCTTCGTCGCGCATCCCCGGGTCACGAAGATGATGGGCAGCGCCGCGTCGTTCACCGATGCGATGCGCTCATCCGGCCGCCGGCCGAGCAGCGTGCTCGTGGAGGCCACCGTACGGCGCTCGACCGCCGAGGAAGCCGAGTGGTTCGAGGCACCCGAGGACGCGCAGGTGTACTCGATCAAGCGGGTGCGGCTGGGAGACGGCGTACCACTGGGATTCGAGGTCAGCACCCTGTCGGCGCCACTGCTGCCAGGCCTGCTGGCGGCGAACCTCGAGCAGTCCCTCTACGACACGCTCGCCACGCAGTACGGCATCACCATCGTGCGGAAGAGCATCGTGGTCTCGACCCGCTTGCCCCGCCCCGACGAGGCCGAGCACCTGCGCATCGAGCCGACCCTCCCTTGCCTGCAGACGATCGTCACCTCCGAAACCGGCGACGGCCGGCCCTTCGAACACACCGTCTCCGTCTTCCGCGGCGACCTCTACGAGATCTCCCTCTGACGATTACGGCCACTCTGCCGAAAGGACGCCATGAACGCGATGCAGAAGTTCTCTCTCGAGGGCAAGGTTGCTCTGGTTACCGGTGGTAGCCGGGGGTTGGGGCGGGCGATGGCCGAGGCGCTCGGTGACGCGGGTGCGGCGGTGGCGGTGTCGGCGCGCACGCTCGCATCGGCAGAAGCCGCCGCGACCGAACTGCGCGAGCTCGGCATTCGCGCGTACGGCGTACAACTCGAGGTGTCCGATGTCGAGGACGTCGAACGTGCGGTCGAGCAGGTGAGTACCGAGTTCGGGGAGATCGACGTGTTGCTCAACAACGCCGGTATCGGTGTCGCCGGCCGGGCCTTCGAGACGACGACGCCTGGCACGACGTGTTCTCTGTGAACGTCGACGGCGTCTGGTACTGCAGTCGCGCGGTCGGACGCCGGATGGCGCAGCGCGGCGGCGGCACCATCGTCAACGTCGGTTCGATGTCGGCAGAGATCGTCAACCAGCCCCGCTGGCAGGCGTCGTACCTGTCGTCCAAGGCCGCGGTCCATCAGCTGACCAAGGCGCTGGCGGCCGAGTGGGCGCCGCACGGGATCCGCGTGAACGCGATGGCGCCGGGGTACTTCCTGACCGAGATGTCGCCCGTCGACCAGCCGGAGTTCAAGCAGTGGTGTGTCGATCCCGCCGCCATGAAGCGGTACGGGCTGCCGCCGGAACTGGGGCCGGTGGCGATCTTCCTCGCGAGTGAGGCGTCCAGTTTCATGACCGGCTCTGTCGTCAAGGTCGACGGCGGCTTCACACTGTTCTGATGGTCACCATAGGCATTGTCGGCGCCGGGCTGCGCGGAAGGCTGTTCGCCGAGGCTCTCCAGGGACAGCCGGACGTCACTGTCGTCGGGCTCGCGGAGCCGTCGACCAAGGTGGCCGAGGAGGCCAGGGCGGCCACGGGTCTACCCGTCACCGCGTCGCATTCCGAGTTGCTCGGGGCCTTCGATCCGGACGCCGTGATCGTGGCGACCCCCGACTTCGCCCACCGCCAGATCGCCGTCGATGTGGCCGACGCCGGTAAGCATCTGCTGATCGAGAAGCCGGTCGCCACGACCATGGACGACGCCCGCGCCATCGCCGCTGCGGTCCACCGCGCGGGCGTTCGATGCCTCGTCGGCTTCGAGAACCGCTGGAACCCGCACGTCGTACAAGCCAAGGCAGCGATGGCGAACCTTGGCAGGCCGATCACGGCGTCGGCCACCCTGAGCAACTCGTTCTTCGTGCCGACCACCATGCTGTCGTGGGCGGCTCAGTCGTCACCGGCCTGGTTCCTCATGCCGCACACTCTCGACCTCGTCCTCTGGCTCACCGGCCGGAAGCCCGTGGCGGTCAGTGCGGTGGGATCTCGCGGTGTCCTCGCCCAGCGCGGCATCGACACCTGGGACGTGGTGCACGCCCTGGTCACCTTCGACGACGGATCGACCGCGACACTCTCCTCGGCGTGGACACTTCCGGATGCCGGGGACGGCATCGTCGACTTCCGGTTCCAGGTGATCGGCACCGAGGGGTCGGTGACCGCGGATCTGTCGCATCAGGGCCTCACCGTGGTGAGCGACAAGCACCGGTCGGTGTGGCCGGTCTCCGGCCGGATCGGACGCTCACAGGTCGGCCCGGCGGTGTGGATGGTGCAGGACTTCGCGGCCGGACTCGTCGACGGCGGCGACCTCGGACCGGGCATCGACCACGGCGTCCTCGTCACCCAGATCATCTGCGCGATCGAAGCCTCGATCAGCACCGGCCAGACAGTCCAACTGTCAGCTCCGAGCGATTAGGACACCGCCGATAAACTCGCAGTAGATGATTCTTTGGGTGGGTGGACCGGCGGGCGCCGGCAAGACGACGGTCAGCCAGTTGCTGGCGCAGAAGTACGGGTTGGTCTGGTACAGCGTGGATGCGCACGCACGCGATCATGAGGAGCGTGCGGCTGCGGCGGGGCTTCATGTGTTGGGGAGCGGGCCGGGAGACTTTGATCGTCGGCCGATGATCATCGAGGACGTCCAGGCGGTGAAGACCTCGGTTGTTGTCGAAGGCGCCTTTGTCACTCCCGCGATGGCCGGGGTCGCCGAGAACGCCGTGTGGTTGATGCCTTCCAAGGAGGAACAGCTCGTACGGCTGGAAGGCAGGAATCCCGGCGGCGAGCACGGCGGTCTGATCTGGGGCTGGGAGCTGATCCGCGGTCAGCTCGAGGGGACCGACGCGCACGTGATCGTGGTCGATGGTCAGACAGTCGAGGAGACCCTCAAGGCAGTCGAGCAGCGGTTCGGTGCTCGGCTGGAGGGAAGCGGATCGTGATGTCCAGGCCACCGGCCGGACGGGCGGTGACGGTGATCTCACCGTCGTGCGCGGTGACGATCGCCTGCACGATGGACAGGCCGAGCCCGGCGCCGGCGTCGGTGTGCAGCCGGGCGCCGTCGCCACGGACGAAAGGTTCGAGCAGCAGCTGAGCCTGATCCGGCGTGACCACGGCGCCGCTGTTGCCGATGCGCAGTACCGCCAGGCCGTCCTCCCGGCCGGTGGCGATCTCGACGCGACCGCCTGGCTGGTTGTAGGCGATGGCGTTGTCGACCAGATTGCCGACCATCCGCTCGATCAGAACGGGTACGCCGGTGATCGGCGCAGGCAGCAGATCGCTGCGCACCGTGAGGTCGCGGACCGGCGCCGTCTCGAGAACGGTCGTCACGACGTCGGCGAGATCGACCAGATGCCGCGGTCCGGAGCCGGCCTGGCTGCGGGCCAGTTCGAGGAGCCCGTCGAGAGTGCGTTGACTGTGCTCGACCGCCGCCTTGATGTCCCGCGTCATGGTGAGCAGCTCATCGCTGTCAGGTCTGCCGTCGAGCGTCACGTCGATGGCCGTGCGCATGGTGGTCAGCGGCGTCCGGAGCTCGTGCGCCGCGTTCGCGGTGAACATGCGCTGGCTGTGCAGCACCAGATCGCGCTCGGCGATCCCTTGCTGGATGCGGTCCAGCATCCCGTTGACGGTGCCGGCCAGGGTGGTGAGCTCGTCGGCGGGTGTCGTGACCGGCACCCGTTCGGAGAGGTTCTCCAGGGACAGCCGCTGGGCTGTGGCCGAGATGCTCCGGATCGGTCGCAGGACGCGTCCGGCGACCAGCCAGCCGAGTACGGCGGCCAGCACGATGACCACTGTCAGCGCGATCGCGGCCTGGTTCAGGAACGCGTCCAACGTCGCTTGCTGCAGTTTCTGGCTGACCTGGTGGTTGTCGTTCGGCAGCGGCGGGAGCGGTCCGGGAGTGCCGTCCACGTTGAAGATGACGACCGCGAGCCGCCTGCCCACCGCTCGGCGGAGCAGGAGATAGGTCAGCGCGGTGAGAACGATGCCGGCAGCAAGGACCATGCCCGTGTACAGGACCGTCAGCCGGGCGCGGGCGGTCAGGTGGAGGCGCATGCGCTGATCCGGTAGCCGGCGCTCGTCACGGTCTCGATCAGCGGCGGGTCGCCGAGTTTGCGGCGCAGCGTGCCGATCGCGATCCGGACCGCGTTCGTGAACGGGTCGGCGTGCTCGTCCCAGACCTTGTCCAGCAGGGTCTCCGCGCTGACCACATCGCCATCGGCAGCCAGTAGTTGCTCCAGTACGCCGAACTCCTTGGGCGTCAGGTACAGCGGCCGGCCCGCGCGTTCCGCCGTACGCCGGGCCGGGTCGAGGGCCACGTCGGCGACGCGCAGAACCGGCGGCCGTGCCGGTGTGCTGCGCCGGGCGAGCGCCCCGACACGGGCGATCAGCTCGGAGAACGCGAACGGCTTGCCCAGGTAGTCGTCGGCGCCCAGCGCGAGGCCGTCGACCCGGTCCTCGACCGCACCGGACGCGGTCAGCATGAGGATCCGGGACGTCCCCGTCGCGGCCAACTGCCGGCACACCGCGTCACCGTGCAGCACCGGGAGGTCCCGGTCCAGGACGACGACGTCGTACGGCGTGACCTCGCACTTGTCGAGCGCGGTCCGGCCGTCGAACGCGTAGCCGTGTTTGCGCAATCCGGTCGCGACGTACTTCGCCAACGGTTGCTCGTCCTCGACCAACAGAATCCGCACCAGGACATCCTCGCAGCCGGGACCTATGGATTTGTTATGGAACGGCCATCGGTCCCCCATCGGCCGACCTCGATAGACCTTTGCCATGACTACGGGAACCGAGCCGCCGGCTCCGGCGAAGACCGCGACCGTCGACGTCGTCGTGCCTGTTTTCAACGAGGAACGCTCGCTGCCCGGGTGTCTGCGGGTGCTGGACGAGTTCCTGACGACGAGCTTCCCGTTCCGCTCGACGATCACCGTGGTGGACAACGCCAGTACCGACGGCACGCTGGACGTCGCGCGGTCGCTCGTGGCGGATCACGAGCGGGTCCGGGTCGTGCATCTGGACCGCAAGGGCCGGGGGCTGGCGTTACGCGAGGCCTGGAGTGCGAGCGACGCGGACGTCGTGGTCTACATGGACGTGGATCTGTCCACCGGCCTCGAAGCGCTGCTGCCGCTGGTGGCTCCGCTCGTCAACGGGCACTCGGATCTGTCGATCGGGTCGCGGTTGGCGCCGGGGGCGCGGACTGTGCGCGGCCCGCGGCGGGAGTTCATCTCGCGCGCCTACAACCAGCTGATCCGGTTGATGCACGGGGCACGCTTCACCGACGCGCAATGCGGGTTCAAGGCGGCCCGGACCGACGTCGTCCGGCCGTTGCTCGAACACGTCCAGGACGATTCCTGGTTCTTCGACACCGAACTGCTGTTGCTTGCCGAGCACAACGGCCTGCGGATCCACGAGGTACCGGTGGACTGGGTCGAGGACACCGACAGCCGGGTCGACGTGATCGGTACCGCCTGGGACGACGTCCGCGGACTACTCAGGATGGCGCGGGCCAAGGCCTCCGGGCGGGCACGCGTGGCAGGTCTCCCCCGCCGCCCGGAGCCTCGAGCGACCCACCCGGACGCGGTACTCGGACGCCGCGAGGGTGACCTGGCCTGGCAGCTCCTGCTGCACGCAGGCCGGAAGATTTCTCCTACTTCGGCGCTGGGCCTTCCAGCCAGGAAAGGACACCTGATGGCGGCAAGGAACCGGTGGCGGACGGGAGCGCTGGTGGCGATCTGCCTGCTCGCCGGGTTGCTCTACGTCTGGGAGATCGGCGGCGGGCAGCTGGGCAACACGTACTACTCGGCCGCGGTCAGGTCGATGACCGAAAGCTTCTCCAACTTCCTCTTCGGATCGTTCGATCCGTACGGCGTGATCACGGTCGACAAACCGCCGATGGCCCTCTGGCCGCAGGTGATCTCCGTCCTGGTCTTCGGGTTCCACGGCTGGTCGCTGCTGCTGCCACAGGTGATCGAAGGCGTCGCGGCCGTGTTCCTCCTGCATCGCACAGTGCGTTTGTGGGCCGGTGAGAACGTCGCCCTGCTCGCGGCGCTGATCTTCGCGCTCACCCCGGTCACGGTCGTCATCAATCGCGACAACAACCCGGACACGTTGCTGGTCCTGCTCCTGGTCGCCGCGGCGTACGCCGTCACGCGGTCGGTGCAGGCGCCGTCGGCGCGTCGTCGTACGACGTGGTTGCTGTGGTGCGCGTTCTTCGTCGGGTGCGGGTTCCTGACGAAGATGCTGCAGGCATGGATCGTCGTACCGGCCGTCGCGCTCGCGTTCCTGGTCGGTACCACAGGCCCGCTGAAGCGGCGCATCCTCGACCTGCTCGGTGCGGGCGGTGTGCTGGTGGCGTCGTCGTTCTGGTGGGTCGCGCTGCACGACTGGTGGCCGGGAAGCACGCCGTACGTCGGTGGCAGCGCGGACGGCTCCGCGTGGGACCTGATCGTCGGGTACAACGGTTTCGGCCGGATCTTCGGCGGGGATCAGGGCGGCGGAATGGTGATCGGTACGCCGAACGGCGAGACGAAGAGCGGGTCGTTCGGTGGGGATCCCGGGCTGCTCCGGATGTTCAACGAGCTGGTCGGCGGGCAGATCTCGTGGCTGCTGCCGCTGGCGTTGTTCGTGCTGCTTGTCGTGTCGGTGGCCGGGGTACGGGCGATGCGCCGCACGGCAGCCGGGGATCCGGCGGGGCGGGCGGGCTGGTTCCTGTGGGGTGGGTGGCTGCTGATCACCGCGCTCGTCTTCAGCTTCGCCAAGGGGATCATGCATCCGTACTACACGACCGCGATGGCCCCGGCGGTCGCCGCGATCTGCGCGGCCGGTGTGGCGGTGTTGTGGCGCTGGTACCGAGCCTCGGACGCCTGGGCACTGCTGCCGGCCGGTATCGCGATCACCGCGGCCTGGGCGTTCGTGCTGGTCTCCCGCGACACCAGTTGGTACGGCTGGTGTCGTTGGGCGGTTGTCGTCGTCGCGGGCGCTGCCGTCGTCGCTCTGATCGTCGGACGGTTCTCGGTCGTACGACGTACCGCCATCGGCCGCCCCGCGCTGGCCGTCGCAGTCGCCGCGTTCCTCCTCACCCCAGGTGTCTGGTCGGTGGCCGCCGCCACGGTCAATCCCAACGGCAACACCCCAGCGGCGGGTCCGGCCATAGCGCCAGGCCCCCCGCCTACCGGTCCCGCACCAGTGGTCCAGCCCGGTCCGGGGCGGCGGACTCCGGGCGGACCCGGCGGTCCGGGCCTGGTGATTATCGGCGGAGGGTCCGGCGAGACGAAGCTGACCGATGAGCAGCGGCGAATCCTCGAGTACGCCGAGCGCAACGGCGATGGCGCCGAGATCGCGCTCGCCGTGAACGGCGCCTCCGGTGCGGTCGCTCCTTTCATCATGGAGACCGACTCGACGGTCATCGGTATGGGCGGCTTCGGCGGTCAGGACGACGTGCCTTCCACCGACCAGCTCCAGCGCTGGGTGAACGACGACACCCTCCGCTACATCCTGAGCGCCGCGCCCGGCCAGCAGACGCAACCGATGCCCTCGAACGGCGCCCGAGCGGCCGTCCAGCAGAAGCGCCAGGCCTGGATCGAGCAGCACTCCACTGTCGTCGCGCCCGCGGCCTACGGCAGCAAGCCTCCCGCGGCGAGCGCCGGCCGTCCAACTGTTCTCGGCGGCGCTCCTGACACGCTGTACCGCTGCGGTGAGCAGTGAGACGTTTCATGATGGTCTCTGCGTGTCTACTCGACGGGAGGAATGTGCCGGCATGGAATCCAGTGGTTGGTCGTTCGACGATGATCGGCAGCAGCACGTTGAGCTGGCCGGTCGTCCGGTGCGGGTGCTTGCGTATGCTCAGGCGGCGCAGACGTTGGAGCAGCTCGGCGTACCTGTCGTGGGGTACTTCGGTTCTCAGCACCATGCCGACAGCGGAACGGCGGCAGGGCTCGACCTTCCTTGCGTCGGCTCCGGTGACGGTATCGACCTCGACCTGGTGAAGTCCCTCCGTCCCGACCTCGTAGTGGGTGTCACCTATGCGGGTGAGGTGTACGGCGTCACGCCGGCCGTCGCCGACGAGCTCGAAGGGCTCGCGCCGAGTGTGCTGATCGGGATCGCCGGCGACCGGACGCTTCCTGCCGTCATCTGCCGCTTCCACGAGCTGGCGAGCGCACTGACGCCGACCGACCTCCCGGATTCCGAAGCTGACCTGACGTCGGCGCTCGACGCACTCGGTGAGAACCCGTCGGTGCAGGTGGTTGCGCTGTCGGGCGGCACCGAAACCGACGCCTACGTGGCGAACCCGGCCTACTGGCCGAGCCTGCACCTCTTGGCCGATGCAGGCGTGCAGTTCACGCCGACCACCACCGCAGGCGGGTGGGAGGTGGTGACGTGGACCGAGCTCGCCGCGAAGCATCCTGCCGACCTCGTGCTGTACGACCAGCGCCCGAACTCACTGGGCGCCGATCGCCTGGCCGGTATCCCCGGGTGGTCCGAGGTCCCGGGTGTCCGCACCGGCAAGGTGCTGCACTGGAACCCCGAACCACCGCTGACGTTCACCACCGCCGCCGCGTTCGTCACGGGTGTTGCCGAACACCACTAGCGCTATTTGGCCGGTGTGAGGTTCTGAATCGTGAGGATGGTCTCGGGCCCGAGCAGCGAGTGCGGGACGTACTCCGCGCTCGCCGGGTCCGGCCAGCCGGTCCATCGGGTGGAGTTGACCTCGATGAACCATGCAGCGGTGAACAGCGGCGCGAACGGCACGTTGTCCACGACGATCTTCTGCAACGCGGCGGCGTACTCCTTCTGCTTCGCCTCGTCGTTGGTGACCCGCCATTTCGCCAGCAGGTCATCGGTCGTCTTGTCCTGCCAGCGCGTGTAGTTCGTCGACGCCTCCTGGCCGAGCGGAGCGCCGTTCGCGCTGTTCAGTACGCCGTCGTACCCGGCCCACGGAGTGTTGCCGCCGGCCTGCCAGTCGAGGGCGATGTGGTAGTCGCCCTTCGCCATCTGACCCCACAGCTGGTCCTCCGGAGTCGGCACCACCTTGACGTTGACGCCGAGCCCGGTCCGCCACTGCTCGGCCAGCCCCAGGCCCCAGGCGCTCCAGTTGGAGTACTCGACCACGGGCTTCATCGTCAGCGGGTACGACTTCCCGCCCTTCGACAAGTTGCCATTGGCATCGAGCTTGTACGACGCCTGCGCCAGCTCGGCCTTCGCCGCGGCCAGGTCCTGCGTGTGCGGCTTGTCCTTGTACTCGGGCGCGAGCAGGTCGCCGTACACCTTCGCGTCGTACCCGGTCGCGTTCGTCGGGCTCTGGCCGGTCACGTTCAGCTTGAGCAGCTTCTCCGGGTCGACCGCGCCGTACAGGGCACGCCGGACGTGGACGTCGTCCAGCGGCGGCTTCGCGACGTTGAAGTTCAGGCCCTCGTCACCGCCGGTCGGGTAGGTCCAGTAGTGATTGGTCGCCGGGTTCTTCGCGACGAACTGCTTGTCGGCGTCCTGCCAGGACATCGTGCTCCAGTCGAGCTGCCCGTTCAGCATCATCGCCTTGCCCACCTGCGGGTCGGCGAAGGGCTTGATGTTGATGTGCTTGACGCCCTTGGACTTCCCGCCCCAGTAGTCGTCCCGCCAGTCGAACGTGATCTGCTGCGGCGAGAACTTGGTCAGCTTGGCCGGCCCGGTGCCGATCGGGTCGGGGTTCGTCCAGGTCTCCAGGTTCTGCTGCGACCAGATGTGCTGCGGCACGATCCGCTCGTCGCCGTACGACGCCAGCTTCTGGTACGCGACGTCGTCGTAGCTGACCACGACGGTGTGGTCGTCGGGGGTGGCGATGCTCTTGAAGCCGAGCGAGTTCTGGGTCAGTTTCGGGTTCGCCTTCGGGGCCTCGAAGGTGAACTTCACGTCCTTCGCGGTGAACGGCGTACCGTCGGACCACTTCACGTCCGTGCGCAGCTTGAAGGTCAGCGTCTTGCCGTCCGGGCTCCACTCGAACGACTCCGCGAGCCACGGCTCGGGCTTCTTCCCGGCCAGGTGGTCGATCCGGATCAACGGCTCGTACAGCAGGTTGGTGGCCGGGCTCTTCTTGTCCGCGGGCGAGAACCGGTTCCAGTTCTTCACGAAGGTCGGCGCCGCGGCGGACGCGGTCATGTTCAGCGTGTCCACCGCCGACTTCCCGCCGGTGCTGCCCCCGCCGGCGCCTGTCCCCTTGTCGGTGCTGCACCCGACGGCTGCGGCCGCGAGCGTGACGGCCGCGGCGAGCGCGACCAAGGCATGTCTCGGCTTGCGATGCATCATGGCTTTCCTTCCAGGACGTGGCCCCTGTCCTTCTGATGCAGCCAGCAGTGCGCCCACTGGCCATCAGGGAACTCGGTGCGTTCGGGGAATGTCTGCCGGCACTCGTCCATCGCGAACGGGCACCGGGGGTGGAACTGACAGCCGGCCGGCGGGTCGACCAGGTTCGGCGGCTCACCGAGATCGCCGGCCACGTCGAACAGACCGGCGTCGCCCGACCGCAGCGACCGGCCCGGGTCGGGCGAGGAGTCGAGCAGCAGCTTCGTGTACGGGTGTTTCGGCGACTGGATCACCGAGTCCCGCGGGCCGCCTTCGACCATCTGACCGGCGTACATCACCTGGATCGTGTCGCAGAGGTACCGGGCACTCGCGATGTCGTGCGTGATGTAGAGCAGGGCCAGGCCCTCCTCGTCACGGAGCTTCGCGAGCAGATTCAGGATGTCGAGCCGGATGGAGACGTCCAGCATCGAGATCGGTTCGTCCCCGAGCAGCACACTCGGCCGTACGGCGAGCGCCCGGGCGATGACGATCCGCTGGCGCTGACCTCCGGACAGCTCGTGCGGGAACTTGTCGATGAACTGCTCGACCGGCGTCAGATTCACCTTGCGCAGCAGCTCGAGCGTCTGCTCCTCCAGTTCCTTGCCGCGCAGCGAGCGCTGATGGATCCGCAGCGCCCGGCCGAGGGTGTAGCGCACCTTGTGGAGCGGGTTCAGCGACGCGAACGGGTCCTGGAAGATCAGCTGGACCTGACGGAAGTAGGAGCGTTCGGCGTTCCGGGCGTGCGACACCTCCGCGCCGTTCAGACGGATCGTGCCCGCGGTCTGCGGGTACGCGAGGGCGAGCATCCGGGCGACAGTGGTCTTCCCCGAACCGCTCTCGCCGACCAGGGCGACGATGCTGCCTTTGTGCAGCGTGACGTCGGCGTTCTGCACGGCCTTGACCGTCGTACCGCGGGAGCCCCGGCCGTGTACCGGGAACTCCTTGCTCAGATTGGTTGCCTCCAGCACCGGAATGCTCATGGGGTCTCCTCGTACAGCAAGCAGGCGACGTCGTTGCGGCCGACCGGGCGGAGCAACGGGATCCGCTGGTCACAGCCGTCCAGCCGGTCGGCGCAGCGTGGATGGAACGCGCATCCGGGCGGCGGGGTCCGCAGGTCGGGCGGCGAACCGGGGATGCCGCGCAGCGTGGTGAGTTCCCCGTGCAGCGGTGGGAACGAGTCGCGCAGACCGCGGGTGTACGGGTGTTTCGGCGCGGTGTAGATGTCCCTGGCGGAGCCGAGCTCGACGACCCGGCCGCCGTACATGATCGCGATCTGGTCGGCCAGCTCGAGCAGCAGCGACAGGTCGTGCGTGACGAAGACGACCGCGAAGCCCAGCTGGTCCTGGAGTTTCAGCAGCTGGGCGAGGATCTGCCGCTGCATCACCACGTCCACAGCTGTCGTCGGTTCGTCCATCACGATGAGGTCCGGATCGCAGGCCAGTGCGAGGGCGATCAACGACCGTTGCCGCATGCCGCCGGACAGCTCGTGCGGGTACGACCGCAGCCGCTCGGATCCGATCCCCACCATCGCGACCAGTTCCTCGGCCCGCTCCCAGGCCTGCCGCTGCGTCAGCTGCGGGTCATGGTGCCGCAGTACGTCCTCGAACTGGTCGCCCAGCCGCATCACCGGGTTCAGGCAGTCCATCGCGCTCTGCAGCACGATCGCGAGCTCCGACCAGCGATAAGCACGCAGTTGGCGTTCCGACAGGGTCAGCAGGTCGACCTTGTCGCCGTCCGACGAGTGGTACACGAGCCGCCCGGCGGACGTGACCGCCGGCGGCCGCTGCAACCTCGTCAACGCAGTGATCAGAGTCGACTTGCCCGAGCCGGACTCGCCTGCGACGCCGAGGATCTGACCTCGATGCAAGGTGAATGACACGTCGGCACAGGCCTTCACGGACCCGGTCTGGGAGAGGTATTCGACCGTGAGACCGTCGACCTCCAGCAGGACCTCGCTCATCGGGCCACCTCCGGTTCGGCGGCGCGACGGAAGCGCTTCATCAGCTTGCGGTTCGCGGCGGACAGCCGCGGGTTGCTGATCTCGTCGATGCCGAAGTTGACCAGGGCGGTGGCGGTGCCGAGCAGGGCGATGCACAGGCCCGGCGGCACGAACCACCACCAGAGCCCGTTGAGGATCGCGCTCTGCCCCTGCGCCTCGGAAATGATCGTGCCCCAGCTGACGCTGCCGGTGGTGCCGATCCCGAGGAAGCTCAACGCCGCCTCGGCGAACACCCCGGCGACACAGGCGCGCAGGAACATCGCCGACACGATGCCGGTCATGTGCGGCATCACCTCGGCGAACACCAGCCTGGTCTTGGACTCGCCGAGCATCCGCATCGCGACGGTGAAGTCGCGGCCGCGCAGCGACATCGTCTGCGACCGCAGGGTCCGGGCGCCGCCCGGCCATTCGAAGGCCGCGATGATCAGCGCGATCACCCACCACGCCGCGCCCTGCACGTACCCCGCGATGATCAGCGTCAGCGCGAAACTCGGAAGCGTGAGGAACAGGTTGGTGAACGCCGTCAGTCCGTGATCGAGCCGGCCGCCAAGGAACCCACTCGGTACGCCGACCAGCGCGGCGATCACCGTGGCGAGAACGGCGCTCGTGATCCCGACGAAGACCGAGCCGCGGGCGCCGACGATCACCTGGGCGAGGACGTCGGAGCCGGGCAACGTCGTACCCAGGAGATGGTTCGCGCTGGGCGGTTGCCCCAACGCGTCGTAGTCGATCGCGCGCGGCGTCGTGTCCATCACCGACGACACGAACCACGGGCCGAGCAGGGCGAGCAGCAGGAAGGCGGCGAAGACGCCGAGTCCGATGCGGACCTTGGAGTTGCGCAGGAATCCGTTCAGCATGGGTCAGGCCTCGTCCCTGGTTCGCGGGTCGAGCAGGACGTAGATCGAGTCGGCGATCAGGTTCGCGATCAGCACGGTGAGCGTGATCAGCAGGAAGATCGTCTGCATCACCGGGAAGTCGTGATCGACCGTCGCCCGGTACAGCCGGTGGCCGAGACCGGGATAGGTGAACACCACCTCGGTCAGCAGGACGCCGCCGAGGATGCCGCCGATCGCGAGCGCGAGTCCGGTGACGTTGGGCAGCAGTGCGTTGCGTGCGGCGTACTTGAACAACACCCGCCAGGTCGGCAGGCCCTTGGCCTTCGCCAGCAGCACGTAGTCCTCGCTGACCGTCGTCACCATCACGTTCCGCATGGTGAACAGCCAGCCGTTGAACCCGATGAAGATCAGGGTCAGCGCCGGCAGCGCGCCGTACTTGAGGATGCTGAGCAGGAACCAGACGTTGTTGATCTGGTACGGCACGTCGGGATCATAGGCACCCGAGACCGGGAACCAGCCGAGCTTGAACGCGAACGCCCAGAGCGCGACCAGCGACAGCCAGAACGTCGGAATCGCGTGCAGGAACGTCGTGGTCGGCGCGAAGATCGCGTCGAACCGGCTGCCCGGTTTCCAGCCCATGTACGCACCCAGCGCAGTTCCTATGATCCAGGCGATCACCGTGGTCGTCCCCACCAGCAGCAGGGTCCACGGCAGGGCTTGCGCGATGAGATCGCTGACCGGTGTCGGGTACTCGCTCAACGAGAGCCCGAAGCGGAAGTGCACGAGATCGTTCAGGTAGTGCAGGTACTGCGCCGGCAGGTTCTCCCGGGCGCCGCCGAAGAACAGGCGCACCGAGCGGATCTGGTCCGGGGTCGGCGCCTGGCCCGTCAACTGCTGGATCCGGCGGAGCATGGTCGCGGCCGGATCGCCCGGCATGAACCGCGGGATCAGGAAGTTGAAGGTCAACGCCGCCCAGAACGTCACCAGGTAGAACCCGAGGCGCCGTCCCAGGTACCGCAGGCTGGCTGAGGTGCTGATCAGTCCTCACTCCCCTCGCACGCGTCGTCACAGGGATCTGATTGGACGTGACCGTATCTGAGCAAAGATGTTTGAACAAGGTCTAATTCACACATCTACGAAAAACTGAATCGTTCAGGAGTTGGATTGGTCCGGACCGCTGCGGACCGGCTGAGGGAATCCGGGGACGCCGCGTAAGGTGACTGCCGGAAGGAGCGGCATGACCGACGGCAGGACCCTCTCCGGGGAGAACCCGGCGCTGCTGCGCCGGATCAATCGCTCCGCGGTCCTGCGCGCCCTCGAGGCCGGAACGCAGCAGACCGTCGCGCAGCTCGTGACCCGCGTCGGCCTGTCCCGCAGGACGGTCGAGGAGGCCCTCGCCGACCTGCTGACCCAGGGCTGGGCCGCGGTCGATGCCGACGGCAAGGAAAACGAGCCTCGTCGCGCCGTTGGACGGCCGGCGCGGCGGTTCCGGTTTCGGCCGGGCGCGGGGCTGGTCGCGGGGATCGACCTCGGCGCCGCGAGGATCGAATGCCTGGTCACCGATCTCTCCGGTACGGTCCTGGCCGAAGCCGCTACGGAGGCCCAGCTGGACTGGACCGCCCGACGCCGGCTCAATGCCGCCCGGAAGCTCCTCGACAAGGCGATCCAGCAGGTAGCCACGCCCGCACCGCTGCTCAGCCTCGGAGTCGGTACGACGGGAATCGTCGACGCCGGCCGCATCTCGCTGAGTACGACGCTCCCGGACTGGACCGGCATCGATGTCGCCGGCGCACTACGGGCAGCGGTTACCTGCCCGGTCCTCGTCGAGAACGACGGCAACGTCGCCGCGATCGCCGAACGCTGGACGGGCGCGGCCACCGACGTCCGCGACGTACTCCTGATCCATGCGGGTCGCCGGATCACGGCCGGCGTGGTGCTCGACGGGCAGTTGCACCGCGGGCGTCATCGCCGGGCCGGCGAGGTCGGCACGATGCCGATGCTGCACTGGGACCGCATCCTGACCGACCTCGCGGCACTCGACGCGGGCGCGACGGGTCCGCACCGGATCCTGCGCGCGGTCGCGCGCGACCTGGCCGTCGGCGTCGCCGCGATGGCGCTCACGATCGACCCGGACACCGTGGTGCTGGGCGGGCAACTGGCCGCCCTCGGCCCGAAGTTCCGGACGGACTTCGAGGCCGCGCTCGCCACCCACTGCCCGTGGGAGATCGACGTCCGCTGGTCGACGCTGGGCGGCCGCGGCGTATCGCTCGGCGCCGTCCGGCTCGCCCTCGACGACGTCGAGGCGCGGCTGCACGCGGTCGACGGCGCGGGCGAGCCGACTCCGGCAGCGCTGTCGAACCGACGCTGAGAATCCCTTACCCGCAAGCAGATCCGGACCATCGGGTCTTGACGGCGGCACGTTGCGTCGCTTCAATGGGCCGAGTTATGCGACCTTCTCACATAACTCGACCCGAAGGAGCCGCGCGTGAGGAAGAGACGGATCACCGGCAGTCTGGTCGCTGTCGCGCTCGCCCTGTCGTCGTTCTGGACCGGACCGGCGGACGCCGCGCCGCCGCTGCGCATCGAGGCAGGTTTCCTGTCGATCGGGCTCAGCTCCAACGGACGCGTCACGGCACTGACCGACATCCGCTCCGGCAAGGACTACCTGGCCCCGGGCAAGTCCGCTCCGCTGATCAGCCTGATGGTGGACGGACAGCTCGAGGAGCCGACGGGCGTCACACCGCGGCGGCCGGGAACCCTCCAGTTCAAGTTGCCCAGCGCAACCGTCGACGTGACGGTCGAGCGCAGGCCGACGTACACCACGCTCGTCATCAGTGACCTGCGCGCCCGGCCGGGGGCCGATGTGCAGACCGCCTTCTGGGGGCCGCTGCCGACGGTCGTGAATCCGCGGACGCACGCGGACCAGGAAGTCGGGGAAGCCGTCGGGGTCGTACGCGACCCGGACTTCGCGATCGGTCTGCGGCCGTTGAACGACAAGACGGTCGGCGCCTGGCCGATCGAGGACGAGCAGTACGGGTTCGCGGCCGACGTGATCAAGAATCCGTACGATCTGCAGGTCGACACGATGTACGAGTGGAGTGCGGCGGCCGTCACGCCGTGGGGAAGTCTGTTGCGCGCGTACACCGACGACTACAGCAAGCGGCGTACGCGGCAGGAGGTCAACGGCTTCGGTGGCCCGGCGACGTTCGAACTCGGCCCGTTGCATGGTCCGGACGCGTCCATCATCGGGTCGTCGATCGCGCTGTTCGGCAGCGGGCCGGACCTGGCTCCGGCCGTTCTCAGCCAGATCGAGGTGGGCGAGAACCAGCCGCACCCGACGCTGAACGGTCAATGGCAGAAGGTGTCCCAGGCCAGTTCCGCGTCGGAGTTCTGGCTCAGTACGAACTCGCAGAACGCGACCGCCTACGCGGACCTCGCGCGGCAGGCGGGCCTCGACTGGATCTACGACGCCAGCGGCGGACGAGGTCCGTGGAAGTCGACGGGTCACTACGGTCTCAACGACGGCTACCAGAACAGCGACGATGCGCTCGCCACGGCGGTCGCCGGCGTGAACCAGCGCGGTGTGCAGTTCGGGGCGCACACGTTGTCCGACTTCATCGAGCCGAACGACGCCTACCTGAAAGCACCGGCCGACAAGCGTCTCGCCGTACGGCCGGGCCCTGACCTGACCAGGGCAGTCGCGGCTGACGGCACGGAGTTGTACGTCGACGGCGTGGATCGGCTCACGCCGGGACCCGCTGACCTTCTCCGCGTCGGCGACGAGTTCATCCGCTACACCACGCAGGAGAAGGTCGGCGACGATGAGTGGAAGCTGACCGGGATCACGCGCGGATACTGGTCGTCCGTGGCGGCAGCACACTCCCCCGGCGACGAGGCGCAGGTCGTCGTCAAGAACTCGTACGGCGGTGCGATCGGCGGGCTCGACATCATCGACGAGGTCGCCGGCCGCCTGGGTTCGCTGTACGGGAAGGCCGGCTTGAAGGGGATCTCGTTCGACGGCCTGGAGTCCGCGTCGCAGAGCGGATGGGGTTCGTACGGCGTCGCGCGGATGGTGAACGGGTTCTACCGCGACCTCGGCCCGGCCGCCGCGGACGGCTTCGTCAGCGAGGCGAGCCGGATCTCGTCGAACACCTGGAGCGTCCAGACCCGGATGAGCTGGGGCGAACCGAACATCACTTCACTCGACCAGGTGATCCGCAACAACCGGTTCTACCGGGCCAACTTCCTGCCCGGAATGATGGGTCAGACCAACCTCACGCCGGCCCGCAAGGACGCGATCGTCGGCGCCCTCGCGGTCGCCGCGTCCTGGAACGCGGGCAGCCAGTACTACGCGTCGCTCTCGCTGGGCGACACGGCAGCAGGAAAGGAGCTGTTGGCAACAGTCCGCGCTTGGGAGTCGGCGAGGAACGCGGGCGCGTTCACCGCGGAGCAGCGCGCCGCCTTGGGCGACACCACGAAGCGTTGGCAGTTGACGATGACCACACCCGACCGCGAGTGGTCCTTGCAGGAGCTCGACCTGACCGGTGCCCCGGTCGGCGCCCCGCAGACGGTGACCACTGCGCAACCACAGCTGATCGGTGACCCGCCGCCCGCGGGGACGATCGGCAAGTTGTACGAGTACAAGCTCACCAGCAACACACCGCAGACCCGGAAGTTCACGGTCACCAAGGGGTCCTTGCCCGCTGGGCTGAGGCTCGACGCCGACACCGGCGCGATCACCGGAATCCCCAGCAGACAAGGCGTGCGTTCGTTCACGGTCACGACCAGCAACGGCGCCCAGCCGACGGCGTCGGCCAGCTACACGATCACGACGTCCTGAGACCCGGGGTGTCTCCTCCGCGAGGAGGAGGCACCCCGATCGCTGCGAGGTCTTGCCAGAGCGCCGGTGGGATCGGGGCGTCGAGGTGGGCCAGGTTCTGGCGTAGCTGATCAGGGGCCGCGGCGCCTGCGACAACTGAGATGACGCGTGGATCGAGCAGCGGGTACTGAAGCGCGGCGGCGGGAAGGTCGACGCCGTAGCTAGCGCACACCTTGTCGATCTCGAGCGCACGAGCGAAGACCTCGTCGGGCACGGCCTCGTAGTCGTACCTCGCGTCGCGGCTCGGCGTCGAAGCGAGCAGCCCGCTGTTGAACACAGCCGCCGCCACGATCCGTACGCCGTACTCGTCACACGCCTCCACCAGCTCCGGTACGGCGCTCTGGTCCAGCAGCGTGTAGCGATTCGCCACCATCAGTACGTCGGCCAGCCCGGTGCGGACTGTGGTCAGCTGCGCGTCGATACCGAGCGAACCGGTGCCGATCGCCGCGACCGTCCCCTCGGCCCGCAACTCGGCCAGTGCCGCCAAGGCCGACTCCGTCGCACCGGGGACTCCGGACAACTCCGGGTCGTGCACGTAGAGGATGTCGACCCGATCCAGCCCTAACCGCGCGAGTGACTCCTCGACCGACGCCCGTACGCCGGCGGCCGAGTAGTCGAGGACCCGCTGCAGGCGCGCGGGGACGACGAATCCGCCGGCCGCCATCGCCGCGCCGTCCCACGACGGATCCTCCCGCAGCAGACGGCCGACCTTCGTGGACAGGACGTACTCGTCGCGCGGCTTCGTCGCGAGGAAGCGGCCCACCCGCTGCTCGGACAGTCCGAGCCCGTAGTGCGGCGCGGTGTCGAAGTGCCGGACGCCGGCGTCCCAGGCCGCGTCGAGGATCGCGTCGGCCTCCGCCTCGGAGTACTGCCGGAAAAGGTTGCCGAGCGGCGCGCACCCGAGACCGAACCGCGGAACGTCGATCACATCTGCTCCCCAGCGTTCTGAACTGTGGACAGCACGCTAGACATCATATGTTTCGCCTGTCAATGTGAAGCGAAGCCGCAATTCAGCCCGTCCGATGCGGCCAAAGATACGATCTGGAGGTCCTACGATGAAGTTCGCCCGCTTGGGTCCTGTCGGTGTGGAAGCACCCGTCGTCGTCACCGAGGACGGGGTCCGCAGCCTCGCCGGGATCACCGCGGACCTCGACGCCGGATTCTGGGAATCCGACGGTCCGGCCCGCGTCGCGACCGCACTGGCCGCCGGTGAGCTGCCGCTCGTCGAGGACGCGGACGACCTGCGCATCGGTGCGCCGATCGCCCGGCCGGGTGCGATCGTCTGCATCGGCATGAACTACGCCGCGCACGCCGCCGAGTCCGGCGCCGAGCCGCCGTCGTCGCCGGTCATCTTCTTCAAGGCGCCGAACACGCTGGCCGGCCCGAACGACCCCGTGACCATCCCCAAGGGCAGCACGAAGACGGACTGGGAGGTCGAGCTCGGAGTCGTGATCGGCAAGCGCGCGTCGTACCTCGACTCCCCCGCGAACAGCCTGGAGCACGTGGCCGGTTTCGTGGTGGCCAACGACCTGTCCGAGCGCGCGTTCCAGATCGAGCAGTCCGGCGGCCAGTGGAGCAAGGGCAAGATCGCGGCCGGCTTCAGCCCGGTCGGTCCCTGGCTGATCACCCCTGACGAGGTCGAGCACCAGAAGCTCACCCTGCGCAGCTTCGTCAACGGTGAGGCGCGGCAGGACTCCAGCACCGCCGACCAGATCTTCGACGTCGCCACGGTCATCCATCACCTGAGCCAGTACATGGTGCTCGACCCGGGCGACCTGATCATGACCGGAACGCCGGAGGGCGTGGCGTTGTCCGGCCGGTTCCCGTACCTGCGGCCGGGCGATGTCGTCGAGGTGGAGATCGACGGGTTGGGCCGGCAGCGTCAGGAGTACGTCGCGTTCGAGGCCGGTCGATGAGCGGCGGGGAGTTCGACGGGCTGGTCGCGATCGTCACCGGAGGCGGTTCGGGTATCGGCGCGGCGATCGCCCGCGAACTCACCGCGCGGGGCGCGCGCGTCGCGGCGTTCGACCTCGAACCCGCCGGTGTCCCGGAGGGCGTGCTCGGTATCAAGGCCGACGTGACGGACGACGCCGGCGTACGGGCGGCGGTGCAGCAGGTCGCCGACACGTTCGGCCGGATCGACGTGGTGGTCAACAACGCGGGCATCGGCGCACAGGGCACGATCGAGGACAACCCGGACGACCAGTGGCACCGGGTCTTCGACGTCAACGTGATGGGCGCGGTCCGGGTCAGCCGGGCCGCCCTCGCGCACCTGCGCCAGTCGCCGGCCGCCGCGATCGTCAACGTCGCCTCGGTCGCCGCGACCACCGGGATCCCGCAGCGGGCGCTCTACTCCACCACCAAAGGCGCGGTGCAGTCGCTGACGCAGGCGATGGCCGCCGACCATCTCCGCGAAGGGATCCGGGTCAACTGCGTCAACCCCGGTACGGCGGCAACTCCGTGGGTGCAGCGCCTGCTCGACGCGGCCCCCGATCCCGCCGCCGAACGGGCCGCCCTCGACGCCCGTCAGCCGCACGGGCGGTTGGTCTCCGCCGAAGAGGTGGCGCTCGCCGTCGTCTACCTGGCCGGTCCGTCGTCCGGCTCGACCGCGGGTACGGCGCTTGCCGTCGACGGCGGGATGGCTACGCTGCGCCTACGGCCCAAGGACTGAGAAGGGAGCCGGATGGCGCTGACCGATGTCGCGATCGAGAAGATCAAGGCGATGATTCTCGACGGCCGCCTCAAGCCCGGCGACAAGCTGCCCCGCGAGGCGGATCTCGCGGAGCAGCTCGGCATCTCGCGGAGCCCGCTGCGCGAGGCGGTCAGCGTGCTCTCGATGCTGCGGATCCTCGACGTCCGGCGCGGCGACGGGACCTATGTCACGAGCCTGACGCCCAACCTGCTGCTGGAGACGATGAGCTTCATCATCGACTTCCACCAGGACTCCAGCATCCTCGATCTGTTCGAGGTACGCCGGGCTCTCGAGCCGATGGCCGCGGAAAAGGCCGCCCTCCTGATGAGCGCGGACGACGTGGCGGAACTACTCGCGCTGACCGAGGCTGTCGACGCGGACAGCCCGGTCGGCGAGGTCGTCGCGAACGACCTCGAGTTCCATCACCGGATCGCGACCGCGGCCGGAAACCCGGTGCTCTGCTCGTTCGCCGACAGTGTCGCCGGGCGGACGCAGCAGGCGCGGATCTGGCGCGGGGTCACGCAGGAGGACTCCTTCGAGCAGACGCAACGCGAGCACCGCGCGATCGCGCTCGCGATCGGCGACCGACAGCCCAGCGTCGCCGCCGCGCTGGCCCTGTCCCACGTCGCCGGCATCGAAAACTGGATCCGCCGCAACCTGACCCCCTAGGAGCGGGTGAAGTGTGGCGCTCGCTTCTCGGCGAAGGCTGCTCGGCCCTCGGCCGCGTCGTTCGTCGCGAAGCAGACCGTCTGCAGATCACGCTCATACGCGACCGCCTGGTCGAGCGGCAGGTTGAGTGCGGCCGCCACATTCGCCTTGGCGGTCTCGACAGCGATCGGAGCCCGCGACGCGATCGTGCCGGCCAGCTCCAGCGCGCGAGGCAGCAACGCGTCCGGCTCCAGCACCTCGCTGACCAGCCCCCAGCTCAGCGCGCGCGAGGCATCGATCGGATCGCCCGTCATCAGCATCAGCGAGGCATTACCCGGCCCGATGCTGTGAGTCAGCAGCGCCGACATACCGCCACCACCGATCCATCCCAGCTTCACCTCCGCAGCCGCGAAACTCGCCGTCGTCGACGCGAGCCGGATATCGCAGATCAGCGCGGTCTCCAGCCCCCCGCCGAGTGCGAACCCGTTGACCGCGGCAACCACCGGCTTCCGCAGAACCTTGAGCGAGTCGCAGTAATCCGCCCGGTTCCGGAACGCCCACGGCGTCGGGTACTTGTCGAGCTCCCGGATATCCGACCCCGCGCTGAACGCCCGCCCGGCCCCCGTCAGTACGACGGCCCGCACATCGTCGGACTCGTTGCAGTGCCGAGCCAACTCGACCAGCGCATCCGACATCTCCGCCGTGACCGCATTGAGCTTCGCCGGCCGGTTGAGCGTGATGACGCCGACCTGTCCCTCCTGCTCGAACAGCACCTCGTCACTCATGGTCGATTCCCTTCCACAACGTAGCGATCCGATCCAGGCCCGCACTGGTCGAGACGGCACCGTCCACGACCTCGCGGACCACCTCACTCGCCGCGGTCTGGAAGCCGATGTAGCCGGCACGCCTTGGCCGGACCCAGGCTGACGTGATCGTCGGCAGCGTCCGGCGATAGAAGTTCCCGACCCGTTGGTTGACCTGCTCCGACGTCCACGCGCTCAGGCGGGCGGGCTGTCCTTCGTGTTCCGGGATGAAGGAGTCCTGGGCAGTTGCTGAAAGCAACCACTGGAGATGGTCGAAGAGCTCCGGCGACGTCTCGCACCGTTGGGTGATCGCCAGCCCTGTTCCGCCGATCGTCGAGCCCGGCCGGGATCCCAGCCACTCCGACGGCGCATCGGTGAACGTCACGGCGGGCGCATAGTTCACATAGCCGTAGACCAACGGGCAGTGCGCGACGGTGTCGTCCGACACCATGTCGTCCAGCAGGCCGATCGGATCGAGCGACAGCGAATGCCGCGGGGCGCGAGAGGTCAGGTCCGACATCACGTCGAGCGCCCGACGGCCGGTCGCGGACGGCCTGAACGACTCAGGTTCCTCCCCGAGCGCGACGCAGATCGACAGGTAGGTGAGCAGCGCGTGTGGCCCCGCGAGCGACAGCGTCACCGGCGCCCGATACGACAGCGCGATCACCTCGGACCACAGCTGTGGTGTCTCGCCGGCGAGGTCCACACGGGTCGCGGCAACCTGCGTCGCGGCGTCGAGCGGCAGCGCCCACAGGTGCCCGTTCATCCGGTACGACGCAACGCTCGGTCCGACGAATTCGCCGTACAGGAGTTCGTCGACCGGTTGCAGGTGGCGTATCGCGTCCCCGAGGTGCGGGTGGTCGAGCACGATCACGTCGTACTCCTCGGCGAGTTGCTCGATCGGTGTGGACTCGAAGCCGCTCAGTGGGTGCACGTCCCAGGTCAGGTCGATCCCGCGTTGGCGCGATGCCTCGACCAGTGCGTCCCGTCCGCGCGGATGGTCCCAGGTCAGTCCTCGGTAGCGCGGCATCACGGCACCGGATCCGGAAGCGGGGTCTCGGCGACGACGCCGTCCGCCAGCAGGTCCGCGATCTCGTCCGTGCCGAACCCGGCCTCCGCGAGCACTTCCCGGCTGTGTTCCCCGACGAGCGGTGCACCGCGCTCGACCTTCGCGGGAGTCTTCTCGAAGCCGTACGGAAAGCCCGGTGTCTTGACGCGTCCCTCGGTGGGATGGTCGTACTCGACGAACGTGCCGTTGTGGCGGATCTGCGGATCGTTGACGAGCTGCTCGTAGTCGTAGACCGGCCCGCACCAGATCCCGGCCGCGGTCAGCTCCGCGAGCCACTCGTCGGTGGTCCGCCGGAGCAGACGCTCGGCGGTCAGCCGGAAGATCTCGTCGCGATGCGTCCAGCCGTGCACCTCGGAATCCATCGCCAGGAAGGTGTCCTCGCCGATCACCCGGCCGAGCGTCGGCAGATCCGGCATCGCCAGCGCGAGGAATCCGTCGGCGGTCTTGAACGTTCCGTACGGCGCTCTGATGTACACGTGCGCGTGCGGCTCGGAACCCCTGCGCTGCGGGACGTTTCCGGCCGTGAAGACCGACAGCTCCTGCATCTGCAGGGTCGTGATCGCGTCGAGCATGTTCACGGTCACCAGCTGTCCCTCACCCGTACGCTCCCGATGCAGCAACGCGGCGAGCACCGCCTCGAACGCGGTCGACGCGGTCACCGCGTCGACGAGGTACTGCCCGGCCGGCTGGGGCGGCTCGCCGTGCCGTCCGGTCGACAGCATCGCGCCGGACTTTGCCTGCAGCAACAAGTCCTGACCGGGCAGGTTCCGGTGCGGGCCGTCCTCGCCGTACCCGGACATCGACACGTAGACCAGGCGGGGGTTGATGGCCGACAGGGTCGGGTAGTCGACGCCGAGCCGTTCCGCGACGCCCGGCCGGTAGTTCTGCAGGAACACGTCGGCGGTCTCGACCAGGCGCCGAAGAACACGTTTTCCTTCCGCTGCCTTGAGGTCGACGGCCAGCGAGCGCTTGTTGCGGTTCAGGGACAGGAACGACACGTTGATCGCGTTGCCCTTCGCGCCCCCGGCCGCGGCATGCCGCTGCCACTCACCGGTCACCGGCTCGACCTTGACGACATCGGCTCCGAGGTCACCGAGGCGCTGGGCCGCGAACGGACCGGCCATCGCGATCGAGCAGTCGAGCACGCGGTACCCGTCGAGAATGCTCACAGTGTGGGTCTCCTGAGGTCGTCAGTCGGGCTGGCCGGCGACGCGGCGGATCGCGTCCCGGGCAGCGGTGGTGGCCTCGGCGCCGTCGAGCACCCGGATCGTCGTGCTGTACGCCCGCGACTCGCCGTGCTCCAGCCAGGTCATCGTGCCGTCCTCGCGCGCCGCGGTGTTCCCGGTGACGTGGTGGGTCGACGGTTCGAGGCCGACGGCGTACTGGCCGCTGCGGAGGTTCTGCCATTCGAAGAAGCACGGCATCGCGGCCGCGTCCCAGGTCACCTCGACGCCGAGCGTGCTGTCGCCGCGGATCAGCGCAACCCGATGCCGGCCGTCGGGGTCTGGCACCAGGCGGTGCTCGTAGACCTGCTCCACGAACCCGGGCTTCGGGTCGGGCATGACGCGGTACGAAACGCCTTGCTCGGCAACGGAATCGCTGCGCCAGGTCGTCTCGGCGATCGGGGCGACGAACTCGGTGCCGGCGTCGATCACCGGCCAGCCGAAGTTCAAGTGGTACAGGAACATGTGCGGCGTGCGCTCGTACCCGAGGTTGTCCACGACATCGGACAGCCGGATCTCGAGACCGTCGAAATCGACCTCGACCGTTCGGGTCAGCCGCAGATGCTCACCGAACGACGTCGCCTGCACGACCTCGCCCCGAACCCGCAGCGTGCACCGGTCGCCGTCCCAGACCTCGCCGGCCTCGAGCAACCGGCCCGGAATCGCGGTCAGCCGGCCGTGCAGACCGTGCGCCACGGACTGCTTCGGCGGATAGCGGTAGTGACCGGCGTCGACCTCAGCGCCGAACAGCGTGTGGTCGAGACCACCGGACACGAGCAACCCATCGAGCGCCCGCAACCACGACAAACCGCCTTCGTCGTTGTTCTCATGCAGACCCGGATGCCGGAACCCGTTCCCCGACCGCCACCCGAACGGCACGCCACGAAACCGCGCGGCCCCCAGATCGAGACCGCGATCCACCAGCACCTCGACCTCGAGCCCCGCCGCACTCCGCAACTGAACAGCCCGCACCCCCCGCTCGACTCCATTGCTCAACTCAACTTCACGAACCCCCGCAACACTCGCCAGATCACCCGTCCGCTCCCGCAGCGCCGCAACGGACAACTCGTCTCCGAAGATGTTCATGTCATCACCCATCCACCATCGACGTTGAGGGTCTGGCCGGTGACGAAGGACGCGTCGGGGCCGACCAGGAAGGAGACCACCGAGGCGATCTCGGCCGGTGTGCCGCGGCGTTTGATCGACTGGTGGTCGAGGACGAAGGCGTTGTAGGCCTCGGGATTCTCGTGGATCGTTTCTGCCTTCGTCGGGAAGGCGCCGGGCGACACCGCGTTCACGCGGATGCCGTCCGGGCCGAGTTCGCGGGCGAGTGCCCGGGTCAGCGCGACCGCGGCGCCCTTCGTGCTGACGTAGCTGGCCAGCTTCTCCCAGCCGCCGTGCCAGGTGATCGAAGCGACGTTGACGATCGACCCCGCTCGCCGGGCGCGCATCGAGCGGGCGGCGGCCTGCGCGGCGACGAAGTACGCGCGCTGGTTCACCGCGACGACGTCGTCGTACTCCTCCAGCGAGATGTCGAGCAGCGGTGTCGCGGGATAGATCGCGGCGTTGTTCACCAGTACGTCGAGCGCACCCAAGGACTCGGCCTCGGGGAGCGTCCGCACGAGCGCCGCCGAGTCGCGCAGATCGATCGGGAAGACGCCGTACCGAGCACCTTCTGTCTTCAGTTCGGCCTCGGACTCATCCAGACCGTCACCGGGCAGGTCGAGCAGCGCAACGCCGTACCCGTCCTGAGCCAGCCGGAGCGCGATCGCCCGGCCGAGAGAACCACCGGCGCCGGTCACAACAGCGGACTTCATTCCTGCGTCTCCCATCGTCCGGAGCGGATCGCGGGTTTGCCGACCAGCCGGCGGCCGGCGCGATCCGGGCGTACGTGCGGTCCCGCGTCGTCGTCCCAGCTGCCCGCGTCACCGAGCCGCGCGACGGCGTCCTCGTCGAGGGTGTAGCCGAGGCCGGGTGATTCGCCGAGCACGAGGTGGCCGTCGGTGATCTCCTGGTCCACGCCGATCCCGACCGGCGGCGCCAGGTCCTGGATCTCGATCGACAGATGGTTCGGTACGACGGCGGCCGCATGACCGAGCGGATTGGCGTCGTACCCCACCGGGCTGATCGGGAGGTCGAACGCGTGCGCCAGCGCGGACACCCGGAGGAAATGCGTGATCCCCCAGACGCTGCCGGTCTGGACGATGTCCACGGCGTTCGCGGTCACCAGCGGGCGGAACTGTTCGAGTCCCGTGAGGTTCTCCCCGGTCGCGACCGCCGCCTTCACCGCACGCGTGACCATCCCGAGCCCGTCGACGTCCCAGCGCCGTACCGGCTCCTCGACCCAGGCGAGGTCGACATGCTCCTCGATCCGCCGGATGTGCCGGACCGCTTCCTTGCGCGACCACGACTCGTTCGCGTCGAGCATCAGCGCGGGCGTCTGCCCGGTTGCGTCGCGGTAGAGCTGGCTCAGCACATCGAGGCGGCGCAGATCCGCGGCCACGTCGAGCCCGCCCTTCAGCTTCGCCGCCTGCAGACCACGCTCCGCGAACTGCTTGTGCAGCCTGATCAGTTCGTCGTCGGCCAGTGGACCGTCGAGGCCGGACGCGTACGCCGGTACGACGTGATCGCGGGCGCCGAGGAGCCGCCACAACGGCTGCTCGACCGCCTTCGCCTTGAGGTCCCACAACGCCATGTCGAGTGCGCCGATCGCACCGAAGACCGCACCGGCGTGCCCGCGCTTGAACACCCAGGCGAGCATCCGGTCGTACAGCGCCACCACCGCGCGCGGGTCCTGGCCGTCCAGCGCGGGGAAGAGCGTGTCGATACCCTCGTGCGAGCCGAGCCCGATCCCTTCGAGGCCGGCATCGGTGGTGAGTACGACGACCGGCACCGAGGTCTTGCCCGACCCGACCGCCCCGTTCGCGTCACCGATCGGTCGGCCCCAGTCGTGCACCGTGGTGAGGGTGCGATATCCCGTGATGCGCATCTGGCTATCCCTTGGTCGAGCCGGCGGTGACGCCGTCGGTGATCTGGCGCTGGAAGAACAGGTAGATCGCGATCACGGGCAGGGCCGCGACGAGCACTCCGCCGGCGAAGAGCGGGATGTTGTCGGAGTACTGACCGCGCAGCGCGGTGACTCCGACCATCAGCGTGCGGTGCTGCTCGGACTGCATCACCAGCAGCGAGATCAGGACGTCGTTCCAGCAGAACAAGGCGTTCAGGATGCCGACCGAGAGCAGGGCCGGGCGTCCGAGCGGCAGCATGATCCGCCGGTACACGCCGAGCGTCGTACTGCCGTCGACGCGCGCCGCCTCGACGATCTCGGCCGGAATGCGCGAGTAGAAACTCGTCATCAGGAAGATCGTGAACGGCAAGAATTGACCGGTGTACGCGAGGATCAGCCCCACGTGCGTGTCGAGCAGATGGATCTGGCCGAGCACCCGGAAGAACGGCACCATGATCACCTGGAACGGGATCATCAACGCGCCCAGGCAGACCAGGAACAGCCACCGGCGGCCGCGGAACGTGAGCTGGCTGAACGCGTACCCGGCCATCGAGCCGAGCAGCAGCAACAGCGCGACCGAACCCGCGGTGACCAGCACCGAGTTGAAGGTGTAGCGCCCGAGACCGGACGAGTTCCAGGCGTCGGCGATGTTCGCCGCGGTCAGGTGATCGGCCAGCGAGAACCGGTCCAGGACGTACTCGCGACGCGACTTCATCGCGACGTTCAGCGTGAACACCATCGGATAGATCGTGGCCAGCGCCAGCAGCGCCATCGGGATCGCGACGATCCAGCGGCCGATTCCGCGTTCGCGCATCGCTCACACCTCCTTGGTGGTGCGCTTGATCAGCCGGATCTGCGCGAGCCCGACCAGCAGCATCAGCACGAACAGCACCATCGACGCGGCCGAGGCCAGCGCCGGGCTGTTCATCTGCCCCTGCGTGACCCAGATGTAGAACTCCGGCAGGTACGTCGCACCGCCCGGCCCGCCCGCGGTCATCACGTAGACCAGCCCGAACATCCCGGTCAGCATGCCGATCATCGTGGTCACGAAGACGAACTGGATGGTCCGGCTGAGCTCCGGGATCACCACGTGCCAGACGGTCTGCGGCAGCGTCGCGCCGTCGCACCGCGCGGCGTCGAGCAACGACTGGTCCAGCGTCGAGAACCCGGCCATGAAGATCACCAGCGCCATCCCGAACGTCGCCCAGATGTGCACGCCGATCACCGACAGGATCGCGATGTGCGAGTTGCCGAGCCAGTCGACCGGTGCGATCCCGGCTTTACCGAGCAACTGGTTCAGCGGGCCGTCGAACGACAGCAGGATGTTGAAGATCGCGCCGATGATCACCGGCGACAGCACCACCGGGAAGAAGTACACGCTGCGGTAGAACCGGTGGCCGGGCACCTTCAGAAACAGGAAGGTGGCCAGCAGCCCTGGTACGGCGACCGCGACCGGCAGCGCCAGGAACAACAGGCCCACGTTCCTGAGCGCGGTCCGGAAGACCGGATCGTCCAGCAGTGTCCGGTAGTTGGCCAGGCCAACGAACAGGCCGTTGCGGTCGCCGTCCCCGGTGAGCGAGTACTGCGCACCGAGGACGAGCGGCACGATCCGCAGCCCGACGATGATCAGCAGCGCCGGCGTCACCAGCACCAGCGCCGCGATCTTGTGCTCGCTGAGGTGCCACCGGCGAACTGCCGTCGTACGGCGGGATGCGGGTACTGCCATGCTCTGCTCTCCGGACCCTGCGACTTGTTGGGTCACTTGTCCGACGCCGCCAGCTGGGTCAGCACCTGGTCGACGGTCACGTCACCGCTGATCAGCTGCTGGGAGAGCCGGTGCATGAGGTCGAGCGTCTTCGCCGACAGCGCGGTGTGCAGCAGCGGCTTGCTGTCCGGCAGCCAGGACACGATCTCGCCGGCGGCCTTCACGTCGACCGACTTGGTGTCGACGGTCTTGTCCGCCGCGATCGCGCCGGCCTTCTCGAAGAACGACTTCTCCGCGTCCGTACTCGCCAGGCTCTTCACCAGGTCGACCGCGAGCGCCGGATCCTTCGTCCACTTCATCACGCCGTACCCGATGCCGCCCTCCGCGGGCAGGAAGGTCGAGGTGACCTGTCCCGGGTTCGACACCGGCGGCTTGTAGACGCCGAGATCCGGGCCGAGGAACTCGTCGAACGACTTCCAGTGCGCGGTGTCGGAGATCAGCCCGATCACGTTGCCGCCCTTGCCGCCGGAGAACATCGTGAACTGGTCCATGAACATGGCGGTCGAGTTGACGCCCTTGTTGTACCAGCCCTCGTCGTTCGTCTTCTTCCACAGGTCGAAGATCTGCTTGACCTCGGGCGACTTCCAGTCCCGCTGGCCGGCCAGCCAAGCGTCGTACTGCGCCGGGCTGAACACGCCGGGACCGAAGCCGGACAGGAAGAACTCGATGCCGAGGCCTTCCTTGTTGCCGAGGTTGAAGCAGGCGTTCCCGGACTTCTTGATCGCTGCGCAGGCGGTCTGCAACTCGGCCAGGGTCTTCGGCGGTGCCTCCGGGTCGAGGCCGGCCTTCTTGTAGACGGCCTTGTTGTAGTAGAAGGGGAAGCCTTGCAGGGTGACCGGTACGGCGTACGTCGCGTTGTCCTTGCGGAACGCGTCCCAGCCGACCAGTCGGTCCTTCAGGTCACCGACCTTGTCGTCCAGCGGCAGCAAGGACGTGGCGCGATCCCGCATCTGGGCGCCGCCGTTGAACATCGAGATGTCCGGGCCCTTGCCGGCCTGGATCGCCGTACCGAGCAGCGTGTAGTACTGGTCGTAGGGCTGTGCGACGAACTCGACCTGGACACCCGGGTGCTTGGCCTCGAAGTCCGCCTTGGCCTTCGCGTAGTACTCCTTGGTGGTCGCGTCACCGGAGTGCCAGTCCCAGACGACGAGCTTCCCACCGCCGGCGCTCGCCCCACTGCCGGACTGGGTCTGCGGGGCGGCGGCACCGCAGGCGGCGGACACGAGTGCCAGCGCCGGAACGAGAGCGGCCGCGAACCAGCCGCGCCGCGAGCCGCGGATCCCGCGGGTGGTCGAACCTGAGGCGGTCGGCATGACACGCCCTCCTTCTGTCGAGTTCCTCGAGCCCTTCGGCTCGGTTTGATGTTAGTTGTCTGTTGTCTGTTGTCAAGAGTTTGTTGACTGCTGAAGGATGGGCGAGAATCCGGTGACAGACATCGGTGCAGGCGAACTCGGGAGGCATCATGGCGTCGGACCCCGGAGAGGCTCCCGGGCAAGCAACCGTGCGACTCGCCCCGGCGGCGGCCGCGCAACGCCCGGCGCGACTGGCCGACCTCGTGGTCGAGTCGATCCTCGACGGCGTGGTGTCCGGCGCGATCCAGCCGAACGCCGTACTCCCGCCGGAATCCGCCCTGTCCGAGCAGTTCCAGGTCAGCCGGATCACGGTCCGCGAGGCGGTCAAACTGCTCGAGGCCAAGGGTCTGGTCGAGGTCCGCCGCGGGATCGGCGCCGTGGTGAAGGACGACTCGAACTGGAACCTGCTGGACTCCGCCGTGCTCGCGGCCGCGGTCCGCAACGACGCGAATCTGGGCATCCTCGACGAACTGGTCGGCGTCCGGGTCGCACTCGAGTCCAACCTGGCCGGGCTGGCCGCGACGCAGGCGACCGACGAGGACCGCGCGGCGATCGAGGCGATCTTCCACCGGCTCGAGGCCGACACGGCACGCCCCGAGGTCTTCATCGAGACCGATGTCGAGTTCCACGACCGGATCATGGCCGCGTCCGGGAACCGGCTGGCCCGGTCGATCGTGAGCACGGTGCACAGTCAGGCCCGGACCAGCATGCGCTACCAGGGCCACCCGAGCGTGGACGACGTCCGGACGACGAACGGTGAGCACCGGATCGTGCTGGAACGGATCCTCGACCGCGACCCCGCCGGCGCCGCCGAAGCGATGACCAACCACATCAACGCCGCCTGGCAACGCCGCCGCCCCCTCCCGCGCACCTAAGGCCAACTTCGGACAGTGGTCTCGGTGATCGAGATCAGCTGTTGACCGATCCAGGGGTCGCTTCTAGTTTGCCGCTGACAGATGTCAGACAACAGACGACACAGGAGTCAAGCATGACCCGACCTCGTCCGCTCCGAGTGATCGCCGCCGCCTGCGCGCTGGTCCTCGGCGCCGCCGCCCTCTCCGCCCCGCCCACCTCGGCCGTCACGCGGCCGACCACCGTCATCCTGGTCTCCCCCGACGGCAAGAAGCCCAAGGACCTGCACGCCGACCAGGTCGTCCGCACTCTCGACGCCGCCCAGGCGCTGGCCCGGGCAAAGAACTCCACCGCCGACGTCCGCGTCCTGCTGGCCGGCGGCACCTACGAACTCAAGAAACCGCTGCGCTTCGGATCCCGCGACGGCGGCCGCAACGGCCACACCGTCATCTGGCAGAGCGTTCCCGGTCAGCACGCCGTACTGTCCGGCGGCTCCAAGGTGACCGGCTGGACGCTGACCGACCCCGCGAAGAACATCTGGTCCGCCGACGTGCCGGTCGGCAGCCGGTCGCGCCAGCTGTACGTCGACGGGCAGCTCGCGGAGCGCACCCAGCTGCTCCTCGCGGAGTCGAAGAAGACCCGCGACCACCTGGTCTTCAGCCAGCGCGGCCTGACGGTCAACGATCCGGCACTGGCCGAACGCATCGCCGGGCTGTCGAATCCCGGCGACCTCGAGATCGAGGAGCTGGGCTCGTTCACGGACCGCTACTCCCCTGTCCAGACGGTCGACGGCAGCACCCTGGTGATGGAGCAGCCGGCCTGGGACAACAACAACTTCGGGTACGACACGCTCAAGTCGCCGTACAACCGCGGTGCGGTCTACCTGAACAACGCGTACGAGCTGATCTCCGGCCCGAACCAGTGGTACCTCGACTCCGCGAAAGGCAAGGTCTTCTACCGGCCGGCCGACGGGCAGTCGATGGCGGCGACCGACGTCCGGCTGCCACGCCTGGAGTCGCTGGTGCAGATCAGCGGCAGCTACCGCGACCCCGTCCAGAACCTTGCCTTCAGCAACCTCACGTTCGCGCACACCACCTGGAACTTCCCGAGCGGCCCGCAGGGGTACGTCGACCAGCAGAGCGGCGCGCACATCGTCGGGGAGTACGCCAAGCCGGCCGACTTCCTGACCAGCTGCCAGGACGGCTGTCCCGAGTTCGAGAAGACCCGCAACGAATGGCACCAGATCCCGGCCGCCGTCCAGGTGTCGGCCGCGGAACATGTCACGTTCGACGGCAACAGCTTCGAGCAACTCGGGTCGGTCGGGCTCGGCCTCGGCATGGACCCGAACGCGCACGCTTCCGGCATCGGGTACGGCGCCGCGGAGATCGATGTCCGCGGCAACAGCTTCACCAACAGCGCCGCGTCGGCGATCGTGGCCGGCGGCGTGCAGCCCGACGCGCACCACCCGCGGGACCCGCGGATGACGAACCACGACGTACGCATCGTCGACAACACCGTCCAGGGCGTCTCGAAGAACTACCGGGACAACGCCGGCATCCTGTCGACGTACGTCACCCGCGCGACGATCACCCACAACACCCTCACCGACCTGCCGTACGACGGTGTCGACATCGGCTGGGGATGGGGTATCAACGACCCGGGCGGCAACAAGTACTACCTCGAGGCCGGGCTCTACAACTACCAGCCGATCTACCGGACGCCGACGACGTTCCGGGAGAACTACGTCGCCTACAACCTGATCCACGACACCAAGCAGGCGATGCACGACGGCGGCAGTATCTACACGCTGTCGTCCAGCCCCGGCACCGTGATCGAGCGCAACTACGTGTACGACAGCCGGACCACGTTCGGCGCCCTCATCGACCAGGGCACGCGGTACGTCGTGATGCGCGACAACGTGTTCCTCGGGAGCAGCCGCTGGGTCTACGTCAACGCCGACGCCGATGACCCGGACACCTTCAACACCAAGGACAACCTGGTCACCGGCAACTGGTGGGACATCGGCCCGGCCCGCAACCCCGAAGGCCCCGGCTTCAACAACCAACTGATCAACAACACCCAAATCACCGACGGCACCTTCCCCCCAGAAGCCCACAAGATCATGACCGAAGCCGGCACCCGCCGCTGAAGTGGTGGACGGTTCGGTGCCAGGGGTTGGAGCGGAGGGTTGGGTTGAGGAGGGCTGCGGCTACGCAGTACTTGCTGACCTGGATCGGGCGGACTCGGAGGTCTCGTAGTACGGCGTCTGCGGAGCCGGTGCGGCCGTTGGTTTTGCTTTCGACGAGGACGGTTTCGGGGAGGACGTCGATCGAGTTGGCCGCGTTGGAGAAGCGCAGGTCGATGTCGCAGGTCAGGCGCTCATGGGCTGTCGGGTCGGTGAGTGTGCTTCTGCGGTACGTCGTGACCAGAGCCGGCCGCAGTCCGTCGACGGGACCCACGCCGTACGCCGTCCTGAGCTGCTCGGCCAGGAAATCGTGGGCGGGACCCGTCAACCGTCCGCGATCCGCGGCGGCGTACGGCAGTCGGGACTTGATCGTCTCGGAGCGATTGCCCTTCAGCTTCACCTCGAAGCTGCACTCGCCGCTGTCCAGATAGGTGCGCGTGCGGACCTTGTACCGGTAGCGCCGGCGCTGGAGGTGCTGCCGGTACAGCCCGAGCGACGGCGTGTCGAAGTACACGGACTCGTACTGAAAGCTGCGCTGCCCGTCGATCTCCAGGACGGCGAACCGGTCGCGGAGCCGGTTCACCAGCTCGACGAAGACCCCGATCGGCACCAGGTACTTGCGATCCACCCGGACCTGCAGCGCCGCCTCTGCCAGCACCTCCGTCAACGAGATCGGCTGCATCTCGGCGAGCACGCCGGTCACCGCGGCCCGCGTCCTCACGACGCGTACCGCTGGAACGGACGGACGGCGGCCGGTGCGTCCGGCAGGATCCGGTAGCGCACGTCGACGACGGTCGTGTCGGTGACCAGATCCAGATCGAGTACGACGAAGTACCGGATGTCGGCGCGCAGCAGCCGCTCGAGCGCCGGGCCGACGTCACGGACATCCGGATACGCCTGGTCGAGAACGACCCGCTGCCGCCGCGACCGCAGCGTGAGCCGCGGGTGGTCGACGACGTACATCAGGGCGACCAGCAGGAAGCTCAACGCGGGCGCGACCCAGAACGGACCGGGGTGCAGGCCGTTGACGAGGCCGAGGGCCAGCGAGATGAAGTAGTACGCGACCTCTTCCTGGGTGATCGAGTCCGAGCGAAGCCGGATGATCGACAGGATCCCGAACAACCCCAGCCCGAGGCCCACCCCGGCGCCGCTGCCGGCCAGCATCGCGGTGACCGCGAGTACGCCGACGTTCAGCGCGACGTACGCGAGCAGCAGGTCGCGGCGGTGGTAGCGGCGGAAGTAGGTGCCATAGGCAAGCAGACCGATGGCGAGCAGATCGGCGGGTATCGCGAGTCCCAGACCGGACATGGTTTCCTCCAGGTGGCTGATGTTGCTTCCACCTTTCCGGCCACGGGTGAGACCTCGCTGAGGCGATCGTGAGAGAGCTCTCACGGAAGCAGGCGGTACCCCATCCCGCGCACCGTCTGGATCCGCTCGGCGCCGAGTTTGCGGCGCAGGTACCGGATGTAGACGTCGACGACGTTCGAGCCCGGGTCGAAGTCGAAGCCCCAGACCTGCGAGAGCAGCTGTTCGCGGGACAGCACCTGATCGGGGTGGCGGCAGAACACCTCGGCGAGCAGGAACTCCCGCGCGGTGAGGTCGATCGACGCGCCGTCGACGAACGCGCGCCGGGTCCGCAGGTCCAGGCTGAGTTCGCCGACCTGCAGGATGTTCGCGTCCGGCGTCCCTTCGCTGCGCAGCCGCAGCCGGACCCGCGCCAGCAGTTCCTCGAACGCGAACGGCTTCGCGATGTAGTCGTCCGCTCCGCCCTCCAGCCCGGCGACCTTGTCCCGGACACTGTCGCGCGCGGTCAGGATCACCACCGGCAGCGCGACCCTTGCCTCACGCAACCGTCGCAGCACGGTGAACCCGTCCACCCGCGGCAGCCCGATGTCCAGGACCATCAGGTCGTAGTTGCCGGTAGCACCTTCCTGGTACGCCGTCTCGCCGTCGCCGACCACCGTCGTCACGAACCCGTTGCTGCGCAGGCCGCGCTCGACGAACGAGGCGATCCGCTCCTCGTCCTCGGCGATCAGAATCCGGTTCATTCCGCCTCCACTCCGCCCGGTAACGTCAGCTCGAACCGCGCGCCCGGCCCGGCCGCCAGCCGGACGTCGCCACCGTGTGCCCGGGCGATCGACCGGACGATCGCCAGCCCCAGCCCGGCGCCTTCGGTACGGCGCTGCGCCGTCCCGCGGGCGAACCGCTCGAAGATGCGCTCGCGATCCTCCGGCGGAACCCCCGGCCCGGAGTCGGCCACCCACAGCAGCACGCTCCCGTCGGCGTCGACGTACGACCCGACCTCGATCCGGTCGTCGGTCTTCGTGTGCCGGACCGCGTTGGACACCAGCTGCATCAGGGCCTGCGTGAGCCGCTGCCCGTCGGCGACGATCGTCGCGTCCGCGGTCGCCGCGACCCGCCAGGCCCGCTCGGCCAGCGGTCGCGCCTTGGCCACCACCTCGACGACGAGTTCGGTCAGATTGACCTCGCCGAGTTCGAGGAACCCGGGCCGGTCGCTCTTCGCCAGCACCAGCAGGTCGTCGACCATCCGGTTCATCCTGGCCAGCTCGTCCAGGACCAGCGCCTTCGTCTCGGCGCGGTCCCGCGGGTCGTCGCCCATCAGTTCCAGGTGCCCGCGAATCACCGTGATCGGCGTCCGCAGCTCGTGGCCCGCGTTGTCGACGAACTCGCGCTGCGCGACGAACGCGTCCTCGAGCCGGTCCAGCATCGTGTTGAACGTCCGCGCCAGATGCGCGACATCGTCGTTGCCCACGACATCGATCCGGCGCCGCAGATCGGTCTCGCTGATCCGCTCGGCCGTCGTCCGCAACTGCCGGATCGGGGCCAGCACCCGGCCGGTGACCAGCCAGCTGGCGCCGGCGGCCAGCACCAGCGTGATCGCGGCGATGATCACCAGCGCGCGGGCCGCGTCCATCGACGGCTGCGCGATCAGGTCCCGGAACTCGAGCACGACGAGCTGCGCCTGGACCGGCTGCGCCCCGATCCGTACCGGGAGTACGCCGTACCGGACGCGGCCCGCGGTGCTGTCGACCCAGCCGTACGCCGGTTCTTTCGCGCCGGCGAGGCGCTGCACGAAGGCCGTGTCGGTGTCGAGGCGGGCGGGCGGACTGCCCTGGCTGCGGTGGTACGGGTTGCCGTTGACGATGGTGAAGAGCGCCTCGGAATCGTCCGGCAGATTGCTCTGCAGCCAGCGGTCCAGCAGGTCCTCCGGGCGCTGGAAGGACGCGGCGGCGGGTGAGGCCGCGAAGGCGCGGAACTTGTTCGCCTCATGGGTGAGTTCTTCGTCCGCGGAGTCGTCGGCGCGGGCCGCGAGCACCTGCCAGGTGAGGAAGACCAGAGCGCCCAGGGCGAGAGTGAGGACGCCGAACATCCAGCCGATGATCCGCACCCGGGCGCTGACCACCGGGCGGCGGTCAGCCATCGTCGTCCGGGTCGTCCACACCGTCATCATCGTCGTCCACCCCAGCCGTCCGGGCCGGCGGCGGCGCGACCGGCGACGCACCTGTGACCGTCGGTCTCGGCGTCGGCGTACTGGGCGTCGGCGTACTGCGCGCTGTGCTCGAAGGTGCCGGGACGACAACCGTGTCACCAAGCTCCGGCGCGGACCGCCCGGCCAGGTACCGGGGCAGCACAAACCCGGCCACCACCAGGACACCGGCGACGACCCCGTAGATCACGCGTGGAGACCGCATCCTCAAAGCCTGCGATCCCTCCCGAAGAACCGCATGAGCGGAACATTACAGACTTCTCATGTTCCACGGGGTCGCCGCCGGTCAGGGCTAGGCGGTCTTGCCGAAGGCTTCGAGTTCGTAGAGGGAGTAGCCGTATGTCGTGCCGCGCGCGGTCCCGTAGATGCGCAGGTACCGGCCCTGGCCGTTGAGGTTCGACCACTCGTCGGTGCCGCCGTTACCTGCCGTCTCGGTGGCCAGGTTCGTCCAGGTCGAGCCGTCGGCGGAGATCTGGACCCGGTAGGCCTTCGCGTACGCGGCCTCCCAGGTCAGCTTGACCTTCGCAACGGTTGCTCCCGCTCCGAGATCGACCCGGATCCACTGCGGATCGGAGCCTTCGGCGCTCGCCCAGCGCGTGGACGTGTTGCCGTCGACGGCGCGGTCGGCGGTCAGCGTCGAGTCCTCGGTCGAGGACGAGGTGGTCGGCCGGTGCTGCGAGATCAGCACACCGGCCGGGTCCGGTCCGGGATCGGTGCCGGGGTCCGGGTCGGTGTCGATGCGGAACGGCTCTTCGTACACCGCCCAGGCCAGTGGCGTGTTGAGATCCAGGTTGCCGTTGTCGAGGAAGACCCGTTGTGCGGTGTCGACCCGGCTGGTGTCCTCGTGCGCCTCCTCCTTCTTCATCTCGACGACGCGTGCGTCGAGGAAGGCGTTCAGGTACTCCGTCTCGTCGCCGCCGTCGGCTGGAGTGTCGGCGTGATCCCTGGCGTCGGCGCGGATGCTGTCGAGTCCGCCCTCACCGTGCATGACGATGGCGTCGTAGTACGCGAACTGACCCAGCGTCCGCAGCCCGTCCTGCTTGGCCTGCGTGACCGCCGGGTTGAAGTAGACCCGGTCGCGCTCGTGTTCCTGCGCGGCCTGGAACTCCGTCGTCGCGGCCGCCTGCTTCCAGGCGTCGGTGAAGCCGGGGTCGAGCCCCTCGTGCGAGTCGCTGCCATCGACCTCACGGAGCGCCGGAAGGTACTCCGCAAGCGGGTTGTCCGGCACCTGATCGGTGTAGTACTCGACCAGTTCGAGCATGTCGTGCGTCCCCGAGCAGAAACCGATGATGCCGGCCGTATAGCCGCGGCCGTCGCCGATGTCCTCGATGTAATCGAACTGGTCCCGCCAGTTCAGCGACGAGTTCTCCGCGGAGGAAACGATCTGCTGGGCGATTTCCTTCTTCACCGGATCGTCCAGATCCGCCGCCTCGGCCGCGTGACCGACGCCGAGGAACACGGTTGCCGGTACGGCCGCCAGCGCCAGCGCTGTCACGATCCGTCCGGCGACCCGTGAGGGCGGTCCGAACCTCTTGAACGAATGCGTACGCATGCTCTTCTCCTTCGTCCGGGTGGGCTGAGCCCAGTCAGGGAGGGTGCGCTCGACTGTTAGGAAACTTTCCTAATCGCCAAAAGGCATTGATAGCGCGCCACACCCCGCCACCGCAAGAGGAGAGGTCAGATTGCCGGGTAGACCTCGAGCTCGTAGAGGGAGTAGCCGTACTGCGTCGCGCGATGGACGCCCTGCATCCGGACGTAGCGCGCGGTGGTGTCCAGCCAGAGCGTGTCGGTCCCGCCGTCGCCGTCCGTCACCTCGGTCGCGGTCGTCCAGGTACTCGCGTCGTCCGAGACCTGCACCCGGTACGCCGAGCCGTACGCCGCCTCCCACCGCAGCACGAGCTTGCCGAGGCGCGTCGACGTACCGAGGTCGACCTGGAACCAGGACGCGTCGTCGTAGCCGGATGCCCAGCGCGTGGCGGGATCTCCGTCGACCGCGAGATCCGCCGTGAACGACGTACCGGGTTCGATGCTCGAGGCAACGGCCGGGCGATCCAGGGCCGCGTTGGCGGCACCGGTGCGGGGGCGTACGGCGACGCGCAGTACGGCGTCGAAGGTCGTCGCGCCGGAGGTGAAGGTCACCGGAATGTCCACGTCGGCAAGGGCTGCGTCGGCGGGAGGTGTCAGCTTCACGGTGACGGATTGGGTGAATCCGCGCTTGACGGCGACCGGCGTACTGGCCGGCTCCGCGATCCATCCCGCCGGCGCGGTCACGCGCAAGGTGCCGGTCACGTCGGCGCCGCGTTCGGCCGAGATGTCGACCACGAAACTCGACGCCGTACCGCGGACCACATCGGCCCGGTCCGCGTCGACGTGCAGCCCGGCGAGCGGCGTGTCACTCCACAGCGGCACGATCTCGGCCATGGCCGGGGTTCCGCTCTTCCACACCAGCCGTACGGCCTCGGCGCGGAGATCGTTCGCAGGCACCTCGGCGTACGCCGATGACACCGAGCCGATCCGCTGCCAGGCTCCCCCGACCTGGACCTCCACGTCCGCCGACCCCACGTTTGCCGACTGTTGGAGGATCGTGAGACCAGCCAGCTCCCTCGGCGCCGACAGACCGACGGTCAACGCATCGCCGGCACCAGGCGTCGCGACCGGAACGTAGGCAGTCTCCAAGTTCCCGTCCACGGCACGCTGGTACGACGATCCTGGCGCGGGCGCCGGCGTACCACCGGCTGTCAGCGTGGTCTTCCGCCCGCCGATCGTCTCCACCGAGAACTCTCGAACCACGACCCAGAAGTCGGTCGCGGACAACGACCGGTACCGCACGTAGCGCGCGGTCGTGCCCGCCGGTGCCGTGGTCCGGACTTCCGCCGTGGTGGCGCGCGTCAACTCGGTCCAGCGCGTGCCGTCGAGCGAGTACTCCAACGCACCCGACTGGATGTAGTCGTTCGGGCTGGACGCCTTGCCCATCAGCAGTTCGATCGCGCCGATCGTCGCGGGCTCACCGAGATCGACCCGCACCTCGGAGCCCTGATCGGGTGCGCCGTTGCTCCAGAAGAACGTGTTCGGATCGCCGTCGACCATCCGCGCCGGCACGTTGTCCTGGTAGGTCCCCAGGTTCGTCGTCGCGGTGCGGCCCGGCTGCACGCCGAGCCAGCGGTCGTGGACGCGGCCGGTCTCGGCGATCAGTTCGTCGACGACCCGTTCGCCGATCCGCGGATAGGTGCCGCTGTGCGGCAGCCGGCCGTCCCGGATCGCCTTGGCCGCGGTGACGAGACCGCTCATCTGCTGCCGCTTGGTCCAGGCCGACGCTCCGTCGCCGGCGTCCATCGCCGCGAGCAGATCCAGGGCGCGGCCCATCGCCTGTCCCCACAACTCCGTTGCCTTGAGCCACGATTCCGCCTCGGCGGCGAACGCGGGATCCGCTCCGGCCCGGATCGTTCCCGGCGCGGCAGTGATCGCAGCCACCCGCGGCCGCAGTCCGGCGATCGCCTGGGCGCGCTGCCCGGAGCGCCAGCGCTGCCAGAAATGCTCGACCGCCGCACCGAACACCGGCGCACTCTCCGGATGCAGCGTGCCGTCGTACGTGTTCAGATCCGCGAACACCTGCAACGCCGCGGCTGTCGCCTGGTTGCCGCCGGCCTGCTCGGCCAGGGCGCGGCGCCAGGACGCATCGGCGTCGTACTTCGCCGGATTCCAGCCGAGCTCGGCGAACGAGTACAGCGCGATCTTGCTGACCGCCGCCTGGTTCATCGGGTTCGAGATGACGCCGGCGACGTGATCGGCGATGGCGGGCTCCCGGCCGCTGTACGGCGCGAGCAGCAACCGGCCGGCCGCGTAGTCGTTGACCGGGTAGTTGTCCCAGATCAGGATGTCGTGGCCGAACACGGCCTTCGCCTGGGCGGCCTGCGCCGCCGTGATCGTCCGCGGCACCACGCCGATCCCGGTCCAGTGCACGACCACGTCGGTGTCGAGCTGCTCCCGCAGGGCCTTCTTGTACGGCGTTTCGCTGACGTTGTAGTACTCCGTCGGCACCATCTGCAGCGGCGCGACGTCCGCCTTCGTCTCCACCCATTCGCGCTGCACCCGGTTCAGCAGATCGCTCTGCGCCCGGCCGGCGGCGCCTCCGCCCGTTCCGTACTTCGTCTTGTCCGCATCGCAGTGCCACGAGTTGTAGTCGATGTCGTCGAGCGGCACGTTGAACGACCGCGCGCCCACGTCGTACAGCGCCTGGAACTTCGCGACCAGGGCCTGGAAGTCGGCGTCCGAGGTGTAGCAGATCGACAGGCCCGGCGAGAGCGCGAAAGTGAAGTCCACCTTGTTCTGGCGCGCCCGTGTGACGAGCTCCGCGAGTTGGGCGAGCTTGTCGGCCGGGTACGGGTCGCGCCACTGCTCGCGGTGGTACGGGTCGTCCTTCGGCGCGTACTCGTACGTGTTCATGCGATGGTCGCCGAGGTAGCTGAGCTCGTCGAGACGGTCCGCGTGCGACCACGGCGTGCCGTAGAAACCTTCGATCGCGCCGCGGTAGCGCATCGTCGGCCAGTCCCGGATCGCGACGCCGGGCATCCAGTCGCGACCGGGGCGGGCCTGGATCAGCTGGGCGAGCGACTGCGCCGCGTAGTACGTGCCGTCGGAGTCGACGCCGTCGAGCACCACGTGACCGCGATCGTGACGGTCGCGTCCGGCGGCGAGGACGTACCCCTCGACGGGCAGGCCGGTGCTGTCCGCAACCCGCAGGGCGCGGAGCACCGACGGGTCACGGCCCAGCCAGATGGTCGTCGGCGTACCGGGGTCGCTGCCGTTCGTGGTCCGGATGTTCGTCACGCCGGCGCGGTTCAGTGCCTGGCGTACGACGCGCTCCGCGTCCGCATCGGACCGCGCGGTGCGGACCAGGCCGACCACCGGAGTGAGCGGGAAGCCGTCTGGACGTGGCACGAGTTGTTGCGGCTGGGGCGAGACCGCAGCGGCCGCGGGACCGGCCGCACCGGCGGGCTGCGGCAGAAGTGCGAGCGGGGCGACCAGGGCGAACACGCAGACAGCAGACCGGAGCAGGCGCATCGAGTCTCCTCGGGCATGGGCGGGTGAAGCCAGTTAGCCAGTGCGCGTAACTGCACGTCAAGTGCTCGACCTAGGCAGTTCCAGTCAGGACTCGGAGGTACCTGGCAGCGGAGTGCCGCGTTCGTCGGGAGCGGCGGCGAAGACGGACGGGTGGTCCTTGGCCAGTGCGCGCCAGCGGTTGAAGAACAGGTTGAGGAGTACGGCGGTGACCGCGGCGGCGCTGATGCCCGAGTCGAGGACGACGCCGACGCCGGACGGGAGCTCGTCCCAGAAGTGCGGGCGCGCGATCGGGACCAGACCCATCGCGAGGGACACCGCGATGACGACCAGGTTCAGGTTGTCGCCGTACTCGACCCGCCCCAGCGTGCGGATGCCGCTCGCCGCGACCGAGCCGAACAGGACGATCCCGGCGCCGCCGAGCACCGGCGCTGGGATCGCGGCGACGACCCGGCCGAACATCGGGACCAGCCCGAGCAGTACGAGGACGCCGCCGCCGACCGCGACGGTGAAGCGGGACTTGATGCCGGTGATCGCCACCAGGCCGACGTTCTGCGCGAACGCGCTGGCCGGGAACGCCCCGAACACCGGAGCGACCGTGCTCGACAGCATGTCCGCCCGCAGGCCGTTGGCGACCCGCTTGTGGTCGACCGGCGTCTCCACGATCTGACCGATCGCGAGGATGTCGGCCATCGTCTCGGTCATGATCACGAAGATCACGATCGTCATCGCGACGATCGCCCCGATGTCGAAGATCGGCGTACCGAGGCCGAAGATCGGCGGGAACGAGACGACCTTCCCCTGTCCCACTGACGAGAAGTCGGCCTTGCCCCACGGGACGGCGATCAGCGTGCCGGCGACCATGCCGATCAGGATCGACAGCCGGGACACGAAACCCTGGAAGGGTCTGCTGATCACCAGGATGACCAGCAGCGTGATCCCGGCCAGCGCGATGTTGCCGGGATCTCCGTAGGACTTGGCGCCGACGCCGCCGAGCGCCCAGTCGAAGCTGACCGGCAGCAGCGACACCCCGATGACCGTGATGATCGACCCGGTGACGACCGGCGGGAACAGCTTCACCAGATGGGCGAAGAACGACGAGGCGATCACGCCGATCACCCCCGCCACGATGATCGCGCCGAACACCGGGCGGACGCCGTCGCGCGAGGCGATCGACACCATCGTGGACACACTCGCGAACGAGATCCCCTGCACGATCGGCAGCCGCGCACCGAACGGCCCGAGCCCCAGCGACTGCAGGAGCGTCGCGAGCCCGCTGACGAAGATCCCCGCCGTCACCAGCAGCCCGATGTCCGGCGCGGACAACCCGGCCGCGGTCCCGACGATCAACGGCGGCGCGATCAGCCCGCCGTACATCGTCAGGATGTGCTGGGTGCCGTAGACGAGCAGCTGCGCGAACGGCAGCCGCTCATCTTCGGGGCGGGCAGTCGCAGGAGTGCTGGAGGTCATGGAATTCCGCCTTCCGGAAATATGATTCCGCGTGGCGACAGATTGACACAGAGCCACTCCAGCGTCAACGGTTTGTTGAAGTTCAGCGCTGACTATCGTTGCGCGCATGCAGGCCGACCGGTTCGCCGAGCACCGAGGGTTGCTGTACGCCGTCGCGTACCGGCTGCTCGGGAGCGTGGCCGACGCCCAGGACGTCGTGCAGGACGCCTGGCTGCGATGGACCCGGGTCGACGGCGACTCCGTGGACGACGCGGAGGGGTATCTGGTTCGCGTCACGACCCGCCTGGCGATCGACCGGCTGCGGAGCGCGGCAGTACGGCGTGAGACGTACGTCGGACCGTGGCTGCCCGAACCCCTGCTCACCACGCCGGACACCGCCGATCACGTCGTACGGGCCGACGAGGTGTCGACCGCCGTACTGCTCGTGCTGGAAGCCCTCTCGCCCACCGAACGCGCCGTCTTCGTACTGAACGAAGCGTTCGGCTACAGCTACACGGACATCGCAGGCATCCTCGGACGCCAGTCCGCCGACGTACGCCAGCTCGCGCACCGCGCACGCAAGGCCGTCGCCGCTCGCCGCCGTCGCTACGACACCGACCGTACGACGCAGCGCGAGGTCACCGAACGCTTTCTCGCGGCGTGCCTGGACGGTGATGTGACGGCTCTGATGGCGGTTCTCGCGCCGGATGTCGTGCTGATCAGCGACGGCGGCGGGCTCACCGGTGCTCCGCGCAAACCCATCTACGGTCCGCTGTACGTCGCGCGTGCGTTCGTCGTTCTGTACGAGCGGCGGCCGGCCGGTACGCAACTGGAGATCGCGGAGCTCAACGGCGCACCGGGCATCGTCATCCAGTCCGCCAACGGGCCGGTGCTCGCGATCACGTTGCATCTGGTCGAGGGCGCCGTACAGGCTCTCCAAGTCGTCAGCAATCCGGCGAAACTCACCGGCCTGTCACAAACCGGCTAGCTGTCTCGTCCGTGAGGCGCCCATCGCCTCTCGGATCGGAGACCTCGTGTACGCCGCCTATCTCGCCACCACGCTCCTGGCCGCCGCGCTCACCGGTAGCGCCGCGGTCGCGAACCTCCTTCGGCACGACTACCCCAAGACCCAGGCGGACAGGATCAACGTCGACCACAAGTGGATTGTCCCCTTCGGTCTGCTGCTCGGCGCCGGATCGGTCGGCCTCCTCGCCGGCCTCGCCGTACCACCGCTCGGCGTGCTCGCCGCTGCGGGACTGGTGCTCTACTTCCTGGCCGCGCTGACCGCGCACCTTCGAGTCCACGATCACAACCTGGCCCCTTGGTCCGTGTACTTCATTGCCTGCGCGGCCGCGCTCGTCACGACGGTGACCTACCACTGAAAGCACACGGTCTACGCTGGGGCGATCATGGGGTCCTCGGTGGTGGACGGCGGCGATCATTCGCGGTTGCGGCAGCTGAACGAGCGGGCTGTGCTGGGCTCGGTTCGGGCTGCCGGGGAGTTGCGGGTCGCGGAGATCGTCGAGCAGAGCGGGCTGGGGCGGACTGCGGTCGAGGAGGTGCTGGCGAGTCTGGTGACTCGGCGGTGGCTGGTCGAGGTGAGTCCGGCGATCCGCGGGCGTGGGCGGCCGGCGCGTTCCTACCGGTTTCGGGCGGAGGCCGGGTACGTCGTCGGGCTGGACATCGGCGCGTTCTCGGTACGTGGGGTGCTGACGGATCTCGACGGGCGGATGCTCGCGAGCGTACGGCGTTCCGTGACACCGGAGACGCCGCGGAGGCAGCGGCTCGCGACGGCCGACCGGGTGATTGCCGACTGTGCGCGGGAGGCCGGCGTGCCGGCGGCGCAGGTGTGGGCGGTCGGGGCGGGTACCACCGGGTTGGTCGATGCCGCGGGCACCGTCGTCCGCGCGAACGCGATCCCAGACTGGGCAGGCACCAACCTGGTCGGCCACTTCAAAGCCCAGCTGGTTGTCGCCGACAATGACAGCCAACTAGCCGCCCTCGCCGAACAACGCCGAGGCACCCCCGCCCCCTCCGCCGAACCCACGGCCGGCCGCACCACCGCGCCCTCCGCCGGGTCCACCAGCGCGGCCGGGCCCTCCCTCTCCTCCTCCCCCGCGGACATGGTGTTTTTGCATGCGGGGCGGCGTACGGGGTTGGCTTTGGTGCTTGACGGGCAACTGCGGCGGGGAGCGTTTGGGGCGGCGGCTGATATGTCCGCGCTCAGAGGGGTTGCATGGGAGGCGGCGCTCGAGTACTTGCACGATGTTGTGCCGGCGGAGATTCCCACGGTGGACAAGGCGGAACGCGCCTTCGCGGCCGCGCGGGAAGGCGACCGGGCAGCGCGGGCCGCCGTCCGGAAGTACGCACGCGCCATGGCAGTCGCCGCCGCGACGGCGATCGCGATCGTCGACCCGCGGCTGCTCGTCCTCGGCGGCGCCTTCTCCCAGGCGGCCGACGTACTGCTCGAACCACTGGCCGCCGAGCTCGACCGCCTCTGCCCGCGCGTCCCGGAACTGCGCGCCTCCGCCCTCGGTTCCCTCTGCGTAGCCCTCGGCGCGGCCAGCCTCGCCCAGGACGCGATCGACACCCGTCTGCTGAGCCCGAGCCGCGGCCCGCTCCCCCGACTCTCGGCCCGGAGCCTCTGACCTCAGGTTGGCCGATTGTTCACCGGGCCGTTGACGCATGTCCGGTCCGGCAGCTAATAATGTCGGAAACAGGCAATAATGCGCACTAACGCGCACCCCTCCCGCCAGGAAGCAGGTTGCCGTGAACAGTCGGATCCGCCGCCGGACGTTCCTCACCACCACCGGCGCCATCGCCACCGCGACCGCGGTCGGCGACGTCGCGTACGCCACCCCGCACGCTCTCGATGACGCTTCGGAGTACGTCGACGTACAGCTGCTGAACATCACCGACTTCCACGGCTACCTGCAGCCGACGACGCCCAGTCAGGGCAGCGTGATCACCGGCGCGGGCGGCGTCCAGGTGACCGTCGGCGGCGCGGGCTACCTGGCCACGCACCTGAAGCGGCTGCGCGAGGGTCAGCGGAACTCGATCTTCTTCTCGTCCGGTGACAACTTCAACGGCTGGCCGTTCGAGGTCGACGCGCATGCCAACGAACCGACGATCGAGGCGCTCAACGCGCTCGGGCTGCAGTTCAGCACGGTCGGCAACCACGAGCTCGACCACTCGGTCGAGTTCCTCGTCGACCACATGGAACGCGGCAAGCCGTACCCGGTCAGCGGGCGCGACGACAACTTCGTCGACTCGACCGGGCAGCGTTTCCAGGGCGCGAACTTCCGCTTCTACACCGCGAACATCGTGCACGCGGACACCGGCCGGACGATCGTGCCCCCGTACAACATCGAGTGGGTCGACGCCGGCCGCGGCGGGAAGCTGCCGATCGCGTTCATCCACCTCACGTTGGTCGGTTCGGAAACCGGGTCGACGTCGTACCAGCCCGGGCTCAAGTCGCTGTCCGACCTGGCCGAGGCGAACAAACTGGCCGCGCAACTGAAGAAGCGCGGCGTCAACGCGATCGTCATCAACATCCACGACGGCGGCGTCGCCGGAAACGACTACAACGCGGGCACGAACCCGTCGGGGCCGGTGTTCCAGCTGGCCGCGAACGCCTCCCCGGACATCGCAGCGATCGTGACCGGGCACTGGCACTGCCGGTTCAACATGATGGTTCCGGACCCGAACGGCGTCCCGCGGCCGGTCGTCGAAGCCGGCAACCACGGCTCGCTGATCAACGAGATCAACCTCAAGCTGGACCCGCGCACCGGCGAGGTCATCCGGGAACTGACCCGGTCGACCAATCACGCCAACACCCGCGACGTACCGCTCGACGAGGAGCTGCAGTACATCGCCGACTACTGGACCGCGAAGGGCAAGAAGCGGTACGCCACGCCGCTCGCGCGCGTCACCGCGGACTTCACGCGGACGCCGAACGCGTCCGGCGAGAGCACGATGGGCAACCTGGCCGCGGACTTCGCCTACTGGGACGCGAATCAGCACCGCGACGGTCGCGCCGACCTGGCCCTGATCTCGGTCAAGCCGGTGTCGGGATCGAACGCCGTGACCGGCGACCTGTTGTTTGCCAAAGGCACCAATCCGTCGGACGTCGACGGGACGGTGCTGTTCGGCGAGGCGTGGGGCGCCTTCGGGTACGGCAACCCGATCCTGACGGTCACGCTGCCGGGCACCCAGCTGCACGCTGCCTTCGAGGCGCAGTGGGTGCCGCAGGCGAACGGGACCGAGAAGTTCGCTCCGTTCGCCGTGTCGCAGAACGTCAGCTACACCTACGACACGACCAAGCCGATCGGGCAGCGCGTCGACCCCGCGACCGTGCGCATCAACGGCAAACCACTCGACCTGAACCGGGACTACCGCGTCGCCGCGCTGGCCTACACCCTGATCGGCGGCGACGGTACGACGGTCTTCGCCGGCTTCACCGATCCGGTCCGCAACGACCGCGACCACGAGGGATTCATCGCGTACCTGCGCGCGCACCCGGTCCTCACACCCGCACCGCTCGGCCGCGCGCGTCCCGTGAGTTAGGCTCTCAGATGATCTGAATACCGGATGATACGAGAGCTGAAGTATGCCGAAGCCGCCGTCGCGCACTGCCGCGGTCAGGACCGCGTTGCGGGACCTGCGGGTCCAGCTCGCCCTGCTGAATCATCAGGTCGGGTCGCAGCTGTCCCTCAAGGACGCCGAGCTGGACTGTCTGGACGTGCTCGCCAGGGACGGGGCGCTCACACCGAGCGCCCTGGCCCGGCGGGCCGGCATCCATCCGGCCACGATGACCGGGATCCTCGACCGGCTCGAGCGCGGCGGCTGGGTCGTCCGTGACCGCGACCAGACCGACCGCCGGCGGGTGACCGTCCGCGTCGTCAAGGAGCGGACGGCCGCGGTCTACCAGGCGTACCGCGGGATGAACGGCGCGATCGACAAGATCTGCGCCGGCTACTCCGAGGACGAGCTCGACCTGATCGCCGGTTTCCTGAACCGCTGCGCCGAGGCCGGCCACACCTCCACCGAGAAGCTCGCCGCGAACTGACCCCTCGCTGGCTGGTCGCGTTTGGAAGCGCTCTCGGATTCAGAAGCTGAGGCGGTTTCCTGTTTTCACCAGCTGCTGCACAGATGGTTGACGGCAAGGTGGCTGATCCGACACGATCGGGGCGATAGTAACTGGAAGCGCTCCCGGAGTGTCCGCCCCCAAGCTCGAGACAGGAGCAGCACATGCGATGGATCCTCAGAGGCCTGGTCGCGGCCGGCCTGACGCTCGGCGTCGTCCTCCCCACACACCAGGGCGCCGGCGCCGCCACCACCGGCAACCCGGTCCAACTGACCAGCGGCTTCTACGTCGACCCGAACTCGAACCCGGCCGCCTGGGTCCGGAACAACCCCAACGACAGCCGCCGGACCGCGATCCAGAACTCGATCGCGACGAAGCCGATGGCCCGCTGGTTCGGCAACTGGAGCAACCCGATCGGTACGTCGGTCGGAAACTTCGTCGGCGCCGCGGACGCCGCGGACAAGCTGCCCGTGCTGGTCGCGTACAACATTCCCGGCCGCGACGCGTGCGGCGGTCACTCCGGCGGCGGCGCGGGCACTCCGGCGGCGTACCGGGCCTGGATCCACGACTTCGCCGTTGCTATCGGCAACCGTCCGGCCGTGGTCGTGATCGAGCCCGACTCGCTCGGCGACTTCAACTGCATGAACGCGGACCAGATCGCCGAGCGCAACGGCATGCTGACGTACGCCGTGCAGCAGTTCAAGGATCTCGCGCCGAACGCGTGGGCGTACCTGGACGGCGGCAACGCCGGCTGGGTGGCCGCCGACGTGATGGCGCAGCGGCTCAAGGGCGCGGGCCTGGCGAACGCGCACGGCTTCGCACTCAACGTGTCGAACTACTACACCACCGCGCAGACCGTCACCTACGGCAACGCCGTCAACAGCCACCTGACCACGAAGAAGCCGTTCGTCGTCGACACCAGCCGGAACGGGAACGGCACGGGCAACGACTGGTGCAACCCGCCGGGCCGCAAGCTCGGCGTCACAGCCCAAACCGGCGGTGGCGCGGAGATGCTGCTGTGGATCAAGGTCCCCGGCGACTCCGACGGCGACTGCGGCATCGGCGCCGGCATCCCCGCCGGCACCTTCAGCCCCGACCTGGCCATCCACCTCATCAACGGCAACTGATCACGGCGTCTTTGTGCACCCACCAACCATTCTCCACGCGGATTTGTGGTTGAGCCGTGCACAAAGACGACGGACGCGCTACGAGATGGCGTTATGCGACCGTCGGCACCGGTTGCAGCAGGGTGGCGACTTCGTGGCGGTAGACCGGTCGGGCGATGTCGCAGGTGTGGGTGAGCTGACCGATGCGGAGCATCCGGTGGACCTCGTCGGCGTCCACTCCGAGCGCGGACGCGGCGGTCGGCACGGACCACCAGCTTTCGCGCAGGCGGGCGAGGACGTCCACGTCTTCGCGTCGCAACGGCAGTTCCTTGCCGTGCGCCGTCAGCAGTCCGGCCGTGATCAATCGCCGTACGCCGGTCTGTCCGAGACCCAGGACGACACCGGCTTCCGCGACCGACATCCACTGGTCGAGGCCTGACCGTACGACGTCGGACAGCAGCAGCCGGCGGTGCGCACGGGAGCGAGCCGGCAGATGCCCCGCCCGGATCAGCCCCGCGACGCGCTGCGGCGGAACCTCCAGTAGTAGCGCGGCCTGTGCGGTGGTGACGAGTGGATCGTCGACCATCAACGGCTCCCCCAGCAGCTCGATCAGCCGAGCCCGAAACTCCCTGTCAACGTCCCCAGCACCCATTGCGTCCTCCCCAGGTCCGCGCCGTCAGATGTGTGAGCGAACGACACGGGGTCCGGGGGCCACAGGCTCTGTTGCATTGTGGCACGCTCCGCGATGAATTGATCTATGTCAGTACCGGCAATTACCGGCAATTACCGGCTGTGGAGGGAGTCTCGGAGAGTGACGAAGCCTGAGCAGCGCCCGCGGGCGGCGAACCCCGGCGCCGGGTCCTGGATCGCGCCGGGGGTGCGGGAGTCGGCCCTGGAGTTCCATCGCAGCATGCCCGGGTACGCCGCGACGCCGCTGATCGAGGTGCCCGCGCTCGCGGAGCTGCTCGGGGCCGGGAGCGTGTGGGTGAAGGACGAATCCAACCGGTTCGGGCTGCCGGCGTTCAAGGTGCTCGGCGCATCGTGGGCGGTCAACCGTGCGCTCGGACCCGCGCAAACGTTTGACGAACTCGCGTCGCGGGTCTCCGGCCGCCGGCTCACGCTGGTGACCGCGACGGACGGCAACCACGGCCGGGCCCTGGCGTACTTCGCGCGGGCGCTCGGGCTCAGGTCCCGCGTCTACGTCCCGGCCGGTCTGCCGGGTGCCCCCGTGCAGGCGATCCGTGCCGAAGGTGCGTCGGTCATCGACACCGGGCTGCCGTACGACGACGCGGTACAGGCCGCCGCGGCGAGTGTGCGCGATGGCGACGTACTGATCCAGGACACCGCCTGGCCCGGGTACGAGGAAGTCCCGCGGTGGATCGTCGCCGGGTATTCGACGCTGTTCGCGGAGATCGACGAACAGCACCCGTCCGCGATCGGGCTCGTCGTCGTCCCGACCGGTGTCGGTTCACTACTCCAGTCCGCGATCGAGCACTACCGCGTTCCGGATCGCCGTACGTCGGTCCTCGCGGTCGAACCGGTGACCGCCGCCTGCGTCACGACCTCGCTCGCCGCCGGCCGGCCGATCACCGTCGATACGTCCGCGCCCACGATCATGGCGGGCCTCAACTGCGGCACCGTCTCCTCCACCGCCTGGCCCACCATCCACAGCGGCCTGGACGCCGCGATCGCCGTCACGGATGACGAGACGCGCGCCGCCCAAGCCCTGCTCCACACCTACAACATCCCCGCCGGTCCCTGCGGCGCCGCCGCGCTGGCCGCCCTGCAAGTGACCCGGCAACCGCTGGACACAGTCGTCCTCATCAACACCGAGGGTCAGTCAGCCACGACCTTCGGTGCGTCGATCGCCCAGTAGCCGTTGTTGCCGGCCTTCAGATGCCAGGTCACGCGGACCTTGGCGGCGCCGGTGGGCACCGCGGTGGTCAGGTGCATCGCCTTGCTGATGTCGAACTTCGCACCGTCGGCCGCGGAGGCGGTCCACAGCACGCGCTTCACACCGTTGTCGAACTCCGCCACGACCTCGGCGTCCTGCGGCTGCCCGGCAGCGACCTGCTTGTAGTGGCTCAGGTAGTCGACCTGGACGCCGGCAGCCTGACGCAGCGGCACCCACGGCGTGGTGAGCGCACTGTCGAACAGTGCGGCGCCGCCCGCCGGATCACCCTTGTCGTTCCACTCGTCCGGGTCGGCCACGGCGATCACGTCACGCCCCCGGACGAAGGAGCCGCGGCCCTGGCCTTCCTCGGAGGTCGTCCAGAACTCGCCGCTCATCAGCCGCCATCCCCGGTACTCGGTCACGCCGCTGCCGGCAGGAGTCTTGTCGACGCGCGTCCAGGACGTCGGTAGCGCAGTCGTCCAGCCACCGATGCCCGCGGGCTTAAGCGCCTCGTCGACGACGCCCGAGGTGGCCGCCACGGTGTCGAACGGATCGTTGCTCCGGGCACCGATCGGTACGCCGTCGAGACCCCAGGCCGGATCGATCGGAAGACCGAGGTGCCGGTAGACCGTCGGCATGATGTCGACCTGACGCCACTCCCGCCGCAGAGTGGCGGTCGTCGGGATCCCCGGCCCGGTCGCCAGGATCCAGCCCTGGCGTGACGTGTGCTGGTCGCCGCCATGACCGAAGCCGGTCTGGCCGTGGTCGGTGGCCGCGACGATCAGCCAGCGTTCGTCCTTGTACGTCGCCCGCGCCTTGACCGCGGCGACCAGCTCACCGAACTTGGCGTCGACGCGACGGATCGCCTGGAGGTAGTCCGGGCTGTCCGAGCCGAGCGAATGACCGGTCGCGTCGACGTCGTGCAGGTAGACCATCATCAGGTCCGGGTTGTGCTTGCCGAGCACCTCGAGCGCGGCGTCGGTGCTCTGCCGGTCGGTGATCTGCTGGTTGGCGCCGTTCTGCTGGAGCTTCACGTCCGGCCGGTCGATCAGGTAGGTGTTCAGCGGCGTCCAGTCCAGCGTGGTGAACGTCGACAGCTCGGGCTTGAGCCCCTCGGCGCGGGTGATGAAATCCGGGTACTGGCTCTTGCGGTAGCCGTTGAACGAGTTGTCGAGCACGTTGTGCTTGTCCGGCCAGACACCGGTGAACATGTTCGAGTGGCCGGGGCCGGAGTTCGTCCCGGCGATCGCGTTGTCCTGGATGTACGCCGGCCCGAACTGGCCCGTCGCGCCGACGGCCGAGAGGTTCGGCGTACCCGCCTGCTGCATCTTGTCCCAGCGCATGCCGTCCAGGTCGACGAACAGGACCTTCGCGGCGCTGGTGCCGTTGGGCAGGTCGTCGGGGGTCTGCACCTTCGGCAGCGGTGGAACGGCACCTGCCCGTGCGTCGTCGTTCACGCTCATGTTGTCGATCGCCCAATACCAATCGTTCTGTGCGTCTTCGATGACCCAGCTGATCTTCGCAGACTGGGCGCCGGCCGGTACGGTCACCGGCACGGCGATGGTCTCGTTCTCGCGGTACACCTGGTCGCCCAGGGTCGCGGTGCTGTAGGTGAACTGCCGCTGCGGGGCACCGCCGTCGAACGACACGTCCACGGCGGCGACCTGCGGTCCGGTCTGGCGGTAGTTCTGGTCGTAGTTCACGTAGACCTTCGACTTGCCGGCCACCGTATAGGCAGGCGACGTCAGCGTGCTCTCGAAGAGCTGGTCGCCGGGACTGTTCGCGTCGTCCCACTCGTCGTTCTCCGCGACGGCGAGGACACCGCCGGCCTTGGTGAAGCTCTCGCGCCCTTGCCCGGTCTGGGCCGCGGTCCAGAACTGGGGCGTGGCGAACGACCAGCCGCGCCATTCGTCCATGCCCTTTCCGGTCATCGAGTCGGCGGAGGTCACCGTCCAGCCGCTCGGCGCCGTGTGGGTCCAGCCGAGCAGATCGGCCGGTATCCCGGTCTCGGTCGTTCGCGGCTGGAGCGTGCCGGCCAAGCTGTCGAAGTTCTCGGAACCGATGGTGGCGGCCGTCGCGGCGGGCGCGACGATCCCCGCGAGCACGATGGCCGTGCAGGCGGTCAGGGCGGTGAGACGTAATCGCATGAGCGGGCTCCTCGGGGCGGACCGGCGGACGACTTCGAACACTGGCAGCCCGGTTTTCCGCGCGGTATGCGGAATCTGGTTATGCGGCCCATAGCCCGAACCGGGGTTCCCGGTGCGGCCTGCCGGGTTGGACAGTGACACCGATCCCGAGAACCCGATCGCAGGAGACTCCGTGACCACCACCTTCAGCGTCAACGACCGGACCTACACCACCAACGGTGCGCCGGTCGTCGTGATCTGCATCGACGGCAGCGAGCCGGACTACCACCTCGAGGCTGTCGAAGCAGGTCGGATGCCGTGGCTGGCCGGAGTCCTCGACAGCGGGCGGGGAACGTCGTGGGAGGCGCACTGCGCGATGCCCGCGCTGACCAACCCGAACAACGTGTCGATCGCGACCGGGCAGCCGCCGTCGGTCCACGGCATCAGCGGCAACTACCTGTTCGACACGTCAACAGGTGCTGAAGTGCTGATGAACGACAAGTCGTTCCTGCGCGCCCCGACCCTGTTCGCGGCGGCGAACGAAGCAGGCCTCGACGTCGTGGTCGTCACCGCCAAGGACAAGCTGCGGCGGCTGCTCGGCGCCGGGGTGGTCGAGGCGGGTCCCAGCCTCGACGGCTCCGGTGAGTTCGTCGAACCGTCGCGGCGAGGGATCTGCTTCTCGGCCGAGAAGGCCGACCAGGCCAATCTCGAGGAGAACGGCATCGACGACGTGCTCGCGCTCGTCGGCAGGCCGTTGCCCACGGTGTACTCGGCCGACCTGTCCGTCTTCGCCCTGGCCGCGGGCGTCGAGATCATGAAGACCCGCGGCGCCGACCTGATGTACCTGTCACTCACCGACTACATCCAGCACAAGCACGCCCCGGGCACCGAGGCGGCCAACGACCTGTACGCCGAGATCGACCGGCACGCCGCCCAACTCGAAGCGCTCGGCGCGATCGTGGTCCTCACCGCGGACCACGGCATGAGCGCGAAGACCGACCACACCGGTGCGCCGAACGTCGTGTTCGTCGAGGACGAGGTACGCCGGATCCTCGGCACGGCCGGCGCCGAGCCGGGGTCGGACGAACTGCGCGTCATCCTGCCGATCACCGACCCGTACACCGTCCACCACGGTGCGCTCGGCTCGTTCGCCAGCGTCTACCTGCCCGCGGGCGCGGACCTCGAGGCGACCGTCGACGCGCTCCGGACGATCGACGGCGTACAGACCGTGTGCACCCGGGACGAGGCCGCAGGCAGCTTCTCGCTGCCGGCGGACCGGATCGGCGACATCGTGGTCCTCGCCGAGAAGGGCACAGCCCTGGGCCGGTACGCCGAATGGCACGACCTCACCGGCCTCGACGCTCCCCTGCGGTCGCACGGCGCGCTCGGTGAGCTGCAGATCCCGTTCCTCATCAACCGGGTGCTACCCCGGCCGGAAGAGCTCGACGAGCCCTGGGGCCGGCCGGCGTACATCCACAACTACGACGCCTTCTGGGTCGCCACGACCCTAGTGTCCTGAGTCGAACCTCCGACTCAGGACACTCACGTCCGAGCACGATCTCGCGGCCGCCCCCGCGTCGTGAGTCGACCCCGTCCTGCGCGTTACCCCTGAGAGAGGTCTGCGACGAGGATGTCCAGCACACTTGACCCCAGCACCGGCAACCTTTCGGCCGAACCCGTCTCCGAGGCCTCCTTCCGGCGGCTCGCCTGGCGAATGTTGCTCGCGGCAATGTTCTGCTACCTGTTCTTCTACACCGGCCGGCAGGCCTTCGGTTTCGCCATCCCCGGCATCCAGAAGGACCTCGGCTGGACCAAGGCGACCGTCGGCACGATCAGCGGAATCGCCCTGTGGTCCTATGCCATCGGCCAGATGGTCAACGGCAACCTCGCGGACAAGTTCGGCGGCCGTCGCCTGATGGCGCTCGGCGCGATCCTGTCGACGGCCCTGTGCATCATCGCCAGCTTCATGACCTCGCCGGCCGGGATGGCGGTCGCGCTCGGGGCCAACGGCTTCGTCCAGGCGATGGGCTGGTCGGCCGGCGGCCGGGTGATCTCCAACTGGTGGAGCCATCACGAACGGGGCAAGAGTTTCGGCTTCTACACGTTGGCCGCCGGTTCATCGTCGGTCCTCGTCTACGTCACGTCGACGTTGACGATCACGACGTTCGGCCTGGACTGGGAGTGGCTGTTCCGGCTTCCGGTGCTGCTGATGCTCGTCGGCGGGATCACGTTCTTCGTGCTCGCACGGGACACTCCGAGGAACGCCGGGATCACGCCGCCGCGCTCGTTCACCCATGACGCCGACGACGTCGCGTACGACAGCGACGCAGCGGCGCCCAGCTCGACGGAACGCTACCAGGCCGTTCTCGGGATTCCCCGGATCTGGCTCACCGGCATCGCTATCGGCTTCCAGAACGCGGCGCGGTACGGCCTGCTGATCTGGGTGCCGGTGTACTTCCTCGGCGACGCCTGGAAGAAGACCGACAACGCGGTCTGGATCACCGTGGCGCTGCCCGTCGGGATGGCGGTAGGTGCCCTGGTCAACGGTCAGCTCTCGGACCGCCTGTTCGGCTCGCGCCGGGACCGTCCGATCATGCTCTTCATGGTGCTCGGCGCGCTCAGCTCCCTCGGGATCTGGGCGTTGAAACCCGGTGTCGGCCTGGGCATCGTCCTGCTGTTCCTCGCCGGTTTCTTCGTCTACGGCCCGCAGTCGTCGTTCTGGGCGCTGTGCCCGGACCTCGCCGGCAAGGTGATGGCCGGTACGGCGGTGGGCGTGGTCAACTTCTTCGCCTACTTGTTCGCCGGTGCCGCCGAACCGCTGATCGGCCGCATCATGGATCACAACGGCGGCGACGCCGGGCTGATCTTCCTCATCGTGGCGATCAGCTGCACGGCCAGCGCCGCCGTAGCGTCGACCATCCGCCGCTGAAACGACCGAACAGGACTCGAGGATGACGACAGTGAACGCGACCGCGGCGATCTGGTCCGGCGTGGAAGCGGGCTTCTCCGTGGGCACGCTGCCGTTGCCGGTACTGCGGCCGGGCGAGGTCCTGGTCCGCACCGAGCTGGCCACGATCTGCGGCAGCGACTTGCACACGATCAACGGCGACCGCCCCACCCCGCTGCCGACCGTCCTCGGGCACGAGGCCATCGGCCATGTCGTCGCCACGGGAGGCGACGTGACTGTCGGCGTGGGTGACCGCATCACCTGGACGATCGGTACGTCGTGCGGCGCGTGCCGCCGGTGCCTGCGCGGCATCCCCCAGAAGTGCCTGTCGGTCCGCAAGTACGGCCACGAGGCGATCGACGACCACTGGAAGCTCAACGGCGGCTTCGGGACCTACGTGCACCTCGTGGCGGGCACGGGCCTGGTGAAGCTGCCGGACCACCTGCCCGCGGCCGTCGCCACACCCGCCAACTGCGCGACCGCGACGGTTACCTGCGCGGCACGCCGTACCGGACTCACCGCGGACGATGTCGTCGTGGTGCTCGGGTGCGGCATGTTGGGGCTGACGGCGGTGGCCTACGCCCGGGATCGTGGTTGCACCACCGTGATCGCATCCGATGTCGACCCGTCGCGCCGCGAGCTGGCAGCGCGCTTCGGCGCCACCGCGGTCGTCGAACCGCAGGACCTCGCCGCGACGACGAGCGAGTACGGCGCTGACGTCGTCTTCGAGCTGTCCGGCAACAACCACGCCGTCCGATCGGCCTTCGAGGTGGTCGATCTGGGCGGCCGGATCGCGCTGGTCGGCTCGGTGTCGCCCGCGCCGGAGATCGGGTTCGAACCGAGCGGTTTCGTCAAGAACCTCACGACCGTCGTCGGCAGCCACAACTATCGCGTCGACGACCTCGTCGAGGCCGTCGACTTCCTCGAACGCACGTCCGCACAACAGTTGTTCGCCGACCTGATCCCGGCGCCGTACCCGCTCGCCGACATCGTGCAGGCGATCAAGACCGCCGGCACCGGCGGTGCGCCGCGCATCGCCATCGACTTCAAGGAGATCGCTTCGTGAGCCTCGACTTCAAGGTCCAGGCGGACCACCTGCTCAACTACGTCGACGGAACGTGGACCCCGAGCAGCGGTGGGCAGACCCGGCCGAACCTCAACCCGGCCGACACCAACGACGTGATCGGAGAGTTCGGCGAGTCCGTGGCGGCCGATGTCACCGCAGCGGTCGACGCTGCCGAGGCCGCCCAGCCGGCCTGGGACGCGATCGGGCCGATCGAGCGGGCCAAGGTGCTGACCAAGGCGGCCCGGTTGATCGAGGACCGGATCGAGGACTTCGCCGCGGCGATCACCCGCGAGCAGGGCAAACGCCTCGGCGAGGCGCGCGGCGAGGTGACCCGGGGGCTGGCGATTCTCGAGTTCCACGTCGGTGAGGCGCGCCGGATGAACGGCGAGACAACCGCCGCCGAGGAGCCGCGCACCGTCGTACTGACGTTCCGGCGCCCGATCGGCGTCGTCGGCCTGATCACGCCCTGGAACTTCCCCCTCACCATCCCGATCTGGAAGGTCGCGCCGGCATTGTTGTCGGGCTGTACGGCGGTTCTCAAGCCGTCCCCGCTGACTCCGCTGACGGCGGCCCTATTGGTGCAGGCGTTCCACGACGCGGGCGTGCCGGCCGGCGTCCTCAATCTGGTGCAGGGTGACCGCGAGGCCGGCGAGGCGCTCGTCGACGACGTTCGGGTGGCCGGGATCTCCTTCACCGGGTCGCTGCCCGTTGGTCAGGCCATCAACCGGGCCGGCGCCGGCCGCCTGCTGCGGACCCAGCTCGAACTCGGCGGCAAGAACGCACTCATCGTGCTCGCCGATGCCGACCTCGACGCGGCCTGTGACGCCATCGTCCACGGCGCGTACGGACAGTCGGGTCAACGGTGCTCGGCCACCAGCCGGATCATCGTCGACCGCACCGTCCACGACGAGTTGATGGCCCGGCTGGTCCCGCGCGTCCGCGCAATGAAGATCGGTCCGGGAGACCAGCCGGACGCCGACATCGGCCCGGTCGTCAACGACGAGCGCCACCAGGCCTGTCTCCAGGCGATCGAGCAGGCCGTTGCCGACGGCGCCGAACTGCTGGCCGGCGGCGGAGCAGCCGAGCTCGGTACGCCGGGGTACTTCGTCGAGCCGACGCTGCTCGACCAGGTCGCGTGGAACTCCGAACTCGCCCAGGAGGAGGTCTTCGGACCGGTCCTGTCCGTCATCACCTGCGACGGGTACGACGACGCGATGCGGATCAGCAACTCGGTGAAGTACGGCATGTCCGGCACGATCTTCACCCAGAACCCGGCGCTGATGTTCCAGGCGCTGCAGGACTTCCAGGCGGGCATGCTGCACGTGAACCGCCCCGGTGTCGGCGCGTACTCGCACCTGCCGCACATGGGCGCCAAGGCCTCCCAGCTCGGCGCTCCGGAATGCTCGCCGGACGTCTGGAACTTCTACACCGACCTCCGGTCGGCCTGTATCAGGTACTGACCTCTCCGTGCGATTATGGCCGCGTTCCCGCAGGAAAGGCGGCCGATGTTCAGTCTCACGCAACTCGAGATCTTGGCTCGCGTCGTCGACGAAGGCAGCTTCTCCGCGGCGGCGAAGACCCTCTACATGAGCCAGCCGGCCGTCTCCAACCACATCCGGCAGCTCGAGCGGAGTCTGGGCGTGAGCCTGGTCCACCGTGGACCGCACGGCGCCCAGCCGACACCTGCCGGCGCGGTCGTCGTGGAGCACGCGCGCGAGGTTCTCGCCCTGCTGGACCGGCTCGAGCACGCGACCGCCGGGTACCGCGGGCTCGACACCGGCCAACTGGTGGTGGCCGGTACGACGACCTTGGGTACCTACCTGCTGCCGCGCCTGATCAGCGAGTTCACGATCCGCGCACCCAAGGTCTCGTGCCAGATCCGGGTCGGGAACGAGGACACCGTCGAGTCGTGGCTGCTCGCGGGCGAGGTCGGCCTCGGCCTGTGCGCGGCGACCCCGACCGCCGAGGCGCTCCGCAGCGAGCCGGTGCTGACCGAGGACATGGTCCTGGTCGCGCCGGCCGGTTGCCCGCTGAAGGACCGCGAGCTCACGGCAGCTGACATCGCGACGAGCCGCTTCCTGCTGCGTGAGCCGGGATCGGCGACCCGCCGGCTGCAGGAGCAGTCGCTGCGCGCGTGGGGGCTGGATCAGGTCGACACCTGGGACCTGTGGGGCTCGGACACGGTCAAGGAGGCAGTGCAGCAGGACCTCGGCCTCGCGGTCCTGTCCGAACACGTCGTACGCCGCGAGGTCGAGGTCGGCTTCCTGGTGTGTCTCGACATCAGCCCGGCTCCCCCGCAGCGCGAGGTCTCCCTCGTCCGCCGAGCCGACCGCATCCTCACCCCTCCCGAGGAGGCCTTCGCAGCCCTGGTCCGGGCCACCGCGGAGTGGCCCGGCTGAGCACTCTTCGATTACGATCTGTCACCACCGCCCCTCGCTGATCGGAGTGTCGTATGGCAGAAGGCACGGGGCAGGCGCCGCAGGGGTGGGTGCCGGTCGAGCATCGGTGGTTCGGGCTGGATCGCCGGACCTTCGCCGCGGGGTTCAGCGCACTCGCCATCGCGCTGCTGCTGATCTACGGGTTACAGGGGCTGAACGCCGCGATCCCCTGGCACAACGAGATCCGGGCCGGTCAAGTGCTGGACCTCGGCGACGGGGCGACGGCCGTGCCGCCGGTGGGATGGCAGCTCGAGCACGGCACGCTGACCGGCGGCGCGGGCGCGGCCGCGACGAGTCTGCAGATCGTGCTGGCGTCCGGCGGCGCCACGATCGAGCTGGACGGGACGTCGTACACCGGAAGCGCCGCAGCGTTCCTCGATCAGGTGCAGCGGTCGGAAGGGGATTCCGCGCGGGTCAGGGGATCCCGTGGCTCGCTGACGACCGACGCCGGCCTGGTCGGCGTGGTCGAGAGCAGCACCGGGCCGAGCGGTGACGCGGTCGACGTGGCGTTCAAGATGGCCGTGGGTACGACGGAAGCGGTCGACTCGGCGCCCGCGCTGCTGGTTCGGGTGCGAACCGCGGCGGGACAGTTCGAGCGGTACCAGGACGAGGTGGCCACGATGCTCCGCAGTATCACGCCGGGAGTCGCGCGATGACCGCCGTACCGGAGGAGAAGCTCGCTCAGCGACAGGCGATCGAGCTGTCCGGGTGGGGACAGCCGTACCAGTTCCTGCAGCCGCACAACGTTGCCTTCTGGGTCTATCTGCTCGGTGTCGGCGGCGGCGCCCTGACGATGCTGCGGTACTTCGGCGCCGGGGCCTCGTTCTACACACCCGCGCTCGCGGGTGGAGTCGTCCTGTTCGGCCTGTACCTCGTCCCGTGGTTGCTGCTCCTGCGCCACCACAATCGGTTCACCGCGCAACCCGGCTCGCTCCTGGCGACCGGCTTCGTCTGGGGCGGGATCGCCGCGCCGTTCTGGATCGCGCTCCCGGCGAACGGCGCGCTGCTGTCGATCTGGGCCAAGGCCGGCGGTACGTCGTTCGCCGCCGACTGGGGCGCGGGCCTGACGGCGCCGATCAACGAGGAATGGGGCAAGGCGCTCGGCCTGGTGCTCCTGATCGGGCTGGCTCCTCGGCTCGTGCGCAGCGCGTACGACGGGTTCATCATCGGCGCGTTCATCGGCCTGGGATTCCAGGTGTTCGAGGACGTTCTCTACGTCTACAACGGCGCGACGCAGCTGTACGGCGTCGACCAGTTCGGCTCCTCGCTGCGCGTGTTCCTGGTCCGCGGAGCGGCCGGAATCGTCTCGCACGCGTTGTTCAGCGCGATCTTCTGCGCCGGCCTGATGTGGGTACTCGGCCGCAGCGGTGAACGGAGGGTCCTCCGCGGCGTGCTGACCATGCTGATGGCGATGTTCTTCCACTTCACCTGGGACGACATGGCCGCGATCAGCGGTGGCAGCTGGCTGGTCGCGGTGCTGCCGTTCGTGATCGGCGTCGTCGAGCTCGCGGCACTCTTCTCCGTGCTGCGGCACGCGGCCCGGCAGGAACGCGGCTGGATGCGGGACCTGCTCGCTCCCGAGGTCGAGTCCGGCGTCGTCGATGCCGCGCTGGTCGATGCGGTCAGCGGTCTGCGCAAGGACCGGAAGAAGTACCGCAAGCAGCTGCGCAGCCGGTCGAAGGCGCGCCACCTCGTCGAAGCGGCGGGCGACCTCGCGCAAGAGATCGCCCGGGCGGACGGCGCCGACTCCGCCGGCGTCGCCCACGCCCGAAGCGAACTGGTCCGTCTCCGATCAGCCGACTGACGGGCCGAGGCCCAGGGATTGCGGCGTGCTGGGATCCGGGGACGGCTGGTGCAGTCCTTCGTCCAGTGCGCCGTACTCGGTCATCAGTGCCGCACTGCCGCCCCACGGGGTCTGTTCCTCGGCGATCAGGGTGTTGGTGGTGAGCAGCAGTCCGGCGACCGAGGCGCCGTTCTGCAGGGCTGACCGGGCGACCCGGAGCGGGTCGATGATGCCCATCTCGAGCATGTTGCCGTAGCGGCCGTCGAGCGCGTCGAAGCCGTCGTCGACATCCATCTGGCCGGTTCGCTCGAGCACCTCCGCGCCGTTGTAGCCGGCGTTCGTCGCGATCAGGTACGCCGGCTCACGCAATGCCCGCCGTACGATCTCGACACCGGTCGCGTAATCGCCCTTCACCTGCAAGGTGTCGAGCGCCGGTGCGGCATGGAGCAGTGCCATCCCACCGCCGGCGACGATGCCCTCGGCCATCGCGGCGCGGGTCGCCGACAACGCGTCCTCGACCCGGTGCTGCAGCTCCTTCAGCTCGGCCGGGGTCGGTGCGCCGACCCGGATCACCGCGACCTTGCCCGACAGCGACCCGATCCGTTCGGTGAGCACGTCCTCGTCGACGCCGAAGCTCGCGCGCTCCAGCTCGGCACGCAACTGCGCGATCCGGAACGCGACCTCCTGCTCGCGCCCGGGAGACGCGACGATCGCCGTCCGGTCCGCGTTCACCCGGACCTGATCCGCGCGGCCCAGCTGGGCGACGGTCATCGTCTCGAGGCTGAACCCCGAGTGCCGGCTGTACACCGCGCCACCGGTGATCGCCGCGATGTCCTCCAGCTTGTGCAGCCGCCGGTCGCCGAACCCCGGCGCCTTCACGGCCACACACTGGAACAGCCCGTTGACGTGGTTGTGCACCAGCATGCTGAGCGCCGTACCTTCGAGGCTCTCGGCGATGATCACCAGCGGCCGCGGCTCGCGCATGATCTTGTCCAGCAGCGGCATGATCTCCTGCACCTTGGTGATCTTCTCGCTGCACAACAGGATGTACGGGTCGTCGAGATTGGCCTGCAGACTGCCCGGGTCGGTCACCATGTACGGCGACAGGTAGCCGTTGTCGAACTCGAATCCCTCGACGAAGTCGACCCCCATGCCGTGCACGGCGGACTCCTCCACCGTGACGATCCCGCCGTCGCCGATCGTGAACAGCGCCTTCGCGATCGCGGCGCCGACCAGGTCGTCGTCATTGGCCGAGATCGCGGCCACCCGGGCGAAGTCCTGCTCGGTGGCGACCGGATGCGCGACCTCACGCAACCGCTCCACCAGCTTGCCGACGGCCAGGTCGATCCCCCGTTTCACCAGAACGGGGTTCCCGCCGGTGCCGATCGCGGCCATGCCCTCGCGGATGATCGCCTGCGCGATCACGGTCGCGGTGGTGGTGCCGTCGCCGACGATGTCGTTGGTCTTGATGGCGGCTTCCTTCACCAGTTGCGCGCCCATGTTCTCGAACTGGTTCTTGAGGAAGATTTCGCGGGCGATCGTCACGCCGTCGTTGGTGACGACCGGCGACCCGGTGATCTTCTCCAGGATCACGTTGCGGCCCTTGGGCCCGAGCGTCGACTTCACGGCGTCCGCCAGCTGGTCGACGCCGGACAGCAACAGGTCGCGGGCCTCTTCTCCGAATCTGAGTTCCTTGGCCATCGGTTCCCTCCGGAAATGGTCGTTACGGAACGAGGATCGCGCGGCCGCGGACGCGGCCGGCGTCGAGATCGGCGACCGCTTCGGCGGCCGCGTCGAGGGGGTAGGTCCGGGTGTGCAGCGTGACCTTCCCGGCCTGGGCGAGCGCCATCAGTTCGGCCAGCTCGTTGAACGTGCCGACGATGTTGCCGACGATGTTCCGTTCGGTGGAGATGATGTCCAGGGTCGGGATCTGCACCTGGCCGCCGTACCCGATCACGAAGTACGATCCGCCGCGGCCGGTCATCGCGAAGCCGTCCTGCTCGGCGCCCTGCTCCGCGACGAAGTCCAGTACGACCTGCGCGCCGGCGCCGCCGGTGAGCTCCAGGACCGTGTCCACGTGCTTGCCATCAGCAACTACCGTCTGGTCGGCGCCGAGCTGCTCGGCCAGCTTGAGCGCGTCCGGGTTGCGGTCGACGACGATGATCCGGGCCGCGGTCAGCGCCGCGAGGCACTGCACGCCGATGTGCCCGAGACCGCCCGCGCCGACTACGACGGCCGTCGTACCCGGCGGCAGCAGCGGGAGCGCCTTGCGGACCGCGTGGTACGCCGTGATGCCGGCATCGGCCAGCGCCGCGACGTCCTGCGGCCGGGTGCTCGGGTCCAGCTTCACGCAGGCGCGGGCGGAGGTGAGGAGGTACTCCGCCATCCCCCCATCGCTGTCGAGCCCCGGGAACGAACTGTTGGAGCAATGCATGTCGTTGCCGGCCCGGCAGGCCTGGCAGAGCCCGCAGGTCGGTGTCGGGTGCAGGATGACCGTGTCCCCGACCTGGACGTTGGTCACGGCGGAGCCGATCTCGTGGACCCAGCCGGCGTTCTCGTGGCCGATCGTGTAGGGCAACGACGGGTGCATCGCCGCGTCCCACTGGCCTTCGATGATGTGCAGGTCGGTACGGCACACTCCGGCGCCGCCGATCTTGACGACGACGTCCAGTGGGCCCTTGACGACCGGTTCCGGTACGTCGTCGACCACTGGTTGCTGGTGGTACCCGTGCAGTCGAACGGCCTTCATCCCAGTTCCTCCTCGCCCGCACCGGACTCGGCGTACCGGTGCTTCAGCATTCCCCTGCAGATCCCGGTGTTGGCCTCGACACCGGTCCGGGTCAACCGGGCCAGCCCGAGGTGCCGTGCCGCCGCCGCACGGTCGATGGCCGCCCCGGTGCCGGCATCGACGAGCAGCGGCGCGTCGGGGCCCGCCGGCAGCCCGAGCTCGGTCCGGCGTCGGAGCAGCCGGGCGAGCTCGGGTGACGGCGGCACGTCCTTGATCGTCAGGCCGACCGGATCGATGCCCGCAGCAACCAATGGCCGGCAGACCGTGTCGGTGCCGGCCAGGACCGCCTTCTGCACGAAGGTCCGGCGCAGGTCGTCCAGCTCGGCCGCTGCCTCACCAGCGAAGGATCCGACGAATCCGGCCCGCGCCGCCACGCCGGCGTTGATCTGCGCGGCCGCGAAATGGTCCTCCAGCGCGACGTCGACCGAGCGTACGGCGGGCAGCGCGGAGACCACGTCGTACGCGTCGGCGACCATCAGGAAGGCGAAGTTCGGCGCACAGAAGTACGTCGGCAGCCGCAGCCGGACGACCACGTCACCGGCTGCCGACACGACGCAGGTGGACACGAAACCCAGCGTCGTGATCGGCTCGTCCAGCTCCGGGTCCCGGACCGCGCCCAGCGCGTCCAGAACCCGGTCCCGCTCAGTCACGACCGCTGTCATCAGGACGCGACCAGCTTGGAGTCGTCCTGTGCGGCGGGCGTCGCCTCCTTCAGTTGCAGTTCGCCCGGGACCTTGAGGTCGTAGAGCTTGGCGGCGTTCAGTCCGAGGATCTTCTTCTTGCCCTCGACACCGAGCCGCGGGTAGTCCGCGAACTCCGGCTGGTCGGGCATCTCCCAGTCCACGAAGCCCTCGACCTGCCACTTCGGCTCCCAGATGCCGTAGTCGCTGCCGAACGTCATCTTGTCCTCACCGACCCAGAACAGCAGCTCGCCCATCACCTTGGCGAAGAACTGCGGGCGGGCGTGCATCAGACCGCCGATCACCACCGACAGACCGGCGTACACGTTGGGCTCCTGGGTCGCCATGAAGCAGAAGTCCTCGATCCGCGGCAACCCGACGTGCTCGACGATGAAGTTGAGCTCCGGGAAGTCGGTCGCGGCGTGGTCCACGTCGGCGACGTCGAACGCGTCCTTGTCCAGCGGCCAGATCGTGGGGCCCTTGTGGACGTGGATGTTCTTGATCCCGAGCTCCTGCGCCTTCGCCAGGTAGGTGTACGCCGCGGGGTCGGTGAGCTTGTAACCGCGCGAGCCCGCGTTCCACTCGGCGGTGTAGAGCTTCACGCCCTTGGAGCCGTACCGCTCGACGTTCCGCGCCAGCTCCACCAGGCCGGCGTCACCGTCACGCGGGTCGAAACGGGTGTTCAGCACGAACATCCCCGGATGCTTCTCGCCGAGATTCGCGTTCTGCTCGGTGGTGTTGAAACCCTCGGTGTACCACTCCTTCAGGTACGTCGGCTGGAACACCGCGACGTCCACGTAGCCGTCCTCGAAGACGTCCTTCATCAGGTCGTCCTCGGTGTAGCTCATGAACTTCTCGATGGGCCAGTGGGTCTCCTTCGGCGCGAGGCTCTGGTAGGCGTGGAAGCATTCGATCCAGCCCTTCGCGTACTGCTCCGCGCCCTTCACCCAGTTGTCCGGGCCGGCCTTCCACATGTGCATGTGGCTGTCGACCACGAAGTACTTCTCACCGTTCTTCTCGTACACGAAAAGACCCCCTTGTCAGCTGGATGCGGTCAGGTCGAAGCCGATGTACTCGGCGGCGTCCTCGGGGTTGGCGAACATGATGGTCCGGTCGTCCAGGTGCACCATCCGCCCGTAGTGGGTGGACATGTTCTCCTCGAACTCCGCCTGGTCGAAGAACCCCGGCTCCTCCCCGAGCGCCTCGGAGATGTCGTCGTACACGAAGTCCATCCGGCCGATCGCGTCGACCCGGATCATCGACGGCAGGTGCGTCACCGTGACGTTGTCCAGCCCGGTCATCACCTCGGCCACGATCGCGCCGACCTGGTTGTTCATCAGCGTCACACCGCACTTGTTGGACGCGGTGCTGTCGGACTTGAACGGGCTCTCGACGACTGCCCTGAGCGTGGTCACTGTGCCAACTCCTTCGGTGCCTCGAGGCCCAGCTGGCCGAGGATGCCGCTGAACCGGTTCTTCACGCGGTCGAGACCGTCCTCGAACCGTGGTGGCTTGGCGTCCGGCTGCGACCAGAGCGGCTGCAGCTTCCGGGCGGCGCCCAGCGCCTTCTCCGTCCAGGACCCCAACCAGTCCGTCAGGATCGCCTTGTTGTGGTCCGCGAACTCCTTGTCGTTCGTGAGCAGCTCGAACATCGCCGTGGTGTAGCGCAGGTCCCGTTCGGCGAAGTCGTACTCGGCCGCGCCGATCACCGTCGGGGTGACGAAGTCACCGTTGCGCGGGGACGCCTGCTGAACCAGCTGGCTGCGGAACAGCTCGCCGACGAGCGGTTCGAAGACGACGTTCGCGGCGAAGATCGCCTCACACCAGTCGTCGATCGCCGTCAGCTGCTCGGCGACGTCACGGACGCCCTGCCAGGCCGGGTCGTCGTTCCAGGTCTGCAGGTGCGCGCTGCCGTCGAACCCCTCGATCTCCTCCGAGAGCGTGAGGTTGTAGAGCGCGAGGTCCTGCGCGGCGCGGATCCGGTGCATGCTGTTCACCGAGATCGCGTTGTTGTGCATGTTCGTCGGCGCGCGCCGGTTGGCGTTCGCGTACAGGTAGAGACCGAGGCCGTGGTCGACGTGCATCCAGGCGCCGACGTGGTGCTCGACGAAGCGCACCCAGTTCGGGTTCCACTGCTCGAAGGCCTTCGACTGCTTGGCCGCCTCGACGTTCTGGGTGACCTGGCGGACGACGTTGGAGTTGTAGCGGTAGAGGGTGAGCTCCCACTCCTCGTTCGGGTCGCGGAACTCGTGCCAGCCGGTGGCCGGCCATTCCTTGACCATCATCCCGCCGGTCCCGGGCCCGCGCTGCGGTGACGGTTTGTCGGAGCCCCAGGCCTTCAGCGCGGTCCAGTCCAGCGGGTAGCCGCCGCGGCCGTCGGAGAAGCCGTAGAGCCAGCCCTGGCTGAGGTAGTGCCGGGGGTCCGGCTGTACGTCGACCGTGACGTCCTCGTAGTGGCTCTGCTTGCGCTTCTGCGGCTTGTAGTAGTTGTAGTGCCGGAGCGTCGAGTCCGGGAACTCCTTGGCGCCGGCCTCGGCGTCGGTGAAGACCGGCTTGGGGACACTGCGTTCGAACTTAGGTGAGTCCTGTGTGGTGGTCATAGGTTTCCTGCCTCCAGCACCTTCGAGTCACCGGCGTCGCCGGTCGTGGTGAACTTGTCGTAGTAGATGTGCTTGGTCGCGACACCGAGCCGTTCGAGCAGCGGGATCGCCGCCTCGACCATCGGCGGCGGACCGCACACATAGGCGTCAGCTCCGGTCAGATCCGGCTCCAGGCGGCGGACCACATCGGTGATCAGTCCGCTCTCGCCCTCCCACTCGTCCTCGGACAAGGCGGGGACGAACCGGAACTGCGGCAGTCGTTCCTCCAGCTCGCGCAGTTCGTCGGTGAAGCACAGGTCGCCGCGGGTGCGGGCGCCGTAGTAGAAGGTCGCCGGCCGGTCGATGCTGCGGTCGGCCATCGACCGCAGCAACGACAGGATCGGCGCCAGTCCGGCGCCGCCACCGACGAAGACCAGTCGGGCGCCCGGGTTGTCCCGGAGGGTGAACACCCCGAAGGGCCCGCTCAGCTCCAGTTGGTGGCCGACCCGCAACTCGGTGTCGAGAAACTCCGAGAACAGGCCGCCCGGGTAGACCTTGATGACGAACTCCAGTTGCCCGCCGTCCCGGCTCGACGTGTTGGCCATCGAGAACGAGCGGCTGGCATCCCAGCCCGGCACCCGCAGGTCGACGTACTGCCCGGGAAAGAACTTCAGCTCGCCGGGGCCGGCCAGTTTCAGCACCAGGTGCCGCAGGTCGTGGGTCACCGGGGTGATGGCCACGACCTCGGCGGTGCGTTCCTGGATCGGCAGCCCGGAACGGATCATCTCCTCGTCGTAGTTGAGCAGCTCGATCGTGAGGTCCTCGAACGCGTGCGCCCGGCAGAGCAGGGTGTAGCCCTCGTCCAGCTCGTACTCCGGCAGCGCGAAGGTGGAGTAGCGGTCCAGGTCGATGTCCTCACCGTCGAGGACGAACGACTTGCAGGACGCGCACTGCCCCTCCTTGCAGCCGTGCATGAGCATCACGCCCTGCTCGGCCGCGGCACGCAGGATCGTCTGGTCCTCGTCGACCTCGATCTCGATGCCGACGGGCTCGAACCGCACGATGTGCTTGCCGCCCATGAGATCTAGGCGTCAGCAGGTGCGGGGCGGCCGGCAGGGCCTCCCTTGACGTAGCGGGCGGCGAACGCGGTGCGCTCGTCATCGGTCATCTCGTTGAGCAGCACGTTCGGGCTCGCCAGCGGCGGGCACTTGCGCAGATGGTCCAGCGTCCACATCTTGTCCGGGTCCAGGTCGAGATGCGGCTGCGCGACCATGGTCTTGCCGTCGTCGCGGACGAAGCCCATGTCCGACACCACGTCGGCCCAGTTCCAGCCGTGGTACAGCGTCTCCCACTCGCGGTGGCCGATCAGCTTGCCCATGTTCGGCGTCTGCCGGCCCTGGTACGTCGGCCGGAACGCGGTCTCGTCGGTCCACTTGCACATCTCGTGGCAGTACGTCCGCCACTGGCCGTCGACCTTCGCCATCACCATGTCCTCACGGACCAGGCACGGCACCATGCACGTCCAGCAGCGGTGCGGGTACTCGTAGTCCACGTCCTCGAACACGATCGGCTTGTGCCCGTTCGGCCGGGAGAGCCGGTTGTAGTTCTCCCACCAGGCGCCGTACTTGTCGTACCAGCCCGGGTACTTGTACTCGAACCACTCGAAGTCCTTGTCTGTCATCGGGTCGATCCGCCAGTAGTTGGCGAGCCAGCCGGTGGCGAAGAACTGCGCGACCTCGTGCACGTAGCCTTTGTTCCAGATCTGGTTCCAGGACTCCTCGATCAGGTCGTGCGGGATCTCGAGCCCGTACTTCTCCAGCGGGACCAGGTAGCTGCGGTAGTAGTCGTCGTAGATCCAGCGCCGCCACATCTCGGCGTACGACTCGCGGTCCTTGCGGCGGTCCTTGGTGCCGTACTCGATGAACGTGCCGATGGCCGCGTCGACGACGCGGTGGTTGTTCCACCACGCGTACCGCAGGTCGCGGGCCAGCAGCTGGTGGTTGTCCTCGTCGGCGAGCGCCATCAGCAAGGTGGCGTACCCGTTGCTGATGTGCCGGGACTCGTCGGACTGCACCGAGTGGAAGACCGTCGGCAGCAGGTAGTCGCCGTTGGCCGCGGCCTCGGCCGGCATCGCGACGAACAGGGTGTTGGTGAACGCGGTCTCCGCCACGATGGTCAGGTAGATACTGGCCGCCGTGATCGCGTCACCGGTGATGAACCCCTCGGCGAACTGGCGGCCGATGGTGCCGCAGTAGTCGCTCTGGAAGTTCCGCAGGCTCGAGTTGAAGCCCGCCGGGTCGATGTAGTTGTTCATGTACAGGCGTTTGAGGTTCTGCTGGATCGTCGAGTGCCTGACCTCGTCGATCATCTGGATGGCCTGCCCGTTGTGCAGCTCGGGGTTCGGGACGGTCCGGAACAGCAGCGGCATCGCCCGCGCGGCGGAGATCTCCGGCAGCGGGATGATGCTCAGGAACAACTTCTGCCACTCCAGCCAGCGCTCCTGCACCTGGCGGAACATGTTGCCGCGGATCGCGCCGTCGGAGGCGCCGTACACCCGGTGGTCCTTCTCTTCCTGCATCGGGAAGTACGACCGCAGGACCTGCTTCAGCGGGTCCTTCTTCTGCGCCTTGCGGAACGTGTAGTCGGTGCCGTACTGGGAGACCGGCTCGTGGTACGCCGGTTCCCAGGACAACTCCTGGATCTTCTGGTGGGCCTTCGCCACACTCTGGCGACTCATGGCACTCCTCCCGCTCATGTGACCGGCTGTCCTTTGCAGTACACGCGGGAGGGAGTGTGCTGAAGGTCTCAAATTGAGAAGGGCTTACGGCGCCCCGAGCATCCTGGCCCGGAGCTCCGCCAGCTGTTCCGCGGTCTGTTGGGCGATCCGCTGGTCGCCCTGCGGATCCGGCCGGATACCGAAGCAGCGCAACAGTTCGGCGGCCGGCTCGCCGGGGTGCCCGGTCGCGCCGAGGACCGGATGCAGGCCGGCATCCGCGAGGTGCTCGAAGACCAGGTGGACGACGGTCCACGGGTTGTACGACTCCTCGTTCTCCATGTTCTCCAGGTTCTCCGCGCAGACCCCGGGCGCGCGGCCGGTTGTCTCATTCTGAGACAGCAGTTGCGGCTGAGTGCATTACTCTCGAAGAGGACCGGGTGGGGCCACGGATCCGTGCTGTTTCCACCTGGCGTCAGGAGGCCCCGGTGGACGAGATCGCACCCTCGATGGAGGACAACCGGCGGGCCGCGACGGCCCGGCTGAACTTTCTCACGCTGGATCCGGTCGCGCCGCAGGACGTCCGGCCGCCGATCCTCGCTTCCTGGGTCCGGTCGCGGCACTGGAACCTGCCCGCGGACAAGATCACCCTGCCGTACGTCGCGGATCCCGACAAAGACCTCCCGCTCACCCGCAGTGCGGGTCCGGTACTGCGCAGACTCCACGAGAATCTCGACGGCCAGCCGATCAGCGTCATCCTCACCGACCGCTCCGGCCTGGTGCTGCAGCGCCTGACCGCGGACACCGAACTGGCCCGGCACCTCGACAAGGTCTACCTGGCCCCGGGCTTCAGCTACGCCGAGGAGTTCGCCGGGACGAACGGGATCGGGACCGCGCTGGACGTCGGCGGACCGATGCACGTCTTCGGTCACGAGCACTACGCGGAGGACCTGGAGGACCTCGCGTGCGCCGGCGTACCGATCAAGCACCCGTTGAACGGCAAGACGATCGGTGCGATCGACCTGACCTGCTGGCGCAAGGACGCCGGGTCGCTGCTGATGGCACTCGCCAAGAGCACGGCCGAGAGCATCCGCGCGGCGCTGCTCCGGGACAGCTCGACGCGGGAGCTGTCCTTGCTGGAGGCGTACCTGCAGACGTCCCGCCGGCTGGGTGACATGGTCATCGCGATCGACGACGACCTGCTGCTGATGAACGCCAAGGCGCGGCAGTCGCTCGACGCCGGCGACCAGCGCGCGGTCCTCGGCCACGCGGCGGAGATCCTCAGCCATGGCGGTACCGAGACGATCCTGGCCGAGTTGCCGACCGGGGCGTGGGTCCGGATCACCGGCCGCCCGATCGGTGGCCGTTCCGGGTCCGGGATCCTCCAGATCAGCCCGCATTCCGCCGGTGTGGACCTGCGATCGCAGGCGTCCGGTCATCGCCCGCCGCCGCGTCCGGTGCTGCCCGGGCTGGTCGGCCGGAGCGCGCCCTGGCTCGGCAGCAGCCGCGAGGTCGACAACGCCTGCCGGGCCGGCCAATGGGTCGTGCTCAGCGGCGAACGCGGCGTCGGCAAAGTCGCGCTGGCACGTGCCGCGCACCATCAGAACAGCCCGGCCGGCCCGTTCCACATCGTCGACGCCGCCCGGCCAGGTGGCGGTTTCGCCGCGGAGCTCGACGCGGAGCTGGCCGACGACTCCGTGCAGGCCCTGGTGATCCGGCACGCCGAATGCCTCGACGCCGATGGTCTCGACAGCCTTGTCGAGGCGCTGTACGGCGTACTCGAGCGCCGGCCTTCCGCACCGCCCTGGATCGCCCTCACGCTCACTTGCGAGAACGGCGACACCCCGGATCTCGGCGAGTTGCTCACGCTGTTCCCGCTGACCGTGGAGGTGCCGCCGCTGCGGCACCACATCGAGGACGTGCGCGACCTGGTTCCACACTTTCTCAACCAGCTGAGCCACGGTGACCTGACGTGTGCGCCGGACACCATGCAGCAGCTGCTGCGCTCGTCGTGGCCCGGAAACACGGCCGAGTTGTGCCAGGTCCTCAAGCAGGTCGTCGTACGGCGTCGCCGGGCTGGTGTCATCACGCCCGCGGACCTGCCCGCCCGCACCCGGGCCGTCAGCCGCCGCAGCCTCAGCCAGCTGGAGGCGCTCGAGCGCGACGCCATCGTGCACAGCCTGCTTGCGAACGGCGGGCACAAGGGCCGCGCCGCCAAGTCGCTCGGCATGTCGCGCGCGACCATCTACCGGAAGATCCACGACTATGGAATTCAGTCTCCGTAAATGTGATCGGAGTTGCACCTGAAATCGTCACTTCTGGCACAAGTGATCAATTTGCCCTTGCCGTGAGCCCTCTGCTCGCGGTGAGATAGCGGTGTGACGGAAACGCGACCCGCCGACGCGGCGGAGGGGCGAGGCTCCTCGGGCTTCTCGTACCGCCCGTTCATCTGGCTTGCGGTCGCGACGTTCTCGATGGGCATCGACGGCTACGTGCTGGCCGGGCTGCTGCCACAGATCGCCGGCGATCTCGAGGTCACCCCGGCGGCCGCCGGTCAGCTGATGTCCGTGTTCGCGTTCACCGCCGCGCTCGCCGGTCCGGTCCTCGGCACGCTGACGTCACGGTGGGAACGCCGTACGACGATCGTGCTGTCACTGGGTGTGTTCGTCCTCGGCAACGTGGTCGTCGCGGTCGCGACCAACTACCCGGTCGCGCTCAGCGGCCGTGTGCTCGCGGCGCTCGGCGGCAGTCTGCTGAACGCCGCCGTCACCGGGTACGTGCTCGCGCTGACCCCGTCCGAGCACCACGGCAAGGCGTTGTCGTTCGTGCTCGGCGGCTGGATGACCGCGACCGCGCTCGGCGTACCGGTCGGCCTGCTGCTCGGGCAGTCCTCGTGGCGGTTCCCGATGATCCTGGTCGCGGTGGTCGGCACGATCGCCCTGATCGGCATCCTGCTCCGGCTGCCGCAGTTGCATCTGCCCGGCGGCACCCTCGTCGAACGCCTCCGCCCGCTCGGCCGGCCGCGGCTGGTCGCCGGGCTGCTCGTGACCACGGGAATCCTGTGCAGCAGCTACGCCTGCTTCACGTACGCGACCCTGATCCTCGGACCGCACTTCCACGCCGAGTGGGCGATGATCCTGATCATGTTCGGGTACGGCGTCTCGAGCATGGCCGGCAATGCGGTGACAGGACGCCTGGTCGACAAGTTCACCGCGCTCAAGGTCCTGACCGTCGTGCTGGTCGGGCTGCTGCTGAACGCCGTCCTCGGCATGATCGCGCTGATGTTCGCCCCGGCCGTGGTGGCGGCCGCCTGGGGGCTGATCTGGTTCTTCTCGGCCGGCGTCGGCAACGGCGGCGGCGCCGTTCCGCAGCAGGCGCGACTGGCGTCGATGGCGCCCGACTCGGCGGCGATCGTGATGGCGCTGAACGGCAGCGCGATCTCGCTCGGCTCGGCCCTCGGCAGCGGCCTGGGCGGTGTCGCACTCACCGCGGGCGCCGCGCCCAACGGCCTGCTCGGCGTCTCGGCCGTCGTGCTGGCGCTCACGGTCGGGCTGCACCTGGTCGTCGCGCGCGCATCACGCTAGATTTCGGCCATGGCCGAAAAGCTGCGGGTGGTGCTGGCGGCGACGCCGGCGTACCGGGAGATGGTGTTCGCGCCGGAGAGTACGGCGCGGCTGGAGGCGCTCGGGGACGTCGTCGTACTGGATGATCCGGGAGACGCCGAGGCGTTGACGGCGGCGTTGCCCGGGACCGACGTACTGATCACGTCGTGGGGTGCGACGCCGTTGACCGCGGCCGTCCTGGACCACGCGGACCGGCTGCGGTTGATCGCGCACAGTGCGTCGTCGGTGAAGCACTTCGTCACCGACGAGGTGTTCCGGCGCGGGCTGCGGATCACGCAGGCGGGGCAGGCGATGGCGGAGCCGGTCGCCGAGGTGTCGCTCGCGTTCACGCTGAGCCTGCTGCATCGCATTCAGCGGTTCGACCACGCGATGCGCGACGGGGCGTGGCGGGACGCCGTACCACCGCAGCACGGGCTCACGGCGTCGCGGATCGGTGTTGTCGGCGCTTCGCGGACCGGCGTCGAATACATCCGGATGCTCGTCGCGCTCCGGGCCGCGGAGGTCGTCGTCCACGACCCGTACCTGACCGACGATCGCGCGGCAGAGCTCGGCGTACGTCGTACCTCGCTCGACGACCTGCTCCGTACCAGCCGGGTCGTCGCCCTGCACGCGCCGACGCTTCCCGAGACCCACCACCTGATCGGCGCCCGCGAACTCGCGCTGATGCCCGACGGCGCGTCCCTCGTCAACACGGCCCGCTCATGGCTGGTCGACACCGCCGCGTTGCTGGCGGAGCTCCGTACCGGCCGGATCGACGCCGCCCTGGACGTGTTCGACGAGGAGCCGCTCCCGCCCGACGACCCGTTCCGAGCCCTCCCGAACGTCCTCCTGACACCCCATCAGGCCGCCGCCACCGTCGAGTGCTACTTCGACATGGGCAAGATCACCGTCAACGAGATCGAACGCCACGCGACCGGGCGCCCCCTCCAATACGAGCTCACCGAGGGTGCCCTCCGCCAGATGGCCTAACCCCCAAACCGCCCGCCCGGGGCGAGTCAGCAGGTTGCCGTTGAGGCTGTGTGGAGGGCCCGGCGATGGAGCAGGTCCAGGTGGTGGTGGGCCGCGCCGGTGGCGTTGGCGATCGCCAGAGAAATGTCGCAGCGCAGACCGCTGCCGCGGAGGTCGTCGACGCGGACCAGCTCAGCCAGCAGCTGGGTGGTGAGCGCGTCGAGCTTCTCGCGGATGACGTTGAGATCGGGGCCGCTGGTCGGGGCCTTGTCCGGATGGGCGGCCCAGTAGGCGAGCAGACCGCGCTGGACCACCTTGCTGGCCTCGATCTGGGCGCGGAAGAAGGCCGCGGTGGAGTCCGGGTCGATGCCGAGCTGCACGGCGGACGCGCGGACCGAGTCCAGGATCTGCTGCTCCCGGACCGGGTCGTCGACCGGCTTGCCGCTGAAGTACTTCGAGGCCGCGACGTCGTCACCGACCAGGATCCGCTGGATGACCAACTCGGTCAGCGCGTCCAGTGACGGTGCGGTCTGATGGGCTCCCCCGGGTTGCACGGTGGTGTTCGCGGTCGCGGCTGCCGGGGTCAGCAGCGCGGACGTGCCGACTGCGGTCACCGCTACGGCTGTGGTGATCAACTTTCGAAGCACAATTTCCATCCTTCCCCGATGAATCCAGAACGGATCGGGACTGTACGCCGCGACAGGTGCACATCTCGAACCATCCAGGGCCCAGCCGGCGCCGAACCCCTCTCATGCACAAGACGCTCGGGGCAGTGGGTGGAGTGGTCGCAGCCGGTACGGCGCTCGCGGTCGGATATCTCGTCGCGGATCTGACCGGTGGACCGTGGCCGGTCGACGCGGTCGGCGTCCAGGTCATCGACTGGTCCCCCGGGCCGGTCAAGGACTGGGCCGTCCGGACCCTCGGCACCGCCGACCGTCCGCTGCTCCGCGTCGGCATCTGCGCGACGCTCGCGATCATCGCCGCCGTCGCCGGATGGCTCGGGGCGCGCGGGCACCGCCGGACGGCGGTCGCGATCGCCGGTGGGCTTGGGCTGGTGGGGTTCGTGTTCGCGATCGTGAGCCGGTCGGCCGCCGGCAGCACGGTCGACCGGTTGCTACCGGCAACAGTCACGCTGGTGGTCGCCGTACTCGCCATGGCTCTGGTTACGCGAAGGCCGACTCCGGAGACAGCTGAGGCGCCGGTGGGGTTTGATCGGCGGAGGTTCTTGGTCACCGTGTCGGCCGTGGCTGTGGTGGGGGCCGCTGCTGCTGGTGCTGCTCGGTTTGCGGGTGGGTCGGGGCAGGAGTTGCGGGCGCGGGTTCGGGTGCCTCGGCCGACCGACGCCGCAGGCCCGTTGCAGGCGAGCGTCGACGTCCCCGGGATCAGCCCGTTCACGACGCCGAACGCCAAGTTCTACCGCGTGGACACGCTCCTCCAGGTCCCACGGATCGACCCGCGGGACTGGGAGCTGCGGATCCACGGACTTGTCGACAAAGAGCTCCGGCTGTCCTTCGACCAGTTGCTCGAACGACGCCTGATCGAACGCGACATCACCCTGACGTGCGTGTCCAACGAGGTCGGCGGCCCGTACGCCGGCAATGCCCGCTGGATCGGCGTACCGATCGCGGACCTGCTGCGCGAGGCCGGCGTCCGGCAAGGCGCCGACGCGGTGAAGTCGACCAGCGTCGACGGCCTCACCATCGGCACCCCGCTCGCCGCACTCACCGACGGCCGGGACGCGATCCTCGCGCTCGCGATGAACGGCGAACCGCTGCCGTTCGAGCACGGCTTCCCGGTGCGGATGGTCGTTCCCGGCCTGTACGGGTACGTGTCCGCGACCAAGTGGATCGTCGACTTCGAGGTCACCAGGTTCACCGACTTCAGCGCGTACTGGACCGACCGCGGCTGGTCCGTCGAGGCGCCGATCAAGACGTCGTCGCGGATCGACGTACCGAAGGGGTTCGCGACCGTGAAGGCCGGACCCGCGGTCGCCGCCGGAGTCGCGTGGGCGCAGCGCCGCGGCATCAGCAAGGTCGAGGTCAAGGTCGACAACGGCCCGTGGCAACCCGCCCGGCTGGCACCCGTCGACGGGCCGGACACCTGGCGGCAGTGGACCTTCCGCTGGAACGCCACCGCCGGCACCCACAAACTCACCGTCCGCGCGACCGACGCGACCGGCGAGTTGCAGACCGACCGCCAGGCGCCGCCGCGTCCGAACGGCTCGAGCGGCCTGCACAACACAGTCGTGATGGTCGAGTGACCCATCCGGCCCGCGACCGGCTCCGAAGTACTCCCATCAGCAGCCTTTGTCAGTGAAAGGGATAGTCATGTACAAGCATTTGACCCGCGCCGGAATCGCCCTCAGCGCGCTGGCGCTCGCAATGACCGCATCCGCTTGCGGGAGTGGCGACGACAACGGCAGCTCCTCGAGCGGTTCGACGACCAGCACGAGCAGCAGCGCACCGGCGACCAGCACCACGCCGTCGATGAGCGACGCGGCCGGCGACCTGGTCGGACCGGGCTGCGCCGACTACGCCAAGGCCAACCCGTCGGGCGCCGGCTCGATCGACGGTATGGCGGCCGCACCGCTCGCCACCGCCGCCTCGGGCAACCCGCTGCTGAAGACCCTGGTCGCGGCCGTGTCCGGCAAGCTGAACCCGAAGGTCGACCTGGTCTCGACGCTGAACGGCGGCGAGTTCACCGTCTTCGCGCCGGTCGACACCGCGTTCGCGAAGATCCCCGCCGCGACCGTGAACACGCTGAAGACGAACGACGCGCTGCTCACCAAGATCCTCACCTACCACGTCGTACCGGGTCAGCTCGACCCGTCGTCGGTCGTCGGCAAGCAAACGACCGTTGAGAAGCAGGCCGTCACCGTCACCGGCTCCGGCGACAGCCTGAAGGTGAACAACGCCAACGTGATCTGCGGCGGCGTGAAGACCGCGAACGCTACCGTGTACCTCATCGACTCCGTACTGATGCCCCCGGCAAGCTGACCGTGAACGAACCGACCGCGCTGCCCTGGCCCGCCGGATCGCACTCGCGATCCGGTGCGGTCGCGGACGGCGATCTCCTGATGCTGACCGCGACCGGTGACACGGCCGCGTTCAGCGCCCTCTACGACCGGGTCGCGCCGTGGGTCTTCGGGCTGGTCCGCCGGATCCTCCGGAACCCGGCCCAGTCCGAAGAGGTGACCCAGGAAGTCATGCTCGACGTCTGGCGCACCGCGACCCGGTACGACGCCGACCGCGGCTCGGCGCACTCCTGGATCCTCACGATCGCGCACCGCCGCGCGGTCGACCGGGTGCGCGCCGAACAGGCCGCCGCCGACCGCACCGAACAGGTCGGCGCCCGGTCCGCCGACGTCGCCTTCGACCAGGTGGCCGACACTGTCACCACCCGGCTCGAAGCAGAGCAGGTACGGCGGTGCCTCGGCTCGCTGACCGACCTGCAACGAGAATCGATCGAGCTCGCGTACTACAACGGCTACACGTACCCGGAGGTCGCCCAGCAACTCGGGGCCAAGCTTCCGACCATCAAGGCGAGAATGCGCGACGGACTGATCCGCCTCCGCGACTGCCTGGGGACCACGAGGGGGCAGCGGCCATGACGGAACCCGACGTACACACCCTCACCGGCCCGTACGTGCTGGACGCGCTGCCGGACGACGAACGGGTCCGCTTCGAGGCCCACCTCGCCGAATGCACCTTCTGCACCACCGAGGTCGACGAACTGCGCGCCGCCGCGGTCAAGCTCGCGACCCAGGTTTCCACCCCGCCGCCACCCGCGCTCAAGGCGAACGTGATGTCCGCGATCGAGCACGTACGCCAACTCCCCCCGGTCGTCCACGGCCAACCCGCCGTACGTCGACGCTTCACCCGCCGATCGGTCCTTGCGCTCGCTGCCGCGGCCGCCGCGGTCGCCGTCAGCGGCGGGATCGCGATCGACCAGTACCGCGACCGGACCGCCGCCGAGCAGGCGAATCGGCAGATGGCCGCGGTCCTCTCCCAGCCCGACGCACGGACCGTTCACGGGGCGGTCCAGGGCGGCGGGCAGGCCACGATCGTCGTCTCCGCACAGGCCGACAAGTCGGTCGTCGTACTCCGGGACCTCCCCAAACTCCCCAAGAACCAGACCTGGCAACTGTGGATGATCGACTCCGGGAAGACCGCCCACTCGGTCGGCCTCGCGGCCAGCGATCTCACCCGGGTCATCGACGGTTCGACCACCGGGATGACAACGTTCGGCCTCACCCTCGAACCCACCGGCGGCTCCCCCAAACCAACCCTCCCAGCCGCAGCCCTCCTCCCCCTCACCTGACCCACGCGCCAAAAGACTCCGGTCCTGGAGTGAACGACCGGACCTGGGGAGGATTGTGTGCCGAATCGGGTAGAAGATCCTCCCCAACCTCGCATCGCCGGTCGAGCCGTCGCATGAGGTTGGTGGTTCCGGCCAGCTTTGCGGAAGGAATTTTGCACTCAGTGGCAGTTATGTTCCGGAAAGCTGGTCCACGGGACCTTCGCTCCGACATACGAACCCGGTGATCTCGCCGCGACCGAGTACGAGTTGGCGTCAGGGGTCAGTCAAACTTCCAGTGACCGCTGAAGCCGGCCACCACTCTAAAACCTCTTCCTTCTTTGGTCTTTTCTTCGTCGTGGTCGGGGGGCCGGGGCCCGGGGGGCTAGTAATCTCCTGGCATGGTGGAGGTTGGTGGTGGGGTTCGGGAGCGGGTGCTGGCTAGTTTTGAGCGGCAGGGGTTGATGGTGCATCTGGGGGCGCGGATCGAGCATGTGGGGGCGGGTGAGGTGCGGATCGTGCTGCCTCGTCGGCCTGAGGTGACTCAGCAGCATGGGTACTTTCACGCGGGCGCGACCAGTTCGATCGCGGACAGTGCGGGCGGGTATGCCGCGTTCACGCTGTTTCCGGAGGGTACGTCGGTGCTCACGGTCGAGTTCAAGATCAATCTGCTCGCTCCGGCCGAAGGTGAGCGGCTGGAGGCGGTGGGCACTGTGATCAAGCCGGGCCGGACGCTCACGATCTGCCGGCTCGAGGTCTTCGCGGCCACCGGCGAAGACCGCACCCTGATCGCGGCCGGCCAGCAGACCCTGATCCAGATCGAGGCCCGCCCCGAGCGCTGAAACTCGGGCGCTGAAAACTCGTGGTCACCGGAGCGATGAGTTCGGGTCCTCCCGCTGGTCTGTAGAGGTGTGCGGACAACTGGTGAACAACGATGGGTTTTGGGGTTGGCCTCTCTCGGGTCGGTCATGGTGGCGCTGGACACGCTCGTGGTGGCGGCGGCGCTGACGACGATCCGTAGTGACCTCGGTGCATCGGCCGAGGAGCTGGAGTGGACGGTCAACGCCTATGGACTGAGTTTTGCGATGCTTCTGATGACGGCCGCCGCGATCGGCGACCGTCTGGGCCGGCGACGTACCTATGCGGCCGGTCTGGCACTCTTCACCGCCGCGTCGGTCGCGTGTGCGGTGGCAACCACGCTGCCGTTCCTGATCGCGGCCCGGGCCGTGCAGGGTGTCGGCGCGGCGATGGTGATGCCGTTGGCGATGAGTCTGCTCGGGGCGGCGTTCCCGCCGGAGCGGCGCGGGCGGGCGATCGGCGTGTTCAGCGGCGTGACCGGGATCGCCGTACTCGGTGGGCCGCTGATCGGCGGCGCGGTCACCGAGGGACTGTCGTGGCAGTGGATCTTCTGGATCAACGTGCCGATCGGCGCGGTCGCGATCGCGTTGGTGCTGACGAAGATCGGTGAGAGCACCGGCCCGGCGCGACGGCTGGATCTGGTCGGCGCGGTGCTGATCAGCCTCGCCGTACTAGGCCTGGTCTGGGGCACGGTGCGCGGCGAGTCAGCCGGCTGGACCAGTGCCGAAGTACTAGGTGCTTTCGGGATCGGCGTCGTGATGCTGGTGGCGTTCGCGGCGTGGGAGCGGCGGACCGACCACGCGATGGTGCCGCTGGAGTTCTTCCGGAACCGAACCTTCGCCGCGGCGAACTCGGCCGGCTTCTTCCTCAGCGCATCGTTGTTCGCCGCAGTCTTCTTCCTCTCGCAGTACATGCAGGCCGTGCTCGGGTCGGCGCCGTTCAAGGCCGGTCTGCAACTGCTGCCGTGGACCGCGACGCTGTTCGTCGTCGGCCCGATCGCCGGCCGGCTGGTCGACCGCGTCGGCGAACGTCCACTGGTCGTGATCGGTATGGCGCTGCAGACCGCGGGCATGTTCTGGGTCAGCGGCGGCGCGGACCACTACTGGGAACTGATCGTGCCGCTGGTCGTCACCGGGTGCGGGATCTCGCTCGCGATGCCCGCGGCGCAGAGCGCGGCGATGGCGGCGCTGCCCCGCGAAGCCGTCGGGATCGCGTCCGGGATCTACAGCATGAACCGGCAGATCGGCGGCGCGGCCGGGGTCGCGGTCCTCGGCTCGGTCTTCACGGCGGCCGGCGGCTACACCGGCCACGGCTTCGCCCGGGCGCTCGCGGGATGCGGCGTACTGTCGTTGATCGGCGCGCTCTCGGGGCTGGCGATCGCGGGACGTCGTGCGCAGAAGCTGGAGCCGGTGCTGGAAGGAGCCCGATGAACCTCGAGGAGGAGTTCGCGCAGCATCGGGGTGAGCTGGTGGCGCATTGCTACCGGATGCTCGGCTCGCTGCACGACGCCGAGGACGCCGTCCAGGAGACGTATCTGCGCGCCTGGCGCGGTCACGCGGACTTCGAGCATCGTTCGTCGGTCCGGACCTGGCTGTACCGGATCGCTACGAACGTGTGCCTGAACCTCCTGCAGCACAGCAGCCGGCGGGTCGTCCCGTCGGCGCTGGGTGCCCCGGGCAACGATCCGGACGAGCTGCACGCCCAGGCTCTGGAGGTTCCGTGGCTGGAGCCGTTTCCGGATCAGCTGCTCGGAGCGGATCCGGCCACCGTGGTCGGCGATCGCGCGAGTCTGCGGCTGGCGATGGTCGCCGCGATGCAGCACCTTCCGCCGCGGCAACGCGCCGTACTGATCCTGCGCGAGGTGCTCACGTGGCCGGCCGCGGACGTCGCCTCGTTGCTCGACACAACAACCGCGGCGGTGAACAGTTCGCTGCAGCGTGCGCGGGCCGAACTGGCGCGGTTGCGGCCGCGGGAGGACGAGTTGAGCGAGCCGCACGAACCGTTGCGGCGGGCGTTGCTCGACCAGTTCCAGGCCGCGATGGAGAGCAAGGATCTCGTCGTACTGGAAGGGCTGTTCAGCGCGGATGCCCGGTGGGAGATGCCGCCGATCCCGACCTGGTTCAGCGGGCGTTCCGACGTACTGCGGTTGCTCGACGCGAAGCTCCGCCCGGGCCCGGGCCGGCGGGTCCTGGTCGAGACGTCGGCGAACGGCCAACCGGCCTTCGCGCTGTACATCCGGGGCACGGACGACCTGTTCCACGCGCACTCGATCAAGGTGCTGACGTACACCGAGGACGTGATCTCAGCCGTCCTCGCATTCCACCAACCTTCCCTCTTCCCAGCCTTCGGGCTGCCCCTGATCCACGGGAGATCTTGATGTCATTGGCAACCATCCTGCGGGAACTGCACGTCCCCGGCACACCGCTCGTCGTACCGAACGCATGGGACGCCGCCTCGGCCCGCATGGTCGAGGCGGCCGGCTTCGCCGCGGTCGCCACCAGCAGCAACGCCACGGCCGCGGTCCTCGGATACGACGACGGCGAGCACGCGCCCGTTGACGACGTACTGGCAGCCGCGGCGCGGATCGCTCAGTCGGTGTCCGTCCCGGTCACGGTCGACTTCGAACGCGGGTACCGGCTGGCGCCGGCCGAACTGGTCGAGCGCTTCGTCGCGACCGGCGCGGTCGGGCTCAACCTGGAGGACTCCGACCCGGCGACCGGGGCAATGATCGACCCCGGCGAGCAGGCGGACTTCCTGGCAGCGGTCCGCGATTCGGCCGGTGACGCGCTGGTGATCAACGCGCGGATCGACGCGTTCATCCGCCAGGCCGGTACGGCGGATGAGCAGCTCGCGACCGCCCTCGACCGCGGAAACCGCTATCTGGCCGCCGGCGCCGACTGCGTGTACCCGATCGGCGTCGGCGACCTCGACCTGCTCGCCACGCTCAGCACGCAGATCGACGGCCCGGTGAACGCGGGCTACGGGCAGGGCGCGAACTCGGTCGCGGACTACGCGGCGCGCGGGGTCGCCCGGGTCACCTTCGGCCCGATGTTCCAGCGCCACCTGTACGCGAAGTTCGCCGACACGCTCCTGCCCGCCGTCGCCGCGGACCGCAACCCGTTCACTGCATGAGGTCGGGTACTTCCTCGGCGTGGATTCGGCCGCGGTCCTGCTTTTCAGTAGTTCGCAGGGCAGCAGGCGCCGCGGTCGGATCCGTGGGGCGGCGGTGATGCCAGTCGGTGACGGCCTGGTAAGCGGCTGCGACGGAGAGCAGGCGGTCCTCGCCGAACGGTTTGCCGCCGAGGATCGTGCCGATCGGTACGCCGTTCGCGGTGAACCCGATCGGCAGCGCCAGCTCGGGCAGTCCGAGCGCGTCGAACGGCGTCGGGGACGTCTGCACCACGACGTCGCACTGCTCGAACAGATCCTCGAGCACCCGCTCCAGCAGGACCACCTTGGCGCGCTGGCCGATCAGGAACTCGTTGGCTCCGAGCAGCGCGCCCTGCAACCACCCGACCACGGACACCCCGAAACCGCGGAGGTCCGACCGCAGCATCGGGAGGAACGGCTCGCTCCGCTCCGGCAGCCGGACGTTGTTGAAGGCCGCGTTCGTGAGCAGGTCCCACTCGTCCGGCATGGTCACGTCGACGACCGACAAGCCCTCGATCCCCGCGAGGACGTCGAGGGCCGTCGTACGGGCCGCCGCTGTCTCCGACGTACCGCTGGTGAATCCGGGGATCACGCCGATCCGGGTCCGCCAGCGGGCCCGTCCCGGTCGCAGCGGCGTTGCCGCCTTCACGAGGTCCGGCACCGGCGGAAGCCCTTGTGTTCTTGGGTCTTCCGGGTCCTCGCCCGCCATCGCCGTCAGCATGATCGCGGCATCCATCGCGTCCCGCGCCAGCGGGCCCGGGTGGTCGCGGGTGTAGCTCAGCGGCACGATGCCGTGCAGGGACACGCGGCCCATGGTGGGCTTCAGGCCGGTCAGGTTCTGGGCGTTCGACGGCGCGGTGATCGATCCGCCGGTCTGGGTCCCGACCGCCGAGGTCGCGAGCCTCGCCGCGACCGCGGTCGCCGATCCGGACGACGATCCGCCGGGGTCCGTGGCCGGATCGTTCGGCGTCCACGCGTTCACGGTGGTGATCCGGCCGTCCGGCGTGGTCGCGCGAGTAGTTGCCAACGGCCCCATCTGGGTCTTGCCGAGAACGATCCCGCCGGCCGCGGTCAGCCGTCGTACTGCGGTCGCGTCGTACGGCGGCACGAAGTCGGCGAACAGGTACGAGTTCGCGGTCGTGGTCACACCGCGCGTGTAGTAGTTGTCCTTGATCGCCAGCGGGATGCCGTGCAGCGCACCGCCGCGGGTCCGGCCGAGCGCGCGGGCTCGTTGGAGCGCCTCGTCGGCGAGGACCAGGTTGAACGCCTGGTACGCCGAGTCGAACGCGCTGATCCGCGCGAGATGAGCCTCCACCAGCTGTTCGGGCTTCAGCTTGCCCTTGCGGATCAACGTAGCCGCCTCGGCGATGGTCAGCTCGCTGACGTCGACCGATCTCGCCGGTACGTCGACCAATGCCGCCGTACCGCTGGACCCGGTGGACGCGGGGGCGGCGTGCGCTACGGCCGGTAGCGCGACCGAGCCGACCGCGGTGGCGGCGGCCAGCGCGCTCGCGCGGTGGAGGAACGATCGCCGATCGACCTGGGTGTCCTGTGGCTCGCCCATCAGGCCTCCCGGACGACGTCGATGGACGGGTACAGTTTCGGCGGCGCGGCCTGCTGGGCGAGCCGGGCGTCCGCGGCGAACGTGTACGAGCTCAACGGCAACACCGTCGTACGCATGAAGCTGCGCAGACTGGCGAGCACCGAGTCGCGGCCCGGGCTCCCGGTGTCCGGATCCGGTGCGCTGCCGGCCGGCAACTGGTCGAGATCGATTCCGATGGAAGCCAGACGCGCCCTGATCATCACGTCCAGCTCGGCATCGGTGGGCTGACTGAGACTCACGAGTCCCCTCCCGGTCGTGGCGGCAACCTGTCAGCCTTTTATGTCATCTTCAACTACTCCGCAGGTTTCGGCGGGATCACCACCAGGTTGCGGCGCCCGGGTGTGTGGAATCGGACCGATCGGGTACTGACGGCTCGTAGCGGAAGGCAACCATCGAGAGAACGGGGAAACCACGATGGGTATGTTCGACAGCATGAAGGACAAGGCCGGCGACCTGGTCGACGAGCACGGTGACAAGGTCAGCGAGGGCCTGGACAAGGCCGGCGAGTTCGCCGACGAGAAGACCGGCGGCAAGTACGGCGACAAGATCGACCAGGGCACGGACATGGCCAAGGACCAGCTGGACAACCTGGACGGCCAGAACGACGACATCCCGGACAACCAGTCCTGACACCCGTCGCCCGCCCCACATTTGGTGGGTCAGCCAGCGCATTTGGTGGGCCAGCCAGCGAATTGCGGGGTTCCACACCCTGAGAACGGGTCAGGAACCCCCGATGTGACCGGCTGACCCATCAAATCGGCCGCGTCGTGCCCGACCAGCAGAGCGAACGCTTGACCAACTGGTTGATGCTGTGGGCAACGAGGTTCCTGTGAGTCCGCTGAATGCCTGCTCACCGGTCGTCTGCGTGCTGGCGGCGACCGCGTGGTTGCTGATGGTCAGAAAAGCCCACGGGGGTTCGCCTTATGGGCTCCACGACGTAGTCTCTGCTCCTAGGGGTGGGTTGGGTCTGCAGGGGGGAACTGCATGATGCTGGATTTTTGCCTGCGCTCGGGGACGGACAGCCGATGACGCCGTTGCGGCGGATTCTGGTCTGGATCTCTGGTGCGTCGGCGGGGCTGGGGGCTGCGCTGGCGGCGACGATCCCGTTCGAGAGCGCGGAACTGATTGACATCTCGCGTCGCGGCGGTACGCCGGGCGCGCACCACGTCGCGGTGGATCTGGCAGATCCTGAGTCGTGGCCCGTGGTGGACAAGGACTTCCGGCAACGGATCGAGGCCGGCGACCCGGAGCTCGTGGTGTTCATCCACAACGCCGGAACGCTGACGCCGCTCGGCTCGGCGGATCACGTCGACACCGAGCAGTACACCCGCAACGTGCTGCTGAACTCGGCGGCAGCGCAGGTGCTCGGGCAGTCGTTCCTGAGCGCGGTGTCCGGACGGGACTGCGAGCAGCACCTGATCATGCTGTCGTCCGGCGCGGCGAGCCGCCCGCACGAAGGCGAATCCAGTTACGGCGCAGGCAAGGCAGCGATCGACCAGTGGGTGCGCACGGTGGGCTTGGAGCAGCAGCGCCGAAGTCCCGGCTGCCGGGTGATCTCCGTGTCGCCAGGCTCGGTCGACACCGACATGCAGGCCGAACTACGAGCGGCCAGCCTCGATGAAGTCCCGATATCGGGCCGCTTCCGTGAGATGCAGGCCCTCGGCCACCTCGCCAAGCCGGAAACCGTGGCGCGGACGATCTGGTCGCTGCTCGACCGCGATCTCCCCAGTGGAACTGTGCTGCACGTCCGCGACGTGTCCTAGCGAGCGGTCTGCGCCAGGCGGTGGATCTGCTCCCGCGTCGCCGGGTACAGCTCCGTGAACGTCTGCAGCAAGCCCGAGTACGTCGACCGGGTCGCCGGATCGGGCACGACGACGTGGTCCGGCCTGGTCCAATCGGTGTCCGGTGGGACCGCCCCGATCCCGATCGCGGCCAGCAGCGCATCGCCGTACGACGCTCCGATCGTCTGCTGGGGAACCGTTTGCCGTACGCCCGCGACGTCGCTGACGATCTGGGTCCACAGCCCACCCTGCGTGCCACCGCCGACCGCAACGATCCGTCCCGCGGCGCCCGCGGTGCCGACGCTGTCGAAGAGGTCGAGGATCTGGCGAACGCCGCAGGCGATCCCTTCGTACGCCGCGCGCAGCAGGTGACCGCGGCCGTGCCGGAGGGTGAGGCCGGCGATCACGCCACGGGCCAGCGGGTCGTAGATCGGGGTTCGTTCGCCACTGAAGTACGGCAGCAGGACGAGTCCCTCGCTGCCCGCGGGAACGGCAGCGGCCTCCGCGAGCAGGGTCTCGAACGGTGCACCGCCGGTGAGCTCCTGCAGCCAGGTGGTAACGGTTCCCGACGTCGCCATACCGGCAGCGAGCGTGTGCGATCCGTGCTCGACGCCGGACGTCGTCCACAGGCCTCGCACGCTCGTCGGCGCGGACAGGACCTGGACGAAGAACATCGTCGAGCCGTACATCAGCATCAGATCGCCAGGACGCCGTACGCCGACGCTGAACGCCTCGGCCCACGCGTCGACGGTCCCCGCGACGACCGGCGTACCTTCGGCCAGACCGGTCAGTGCTGCGGCGTCCCGACGTACGACGCCGACCTGTTCGGACGGCCAGACCAGGCGGGGCAGGGCGAGACCCGGCAGGACCGCCTCCACCCAGTCTGTCGCCCAGTCCTGCCGATGGATGTCGTAGAACGGGTCGCACTGGCTGGCGGTGTGGTGATCGAGAACCCATTCACCGGTGAGCTGCGCGACGACGTACGTATGCGCGCTGAACCAGCGGTCCTGAGGCCGCCACGCGTCGCCGGCCGCCCGCCGCAACCAGGCCAGCTTCGGCCCGATCGCCTGGCTGGACAGGTCTTTGCCGCAGCGTTCGAGGATCGCGTCCGCGCCGAGCTGGGCGGTGATCTCGGCGATCTCGCGGGTCGATCGGGTGTCGACGCCGTACAGGATCGCCGCGCGCCGTGGGCGCAGGTCGTCGTCGGTCTGGACGACGCACGGACCGAGGCCGGAGACACAGACGGCTACGACGTCCGTGGAGTCCAGCTCGGCGAGCACGTCGACGACGTCGCCCCACCAGTCGCGTTCGGGATCCATCTCGGCCCACCCCGGCTGCGGCAGGCTCGGGGCGTGGTCGCGGCGCGCCACCGCCACGACCTCCCCGTCGAGAGTGCACAGCACAGCCTTCGTACTGCCGGTACCGATGTCGACGCCGATGACGAAGCTCATCCGGCAATTGTCCAGGTGTGTGGAACGCCGGCGGCGAGAGACACCTCCTCGCGCTTCTGCCGATGCCGGAGTACGACGGCGGTGTCGCGGTCGGCCGTGAGTACGGCGTTCGCGGCGTCCGGGGACCAGGTGAGGTCGACGCGGACGCCGCCGCGGGCCCGGAGACCGGTGACCGAGCCCTCCGGCCACGCGTCCGGGAGCGCGGGGAAGATCTCGAGCTCGTCGGTGTGGCTCTGCAGCAACATCTCCGCGATTCCGGCGGTCGCACCGAAGTTGCCGTCGATCTGGAACGGCGGGTGCGCGCAGAACAGGTTCGGGTACAGGCCGGAGCCGTCGCCCACGTAGTCGGTGCCGGAGTCGGCGGCCGGGGTGAGCAGCTCGCGGACCAGGCGGTGGGCAGCGGCGCCGTCGCGAAGCCTTGCCCACAACGAGATCCGCCAGGCCAGCGACCAGCCGGTGCTCTTGTCGCCGCGCAGCTCCAGAGTGCGCGCGGCGGCCGCGGCGAGTTCCGGCGTACCGTCCGGGGTGATCTGGTCGCCGGGGTGCAGGCCGATCAGGTGGGACGTGTGGCGGTGCTGCGGCTCGGCCTCGGGCAGGTCGGCCAACCACTCCTGTAGTTGCCCTTGGCCACCGATCTTCGGGTCGGGGATCCGCTTGCGAGCCGCGGTCAGGTCGTCGATCAGGGGGTCGGTGAGGTCGAGTTCCGCGGCGACCTGGGCACAGCGGTCGAAGAGGTCCGCGATGAGGGACAGATCCATCGTCGACGAGATCGTGACCGAGGCGGGCTTGCCGTCTGCGGCGACGTACTCGTTCTCCGGTGAGGTGGAGGGGGCGGTGCCGAGGGTGCCGTCCGGGAGTTCGATCAGCCAGTCCCGGGCGAACTCGGCGGCGCCTCGGAGAGTCGGCCAGACATCCTTCAGGTACTCGCGGTCGCCGGTGAACGCGTAGTGATCCCAGAGGTGACGGCACAGCCAGACGCCGGCCATCGGCCAGTTCGACCACTTCGGATTGCCGTCGACGGGCGCGGTCCAGCACCAGGCATCGGCGTTGTGATGGGCGGTCCAGCCCTTCGCGCCGTACAAGTGTTCCGCGGTACGGCGACCCGCTACGGCTAGGTGTTTGACGTAGTCGAGGAGGGGTTGGTGGCACTCGGAGAGGGATGTGGTCTCGGCGGGCCAGTAGTTCATCTCGGTGTTGATGTTGACTGTGTAGTTGCTGCTCCACGGGGGCTGCAGCTTGTCGTTCCAGATGCCTTGGAGGTTGGTCGGCAGTCCGCCTGGGCGGGAGCTGGAGATCATCAGGTACCGGCCGAAGTTGTAGATCAGCGCGGCCAAGCCGGGGTCGTCTCCCGCTTCCACGAGCCGACGGTCGGTCGTGAGGTCGATCGCCGAGGGAAGTACGAACACCGACCGTCGGAACAGCTCTTGGTAGTCGCGGACATGCTCCTGCAGAAGCACCTCGGCACCTTGGGCGAGTGCGGTGCGGGCTGTGGTGTCCGCTGCCTGGAAGCAGTCGTCTTGTGTGCGAGTCGGGGCGGTGTGGGGGTCTTCGTAGCCGGTGGCGGTGGTGAGGACTACCAGGAGTTCTGTGGTGTTGCTGACGGTCAGTTGGTCGTCTGTGGGCGTCAGCGTGCCGTCGGTGTGTGCGCGCAGTACGACGGCTGCGTTCATCCCTCGGTCGTCGCCGTCGGAGTACTGGATCGGCTCGGTGGCGTTCCCGTGGGGCGGGGCGACGGACGACGGGCAGGTTGCTAGCAGTGCTAGGCCGTTGTCGCCGAGGGACTGCGTGGTCGCGCGGAGCTGCGAGGTGAGGGTGAGCGTCATCGTGAGTGGCTGCGAGGCGCCTAGACGTAGGACCAATGCCTGTGCCGGCGCGCTGACGAAGACCTCTTGCCAGATCTCGACGTCGCCCACTTCGTACTCGACGCGGGCGACTGCGGTGTCCAGGTCGAGCCGGCGGCGGTAGTTCGTACCTGTGGACGCGAAGTCCAGGAGCAGATCGCCCAGCGGGAGATACGCCTGCGAGTGACCGCTGTGAAATCCACCCGAAAGCTCCTCGGCCGCGCGCACGTCCCCCGCTGCCAGCGCGGCCCGCACGCGCTCAACCGCCCCCGCTCCAAACCGATCACCGGTTGGGGTTGCGAGGCGGCGGGTTGTCTCGGGGCTGCCGGACCAGCAGGTTTCGTCGTTCAGGGCGATCCGGTCCTGCGGGGTGCCGCCGAACCACATCGCGCCGATCCGGCCGTTGCCGAGGGGGAACGCCGCCAGCCAGTCCGCCGCGGGAGCGTCGTACGTCAGCTCGGTGGCGGCCGCAGTCATCCGATCTCTCATAGCGCGATCCTCCCCCGACCGCCCGCCACCGCGCGACCGGAGGTCCGGCTGGTGATCAGGCGGCTTCGGCGAACTGGGTGGCGTAGAGGTCGGCGTACAGGCCGCCCTGGGCCAGCAGTTCGTCGTGGGTGCCGCGTTGCTGGATACGGCCTTCGTCGAGGACGAGGATGACGTCGGCGTTGCGGATCGTGGAGAGGCGGTGGGCGATGACGAGCGACGTACGGCCGACCAGCGCGTTCGCGAGCGCGGTCTGGACGGCGGCCTCGGACTCGGAGTCCAGGTGCGCGGTCGCCTCGTCGAGGATCACGATCGACGGGGACTTGAGCAGCAGCCGCGCGATCGCGAGGCGCTGACGTTCGCCACCCGACAACCGGTAGCCGCGATCCCCGACCACGGTGTCGAGACCGTCCGGCAGGCTGCCGACCAGCGTCGCGATCTGCGCCGCCTCGAGGGCCTGGTGGAGTTCGGCGTCGGTCGCGTCCGGGCGGGCCAGCTGCAGGTTGGCGCGGATCGTGTCGTGGTACATGTGCGAGTCCTGCGTGACCACGCCGATCACCGCACGGAGCGAGGCCTGGGTGACTTCGCGGACGTCGTGACCGCCGACCAGGACCGCGCCGCCCGTGGCGTCGTACATCCGGGAGACGAGTGAGGACAGCGTGGACTTGCCGGCGCCCGACGGGCCGACGACGGCGACCATCTGGCCGGGTTCGACGGTGAACGTGACGTCCTCGAGGACCTCTTCCCCGGTCTCGGCCGACAGCGTCGCGACCGACTCGAGCGAGGCGAGCGACACCTCCTTGGCCGACGGGTAGTGGAACGACACGTGGTCGAACTCGATCGACGGCTCCGCGTCCGGCGGCAGCGTCTTCGCGTCCTTGCGGTCGGCAACCATCGGCGGAAGGTCGAGCACCTCGAGCACCCGCTCGAAGCTGACCAGCGTGGTCATGATGTCGACCTGCATGTTCGAGAGCGCCGTCAACGGCCCGTACAGGCGGTTCAGGTACGCCGTCAGCGCGACGACCGTACCGATCCCGAGCATCCCTTCGACCGCGAAGACCCCGCCGACGCCGTACACGAGCGCGACCGCCAACGCTGCAACGAGTGTGAGCGAGACGCGGAAGACACCGGCGTACATCGAGGTGGTGACGCCAATGTCACGAACGCGGGCGGCCTTGCCGGCGAAGTCGCGGGACGCGTCCTCGGTGCGGCCGAACACCTTCGCGAGCACCGCCCCGGCGACGTTGAAGCGCTCGGTCATCGTCTGCGCCATGGTGGCGTTCAGCTTGTACGTCTCCGCTGTTGCCGTACGCAACTTTCCGGCGAGCAGCCGGGCCGGAATCACGAACAGCGGGAGAACGACGAGTGCGAGCAGGGTGATCTGCCACGACATCACGAACATGGCGGCGAGGACCAGTGTGACGCTGAGCAGGTTGCTGACCACGTTCGAGAGCGTAGACGTGAACGCCTGCTGGGCACCGAGTACGTCGCCGTTCAGGCGCTGGATGAGCGCGCCGGTCTGCGTCCGGCTGAAGAACGCGACCGGGAGTTGCTGCACGTGGTCGAACACGGCGGTGCGGAGGTCGTAGACGAGACCTTCGCCGATCCGCGAGGAGAACCAGCGTTCGACGAGGGTGATGGCGCTGTTCGCGACGGCAAGCAGTGCGACGACGAAGGCGAGCCAGACGACCACTTGGGCATGGCCCGGCACGATGCCGCGGTCGATGATCGCCTTGAACAGCAGCGGGGTGACCGCGCCGGTGGCGGCGTCGAGCGCGACGAAGACGAGGAAGGCGGCCAGGTGACCGCGGTACGGACGGGCGAACCCGAGGATCCGGCGGAGCGTGCCCGCCGACAACTTGTGATGCCGGACGGAGGAGTCCTTCAACAGCGACCGCATCGCACGCCCGCCGCCCCCTCCCCCACCCGGAAGCCCGGAAATCTGCGACATGCAGCTCCTTCCAGCTCAGGGACCAACTCAGGGATCAGCTCATATTGAGGTTAACTCACTATGAGCTAACCTCACAATGTGCTGGTTTGTTCCCCGCGGGCGCGAGAACTCCCATTAGGCTCTGGGCATGCCTGATCCCGAGGATGCTGCAGAGCAGATCGCCGGCCTGCTGGACGGGATCGTTCGGCGTCAGCGGCGGGCGTCGCGGGAGGGGTTCGGCGAGAGCGTCACGCACGGGCAGTTCCGGGTACTGCGGACGCTCCATCGTGCGGACCGGCTGCTTCGACTGAGCGAACTGGCAGCACTACTGGACATCGTTCCGCGGTCGGCGACATCGGTTGTGGACGATCTGGAGGCGGCCGGACTGGTCGCGCGGCAGCCGGACCCATATGACCGCCGCGCCACCCTCGTCTATCTCACGCCCGACGGCCTGAAGATCCTCAGCACCCTCCGCGAGAAGCGCCGGGACGTGATGGCCAGCCAGTTGGCGCGGCTCAGCGCCGACGAGCAGCAGACGCTCGCCGTACTCCTCCAGCGTCTCGCCGAGGACTGACGCGGACGCCGCCCTCTCGTGGGTTGACGTCCGAGATGCAGGGTTTGCGCACGGGATCTCGGACGCAAACCCTGCATCTGATGGGTCAACCCACCAACGGCGGGGATCCGGGTGGGGCTTGGTCAGGCCTTCTTCAGGTGGGCGATGATGCCTTCCAGGTCTTCGATCATGCGGTTGGGGCGGACCATGTGGCCGCCTTCGTCTTCGTAGGCGGTGAAGGGGATGTTGGCCCGGTCGAGGGCGGCCTTGAACTCGCGGTGGCCGGCCAGGACCTGGGTCTCGTTGGCGTAGTCGAACGGGTCGGGGCTCGGGCTGGTGCCGGCGACCAGGAAGATGCGCTTGCCGCGGTAGCGCTCGAGGTTCTGCATCGGGTTGTCGGCGGTGACGCGTGCCTCGTCCCACGCCGGGGCGCCGTAGATCGTGCCGCCGGCCAGGTCGACGGCCGCGGAGGACACGTTCGCCCAGTGCACGACCAGGCCAGCGTCACGGCGTACGCTCGCCGGGCCGGAGTGCGAGCTGACGGAGGCGAAGTGGCCGTAGTACTTCGCGGTGTACTTGAGCGCGCCGAAGCCACCCATCGAGAAACCCGCGACGGCACGGCCGGCGAACTCGGCGTGCGTCCGGAAGTTGGCGTCGACCCACGGAATCAGCTGGTTGATGTGGAAGCTCTCCCAGTTGCGCGGACCGGTGTTGGAGCTAACCGGGTTGGAGTACCAGCCGGCCTTGCCGCCGTCGGGCATCACCACGATCATCGGCTTGCCCGCGGTCCAGTCGCGGATGCCGAGGCGGTCGAACGCGATGAAGTCCTGGTTGCCGCCGTGCAGCAGGTACAGCACCGGGTAGGTGCGCCCGCTGGTGTGATAGTCACTCGGCAGCAGGACGTTGACGGCCGGGGCCCAGCCGATCGCGTCGGTCCGGAAGCGGTAGTACCACATCCGCGGATCGTCTTCGTTCCGCTCGGTGATGTGCAGGCCGAATCCGTCGTCCGCCGCGCTGGCGGCGAGGGAGGTGGCCAGAATGGTGCCGGCGCCGAGGCCGGCGGCGACGGTCAGCCCGCCGGCGGCCTTCAGCATCGTGCGCCGGGTGGGGCGAGGTGCGCTCACCATATTCTCCTGAAGAGTGAGGGACAGAAAGATCACCGTCGGTGACGGTGTCGATCTAAGTTAGTAGCATAACTTTGGGGTCAGTCCCCAGGGAGGAGGGTTGTGACAGCGAATCCGCCCCGCCGGAAGACCGGCGGCCGCCAGGCGCAGATCACCATCGCGGACATCGAACGGGAGGGTCTGCGGCTCGGCCTGACCAACCTGACCGTGAACGGGGTCGCGACCGCGCTCGGCGTCACCCCGACCGCGCTGTACCGGCACGTCGACGGCAAGCTCGGGCTCGAGGCGCTGGTCGGTGAGGCGGTACTGCGGGAGCTGCACATCGTCGACGACCCGGACGAGGACGTCGAGGCGCACCTGTTGTCGTTCGCGCGGCAGCTGCACACGTTCGTACTCGAGCACCCGGGCCTCGCGGCGTACCTGCAGGGGCTGTTTCCGCGCGGCGAGGCCGGCGTACGGCTGCAGCGGGAGGCCGTCGAGGCGCTCAGCCGGCGCGGCTACAGCGCGGCCGGCGCGGTGCTGATGTCCGGCACCGTCGCGTCGCTCGCGATCAACCTGACCGCGGCCGAGGAACGGCATCGCCCGTACTTCGAAGGCCCGCACCAGCGCGAACTCGAGAAGGTCTACGCACTCCTCGCCGCGGACGACGTACTGAGCGCGGCGCACCAGGAACTACCGATGATCACGTCCGAGCCGTACTTCCGGATGGTGATGACCGGCTGCATCCGCGGCCTGGTCGCCGCCGCCCCGCCGAACCGCCCGGTGATCGAGGTCCTCACTGACCTCGGTCTGGAATGAGTGCGCGGGCGCCGGCCAGCTCGAAGAGGAACGTGTTGACGGGGGTCGGGACGCCCGACTGGGCACCGAGCCGTACGACGGCGCCGGTCCAGGCGTCCAGTTCTGACGGGCGGCCGGCGATCAGGTCGCGCTGCAGGGAGGTCGTGCCGTCGGACGGGAGCTGATCGATCCAGGCGAGGGTCCGCGGTACGACGTCCTCGGCGAGCCGGATGCCTCGCGCCAGTGCGATATCGCGGATCTCCGTGATGGCTTCGGTCAGCAGCCGGCGAGTGGCGGGGTGGGTGCGGAGTACGCCGTACCCGGCGCCGGTCGCCGTACCGAGACCGCCACCCGGGACGACCGAGAGGAACTTCGTCCAGAGCGCCGCCCAGATGTCCTCCGGCACGGTCGCCTGGAGGCCCGCCGCCACGAACGTGTCCCGCAGCAGACCGGTCCGCGGCGTGGTCGCGTTGTCCCATTCGCCGAAGTTGAGCTTCCCGTTGCCGAGATGCCGGATGACGCCGGGACTCTCGACGTACGCGATCACCTCGGCGGCGCCGGGCAGTACGGCGTCCCGTCCGTAGACCTCGGCGACCTGGTCGGGGGCCTCGACTCCGTTCTGCACGGTGACGATCGCGGTGTCCGGACCCACCAGCGGACGGATTGTGCCGATCGCCGCGGGGAGCTGCCACGTCTTCACGCAAATCAGCACGTAGTCCACCGGGCCGATCTCGGCCGGCTCGCTGGTCGCGCGCACCGGCAACCGCAGGTCACCTGCCGGGCTGTGCACGACGAGCCCGTCGGCCTGCAGCGCCTCCAGGTGCTTACCCCGCGCCACGAATGCCACGTCCTGCCCGGCGGCGGCCAGCCGCGCACCGAAGTACCCGCCCACACCGCCCGCGCCGACGATCCCGATCCTCACAAGCCGCTCCTCTGGTTACCGGTTCAAGTGGTAACAGCGATGATAGACTACGCAGATGTTCACTTGGGTCGGCGGCCGACCGTCGGTCGACTTCACCGCGACGCTCGGCAAGCGGCAGCAGGCGCCGTTCGAGCGGATCCCGGAACCTGCGGATCTCGGTCGATGGTTCCGCGAAGCGGGCCTCGTTCAGGAGGAACCGGGGGTTCCGGGGCGTGCGTATCGGCAGGCTGTCGAGTTGCGCGAGGCGATGTACCGGCTCTTCACCGGGACGACGGACTCCGCTGACCTCGAGGTGGTCAATCGGTGGAGCAGCCGTCCATTGGCCGGGCCTCGGCTGACCTCTGAGCTTCGCGCGGAGAGTGCGGCGGTTGATGTGCTCGGTCTGCTCAGTGGTTTGGCTCGGGACGCGGTCGACCTGCTCACCGGTCCGCTCGGCGATCGGATCCGGACGTGCGCTGCGGACGATTGCTCGCTGCTGTACGTCGACGCGAGTCGCGCCGGGCGGCGGCGCTGGTGCTCGATGAACACGTGTGGAGCGCGGGCGAAGATGGCGACGTACCGCGCCGTCGATTGAGAGGTTCGCGCAATCGGCCGGGGCCGCGGCATCCGGGCTGGTTGATTGTCGGCATGCGTACACCGACTACAACACCGGCGCAGGCCGCCGGGATGATCCGCCGGGACCAGGACCTGTTGCTGAGCCGGATCGAGGGACTGAGCGAGGACGAACTGCGGGCGCCGTACGAGGTGACCGCCGGACCGCTCGGGGACTTCTGCGACTCGTTGCACGACCTGGTCGCGCACGTGCTGATGTGGGACGAGATCACCCTCGCCGTACTGCGGGACGCCCGGGCGGGGCGCCTGCACTGGAGTCTCGATCCGCGCTGGGAGACCGCCGGCATCGGGCGCGCGCTCAACCTCGGCGGCGTCGAGGCGGGCCGGCGGATCCCGTCCGAACTGGTGCTGCACCGGTTCCGCTCCGTCGGCGACGCCCTCGTCGACGAGATCGCGCGGTACGACGAGGAGACCTGGGCGGACCCGTCGACGGGCGCCGGGTTCGACGGCGGGATCGGGGCGCTCGCGGAGTACGTCGCGACGACGCCCGACGGGATCCTGTTCGCGCACGCGGCGCGCCATCTGCAGCCGGTGAGCGCATGACGCCCGAGCTCGTCGACAGCCCGGAGTACGGCCCGGAGACCGACGCGCTGCTGAAGGTGCTAGCCGATCAGCCCGGCTACCCCGGCCTCGATCCGTACCAGGCGTTGCTGCTGGACCGGGAGGATCTGCCGGATCCGGTGCTGGCGGGCGAGCGTGATCCGCGGCCGGAGATCGAGGACATCGTGATCGAGCTGCCGGGGCGGTCGCTCGACGCGCGGATCTATCGCATGTCGTCAGCGCCTCGACCGGTTCTGCTCTGGCTGCACGGCGGTTCGTTCATCGGCGGGCATCTGCGGGACATCGAGTACGCGACCTCCGGGATCGCCGCCGGCGGCAACGTCACTGTCGTCTCGCTGAACTATCGGCTCGCGCCGGAGAACCCTTATCCAGCAGGGCTTCTGGACGTCCGCGACACGCTGCGATGGATCCGCGAGCATCTCGGTGGGGAGATCGCGGTGGGTGGGCAGAGTGCGGGCGCGGCGCTGGCGGCCGGGGCGTGTCTGCTCGCTCGGGACGACGGCGGCCCTCTCCCCGACCGTCAGGTTCTTTGCTATCCGACATTGGATCTGCACCCGGACGCCGAGTGGCACGAGTGGTACTTCCCCGCGGACGACGTACCGGCAACCGCCGTACCGCTGCGGGCCGACTCGCTCGCGGGACTTCCGCCGACGCTGATGCTGGCGGCCGGGCGGGACTCGTTGCGTGATGACGCGCTCGCGTACGCGGGCCGCCTGGAGCAGGACGGCGTACCGACCCGACTGGTCGAGTACGAGGACACGATGCACGCGTTCCTGAACTTTCCGGGCGCGCTGTCCGCCGGGCGTCACGCGGTCGAACTCATCGCGGCGGACCTGCGTACAGCGTTTTCCTAATGATCGGCGCGGTGCGTGAAGAAACGGGCCGGGTTGCCGGCGGCGCGCGGGTTCGACGCCAGCCAGACGGCGAACGAGTCGGGGTGGCGGCGTTCGAGTTCGTCGAGGTAGGCACGGCGTACGTCGGCCATCGCCTGTCTCCGATCGGGACCGGTCACGCGCTCGAGCTGGCTGAAACTGCGTCGCCAGGCGAGGCACAGCTCCTCGTCGCTCAGCTCACTTAGGCTCCGCACCACGGCGACCAGGTACTTCGGCATCGGCCAGTCCGCTTCCGGGTCGTCGTCGGCGTGCACGGCGTTCAGCCGGCGGTTCGATGCCTTGGGCAACCTGATCGGCCGTCGCGGCAGTGTCCGCGCCGGCCGGTCGGCGCGGCCGGACCGTAGCCAGCCGACAACCGGCGGAGACACGCCGACCACCAGCAGGAGCAGAGTCACGGTACGGGCGCCGATCGCGGCGGCGTACCCGCAGATCGAAAGCACGCACAGTCCGCCGAGCACTGCGCCGCGGGGAACCATGTTGAGCAGGTCCGAGTTCGGCAGGTCGCGCCCGAGTCCCGCGCTGAGGCAGATGGCTCCGGCGGTGAAGGCGGCGACCAGGAAGACCGCCAGGTTCGACGCCGGTGACACGAACACCAGCGCAGTGACGACACCCAGAATGGCCAGCAGTCCCACGGCTGCTCGCCAGATCCGCAGATACCGCAGCTCGACGTCCACCATGCTCACCTAGTGCCCATCGCCCGGTCCCACAACCGGGGTCGACCGGCGCCCCTGACATCAGTGTCACTCGCTCCGCCGCCACAAAGAAGACAGTGTGACGACCTGGACATTGCCCGCCACGGGTGTGCAACCGGTTGCACGAGCCTTATGGTGTGCGCATGGCATCACGTGCCGGCCGGGCGCCGGGGGTCACCATCGGCGACGTCGCGGCCGCCGCCCAGGTTTCGCGGGCGACGGTGTCGCGCGCCTTCACCCGGCCGCAGCTGCTCAGCCAGGAGACCGTCGAGCGCGTGCGCACGGTCGCGGCCCGGCTCGGGTACGTCGGCAACCAGGCGGCGCGGGCGCTGTCGACGGGACGGTTCGGCAACATCGCGGTCGTCGTACCGGACATCGCCAACCCGTTCTTCCCGCCGCTGGTGCGGAGCCTCCAACTCGCCGCGGAGGCCGCCGACCTCGCGGTGTTCCTCGGGGACTCCGACGAGTCCGCGGAGCGGGAGGCCAAGCTGATCGCCCGGCTGGCGGCGCAGGTCGAGGGGTTCGTACTCGCCTCGCCGCGACTGTCCGAGGCGTTGATCCGGGAGCTGGCCGCGACCCGGCCCGTCGTCCTGGTCAACCGTGATCTGGACGGGATTCCGCGGGTGCTGATCGACTCGTCGGGCGGGATGACCGAGGCGGTGCTGCTGCTGAAGAAGCTCGGTCACCAGCGGCTCGTGTACCTGGCCGGGCCGCGCGACTCGTGGTCGGACCAGCAGCGGCGGGAGACGCTGACGCAGACCTCCGCCAAGGCGGGACTGACGGTGGAGATCGTCGAGGTCGGACGGCCGACGTACGCGGCCGGGCGGGATTCGGTGTCGGCCGTGGTCCGATCGGGAGCGACCGCGGCGATCGCGTTCGACGACGTGGTGTCTCAGGGCGTGCTGGCCGGGCTCGAGGTGCGCGGCATCTCGGTGCCGACGGACTTCAGTCTCGTCGGCTGCGACGACACCCTCGCCGCGCTCACCACGCCTGCCCTGACCAGCGTCTCGGCGGGTGCCGCGCCGGCCGGTACGGCGGCCGCGAAACTGCTGGTCAACCTGCTGGAGGCGACCGAACCTCACACCGAGCCGAGCACCGAGTGCGTCACGATCGCGACCCACCTGGTGACCCGGGCGACGACCGCGGCGGCGCCGAAGTCGACGCCCTGATGCGTTGACGTGCAACCGGTTGCATGCTGGAATCACGATCATGACGCGCATCGCCATCGCCGGCGCCGCCCATCCGCACGTGGCCTATGCGACCGCGGAGGTCGATCAGGTCGCCGAGTACGAGCTGGTCGCGGTCGCGGACCCGTCCCGCGACACCGCCGAGCGCTGGGCTGCGCCGTACGACGCCAAGGTGTTCACCGATCACCAGCAGATGCTGCGCGAGGTCGAGCCCGACGTCGCCATGGTTGCCGGGATCTACGGCGACCGCGGACAGGTGGTGGTCGACGCGCTGAACGCCGGCTGCCACGTGATCGCCGACAAACCGCTGTGCACGACGCTCGAGGACCTCGACGCGATCACCGAGGCCGCGGACCGCACCGGCCGGCATGTGACCCTTCTGCTGGAGAAGCGGTACTACCCCGTCACGCTCGCCGCCCTGGGCATCGCGGAGCAACTCGGCACGATCCACGGCGTGACGTCGTCCGGCCCGCACAAACTCAACCGGCCGACGCGTCCCGACTGGTTCTTCGAGCGCGCGCGGTACGGCGGGCTCCTGAACGACCTCGCTGTGCACGACATCGACGCCGCGCTGCTCTTCACCGGACTGACCAGCGGGACCGTCAGCGGCGCCGTGGTTGAGGGGTCGTACGGCGTCGCGACGCTGAGCGGACCCGGTGCGGTCATCACCGCGGGCGTTGACTGGATGAACCCGGCCGGCTCACCCGTCCACGGCGACTACCGGATGAAGCTCGTCGGCACAGATGGCACCGCCGAACTGCTCTGGGCGCGCAACCGCCTCGTTCTCACCACGACCGACCTGGCGCCGCACGACGTACCGCTGCCGGCCGGTCATCGCCCGGCCGAGCTCGTCCTGCAGGCGCTTGCTGCGGGCAACGAACCGGACATCACCACCGCGCGCGGCCTGCTGGCCACGCGGCTCGCACTCCTCGCGCAACGGTCCGCCGAGAACGGCGGCGTACCCATCTCCTGGACGACCGACTGAAGAGAGGTCCTATGCGTTTCGCCCTCATCGGTGCCGGCACGATCGGCGCCGTGCACGCCCGCCTCATCGAAGCCCTCGGCGACGAGGCCGTGCTGGCCTGTGTTGTCGACCAGAACCTCGAACGCGCCGGCGAATTGGTCGCGCAGTACGGCGGCCGGGCCTTCGCGACACCGGCCGAGGCGTACGCGGCGGAGGAGGTCGACGCCGTCGGGATCTGCCTGCCGAGCGCACTGCACGCCGACGTCGCCATCGAGGCGCTGCGGGCCGGTAAGCACGTGATCGTCGAGAAGCCGGTCGACATCACGTTGGCCGCCGCCGACCGGTTGATCGCTGCGCAGCGCGAGACCGGGCTGACCGTTTCGGTGATCAGCCAGCGCCGCTTCCAGCCGCCGGTCGCGCAGATCCGGGCCGCGATCGACACCGGTGCCCTCGGACGCGTGACGTCCGGGATCGCCGAGTCGGCGTTCTTCCGCCCGCAGTCGTACTACGACGGCGACGACTGGCGCGGCACCCTCGCGATCGACGGCGGCGGCGCGCTGATGAACCAGGGCATCCACGCGCTCGACCTGCTGGTCTGGATGCTCGGTCGCCCGGTCCAGGTGAGCGCGCAGACCGGGCGGCTCGCGCACGAAGGTATCGAGGTCGAGGACCTCGCCGGGGCCTCGATCGTGTTCGAGAGCGGGGCGATCGGACTGATGCTCGCCAGTACGGCGGCGTACCCGGGCCGTCCGGTGCGGCTGACGATCCACGGCGATCAAGGGACGGCGGTCCTCGACGACGATCAGCTCGCGTACTTCGCCGCGGCGGACGCTTCGGCACCCGAGGTACCTGCGCTGGCAGGGCCGGACGGGTGGGGGCCGGTGGAGCTCGCTCATCTCGCGCAGTACCGCGACTTCATCGCCGCTGTCCACGAAGGCCGTCCGCCGGCGGTGACGCTGGAGGCCGGGCGGCGATCGTTGGCGACGGTGCTCGCTGTGTACGAGTCTGCCCGTTCGGGGCAACCGGTCGAACTGAAAGAGGACTGACCCATGCCATTGCGCGTCGCGCTCGTCGGCACCGAGAACAGTCACGCCGACCACATCGTCGAGCATCTGAACGTCGATCCCGTCGCTGATACCGCGCGCATCGTCGCGCTGGTCGGAGCGGACGACGACCGCAACCGGAAACTCGCCGCGGCCGGTGGGATTACCCAGATCGTGCCGACGTCGGGCGAGTTGCTCGGCAGCGTCGACGCGCTGATCGCCACCAATCGGGACGGCGCGTTGCACCGCGAGCACGCCGTACCGTTTCTGGAAGCCGGGCTCCCGGTGTGGGTGGACAAGCCGTTGGCCGCGAGTACGGCGGATGCGCGGGCGATCCTGGACGCGTCACGGCGGGGTGGTGCGCCAGTGACGTCGTACTCCGCTGTGCGCTGGGTCGCGGACGCGGATGTGCTCGCCGCGGCGTCGGTCGGTGAGCTGCAGGCGGTGACGGTGACGGGGCCTGCTGATCCGGACAGTGAGTACAGCGGGATCTTCTTCTATGGGATCCACGCGGCCGATCTGGCGCAGCGGTTGGCCCCTGGCGAGCCGGGGCCGGTGACGGCCGAGCGTGTCGGGTCCACCGTCGTCGTGCGGTACCTGTGCGGTGGGGTGCTGGTCACGTTGCAGTTGGTGAAGCCGACGGATGACGGGCGGGTGCCGTTTCACGCCGAGCTCGTTGGGCGCACTGGGCTGGTGAGCCGCGACGTACAGCTCGATTCGGAGTACGTCGTACCTGGGCTGAAGGTGTTCCTCGACATGCTCGAGACCGGTGAGCGGCCCCTCGACGACGCGACGATGCTCGCCCCGATCACGGTGCTGGAACAGACTCACACGAAGGTGCGCCAGACCGTTCCATAGGTATGAACAAGTACGAGCGACGTGTGGCCGGAGCGGACTGGGATGCGGTGGCGGCTTCGGTTGATGATCTGGGTTGTGCGCTGCTGCCTCAGCTGCTGACGCCGGCTGAGGCGGCGCGGATCGCCGGCCTGTACGACGACGTACAGCGGTTTCGGGCGACGATCGACATGGCGCGGCATCGGTTCGGTGAGGGGCAGTACCGGTACTTCGATCGGCCGTTCCCGGAGGCTGTGGAGGCGTTGCGGCAGGCGCTGTATCCGCGGCTGCTGCCGATCGCGCGGGAGTGGTACTCGCGGCTCGGGCGGGAGGCGGAGTGGCCGGACACGCTCGACGAATGGCTGGACATGTGTCACCGGGCCGGGCAGGCGCGGCCTACGCCGATCCTGCTGCGGTACGGCGCGGGCGACTGGAACGCCTTGCACCGCGATCTCTACGGCGACAAGGTGTTCCCGCTGCAGGTCGTGATCAATCTGAACGACCCTGGCGTCGATCACACCGGCGGCGAATTCCTTCTGGTCGAGCAGCGACCGCGGGCACAATCGCGGGGTACGTCGACTTCTATCCCGCAGGGGCATGGGTTGGTGTTCACGACGCGGGATCGGCCGGTCAAGTCAGCGCGTGGCTGGTCGGCGGCGCCGGTGCGGCATGGCGTGTCCGCGATCCGCTCGGGGCAGCGCCATACCCTCGGGCTGGTTTTCCACGACGCAAAGTAGAAGATCACCGCTCCGTAGCGGCTTCGCCGAGGAGTAGTGCGGCGACCGCCTCCGGAGCTTCGTTCATTGCGTCGTGGCGGGTCGGGAGGTCGTGAACCTGCCATTCGGGATCGGCCTGCAGACGGGCGCGGAGTGGAGCGAACGGCGTCTGGTCTTCCCAGCCGGAGCAGTAGACGAACTCGCGCCGAGGGACCTGGGCAGCCGCACCTGTGAGCCGGATCGTCTGCACGAAAGCAGCCAGAGGATGCGGACGCCGGCGAGGATCCTTGGTGCCTGGCGGCTGGACCGAGTAGCCGGTGCTCGCCGCGCCGGCCTCGAACACCCCCCGGAAGTAGTCGTTCGTTGCCGACCAGCACGACTCTCCGTCCTGCGGTACGTACGCGTCGAGATGCACCAGCCGCGAGATCCGGCCGGCAGCACGATCGGCGACGGCAGAGATCACCATCCCGCCGTAGCTGTGGCCGACCAGCGTCACGCCGGTGAGGTGCGCTCGATCGAGGTGCCGCAGTACGTCGTCGGCGTGCGTATCGAGGTTTGCCGTAGCAACGGTCGCGATGTCGTCCTGCGGCCGCAGACCGGTCAGTGTCAGCGCATGCACGCTGTGCCCAGCAGCCTCCAGCAACGGAATCACCGCCTCGTACGCCCACGCCCCCTTCCAGCCACCCGGCACCAGCACAAACGTCGCCATAGGTTTCTCCTGCCTCGATGACCCTGAAGTACGAGCCAGTCTTGCCGGGTCAACCCATGGCTCACCACCGTTAGAAAGCCAACCAATACCCTTACGCCGCCATGTCGGTGCAGATGTCCCAGGCAGACTGGCGCAGGAAGGCGGCGGTGTCCGGGTCAAGACCTTTGACCGGTACGTCGATACCGACGGGGTCCTCGTTCAGCAGGGCGATGAGGAACACGCAGGCCGCGAGGTAGCTGCCGGCGAGCGCCGGGTGGCTGTTGTCGGTGTCGTGCAGCGCGGGTTCGTCGTACTGGCTGAGGAAGCGTTCCCAGACCATCCCGACCGGTACGAGCGTCGCGCCGAGCTCCACCGCGGCACCGCCGTACGCCTGGGTCAGCGCCTGCTGAGTCTCCGGCGCGGTCCGGCGCGCCCAGGTCAGGTAGAACGCGGTACTCGCGCCGGCCGCGGTGATCGCCTCGGCGAAGTCACGGGCGCTCTCCCGAAACCGGTCCGGACTCTTGATCGGCAACGTGCTCTGCTCCTGCAGTACGACAGTGTCGAATCCACCGCCGGCAATCTCGTCGAGCGCCTTGCCCGCGTTGAAATGCTGCCGCAGCGACGCACCGCCGGCCGAGATCAGCTTGTGCTCGACCTCGATCCCACGCGCCCCTGCCAACCCCTTGACCAGCCCAGGCAGGTTGTTCCGCGAGGTGAAGCTGTTACCCACGAAGAGAATCCGCACGACATGGACGCTACTACTTCCCTGGGATCGAATCCGTTTGACCGCTGGCCGCGCCCGGCTGTTGGGTGGCGGGATGAGTGAGCTGCGGATCGTGCCGGTCGAGGACGACCAGACGCTGCTGGACTGGCAGCTGGTGCACAACGAAATCATCCCGACGGCGGCGCTGTCGGTCGAGGAGATCCGCGAGCGGGTCACACGGAACGTGCTCGAGGTGGCGTACGACGGTGACGTGCTCGTCGGCTGTTCCACGGTCCGGCCACCGGCAGAGGAGGAGACCTCGGCCGCGGTGGTGATCGCTCGCGTGCTCCCGGCGTACCGGCGTCGCGGATTCGGTACGGCGATCTACGAGCACTGCTTGCGGCGCGCGCGGGAGCTCGGTGACGGGATCGAGACGCACATCCTCAGCAGCAACGAGGACGGCGTACGGTTCGCGAAGGCGCACGGCTTCGTCGAGGTGGAGACCTACCTGCTGCCGGGCGACACGATTCCGTTCATCGAACTACGGCTGGGTGAGTGACGATGCGTTTCTCGATCAACATCCCGAACTTCGGCGACTTCGCCGACGCCCACACGGTCGTGCGGGTCGCGAAGGCCGCCGAGGACGCCGGCTGGGACGGCCTGTTCTTCTGGGATCACGTGGTGCACAGCAAGGACCGGCGCCGCGGCCAGCCGTTCGGCGACCCGTGGATGTTGATGACGGCCGCCGCGCTGGCGACGTCGCGGATCAAGCTCGGTCCGCTGGTGACGCCGATCGCCCGGCGGCGGCCCGAGCAGCTCGCGCGGCAGGTCGCCACGCTCGACGGCCTGAGCGGCGGCCGGGTGATCTTCGGCGCCGGGCTCGGTGGGCCGATCGACGACGAGTTCGGCAGTTTCGGTGACGAGACCGACCCGAAGGTGCTCGCCGCGAAGCTGGACGAGGGCCTCGAGCTGCTGACGGCGTACTGGTCCGGTGAGCGGGTGCACCACGCCGGCGAGCACTACCGCGTCGATGACGTCGAGTTGCTGCCGGCAACGGTCCAGCGACCGCGGCCGCCGGTCTGGATCGCCGGCTACTGGCCGCGGAAGGCCCCGATGCGCCGGGCCGCGCGCTGGGACGGCGCCGTACCGCTGTTCAAGACCGCGAACCACGGCGAGGCCCCGCCGGTCGACGAGCTGCGTGATCTGGTCACGTTCATCAATGCGCAGCGCGAAGACGGAAGTACGCCGTACGACGTGATCGTCGGCGGCATCAGCCCGGCCGACCCGGCCCGCTCCCGTGCCCTCGTCGAACCACTCGCCGAAGCGGGTGCCACCTGGTGGGACGAACGCCAGCTCATCACCGGCACCGACTTCTACCGCCTGGACCCCGTCCTGCGCCGCATCGAGCAAGGACCGCCACGCCTCGGATAGGCCGGCTTCGGGCCGGAAGCGGCCAATTAAGCTGACGGGCATGAGCGACGAGCATCAGTCCTGCTGCGCGCCTGCCCGGACCGGAGTCCCGCTGGACTTGACGGTCCGGCCGGCCGTGCCTGCCGCCAGGCCCGGGGAGCACCGGATCGAGCAGGTCGTGCTCAGTGGCGGCTCGTTCGCGATGGGTAACAGCAACGGGGACGAGAACGCCGCCGACGGCGAGACGCCGGTGCATCAGGTCGAGCTCGCGCCGTTCAGCATCGACGCGACCAGCGTGACGAACGCCGACTTCGCCCGCTTCGCCGAGGCGACCGGTTACCGAACCGAGGCCGAGACCTTCGGGTACTCCGCGGTGTTCCATCTCGCCCTGGCCGCGGAACCGGACGACGTGATGGGACCCGCGTCCGGTACCCCGTGGTGGGTCGGTGTGCGCCATGCAGACTGGCGGCACCCCGGAGGCTCGCGGTCGGACCTCGACGGGCTCGACGACCATCCCGTCGTCCATGTGAGCTGGCACGACGCGGTCGCGTACAGCAAGTGGGCGGGGAGACGGCTGCCGACCGAGGCCGAGTGGGAGTACGCCGCCCGCGGAGGTCTCGAAGGCGCGCGGTACCCGTGGGGCAATGATCTGATCGACGGCGAGTGGCGCTGCAACATCTGGCAGGGCGAGTTCCCGCGGACGAACACCGAGGAGGACGGCTACCTCACCACTGCCCCGGTCCGCACCTTCCAGCCGAACGGGTACGGACTGTGGCAGATGGTCGGCAACGTCTGGGAGTGGTGCGGGGACTGGTTCGGCCCGCGCTACTACAAGTTCTCCCCCGCCGAGAACCCGCCCGGCCCGTCCCTCGGCGCGGCCCGGGTGATGCGCGGCGGCTCGTACCTCTGCCACGACTCGTACTGCAACCGCTACCGCAACGCCGCCCGCTCGTCGAACACGCCGGAGTCGTCGATGGGCAACGCCGGCTTCCGCACCGTCAGTCTGTAACCGCCTTGACCTTTTCGGCCGCCCGCAACCCAGGCGTCGTGCCGGCGACCGCAGCAACGGCGGCGACGCACAGCAGCGCACCCGAGGCGAGCGATGCGACCGGCGACGTCAACTGTGCGACGACGCCACCGCGGAGGTTGCCGAGATCGGGACCGGCCTGACCGACGATCTGCTCCGCAGCACTGACCCGGCCGAGCAGCTCGGGCGGGGTGTGCAGCTGGACGATCGTGCTGCGGGAGACGACCGCGACGGTATCCGCGGCGCCGGCGAACGCGAGGCACACCAGCGCCAGCCAGGCGGCCGGCGAGAACGCGAACAGCAGCAGCGCGATCCCCCACCCGGCCGAACCGCACAGCATCACCAGCCCGTGCCGCGGCAACCGGGTGAACGACCCGGAGAACAACGACGCGGCGACCCCGCCGACAGCGATCGCGGTCAGGAACAACCCGAGTGTCCGCGGATTGTTCCCGAACCGCTCGGCGTTGATCACCGGGAACAAGCTGATCGGCATCGACAGCACGGTCGCGGCCAGATCAGTGATCAACGCGCCACGGATCACCGGCGTAGCGACGACGAACGTCAACCCGTCCCAGACCCCGCGCAGCCCCGGTTTCGCAACCCCGTCGATCTTCATCCGCGGCAGCCCGAGTACGCCGTACAGCGCGGCGAGGAAACTGAGCGCGTCGACGAGGTAGCAGACGCCGACGCCCCAGGTGCCGACGATCACGCCACCGAGCGCCGGTCCGAGCAGCATCGCGCCCTGGAAGCCGATCCGGTTGAGCGCGATCCCAGCGGCCAGCTGATCACGCGACAGCAACTGCGGCAGCACGGTCCGCGCCACCGGTCCGGCGGTCGCGCCGAAGGCCGACTGTACGGCGACCAGCGCCAGGAGGACCCCCACCGGGACCCGGCCGGTCACGAGCTGGCTGGCCATCACCGTTGCGGTCAGCAACTGCCCGATCGTGGTGATCAGGTAGATCTTGCGCCGTTCGAGCCGGTCGACGAGCGTGCCCGCGAACAGGCCGAGCACGATCAGCGGCAGTGCTTGGGCCAGGCCGACCGCGCCGGTCCAGGCCGGGCTCGCGGTCTGGTCCCAGACCTGGAACATCACCGCGACGAAGGTCAGCTGACCGCCGAACCCCGACAGCACCTGCCCGATCCACAATCGCCGGTACGTCAGGACCTTCAACGGCCCGAGGTCGATGAAGGCGCGCTTCACCGCAGCTTCTCCGCGATCCGGTCGTGGAAGCTCTTGCGAGCGAGTGCTTCCTCGACGTCGCGGACGACCTGAGACATCGGGTACGGCAGTTCGGCCTCGAGTTCGGCGATCGCGGCCTCGGTCGCCCGCCATTCGGCGGCGAGCAGTTCGACGAGTTTCTTGGACTTGGCGGTGAGCGTGACCTGCTTGCTCCGCGCGTCCGCACCCGGCACGGTCCGGACCAGGCCGGCCGCGCGCATCGCGGCCACCTTCTGGCTGAGCGCCGAGTGCGTCCGTCCGATCGCGTCGGCCAGCTCGGTGATCGTCATCGGCCCCTTGAGGTGCAGCTGGAGCAGCTCCCGCACCCAGGTCGGCTTCAGCCCTTTGACGTCCCGATCGGTGTAGATCTGCCCGATCTCGGCGTCCAGCCGCGCCAGCAACTCGTGCAACGGCCGCCACAAACTCTGCTCGGTGGGATCCTCCATCCGCCGATCATAACAGCACTTATATAAGTGCTGTTACATCTGCCGGACGGTCAGCTGCGGTGCGGCGCGAAATGGTTGAGATCCAGGCGGCGGCGAGACCGGCGGCGAGGAGGCTGATCGCGGCGACGGTCGCGAAGCCGTAGCGGGTGTCGGAGTGGCCGGTGACGACCGAGGCGATCAGCATCACGACGATCGTCGCGGCGAGACCGTACCCGTTGGCCAGCCCGAACGCGTGCCCGACCCTCGACTCGTCCACCGAGGTCATCAGCAACGAACGTGTTGCGATCCGCGCCTGCCCGAACAGGAAGGCGCCCAGCGGTACGAGCATCATCAGGACCGGGAGGCCGAACAGCGGCTGCAGCGCGAACAACGCCGTACAGACAAGGAATCCGCCGACCGCGAGCTTCAGGTCGCCGAGGCGTGCCGCGGATCGGCGGTAGACGGCCGCGGCGAGCAGGAAGCCCGCTCCGCCCAGTGCGTCGACCACACCGAGGACCGCCGGACCGCGATGCCACTCTCCGATCAACAGCACCGGAAGCAAGGCGTTGAAGACCGTCACGACTACGAGCCCCTGCCCGAAAAGCAAGGCCAGCGGGATCACTCTCGCGGCGGTGGGTCGCGCGGCGTGGGTCGTTTCCTGCGGCAACTCGACGACGCGGCTCCTCGTTCCGACCGCGAACACCAGTACGGCGGAGAGCGCGAACGTGAGCGCATTGAAGGTGAAGAGCGGCTTCGGACCGAAATACTGGAGCGCGATGCCACCGACGGCGGCGGACAGGAGCATGCCGCACTGGAGAGCGATCTCGTAGTGCGCGTTGAAGCGGCGAAGTTGCGCGGTGGGGACTCGTTCGCGGATCAGTGCGGCACTGGCCGGCGTGAACTGGGCAGCGATGACGGCGAGAGCGAAGTTGGTCGCGTACACGAGCGGCTGATGGGACACGCCCAGCGCCAGGCCGACCGGAAGTGCGAGGGCAGCCGCCGCGCTCACCAGGTCGCAAATGATCCACAGGCGGCGCCGGTCGAAGCGGTCCGCGAGGCGACCGAAGTACGGCGACAGGACGGCCTGCGGTACGGCGACGGCGATGAAGAGCCAGCCGACGTCGAGCATCGAGCCCTGCGCGCGAACCAGCAGCAGCGCGGCACCGAGGAGCTGGATGTTGTTGCCGAGGGACGTGATGAAGGCTGCGGGCAGCAGCAGTCGGGGTCGTGAGGTCACTCGGGCAACAGTGACACCGAACCCTGACAATCCATGGCAGCGTTTATTTCCGCTACTCCAGTTGCGGAAATAGTGCTACGGTTCTTTTCGATACCGCAGTAGCGAAAAGAGGCAGGCGATGGTGGGACGAGGACGGCCGCGGGACGCCGGCGTCGAAGGGCGCGTGCTGGAGGCCGCGATGGCCGAGATGCGCGCCCGGGGGTACGACGGGTTGTCGGTCGACCGGGTCGCGGAACGGGCCGGGGTCGCGAAGACCACGATCTACCGCCGCTGGCCGAGCAAGGCCGAGCTGGTGATCGCGATGATCACCGGCCTGCGCGGCGGCGTACCGTTCGATCCGGGCACCGACCCGCGGAGCGACCTCGTCGCACTCGTCACCGGGATCGCCGCGACCCTGCAGGCGATCCCGACCACGCTGGTCGCCGACCTCACCGCCGCGGCGGCCCGCGAGCCGCGCGTCGGCGAGAGCGTTCGCGCACTCTGGGCCGAACGGCACGCCGCCGTCACCGCGGTGATCGCACAAGCACAGACCGATGGGCTCCTGCCCGATCACGCCGATCCGCGGGTCGTCGTCGACCAGCTCGTCGGGCCCCTGTACTACCGGCTCCTGATCACCGGTGAGCCGATCGATCCCGCCTACGTGAGGGCGCTGGTGCACAGCACTCTCGGACCGGAGCAGTCATGAAGAAGTTCCTCGTTGCCCTCGGCACCGTTCTCGTCGTGGTCGCCGGCTGGACGATCTACACGGTCGCCCGCCCGTTCGTCCTGCACACCGAGCTCGACATCGACGCCTCCCCCGAGCAGGTCTGGAAGGTCCTCACGGACCGCGAGGCCTACCCGGAGTGGAACCCGTTCATCATCTCGTCGACCGGCGAGCTGACCGTCGGCGGCACCATCACGAACGTGCTCCGCGACACCAAGGGCAGCGAAACCAAGTTCACCCCGAAGCTCCTCGCCGTCACGCCGAACGTCGAACTCCGCTGGATCGGCAAGGTCCCGCCCGGCGCCCTCTTCGACGGCGAGCACTCCTTCCGGCTGACGGCCCTGCCGGACGGCCGCACCCGCCTCGTCCAGGAGGAGAAGTTCAGCGGCGCCGCCGTCCCGTTCACCCGATCCATGCTCAACAAGACGATCAAGCCCCAGTTCGAAGCCATGAACCAAGCCCTGGCCGCCCGCGCGCTAGCCAAATGACGGGCTGGTGGCCTGGGGGACGCGGAGTTTCGCAGGCGTGGTCAAGCCGACGGACCAGAGGTCGAGGGTGTTGCTCGAGTTCCTGAGCGGGTAGAGGAGGGTGTTGTTGCCCTGCCAGACCGGTTGGTCGTCCACCGGGCGGGAGTCGGGCGGATGGCTGACTTGACGAGTGGCCAGGTCCAGGACGGCGAGACGCCAGACTCCGGTGGAAACCTTTTGTTTATAGGCGATTCGGCGACCGTCAGGTGAGAGTGACGGGCATTCGACGTTCTTCGCGATCGCAGTCCCGCGGTACGCGCGGTAGTCGGCCTCGATCAGGTACGTCGTCCCCTTGCTCGCCATCGTCACGTAGAAACGGTTGCCGTCGGCAGCGAACGTGATCCCCCAGTAGTTCACGTCCGAGGCGAAGTACCGCTTCCCGTCGACGAACACCGCGAGCTCCTCGATCGTCTTCACCAGCCGCCCGGTGCCCACCTCGTACAGCCCGGTGCGGGTCGAGAAGCCGGTGGCGGCGTACGAGTCGCCGGTGACGAACAGCGTCCAGTTCACGAACCGCCCGTCCGGCGACACCCGGGCGCGGCTCGGCGTACCGGGGAGCGTCTTGCGGTGGCGTTCGCGGAGCTTCGCGTCCAGGACGATCATCTCCGTCATCGCCGGGAGCGAGCCGGCCTTCAACCGCAGGCAGATCGCCGTACCGTGCGCCGCGGCGAACCGGTCGCAGTGCAGCTCCCCCACGCGCCGGGCAGCGCCTGGATCGGCCACTGGTACGGCGGCCAGCTTGCCGGAGTCCGGTCCTTCGGCGAGGTTGCGGAAGAACAGCGTCCGACCGTCGAACCGCATCGGCTGCCCCGTGACAACCGGTACGGCGTTCTCGGTCGCGTCGTCCTCGCGTGCGTGCGCGACGTACGTGATCGCGCCGCCGAGGAGTGCGAGAACCCCGAGCGCGGAGCAGAAGAGCTTGGGCGTCATCGGCGTACCTCCAAGGGTTTGAAGACGGCGGCGGCGATCGTGACCGCGAGCAGAGCGAGGGTGAACGCGAGGAGCGCCGGGCGGAGGTCCCAGAGGGTCCACAGCAGACCGACAGTGACGGCCGCGGCCATGCGGGCGAGCGCCTGGCCGGTCTGCAGTACGGCGAGACCGGTCGCGCGGAGGTCTTCGGGCAGGAGCGGGCCGACGGCGGCTGGGAGTACGCCGTCGGTGGCTGCGTAGAAGACACCGTGGAGCGCGAGGACCAGCCACCAGGCGCCGACCGGACCGCAGACAACCAGGAGCGCGACGACGAGCGCGAGATGCCCACCGATGAACACCTTCCAACGGCCGACCCGATCACCGAGCCGACCGAGCGGGATGGCGAGCAGCAGAAACGTGCCCGCAGTCCCCAACGGCAGCAGCGGAAACAGGCTCGTGCTGATATCCCAGCGGCGCTGTACGGCGAGGTAGACGAACGAGTCCGTGATGGTGAACAACCCCAAGCCCGCCGCCCAAACACAACACCTCCGAAACCCCGAATCCTTCAACAACCCCACCGCTGACGCTCGTACGACGAGGGTCGAGGAGGGGGTGTGGTTCTGGACGACGGTGGTGAGGAGGATGACGCCGCAGGCGGCCAGGGCGAAGCTGGTGACGAAGACTGAGTTGTAGTCGTTGAGGCTGGCCCACAGGACCAGCGTGGCTACCAGTGGGCCGAGGAAGGCGCCGATCGTGTCCAGTGCTCGATGGACACCGAACGAGCGCCCCATCGTGGCCGGATCACTGCTCAACGAGATGAGAGCGTCACGCGGCGCCGTCCGAATCCCCTTGCCGGCGCGATCGATCGCGAGCACCGCGCCGATCGCCGGCACCGTCGAACCGGCGGCCAGGAACCCCAGCTTCGAGATCGCCGAGAGCGCGTAGCCGACCCCGGCGACGGTCTTCAACCGTCGCCAGCGGTCGGCCACGTGTCCGCCGACCAGCCGCAGTACGGCGGTCGCTCCGGCGTACAGGCCGTCGAGCAGACCGAACTGCAGCGGGTTCAGCCCGAGCCCGAACACGAGGTACAGCGGCAGCACAGCGGTCACCATCTCGGCCGAGACATCGGTCACCAGGCTGACGATGCCGAGAGCAACAACGTTCCCGGGCACCCGTCGCAGCAAGGTCCGCGGCGGGCCGACGGATGCGAGGTACATCAGTGGCAGCTGTACGTCGGGCTGCTGTCCAGGACCTTGCCGTCCAGCCCGATCAGCTGTGTGGCGAAGGTGTTGTCGGTCATCGACAGCTTCAGTACGCCGAAGTCCGAGATGATCTTCGCGGTCGCCGGATGCGCGGCGTGCACCGGGTACAGCGGCGCCCCGCCCATCCCGCCGATGATCTGGACCGGGCCGTTCGCGTCCTTGTCACCGTCGGCGTTCTGCGGCACGAAGCGCTCGTAGTGGTGGTCGTGCCCGTTCAGCACCAGGTCGGTCTTCGCCGACACCAGCGTCTGCCAGAGCGAGTCGGCGTCCGGGTTGTCCCCGTGGTCGCCGGAGCTGAACCGCGGGTGGTGGTAGTACGCCGCGATACAGCCCTTGGTGTTGTTCGCGAGGTCCTGCTTCAACCAGGTGAGCTGGGCCGGCTCACGGAGCCCTTCTTCCTGCACGAAGTCGTTCGAGTCGAGTGCGACGAAGTGCCAGTTGCCCTGATTCCAGCTGTAGTAGTTCTTGCCCTGCGGCGTCGCGATTGCACCGAAGTAGTCGTGGTACCCCTTGTACGGCGTGTCGTCGTACGTCTCGTGGTTGCCCGGGATCGGGTGGGTGATGCTCTTGAACTTCCCCCACGTCTTCGCGTAGTAGTTCTGGAAGTCCGACAGGTGCGCGTCGTCGTACTGGTTGTCGCCCATCGTGATCACCGCGGTCGGATTCATCGCCTGGACCAGCTGGGCGGTCTTCGGATGGATGCAGTCCGGGTCGGACGCCGTACAGCGGTCCGCGATGTCACCGGCCGCCGCGAGGACGAACCCGCCGGTCCCGCCGGTCGGCGTCGTCACGGTGATCGGCTGGCTCGCAGCGGACACGTTCCCGGCCAGGTCGCGGGCTCGCACCGAGTACTGGTACGCCGTGTTCGCGGTCAGGCCGGTGTCGTTGTACGTCGTACCCGCCGTCGTAGCGACCACAGTGCCGCCACGCAGTACGTCGTACCCGCTGACGCCGATGTTGTCGGTCGAGGCGGTCCAGCTGAGCGCGACCGAGGTGGCGGTGGTGCCGGTGCTCTTCAGACCGGCCGGAACCGTCGGCGCCTGGGTGTCGCCGCTCGAGTCGGTCGTACCGTAGACCTGCAGCTCCCACAACGAGTAGCCGTACGACGTGCCGCGCTGCGTACCGACGACCCGGACGTACCGCCCATGACCCTGCAGGCCGGTCAGGTCATCGGTCGCACCGTTGCCGTCCGCAACCGTTTTGACCGTACTGAAGGTGGTGCCGTCGTCGGAGACCTCGATCCGGTACACCTTCGCGTACGCGGCTTCCCAGTTCAGTTTGACCCGCCCGACGGCGGCCGGCTGGCCGAGGTCGACGCGGATCCACTGCGGATCGGACCCCTCGGCGCTGGCCCAGCGGGTCGACGTACTGCCGTCGACCGCCTTACCTGCCGTCAGGGTGTCGTCCTCGATGCTCGAGGCAATCACCGGTTTGCCCTGCGACAGCAGGGTGTCGGCGCTCATCCGGGCGTTGGCGGCGGAACCGCCGAGCGCGGCGAGCAGGCCGGCGGGGAGCACCAGCGCGAGCAGGCGCAGTTTCATGAGATACCTCCGGGGGCGCGGAGCCAGAATTGTTAGGAAGGTTACCTAACGGTTAATGGTAGGTAAAGGCCTCAATTTCGTTACATGCATTGAATGCATCAACTCCGCGCAGAAGATTCATTGGACGGATCACTCGCGGACTGGTTGGCTCGGCGGCATGGAGATGCGCACGTTGGGACGAGCAGGTATCGAGGTCAGCCCGGTCGGATTCGGGTGCTGGGCGATCGGAGGCCCGTTCAGCAACCCGGCCGGCGAACCGCTGGGCTGGGGTGTGGTCGACGACGAGGAATCGGTGCGGGCGATCCGCCGGGCGGTCGAGCTCGGCGTGACCTTCTTCGACACCGCGGACGTGTACGGCGCCGGTCACAGCGAACGCGTGCTGGGCAAGGCACTCACCGGGATCCGCGACCAGGTGGTGATCGCCACCAAGTGGGGCAATACCTTCGACGAGTCGACCCAGGTCATGCACCACCAGGACACGACGCCGGAGTACGTCCACAAGGCCGTACGGGCGTCGCTCGAGCGGCTCGGCACCGACTACCTGGATCTCTACCAGCTGCACTTCGACACCACCGACGAGATCGCGCTGCCGTTGCGCGAGGCCTGCGAGGAACTGGTCCGCGAGGGGCTGATCCGCAGCTACGCGTGGAGCACCGACACGGTGCACAGCGCCGAACTCTTCGCGCAGGGCGAGCACTGCGCCGCCGTCCAGCACGAGGCGAGCGTTCTGCACGACGCGCCGGAGTTCTTCGCGCTGTGCGAGCGCGAGAACCTGGCCAGCATCAACCGGACCCCACTCGGCATGGGCATCCTCGGCCGCCGGGACGCGAACAAGCCGGCGACCGGCGCGGACATCCGCACCCTGCCGCCGTCCTGGCTGCGGTATTTCGACGAGGGCGGCGTACCGGCACCGGAATGGTGGGAGAAGGTGTCCGCGATCCGCGACGTCCTGCAGAGCGACGGACGGACCCTCGCGCAGGGTGCCCTGGGCTGGCTGTGGGCGCGGAGCCCGAGGACGGTGCCGATCCCCGGCTTCCGGACCGTCACACAGGCCGAGGAGAACGCCCGCGCAATGGAGTTCGGCCCGCTGTCCGAGGAGCAGCTGACCAAGGTGGCCGACCTGCTGCGATGAACCGCACCCGACCCTGCGCGCCCCTTCCGTGGCGCGCAGGGTCTTGTCATGGCGAAGGTTTATCGATATACCTACGGCCATGCGCGGCAAGCTGGGCGATTCAGGCGGGTGGCTTCGTCGTGCCGCGCGCCACCACCTGGGCCGGTACGACGACCTCCTTCGGGTCGCCGGTCGGGCCGCCGGTGATCTGCGCGGTCAGCAGCTCCGTGATCCGGTCGGCCATCTCGTCGTGCCCGGGGTTGACCGAGGTCAGCGACGGAACCAGGTACGCCGCCTCGTCGATGTCGTCGAAGCCGACCACCTGGATGTCGTCGGGCACCCGCAGCCCGGCGTCGGCGAGGGCCCGCAACACGCCCATCGCCACCACGTCCGTGAGCGCGAACACCGCGTCGAACGCGATCCCGCGGTCGAGCAGCGACCGAATCGCGTCGTACCCGTCCTGGAGTCCGAAGCTGGAGCGGACGTTCAGCGCCGGATCGACCGGTACGGCAGCCTCGGCGTGCGCGATCGCGTAGCCCTCCGCACGCAGCCCTGGCATGTTCGCCGAACCGGTGGGGTCACCCCCGATCATGGCGACCCGGCGCGCGCCGGTGCCCAACAGGTACGCGGTCGCCTGGCGGGCACCGTCCACGTTGTCCATCATCACGTGGTCGAAGCGCGACGGCAGCGCCCGCTCCCCGATCATCACCACCGGCGCGTCGGTGCGCAGCTGGTTCAGCTCGGACGGGTCGAGGTCGACCACGCTGAGGATCAACCCGTCGTACATCCGCAGCCGGGAGAACGCGACCGCGTCCAGCTCCCCCTCCCGGCCGCCGCCGGTGCGCTCCATCACGATCCGCAGGCCGTGCGCCTCGAACCGGTCGGCGAGGCGGCCGGCCAGCTGCGCGAAGTACGGGCGCTCCAGCTCCGGAACGGCGAGACCGACCACACCGGTCCGGCCGGCGCGGAGGTGCCGGGCGGCCAGATTCACCTGGTAACCCAGCTCGCTGATCGTCGCCAGCACCCGCTCTCTGGTCGCGGCACCGACCCGCGGCCGCCCGTTGATCACGTTCGACACGGTCATCGTGGACACCCCCGCGGACCGCGCCACATCGGCCATCGTCACCACGGATCCGGCCTTCTGCTTCATGTCCCCCACCTTACGTAAGGAGTCTGCGATGAGACTGCGCCGCACAGTAGCCGCTCTGGCCGCCGTCGCGCTCGCCCTCCCGCTGGCCGCCTGTGGCGGTACGCCGGGCAGCGGCGGCAAGAGCGACGGGAAGCTGACGTTCTTCTCCTGGGACGGTCAGGACACCATGAAACCGGTGATCGACAAGTTCCAGCAGGAGAACCCCGGGATCAAGATCGAGTTCTCCAACGCACCGCCGGTCGCGGAGTACATCTCGACGCTGCAGTCCCGGATCCTGTCCGGTACGGCGGCCGACGTGTTCGCGATCGCCGCCGAGAACAAGACCAACCTGATCAACGGCAAGCATGTCGTCGACCTGAAGGACAAGCCGTTCCTCAAGAACGTGCCGAAGTTCAACCAGACCACGTACGGCGGTCCGGACGGTGCGGTGTACGGCCTGTCGGTCGCATCCTGGGGCGCCGGAGTCCTGTACAACAAGGACCTGCTGGCGAAGGTCGGTGCCACCGGGATCCCGAAGACGTGGGACGAGTTCCTTGCCCTGTGCCACAAGCTGAAGGACGCCGGTGTCACGCCGTACCTGGAGTCCGTCCAGGGGATGTCGACCCCGCTGGCCGCGTTCCTCGGCGCCCAGAGTGCCGCGGACGGCGACGCGATGGACACCAAGATCTTCGACGGCAGCGCGAAGTTCAAGGACTACTGGGTCGAGCCCCTGAAGCAGTGGTCGCGGCTGTGGACCGAGGGCCTGGTGACCCCGGCCGTCGTCGGCCTGACCGGTGACCAGGTGCGCACCGAGTTCGCCAAGGGCAAGGTCGCGATGATGATCGCCGGACCGTGGGACATCCCGGGGGTCCGCAAGGCCGCGCCGAAGCTCCAGCTCGAGATGGCGCCGATCCCGGGTATCGAGGGCCGCCCGGCGTACCTGGCCGGTGCCGCCAGCCCCGGTTACGCGATCAACGCGAAGGCGAAGAACCCGGAGGCGGCGGAGAAGTTCCTCGCGTTCCTGGACACGCCGGAGGCGATGGCGCTGTACCAGAAGGCGACCGGTGCGATCACCGTCACCACGGACTTCGAGCCGACCCTCGACCCGGCGCTGCAGCCGATCGTGAAGGACGTCCGGGCCGGCAACATCTACCTGCCGCAGATCGCCTGGAAGCGCGCCGAGGACATCCTCAACGTCGAGGCGACCGCGCAACTGCAGCTGCTGGTCCAGGGCAAGGCGACTCCCGAGCAGGTCGCGAACGCCCTCGACACCAAGCTCGCGAGTACGTCGTGACGACTCGCCAACTCGCTCCGGCCGGGACCACCTCTCCGGTCCCGGCCGGAACCGCACGATCCGGACCCGACCGCCCAGGCTGGGCACGGGTTCGTGAGGTGTCCGCGAACCAGCTCTTCCTGGTGCCCGTGGCCCTGGTGTTCGTGGTGCTCCTGGTGGTGCCGCTGACCCAGACGTTCTACTGGAGCTTCACCGACTTCACCGGCTACTCGGCCGACGTGAAATTCGTTGGGCTGTCCAACTACCACAAGGTGCTGACCGACCCGTCGATGCTGGCCGGGCTCGGATTCACGCTGGCGTTCACGATCGGTACGGCGGTGCTCATCACGGCCTGCGCGATCCCGCTGGCCGTCGTTCTGAACAAGAAGTTCTTCGCGCGGAACTTCGTCCGGTCGGTGTTCTTCTTCCCGGCCATCCCGAGTATCGCGATCCTCGGCCTGGTCTGGGGCTACATCCTGTCCCCGCTCGGCTCCGGTGTGCTGAACTCGGTGCTGGACAGCGTGTTCCACGCCGGGCCGTACCCGTGGCTGTCGGACGCGACGCTGGCGCGGCTGTCGGTGATCGTGGTCGCGGTCTGGGGCGGCGCCGGGTGGCACGCGATGCTGTACCTCGCGTACCTGCAGTCGATTCCGGCCGACTACTACGAGGTGGCGACGATCGACGGCGCGTCGGCGCGGCAGCAGTTCTTCCACATCACGTTGCCGTTGCTCACGCCGGCGATCGTGATCAGCAACTTCCTGCTGATGACCGGTGGGCTGAAGGTGTTCGACCTGCCGTTCACGTTGACGAAGGGCGGCCCGGGGTACTCGACGTACACGATCACGCAGTCGATCATCACCAGCGGGGTCGCGCAGGGCCGCTACGGCCTCGCCTCGGCGCTGGCCGTGCTCTTCACGTTCGCGGTGGCCCTGGTCGCGGTCGCCCAGCTGTGGGTGTCCCGCCGGATCGAACGGAGAGTGCTGTGAAACAACGCCGATCACCGATCACGAGTGTCGTGATGATCGCGCTGGCCGCGCTGGTCGGCGTACCGCTGTACTACATCGTGGTCAACACGGTGAAGACGCAGCAGGAGATGACCGCGTCCCCACTGGCGCTGCCGAAGCAGCTGTTCCTGGACAACTACCAGCGGATCTTCGAGACGGTGCCGCTCGGACAGAGTTTCCTGAACACGCTGGTGGTGACGATCGCCGCGCTGCTGGTCCAGCTGTTCGTCGGGTCGACCGCGGCGTACGCGATGGCCATGCGGGCGAGCCGGTTCAACCGGATCTTCGGTGCCTTGCTGCTGCTCGGGTTCATCGTGCCGGGACAGTCGACGCTGATCCCGCTGTACCGGATGCTGGTCGGCGCGGAACTGGTGGACACGCTGCGCGGGCTGGTGGTGATCTACTCCGGCGGGGCGATCTTCTGCTACTTCCTGATCCAGGCCTACATCAGCCGGCTGCCGTTCGAGATCATCGAGGCAGCGCGGATCGACGGCGCCGGGCCGTTCCAGATCTACTGGCGGATCGTGCTGCCGCTGATCCGGCCGATCCTGGTGACGGTCGGCATCTTCCAGACGATGGGGATCTGGAACGACTTCATCACCCCCAACGTGTTCCTCAGCTCACCCGAGAAGTCCACGCTGGTGTTGCAGGTGTACCGGTCCGTGGGCGAGTTCTCGACCGACTGGCCGGCCTTCATGACAATGAGTGTGCTGGTGCTGGTACCGATGGTGGTCTTCTTCGTCCTCACCCAACGGCACATCGTCAGCGGCCTGCTGGCGGGGAGCGTCAAGTCATGACAGTGCTCTACACCGACCCGGTGCACCTCGCGCCGACCGATCCCGCGCTGATCGCCGGGCCGGACGGATCGTGGTGGATGTTCTACACCCAGCGCCGGGCGCACGAACCGGCCGGCGGAGTCACCTGGGTCCACGGCACCGACATCGGCGTCGCGCGCTCCTTGGACGGCGGCCGGAGCTGGCAGTACGACGGCGTCGTCGCGGGCCTCGATCCACATCCGGGACGGAATACGCTCTGGGCGCCGGAGATCGTCCGGGCCGGCGATCGGTACCACATGTTCACCAGCTACATCCCCGGCGTACCCGACCGCTGGGAGGGACACCCACGGACGATCCTGCACCATTCGTCGGCCGACCTGGTCGAATGGCAGTACGACGGGGTGCTGCCGCTGTCGTCGGACCGGGTGATCGACGCGTGCGCGTTCGAGCTGCCCCGTGGCGGGTGGCGGCTCTGGTACAAGGACGAGGCCGCCGGGTCGACGACCTGGTCGGTGGACTCGCCCGATCTCGTGTCCTGGTCGGAGCCGGTGCAGGTGATCGACGGTGCGCCGCACGAAGGCCCGAACGTGTTCCGGCTCGATGGGTTCTACTGGATGATCACCGACGAATGGCGTGGCCTGGCGGTCCATCGCTCCACCGACCTGACCACCTGGGAGCCGGCCGGCCACATCCTCGACGAACGCCCGTACGGTCATCACGCGGACGTGGTGACCTGCCGGGACCCGGACGGGAACGCGGTCGGGTGGATCTTCTACTTCACCCACCGAACGGACCGGCTCACCGACGTGCACGTCGCCGTACTGCGGGCGTCCGGCAACCGACTTGTCTGCGACCGGGACGCACCGGTCGCACTCGACTTACGCCAAACTATCTGAGGAGAATTCCTTGACCATGGCATCTACCGCTCGGGTCGCGATCGATCTCGACGTTCCGGGACCGACGATCAGCCGGCACCTGTACGGCCACTTCGCCGAGCATCTCGGGCGGTGCATCTACGGCGGGTTCTACGTCGGCGAGGACTCGCCGATCCCGAACGAAGGCGGGATCCGGCTGGACGTCGTCGAGGCGTTGCGAGCGCTGGACATCCCGAACCTCCGCTGGCCGGGCGGGTGTTTCGCGGACGAGTACCACTGGAAGGACGGGATCGGCCCCAAGGCGGACCGGCCGTCGATGGTGAACACGCACTGGGGCAACGTCGAGGAGAACAACCACTTCGGCACCCACGAGTTCATGGCGTTGTGCGAGCTGCTGGGCGCCGCGCCGTACGTGAACGGGAACGTCGGCAGCGGGACCGTGCGGGAGATGAGCGAGTGGGTCGAGTACCTGACCCGCGACGGCGACAGCCCGATGGTGCGGCAACGCAAGGCCAACGGGCGCGACGAACCGTGGCAGGTCCCGTTCTGGGGGATCGGCAACGAGGCCTGGGGCTGCGGCGGGAACCTGCGGGCCGAGGCGTACGCCGATCTGGCGCGGCAGTACGCCACGTTCCTCAAGGACCACGGCGACAACAAGCTGTACCGGATCGCGGCCGGCGCCTCGGACGACGACCTGAACTGGACCGAGGCGTTGCTGAAGTCGATCAGCTGCCTGGGCTGCGGACGCGACCCGAAGAACCTCTACCAGGCGATCTCGTTCCACTACTACACGGTCGCGGGGACGTGGGAGAACAAGGGCAGCGCGACCGAGTTCAGCCTGGACGACTACTACCGGACGTTGTCGAAGGCGCAGGACGTCGAGCGGGTCGTCCGCGCGCACTCGGCGCTGATGGACGCCTACGACCCGGAACGCAAGATCGGTCTCGTGCTGGACGAGTGGGGCACCTGGTGGGATGTGGAGCCGGGGACCAATCCCGGGTTCCTGTACCAGCAGAACGCGATGCGCGACGCGCTCGTCGCGAGCCTGCACTTCGATGTGTTCCACCGGCACGCGGAGCGGCTGGTGATGGCGAACATCGCGCAGACCGTCAACGTGCTGCAGGCGATGCTGCTCACCGACGACGAGGGCGGGCTCGTGCGGACGCCGACGTACCACGTCTTCGAGATGAACAAGGGGCATCAGGACGCGACGTCGGTGCCGGCGCACGTGATCGAGGGCACGACCTACGATCTCGACGGCAAGGCGATGGACCTGGTGTCGGCGTCGGCCTCGGTGAAGGACGGGCGGGCACTGGTGTCGCTCAGCAACCTCGATCCGGACGCGGCGCTGGACGTCGTCCTGGATCTGCGGGGCGCGTCGTCGCGGGAGTCGTCGGGACGGTTGCTGACGGCATCGAAACCGCAGGCGTACAACACGGTGACGGATCCGGACGCGGTGGCTCCGGTCCCGCTCGTAGTGGAACCGGAGCCGCGCGGCCTCCGCGTGACCCTTCCGCCACACTCCTTCGCGACGGTCAGCTTGGTTTTGTGACCGCGATCTGGAACTCGTGCACCCAGTTCGCCGGGTTGTCCGGGTCGAACTGCACGGTGACCTCCCGCGCGTACCCCTGGCTGCGATAGCCGTTGTCCTCGATCCACCGGGCCAGCGTCTGCATGCTGCGGTCAGCCTCCATCATGTCGCCCTGATGGACGATGGTGGCGGCGTTCAGTGCGGGGAGTTCGGTGATGTCGACGTCCGCCGCCGTACCTGTTTCGACGGGTACGGCGGCGTGGACGCGGATCGTCTCGTTCTCGGCGTCCTCGTAGTACGCGACCGGTGAACCGCACGGGTGCAGACCGGCCGCGCCGAGGCGTTCGAAGAGCTGCCCGAACAGCGGCTGCAGCACCGGGCCGATGTCCGCACCGTCGTAACTCGGTGAGATCGCGGACAGTTCGGCGACCCGGGTCGGGGCGATGTTCTTCAGGACGACGTCGTCGGTGGGCATGTGACCTTCCCTCTCGATGAGTCGGAGCCTCGCCTCGACGCTCGTCAGCCGCGCGGCACTGCGGGCCAGCTCGTCCTCGAGCTGGGCCTGCCGCAACCGCAGCATGCCGCGCAGCTCTTCGGCGGACAGCTTGGCGTCGACGATCTGGGCGACCTGCTGCAGGCTGAACCCGAGGTCCTTGAGCGCGACGATCCGGTTCAGCCGGCTGAACTGGTCCGCCGAGTAGAACCGGTAGCCGGTCGCCGCGTCGACCACGGCCGGGCGGAGCAGCCCGAGCGCGTCGTAATGCCGCAGCATCCGCGCCGACACCTGTCCGAACGCCGCGAAGTCTCCGATGGTGAACATCCACCCACCTTCCGGCTTGACACAGTGTCAAGGTCAAGCCCCACTTTGAGCACCCACCAACCATTATCCGGCGCGAAGAACGGTTGGTAGGGACCCAAAGTCGGGTGTCAGGAGGTGACGCGGGTACGGCGGTCGCGGACCGCGGCGACCGAGAGCGCGCTGACCACGAGGGCGACCCCGCCGGCGCCGAAGCCGGTGACCAGCGTGCCGCGGGTGCTCAGCCGGGCGTCGCACTGCATCGGCGTGATGCCCTTGTCGGGCTGGAAGATCGAGCCGCAGCTGTCCCCGCCGGCGTGGACCGGCCGGACGGCGAGCACCACCCCGACGATCAGCAGGACCGCTCCTACCGCGCCGAGGATCCTGCTCAGCACCGGCCGTCCTCTCGGATCTGGGCGCGCACGTCAGCCGGGACCGACCACGATTGGCGGGTCAGATCCGACATACGCACCCTCAGCTCCCTGGCAGCTCGGTAAGATTTGATCAAATCTAACGCAGCTAGCGGTCCGCCCCGAAGTCGGCAGGGCCAACCGGTGGAATCTTCACCCAGTTCTAACGCTGCTCAGGGCTGATCGGTTCAGCTGCCTAGGACGGCGACCAGGGACCCGCTGGCGCGGCCGTGCGCGACGTCGGAGAGGGCACGGTCGACCGCGCCGAACGGCACGACCGTCGTGTGCGCGGCGACTGGCAGCCGGGCGACCAGGCCGAACAACTCCTCACCGTCGCGCCGGGTATTGGAGGTCACGCTGCGGAGATCACGCTCGTGGAAGAGATGCCGCTCGTAGTTCAGCACCGGTACGTCGGACAGGTAGATGCCGGCGACCGCCACAGTTCCACCGGGCTTGAGCGCTTCCAGCGCGGCCGGGACCACGTCGCCGGCTGGGGCGAACACGATCGCCGAATCCAGCGGCACCGGCGGCCGATCCCCCACGAACGCAGCGCCCAACTCACGGGCGAGGGCTTGGTTCCGCTCGCCACGGGTTACCACGAACAGCTCGGCGCCTTGAGCCAGAGCGAGCTGCGCGGTGAGGTGGGCGCTCGATCCGAAGCCGTAGATGCCGAGCCGGCCGCCGGGCGGCAGGTTCGCGCGGAGCAGGGAGCGGTACCCGATGATCCCGGCGCACAACCACGGCGCGAGCTCCGCCGCGGGACGATCCGTCGGCATGACGTAGGCATAGTCCTCCGGCACCACGGCGTACTCCGCGAAACCGCCGTCGGCGTCCCACCCGGTGTATGTCGAACGCGGGCACAGGTTCTCGGAACCCTGTCGGCAGAACTCGCAGACGCCGCACGTGCTGCGCAGCCAGGCGATCCCGACGCGGTCTCCGATCGCGAACCGTTCGGCGGCCGTGCCGCGCTCCACCACCTGGCCGACGGCCTGGTGCCCCGGGACGACGCCCGGGCGCTTCGGTGCCAGGTCGCCCTCGGTCAGATGCAGGTCGGTCCGGCAGATCCCGCACGCCTCGACCTTGACGAGTACTTCGCCGGCGCCCGGCTCCGGCACGGTACGGCGTACGCGCTGCAGCGGACCGTCGTCGACGGGTCCCGGATGATCCACTGCCCACGCGTGCATCTGCTCCATTGCTTCATCATGGCGACTGCTCCATCATGCGACGCGTTGGAGGGCCCGTTCGCGGCGCTCGGCGACCTTGGAGCCGGACTCCCGCCGTGCCATGCGCCGCAGCACGACGGGCGCTAGGAGCAAACCGGCGACGGCCCAGATCCCGAGGACGGCTGCCGTCTCCAGATGGCGCCAGGACTCGCCGACCTCGACCACGACCGCCTCGCCGGGAAGCAGAGCGGACCGCATCCCGAGGCCCATCCAGTAGACCGGCGTGAGCTGGCCGATCCCTTCGAGCCAGCCGGGCAGCGCGGTAATCGGGTAGAAGATGCCGGAGACCGCGATCAAGGCGAGCATCGGCAACTGGATCAGACCCTGGGACCGGGCCGTGGTGAAGACCGAGCCGAGAACCGCCCCGATCGGCAACGTCGCGACCAGGCCGAGCAGCAGGACCCAGACCAGGGTGAACCAGTGCGCCGATCCGAGCGCGAGCCCGTCGACGAGGAGCAGCCCCGGGATCAGGAGGATCGCGAGATCGACCAGCAGCCCGCCCGCGACCGACACCACCTTGCCGATCAGATAGCTGACCATGCCGTTCGGAACGGCCTTGGCGCGCAGCAGGGTGCCGTCCTCGCGGTCGGCGGTGAGTTGCTGGCTCATGCTGACCATGCCCATCGCGGCGTTCATCCCGAGGATGCTCGGCAGAGCGAGCGCGCCGAGCAGGAAACCGGTGGAGCCGAAGTCGCGATCCCGGAGGAAGAAGAGCGCGGCCAGCATCAGTACCGGCCAGAGGAAGTGGCTGAACAGCTCGGGACCGTTGGTGAAGGACTGCCGCAACTCGATCAGCCCACGCTGCCATCCTGTTTTCATGCCTGCTCCCTGACCAGCGTGAGGTAGGTGTCTTCGAGCGAGGCCCGACGGACTTCGAGTTCGCGCACAGCGTCGCCGTACGTCGCGAAGAGCTCGCGGACGAACGCGGTGGAGTCGGCGGTCGACTTTCGGAACGCCTGCCCGTCGACGGACCAACGGACCTCGTCCTCCCCCGCGATCAGCTCGGTGAGCTGCGCCGTACTGCCGGCGGCGATGATGCGGCCCGCGGCGAGGACGAGGATGCGGTGCGCGAGTTTGCTCGCCTCGTCGAGGTCGTGGGTGGTCAGCAGGATCGTCGTCCCCTGCTCGGCCGCCAGCCCGCGCACCAGCTCGTGGAACTCCGAGCGCGCCTCGGGATCGAACCCGGTGGTGGGCTCGTCGAGGAACAGTACGTCGGGGCGGCCAACGATCCCGATCGCGACGTCGAGCCGCCGGCGCTGGCCACCGGAGAGGGTCTTGATCTTCTGCCCGGCGGACGGGGTGAGGCCGACGGCATCGAGCAGTTCGCCGGACGGCCAGGCGGGTCTGTACGGCGTGTAGTACGAGCCGAGATGGTGCAGGAGCTCGCCGACGCGCCAGTTGCCGTGGTCGCGCCACGACTGCAGCACGATGCCGACCCGCGACCGCCACCGCTCGTCGCCCGCGGCCGGGTCGACGCCGAGCACCTCGACCCGCCCCGCCGAGCGGAGCCGGAAACCTTCGAGGATCTCGATCGTCGTACTCTTCCCGGCGCCGTTCGGACCTAGCAGTGCTAGCACTTCGCCGGGGCGCGCGTCGAACGTCACGTCATGCAGGACCTCGCGGTCGCCGTACCGCATCCGCAGGCCGTCCACTGTCAGAACCATGCCGTGGAAACTACGTTGCGTTCACTGGATCGGCAATCAACCGCCTGGGTCGCGAGCTCGTGAAACCTCATAAAACATGGCATTCTGTGCAATGGGATTGCGAGAGAACGCAACTCGTTGCAATGAGCTGACAGTGAATGCGCGGAGGTTGCCGATGCCCGGAGGCAGGCTGAGTCACCAGGACCGGCTCGAGATCGCGGCCGGGTTGGCGGACGGGCTCGGGTACGCCGAGATCGCGCGGCAACTGGACCGTCCGACGTCGACGGTGAGCCGGGAGATCGCCCGCAACGGCGGCCCCACCGGGTATCGGGCCGACCACGCCCACTACGCCACCGCCTCTCGCGCCCGCCGCCGACGCTCCACCCCGACCCCCGCGGACGGCTGGGCCGACGAGTGGACGGGCGCGGCGCGGCGTGCGTATGTCGAACGGTTCGCGACGATGATGGTCGACGGCGGGCTGCCGCGGATGGCATCGCGGGTCCTGGCTTTGCTCTACACATCCGACACCCGCACGTTGACGGCAGCCGACCTCGTCCGCACCTTGCGGGTCAGCCCGGCGTCGATCTCGAAGGCGATCGGCTATCTCGAGCGCGTCGGCATGGTCTTCCGCGAACCCGATCCGGTACGCCGGATGCAGCACTACGTCATCGCCGAGGACGTCTGGCTGAAGGCGTGGGAGATCAGCGCCCGCACGAACCACAACTGGGCGGAAACCGCGGCCGAGGGCGTCGACCTCGTCGGTCGCGACACCCCCGCGGGCGAACGACTCACACAGATGGCGGAGTTCTTCGAACGACTCAGTGAAGACATGTCCGGCGGCGCCGGCTTCCAGGACTGCCTAGCAGTGCTAGCAGTCGCATGGGAACCAGATCGCGCCGCAGAGCTTGCCGCCCAGCTCGGTTGGCCGATCGAGCGTGTCACCGACGCCGTCGGCTACGCGATCAAGGCGTCAGCGCAAGAGAGTGCGGAGCAGCCGACGCGTCAGGCCGCCGTCCGCGAGGCCTAGCTCGACGAGGTCGTCGAACACGCGCTGATCGGCAGCCGCCGCGCGGATGCCGCCGTCGAGGATCCGGTCCGATCGGCTCAGCTGAGCGACGAGCGCGGTGTCGCGAAGATGCCTGGCGAGGAGACGAGTCGTCCGGCGACGGTACGGCGTACCGGCGTCCGAGGTGCCCGCACGAAGCGCGTCCGCGATCGCTCGGCCGGCGAGGAGCCCGGTCGCGACCGCGTAATAGATGCCTTCGCCGGTCATCGGATTGATCAGGCCGGCCGCGTCACCGGCGAGCAGCACCGGCCCGCTGCGCGGCCGCCACGACCAGCCGGCGAGCGGCAGATGGTGGCCCCACCACGACTCGCCGCCCTCGGTCGCCCCCGGGAGCAGCGCCTCGAGGCGGTTCAGCAACTCGGTCCGCGTCGGGCGGGTGCCGGCGAGCAGCTCGCCGTACCCGACGTTCGACCAGCCGTCGCCGCGGTCGAACGACCATGCGTACGACGGTTGCCGGCCGGGCCCGTACGCGATCACCTGACTCGCCGCGCGCGCGGCCGGGGTCGGCGCGTACCCACGGATCGCCAGCGCGACCGGACCGGGCTTCAGGCCGAGTTCCCGCCGTACGACGGAATGCGCGCCATCGGCGCCGACCACGAAGCGCGCGTCCAGCTCCTCGTCCACGGTGACGGACCGGCTCTGGATCGCGAGTCCGCGAATCCGTCGGCGGACGAACTGCGCGCCCGCCGTTCGCGCGGCCTCGACCAGGCGCTCGTCGAAGACGGCTCGCGGGACCACCCAGGTCGGCCGGGACATCTGCCGGTCCACGCCGACGTCACCGCGGTTGAGCACGAACCGCCGTACCGGGGTCCAGTCGTCGAGGATCCCGGTCACGCCGACGCCGGCGAGCAGGTCCAGGACGTGCGGGGCGATCCCGTCACCACAGGCCTTGTCGCGCGGGAACTCGTGCCGGTCGAGCAGCAACACCGACAGGCTCGGATCCGCCGCCAACGCACCGATCGCGGCCGACGCTCCCGCCGGTCCGGCTCCGACAACAATGACATCCCACACAGGCGCCTCCCCGGGCCACAGTCTTGCAGCTCTAGGTAGCGTCCGCGCGACCCTCGGCCGGTCCTCGAGTGCACTGTGCGGCGGCGTCACGATCTCTAGCGTCAGGAGTGACTTCGAGGAGGATCGATGAAACTGCTTCTGGTACTGGCGCTCCTGGGCGCGCCCGTTCCCACGCTGCCGGAGGACCCGCGGATCGAGTGGCACCACTGTCAGCTGAACGCCGCCGACGCCGAAGGGGCCGCGCTCGACGAGGCCGGTGCCGAGTGCGGTGAGCTGAAGGTGCCGCTCGACTACGGGCGGCCGAACGGCCCGCAGATCACCATCGCGCTGTCGCGGTTGCCGGCGACCGGCGACCGGATCGGCACGATGGTGCTGAACGACGGCGGCCCGGGCGGTCCCGGCCTGAGCATGCCGCTGCGGCTGCGGACGGCGATGAAGGCGGCGGGGACGCGGTACGACCTAATCGGGATGGATCCGCGGTTCGTGGGTCGCAGTACGCCGATCGACTGCAAGCTCCCGTTCGCGGGCTGGCCGTGGGCGGGCGGCGCCGACCGGTCGTCCTTCGCGCGGGCCGATCGGCAGGTCGCGGACGTCGCGGCACGGTGCGGCGCCCACGCGGGCGGTTATCTGCCGTACGTCAACACGCGGAACACTGCGCGGGACATCGACCGGGTGCGGATCGCGGTGGGCGAGCAGAAGATCTCGTACCTGGGGTACTCGTACGGGACCTATCTCGGATCGGTGTACCTGCAGATGTTCCCGGGACGGACCGACCGCGTGGTCCTCGACGGTCCGATGGACCCCGAGCGGTACAGCGCGCGGCTGCTGCGGACGGTCGGGCCGGCGAACGAGGCCGCGTTGCGCGCGTGGACGTCGTGGGCGGCGGCGCGCGATGCGACGTACCACCTGGGGTCGACGCCGGCGCGGGTGATGGCTTCGGTGGATCGGATCCTGCGCATCGCGGCGACGAAGGGTTTGCGGGTCGGGACGTACCAGCTCGACGACGGATCGGTGCCGCTGGTGTTGTTCGGTCCGCTCGCCGATGATCGGGACGCGGCGCGGGCGACGTACGCCGGGATCGTGCGGACGCTGCTCGACGCGACGTCCGGGCCGGTGGAACCGGGGCCTGACCTCGGTGGGTTTCTGGAGGGGTTGCTGACGCCGGCGTCGTCGCAACTGGCCAGTGCGCAGATCGCGATCCTCTGCGGCGACCGCGCTGTGCCGCGCGATCGGCAGGTGTACTGGCGGGACATTCAGACGCATCGACGGGCCGAACCGCATTTCGCGTCACTCACCCGGATGATCTCGCCGTGTGCGTACTGGCCGGTGCAGCCGCAGGAGCCTCCGACATGGATCGCCACCTCGGAGCGGGCGTTGATCGTGGCCGCCGACGGCGACCCGCGGAGCATCTACGCGTACGCGACTGCCCTCCAGAAGCACCTGCCCAACGCCCGGATGCTGACCCTGAAGAACGCCCGCAAACACGGCATCTTCGGCGAGTACGGCAGCGACTGCGTCGACAACACAGTCATCAGCTACCTGATCACTGATCGGCTGCCGGCCGACAAGACCTGCTAGGTCCCGGGGCGGCGGCCGGGTTTGTTCGGGCGGCGGGCGGTGGTACGGCGGGGGCGGGGGGTGTGAGGCGTGACTGGGCCGGAAGGGGTGACCGGGCGGGCCTCGTCCAGGTCGACGACCTTGGGGGGTGGTGGGACGAAGACCGGGATGGTGTCCTCCTCGTCGACAACCGGCGCGGGAGGTGGCGGCGGCGCGGCGGGTGGGGCCGGCCTGGCTCGCGCGGCCGACTCCTTACTCACGCGGGGCTGGACCTTCGTGACCGCGGGCGCGGCGAGTGGGTCGCGCGGGGGACGACGGTGCGGGAGGCGGGTGCTCAGCTCGATGCCGAGCGCATCGATCAGTTTGCGGCAGGCAACGATCGCGACGGCGACCGCGAGCACAGTGCAGCCGGCGAACAGCACCGACTGGCCGCCGGAGGCCCAGTTCGACGGATCGGTGCGGACCATCGCGGCGATCATCGCGACGACGATCGCGTTGGTGATGCCGAGGGCAACGGCCAGACCGACCGTCCGGAGCAGGACGCCTCGCTCGAGCCCGACGTCGTCGGCCGCCGCGACCAGCCCGGCGATCAATCCGGCGAGCACGGGCACTGTATAGACAAGTGCGAGTGTGAGCCCCGGGCTCGCGACGAGATAGAAGACGTCGAACACCAGCGCCGTACCGGTCAGCGCGGCAGCGAAGCACACCACCATCGGCGGATACGCGCGCAGCACCGCGACCGCGTCCGCGGGCACGGTCTTGAACATCCGCAAGGCCAACAGCAACGACTCATCCCCTCGTCCTCCCCCCATTGTGCAGCCCCACCACCACCCTCAGTGAGCTCCCCCAACAGCGAGTCGCAGATCACCACCCCGCTCCCCGCATTTGCCTGGCCCACCCAGCAATTTGCCTGGCCCACCCAGCAAGTTGGGGGTTCCTGACCCTGAATGCGGGTCAGGAACCCCTCATTTGGTGGGTCAGCCAGTCAAATGCGGGAGAGGGCGGGGGCTAGGGTCCAGGCGTGGATGACGAGGTGCGGGTTGCGGTTGAGGCGGAGTTGCGGTTGTTGTTGCCGGAGGTGCGGGGGTCGGCGGAGGTCGACGTACTGCTGGATCCGGCGTTCGTCGAGGTCGGGGCGTCGGGACGGCGGTGGGACCGGAAGGCGATCGTGGCCGCGTTGGCGTCCGGGGAGATCACCGACGCGGAGCCGATCGAGGCGACCGAGGTCGCCGGCGTTCGGCTGGCCGACGACCTCGTGCACGTCACCTACGTGTCCCGGCGTACAGGCGGTACGCCGGTCCGCCGCAGTTCGATCTGGCGACGGACCGACGGCGCCTGGCGTCTCTACTACCACCAAGGCACACCAACGACTGACGACTAAGCAGCCGTCTGCTCCGGCGCCAGCTTCTCGCGCAGATCGATCAGGATCCGGCGCAGGACCCGTGAGACCTGCATCTGGCTGACGCCGATGTCGTCGCCGATCTCGGACTGCGTCCAGCCCTCGACGAAGCGCAGTTGCAGGATGCGGCGGTCCCGGTCACCGAGGTCGGCGAGCACCGGCTCCAGCATCTCGACCGTCTCCAGCTGATCGATGCTCGCATCGTCGTCATCGGCAACGACATCCGCGAGCGTCAGTTCCGCGTCCGCCTCGGCGGGACGATCCAGCGACAGGACGTTGAAGCAGCCGCGCGCCGCGAGCGCCTGCTCGACCTCGGTCACCTCGACCTCGAGATGGTCGGCCAGTTCGGCCGGTGTGGGTTCGCGGTTCAGCTGCTGCTCCAGTTCCGGCAGTTTGGTGGCGATCGTTCCTTGCATCTCCTGGAGCCGGCGCGGGATCCGGACCGTCCAGGCGCAGTCGCGGAAGTACCGCTTCACCTCGCCGCGGATGGTTGGGATCGCGAACCCGATGAACGGGGTGTCCGCCTCCAACCGGTAGTGGTGGGCTGCCTTCACCAGCCCTAGGTACGCGACCTGTTCCAGGTCGTCGGCCTCGGCTCCGCGCCCGCGGAAACGGCGCGCGATGCCCTTGGCCATTTCCAGGTTGAGTTCGACGACCTGTTCGAGAAGTTCCTGCCGCTCTTCGGCGGCGGTGCTGGCGGCCCGGCGTTCCATCAGTTCCCGGGTGGCTGCTTCGCGGGCGGCCCGGTCTGTCGGGGCTCCGCTGCGGGAGAAATCCCGCTCGATGATGCTCGTAACCATTGGTATGACCTCGCGACTGTCTCGTCACGGCGTGGCACTTCGCTGAACCACGGTCATGCCTGCAAGAGAAGTCGTACCCCACCTCGCCGGAAGTCATGCACGAAGCCCGAAATCGTCACCGATGGCGACCGAAAACCGTGAGCCAACGCTCGTTTGACCGCATCAAGATCACAGGACGTAAGGGAGCGGACACATGGGCCAAAAGTGTGTACGATGCAGATGCAAGGCCAAATGCACGTGCATATGCCAAGGACGTACGGAAGGTGCAGCTGATGACTGCGATCTACAACGGCATGCCCGGCGACTCGAACAGCGAGCTGATCTGGCGCAAGAGCCAGCGCAGCGGCCCCAACGGCAACTGCGTCGAGGTAGCGAAGCTGCCCGACGGCGGTGTGGCGGTCCGCAACTCGCGCTTCACCGAGGGACCGGCGCTGGTGTTCACAAAGGCAGAGATCGAGGCGTTCCTCGGCGGCGTTCAGGACGGCGAGTTCGGCTACCTGATCTGAGCAACAACCAGCAACACCGGGCAACTCAGAAGCAAAGGGCCCCTTCGCCAGGCGAGTGACGAAGGGGCCCTTTCTTGTGCCCGAAGACATCGGTACGACGCCCCGGCGGGCGACCTCGTACGATCGCCGGCCGAAGCACTGGCGTGCGATGGTCCGGCGTACGCAAAAACGCCAGGACCGACCCTCCGGAGAGAGCCGGTCCTGGCGTTGCCCGAGGGGCGGGTACGGACTACTGGACGGTGAGCGGCCAGAGCTGTTCGCTCGGCAGCTCGGAAGCCTTCCCGGTCGCCGCATTGTCAACGGTGATTCGCAATCCGGTGAACTTCGGCGTCATCACCCGCTGGTACCGCGACGCGCGGTCGGGCTCGGCGACGTACTCGGCGATCAGGTGGTCGCCCAGCCAGATCCGCACCATCTTCCGTCCTCCTGTTGCTCTGTCGGTGGTCATGGAGCCAGGCTCACGATCGGGTCGCCGTCGAGTTGGCGGACGCCGCGCAACCAGCCCTCGAAGGCCCAACGCTGTTGCTCGGGGCAACGCGCGACCAGGTCCTGGATCTCCCGCTCCGTCAGCTCCTCGGGCGCGCGGCCGCCGGCCATCGCGGCGGTCTGCTCCACAACCTCACTGTCGTCGTCGTTCATCGACTCGGGTTCCCCAACCAGTCATGCCAACGGGGGGCCATTGGCGCTCTGTAGGACCGGCCTGCCGGATCACGCGATGTCACTTTTCGCGAGAACCAGCTCACCTTCTGTGCATGAATCAATCATGGCGTTGGCACGCGACGAATGCAAGCGCCCGATGCACGTGCATCCGCACGTTTTCCATTTCGAGACCAGATCGGGCCATTTTCCGCCTGTTCGAGCCTGGATCGACCCCGGCGAACGGTGTTCGACCGCCGATCGGCACGCTAGTATGTACTGACAAATCCGGTCGACCTTCGATCGGCTAGTCTTACGCTCCGTGATCGCCGATCCGGATTCGCCGTTCTTTTGTAAGAACTCCGGCAGATCACCGCTCGGGCATGCGATGATGTGCACCTGCGGATGAGGTTGCCGATGAAGACCGCTGGGGCCGCTGGGAGGTGGGTGTGACCGAGTCGGGCGCGCAGAGCGGGCCGACCGCGCTGCGCATCATTCTCGGCGGGCACCTTCGCCGGATGCGGGTGGCAGCAGGGATCAGCAGATCCGACGCGGGGTGGGAGATCCGGTCGTCGGAGTCCAAGGTCAGCAGGATGGAACTCGGCCGCGTCGGCCTCAAGGAGCGCGACGTCCGTGACCTACTGACTCTCTACGGCGTCGACGACGAGGAAGAGCGCCAGCGCCTCCTCGCCCTGACCCGCGAGGCGAACAACCCCGGCTGGTGGCACCGGTACGGCGACGTACTGCCGAGCTGGTTCCACTCTTATCTGGACCTCGAGGCCGCGGCACAGCTGATCCGTGTCTACGAGCTGCAATTCGTCCCCGGTCTGCTGCAGACCCCCGACTACATCCGCGCCGTCATCCAGCTGGGCCGCGGGCTGATCCCGGCCGAGGAGGTCGAGCGCCGCGTCGCGCTGCGGACGAGTCGGCAGGGCGTCCTGACCCGCCCGGAGCCGGTCCGGATCTGGGCTGTCGTCGACGAGGCAGTACTGCGCCGGCCGATCGGCGGCGTGAAGGCGATGATCCAGCAGCTCGACCACCTGATCGACGCCTCGCAGTACCCGAACGTCACGCTGCAGGTGATGCCGTTCAACGTCGGCGGCCACGCAGCCACCGGCGGCGCGTACAGCATCCTCCGTTTCCCGGAGCAGGACCTCCCGGACATGGTCTACATCGAGCACCTCAGCAGCGCCCTCTACCTCGACAAACTCGAGGACCTCGACCAGTACACGGCCACCATGGAAGCCCTCTGCGTCGCCGCCCCACCCCCGAACAAGACCCGCGACCTCCTCACCGACATCAAGAAGGACTTCGAGCGCTGACCGGCCGCACCTGTCAGGTGTTGTCGGTGAGCCATTGGATGAGGGGCTGGGTGGCTCGCCAGTCTGTTCGGATCTGGTTGGTGAGGGCTGGGGTGTGGATGACGGGTTCGAAGCCGTAGTTCTTGCTGACAGTCAGGGACTTGTGGCGGAGTAGGTCGATGCGCGGGTGGTCGGGGTCGTAGCCTCGGGGGCTGGTTTTGAGTTTGTCGCCGCCTACGGTCCAGCCGGCCTTGACCAGTTTGGCGAGTAGCTTCTCGAGTTGTTTGCCGCGGCGGTCGTCGTCGATGGCGGTGCGGACGCGGGCCAGTCGCTCCGACGACGCCTCGTAGAAGCCGGCCGCGACCCGTACGCCGGGTGCGGACACCTGCACGTACCATCCGGTGGCGGGGGCGATGTCGATGAAGGCGCCCTGGTGGATCTTGTACGGCGTCTTGTCCTTGGCGAACCGCACGTCGCGGTACGGGCGGAACAACTTCGCCGTACCGAACTCCTCCTCGAGCTCCGCCAGCAGCGCGGCCATCGGCGCCCGGACCGACTCCTCGTAAACGTGCTTGTGCTCCGTCCAGAAGGTCTTGGTGTTGTCCATTTCGAGATCGTCGTAGAAGTCCAGCGCCGCAGCCGGAAACCCGGTAAAACTCATGCGGCAACGATAGTTCGCCCGGCAGATCGGACGGACACCCCCTGCGCGATCCAGGTCACCCGGTTAGCTCATCCTCAAGCCGTAAAAGACTCGAAGAAGGCTCGGATGTCCGCGGCCAGCACCTCGGGCTGTTCGAGTGCGGCGAAGTGACCGCCGTGCGGGTGGCTGGTCCAGCGGACGATGTTGTCGGTATGCGCGACCTTGTGCCGTAGCGGGATGAAGTTCTCGTGCGCGAGGTCGAGGAGTGCCGTCGGCGTCCGTGAAGGGTCGGCCGGCTGGCCCCAGTACGACGCGTGGGCGCGCTCGTAGTAGATCGCGCCGGACGATCCCGCGGTCCTCGTCAGCCAGTACAGCATGACGTTGGTGAGCAGCAGATCCCGATCGATCGGTGACGCCGGATCGGACCAGGTCGCGAACTTCTCCGCGATCCACGCCAGCTGCCCGACCGGCGAGTCGGTCAGCGCGTAGGCCAGCGTCTGCGGGCGGGTCGACTGCAGGTCGGCGTACCCCTGCTGCTCGGTCGCGAACTGCTGCTGCCGGTGCCACGACGCCCAGGTCCGCTCGCGCTCCCCGGCGTCCAGCGGCGCGAGTTCCTCGAAGGTCGGCTCGGACGTCGCGCCCGCGCCGGGGATCAGGTTGAGATGTACGCCGATCACGCGCTCGGGATCGATCCGCCCGACCTCGCGAGAGATCGCCGAACCCCAGTCACCGCCCTGTACGCCGTACCGCTCGTACCCGAGCCGCGTGATCAGCTCGGTCCACGCGCGCGCGACACGCTTGAACTCCCACCCGGGTTCGCTGGTCGGGCCGGACAGCGTGAAGCCTGGGATGGTCGGGACAATCAGATGGAAGTCGTTCAGCAACGGGGCGACGAAGGTGAACTCGACGATCGAACCCGGCCAGCCGTGCGTGAGAACGAGCGGGATCGCATCCGGCGACGACGAGCGCACGTGGGCGAAGTGGACGACCGCACCGTCGATGACGGTCGTGTACTGCGGCCACGCGTTCAGCCGCGCCTCGGCGGCCCGCCAGTCGTACCCGTCCCGCCAGTACCCGACCAGTTCCTTCACGTAGTCCAGCGGTACGCCGCGGGACCAGCCGGCACCTGGTAGCTCCGAGGGCCAACGCACCAGGTCCAGCCGCCGGCGCAGGTCGTCCAGCTCGCTCTCCGGCACATCCAGCCGGAATGGTTCGATCGTCACGGCGGCACTCTTACACAGGAGGTGCCGGTCAGGCGGAGACTTTCTCCTGGGTGCGGGTGCGGATGACCTTGATCGCGACGGCGGCGATCAGGCAGAGCGCGCCCGCGCTCATCAGGACGGTGGTCAACGTGCCGGCGCCGTTCAGGGCGTTGTCGCAGGCCATCGGCGTGATCCCGCCGGCCGGCTGGAACGCGGAACCGCAGTCGGTCCCGCTCTCCGAGACCGACCGGAACCCGAGCAATCCGCCGCCGATCAGCAGCACCAGCCCGGCCACGCCGAGAATCTTGTTCAACGAGATCACTGTCACGCCAGATCTGTTGGATACGGGCATGCCGATCGCACGCCCCGTGAGCCCCGTAGCACTTCGATCACTCCTGACTTCGTCGGACCACCCAGTCATCGACGGTACGGTCCGGCCCGCGATGATCCCCACCCGAGCAGCCGGTCAGGATCGATTCTTCACAGAGACCTTACTCAGAACATGACCCCTTGTGACGGTGATCTCAGATCAAACAAAAGTCACTCTCAACTGAGACGTTCTTCCAGATACACGGTGATCTCGTCGCCCGGCTGCTTGCCGAGCAGGTCCCGCAACGCCCCTTTGACGGGCAGTTTGTGGGTCCCGTCGCCGAGCGCCATGAACGAGCTCTCGAACGGATGACCGTCCATCGTGCCGCGTACCTTGACCAGTCCACGCGTCCCGAAGTACGTCGCCGAATCCGGCATCTGCACGTAGGTCCAGCCGCCCTTGGCGTCGCTCTTCTGCAGCGGCGCGGTGAATGTCTTGTCCAGCTTGCTCATGGTGAGCTCCTCTCTACACCCCTAGGTAGAGACTGTGATCGGCGTTTCGACATCTTCGGCCAACCTATTCTGGGAAATGTGCAGATGACGATCCGCCGGGCCGGGCGGGACGACGTACCGGCGGTGCTGGCGCTCCTCGACGGGGCGACCGAATGGTTGGTCGCGCGTGGGCGGACCGACCAGTGGGGTACGGCGGCCCACTCGACGAGCCCGCGGCGGGTCGAGCAGATCACCGGCTTCGCCGACGACGGCGGACTGTGGGTAGGCGAGGCGGACGGCCGGGTGGTCGGGGCCCTCGCTGTCGGTGACGCCCTCGACTACGTGCCGCCGGCAACCGAACCGGAGCTCTACGTACGGCTGCTCGTGACCGACCGCCTGTCCGCCGGGCAGAACCTCGGTGCGGTGCTGCTCGACCACGCCCGCATGCTGGCCCACGAGGACGGCGTACGGCTGCTGCGGGTGGACTGCTTCGCCGGTGGTGGCGGGGCACTCGTCCGGTACTACGAGAAGCAGGGCTTCACGCGTGACGCCGAGTTCGCCGTACCGCGGGTCAATGATGTGGACTGGCTGGGTCAGGTGCTGGTCCAGCACCTGTGATGGCGCGGTGGACCGTGCCGTGTGAGTCGCTGCAGTGCTCCGAGCTCTGGCTTTCGGTGGCGTGATCGACCTGGAGCGTGGAGTGCGTCAGGTGGTGGCGCTCGGCAAGCACTTCCTCGATCCGGACCCGGATCTGGTGGCAGTCGAGCCCCTCGGCGACCAGGATGTGCGCGGACGCGGCCGGCTCGCCCGACGTGATCTCCCAGACGTGCAGGTCGTGCACCTCGACCACTCCCTCGACCGCGCACAGCTCGGCGCCCAGCGCCTGCGGGTCGATCGCGATCGGCGCGGCCTCGAGGAAGATCCGCCCGGAGTCCCGGACCAGCGAGACGCCGGCCTTCAGCATCAGTACGGCGACCACGAACGCCGCGATCGCGTCCGCCCGGGCGAACCCGGTCAGCAGGACGACGAGACCGGCGATCGCGGTCGCGATGAATGCGAACAGGTCGTTCAGGATGTGCTGGAACGCGCCCTCGACGTTGAGACTGGAGCGGTTCGCCTTGCTGATCAGCCAGGTCGCGAAGAGGTTCACCACGATGCCGACCACACCGGTGATCAGGACCAGCGCGCCCTTGACCTCGGGCGGATCGATCATCCGGCTGACGGCCTCGTACACGAAGTACACCGCGAGCAGGAGCAGTGTGATGCCGTTGGCCTGCGCGGACAGGATCTCGACGCGCTTGAAGCCGTACGTGAACCCGCCGGCCGGCGGTTTCGCGGCCAGCCGGATCGCTAGCAGTGCTAGCGCGATGGCGATCGCGTCGGTGAGCATGTGCGCCGCGTCGGTGACCAGGGCCAGCGAACCGGCCGCGAACCCGACGATCACCTCGGCGATCATGAAGCCGACGATCAGCGCGAGCGCACCGCTGAGCAGCTTCCGGTCCGCCGCAGCGGAGACACCGTGCCCGTGCCCGTGGCCGGCGCTCACGACTCCGACCTTTCCGGGTGGATGGCGTCGGTGTGCTCGGTGTGCGCGACCGCGAGATCGAGCAGCATCCGCACGTGAGCGTCGTCGAGCCGGTAGAACGCGTTCCGCCCGTCCCGCCGTACGGCGACCACGCGGTGTGCGCGCAGCAACCTGAGCGCATGGGAAGTCGCGGACTCGCTCAGTCCGGTGATCGCGGCGAGATCGCAGACGCACAGCTCCCCGTCGAGCAGCGCGACGAGCAGCTTCAGCCGTCGCGGATCGCCGAGCAGACCGAAAACGTCGGCCGTGTCGGCGATGTCCTCCGCGCCCGGCATCCTGGCATTGACACTCGCCACCCGCTCCGGGTCGACCAGCCGCACATTGCAGGAGTCGAGCTGCACATCTGCAGAACTCTTCATATATCCACAGTAGGGCAGCGGCTCGCCACGCCGCAAGCTACAGCGTGTCAGCGAGCCACCGCAGGTGACGCATGCGCTGCACCTGCGCGCCGCCCTCGTGACCGTTGAACGGCCACACGTCGATCTCGGCCGGACCGAGGTAGTGGTTGTACGCCGCGAAGACCGTCGACGGCGGGCAGACCGCGTCCATCAACGCGACCGAGTACCGGGCCGGAGCCGTCGCCCGGGCCGCGAAGTTCACGCCGTCGAAGTAGTCGAGGACGCCGAACACCTCCTCCGGCGGCACCCGCCGACGGGCGAGATAGCCGGCGATCTCGCCGTACCCCGTCTCCCCCACCATCTCGACCGCCCGCCGGAAGTGCGTCAGGAACGGTACGTCGATCAACGCGGCGGCGAGGTCCGTCCGCAGCCCGGCGACTGCCTGCGTGATGCCTCCGCCCTGGCTGCCGCCGGCGACCACGATCCGGGCGGGGTCGGCGATCGGGTGACTCCGCGCCGCGTCGACCGCCCGGACCGCGTCGGTGAACACGCGCCGGTAGTAATAGGTGTCGCGATCGACCAGTCCCCGTGTGAGGAAGCCCGGTACCTGCGGGTTCGCGCCCGGATCGGGATCGGCCGTCTCGGTCCCCTGCCCGCGCGTGTCCATGACGAGTACGGCGTACCCGGCCGCGGGGTACACGAGCCAGTCGATCGGCCAGTTCCGCCCGCCTTGGTACCCCAGGAAGTGCACGACCGTCGGCAGCGGCCCGGACGGGTCTCGCGGCGCCAGGAACCAGCCCGCGATCCGGTGCCCGCCGAATCCGGTGAACCGCACGTCCCACACGTCGACCGTCGACAGCCCCGAGTCGTACGGGACGAAGGATGGGTCGAGTGGATCCGTAGACGCCTTGGCCAGCGTCTCCTGCCAGAATCGATCGAAGTCGGCCGGCTCGTGCCGCTCGGGACGGTACTCGCGGAGGTCGGGCAACGGCTTGTCGAACAAGGGCATGGTGAGTCCTCTCGTTACCCGGCAGCGCGGGTGAGATCAGCGGGAAGCGGCCGGATGTCCAACGGGACCTGATGCTCGGCCGTGAACCCGAGCAACTCCTCGACCTTCGACAGATCCAGCGGTACGGCGCGCCCCGGCAACGCCCGCCGTACCGGAACCGACGGGTGGTACCGGGCCAGCAGGTCCTCGGTCGCGTACGGCGCCAGCGTCTCCGGGGCCGCGACCAGTACGGCGTGGAACCCCGACGCCGGTGCGACTAGCGCCAGCCGCAGGGCCCGAGCCGCGTCGCGGAGATCGAGGTACGCCCACATCTCGGTGGACCCGACCACCGGGTCGGCCGTGGTCGCCGCCAGCCGATCACGCCGGCGCTTCTCGTTGGCGACGTACGGCAGCCGCAGCGCGATCACTGTCAGGTCGTAGCGCCGCGCCATCATCTGGGCGGTCGTTTCGTCGACCTGCTTGGACAACCCGTACGGGTCCTCGACCTGCGGCGGCAGGCTCTCGTCGATGGGCACGTACGCCGGATGCAGCGGCTGCGCCGCCCAGGGCAACCCGGTGATCGAGTAACTGCTGCTCATCGCGACTCGACGAATGTTCCGCTTCCCAGCCGCCTCGAGGACGACGAAGGTCGCGCGGGTGTTGTTGCCGAAGACCTCGAGCGGCGTACCCAGGACGGGCGCCGGGACCGCGGCCAGATGAATCACGGCATCCACATCGGCCAGCGCCTTGTCGACCGCGTCCGGGTCGCCGGCGTCCCCGACCACCATCCGGTCCGCCGGAACGCCGTCCGGCTCGACCCGCTCCAGCGCGGTCACCGCGATGCCCTGGGTAACCAGGTCGTCCACCACGGCACGTCCGATCATGCCGCCTGCCCCCGTGACGAGAACCCGATTCACTTGTCTCCTCATCCTTTGATTCCACCGGCCAGACCCGCACCACGGATGAAGTAGCGCTGGAAGAGCAGGAAAATGACGATCGGCAGCACCACCGAGATCAGCAGCCCGGCCATGAACAGGTTGACCTGCACGTTGTCGCGGATCGACGGCAACATCACCGACAGCGGCTGTTTGGTCCGGTCCGGCAGCACCAGCTTCGGCCACAGGAACTCGCGCCAGGCCGCGATGATCGACAGCAGCGAGACGACGCCGATGATCGGGCCGGACAACGGCAGCACCAAGGACGTGAACATCCGGAAGTTCCCGACGCCGTCGATCTTCGCGGCCTCGAACAGTTCGGCCGGCAGCTGCGCGAAGAACCGTCCGGTGATGATCACGTTGAAGGCACTCGCCCCGGCCGGCAGCCAGATCGCCCAGTACGTGTTGATCAGCGAGCCGCCGATGATCGGTACGTCGATGACCGTCAGGTAAAGCGGTACCAGCGAGATCACGCCCGGAATGAACAGCGTCGCCAGCAACGCGCCGTTGACGAACTTTGCGTACCGCGGGCGCAGAATCGCGAGCGCATACCCACCGGTCGTTGCCACCAGCACCGACACGGCCCAGTTGCCGAGCGCGATCCAGACCGTGTTGATCAGCGCGGGCCCGACCCGCAGCCGGGTCCAGGCGGTCTCGATGTTCTGCCACTGCGGCTGCCCGGACCACAGGCCGAGCGGGTTCGATGCGATGTCGTTCGGCTGCGAGATCGCGGCCTTGGCCAGCCAGAGGATCGGGCCCAGTCCGGCCAGGGCGAGCAGGACCAGGATCAGGACCTGACCGCTGCCGAGGGTCCATCGCACGAGCGGGCGGCTCCGGTCGGCCGGCGAGATGATGCCTCGATCGCTCACGTCGTACTCCAGCGCCGGGTCAGCCGGAGGTACAGCAACGACAGCAGACCGAGGAACAGGGCCAGCAGGACCGACAACGCGGTCGCGCCGCCGTAGTCGCCGTTGATGAACGCGTAGTTGTAGAGCAGCATCAGGATCGTCGTGGTCGCGTTCGCCGGACCGCCGCCGGTGAACAGGAACGGTTCGGTGAACACCTGGAACGTCCCGATGATCTGCAGCAGCAACGTGATCAGCAGGATCGTCCGCAGCTGCGGCAACGTCACGTGCACCACCCGCCGCCAGATCGAGGCCCCGTCGATCTCGGCCGCCTCGTACAGATCCGTACGTACGCCGGACAATGCGGCCAGGTAGATGATCATCGTCGACCCCGCGTTGGCCCAGGTCGCCTCCAGAACGATGCTGGGCATCGCCGAATGCGCGTCCTGCAACCACTGGAACGGGCCCAAACCGATGCCCCGGGCAAGCGTGTTGAACAGGCCGTCGTCACTCGCGTCGTAGAACACCCGCCACAGCAGAATCGCCACCACCGGCGGCAGCACCACCGGCAGATAGGCGAGCACCGAGAACAACGCGCGGCCGCGGCGCAACTCGCGCACGAAGACGGCCAGCGCGAGCGGCGCCGGGTAGCCGAACACCAACGCCAGCAGGGCGAACCAGGCAGTGTTGCGGACCGCCGTCAGCAACAGCGGATCGGCGAGCACCTTCTGGAAGTTGCCGAATCCGACCCACTGCGCCGGCTCGACCAGGTTCGTCTGCTGGAAGGCGAGGACCAGACCGCGCGCGATCGGCCACCACGAGAACAACCCGAACACCAGCAACGTCGGGATCAGGAACACCAGGGTGCTGATCCCGCCGTTGCGGATCCACCGGGCGGTACGGGTCACGGGTTCGCCAGCAGGCCGTCGACGGCCTTCGACGAGTCACCGAGCAGCTTGCCGATATCGGTGTCCTTCTTGGTCAGTACGGTCTGTACGACGGTGTCGAGGTTCGCGTACACCTTCTGCCCCGCGACCGGCGGCTCGATCATCAGCTTCAGCGACGCCGCCTTGCTCGTGTACGGCGTGAAGTTCGCCTGCACCGTGTTCACGTACGGCTTGATCCAGGTGTTGTACTGCTGCTGCGACGCCTCGTCGAACAACCACAGCATCGGCAGACCGACCGAATGCACTTTGTCCGCGTTCGCGGCCTTGGCATCGGTGACGGCGTGGTCCTGGTCGGTGAACTTCTCCAGCCAGAAGAACTCCGCCCACTTCACCGCCGCCTCGACCTGTTCCTTCGAGGCCTTCGGGTTGAACATCTGCACGGCGCCACCGGTCAGCGTCCCGCCGTCCGGAGAGTTCAGCGGCAGCGGCGCGACCCCGATGTCCTCGCCCTTGCCGCCCATCGTGGTGACCTCGTCGCGGTAGTCCCCCGGCGTCCCGATGTACATCCCGATCTTGCCGCCGGCGAACTCCTGCTGCAGCTGCTTCTGGTTGAACAGGAAGTTGCTGCCCATCGCGTTGTCGGTCCAGCGCATCTCGTGCAACGCGGTCAGCGCGTTCTTCATCGGCGCGTCGTTGAACGCGGCCGAGGCCTTGCCGCCGTCGACGTTCTCGATCTTCCCGCCGTACGTGTAGGTCATCGCGGTCAGGATCCAGCCACCGGTGTTGTTGGTGGTCATCATCGCGTAGCCGGCCTTACCGGTCTTGTCCGCGATCGCCTTCGCGTCCGTCCGCACTTCTTCCCACGTCGTCGGCGGCTTGTTCGGGTCGAGCCCGGCCTGCTTGAACAGCGCGCGGTTGTAGTTGAGGCTCATCGTGTACGCCTGCACCGGCAGGCCGAAGATCTTCCCGCTGGAGTCCTGGACGGTCTTCAGCACCTCGGGGTTGATCTTGCTGCCGACTGGCGACGCCTTCACCACGTCGGTGATGTCGGCCAGTTGCTTGCGCTCGATCAGGCCCTGTACGTCGGTGTACGGGATCGCGACCACGGTCGGCAGCGTCCCGGCGGCCAGATCGGCCTGGAACGTCTGTACGTCGTACCCGTACTCCGAGCCCTCGATCTTGATCTTCGGGTTCGCCTTCTCGAACTCGGCGACCCGGTCGGTCCAGGTCTTCAGCGCGGCCGCCTGGTCGGGCGTCGGCTTCTGCCCGACCTTGATCGTCACGGTGCCGTCGGCCTTCGTGCCCTCGGCACCGGATTCTGACGAGCAGGCGGCGGTGCCGAGGATCACCAGGGCGGCGACTGCCCCTGTCATTCGTCGTGTGGTCAGCACGTGTATCTCCTAACTGAGGAACGTTCCGGGCAGGAACAAGGTCGTGGTCTTTCCGGTGACGATGCCGCTCGCCCACTGCAGCGCACCCGCACGCCCGGCGCCGTCGTTCTCGTTCAGGGCAAGGGAGATCGCGACCGGTCCGGTCGGTTGACTCTGGAACCCGAGCGCCGCCCACGGGATCTTCACCTGGTACGACGTGACGCCGTCGGCGCGCGTGATGGCGGCCGTCGCGCCCGGCGTCGTACCAGTCGGGCTGCCGTCCGAGGTGCCGAACGTGTACACGGCGGGACCGGTCGGCAGCAGCGCCGCGCCGATCTCGGTCGCGGTCGCGTTCTCGCCGGGCAGGCCGTTGCTGACCGCGAACTGCAGGCTGTCGCCCCGCCACAGGTTCGGTGCGATCTCGGTCTGCGCGAACACGTCGTCGGTGACCGCCGCGTTGACGATCAGCCCGGTCCCGTCATACTGGAAGTTGGCGGTGCCGGACAGGTCGGCGGCACCACCCCAGGGACGGGTGAAGGTCAGCCAGCTGGCGTCGGTGGCCAGGTTGATCGAGCTCGTCGGCGTCGTGGCCGCGGGAACGATCGGGTCGAAGGCGGTCGTGCCCTTGGCCGAGATCTTGTTGCCGTCGGACGTGGTCAGGTCGATGGTGTACGCGTAGGCCTTCCACGGCGCGAGGCCCGTGACCGGGACGCTGATCGTTGCCTTCTGCCCCGGTTCGATCGACTGGCCTGTCCCTGCCGTGCCGTGCTGGCCGGCGATGGTCCAGGTCAGGTCCTGGATCGTCGCGGCCGTCGTCGCTCTCGTGTTGGTGAGCTCGACGCCGAGAGATGTTTGCAGGTCAGAGGTGAGCTGTGGAAGGACGCGGATCTTGGTCGCGGGCTCGACACTGGTCCAGGCCACGAGGCGAGCGGTCGGCTTGCCGTCGCGGGCGATCGTCGCGACCACGTGCCGCAGGCCGAGGGTGTCGCTCGGTGGCACCGGGATCGTGACCGTAGAGGTCTTACCCGGGGTCACCAGGACCCGCTTGGTCTGGCCCGCCCCTGTCACCTCGCGCAGGCCGAGGTTGCCTACGGTCCCTTTCAGGGTGACTGTGACCGCCGTCGGCTCCTGCGAGTTGGACGGGTCCGCGGCCGCGATCGTCTGCTGCGGCACGGTCTGCTGGGTGACCGACGTGGCCGGTCCCTTGACGAAGACCGGGTCCTGGTCGACGGTCAGGTTCACGGCGCCGGCCGTCGGGGTCAGGGTGGTCTTGTGGCCGTACATGTCGGTCACTTCGAGCGGGCTGGTCGTGGCGAGTTTCACCGAGGACGTGCCGGTGCCGGTCGACCACAGCACGCGGGTGGTCGACGTACCGGAGCCGAAGCGGTACGAGTACAAGGGCGACGGCAGGGTGTCGCGGCCGCTGTAGGCGAGTCCGGTCAGGGCCCGGATCGTGGTGGCCTTCGCGACCAGGCCCGGCTTCGGCGCCATCCCGGCGATCGGTCCGGCCGGCGCCTGCAGGAGCCCGAAGGTGCTCTCCTTGTCGTCCAGGTTCGTGCCGTCGTTGAGCGCGTCGTACCAGTAGAACTGGCTGACGTTGTTGGCGATCATGATCGTGTCGTTGCGGATCGACTTGCGGGCCTGGTCGATCATCGACCCGCCGAAACTCGGCGCGGTCGGGTAGCCCTCCTCGCTGATCCAGATCGGCTTGCCGGAGCCGCCGTTCGCGTTCGCCGCGGTGCGCAGGCTCTGGATCTGCGTGTCCAGATCACCCTCGGGGCCGGCGAACGTGTAGATGTGCGCGTTGATCGAGTCCAGGTACGCCAGACCGCCGTTGGACAGCACCTGGTCGCGGAACGAGGTGTCGCCCTTGTTCGGCCCGATGTCGGCGATGACGTTCGCGCTCGGGTTGTCCGCGTGAGTCTGCTCGTACGCCGCCTTCATCAACTGCACGAAACACGCGCCGGTCACGCCGCAGGCACTGTCGTTGAAGCCGGGCATGTAGTACTCGTTGTAGGTCTCGATGTCGTTGGTGGTGCCGGCGAAATGCTTGAGCCACCAGCTCTGGTACCGGCCGTACGCGGCGAGTCCCGTGGGCGTGCTCGGGGTCTTGCCTCCGTCGTACAGCGCGTTGCGGTACCCGGTGACGAGCAGCGGGCGGATACCGTTCGCCTTCGCGTCCGCGATCATCGCGTCGTACTGCGGCTCGACCGAGTAGTTGCCCGGCGTGCCGGATTCGATGTGTCCCCACTCGAGGCTGTCGCGGATGTGCGAGAAGCCGGCCAGCGCGAGCGTCCGGATCAGTGCGCCGCTGAGGTTGTAGTAGTGGTTCATGTGGGTGTTCACGCCCCACTTGCCCGTCGGGGACTGGATGCCCGCGGGGAGTGGCGGTATGACGGCGAGCGTCGTACCGACGACCGTGGCGCCGGCGGTGAGGCGGAGGTTGTAGAAGCCGGGGCCGAGGGCTGCCGTGCTGATCGCACCGTTCGTGGTGTTGCCTGAGGCAACGGGCAGGTACTGGTCGTCGGTGACGCTCCAGGCAACCGAGGGCACCGTCGACGTGAGGGTGACGCTGCCCGCGCCCTGCGTGAAGACGAGGCTCTGGTTCGTGACCGTGATGCCGGTCGTGTCCGCGAACGAGATGCTGACCGACGAGATGCAGACCGAGCTGATGACTCCACCAGGAGCGTTGGCCAGCAGCCGGATGTCGGCGCCGTTCGCGCGGTTCTGGAAGTTGATGTCGGACATCCGGAACTGGGTGGAGGCCCAGGTGCCGGTGCCGGGGAACACGAACCACGGCAGCGGGGTGAAGGCCGCGCTGACGCTGTCGTACTGCGCGGTGAGTTGCTGGCCCGGGGTGTCGAAGTAGTTGACCGTGAGCACCGCGTCGGTGGCGCCGGCCGGGATCCGGGTCGCGTCGATGTTCAGGTAGATGTACTGGTTCTTCAGTTCCTGGCTGGTCTGCCAGCAGGGGACGCCGAGGCGGCTCGACGCCGCGTGCTCCGGGGTCTTGTCCGGGTCGCCCGGCCAGGCGGCGATCCCGTCCGCGGCGACCGGGTTGGTGAAGACGATGCCGGGGTTGGTCGCCGCCTCCGCGGGCCCTCCCGACTGCACAGCGACCAGCGCCGCGGCGGCCAGAGCCCCGCCGGCCAGCACCGCGAGCACCTTACGAACCGGACCGAGCATGGGCGGTTCCTCTCGTCGAGTTCACATACATGAATCTTGTCTGTGATGTTGAACGACGAAAAGGTAGGACGAGGCACCGGAAGGTGTCAACGGTTCAACCGGCTGGGTCAGGCGCCGGGGAGGCGGCGGAGGGTGCCGCCGATCTCGTTGGCGTGCTCATGCAGCGCCTGGACCACGTCGCGCTGATGCGCGTCGGTGAAGCGGGTCAGCGGAATCGAGCAACTGAGCCCGTACGTCGCCGGCCGCCCGTACGGGATCGCCACCGCGATGCTGCCGAGCCCCAGCGAATCCTGCTCGCGCTCCGCAGCCCATCCACGAACCCGAACGTCCTGAAGCTCGAGCGCCAGCGAATTGTGATCGGAGATCGTGTGCTGAGTCTCCGTCACAAGCTCGGCCGGGACCCGCTCCGCAACCTCCTCAGGCGACAACTGCGCAAGCAGCACCTGCCCGAGAGCTGTCGAATGCGCAGGCATCCGGCGCCCGACCCGAGACCCACTACGCAAGATATGCATCGACTCACGACTGGCCAGATAGACCACATCAGCACCGTCTAGCCGAGCCAGATGAACGGTCTCATTCAGGTGCGCCCGCAAGGCGGCAAGGTGCGGAGTCGCAACCTGATTCACCACGTCCCGATCCAGGAACGCCGTCCCCACGAGCAGAGCGCGGACCCCGATCCCGTACGCCGTACCGCGATCGTCGACCTCGACCCACCCGGCACCGACCAGCGTCCGCAGCAACATATGAATACTGGACTTCGGATACCCCAACTGCCCCGCCAACTCAGTCAACGTCAGCCGCCGAGGAGCCTGCGCCAACGCCTCCAACAACTCCACCGTCCGAGCCGCCGACTTAACCCCACCCGCCACCTCGCCCATCTCCCCCACCTCCTCCCGAAACACCTAAGTTCGGTATATCAGATCAGGTTCGCATACCTGAACACCGAGCAGCCGCTCAAGCCAAGCCGAGGCGGTAAGCGTAGGCGACGGCTTGGGCTCGGTCTCGGAGGTGGGCCTTGGCGAAGAGGTGGTTGATGTGGGTTTTGACCGTGGCCTCGCTGACTACCAGGTGGCGGGCGATTTCGGTGTTGGACAGGCCTTCGGCGATCAGCCGCAGTACCTCGGTCTCGCGGGGGGTGAGGCCTGTGTCCACCACCGGTTTGGGGGTGCCTTCGATCAGGAGGCGCTGGACGTCGGCGTCGACGATCGACTGACCGGCGGCGGCCGCCTGCAGCGCCCGGCCGATGGACTCCGCGTCCGCGTCCTTGGTGAGGAACCCGCGGGCGCCGGCCCGTAGCGCCGACAGCACCGAGTCGTCGTCGCTGTACGTCGTGAGCACGACGACCTCGGTCCGTGGATAATCGGCCCGCACCCGCCGGGTCGCCTCGACACCGTCCATCGTCGGCATCCGCAGGTCGACGAGCAGAACGTCCGGGTCGTGTTCGCCCACCAACCGGACCGCTTCCAGTCCGTCGGCCGCGGCCGCGATCACGTCGATCCCAGGCAGCAGCTTGAGCAACGTCACCAGCCCGTCGCGCACCACGGTCTGGTCGTCCGCCACCACCACTCGCAAGCTCACGCAGGCACCTTCAGTTCGACCCGCCAGCCCGTCGACGTCGGGCCGGCCTCCAATGATCCGCCGACCAGGTCGGCACGTTCACGCATCCCGAGCAGACCATAACCGCCCGCAGCCGCTCGCTCCGGACGGTGCCCCGGCTGGTCCTCGACAGTCAGCCGGACCAAGTCGCCGTACGTCAGCCGCACCCGTACCGGCGCGCCCGGCGCATGCTTCCGGGTGTTCGCCAGAGCCTCCTGCAACGTCCGGTACAGCGTCCCGAGAGCCTCACCCGGCAACTCCCGCTCCTCGCCGTCGACCTCGAACTCCGCCGTCGCCCCACTCTCCAGCCGGTACGCCGTGACGAGATCGCCGAGCGCCCGTACGTCGGGAACCGCGTCCTCCCGCAGCGCCGCCACCGCCCGCCGCGCCTCGGCCAGCCCGTCCGCGGCCAGCCCCTGCGCCCGCGTGACCTGCTCGATCGCTTCCGGCGACGCCCCGTCCCGCACGAGCATCAGCCGCGCCCCCTGCAGGCTCAACGACAACCCGGCCAAGGAGTGCGCGAGTACATCGTGCACGTCGCGCGCGATCCGCGCCCGCTCGGCCAGCGCCGCCGCCCGCTCGTGCTCCTCGATCGCGGCCTGTTTCCGGGCCAGCGACACCTCGAGATCCTCCAACTGCTGCTCGCGAGTACGCCGGTTCACCGCCGCCAGCGTCAGCGCGATCACCCCGAACGCGGCCCCGAACGCCCCGGGCAGCGAACGCGTGGTGAGGTACAGCGGAACGCTCGCACCAAGGATGCTGATGGCAACGATGATCCATTCGAGCGGCTGCGCCCGGTAGTAGCGGACCGCCGCGCGGCTGACCCAGAACGGGACGATGATCATCGCGCTGCCCGGTAACGCGTACCAGAGCACCGACCCGGCGACCGCGAACACGAGCAGCCCGTAGCCGGCCGGGCCGGGCGGATCGCCGTACCGCAGGAAGAACAGCGTGATGTTGCTGAGGACAACGATCACGCCGATCGCGACGATCAGCGGGTACGGCAGCCGCCGGTCGGCGCGGTCCTGAGCGGCGACGGCCAGCGAGATGATCGTGATCACGCCCGGTACCGCACGCAGCAGCAGGCCCGGTACGGAGCTGTCCCGCACCAGGCCCACCGGAGTCCACGTCATGACCTCATCATGCCCGCTGCGCCGCCAGCGGAATGTTCATGGCCAGCGAGCGGCGGTAGATCATCGCGTTCTGGGCACCGATCGTGAGGCCGACGGTCAGTGCGATCGCCGACCGGCTGAACGTGCTGTGGGGCCAGAGCGCGGCCGAGGCGAAGGACGCACCGACCCGGAGCGCGATCGTCAGCAGCCAGAGCAGGAGCGTCGGAACCGTGCCCTTCTGGTACAGCCCGTCCGCGGTCTGGGTGAGCCGGATGCTCGCACCGCGGGCGAAACCGGCTCCGAGCAGGACCACGCAGTCGAGCGCCAGGAACGCGAGCTCGCCGGTCGAGGCGCTGTGGACGGCCGACGACAACGAGAGCACGCCGACACCCAGCAGGATCAGCGGCATCACGACCAGCGACTTCTGCGTGACGAGTGAGCCGGTCACCTGCTTGCCGATCACCCGCACCAGCACCAGCAGGCCAATCAAGATTCCGAGCACGGCCGACATGTCCAAGATTTCCTTTCCGAGGAGGTTGCTGACAACACTCCTCGGAAACGGCGTCCGGAACGTCAGCCCCGAGGTGAGACCCAGGTGGATCTGGGCCTCAACCCCAGGGTTGACTCACGCCAACGAATTCAGGCGAGCGAGACCAGGTCGAGGTAGTCGTCCGACCACAGGTCCTCGGTCGCGTCCGGCAGGATCAGCACGCGGTCCGGGCGCAGCGCCTCGATCGCACCCTCGTCGTGGGTGACCATCACGATCGCGCCCGGGTAGCTGCCGACCGCACCGAGCACCTCGTCCCGCGATGCCGGGTCGAGGTTGTTCGTCGGCTCGTCGAGCAGCAGCACGTTCGCACTGGAGTGGACCAGGCCGGCGAGGGCCAGCCGGGTCTTCTCGCCGCCAGACAGCACAGCGGCCGGCTTGTCCACGTCGTCACCGCTGAACAGGAACGAGCCGAGCACGTTGCGGACCTCGCCGTCGGTCAGCCCGGGCGCGACCGACGCCAGGTTCTGCCGTACGGTGCCGGCCAGGTCCAGCGTGTCGTGTTCCTGCGCGAAGTACCCGAGCCGCAGTCCATGACCCGGTACGACGCGGCCGGCATCGGGCTGTTCGCGGCCCGCGAGGAGCCGGAGCAGCGTGGTCTTGCCCGCGCCGTTCAGCCCGAGAATGACCACACGGCTCCCCCGGTCCACGGCCAGATCGACACCGTCGAGGACCTGCAAAGCGCCGTACGACTTCTTCAGGCCGACCGCGGACAGCGGAGTCCGGCCGGACGGCGCCGGGGCCGGGAGGCGGATCTTGGCAACCCGCGCGGCCCGGCGTACCGGCTCCAGACCGGCGAGCAGCTTGTCCGCGCGACGCGCCATGTTCTTGGCCGCCATCGCCGTACTCGCCCCGGCCTGCATCTTCGCCGACTGGGCGTGCAGGACCGCGGCCTTGCGTTCGGCGACCGCCCGCTCGCGCTTGCGGCGCCGCTCGTCGACCTCCAGCTGCTCGAGGTACTTCGTCCAGCCGGTGTTGTGGATGTCGATCGTCAACCGCTGCGGGTCCAGGTGGAAGACCCGGTTGACCGTTGCCTTGAGCAACTCGCGGTCGTGGCTGATGACGATCAGGCCGCCGGGGTAGGCCAGCAGGAACTGCCGCAGCCACAGCACCGAGTCGGCGTCGAGGTGGTTGGTCGGCTCGTCGAGCAGCAGGACGTCGTGCTGCGCGAACAGGATCCGGGCCAGCTCGACGCGCCGGCGCTGACCGCCGGACAGCTCGCCGATCGGCTGCTCGAGGGCACGGTTCGGCAGACCGACACCGGCCGCGAGCCGCGCCGCTTCCGCCTCGGCCGCATACCCGCCACCGGCCTGGAACGCGGCTTCGGCGCGCGCGTACGCCGCCATCGCCTTCTCCTGTGCCGCACCCGTGGCCGAGCTCATCGCGGCCTCGGCCGCACGGAGCTGCCGTACGGCGACGTCCAGCCCGCGCGCGGACAGGATGCGCGCGGTGACGGTGATCGCGGGATCGGCCGCCCGCGGGTCCTGCGGCAGGTAGCCGATCGACCCGGTCGTGCTGACCTGCCCCGCCGTCGGCCGGGTCTCGCCGGCCAGCGTCTTCAGCAGCGTGGTCTTGCCGGCACCGTTGCGGCCGATGAGCCCGACCCGGTCTCCGGCGCCGACACCGAACGACACGTCGGCCAGCAGCAACTGCGCGCCGACCCGAATATCTACACCGCGAACGGTGATCATGATGGTTACTCTCCGTGATAGCTAGTGGACACACCTCACCTGCAGAAGCGGGTGCGCCAGCTAGACACAGAGGCAAGTAGCCATACGCCCACGGTAACCGGGACCGGCAAGATCCGTCAGCTGATTTTCGCGGGGAGCTCGACGACGAAGCGGGCGCCGCCGCCCGGACGGTCGGTGACCTGGATGGTTCCGTGGTGCCACTGGACGTGGCGGGCGACGATCGCGAGCCCCAGGCCGACACCGCGGCCACGGCCCGAGGTCTCGCCGCGGCCGAACCGTTCGAAGACTCGGGACCGGTCCTCGGCGGCGATCCCCGGCCCGGCGTCGTCGACGGTGATGACGACGCCGAGACCGCCCGCCTCGACGCCCACGCCCTTGCAGCCGCCGGCGTGGTCCTCGGCGTTCTCCACCAGGTTCGCGATCACGCGCTCGAGCCGGCGCTTGTCCGCCTGCAGCGTGAGCGCCTCGGCGTCCGGCGCGACGACCGTCACCTCCCGCCCGGCGGCCGCGTCGGCGGCGGCCCGGACCAGGTCGGCGATCCGGACGATCTCCCGGCTGCCCCGGTCGCCGCCGTCGTCGCGGGAGATCTCCAGCAGGTCGATCACCAGCCGCCGGAACCGGTCCAGGTCGTCACCGAGCAGCTCGACCGGCTCTCGTACGGCGTCCGGCAGCTCGGCGCGGTGGTTCTGGATCAGCTGCATCGAGTTCAGCATCGTCATCAACGGCGTCCGCAGCTCATGACTCACGTCGCCGGCAAACCGCGCGTCCGCGGCCACGCGTCTCTCCAGGTCGGCCGCGGTCTGGTTGAACGACCGCGCCAGCCCGCCGAGGTCCTTGTCGTTCTCCGCCGGCAACCGCGCGTCGAGCTTCCCGCGCGCCACCGCGTCCGCGACCCGGGCCAGCTCGGCGAGCGGGCGCAGCGCGAGCGTGCTCGCCAGCCGCCCGACGGCGAGCCCGACCAGCGCGGTCGCGATCGCCGCCGCGATCAGCGTGAACTTCATCCGCTGCAGCGTGGCGTCGAGGCTGCTCAGCGGATGCCACTCGAAGAACGCGTCCCCCTGCCGCCCGATCGGTACGCCGACCGCGAGCACCGGCTGCCCACCGACCTCGATCCGCCGCTGCACCACCTTGCCGCTGATCGCGCCCTGGATCAGGTCCGGCGGCAGATCGGACGGCTTCCCGGTCATCGCGTACCAACGGTCCTGGAGGTACAGCATGGTGGCCGCCGCATCGGTGGACGGCAGGCTGTTCATCACCTCCATCACGGACACCCCGGGCTGCAGCGTCGGGGTCTCGCACTCGACCCGCTCGTGGCTCGGCCGGCACGGCTCCGGCGGACCGAACAACCCGTACCGCAACGCCGCCCCGTTGTCCGCCGTGATCGTCTCCGCCGCCGCTTCGCGCTGCTGGACCAGATAGTCCGACACGACGGTCCACGTCACGATCGACAGCACGGTCGACAACCCGAGCGCGAGCAGGCCGTACGCCAGCATCACGCGGCCTCGCAGGGTGACCCGTCCCAGCAAGGTCAGCTCACCAGTCGGTAGCCCAGGCCGCGGGCCGTCACGAGATGCTTCGGGCTGGCCGGGTCGCGCTCGACCTTCAGCCGCAGCCTCCGGATGTGGACGTCGACGATCCGGCTGTCACCGAAGTACCCGTAGCCCCAGACCTTCGACAGCAACTGCTCGCGGCTCAGCACCTTGCCGTCGGCGTTGGCCAGCTCGGCGATCAGCTTGAACTCGGTCCGGGTCAGCGGCAGCACCTCGCCGTCCCGCGTCACCTCGGCCCCCGGTACGTCGATCCGCAGGTCACCGACCTCGAGCAGGTCGGCCTGCCGCGCGCCGGCCGGCTCGACCCGGCGCAGCAGCGCCCGGATCCGGGCCGACAGCTCCTTCGCGACGAGCGGTTTCGTCACGTAGTCGTCCGCCCCCGCCTCCAGACCCGCGACCACATCGTGACTGTCGGTCCGCGCGGTCACCATGATCACCGGTACGTCGCTCGCGCGGCGGATCTCCCGGCAGACCGCGAACCCGTCCCGGTCCGGCAGCATCAGGTCCAGCAGCACCACGTCCGGCGGTTCCCGGCGCAGCGCGGCCAAGGCGTCGTACCCGTTGGCCGCCTCGGCGACCTGATAGCCCTCGTCTTCCAGGGCAAGCCGCAGTACCCGCCGGATCCGCGGCTCGTCGTCGACCAGCAGCAAGCTGTGTGCCACGGGACCAGTGTCGCTCACCAGCAGGCCGGGTGCCGGTTACGCCTGTCATGAATCCGTCATCTTCGTGCGAGAGCCGATTGACATCTGCTTGACGGTTCGGTGACCGCGGTCCCGGGCCCGCCCGGGAGTCCTAACTTCGGCGCTATCGAGTCCCGGAGGAGGACCAATGGCCAGGAAACGGCTGGCGGCAGTATCCCTTGCCGCCGCGGCGAGCCTCATCGCGCTCGCCGCCTGCAGTAACGGCGGCGGAACGGCGTCCGGATCCGGAGGCGGATCCGCCGGCACACCGGTCAGCGGCGGCACCCTGAACATGCTCGGGGCGGGCGACGTCGACTACATGGATCCCAATGTCAGCTACTACTCCGTCGGGTACCTGAACCTGCGGATGTGGAGCCGGCAGCTGTTCACCTATCCGGCCGACCCCGGCGGCAAGAACACCACGCCGGTCGCCGATCTCGCAACCGAGATCCCGACCGCGGCGAACGGCGGGATCAGCGCGGACGGCAAGACGTACACGATCAAGATCCGGCCCGGCGCGCAGTGGAACACGAACCCGGCCCGCCCGGTGACCGCCGCGGACATGGTCCTCGGCGTCAAGCGGACCGCGAACCCGCAGCAGCCGTTCGGCGGCATCCCGGACTTCGCGACCCTGATCGTCGGCTACCAGGCGTTCGCCGACGGCTTCGCCAAGGCGCCGAAGACGGTCGCCGGGATCAAGGAGTACATCGAGAAGACCCCGCTGCCGGGAGTCGTGGCCAAGGACGCGTCCACGGTCGTGTTCCACCTGACCCAGCGGGCGACGTACTTCGTCGACATGCTGACGCTGCCGGCCTTCTCGCCGGCCCCGGTCGAGTCGCTGAACTACCTTCCGGCCAGCACCGAGCTCGGCAACCACTTCCCGTCCGACGGCCCGTACAAGGTCGACTCGTGGGTGCCGACCAAGTCGATCACGTACTCCCGGAACCCCGCCTGGGACCCGGCGTCCGATCCGGTCCGCAAGGCGTACGTCGACAAGATCGTGGTGAACGAGACCGTCACGCAGGACTCGGTCCAGCAGCAGCTGCAGACCGGTACGCCGGCCGCCGACATGGAGTTCGACGTCGCGCCGCCGCCATCCCAGCTGCCCGCCCTGCAGGCCAAGAAGGACCCGAACCTGACCATCGGCGACACCGCGGGCTCGAACCCGTACGTCATCTACAACACCGTCTCGCCGAACAACAACAAGGCGTTGCAGAACCCGAAGGTCCGGCAGGCGATCAGCTACGCGATCAACCGCGACCACATCCTGCAGGTGCTCGGCGGCAAGACGCTGAACCCGCCGCTCACCCACGTCCTGCCCGACGTCATCATCGGCTCGAAGCAGATCGACCCGTATCCGTACAACCCGGACAAGGCCAAGCAACTCCTCGCCGAGGCCGGTTACCCGCACCTGACGCTGAAGTTCCTCTACCGCAACGCGACCGAGGGCAGCAGCAAGACCTTCCAGACGGTGCAGCAGGACCTGACGAAGGCCGGCATCACGGTGGTCGGCGTTCCGTCGCCGAACGCGGACTTCTACGTGAAGTACCTGCAGGTACCGGATGTCGCGCGACGCGGCGTCTGGGATGTCTCACTGGCCGGATGGGGCGCCGACTGGTACGGCAACGCGGCGCTGTCCTTCTTCAACCCGTTGTTCTCCGGTCCGCCGTCGTACCCGCCGATCGGCAGCAACTTCGGGCTCTACAACGACCCGGAGACCAACAGCCTGATCCGGCAGGCCGCCACCGCCGAGACCCAGGACCAGGCCGCGGACCTGTGGGCCAAGGCCGACGCCCGGGTGATGGACCAGGCCGCGTTCTACCCGCTCACCAACGGCAAGCAGGCGAACTACCACGCCGCCCAGGTGAACAACGCGGTGTACGTCCCGTCCATGCAGAACTACGACCCGACCAACGTCTGGCTCTCCAAAGACAAGCAGGGCGGCTGAAAACCTCATGGCTCTGCTTGAAGTAAGGGACCTCCGGGTCTCCTTCGACACCCCGGACGGTACCGTCCGTGCCGTCCGGGGGTTGTCGTTCGACGTGGAAGCCGGGCAGACGCTCGCCGTGGTGGGCGAGTCGGGGTCCGGCAAGAGCGTCTCCACCCAGACCATCACCGGCCTCACCCGCGGCGCGACAGTCTCCGGTACGGCGTACTTCGACGGCACCGACCTGATCACCGCCGACGAGGCGACGCTGCGGCGGCTGCGCGGCGCCCGGATCGGGATGATCTTCCAGGATCCGCTGTCCAGCCTGCACCCGCAGTACCGGATCGGCTGGCAGATCGTGGAGATGATCCGGGCGCACGACCTCGAGATCAGCAAGCAGGCGGCGCGGAAACGCGCCGCCGAGCTGCTCACCCTGGTCGGCATCCCGCGGGCCGCGGAGCGGATCGACGACTATCCGCACCAGTTCTCCGGCGGGATGCGGCAACGGGTGATGATCGCGATGGCGATGGCTCTCGACCCGGCGCTGCTGATCGCGGACGAGCCGACCACCGCGCTCGACGTGACGGTCCAGGCCCAGGTGCTGAACGTGATGCGCCGGCTGCAGGAGCAGTTCGGTACGGCGATCATCCTGATCACGCACGACCTCGGCGTGGTCGCCGAGATGGCCGACGAGGTCGTGGTCATGTACGCCGGTGCGGTGATGGAACGCGCGCCGCGCCGGGACATCTTCTACCGCAACCACCACCCGTACACGCAGGGTCTGCTCGCCTCCCTCCCGGCGCGCAGCGGTGACCGGCTGACGCCGATCCAGGGCACTCCGCCGAGCCTGATCAGCCTGCCGAAGGGCTGCCCGTTCGCGGCCCGGTGCTCGCACGTGTTCGACAAGTGCTCGGAGCCACCACCGCTGACCGACGTGGGCGGCGACCCGCGTCATCAGTCCGCGTGCTGGCTCCCCCACGACGTGAACGAGGCGGTGGCGTCATGAACGACGTACTTCTGAAGGTGGACGACGTCCGGAAGGAGTTCCCGACCCATTCCAAGGAGGTGGTGCAGGCCGTCGCCGGGGTCTCGCTGGAGGTGCACAAGGGCGAGACGCTCGGACTGGTCGGCGAAACCGGCTGCGGCAAGTCCTCGCTGGCCCGGTGCATGGCCCACCTGTACGACGTGACGTCAGGCTCGGTGTGGTTCGAGGGGCAGGAGATCAGCAAGCTCTCGCGGAAGGCGATGCGGCCGCTGCGTCGCGACGTACAGGTGATCTTCCAGGATCCGTACGGCTCGCTGAACCCGCGGCGCCGGGTCGGGTCGATCATCGGCGACCCGTTCGCCATCCACAACATTGCGTCCGGCAACGAACGGAAGAAGAAGGTCCAGGAGCTGATGGAGCTGGTCGGGCTGAATCCCGAGCACTACAACAGGTTCCCGGCCGAGTTCTCCGGTGGCCAGCGGCAACGGATCGGGGTCGCGCGGGCGCTCGCACTGCGGCCGAAGCTGGTGATCTGCGACGAGCCGGTGTCGGCGCTGGACGTGTCGATCCAGGCGCAGATCATCAACCTGCTGTCGGATCTGCAGCGGGAGTTCGACCTCACCTACGTGTTCATCTCGCACGATCTGTCCGTGGTCCGGCACGTGAGCGACCGGATCGCGGTCATGTACCTGGGCAAGATCGTCGAGCTGGCGCCGACCGCCGAACTGTTCGGGCAGACCCGGCACCCGTACACAAGGGCCCTGCTGTCGGCGCTGCCGGTGGCGGACCCGGATACCGCCGACAGCCGCGAACAGATCATCCTCGGCGGCGACATCCCGTCCGCGACGAACCCGCCGTCCGGATGCCGTTTCCACACCCGCTGCCCGAAGGCGCGACTGGATTGCGCGGCCGAGGAGCCGGTCCTGGAGCCCGTCCTCAACGACAAGCCCGGACACCGCACCGCCTGCTTCTACCCGCTGACGGTGGGCGAGGACCTCTCCACCGCCGTACCCGATTTGAAGGCATCATGACCGCCGCGATCGAGATGGTCGATGTTCTCGACGAGCCGAAGGCGATCGAGGGGCGGAGTCCGTTCTCGCTCGCGGTACGGCGGCTGCGCAAGGACAAGGTCGCGATGATCTCGCTCGTCGTGATCGTGCTGATCGTGCTGATGGCGGTCCTCGCACCGGTGTTCGCGGCCGTGACGGGGCATCCGCCGAACGAGCAGTACCGAGACATCGGCCTCACCCCGGACGGCCTGCCGCGCGGACCGAACGGCACGTTCTGGCTGGGCACCGACGACCTCGGCCGCGACATCCTGGTGCGGATCGCGTACGGCGCCCGCATCTCACTGCTCGTCGGCGTGCTCGCGACCGCCATCACGGTCGTCATCGGCGTCGTACTGGGGCTTGCGGCGGGGTTCCTCGGGGGGATCACCGACACCATCCTGGCGCGGCTGATCGACGTGGTGCTGTCCGTGCCGTTCCTGCTGGTCGCGATCGCGCTGGTGTCCGTGACCGGCCCGAGCCTGACCGTCACGGTGCTGGTGATCGGCTGCTTCAGCTGGGCCTCGGTGGCCCGGATCGTCCGCGGTCAGGTGCTGTCACTGCGGGAACGGGAGTTCGTCGAGGCGGCCCGTTCGCTCGGGGCCGGCGACGGCCGGATCATGTACGTCGACGTCCTGCCGAACGTGATCGCGCCGGTGATCGTCTACACGACGCTGCTGATTCCGGTGGTGATCGTGACCCAGGCGACGTTGTCGTTCCTCGGACTCGGCCTCCCCCCGCCCACGCCTGACTGGGGCGGGATGATCAGCGAGTCGCAGAACTACTACACGACCGCGTGGTGGTTCATCCTGTTCCCCGGTCTGGCGCTGCTGGTCACCACACTCGCCTTCAACCTCTTCGGCGACGGGGTCCGGGACGCCTTCGACCCCCGCGCAGATCGGACCTGATCATGGCCATGTTCCTGATCCGCCGGATCGGTCACGGGATCCTGGTCCTGTGGCTGATCAGCGTCGCGGTGTTCGCGCTGTTCTTCGTTGCTCCGAGCAACGTCGCGCAGACGCTCGCGGGCCGCCAGGGTACGCCGGAGACGATCGCACTGATCAAGCACCGGCTCGGTCTCGACCTGCCGGTCTGGCAGCAGTACCTGCACTTCCTCGGCAACGCGGTGAAGGGGAACCTCGGGTACGACTACTACCACCAGGTGCCGGTGACGCACATCATCGGGCAGGCGCTGCCGATCACGGTGTCGCTGGCGCTCGGGGCGGCCGTCCTGTGGCTGGCGCTCGGCGTCTTCAACGGCGTCATCTCGGCGACGCACCCGCGATCGCTGGCGGACCGCGGACTGACGTTGTTCGCGTTGTTCTTCTACTCGTTTCCGTCGTTCCTGCTCGGTCTGCTGTTGCTGTATTTCCTGTATTTCCGGCTCACGCTGAGCGGCTTCGGCTGGTTCCCGGCGGGCGGCTACGCACCCCTGGCCGGCGGGATCGGGCCCTGGTTCCAGCACCTGCTGCTGCCCTGGATCGCGCTCGCCTTGTTGCTGGCGGCAACCTATACGCGGTTGACCCGGGGTTCGATGCTGGACGTTCTCGGCGAGGACTACATCCGGACCGCGCGGTCGAAGGGGATCCGGGAGAGCCGGGTGGTCGTCGTCCACGGTCTGCGCAGCGCGCTGACGCCGGTGGTCACCCAGTTCGGCATCGACCTCGGGCAGCTGATCGGCGGCGTGGTCGTCACCGAGACCGTGTTCAGCCTCCCGGGTCTGGGCCAGACCGCGGTCGTCGCGATCAACCAGCAGGACCTGCCGGTCATCATCGGCATCGTCCTGTTCGCCTCGGCCGCCGTCGTGGTCTCGAACATCCTCGTCGACATCGGGTACGCCGTTCTCGACCCGCGAGTCCGCTTGCACTAGTACCGTTTCCCCGTGATCGCTGTCTATGGCGCTGGTGGGATCGGGTGTTATGTGGGTGGCCGGCTGGCCGCAACCGGTACGCCGGTGACGTTCGTCGGCCGCCCGCGGATGGCTGCCGCGCTCGCTGAGCACGGGTTGCACCTGACGGACTACCTGGGCGCGGATCTCCGGGTCGCTGAGGTGCCGTTCGAGACGACGCCGGCTGGTGCGGCCGACGCGGATCTGGTGCTGGTGACGGTGAAGTCCGCCGCGACCGAAGGCGCTGCTGCCGAGCTCGCGGGGGTGCTGAAGCCGGGCGCGGTCGTGGTGAGTTTCCAGAACGGCGTGCGGAACGGCGAGGCGCTGCGGTCGAGGTTGACCGAGCAGGTCGTGGTGACCGGGATGGTCCCGTTCAACGTGCTGAACCGGGGCGCCGGCGTGTTCCACCAGGGCACCGAGGGCGCGCTCGACGTACAGCGGGATGCCGCGCTGACGCCGTACCTGGAGGCTTTCGAACGGGCCGGGCTGCCGCTCGCGCAGCACGACGACATCCTTCCGGTCCAATGGGCGAAGCTTCTGCTGAACCTGAACAACCCGATCAACGCCCTGTCGAACCTGCCGTTGCGCGACGAACTCTCGCAGCGCGCGTACCGCCGCTGCCTGGCCGCCGCGCAGGCCGAGACGCTCGGGCTCCTCGACGCGGCCGGGATCCGGCCGGCGCAGCTCCTGGCCGTTCCGATGCACCGCTTCCCCGCTGTCCTCCGGTTGCCGGACTTCCTGTTCCGGCGGCTCGCGGGCAAGGTCCTCGCCGTCGACCCGCTCGCGCGGACGTCGATGTGGGAGGACCTCGAGGCCGGCCGGACGACCGAGATCGACTACCTGAACGGCGAGGTCGTGCGGCTGGCGGAGTCCCTCGGCCGGACCGCTCCGGTGAACGCGCGGCTGGTGGAGCTGATCCGCGCGGCCGAGACCGACCGCCGCTCGTGGTCAGGGCCTGATCTCCTTCGCGAGCTGTCTTAGTATGCGAGATAGAAGATCTCGTATGATGAACGCATGGACGTTGCGGTAGTTGGTGGGAGTGTGGCCGGGCTGCAGGTGGCGCTGACCTTGGGGCGGGCCCGGCGGCGAGTCGTGCTGTTCGACGACGGGCGGGCGCGCAATCGGGCGGCGTCGCATGTGCACAACTTCCTCGGCGTGGAGGATCTCGCGCCGGGCGAGCTGCTGGCGGTGGGGCGCCGGCAGGTGGCGGCGTACGGCGTCGAGGTCCGCGATCTGCGGGTCGACGACGTCGACGTGGACGGTGACGAGTTCGTGGTCGGTGGGGAGCGGGTGCGGGCCGTCGTACTGGCGACCGGGTTGTGGGACGAGTTGCCCGACGTACAAGGGGTGGCTGACGGGTGGGGGCAGTCGGTGGTGGCTTGTCCGCACTGTCATGGGTGGGAGGTGCGGGATCAGCCGCTCGTGCAGATCGGGATGCGCGGAGCGCCGGAGCGGTCGGTGGCGCGGGGCCTGCTGCTGAGCCGGTGGAGCGACGACGTGACGTTGTGCACGGACGGGGATGAACTGACCGCGGTTCAGGTGGATCAGCTGGTCCGAGCCGGGGTTGCTGTGCGGACCGAGCCCGTGAAGGAGGTGCGGGAAGGCTACGTGCTCCTGGATGGCGTGGAGCTGCTGGCGAGGCGGGTGTTCGTGGTGGTGCGGCAGCATCAGCAGAGCGATCTGGCCGAGCGGCTCGGGTGCCAGGTCGCGGACGGGGCGGTGGTCACGGACGAGGGCGGACGCACCACGATGCCTGGGGTCTACGCGGTCGGTACGACGACCAGTCCGGCACTGCTCGCGATCGGTGCGGCAGGTCATGCGAGTACGGCGGCGGTCGCCGTACACGCGGATCTTCTAGACCTGGATCTGGGCGGCGGGCGGTAGCCGGGTCGGGTCGGCGATCGGCCAGTCGGCCGGCGGTTCCGGGAGCTCGTCCAGTTGCAGGAGGCACCAGGGCGAGAGGTCCGGGAGGTCCCGTACCTCGTGCCACTCGGCCCATCGGTAGTCCGCGACCTCGGCCGGGTTCGGCGTCGGGTCACCGGTCCACCACGCTCGGTACACCGGGCAGATCTCGTTCTCGACCATGCCGGTCGGCATCTCGGCGCGGTACCGGAACTCCGGCAGCACCAGCTCGACGGTCTCCACGATGATGGCCAGTTCGTCCGCGAGCCGGCGCCGTACCGCCTGCTCCAGCGGCTCACCCGGCAGTGGGTGCCCGCAGCAACTATTGGTCCAGACACCGGGCCAGGTCGGCTTGTCGAGCGCCCGCCGGGTCAGCAGCACCCGCCCGGCCGCGTCGACCACGTAGCTGGAGAACGCCAGATGCAGCGGCGTCGCCGCGTGGTGGACCGCCGCCTTCGCCTCGGTCCCGACCGCACGCCCGCCCTCGTCCACCAGCACAACCCGCTCGTCGATCACGTCCTGAGCCTAATCGGATTCCAGGCGTCGCCCAGCAGCTGTTAGCCTCAGGGTGTGACCAAGCACTGCGTGATCTATCGACCGGCTCTGGGAGGAGCCGGCACTCCGTAGCCGCTGCACCCAGAGCCTCCGAGGCAGGAACCGTCCGGTTCCTGCCTCTTTCCGTTTCGCCGGAGGCACTGGTTTGCGAGGTGCCTCGTCCCGAGAGGAACCCCATGAACGCCGTGATCGACCGATTACGCCGCACCACCGACCTGATCGTCGGCGAGGACGACCTGCGCGAGCGCCTGGAGTCCGGGCGACCGTTGCGGATCAAGTACGGCGTCGACTGCACCGCGCCCGACCTGCATCTCGGGCACGCGGTCAATCTGTGGATGATGCGCCAGTTGCAGGACCTCGGGCACCGGGTCGTGTTCCTGCTCGGCGACCTCACCACGCGCGTCGGCGACCCGACCGGCCGCTCCGAGACCCGGCCGGTCCTCACCCCCGCGCAGATCGACGCGAACGCCGCGTCGTTCCTCGAACAGGTATCGCTCGTCCTGCGCACCGACCCCGCCGTCTTCGAAGTACGCCGGAATTCCGAGTGGTACGACGCGATGCCGGTGGCCGAGCTGTTGAGCCTGTTCGCCCAGGTCACGCAGGCACAGCTGATGAGCCGGGACATGTTCCGCGATCGGGTCGCGGCCGGACGGGAGATCGCCGTCCACGAACTGGTGTACCCGGTACTGCAGGGATACGACAGCTTCGCGATGCAGAGCGACCTGACGATCGTGGGATCGGACCAGCTGTTCAACGAGCAGCTCGGACGGCACTTCCAGCAGCGGCTGGGCGCACCGCCGCAGGCGGTGATCACGACGACGATCACGCCCGGGATCGACGGGCGTGCCAAGCAGTCGAAGTCGCTGAACAACTACATCGGGCTGACGGACAGTCCGCGGGACAAGTTCGGGAAACTGATGAGCATTCCGGACTCGCTGGTGGAGCCGTACGCGCGGGTCTACACCGAGCTCCCCCTCGAGACGGTCGCCGCGCTCGCGGACGCGACCGGCCCGGCGGCACGCGACGCCAAGCTGCGCCTGGCGGCCGCCGTCGTGACCCGGTACCACGGCGCCGGTATCGCCAAGACCGAGCTGGACGCCTTCCGTCACACGTTTTCCGAGCGTTCCGAACCGGACGACATGCCCGAGGTCGTCGTCACCGGTGAGGTCGTGACGGCCTTCGACCTGCTCCGCGCTGCCCGTCCGAACGACAGCAACTCGGCGCTGCGTCGTCTGCTGCAGCAGGGTGCCGTGACGATCGACGGCGTCCGGGTGGACGACCCTTTGGCGGCAGTCGAGCTCGACGCGGGCGTGGTGCTGAAGTCCGGCGCTCGCACTTGGCACCGGATCACGCGAGAGTAGGCGGGTGGAGCTCAAGACGGTAGAGGCGTTGGTCAGCGTCGGTGACCGGTACGTCGGGCGCGCGCCCGCGTTCGACGTCGAACCGGCCTGGTGGGCCGAGGTCGAGGCGATCACCCGGCATCTCGACGAACTGCTCGGGGTTCGGACAGTGGTCCTGCGACTCGTCCACGCCGACGAGGCCGTGATCGGCCGCGGCGGACGGGTCGTGTACCACGTCCAGGCACTCGACGAACCGCGGTACGGCGTACTCGACGAGACTCCGCTGCCCGGCTGGGACGCGATCATCGCACCCGACCCGTTGCGATCGACGTGGGCCGAGATCGACGGCCCGGGCCGGTTGATCGAGTGGGCGCAGACCATCGTCGGACCGCACGACGCCGTCCAGGTGAAGACATGGAACCTCTCGTGCCTGATCCGCTTCCCGGGCGCGTGGGCGAAGGCCACCAGCCGGTTCGGGAGCATCGACGCGGACATCATCCAGCATGTTCACCGGTACGACGCAACGCTGGCGCCCGCCGTACTCGGTCAGTCGACGGACAACCGTTGGTCGCTCCTGGCCCATGCCCCGGGCACCGATTGCTGGGAGCCGGACCAGGCGACCGTCGACAACGTCGTGAGCCGATGGGTCGCCGCTCAGGCCGCGCTGGCGTCCGAGGCCGCCACGCTCGCGGCACCTCGCCTGCTCCCGGAGGAACTGGTCGCCGAGGTCACGCGACTGCTGCCGCGCGTCACGCTCTCCCCCGGCGAATCGGCCGACGTGGAACAGCTGATCCAGAAACTCCCCGGCATCGTGGACGAACTCGACGCGGCCGGACTGCCGATCACGGTCGTGCACGGCGACTTCCATCCGGGCAACTGGCGCTCGGACGGCACCAACCGGGTCATCGTCGACTGGGCCGACGCGTTCATCGGCCACCCGGCGCTCGACGTCCAGCGCCTGCACGACTTCCTGCCCGCGGAAAAGCATCCGCACGTCACCGACGTCTGGTGCGCGGCCTGGAAGAACCACGCACCGAGCAGCGACCCGTTGCGAGCGATCCGGCCGATGAAGATCCTCGGCTACCTCACCTACGCCCTCACGTACCAACGCTTCCTCGACAACATCGAACCCGCCGAACGCGTGTACCACCAGGACGACCCCGTCATCTGCCTCCGCGCCGCGGCAGATGCGTTGCGAGGTTGGGTGTGACAGGGTTGAGCGGGTGACGATTCTGATAACAGGTGCATCCGGAAACGCTGGCGGCGCTGTCCTGCAATCGCTGGCGGAGCAAGGGATTCCGGGGCGGGCGCTGATCCGCTCCGAACGCGAATTGCCGGCCGGCATCGAGCCGGTGTACGGCGACCTGAACCGGCCGGACACGTTCGCCGACGCGTTGACCGGGGTGAAGGGGATCTTTCTGCTGAGCGGTTACGACCGGCTCGAGGAAATGCTGCGGAACGCGGTGCGGGCCGGCGTGCGGAAAGTCGTCGTACTGTCCAGCAGTTCCCTCGACGGCGAGGTGACGAACGCTGTCGCCGCGTACCACCACGCCACCGAGGAAGCGGTCCGCGCGGCCGGGCTGGAGTGGACGTTCCTGCGGCCGAACTCCTTCATGTCGAACACACTGCGCTGGCGCGACCAGTTGGCGGCCGGCGACGAGGTGCGGGTGCAGTTCCCCGACGTACCGGTGTCGACGATCCATCCCCGCGACATCGGCGACGTGGCGGTCCGCGCGCTGCAGGGTGCCCACGACGGCGAGGTCCTGCGCCTCACCGGCCCGGTCGCCCTCACCCCGGTCGAACAGGTCGCGATCCTCGCGGAGGCCATCGGTCGCCCGCTGACGGCGTACCCGATGAGCCGCGCCGAAACGCACGAAGCGCTCCACGACTCGATGCCGGAGCCCTACGCCCAAGCCATCGAGTCCTTCTTCGGCGACGGCACCATCGACGAAACCACCGTCAACACCACCGTTTCCGACGTCACCGGCCACCCCGCCCGGACCCTGCAAGCCTGGGCCAAGGAAAACGCTGCATTTTTCGTCTAGGTGAGCGCCTTCAGGTACTCCTCGGTGGTGCAGACCGAGCCCAGGCGCGGGAAGGTGTAGGTGACGGCGAAGGTGTGGGCGTGGTCGTCGAGGCCGGTCATGGCGTCGGTGAGGAAGAAGGTTTCGTAGCCGAGGTCCGCGGCGGCGCGGCCGGTGGACTCGACGCCGAAGTTCGTGGCGATGCCGGCCAGGACGACGTTCGCGATGCCGCGGGACTGCAGTTCGGCGTCGAGGGTCGTGCGGCCGAACGCGCCGATCGTCTGCTTGACGATCACCAGGTCACCGGGCCGCGGCGCAGCCTCGGGCGCGAACCCGCTGCCCTCCGGCTGCACCTCCACCCCGGGCCGGTCGACCCGGACGTTCACCACCAGACCGCCGACGGACCGCGTCGCCTCGGCCAGCGCCACGGACCGTTCGAGCACAACCGATCCGCTCAGCGGCGCGGTCTCGAGCGCGATGATCCGCGGCATCAGATCGATCAGGACGAGCGCGGTACGACGGGACTCCAAAGGGTTCACGGGGTGAGCCTAAGATCCAGCAGATCCACTCCGACCAGGTAGCCGGTTGCTGCCCCGTTCTTGCCGGTAACTGTCACCGTGAACTGATGCTCGCCCGCCGTCAACTGCGCCTCACCGAGCCCAACTGTCTGGGTACCGACGCCGGACGCCTGGTAGCCGTCGAAGCTGGCCGGCGCGTTGCCGTCCACCTGTACGTCGACGATCCCGTAGTCGGCCGCCTTCGTCAGCACCGTCGACAACTGGTACGAACCGGTCGTCGGGACGCTGAACCCGAACACCGTCTTGTCACCGGCCTTCGTCCCGTGGATCCACGCCTGCGCACCACCCGACCAACTGACCCCGCAGCAGTTCCCCTGCGGATCCACCGCGACGGTCGACGACACCGGCGGCAGCATCGACTCGCCCTCGACCCGCAACGTCCGCCCGCTGGTCCCCTGCACGCCCGCCGACTTCGGCCCGGCGTTCCCGGCCAGATCCACCGCTGACACCCGGTACGTCCACGTCTCACCGAGCCCTAGGCCTCGGTGCAGGAACCCGGGTAGCGGGCTCGTCCCCAGCAGCGTCTCAGCTCCACCGGCCTTCGCCCCGTAGACGTTGTAGTACGCGACCCCGCTCTCATCAGCCACATCGGACCATGTCACGTTGATCGCGTTGTCGGAGCGGCCGGCGGCGGCCAGCCCAGTCACGGTGCCGGGTGCCCGGCGATCGACATACGGCTCGACGATCGATTGGACGACGTACGACGCCGCGGTCCACGCCGGCCCGGTCGGGCGGAGCTCGATGGCGAGGCGGCTCCTGCCCGCGGTGATGGACGCGGGGAGCTGGTAGTTGTCGTCGAGCCAGCGTTGGTGGGTGTTGCCGAGCGGCTGCAGCCAGGTGCCGGCCTCCTTGCCATTGACAACCACCCGCACCGACTGTCCGGCGGCGTTCTGGTTGCTCGTCCGGCGGAGCGTGACGCCGCGGTTCGCCGGGTCGATCTTGACGTTGAAGCGGATCGGTTGCGTGCTGGAGCGGACCTGGTCCGTCAGGGTGATGTTGTCGTGGTCGCCTTCGTACATCGAGGTGAGATCGGCCTGCGTGCCGTTGTCGACGTACCCGTGCTGCTGACGGCTGCTTGCCGAGCCGGTGTCGACGCGGTCGGTTTCCCGCGCGCCGAACTTCGACGCGGTGTACAGGAACGCCGTTGAGCCGTAGATCGCCGGGTGGTCGTCCTGCTGCCCGTGCTCGATCCCGAAGTCGAGCTGGTTCTCGAACCCGATCGAATCGGTGATGTGCAGTCGCCACGCCCCGTCGCACTCGTTGATGCAGTCGCCGGCCCGCACCTCGTGCGCCGAGTTGCCGTGGAACGGGGTCGAGTACGTGCCGGCGTTGAAGTACCAGCCGGACTCGTAGTAGTCCTCGGTGCCGGTGCCGTGGATCGCCGGCGTTCGCTCACCGTCGACGGAGACCCGCTCGTCGCCCTCCAGGTACCCGCGAGTGTTGCCGTCGGCAAGCAGTCCCTCCATGGTCTGCGAGACGCCGACGAACTTGCCGCGGCCGGCCACGTCGGCGAACGTCCAGTCACTGCCCTGCGTGGTCTCGCCGCGCGCCGAGATTGCGGTGAAGTAGCCGATCTTCCCGGTCGCCAGGTCGGCCGCCTTGCGTGCGTCGTGAGCCGACGTCACCTCGGCCTGCCCCTTCAACGGGTACGTCGTCTTGTTGACCAGCGTGACCGTGGCGCGCGCGGCGTACGGCATCGGCCACCAGGAGGAGTACCAGCCGTCGGGATCCATCGCGAAGAAGAGTGAGCGCACCGGGTTCTCGCCCAGACCGGAGCCGAAGAACTCGCCGAGCGGGGCGTCGACGCGCTTCTGGCCGTCGATCGTCACCTGGACGCGGACACCCGCCAGGAGCGTGTCGGACGGCTTGACGCGGGCAGCGTCCTCGTCCGTGGCGGCGTACGACATGGCGTGCTCGCCACTCCAGTTCTGCTGGGTGATCGCGTACCCGTGGGCCTGCTCGTCGGCGACGTGGTTGGGGCCGACGTCGAGTTTGTCACCGGAGTCCACCCAGTACGCGAACTCGTTGAAGTCCAGGTCGGACGAGACGAACTCGTTGGTGATGGTGATCTGCGACTTGCCCGCGGTCAGCGCGGCCGGGAGGTCGACGGACTGGTCGTGCCACTGCGCGCCCTGTGCTTTGAGCGGTGCCCACTCGCCCGCGGGCGCGCCGTCGACGAGGATCTTCGCGCGCTGGTTGCCGATCCGCAGGTCCATCCGGCGCGTCAGCTTCACACCCGTGTTGGCCGGGTCGATCTTCATCGTGAACGTACTGCCGCCGAGGAACGCACGACCGTCATCGGCGAGGCTCTTCAGGTCGAGCCCAACCAGATCGGGCAGCTTCAGCCGCAGCGCGCTCAGCTCGCCGGCACCACGGTTGTCGGCCAGCGTCAACTGCTTGCCTGGGGCAAGGTTCACCGGCGTCTTCGTGGTCCGCGCGTCGGGCCGTGCGGGCTTCGGATCCTTCATGCCGGCCGCGTTGAGCAGGGCGAGGACGTCCTCGGCCTTGTCGCTCGGGTCGAACGTCTGTACGCCGTTCGCGTCCGGGAACTGGCGGTAGTCGACGTGGTAGAAGTACGGGTTCGTCTGCGTGGTGATCCGCATCGACGAGCGGTACGGCATCGGGACGCGGATGTAGACGCCGCCGCTGCTCTGGACGCCGTTCGCGACCAGCGGGTAGCTGAACGGCGCGCCGAGCTTGCCGTCGACGATGTCCTGCAGTGAGCCGTGCAGGACCTGCTTGCCGTCGAGTTCGACGGTGATCGTTCCGGTCTTGGTGACGTTGCCCTCGTCGCGCGTGAACCAGATCGAGGCGACCTCACCGGCACCGCTGTCCTCGGCGATCACACAGCCCGCGTCCGTCGTACGCAGACAGGAGTAGGTGCCGTCGAAGCCGTCGTTGTTGGTGCCGTCGCGGCCGAAACTGGAGAACTGCTTCGTGCGGACGCCGGTCTGCAGCTCGGGCAACCGGTCCAGGTTCCGGTACACCTCCCAGCCGACCGGACCGTTGGCACCTTCGGCGGTACTGGCCGAGGCCGGTACCGCACCGGTCAGCAACAGCACGCTTGACATCAGCAGAACGACGGCACGACGGAGCATGGGTGGTTCCTTCGTCATGGGAAATCGATTTCTGAGATGTCTACCACCGATGTTTGCGGTTGAGAAGGCCTCAGGCAGACTGGACCCCGCACACAACTTGAGACTGCGGGAGATTCGATGAGTTCAGGTAAAGCCCAGATCGGCGTCACCGGCCTCGCGGTGATGGGTCGCAACCTCGCCCGGAACCTCGCACGCAACGGGTTCCGCGTCGCCCTGCACAACCGTTCCCAGGCCCGCACCGACGCGCTGGTCGCGGAGTTCGGCTCCGAGGGCGAGTTCGTCCCCTCCACGGACCTGGCGGGCTTCGTCGAGTCGCTGGAGCAGCCGCGCAAGGTGATCATCATGGTCAAGGCCGGCGCACCGACCGACGCGGTCATCGACGAACTGGTGCCGCTGCTCGCCGAGGGCGACATCGTCGTCGACGCCGGGAACGCGCACTTCGCCGACACCCGGCGCCGCGAGGCCGCGCTGCGCGACAAGGGACTGCACTTCGTCGGCAGCGGCGTGTCAGGCGGCGAGGAGGGCGCGCTGAACGGCCCGAGCATCATGCCCGGCGGCTCCCCGGAGTCGTACGCGGCGCTGGAGCCGATGCTGACCAAGATCTCCGCGCACGTGAACGGCGAGCCGTGCTGCGTGCACGTCGGCCCGGACGGCGCCGGCCACTTCGTGAAGATGCTGCACAACGGCATCGAGTACGCCGACATGCAGCTGATCGCGGAGGCCTACGACCTGCTCCGGCACGCGCTCGGCCTGTCCCCGGCGGAGCTCGCGGAGGTGTTCCGGGACTGGAACACCGGCGACCTCGAGTCGTTCCTGATCGAGATCACCGCCGAGGTTCTCAGCCAGACCGACCCCACCACCGGCGGCGCGTTCGTCGACATCGTCCTCGACCAGGCCGAGCAGAAGGGCACCGGCCGCTGGACCGTGCAGTCCGCGCTGGACCTGGGCATCCCGGTCAGCGGTATGGCCGAGGCGGTGTTCGCGCGGTCGCTGTCCGGTGACGTCGTACGGCGCGAGGCCGCGGCCGGCGTACTGCCCGGGCCCGGGGACGTGAAGGCGGACGTCGACCGGGACGCGTTCATCGACGACGTACGGCATGCGCTGTACTCGTCGAAGATCGTGGCGTACGCCCAGGGGTTCGACGCGATCCGGGCGGCCAGTGAGGAGTACGACTGGAACATCGACCTCGGCGCGATGGCGAAGATCTGGCGCGGCGGCTGCATCATCCGGGCGCGGTTCCTGGACCGCGTCACGGAGGCCTACAACCGGAACCCGTCGCTGCCCTCGCTGCTGGTGGACGACTACTTCAAGGAAGCAGTCGCCAGCGGGCAGGAGGCCTGGCGACGGGTAGTGGCGACGGCGGCGACTGTCGGCGTACCGGCTCCGGGCTTCTCGGCAGCCCTGTCGTACTACGACGGTCTGCGCGCCGAGCGGCTGCCGGCTGCTCTGATCCAGGGTCTCCGTGACCTGTTCGGCGCCCACACCTACAAGCGCGTCGACCGCGAAGGCAGCTTCCACCTCGAGTGGTCCGGCGACCGCTCCGAGACGACTGCGTAGACAGCAACCGCGGCAACACACAGGAAGCCTGCCGCTCCGACGCCGGCCACGTTGAACCCGTGGACGGCGTCGGAGTGTGCGGCTACCGTTCCGGCGACCGTGCTGAGCAGCGCCGTACCCAGTGCTGCGCCGACCTGCTGGGACGTCATCACCATGGCGCCGGCCACTGCACTGTCGGAGCCCGCGCCGAGGGTGGCAGTGCTGTTGGCGGTGACCAGGACCCAGCCGGTACCTAGACCGACCAGCAGGAACACCGGCATGACCTGCAACCAGTAGTTGGAGTCCGGGCGCAGGAGACCAAGCAGTGCGAGCCCTGCCGCGATAGTCAGCAGTCCGGGGCAGATGAGCGTGCGCACACTCACCTTCGCCAGCAGGCGACTCACGGCACGTACTCCGACCATCAGTCCGACAGTGAGCGGCAGGAAGCTCAGGCCGGCGCGGATCGGCGAGTAGTGGCGCACGGTCTGCAGGTAGAAGGTCAGGAAGAACAGCGCGGCGAACATGCCGATCGCCAGGCTGAAGACCGCCAGGTACGACGCACCTCGCTTGCGGTCTCTGAGGACCCTCAACGGCAGCAGCGGATTGGCAACGCGCGCCTGCGCAGCCAAGAACCCGGCTAGTAGTGCCACGCCGACAGCCAACGATGCGTACGTCGCCGGCGCGCTCCACCCGTCCGACTCCGCCCGGCCGAATCCGAACACCACCGCCATCAAGCCAGTGGTCGCCAGCAGTGCCCCCAGTACGTCGACTCGCACGCCGCTAGCGCGCTGCACGGAAGGCACGGCGTACAGCACACCTGCCGCGGCCAGGGCAGCGATCGGGAGGTTGACGAACATGGACCAGCGCCAGTCGAGGTACTCCGTCAGCACGCCGCCGGCCAGGATGCCCAGTCCGGACGCACTGCCCATGACAGCGCCGTAGATCCCGAAGGCCTTCCCACGCTCCGCAGGTGCCGGGAACGAGGCTGCGAGCGTTGCGAGCACGGCTGGAGTCAGCAACGCACCGAAAACGCCTTGCAGCGCACGCCCGGTCAGCAACATCGCCCCACCGGTCGCAGCCCCGCCGAGCGCGGAGGCCAGCGCGAATCCGGTCAGCCCGATCAGGAGCGCACGCCGACGCCCGATCAGGTCGCTCATCCGCCCACCGAGCAGCAGAAGGCCGCCGTACCCCAGTGCGAAGAGCGTGATCACCCACTGCCGCGACGGATCCGACAGCCCCAGGTCCTGCTGCATCGAGGGCAGCGCGATGTTCACGATCGTCAGATCGATCCCCACCATCAACTGCGCCGTCGCCACCGCCCCCAACGCCCACCACCGCCGCGTCGCCGCCTGCTCTTGTGTCTCGAGTTCGCTCATCGTCATCCTTAAGTGAACAACTGTAGTGCTACGACTGTAGGGCAACGTCCGTTGCAATACAATCGGCCCATGGATGCTGGGACGACGCGGAGCCGGAACCGGCGCGGGCAGGGCGAACTCCTGCGGCGCGAGATCATCGACGCCGCACTGCGGATGCTGAACGACCTCGGCGACGACGAGGCGCTCTCACTGCGCGCGGTCGCCCGTGAGGTCGGGATCGCGGCGACCTCGGTGTACATCCACTTCAGCGATCGCGACGCGCTCGTCTTCGCGGCGCTCGAGCAGAGCACCGCCGACCTGCTGCGCGACCTCGAACAGGCCGAGGCGAGCGGCGGCGACGATCCGGTACGCCGGCTGCGCGCGCGGGTGCTGTTCCTCGGCAAGTGGTCACGCGAGTACGCCGGTCTTTACAAGGTGCTGCACGAGAGCACGCTCAACCGGCGCATGCAGCTGGTCTTCAAGGAGGAACTGTCGATCCGGGCGATCGCTGCCGTGCAGGCCTGTATGGACGCGGGACTCGCACCGGCGGACGACGCGGCGGCCGTGGCGCTCGACCTGCGCTCGGCGGTGCACGGCGCGGTCTCGATCCGGATCAACGAGCCGGAGGCCGATCTGCCACCCCTGGAGGAGCAGGTGGATCGCTTCCTGCGCAGGCTGGTTGGCGTGTCAATCGAACATGTGTTCTAATGGTCGTCCCGCGTCAGTTCCCGAAGGAGATCGCCGCAACGATGACTGTAGACACTCTGGCAGTTGAGACGCCGTCCGACCTCGCCGACACTCCCGACCCGGTCAACCTGTCCACGGCCGAGTCCACCACCCCGGCACCGGCCGAGCCGGCCGAGTCCGCTGAAGCTGTGAAGCCGAAGAAGGCGCCGGCGAAGAAGGCTGCGAGCAAGAAGACCAAGACCATCGAGCTGACGCTGACCGTCACCGGGACGGCGGACGGTGAGTGGCGCGCCGAGCTGAAGCAGGGCACGACGTACCTGGCGCGCGACCTGGCCGTCGCCGCGGCCGCCGTGTCGCGGGCAGCCAAGGAGCTGCACGAGGACCTGTCGACCCCGATCGACGAGGTCATCGAGGAGGCCCGCTCCCAGCAGGCCGCCAAGGTCGCCGCCCTCGAGGCCGAACTGGAAGCAGCCCGCAAGGCCCTCGCCGACCTCGACTGAGCACCCGCCTGATCCCGACAACAGGCTCCCGTGGTCGGTCACCTTCCCTGATCAACCACGGGCAGAAACCAAGAACCCGTCCGCAACCGTGTGAGGTGGTTGCGGACGGGTTCTGGAATTACTCGGGCTGCGTCTTCAGGACGATGCGTAGGTTGGCTTTGGGCTGGTGTTGCCAGGCGTCCTCGGCCTGTTCGAGGGGGTAGGTCTCGATGATCGGCCGGATGTTCTTCAGGACCGCGAAGTTCAGCGTGTCCTCGGAGTCCTGGGCAACGCCGGAGTACCAGCCGGACACCGACAGCCGTCCTTCGGCGAGTTCGTGACCTGACACCTGGATCGGGTCACCGCCCTCGAGAACGATCAGCTGACCGTTCGGTCGCAGACCCTTCACCAGGTCCGACTGGAGTTCCGCGCGAGACACCGTTGCGAGGATCGCGGCCGCGCCGCCGAGCGCCTTCAGCGCCTCGCCGGCATCACCCTCGGTGCTGTCGATGTACTCGTCCGCCCCGAGCTGCCGGGCGAGCTTCTCCTTGTCCCGCCCGCGGTTGATCGCCACGGTCCGGAAGCCCATCTTGTCGGCGAACTGGATCGCCAGGTGCCCGACCCCGCCCACCCCCTGCACAGCCACCGTGTCCCCCGGCCCGGCATGCGCGTGCCGGAGCGCGTTGAACGCCGTGATCCCGCCGCACATCAACGGTGCCGCGTCCTCGAAGCTCAGCCCATCCGGGATCCGCGCCACCGCGTCCTGCGGTACCACGACGTACTCGGCGTACCCACCGTCGTACGACGTGCCGACGATCTTGCGGCTCACGCAGTTCGTGAAGTCGCCCCGCCGGCAGAACTCGCAGGTGAAGTCGACGCCGCCGGACCACCCGACGCCGACCCGCTGCCCGGCCTCCCAGACCGTGACGGCGGCGCCGACCGCGTCCACGACGCCGGCGATCTCGTGGCCGGGGATCCGCGGCAGCGTCGTACCGAAGAGCGCGTTCCGCGGGATCGCGTCACCGCCGCAGATCCCGCAGGCGTGCACCTTGACCCGGATCTGGTTCTCCGCGGGCTCCGGGACCGGTACGTCGGTGACGACGAACGGGCCGCCCGCCTGCTGGACCTGGGCCGCGCGCATGGTTCCTGTCATTGTTCTCCTCAGCTCTCAGTGCATTCCGCCGTCGGCGACGATCTGCTGCCCGGTGATCAGGCCGGCCGCGTCGCTCGCGAGGAACGCCGCGATCCCGGCGACGTCCTCGGTGGTGCCCAGCCGGCCGATCGGCACCATCGCGACCAGGCTCTGCTTGTACTCGTCGTTGGCCGGATCGGTGAAGATCCCGGCGCCGTCGATCGGGCCCGGGACGATCGTGTTCACGGTGATCCCGCGCGGCCCGAGCTCCAGCGCCAGCACGCGAGCCAGGTAGCCGGTCGCGACCTTGCTGGTGCCGTACAGGCCGACGCCCAGTTGCGGGACCGTGGTGGTGTTCGACGAGATCGTGATGATCCGGCCGTTGTCGGCGATCCGCCGGGCCGCCTCGCGCAGCACGAAGTACGGGCCCTTGGTGTTGACCCGGAACAACAGGTCGAAGTCCTCCTCGGTGACATCGGCGACCGGGACGTTGACCTTCTCCATCCCAGCGTTCGCGACCACGATGTCGACCTGGCCGAACGCGTCGAGTGTCGCGTCGTACAGCCGCTGGATGCCGTCGACCTCGGACACGTCGGCGGCGACCGAGATCGCCTGGACCCCGAGCGCCTTCGCGGCCTCGAGCACCTCGTCCGCGGCGGACTTGTCGCGCGAGTAGTTGACCACCACGTTCGCGCCCTGAGCGGCGAGCCGGAGCAGGATCGCCCGGCCGAGCCCTTTCGACGAACCGGTGACGAGCGCCGTTCTCCCCTGCAGCGTCATCCTTTTCTTTCTCCCATCAAGTGGCGTGTCTCGATCGTCCTGCGGGATCGCGCGGGGCGGAAACAGAGACTTCTTGGCGGGGGTACAACGGATCGTTGTGCCACCATGGGAGGCGTGGATCTGAGCCTGCGGCTGCTGGAGTCGCTCGAGGCCGTCGCGGCGGAGGGCAGCATGACGCGGGCCGCGCGAACCCTCAACCTGACGCAGCAGGCAGTCAGCTCGCAGATCCGGCAACTGGAGCGCGTGGTCGGTGCGCCGCTGGTCGAGCGGCGCCCGACCGGGATCGAGCTGACCGCGGCCGGGGAGGTCGTGCTCAAGCAGGGCGCGGCGCTGCTGTCGTCGGCGCAGGCGATGGTGACCGAGGCGCGGCTGGCGGCCACCGGGCGGCCCGATCCGCTGCGGATCGCGTTCAAGGCGCAGAGTACGGCGCATTTCATGCCCGCGGTCGAGGCCGCGTTACGGCAGCAGGCGCCCGAGCTCGAGCTCCGGCCGATCGCGTCGCACACGCTGCCGGACGAGATCGACGCGCTGCTCGACGGGCGAGCGGACGCGGCGTTCCTGTGGCTGCCGATCGGGGACGATCCGCGGTTCACGATCCATCCGCTGCTGCAGGAGGACCGCTGGGTCGCGTTGCCGCCCGGACATCCGCTGGAATCGCGGACGACACTGCGGATCGCGGACCTCGCCGACGTACCGGTGATCGGCCCCCGGGACGGGATGCCGCCCGCCGTGGTCGACTTCTGGTTCATCGATCCGCGCCCGGACGGCACCCGCGCCGTCTTCGGACCGCAGGCCCGGACGCCCGAGGAGTGCCTGCACCTGGTGGCCGCCGGTCACGGCTGCTGGATCGCCCCGGCCTCCACGGTCACGTACTTCGCCCACCCCCGCCTGACCTGGCTCCCCCTCCTCGACGCCGAGCCGAACGTCCTAGCCCTCATCTGGCCCAAACACAACGCCAACCCCTCCTCCACCTCCTCCTCACCCAAACCCGCCAAGCCCTAAACCCCTTGCCCCCAGCAACCACTTGACGCACAACCCTCCACCTCGGTGGGCATCCCCTCAGCTGGAGGGTTGCCCCCTGAGAATCTGAGGGGGCAACCCTCCAGCTCAGTGGGCAAGCGTCAGCGGCCGGTGACCTGGGTGGTGGGGTGGGCGGGGGGTTCCTCGGCGGTTGAGGTGAGGGCGCTGGTCACTGTGATGGTGAGGAGCGTCGTGGTGGCCAGGGCTGCGATCAAGGTCCAGCGGGCTGCGGTGTTGCTCATGTGTTCATGGTCGGGGCGCCGCCAGCCGTGCGGAACGGCTGCGCGCGGGATTCAGGGGGCGCTCCGGGGGCGGGTCCGGTGGACTCCTGAGTCCCGAACGGGGGATGAACGGGATGTGACTGAAACGGCACGCCGGAGTGGTGGGCGGGGGCGGTGGGTTGGCCTTACCGTGGGTGACCTGGGCCGGGTCGGTGGGCCTTGGTCTGGTCGAGGGGTTTGGCCGCTCCGGGGTGAGAAGGGGTCAGATGAGCACTTTCCAGGACTTGGGTTCGCTGCTGCTGGTGCGCGGCGCCGACGAGATCGATCACGCGGGCGGAAGCCTGTACGTCCACCTGCATCGCGTGGCCAAGCGCCTCAGCTCGCTCGGCGCGTCCGACGACCTGGTGCTGGCCGGCCTCGCCCACGCGGCGTACGGGACCGACGGCTTCCCAACCCACCTCTTCGACTGGCAGACCGAGCGCCCGGTCCTGGAGTCGGTGATCGGCACCGAGGCCGAGCTGATCGTCTACCGGTACGGCGCCTGCGACCGGGAGACCACCTGGCGCGACCTCGCCGAGCACCGCACCGTGACGGACCGCTTCACCGGCACATCGGAGGAGCTCGGCACCGAGGACCTGCGCGACTTCGTCGACCTGACCATCGTGAACGAGCTCGACGTCCTCGACCACGACCCCAAGCGGGCGCTCAAGCTGCGTCCGTTCCTCCAGGAGCAGATCCCGCGCTGGCAGTCCCTCGCCTCGCCCGCGGTCCTCACCGAGTCCCAGCGCATCCTCCAGCTGTAAACACGGGCCTGCGAAACTAGGAGCTGTGAAACGGTTCCTGTGGCGGGGGTTCTTGGGACTTCTCGGGCTCTGGCTGGTCGTCACCGCGGCATCGCTCGGCTACAACCTCGTCACCAACGGGACCGCTGCACCGCCACCCGGCCTCAAGTACGTGCAGGCCGGTGACGTCAACACCCGCTACGACACCTGGGGTACGTCGGGAACACCCGTCGTACTCGTGCACGGGTCCGTGGAATCCGTCGACACCTGGTCTCGGTTGGTACCGCTCCTCGCGACCAACCATCGCGTGTACGCGTACGACATCACCGGCTACGGGTACTCCGAGCGCAAGGCGCCGTACACGGTCGAGCATCTCGCGGCGCAGCTGCTCGGGTTCCTGGACGCGATGCACCTCGGCGGGCCGGGTGAGCCGCGGCCGATCCTGGTCGGGCACTCGCTCGGCGCCGGGATCGCGGCCGAGGCGACGCTGGAGGCGCCGGACCGGATCGGCGGGATCATGTTCCTCGACGGCGACGGGTTGCCGTTGCCGGGTGGGCAGGCCGGGCCGCCGCGGTGGCTGATCGTCCCGCCGTACCGGACGTCGCTGTTCCGGCTGGTGCTCGATCAGGGCTGGCTGCTGAAGAAGATCTACCGCGATGTCTGCTCCCCCGACTGCCCGGAGATGGTGGTCGACGACTGGACCCGACCGTTCCGGCAGCCTGGCGCGGAGAAGGCGGTCTGGCAGATGACCGCGCACGGCATCCCCGCGGTCGCGCCCGAGCGGCTGGCGAAGCTGAGCGCTCTGAAGCTCCCCAAAGCGGTCGTTTTCGGCACCGACGACACGAACGGCGGCAACCCGGCCGAGACCGCGACCCGCATCGGCGCCCCCGCGCCGACACTGATCCCGAACGCGAACCACCTCACCCCGATCTCCCACCCGGCGGCGGTGGCGGCCGCGATCAACGCACTTCGCTGATCGCAGATTTCTGGAATTCCGGCAACCGCCGACGGATGATCGACGTATGGCCCGTTACGAAGTGGTTGCGCGCGCGAAACCCGATCGTCGACTGCCCAACGCCGCCTACATCGACCTCGCCCTGAACTCGTGGTCCCTGGACAAGGGCCTGCGGTTCCAGCGGATCGAGGACCTGCCGGACGGATCGATCGCGGTCGTCCTGCAGCAGAAGCTGTCGCCGCGCAAGCACGACGCCGCGTGCGAGATGGCGAACCGCAGCCTCGCCCAACTGGGGATCCCGGCCAGTCAGGTGCAGCAGATCGACCTGCACCGGATGACCCGCAAGGGCGGCCGTGCACTGGTCCGCTCCTGGATCGGGCCGTACAACCCGCCAGGTCCCGGCACCGCCGGCGACCGCGAGCCGCGGCGGCCGAAGCCGGCGCCGCCGCACCTGCAGGCCTACCTCAAGGAGTGAAGACCTCGAACCGCGTGCCGTACTTCGTCCCCAGCCGAGCACCGGCCGGGCGCGACGCGCCTTCGAGGAACTCCTCCGGGTCGAAGTGCGGCCAGTTCAGGCCGTCGATGTAGGCCTTGTGCGCCTTCAGCGACTGCACTCCGATCTCGAACGTGTCGGTGGTGTCCACCCCGTGCCGGGAGTCGGGTGAGCCGGCTGCCCAGACCTGCCGTACGCCGTCCCATTTGTCGCCGGCGTCGGGGAAGATCCACCGGTTCGCGGCGTCCCGGACCGCGTCGAGCGTGGCGCGACCGGTGTTGATGTGGTCGGACTGGTTCAGGGCGACGTCGCCGTCCCAGGTGTCGCGGAAGTTGTTCGTGATGACGATCTCCGGCTGGTGCCGGCGGATCGCGGCGGTGATCACGCGGCGGAGCGCGACGCCGTACTCGATGGTGCCGTCGGGCTGGCCGAGGAACTCGACCGCGGAGACGCCGACGATCCGGGACGACTCGATCTGCTCGGCTTCGCGCAGCGGGCCGCACTCGGCCGGGTCGACGCCGTCGATCCCCGCCTCGCCGGAGGTCAGCAGGCAGTACACGATCTGCTTGCCCTGTGCGGTCCAGCGCGCGATCGCGGCCGCCGCACCGAATTCCAGGTCGTCCGGGTGCGCGACCACGGCCAGCGCCTTCTGCCAGTCCTCAACGACCGGTTCGAGATTGCTCATCCTCGCAGGCTAGTGCCCGAAGACCTGGCGCGTGTAGACGTTTTCGAACGTCCGCTGTGGATCCAGCCGGTCGCGGACTGCGAGGAAGTCGTCGAAGTGCCGGTACCGGCCGCGCAGGTCGTCCGCGGTGAGCGTGTGCAGCTTGCCCCAGTGCGGCCGCCCGTCGTAGTCGGCGACGATGTTCTCGAAGGCCCGGAAGTACGGGTCGTGCGGCAGCCGGTGGTACTGGTGGATCGCGACGTACGCCGTCGCCCGCCCGGACGCCGTGGACAGCCAGATGTCGTCCGGCGCGGCCACCCGGACCTCGATCGGGAACGGGATCCGCGACCCCGACGCGTCGATCCACTCCCGCAGCCGGCGGATCACGTCGACGACATGCTCCCGCGGTACGGCGTACTCCGACTCGCGGAAGATCACGTTGCGCTCGGAACAGAACACCTTGTACGACGCGTCGACGTACTCCCGGGCCGACAGCGCGCGCGAGGCGAGCTGATTGATCCGCGGCACCATCCCCGGCCGCCGGACCGCGAGGCGATTGGTCAGCTCGAAGACCTTGTTGGACAGCAGTTCGTCGTCGATCCAGCCGCGGACCCGGCCGACCGGCGAGGCGCCGACCCCGGGCCCGACACGGTTGTTCCGCTTGGTGAGCGCGATCTCGGTGTGCGGGAACCAGTAGAACTCGAAATGGTCGTTGCCATCGGCAAGTTCGTCGAAGCCGTCCAGGACCTCATCGAGCGGCAGCGGCATCTCCTGTGCGCGCAGCAGGAACGCCGGCACGCACTGCAGCGTCAGCGAGCTGATCACGCCGAGCGCGCCGACCGAGACCCGGGCCGCGGCGAACACGTCCGGGTTCTCTTCTGCGGAGCAATGCAGCACCGAGCCGTCCGCGGTGACCAGGTCGAGCGCGACGACCTGCGTGGCCAGGCCGCCGAGCCGCGCGCCCGTCCCGTGCGTGCCGGTCGAGATCGCGCCGGAGACCGTCTGCTTGTCGATGTCGCCGAGGTTGGCCATCGCGAGGTCGAACGCGGCCAGGCCCGCATTCAGCTTCCGCAGCCCGGTGCCCGCGCCGACCGTGACCCGGCCGGACTCCTTGTCGGCGTTGACGATCGAGGACAGGCCGTCCAGCCGGACCATCACCTGCTGCGGCACTGAGCAGCCCGTGAACGAGTGCCCGGAACCGACGGCCTTGAGCTTCTTGCCCTGCTCGGCGGCGGACTTGACCGCGGCCGCGAGCTCGTCGGCCGAGCCGGGTCGCAGCGTGTCGATCCCGGTCGCCGATTCGGTGCCGGCCCAGTTCCGCCAGGTGCTCATCCGAAGTTCTTCCCTTCGCCGCGGTAGGTGACCAGCTCAGTCACCTCATCGCCGTCGATCGCGTGCACGACGTCGAACCGCTCCAGCATCTCGCCTGCCTTCGCGTACCGCATCCACACTCTGTCGCCGATCTGTAGCCGATCGGCCGATTGTCCCTGGACCGGAGTCTGCACCTCGCCCGCGCCTTCGGTGCCCAGCAGCTTCAGTCCGGACGGTGCGGCGGGTAGTGGCAGCCGCGACTTCTTCGCCGGTCCCGAGGCGACGTACCCACCGCCGAAGAGCGTGGCGATCCGTGGTGCGGGCCGGCGTACGACGTCCAGCGCGTAGGCCATCGCGTGCTCGGGCTGGAACACGTCGTACTTGTCGAAGAGGGTCGGGCCGTAGAGACCGGAGCCGGCGGTGACCTCGGTGACGACCGGGTCGGCGCTGCTGATCTCGAGGCTGCCGGTCCCGCCGCTGTTGACGATCCGGAGCGGTGCGACCTGCTTGACCGCGTCGACCACAGCGCCGCGCCGGTCGGCGAGCTCGGCGGCCGAACGGCGCTTCACCCAACGGACGGCCGGTGACGTGTCGGGGAGGCCGGCGATCTGGGCCTCGTAGAACATCACGCCGGTCAGCTCGAACGCGTCGTCGGCGGCGACCGTACGGGCCAGCGCCGCCACGTCGGACGGGGTCCGCAGCGGCGAGCGCCGGACGCCGAGGTGCTGGCCGAAGATCCGCAGCGAGGCGTCGACGTCGAGGCAGATCTGGATCCGGGCCGTACCGGTCGCGGCGGCCTTGACGTACCCGAGGTGCTCGGGCGAGTCGATCATCAGCGTGATCCGGGACGCCGCCTCGGGGTCCTCGGACAGCTCGCGGAGCGCGGTCCGGTGGGTCGTCGGGTAGCCGAGCAGGATGTCGTCGACACCGTTGCGGGCCAGCCAGAGCGCTTCGGGGAGCGCGTAGCTCATCACGCCGTGGAACCCGGGCCGCTCGAGCGCGGCGGTGATCAGCGCGCGGCAGCGGACCGACTTCGAGGCGATCCGGATCGGCGTCCCGGCGGCGCGCCGTACCAGGTCGTCGGCGTTCCGCCGGAACGCGGCGAGGTCGATCACCGCGTACGGCGCGTCCAGCCGCGCGGTCAGGCGGGCATACCGGTCGAAGTCACCCATAACCGGAGTGTAGGACACGAAATACTGAAAGGTAATACATCTTTAGCGGTTGACCAGGGATTCTCACGGGCGCGACCCGGGGTGGTCGCGGGCGAGGCTGAACGCGTACCTACTCAGAAAGGTCTCTCATGAACGTCAGCCGCCGCACCCTCCTCAAGACCACCGGTGCCGCCGCCCTGGCCACTCCGTTCCTCACCGGCGCCGCATCCGCCTCGCCCGACCTCCCGTTCGGGCCGGTGCGGCAGATCGAGGCAGGCGTTCTCAACGTCGGGTACGTCGAGCTCGGGCCGGCACACGGCACCCCGGTACTACTACTGCACGGCTTCCCGTACGACATCCACAGCTTCGAGCAGGTCGCCCCACTACTCGCCCGCCGCGGCTACCGCGTCGTAGTGCCCTACTTCCGCGGCCACGGCAGTACGACGTTCCGCTCGGCCGCCACGCCTCGCAACGTCGACCAGGCCGCATTCGCGCTCGACACGCTCGCTCTGATGGACGCACTCGGGATCCAGCGCGCCGTACTGGCCGGCTACGACTGGGGCTCGCGCACCGCGGACATCATCGCCGCGCTCTGGCCGGAGCGGGTGAAGGCACTCGTCTCGGTCACGGGGTACCTGATCACCAACCTGGAGTTCAACAAGAAGCCACTGCCGCCCGCGGCCGAGAACGCTTGGTGGTACCAGTACTACTTCGCCACCGAGCGCGGCGCGGAGGGCCTGCACCAGTACAAGCGGGAGATCGGCGAGTTCATCTGGAAGTTCAACTCGCCGACCTGGAACTACAGCACCGCGACGTACGCCCGGACCGCGGCCGCCTTCGACAACCCGGACTACGAAGCCATCGTGATCGGCAACTACCGGTGGCGACAGAGCCTGATCCCGGCCGAGCCGGAGTACGCCGAGCTGGAGAGCAAGCTGCAGCAGACACCGAAGATCGCCGTACCGACGATCACCATCGACGGCCGTGACGACCCGTTCACACCGGCCGGGAACGGGTCGTCGTACCGGGATCACTTCACCGGTGCGTACGAGCACCGCGTCTTCGCTGTTGGGCACAACGTTCCCCAAGAAGCACCACGCGACTTCGCGCGGGCGGTGGTGGATGCGGATCGTCTCTAACCCATGCCTGCTTCCAGCGCTGGGACGACGGTGCGAGCCCAGTCGGCCTGCTGCTCCGGCTTGCTGGACGTCGTGGCCAGGAGCGCGACCGTCGCGCCCTTCACCACGGACACGTCCACGTAGGACTCTGCTCCGGCATACGTACGTACTGCGGTGGCGGCTGCTGTCTCGGCCCAGAGTTGTTTGACGCTGAGGTCGCCGCCTGAGCCACACGCCTTCATGCGGGCTTGGTAGCCGGCGTAGTACGCCGCTGCCCGGTCGGAGTTGCTGAAGCGGAGCAGGAGTGCGGTGGCGGGCAGGGCCTCGGCCGTGCGGTAGCTGCCGGTCAGGGCGTACGCCGGTACTGGCAGCGAGCCGTTGACTGGCTGGCCGGCGCAGCCGGAGGGCAGTGCTTCGTACGAGGCCTGGTGTGGGTCGCGGCGGCGGGTCCAGGTGTTGTTGCCGATGAAACCGGCCTCTGCACCACCTGGGTCCGCGTAGGTCTTCCAGCCTGGGCCGAGCTTGTCGGGTGCCGGGAGGTTGCCTGCGGTGAGCGGACCGGCGTTGGCCGGAGGTGGTGCGGTCGCCTGCTCGGGCAGGACGGGTGGGACGGCGGCGTCCGTCGGGTTGCTGGTGGGCAGCGTTGTCGGCGGGACTGGCACGGTGCCGCTGACCGTGGTGGGGATGATCGGGCTATGGCTGGGTGCCGGGCTCGACGCGGGTTGCTCCGCGGCCGAGTTGGAGCTGCAGCCGACTAGGACGACTGACAACGCGCTGGCGACTGCTAGGGCTTTCACTTCGGCTGGAAGTGCTGGTAGTCGGGTTTGGCCCAGCCGGCGCCCCAGAAGTACCCCTGACCGACCAAGGCCTTCGTGGGCGTGCTGCTGGAGAACAGCATGCCCGGACGCACCACCGACCGGTTGCGGTACGCCAGCCCGTTCGACGGGTACCAGACCCCGTTGGCGGCCAGGTACGGGTTCTCGACGGTGTTGATGTCGATCGCCCAGCCGTACGAGTGCGGCGACAACGAGTACGGGTCACCGGTGACGCGGCGGCAGTTGAACGCGGACGTGTTGTCGGCCGCCATCGACTTGATGTCACTGCCGCCGAACACGTCCACCCGGCGCATCTGCCGGATCGGGAACTTCGACGCGAACGTCGAGGTCCACACGGTGATCATCTTCGCCACCGCGGCGTCCCGCAGGATCAGCTCGCCGCGGTGCACACGGCCGTCGAAACCCCAGTAGTTCAGCTGCAGCAGCCGCAGCGACGACGGCTTCACGGGGCATCCGGCGCGGTACGTGTTCGGCACCATCGCGGCGGAGACGGCGTACACCTTGGGGTTCAGTGCCGCCTTGATGACGATGGTCGCGAGGCCGGAGTACTCCATCGCGGGCTGGGTCACGTAGCGCGTGACCACGCGGACGGTCCGGGTCTTCGGCAGGTCGTCGGGGACCCGCAACCGGAAGTTGCCTGCCGCATCCATCGTGCCGATGTTCAGCAGTCGCCACACGCCGCTGCCGAGGTACTCCTGCAGCGCGAGCTCCTTGCCCGGCTCGGCCGGGACCATCCGCCCGGTGACCGAGACGCCGGTCAGGGTCGCGTACCAGGACGCGGGGGTGTTGATCAGGATCTTCCGGTCCTGGATCGGCACGCTCCGGTAGTCCGAGATCGCGAGCGCCGTCTCCGCCTTGACCCCGATCATCGTGCGGAACGCCCAGGTCCCCGTCGCCGCCGACACGTAGCTGAACCTGTAGACACCGCCGGTCGTGGTGCGGGTCGAGGCGCGCAGCACCCACGCACCGGGGACGCGCTGCCACAGCGTGATGTACGAGCCCGTGATCGGCTGGCTGATCTTGCCGGTGAAGACGGTCGGCTTGTCCTCCCAGGACGCAGCCGGCTGATCCAGCGTGATCGACCAGGCGGCCGCCGCCGCTTTCGGTGTGGGCGTGGGAGTCGGCGTAGGAGTTGGCGTTGTCGTTGGAGTCGGGGTTGGCGTTGGAGTTGGCGTCTCCGAAGGAGTCACCGATGGCGTGACACTCGGCGAAGGACTCTCGTCCGCATGGGCCACACCGACGGACCCGAAACTGAGCAGAACTGCGACCGCTACCCCCACGAAGCGCCTCATCCGCCTCACCCTCCCCTGGACAACACCTACCCATATAAGAGGCAGTCACACAGGAAGACGTCACACGTGGGCGGGAAGTTCTTTCACTCCTGCAGTCTCTTCACAGCGGCGTCGACGCGCTCGTCGGTCCCGGTGAGCGCGATCCGCACGTGCCGGTCACCCGCGGTTCCGTAGAACGCACCGGGTGCAACCAAGATCCCCCGGTCGGCCAGTGCGCCGACGGATCCGTAAGCGTCGTACGACGGGTGCGACGCCCACAGGTACAGCCCGCCGTTGGACAGCGTGATCACCCAGCCCGCATCGGTCAGCGCGTCGCGCAGTACCGCACGGCGCCGCAGGTAGCGAGCACGCTGCTCCTCTACATGAGCGTCGTCGGCGAACGCGGCAGCCATCGCGGCCTGGATCGGCGACGGCACCATCAGCCCGGCGTGCTTGCGTACGGCGAGCAGCTCGGCCACGACGGTCGGGTCACCTGCGACGAAGCCACCGCGGTACCCGGCCAGGTTGGAACGCTTGGACAGCGAGTGCACCGCCAGCAGGTTGTCGAAGCTGCCACCGGACACGTCCGGGTGCAGCACAGACACCGGCTTCTCGTCCCAGCCGAACTCGGTGTAGCACTCGTCGCTGACCAGCAGTACGTCGTTGGCTCGCGCCCACTCGACCGCACGCCGCAGGTCGGCCGGCGGGGTGATCTCACCGGACGGGTTGCGCGGAGAGTTCAGGTACGCGACCCGGACCGGCCCGTCGTGGGTCGTCGGGTCCGCCACGGGCACGCTGCGCGCACGGGCCAGCGCAGCGCCCGCCTCGTACGTCGGGTACGCCAGGTCCGGGATGAGCACCGTGTCACCGGCCCCGATGCCGAGCAGCGTCGGCAGCATCATGATCAGCTCCTTGGTGCCGATCACGGGCAGTACGGCGCTCTGCGGGTCGACGCCGGTCACGCCGAGCCGCCGCGCCATCCAGTCCACAGCCGCCTGCCGCGCGGCCGACGTACCGAGCGTGGTCGGGTACGCCGGAGCATCCGCCGCGTCGGCCAGAGCCTGCTTCACCAGCGCGGGCACCGGGTCGACCGGACTGCCCACCGACAGGTCCACGATCCCGTCGGGATGCGCCGTTGCCTTCTGCTTGTAGGGGGCGAGCTTGTCCCACGGGAAGTCTGGCAACCGGCTGGAGGTCTCGAAGATCACCCGCCCATTCTCCCCTACCCGCTCGGCAGCTGAGATTGGCTGTCCACATCACTACGATCAGCGTTGACAGGGGGCGGACAGGGGGTGACCGGATGACGTACGACGTGGCAGTGGTGGGGGCCGGTGCGATGGGGTCGGCTGCCGCGCAGGCACTGGCCGCCGCCGGGCGAGAGGTCGTCGTACTGGAGCAGTTCACGCTCGGGCACGAGCGGGGCGGGTCGCACGGCGCGACGCGGCTGTTCCGGCCGGCCGCGGACGACGCCGGGCTGGCTGAGCTGACCGAGCGGGCCCGGCCGTTGTGGCGGGAGCTGGAGGCGGAGTCGGGCGAGACGCTGCTCGAGGAGACCGGTGGGATCGACCACGGGATGAGCGACGCGTCGGTCGAGGTCTTCCGGTCGTTGCACGGGGCAACCGGGTCGGTGCTCCCGGCTGAGGAGGCCGCGGAGCGGTGGCCAGGGTTCCGGTTCGAGACCCCTGTGCTGTACCAGCCGGGGTCAGGTCGCCTGTACGCCGATCGGACCGTTCACGCGCTACAGGTCGTGGCTGGTCGTTTGGGCGCCGAGTTCCGCGTGCAGTCACCTGTACGGGCGCTGCGTACCCATGACGGTTTCGTCGAGCTCGACGTACCGGGTGGCGCGGTGCGGGCGCGGCACGTCGTACTGGCGTCTGGGCCATGGACACCACGCCTGGTTGACGGGCTGGTGTCGTTACCGCCGTTCAGAGTGACGCAGGAGCAGCCACGGTTCTTCGCGCCGCGGTCGGACGAGCTGGAGTGGCCCAGCTTCGTGCATCACGGCCCTACCAGCTACGGGCTCTACGAGCCAGGCTCCGGGGTCAAGGTCGGCCTGCACGGGACCGGGCCGGAGGTCGACCCGGACACCCGCGACTTCCAGCCGGAGCCGGAGCAGGACGCGGCCCTGCTGCGGTACGTCGAGCAGTGGTACCCAGGGCTGGACCCCAGCAGGTCCACCGCGATCAGCTGTCTCTACGACAACACGCCGACATCCGACTTCGTCATCGACCGCGCCGGACCGGTCACGGTCGCGGCCGGGTTCTCCGGGCAGGGCTTCAAGTTCGTACCGCTGGTCGGCGAGCTCGTCCGTGACCTGGTCACCGGCAGCGGTACGAGTCCAGAGCGCTTCAGATTTCAGAGGTAATCAGAGGTAGAGGCCGGTCTGGCCGTCCTCCAGGCGGCCCGCGGCCACCGCGTGCAGGTCGCGCTCGCGCAGCAGGATGTAGTCGTCGCCGCGCACCTCCACCTCGGCCCGGTCCTCCGGGTCGAACAGCACCCGGTCGTCGACCTCGACCGTGCGCACGTTCGCGCCGATCGCGACCACCTTCGCCCAGGACAGGCGGCGGCCCATCTGCGCGGTGGCGGGAATCAGGATGCCCGCCGACGACTTCCGCTCACCCTCCTGCTCGAGGGAGACCAGGACGCGGTCGTGCAGCATCCGGATCGGGAGCTTGTCGTCGGACAGCCGCTTGCGTGACGTCACCGGCGACCCACCAGGCGGCGGATCACCAGCAGGACGCCGACCACACCGACGACGGTACCGGCGACCGCGACGATCTTCTGGGTCCGCAGCTGACCCTGCTCGTCGAAGACCTGGGACTTGGCCTGCTCGACCTGCCGCAGGGCGACGTTCTTCGGGTTCGCCCGGTCGACCAGCTCGTCCACGGTCGAGGCCAGGCGCGCCCGGGTGGCGGCGATGTCCGCCTCGATCTGCTCGGCGGTCCGAGCCTTCGTGTCCGACACGTGTCGGCGCTCCTTCCATCGGCGGGGCTGCCCCGGTCTGCCCTTCTTCAGTCACCATCCTCGCAGGTCATCCCCGCAAGTCCACGACCACCTTGATGTCTTCCGGTTCCCGCACCAATGCGTCCGGCCACTCCGACAGCGGCACGGTCCGGGTGATCAGCTGCTGCAGCCAGGTCCGGTCCGCGGCCAGCAGCACGTCCACGGCGTCCGCGTAGTGCCGCTTCCCGGCGTTCACCGTCCCGACCAGGGCGGCGTTGCGGACCACCAGCTGCCGGACCAGTGCGTCGAGCTGCACGTCGACAGTCGCTGGGCCGGGGCGGATCCCGGCCAGACACATGACACCAGCAGGCGGCAGCAGCGAGGCACAGTCGAACACCAGCTGCCCAAAGCCCGTTGCCTCGATCACGACATCCGGTACGACGTCCAGCTGTCCCAGATCGGTGAGATAGGTCCCGCCAAGCGCCCGTACCAGCTCCGGCTTCGGCCCGTCCTCAACCCGGTCCAGCACGTGTACGTCGTACCCGCGCTGCCGGGCGATCAGTGCGGCCAGCAACCCGATCGGTCCGGCGCCCGTCACCAGCACGTGCTGCGGGGAGAACCACGACCGCGCTCCGACCTGGTCCACCTGCTCCCACGCCTTGGTGAGGATGCTGGCCGGCTCCACGAGCACACCCAGCTCCCCCAGCTCAGCAGGCACTGGTACGGCGAAGTACGGGTCGACCCGCCAGCGCTCAGCGCCGTACCCGTCCATCTCCTTGATGCCGCGCTCGGTGTACTGCCCGTTGCGGCAGAAGTCCCACTCACCACGCGCACAGGCTGGACAGGGCACCGGGTCGGGTCGGCGTACCACTCCGGCGACCAGGTCTCCGGTGGTGAACCCGGAGCCGGGAGGAGCCTCCAGAACGCGTCCGAGCGACTCGTGTCCGATGACGAGGTGGTCGGCGCCAGGGCGGCCGCTGCCGAACGCTCCGGAGACCAGCTCCAGATCCGTCCCGCAGATGCCCGTCAACAGGCCCTCCACCAGGATCGAACCGTCGACGACGGGAGGTTCTGGGACGTCGCCCACTGCCGCCGAGTCGGACTTGCCCGGCGTGACTGTCATGGCCCGCATCGGGTCAGGCTAACCGGGTCATGTCGACGGTCACCTCGATGGCCGTCGCCGCGTCACCGGAGTAGATGCCCTTCAGAGGAGACACGTCCGCGTAGTCCCGGCCGGTCGCCACCCACACGTGCCGGTGCCCGATCGAGATGTCGTTGGTCGGGTCGAAGCCCCACCACTCGCCGGTCCACGCCTCCACCCACGCATGACTCTCCCCGACGACCTTCTCGCCCACTGCCGCGTCCGGCTTGGTGTGCAGGTAACCCGACACGTAGCGGCTCGGGACACCGACCGCGCGCAACATGGCCAGGGTCAGGTGCGCGTAGTCCTGGCACACGCCCTCACCGGCTTGCCAGGCGTCGACAGCCGACGAGTGCACACCAGTGGTGCCGCGCTGGTACTTCAGCGTGCCGTGGACCCACTTGGACACCGCCAGTACGGTCTCCTCCGGCGAGCGGCCCTTGCGCAACGAGCGGGCGACCGCGGACAGCTCCCGGTGCTTCGGCACGTAGGCGGTCCACTCGAGGAACTCGGCGTACGCGTCCAGAACCTCAGGTGCCTTGAGCTGTACCCAGGTGACCTCAGCGGACGGCTGCTTCTGGTCGCTCGTCTCGACGACAGAGGCAGCGATCACCTTCAGTTCGGTGTGTGGGGTGTGGAGGTCGAAGGAGTTGACCTCGGTGCCCCAGTAGTCCGTGTACTTGTAGGCACGCGCCACGGGGACCGTCTCCAGCCGCGCCACCATGAGGTTCTGCCGGTCGTCATGACGTGGCGTCAGCCTGGCCTCGTTGTAGGACTGCGTGACAGCCGTCGCATACCTGTAGCCCGTCGTGTGCACGACGCGGAGACGCCAGTTCACAGGTTCACCTCCGTGTTGTTCCACTCGATCCACGGCACCGCATGGAAGTACTGCCGGGACACCGCCTCGCCGACGTCGCGGACCGTGCCCTGCAGCGCCTGCAGTCTGCCGGTCAGGTTGTCCAGCAGTTCCGCCGGCTGCAGGAACTCCAGATCGCTGCGCGCCTTCCCCAGCAGCCGGGACGCTTCCGCCCCCGTACCGATCCGCGCCGACGGCCCACGGTCGAGGTCTTCCAGGCAGGACTCCGCCTGCTGCAGCGCGTGGAACACGGACCGCGGGAACAACCGGTCCAGCAATAAGAACTGCACCACCCGGGACGCGTCGAGTGCACCGCGGTACGTCCGCAGGTACGTGTCGTGCGCGCCCGCGGAACGCAGTACCGTCACCCAGCCGGGCGACGTGGGCCGGTCGCCCACCCGGGACATCAGCAGCCGGACCAGCATGTCCACCCGCTCCACCGACCGCCCGAGGACCAGGAACCGCCAGCCGTCGTCGCGGCTCATCGTGGAGTCGGCCAGCCCGGCGAACATCGCGGCCCGGTCCTCCACGAACGTGAAGAACTCGTGCGGCCCTACCCGGCGCGCAGCACGCTGCCGCTCGGGTACGGCGTTCCACATCGCGTTGATGCACTGCCACAGCTCACTCGACACCACCTCCCGCGCGACCCGGGTGTTCTCCCGCGCGCTGGCGATCGAGGACACGATCGACCCGGTCTCCGGGGACATCGCGACCAGCTCGGTCAGGCCCCACACGTCCAGCTCGCTGCCGTCGGGTGGAGTGATGCCGAGGACCGAGAGCAGCCGCCGGCTGGCCGTGTCGGCGTCGACGGTGGCGTCCTCGAGCAGTTGGTGCACCGAGACGTCGAGGATCCGCGCGGTGTCGTCCGCGCGTTCGACGTACCGGCCGATCCAGTACAGCGACTCGGCGTTGCGTGCGAGCATCGTCAGCACCTCCCCATCACTGTTGCTGCTGCTGTTGGGCGACGTTCAGCTCAGGTCCTTGCTCCGGCGTACTCTCCGACTTCAGAGCGGGCGTCCCCAGACCGGGTCCACGCAGCTCGGCGTCTTCACCGGACGCTCTGGGCGCCAGCACCCACGTGTCCTTCGACCCGCCGCCCTGTGACGAGTTGACGATCAGACTGCCCTCGGGAATCGCCACTCTGGTCAGTCCACCTGGCAGAACGAACACGTCCTCGCCGTCGTTGACCGCGAACGGTCTTAGGTCGACATGTCTTGGCTGCAGCCGTTCACCCACCTTCGTCGGCACAGTGGACAGCTGTACGACGGGTTGCGCGATCCAGCCGCGTGGGTTGGCCCTGATACGCCGGCGCTGCGCCTGGAGCTCCTTGGGTGACGCATCGGGTCCGAATACGATGCCGTACCCGCCAGAGCCCTCGACTGGCTTCGTGACCAGCTCGTCCAGGCGGTCCAGCACCTCCGCCTGCTCCGCGGGCAGCCAGCACCGGTACGTGTCGACGTTCGGCAGCAGCGGCGTCTCACCGAGGTAGTACTTGAGGATCTCCGGCAGGTACGTGTAGATCAGCTTGTCGTCGCCGACACCGTTGCCGATGGCATTGGCGATCACCACGTTCCCAGCGCGCGCCGCGTTCACCAGACCGGCCACACCGAGCACGGAGTCCGGAACGAACTGCACCGGGTCCAGGAACTCGTCATCGATCCGCCGGTAGATCACGTCGACCCGCTGCTCGCCTTCGGTCGTCCGCAGGTAGATGACGTTGTTGCGGGCCAGCAGGTCCCGTCCCTCGACCAGCTCCACCCCCATCTGACGCGCCAGCAGCGAGTGCTCGAAGTACGCCGAGTTGTAGACACCTGGCGTCAGTACAACGACGTTCGGATCAGCCACGCCGGGAGCCGCGGCCCGCAGCGAGCGGAGCAGGTGTACGGCGTAGTCACCGACCGCACGGACCCGGTGCTTCGCGAACAGGTCCGGGAACACCCGCGCCATCGTCCTGCGGTTCTCCATCACGTACGAAACCCCGGATGGGCTCCGCAGGTTGTCCTCGAGCACCCGGAAGTCGCCCTGCTCGTCACGCACCACGTCGATCCCGGCCACGTGGATACGGACACCGTTCGGCGGTGCGATACCGGCTGCCTGCCGGTGGAAGTGCTCACAGGAGGTGATCAGCCGGCGCGGCAGTACGCCGTCCGCAACGATCTGCTGCTCGCCGTAGATGTCGGCCAGGAACGCCTCCAGCGCCCGCACCCGCTGTACGACGCCACGCTCCAGCCGCGACCACTCCGACGCCGTGATCACCCGCGGCACCAGGTCCAGCGGGAACGGCCGTTCCTCCCCCGACAGGCTGAACGTGATCCCCTGGTCGACCAGCGCCCGGTCGAGCGCCTCCGACCGAGTGGTCAGATCAGCCGGCCGCAACGGCTGCAGCGAGTCGTGCAGCCGCTTGTACGCCGTACGCACACCGTCGACCGGATCGAACATCTCGTCGTACGCCCCGGCATGCGGGCGACGCGGGTCCAGATAGCCGTCGAACAACTGGCGGGAGGATTGGCGGCTCATTTGCAGATCTTCACCCACGCAGCCCGCACTCGCACCCCGAAAGGGCCGAGTTCTTCCGCACGTAACATTGCGCCCAGTAGACCTACCCGTGGAGGACCTGATGTCCGATCGTCTGTCCGTTGGCGACACCGCCCCCGACTTCACGCTGCCCGATGCCGACGGCAACGAGGTCGCCCTGGCGGACCTGCGCGGCAAGAACGTGATCGTCTACTTCTACCCGGCCGCGATGACCCCGGGCTGCACCAAGCAGGCCTGCGACTTCCGCGACTCGCTCGACTCGCTGCAGGCCGCCGGGTACGCCGTACTCGGGATCTCCCCCGACAAGCCGGCCAAGCTGGCGAAGTTCCGGGAGCGCGACGGCGTGACGTTCCCGCTGCTCAGCGACCCGGACAAAGAGGTGCTGCAGGCGTACGGCGCGTTCGGCGAGAAGACCATGTACGGGAAGAAGGTGACCGGCGTGATCCGCTCCACCTTCGTCGTCGACCCGGACGGGAAGGTCGCGGTCGCCCAGTACAACGTGAAGGCGACCGGCCACGTCGCGAAGCTGCGCCGCGACCTGGGATTGTGAAAAGGCACCCCCGCTGCCGGCGTTACCGGAGGGAAACCTTCGACCGTTTCATGACCTCGGTCCATGGAACGGTCGTTTGAAGCAAACTGCCGCTGTGATTTGGGTCACACCAACATCTCAGCGGACCGCAGCGGAGTCGGCACTCTGGGTGAGTTTTTAAGCGTTCCTGTGAAAGAGCCGTACTCCGGGGACGGTTCCGGTTCAGCGACGGGTGTGTCACGACCTTTGGCGGACTTCGCCGGGACGTGCGGAAACCGGGTAATCTGCGCGCGCAGTCTGCCTCTGGGAGGGAGGGACCTGCCGCGATGGGAAAACATTCCTCTGCGGTGACGCGAAGTAACACCAACCGTCGCTCGGTGTACATCACCGCGGTCGGACTACTGGTGCTGTCGTTGGGCGCCGTCTTCGTAGTCCGGTCCTTCGGGTCCGAGGCAGGCGCCGACGGGTTCCTCGGCGGCGGCAAGGCCTGCGCCGACCCGACACAGATCCAGCTGTCCACGACGCCCGAGATGCAGGCCCCGCTCGAAGCCGCGGCCAAGTCGCTGGCGGCCAAGGGCGGCAAGGACGGCAACCCGTGCGTGCAGGTCACCATCACCGCGGCGCCGTCGGCACAGATCGCGCGGGACGTCGCGCGCGGCAGCGACAACCGGCCGGACCTCTGGGTTCCGGACTCCTCGCTGTGGGTCGCCCAGGCCGACGACGGCCAGAGCGTCCCGAGCATCGCGGTCGCCTCCATCGCGACGACGCCGATGGTCATCGTCAGCCGGCGCGAGAACTTCGCCGACACCTCGTCCTGGCTCCGCATCATGGCCGCCAACGAGCCCGCCCTGCTCGACCCGCTGAGCACCTCGCCCGGCGCGCTCACGTTGCTGGCGGTGCAGAGCGAGCGGCAGAAGACCTCGGCGTCCGACGGCCAGGTGTCGCAATTGGTCGTCCCGCTGGCCCAGAAGCTCGGGTCCATGGCCAGGCCGTACACGGACGTCAGCGCGCTGTTCGGCCGCGCAGACCAGGACGGCAGCAAGATCGTCGTACCGGCGACCGAGCAGAGCTTCGTGAAGTACCAGGAGGCGCACCCCGAGGCCCAGCTCCGGGCGATCCAGCCGGACACCGGCACGCTGTCCCTGGACTACCCGATCGTGGTCACTGCCAAGTCCGACACCGACGCGGCGAACGACGCCGCCCAGGCGCTGGCCACCGAACTGCTGACCGACAGTGCCACGCAGGCCCGTGACCAGGCCGGCTTCCGGGACACCACGATGAGCCCGCTCGCCGGCGGTCGCGGCGTCGGCGACGTGAACCAGCTGCCCAAGCCGACCAGTGAGGCGATCGAGACCACCCTGCAGAACTGGACCCGGCTGTCGCTGTCCACGCACTCGCTGGCGGTCATCGACATCTCCGGCTCGATGGCGGAGAAGGTCGGCACCAAGACCCGGATGCAGCTCACGATCGAGGCGGCCGCGGGCGGCCTCAGCCTGTTCCCGGACAGCGCGGAACTCGGCCTGTGGACGTTCTCGACGACGATCGGCCAGGACAAGGCCGACTACAAGCCGCTGGTGCCGATCGCGCCGCTGTCCAAGCGGCAGCGCGGCAAGATCGTCGACCAGTTGAAGATCCAGCACCCGATCCCGAACGGCGGCACCGGCCTGTACGACACCGCGATCGCCGCGGTCCGGCAGGTCCGGCAGGAGTACAAGTCGAACGCGGTCAACACGGTCCTGCTGTTCACCGACGGCAAGAACGACGACCCCGGGAGCCCGACCCTCGCCCAGGCCGTCCAGGCGCTCAAGGCCCAGCAGGACCCGTCCCGCCCGGTCCGCATCATCGCCCTGGGCATGGGCCCCGAAGCGAACGCCGACGAGCTCAGCGCCCTCGCCGGAGCCACCGGCGGCGCGGCGTACGTAGCCCGCAACCCCGGCGACCTGAAGAACGTCTTCATCGACGCCCTCCAGAGCCGCTGACCCCACCGAAGGCCGACGCCTCCCCTAGGATGTCTACCCAGGGGAGGCACCAGCCCTCCTCAGCCAGAGTGGTGGAACGGCAGACACACCGGCTTTAGGTGCCGGCGCCTTCGGGTGTGCGGGTTCAACTCCCGTCTCTGGCACAAACTGTTGAACCTCCAGGCTGCAGGCCGTCGCGCGTTAGATGCGGACGGTGCCTGTGGTGCCGTTGAGGGTGGTTGGGGTGTGGGTGGGGATTTGGGTTGTGGCTTGGGGGATGGAGAGGACGGCGGGGATGCCTCGCTCTCGGGCGACTATGGCGGCGTGGGAGAGGATGCCGCCTTGTTCTGTGATTACGCCGGCTGCGATGGACAGGAGTGGGGTCCAGGCTGGGTCGGTGTGGGGGCAGATGAGGATGTCGCCGGGGCGGACCTGGGGGAAGTCGGCTGGGCCTCGGACGACTCTGGCGGGGCCGGTTGCGGTGCCGTGGCTACCGGGGATGCCAACCAACAGATGCTGGTCGTCGGTGGCGGGCGCGGGGGCCGGGGGTTGGGTTGTGATGGGGCGGGACTGTAGGAGCCAGGGAGTGTTGGCGGTTAGGGACCATTCGATGTCTTGGGGATGGCCTAGGAGCTTGGTGACTGCATGGGCTAGCGCTGCTAGTTCTAGGGCGGTTGCGTCGCAGAGGGTCGGCGTACGGCGTTGGGCGATGGGGACCTGCTGGACGGTTAGGGCCGAGCCCACCCGGTTCAAGGACGTGAGTTTGTCGGCGATTGTGCGGGTGACTTTGCCGTCGGCGGTGACCTGGTAGCGGTCGGGGGTTACGCGGCCTTCGACGACGCTGGGACCTAGGCCCCAGGAGGCTTCGATCAGTGAGTCGCCGTTGGGATTGGTGAACATCACGCCCGAGACGTCGGCGTCCAGGTGGCGCTGGATGATCACGGCCATCGGAGGGGCCTCGGAGCCGTTGCGGTACGCCGTTGCGCGCAGGGACCACACGGATGCCCAGCAGGCGTGTACGGCGTCGACTACAGCAGCGATCCCTTGTACGCCGAGGAAGCTGTCGTGCTGCCCCGCTGCCGAGGCGAGCGCGGTGTCTTCGTTCGCGGCCGACGACCGGACCGCGACCGGAGGATCCCCCACACTCGCAAGCCACCGCGAGATCACGTCGACAGGTAGCTCAGCACCAGCGGTATCGAACGGGATGACGATGCCTTCGGGGACTGGGTGGCCGGACCGGAGGAGGGTGGCGAGGGTGGCTGCTTTGGGGCCGCAGCGGTCGGGGGTGGCGTCGGCCAGCGGCACCAGCATGCGAGGCTCCCATCAACGAAACGTTGACAACGGAATGTTGACAACGTTCTGTTGATGATCCACTGTAGGCGGATGCGACGCAAGCAGGACGCGGCAGCGACCGCCGACCAGGAACAGGCCGAACGTCAGCGCGAAGCCCGGGAGCAGCTGCTCGGCCTGGGCGCGAAGGACCTACCGGCCCGACCATGGCGACCAGCCCCGATCCCCTTGTCTGCGGTGGATCTCACGCAGTTCGCGGCCTGGCGGGCCGCTGACCTGAGCGACGACGATCTGCTAGCAGCGCTAGCTTTACTGCCGGCCGCGCGGGCGGAGGTCGACGAGGTCGAGGCCGGTTTGCTGTTCATGGCCAGAAGCGCAGGGCTGACCTGGGCGGAGATGGCGGACGCGATGGGGTTCAGCTCGCCGCAGGCCTGTCAGCAGCGGTTCAACCGGCTGACCGCGCGGCAGGATTCATGATGCACCTCGTGCTGCACGCGGTCCGGCTGCTGGGATTCGCGGACACGCAGGCCGTCGCTCAGCGTTTCGAGCTCCCCGAACCAACCACCGTTCTCAAGGATGCCGAGGCGCGCGGGTGGGCGACGTACAGCAGCTTCGCGGGTACTTCGGGCTGGTCGCTCACCGAAGCGGGCCGCGCGGAGAACGAGCGCCTGCTCAAGGCCGAGCTGACCGACCCCGAACCCATCCGCCGGGTGTACGACGAGTTCCTGCCGCTGAACGGCATGCTCCAGCAGGCCTGCACCGACTGGCAACTGCGGCCGAAGAACGGAGATCCGTTGGCGGCAAATGACCACACTGACGCCGCCTGGGATGCCGGGGTTCTGCATGAGCTCAAGGTCCTCGACGGAGCGCTCGGGAGCATGACAAGGCGGTTGACGGAGGTGCTGCTGCGGTTCAGCGGCTACGACGTGCGGTTCTCACAGGCGTTGGCGCGGGCGAACGCGGGTGACATCACCTGGGTCGACCGCAGCGACGTCGACTCCTGCCACCGCGTCTGGTTCGAACTCCACGAGGACCTGCTCGCCACCCTCAACCTCCACCGCGGCGACTAACCCTTGTGCGCGGCGTGATTGGGGAGAGCCGGAAATCCGGCTCTTATGACGGATGAGTGGGCCGCCGATCGGTCGTGTCGTCCCGCGGGCCGTGGCTCGCGCCGGCCTCTGAGAGGGTGCCGATCCCGCCGCCTCCTCCACGCGACGTCCGAGTGGGCGCCGCCGCTCCCGGCTTCGCGTCCACCGCGACGTCTGAGTGGTTGGGCACGCGCGGCGTCGAGCAAGACTGAGCTGACTGGGGAGGATTTGAGACAGGAACTTGTGGCTGCGGACAGGAACTGGTGACAGGCGACAGGCAATAACCTGTTCAAGCGCCCGCGAGCCCGGACCCCGCCCCCACGCACCACTCACCGCCCACACAGCGAACCCCGGTCGGCCCCGCGGGGTGGGGCAGGGCGGCTGGTGCGGCGGATTCTGTGCAGGCCGACAGTACGTATACGTCCACTGTCCGGCGATTCGGCCTGCCGCCCGGTGCGGGGTGGCGGGTAGTAGACGTATACGTACTGTCGAGCTGCCGCTTCCCAGTCGACGGCTACCCGTGAGCGCGGTCAGCCGGCGCCGGGGGAACCGACACCTTCCGGGTACTGGGAACAGGCAATAGCAGGTGCAAGCCCACCAGAACCTGTCACACCGCCCCCGCAGTTCACCCACACAGGAGACAGGAGAGCCGTTCCTTTCCAGATCGGGCAGGTGACTCTCCCCAGATCAACGTGCACCCTCGTGCGAGGGCGGCATGATCTAGTTGCCGATGGCATCCAAGTAGGCTGCGCCGCGGGGTGTGAGGCGGTAGCCGACCTCGAGACTGTAGGTGAGCCCCAGGTTCTTGAGCTTGCGTACGTCGAGTTTGAACGGCGCCGTCTCGCGCCCGACGGACGCCGCCAGGTCCGCGGCCCGGGTCGCCGGCGAGATCTGAATCAACCGAAGCGTCTCCAGAGTCCAGGGACCGTGGTGGCTGAGCTGGTCGAAATGCGAGAGCCGGCCCCGCAGATCCTCCAGGTCCTCAGGAGAAAGAGAAGACTGCGCGGCCAGTTCCTCCCGCGGATCCGGGCCCTCGACCAGGTGGAAGCGGATCAGGAACGTCGGCAACGTGTCGTCGCCCCGCAGCCGGCGCCGGACGTCCTTCGCGTTCTGGCGATCCGCGAGCGCCACGTCCGGGTCGTTGTCGGCGATCAGCTCCGGGTTCACCTCGCGGATGCTGTCGATCTCGATCCGGCCCGCGTTCGTCCGGTAGATCCGCCCCTCGACGACCCGCGGCTCGGCCCACCGCCGGTACGCCACGGTGATCTGCCCGCTCTCGACGCCGTCCTTGTCCGATCCTGCGAACAACATCTCTAGCTCCCCAACGCCTTCGCCACGATCGGGGCCAGCTCGCGCAACGCCTTGCCGCGGTGGCTGATCGCGTCCTTCTCTTCGATCGACAACTCGGCCGTGGTCCGGTCGTACCCCTCGGCCTGGAACAGTACGTCGTACCCGAACCCGCCGGTGCCGCGCAGCTCCCGGATCACCGACCCGCGCATCTCACCGAGCACCATCTCGTCCGGGCCGTCGGGCCGGACAAAAGCGACCGCGGCGACGAACGACGCACCGCGACGCTCGTCCGGCACGTCCTCCAACTGCCCGAGCAGCAGCACGTTGTTCGCATGATTGTCCTTCAAGGGCCCCGACCACCGCGCCGATAGCACGCCGGGCATCCCGTTCAGCGCGTCGACGCAGATCCCGCTGTCGTCGGCGATCGACGGCAGCCCGGTCGCGGCCAGCGCGGCGCGCGCCTTGAGCAGCGCGTTCCCCTCGAACGTCGGCTCGGTCTCGGCGGGTTCGTCGTACGCCGGTACGTCGCCGAGCCCGAGCACCTCGATCCCGGGCACGATCGGCGTCAGGATCCGCCGCAGCTCCTCGAGCTTCTTCTTGTTGTTCGAGGCAAGCAGGACGCGCGTCACGCGAGGGCCTCCTGCTGGATCTTGGCCAGGTCGGCGCAGCCCGAAAGACCCAGTGAGAGCAGGCTGTCCAGCTCAGCGCGGTCGAACGGCGCGCCTTCCGCCGTACCCTGCACCTCGATGAACTTGCCGTCGCCGGTGATCACCAGGTTCATGTCGGTCTCGGCGCGGACGTCCTCTTCGTAGCAGAGGTCCAGCATCGGCACCGAGTCGATGATGCCGACGGACACCGCGGACACCGTCCCGGTCAGCGGCTCACTCTTCAGCAGCTTCTTGTCCCGCAGGAACGACACCGCGTCCGCGAGCGCGACGTACGCACCGGTGATCGCCGCGGTCCGGGTGCCGCCGTCGGCCTGCAGTACGTCGCAGTCGAGCAGGATCGTGTTCTCGCCGAGGGCCTTGTAGTCGATCACGGCCCGCAGCGAGCGGCCGATCAGCCGGGAGATCTCGTGGGTGCGGCCACCGATCCGGCCCTTCACCGACTCGCGGTCCGACCGGGTGTTGGTGGCCCGCGGGAGCATCGCGTACTCCGCGCTCACCCAGCCGAGGCCGGAGCCCTTGCGCCAGCGCGGCACGCCCTCGGTCACACTCGCCGCGCACAGCACCCTGGTGCGCCCGAACTCGACCAGCACCGAGCCCTCGGCGTGGTCGAGCCAGTTCCGGGTCACCGTCACGGGTCGGAGCTGGTCAGCATTACGTCCGTCAATCCGAGCCATACCCAAGACCCTAGTCGCAGTTGCTCAGGTCCGAAGAACCGGCGGGAGCTCCTCTCGCTTCTTCGGACGCAAGCGCATCCCGTCGGTGGCCGGGAGCGACTGCGTCAGCGCCATCCGGGCCGCCCACGGCAGCAGATCGTTCGCCCGTCGGCCGACCCACGGAACCCCTTCCCGGACCAGCCACGCCGCGTCCGCCCACTTGCTCGGCGGCCGATACGCGCAGTCCAGCTCCGGCCGTACGTCGATGCGCAGCCCGCGGACCGCCAGCTCGTCCGCGAACGCCCGGGCGAGCTTGCGATGCCCGCGCTCCGCCGGGTGCAGCCGGTCGACGCTCCAGAAGTCCCGCCGGTACACCTCCGGGTAGTCGGCCATGTCCAGCCGGATCCCGCCGAACCTGGCGTGCAGGTCGTCGAACGCGACGTTGACCTGCTCGATCCGGTGCCACAGCGGCCGCCGCAGCCACCGTGGCAGGCCGAACACCTGGCCGTGGTCGTGGAACCGGACGGTCAGCAGCAACGCACCGCGGGCGGTCAGCTGCTCCGCGCACAGCTGCAGGTGGTCCCGGATCCGGCCGGCGTCGAAGGTGGACCGCAGCGTGTCGTTGACGCCGACGATCAGGGAGGCGAGGTCGATCGGACCGTCGCCGGTAGAGGGCAGTTGCTCGGTCGCGACGACGGGCACGGTGGCGCCGCTGGTCGCGAAGTTGGAGAACGTCACACGGTGGGTGCTGGCCAGGGAGTCGGCGAGCAGCGAGGCCCAGCCCCGCCACCCCTCCCCCGGGCGCGCACCGGCACCGGACAGGTCGGTCGTACTGCTGCCGTTCATCGGGTCCCCGACCCCTACTGTGGTCGAGTCCCCCAGTGCCACGTAGTGGAGGCTCACATTCCGCCATGGTGACGGCACGGAGCGAGACGTCGATGTGCGGCGGGTGACGGACAGCCCAATTCCAACTGGAGGATCGGTGATTGCTTGCCAGAATTGCTCGGAGTTAGGCTGTTGCAAACAACTATGTGCAGGAGTTGCCTGGTATGACTGATCTTCGGTTTGGCGTGGTGGGGCTCGGAGCGCGCAGCCGCATCGCGCAGTACGCGCACCGTCCCGGCGAGGGCTCGGAAGTCGTCGCGGTCTGCGACCCGGTCGCGGGACAGCGGGACCTCGCGCTGGAGCTGTACCCCGACGCCACGGCGTATGCCGACCACTCCGAACTGCTGGACCAGAAGCTCGACGGCGTGTTCCTGACCACGCCCGACGACCTGCACGAGGGTCCGGCGATCGACTTCCTCCAGGCCGGGGTCTCGGTGTTCGTGGAGAAGCCGCTGGCGATCACCACCGAGGGCAGCGACCGGGTCCTGCAGGCGGCGTACGACTCCGGCGCCCGGCTGTACGTCGGTCACAACATGCGCCACATGCCAGTCGTCCTGACGATGCGCCAGCTGATCCAGGACGGCGCGATCGGCGACGTGAAGGCCATCTGGTGCCGGCACTTCGTCGGCCACGGCGGCGACTTCTACTTCAAGGACTGGCACGCGGACCGCAGCCGCACCACCGGTCTGCTGCTGCAGAAGGGCGCCCACGACATCGACGTGATGCACTGGCTGGCCGGCGGCTACACGACCCGGGTGAACGCGATGGGCGCACTCACGCTGTACGGCGGGATCACCGACCGGATGGACCGTACCGGCCAGCGGTTCAAGGACTTCGTGTCCAGTGACAACTGGCCGCCGCTGGAGCAGAAGGGCCTGGCGCCGGTGATGGACGTCGAGGACCTGTCGATGGCGAACCTGCTGCTCGACAACGGGGTCTTCCTCACCTACGAGCAGTGCCACTACACGCCGGACTACTGGCGCAACTACACCGTGATCGGCACCCACGGCCGGCTGGAGAACTTCGGCGACGGGCCGGGCGGCGTGGTGAAGGTGTGGAACAGCCGCCGCTCCGGATACCGCGAGGACGCCGATCTGGTCGTCGAGATCGGCGGCGACAACGAGAACCACGGCGGCGCCGACCCGCACCTGGTGGCCGAGTTCGTGAACTTCGTCCGGGAAGGCGGCGCGACGCTCACCTCCCCGATCGCCGCCCGCGCCGCGGTCGCCGCCGGCTACGCCGCCACCCAGTCCCTGCGCGCGAACGGCGTACCGCAGGACGTCCCGGCGCTGAACCCGGCCCTGGTCAGCTATTTCGACAACGGGCAGACGCGCTGACGGTGCTACTCTCATGGACGTGACCAGGTACGCCGCGATGCGAATGCTGAGCCCTCGATGCGGGAGGACTTCAGCGGCGTAGGCACGTGTGCTTGCAGCGAGAGGCCCCCGATGTCGGGGGCCTCTTTCGTTTCCCCAGCTGCTGCAACCACCCTGGAGTGCCACATGATCACGTACATCACCGACTGTCACGACGGTAACGCCCGCGCCAGACTCAGCATCCGGATCGGTGCCCTGTTCGGCCAGGCGCCGACGATCGTCGCCGCCGACGGACCCGATCCGGAGTCGTTCGCCGCGCTCACCCTCCTGGACTGCCTGCAGGCGCTGGACCTGCTGGGCGAGGAGGGCCACCCCACCATCACCCTGCTGAACATCGCGCCGCGCGACGGCGTTTGGCTGAACGGCGTCCCGTTCTGCTTCTTCCGGTACGGCAAACACCTGGTCGCGAGCACCTTCAACACCCGCGTGCTCTCGCTGGTACGGCGGGAACTCGGCATCGACCACGTCTGCGTGACCGATATCCGCGAGGCGGTCACCGCCGCCGGGTTCGCGCCGGGCGAGGTCGAGACGATCGCCGGTACGCAGTTCCGAAGCCTGTGGTACCTGCCGTTGCTCGCGAAATGGGTCGCCGACGGCCGTGCGATCCCGGCCACCGAGACCGCCGTACCCGAACCGCTCGACGACGAGCCGGTCGTCGCTGTGGTCGACAACTTCGGCAACTGCAAGCTCGACCAGCGCCTCGACCTCGTCCCCGGTGCGACGCTACCCGTTGCCCAGCGCAACGATGACGGCAGTACGACGATCGTCGACGTCACCTGCTACCCGCATCTGACCGCCGTACCGCGGAACGCGCCGGGCATCGTTCCCGGCAGCTCCGGCACCGGCTTTACCGAACTCGTGATCCGCGGCGGCTCGGCGGCCGAATCCTTCGGGTTGCAACCCGGCGACACCCTGCTGGAGCGAGCCGCGGAGAAAGTCGCGTGACTACGGTTCCATCGGGAGTCCGGCGGCGAGCTGGTCGAACGCCTGGTCCAGAATCTCGAGGTACTGCGGAAGCGGGGCATCGATCGCGGTTTGGTACGTCGCCAGGACGACGCCGACGACCGCTCCGGCCCAGGCGCGGACCGCGAAGTCGTCGGTGGGGCGGCTCGTGCGTTCCGCGGCGAGGGTCGCGAGGAGTTCGATGCCCTCGTACAGCTGGTCGAGCATCCGGACCCGGAGCTCGGGGGCGTTCATCACCAGGCGCTGGCGTTCGGACTCCAGCTCCCACTCCTCCGCGGTCAGCGCGTCCATGCTCTGCCGGATCGCTGCCCGGAGTGCCTCGGTCGGGTGCAGCTCAGGCGGCTGGCCGCGGAACATCTCGATCATCACCGGGTCGAGCCGGTCGAGGACGACGGTGTCCTCCTTGGTCGGGAAGTACCGGAAGAACGTCGCCGGCGACACCTCGGCCGCGGCGGCGATCTCCTGGACCGTGGTCTCGGCGTACCCCTGGTCCCGGAAGAGCCGCAGCGCGTGCTCCTGGATCGCCGCCCTGGTCTTCGCCTTCTTCCGCTCCCGCAACCCGCTCATACCTTGATTGTCGCAAGCTCCGGCGCCGTTGCCCGGGTACGGCGGGGCAGGAACGCCAGTGCGAGCACGATGGACACCACCGCGAGGCCGCTGCACGCCCACAACGTCACGTCCATGCCGTCGACGAACGCCGCGCGGGCCGAACGAGTCAGCTCGGGCGAACCGATCGCGACCGCTGCCGAGGCACCGTCCCGAGCGGCGTGGGCCGCTGCCGGTGGAAGGCCCGCGACGTCCAGGTGGTTGCGGTACGCCGCGTTGAGCACCGTGCCGAGGATCGCGACGCCGAGCGTGCCGCCGACCTGGCGCGACGCCTGGATCAGCGCGGACCCGGAGCCGCTCCGGTCGAGGGGCAGTGCGGCGAGGGCGAGCCCGTTCATCGGCGGCAGCGTGAAGCCGATGCTGACACCCACCAGGCTGACCCAGATCGCGGTGAACCCGTAGCCGTCGCCGACCTTCGTGAACGCCCCGAGCGCCAGCCCGACGAGCATCAACGAGAACCCGATGACCACCGAGATCCGCGCCCCGGCCGTCTCGACCAGCCGCTCGGCGACCTTCGCGCCGATCAGCATCCCGCCGATGATCGGCAGCAACCTCAGGCCGGTGTGGAACGCGTCCGCACCCTGCACTGCCTGGAACAGCTGCGGCAACACGAACAGCAGCCCCACCAGCGCGAACGAAGCCAGCGTCGCCAGCACCGTGCCCCAGGTAAAGCCGGCCGACCGGAACAAGGACAGCTCGACCAACGGATCCGTCGTACGCCGGGCCCACGCCCAGAACGCGGTCAGGAAGACCACTCCGGCCGCGATCCCGCCGAGCGTCCACGCCGAGCCCCATCCGTGCTCACCCGCCGCGATGAACCCGTACGTCAGGCACACCAGCCCAGCCGCCGTCAGCATGATGCCCGGTACGTCGATCCGCCGCGACCGGTGCCCGCTGGTCGCCGGAATCAATAGTGCCACTGCAACTAGTCCGATGGCAACTAGTGGCAGATTGATCAGGAAGATCGAACCCCAGCGGTAGTGGTCGAGCAGCCAGCCGCCGAGTACCGGGCCGAGGGGGATGCCGAGCGAGTTCGCCATCAGCCAGATCGTCATCGCGCGCTGCCGTTCCTCCGGGGCAAACAGCAGGTTGAGCAGCGACATCGACAGCGGGATCAGGAACGCCGACCCGATCCCGAGCGCCGCGCGACCCGCGATCAGCTGACCGGGCGAGTCCGCGAACGCGCACGCCGCCGACGCCAGCCCGAACACCACCAGCGCCCCGAGCATCAGCCGCTTCGGCCCGAACCGGTCCCCCAGCAGGCCCGCCGGGAGCAGCAGCGACGCGAGCACCAGCGTGTACGCGTTCGCGAACCACTGCAGCTCGCTCGTCGACGCCTGCAGATCGGTCGCCAGCGTCGGCAACGCGACGTTCAGCACGGTCAGATCCAGCCCGATCACGATCAGGCTGAGCGACATCGCCGCCAGGGCCCACCACCGCCGCGGATCCAGCATGACAAACACCTTTCTGAGATCAACTCTAATTTGAGAGTAGATCTCAGAATTGCGATCTGTCTACCGCAGGGTGCTGCGCAGCACCTCCCGGAAGAGCTCCGGCTGCTCGCGCCACGGTGAGTGGCCGGCGTCCGGGATCAGATGGAAGGTGTGATTCGGGGTGTGGGCGGCGAGGTCTCGGACGGCGAAAGCAGGACGGGGGTCGCCGGCGCCGTGGATGAACGTCACCGGGGCCTGGATCGACGCGGCCCGGGACGTCACCTCGGTCGCCGTCCAGCTGTTCATGTCCGCGGCGAGCGCGCGGTTGGCGGCGAAGTTGATCGGAAGGTCGACGGACGCGCTCTCGTACGCCCACTCCATCGCCCGCTCCCGGTCGGCATGATCGGGAAACCACGACAGCACGCGGAACTCGATCTCCTCGGCCGGCGTGCGCGGGCGGCCCGAGAGGTTGTCGAGCCGGTCCTCCTGCTCAGGGGTCATCCGGCGGGCCCGTTCCGCGGCGTCGTGCGAACGCCAGTCGCCGATGCCGACACCGCCGACGTACACGACACCGGCGACGTGCTCGCCGTACGCCGCGGCGTACGTCATCGCCAGCGAAGCGCCGAAGGAGTGGCCGAGTACGACGATCCGCTCATGACCGAAGTACGCGCGCAACTCGTCGATGTCCTGCGCGAGCCGGGACATCGTTTGCACGTCGGACGGATCACTTCGGCCGCACCCGCGCTGATCGAAGCGGTGGACGACGGTGAGGTCGTCGAGCAGCTCCGCGAAGACGGCGTAGTCGTCCCACAGACCCGGACCGCCGTGCAGGACGACGACCGGCGGCGCCGACGTCGCCGAGCCACTGGTTGCGGTCCACAACCGAACGCCGTCAGATGTCGAAAACGGCATGCGGGGTAGCGATCTCGACCGGTCCGGAGAAGGTGCGACGGGCGTTCTCAGCCTGCGTCACGCGGTCGTACCACGGCGGGACATGCGTAATGACGAGCCGCTTCACATTGGCCTTCTTGGCATGCTCACCAGCATCAGAGGGCGTCAGGTGCAGGTCAACCGGATTGTTCGGCTCGTTGTCCGGCAGCGCGGCCTCGGACAGCAGTACGTCGGCGCCGCGGGCCAGCTCGATCAACGCGTCGTTCGGCCCGGTGTCGCCGGTGTAGACCAGCGACTTGCCGCCGTGCTCGACCCGGATCGCGTACGCCGGTACCGGGTGCACCATCGGCGCGGTGCGGATCGTGAACGGCCCGATCTGCTGAACGTCCTGCCAGGTATGGAATTCCAGCTCCTCCTCCATCCCCGGATCGAGCGGCAGGTCGTAGGCCAGCGCCATCCGTCCCGCCGTACCGGGCGGGCCGAACACGGGGATCCGCGGGATCGGCGCCCCCGGCGCGTAGCGCGCCGCGACGTACAACCCGCACAGATCCATGCAGTGGTCCGGATGCAGGTGGGTCAGACCGATCGCCCCGATCTCCGGGACGGCGAGGTGCCGTTGGAGCGAACCGAGCGCGCCACTACCGAGGTCCAGGATCAGGTTGAACCCGTCGGCGGTGACCAGATAGCTCGAGGCGGCCGAGTCCGGCCCGGGCACAGACCCGGAACAACCGATCACGGTGAGCTTCATACCTGGAACCCTACCGGCGAGTCGACCCCCGCGCAGGACGACCGGTGGCGTCGATTCGGTTACCACACAGGCATCCGGGACGCTTCCGGTGCCTTGGACAACGTCCGGATGCGACTCACGTCACATGTCAGCGGATCCAGGCGAACTGGTCGACGCCGGACAGCACCGGGCCGAGGAAGCGGGAACCGATCGCGGCGAATTCCGCCGGGTCGCCGGTGGTGACGAACCGGTGCGCCGGCGTCGGGAGGTCGTCGGGGCGCAGCAGGCCGGTCTTGGTGAGGACGCCGTACACGTCCTTCGCGCACTCCTCGGCGCTGCTGACCAGGGTCACGTTGTCGCCCATCACGTACGAGATGACACCGGTGAGCAGCGGATAGTGGGTGCACCCAAGGATCAGCGTGTCCACACCGGCCTCGACCAGCGGGTCCAGGTACTCGTGGGCGGCCTCGAGGAGCTCCGGTCCGGACGTCACGCCGGACTCCACGAAGTCCACGAACTTCGGGCACGCCCGCGTGAACAGCTCCACCTGCGGCGCGGCCGCGAATCCGTCTTCGTAAGCAAGCGATTGCGCGGTCGCCTTCGTGCAGATCACGCCGACGCGCTGGTTCCGCGTCGCCGCCACGGCCCGCCGCGCGGCCGGCAGGATCACCTCGACGACCGGTACGTCGTACCGCTCGCGCGCGTCCCGCAGCATCGCGGCACTCGCGGAGTTGCACGCGATCACCAGCATCTTCACGCCGGCCTCGACGAGATGGTCCAGACATTCCAGCGCGTACTCGCGGACCTCGGCGATCGGCTTCGGCCCGTACGGCTGCCGCGCGGTGTCACCCAGATAGAGGATCGGTTCGTGCGGCAACTGATCGAGTACCGCGCGGGCGACGGTGAGTCCCCCGAAGCCTGAGTCGAAGATCCCCACCGGTGCGTCTGCCACGGGAAAATCCTATACGGGTCCGGCGGCGGGCAGATCAGAAGTGCAGCCTTACCTAACCGGCTGGAGCGACACGCCGAGGTTATCCACATCTTTACGTTATGGAATTGCCTTTTCGCGTGATGCGCGCCACTCTGGAGCGATGTTTGTACGACCGCCCCTCGTGATGCCATGGATCTGATGCATCACCTAGCGGTGGTAATGAGTACCACCGCCGCACCAACTCCGCAGCCGGACCACGTCGCCGCCGCAGGCCAAGCGGCCAGTCAGGCAACGGAGTCCGGTAACGGCACAGCAGCCGATATCGCGTCGTCCATCGGACCGACGGGACTCCTGCTGCTGGCGCTGATGGCGATGTTCGCTGCGTACGTCGTCTCGCTGTCGCTGCACCCGAACGCCAAGTGCAACCGGTGCAAAGGTGCCGGCCGGCACCGCGGCAGCATCTTCAGTTACGCCCAACGCCCGTGCAACAGCTGCAAGGGCCGCGGCGTCCACCCCCGACTCGGCCGCAAGGTCCTGTTCAAAGAACCGTAGGAACCATGACGTAATCACCCCTGCAGGTGCCTAAGGCAACAAAGGCGCCACCTATCCCGGACCGGCCCTCCGCCCGCCGTTCCGGTTCCCCTCACTCCTGCACCGATTGGTTCAGCGTCCGGTTCGGCCGTCGAGCTGTTCGCGCAGGATGTCGGCGTGCCCCGCATGCCGGGCGGTCTCCTCGATCAGATGCACGAGCGTCCACCGCCGCGACGGCGCCGTACGCCTGCCCGGCCGCGGCCCCGGTAAGGTGAGGTCGTCCCAGCCTGCGACCGCCGCGTTCGCCTCGGCTCCTGTCTGCGCGTACGCCGCGAGCACCTCCGCCGCAGTCTCGTCAGCTCCCGCGCGGAACGTCGCTTCCCAGTCCGTCACCTCATGCCCCAGCAAGTGGTACCGCTCCACGGCGGTCAGATGCTTCACGAGTCCGAGCAGGCTGGTCCCGGAAGGTACTCCGGGTGCGCGTACCTCGTCCTCCGGCACACCGTCGGCCTTGGCCGCGATCGACGTACGCAGGTAGTCGAGGAAGCCGACGAGTACGTCGCGTTCGCCCGGCGCGGTCGCCGGCGGTCCGGTGTCACGTCTCTTCACCCGGCCAAGCCTCGCGTGCGGCAGGTCCTTCGTGCACAGAAAGTTGCCGGACTGGCAAGGCTCAGGCCCAGAGCTGCCCTTCGAGGCGGTCCTCGGCCTCGTCGATGGTGCCTTCGTAGGCGCCCGTGGACAGGTACTTCCAGCCGCCGTCCGCGACCACGAACGCGATATCGGCCGACTCCCCGTCGCGTACACACTTGGCCGCCTGGCCGAGCGCCGCATGCAGGATCGCGCCGGTCGAGATCCCGGCGAAGATGCCCTCGTTGTCGAGCAGTTCGCGCACCCGGCGGACCGCGTCACGCGGACCGACCGAGAAGCGGGCGTCGATCAGCGTCTCGTCGTACAACTCCGGGACGAAACCCTCGTCGAGGTTGCGCAGGCCGTAGACGAGTTCGCCGTACCGCGGCTCGGCGGCGACGATCCGCACCTCGGGCTTGTGCTCGCGGAAGAACCGGCCGGCGCCCATCAGCGTGCCGGTGGTGCCGAGGCCGGCGACGAAATGCGTGACCGCCGGGAGGTCCTCGAGGATCTCCCGCGCGGTGCCGTCGTAGTGCGCGAGCGCGTTCGACGGGTTGCCGTACTGGTACAGCATCACCCAGTCCGGGTGTTCCTCAGCGACCTGCTTCGCGACCCGGACCGCCTCGTTGGAGCCGCCCGCGGCCGGGGAGGAGATGATCTCGACCCCCCACATCCGCAGAATCTGGCGGCGCTCCTCGGAGGTGTTCTCCGGCATCACGCAGACCATCCGATAGCCGCGGAGCTTGGCCGCCATCGCCAGCGAGATCCCGGTGTTGCCCGACGTCGGCTCGAGGATCGTGTTGCCCGGGCGCAGCCGGCCGTCCTTCTCGGCATCCAGCAGCATCCGCAGCGCGGCCCGGTCCTTGATCGAGCCGGTCGGATTGTGGTCCTCGAGCTTCGCCCACAGCCGCACGTCGGCCGACGGCGACAACCGCGGCAGCCCGACCAGCGGCGTACCGCCGACCGAGTCGAGCAGGCTGTCGAAGCGCATCGGGACTCAGCCGCCCGCGACGGCCGGGAGCACTACGACGATGTCGCCGTCCTTGACCTCGGTCTTCAGGCCGCCGGTGAACCGGACGTCCTCGTCGTTCACGTACACGTTCACGAACCGGCGCAACTCCTCCGGCTCGCCCTCGACGATGCGCTCCTTCAGACCCGCATGGGTCCCGTTCACGTTGTCGATGAACTCGGCCAGGGTCGCGCCGTCGCCGTTGACCGCCTTCGCGCCACCGGTGTAGGTGCGCAGGATCGTCGGCACGCGCAGCTCGATCGCCATCTCAGTCTTCTCCTTCTCTTTCCTCATAAGAACCAACCACGCGTACTTCTTCTTCCGTGACCTTGCCGTCGACGATCCGGTACGACCGGAACTCGACCGGCCCGTCGTACGTCTGGGAGTGCGCGCCGTCGCGGGTGGAGACCAGCACGTAGTGCGAGGTCGGGTACTTCGCGCGGTCGATGTCGGTCCGCGACGGATAGGCCTCGGTCGCGGTGTGCGAGTGGTAGATCACCACCGCCTCCTCGTCCCGGTCCCACATCTCGTCGTACAGCTTCTTCCAGTCGTCCTCGACGAACTCGTAGTACGTCGGCGACATGGCACCGTTCAGCATCGGCACGAACCGCTCGGCCCGATCCGACCCCTCCGGCCCGATCACCACGCCACACGCCTCATCCGGATGATCCTTCCGGGCATGCGCAACGATCGCCTCGTACGTCGCCTTCTCGATCACCAGCACGCCTCTACGGTAGTTGGCCGAAGCGCTGCATCCGGCCGACCGCACTCTGCGTCCAGATAGTGGATGGTTTCGGAGAGTAGTCAACTGGTGATACTGAGCGAACATGAGGGGACTGCGGAAGTACTGGGGTTGGGGCCTGCTGGCCGTCATGCTGACAGCGATCTGGTCGTGGAGCCTCGGGCCCGCGGTGCTGATCGCCGGCTGGGCGCTGGTGACGGCCTATTTCCTGTTCCAGGTACCCGTGTGGTGTGGCGCCGAGGGACGGCAGGGGCCGTGCCGGAACAACTCGTCGGGGATCATGCTCGGGTGCAACCAGGTTCGTCAGCACAAGTTCCAGAAGCTCAAGCTCGCGTTCGTCCCACGCAGATGGCGTGAGCTGAACCGCGGGCTCTGGGTCAACCCGGCGAAGTGTCTGGCCAGTGCGGGAGCAGTCGTCGGCATCGTCACCGGCATCGTGTCGACGACTGTGAGCGTCGTACGCGGCTGACCTACCAGCGGTCGTGGATCTGGGGGCGGATCAGGGCGTCGTACGTCTCCTGGACGGCGGTGAGTTGGTCGGGGGTGAGTGGGGGGAGGGTGGCGGCGGAGATGTTGCCGGCTACCTGTTGGGGGTTGCGGGCGCCGGGGATGACGACCGTGACGCCGGGCTGGTCGAGGATCCAGCGGAGGGCGAACTGGGCCATCGCGGTGCCAGCGGGGAGCCAGGGCATGAGGCGGCGGACGGCTTCCAGGCCGGTGCCGAAGTCGACGCCGGAGAAGGTCTCGCCGACGTCGAAGGCCTCGCCGTGCCGGTTGTACGTGCGGTGGTCGTCGTCGGCGAACGTGGTGTGTTCGTCGTACTTGCCCGAGAGCAGACCGCTGGCGAGCGGGACACGGGCGATGATGCCGACACCGGCGGCCTGCGCCGCGGGCAGTACCTCGTCGAGCGGCTTCAGGCGCAGCGCGTTCAGGATGATCTGCACCGACGCCACGTTCGGCCGCGCGATCGCGGTCAGCGCCTCGGCGCAGGTCTCGACACTGACGCCGTACGCCGCGATCCGCCCCTCGTCGACGAGGGTGTCGAGCGCGTCGAACACCTCGTCGTCCGAGTACACCGGCGTCGGCGGGCAGTGCAACTGCACCAGATCGATCGTGTCGACCCCGAGGTTCTGCCGGGACCGGTCGTTCCAGGCGCGGAAGTTCGCCAGCGAGTAGTTCTCCGGCACCTGCTCGACCCGACGTCCCATCTTGGTCGCCACCGTCAGCCCGTCAACCGAAGCGAGCACCCGCCCAACAATCCGCTCGCTACGCCCGTCCCCGTAAACATCCGCGGTATCGATAAACGTCACACCACCGTCAACCGCAGCCCGCAACACCGCAACCGCGTCCCCCTCATCCACCGCCCCCCAGTCAGCCCCAAGCTGCCAAGCCCCGAGCCCCACCACACCCACATCCCGCCCGGTCCGCCCGAGCCGCCGCGTCTCCATACGCCCAACCCTAGTGTCAGCGGATCAGCGGACCTCCAGCACTCACCAAGTCCCCCGGACGACCCCAAGCCCAGCCAGAGTCAGCGTACGAACCCGCCAGCACCAACTGTTGCTGAGTGGTGCACGTCCGCCCCACCCACGATCAGCTCACAGCCCTCCAGAAGACCAGCGGTCAGTCACGAGATCTCACCCAAGCTCGGCGGCCCGGAACCACATCCGCCCGCCCGACCGAGGCGGTGTCCTTCCGCCGCACCACACCCACCCCGCCAACCACCTCAGCGCCCCACCACCCTCGCCCGCGCCGGAGGCGCCAATGGTCTGCCGCCGCCGGAGGCGGTGTCCTGTTGCGGCGGTGGGGGTGGGGTTAGCGCATGTTGTGGAGGAGGGCGGATTGGAGGTAGCCGAGCCAGTCGTAGAGGTCGTAGGTGAGGCGGCGGGGGTCGTCGTCGGGGAGTTTTTCCCAGGTGGAGTAGTCGTCCTCGTCCTTGATGTCGAGGCGGGTGCCGATGGCGAGGCGGAGGTCGTTCAGGGCGCGGAGCCAGGACAGCTGCTCCTCGGGCTCCAGTGCGATCTCGTCGGCGCCGGACTCCTCGAGCGCGGACAGCACCCGCTTGGCGTCGGTGACCTTGCCCTCGCGCAGCCCGCGCTCGGTGAACCGGCGGAACTCGGCCGACGCCATGTCGTCCTGCTTGTACGCGTCCGGCAGCAGCCGCTGCAGCACGATGTCCTCGGGCGGCGACGTCGGCCCGTCGGAGTCCAGCAGTGCCGCGAGCGGGTCGCTGGACTCGGTGGCGCGCGGCGGCAGACCGTCGTACAGCAGCTCGACCAGGTTGCGGAGCAGGTTCGCGAGGATGTCCGCCTCGTGCTCGGCGAAACTGACGACCACGGTCTTGCGGCGCCTGCGGAAGCGCGTCACGACTTCTCGCAGGTGGCCCACAGGCCGTAGGTGTGCATCGCTTCCACGTCGCGTTCCATCGCTTCCCGGTTGCCGTTCGAGACCGCCGACTTGCCCTCCTGGTGCACCTGCAGCATCAGCTTCTCCGCCTTCTGCTTGGAGTAGCCGAAGTAGGTCTGGAAGACGAAGGTGACGTAGTCCATCAGGTTGACCGGGTCGTTCCAGACGACGGTCACCCAGGGCGGGCTCAACTCGATCGCCTCGTCGACCTCGGGGCTCTCGAGTTCGCTTGGTGCGGTGGTCACCTGTCCATTCTCTCCATCATCGGTTCCGCTCTCGCAATAGGCTGCACCTGTGACCCACTCGACGGCACTCCTGACCGACCATTACGAGCTGACCATGCTGCAGGCCGCGCTGGCCGACGGCACGGCGCAGCGCCGCTCGGTGTTCGAGCTGTTCGCCCGCCGGCTGCCGGACGGCCGCCGGTACGGCGTGGTCGCGGGCGTCAACCGCCTGCTGGACGCGCTCGAGCGGTTCCGGTTCGACGAGCAGACGATCGCCTTCCTGGCCGATCGCGGCGTCGTCGACCAGGCTACCCGGGACTGGCTGGCGGAGTACCGGTTCTCCGGCGACATCTCCGGATACGCCGACGGAGAGATCTTCTTCCCCGGCTCGCCGGTGCTGGTGGTGGAGTCGTCGTTCGCCGAGGCGGTGCTGCTGGAAACCGTTTTCTTGTCGATCCTGAACCACGACTCCGCGGTCGCCTCGGCGGCGTCGCGGATGACCTGGTGGGCCGGTGGGCGGCCCTGTATCGAGATGGGCTCGCGCCGGACCCACGAGGAGGCGGCGGTCGGCGCGGCGCTGGCGGCGTACATCTCGGGGTTCAGCGCCACCTCGAACCTGGAGGCGGCCCGCCGGTTCGGCATCCCGAGCACGGGGACGGCGGCGCACGCGTTCACGCTGCTGCACGACCGCGAGGAGGACGCGTTCCGGTCGCAGGTCGACGCGCTCGGCAAGGGTACGACGCTGCTCGTCGACACCTACGACGTCGCGAACGCGGTGCGGACCGCGATCGAGCTGACCGGCCCCGAGCTGGGCGCGGTCCGGCTGGACTCGGGCGACCTGCCGTCGCTGGCCGGGCAGGTCCGCGAGCAGCTGGACTCGCTGGGCGCGACGAAGACCCGGATCATCGTGACGAGCGACCTGGACGAGTACCAGATCGCCGCGCTGGCGCCGGCGCCGGTCGACGGGTACGGCGTCGGTACGTCGCTGGTCACCGGGTCCGGGTACCCGACCTGCGGGTTCGTGTACAAGCTGGTCGCCCGGGAGGACGCGAGCGGTGAGCTGGTGCCGGTGGCGAAGAAGAGCCCGGACAAGATCTCGATCGGCGGCCGGAAGTGGGCGCTCCGACGGCGTACCGCGGCCGGGGTCGCCGAGGTCGAGCTGATCGGTGTCGGTGAGCAGCCGGTCGACGACGGCGACGACCGGGTGCTGCTGAAGCCGCTCGTCGAGGCGGGCAAGATCGTCGGCCGGACCACGCCGGAAGAGTCGCAGGCGCACCATCAGAAGGTCCGCGACGAACTCCCCCGCTCCGCCAGCCAGCTCAGCCGCGGCGAACCGGCCATCCCCACCGACTACATCGGCGACTACACCAGCCGGAACCCGTTCCTGCCCCGGAGTCACACGTGAGTACGACGCACAATGCCGGAGAGTGGTCACCGGATGCGCCGGCCGACGAGGCCGACGTACTGATCGCGTTGCGGTTCGCGGAGCGTACGACGCGGAAGGCGATCGCGGAGGAGCTGGCCGGGACCGTGCTGCACACCGGGCAGGAGCTGGTGCTGGCCAAGCTTCTGCACCACGGGTCGTTGCCGGTGGCCCGTCTCGCGAAGGTTCTTGACGTCGAGGTGCCGACGGCAACCAAAACCACGCAGCGGATGGAGGCCGCCGGGCTGGTCCGCCGGGTGAAGAGCACGACCGACGCCCGCCAGGTGGGCATCGAGCTGACCGACCGCGGCGTCGAGCTCGCCCACACCGTCCAGGAGATCTACGACCGCGCCGGCCGCCGCGCCCTCGCCCAGCTCACCGCCGAGGACCGCCGCCTCCTCCGCAACCTCCTCTGGACCGTCACCATGACCCTCGAGCCGATGTCACACGAGTAGCTCGTCCGCCTCGGCCGCAGCCTCCTGCACCGGTTCCCCAGGCGACTGCTCGGTGGTGCCGGACTTCCGCCAGCGGTAGAGCCCGATGATCAGATCGATCACCACGAACGCGGCCAGGCTGATCCCGAACAGTGGCAGGAACAACCCGATCCCCACCGCGAGCGCGAGCAGCACGACCACCGCGAGCACCGGGATCTCCCGCCACGCGCCACGCCGAGCCGGCCGGCCCAACCGCAGTGCGTGGCCTCGGGTCGGACGCCGCAGCCACCACATCCGGTAGCCCCAGACCACCGACGCGACGACGGTGCCGGCGACGATCAGCAGCAGGATCTGGTTGACCAGGCCGAAGAGCATGCCCATGTGCGCGTCGATCCCCCACCGCGACAGCTTCGCCCCGATCGGATAGTCGTCGAACCGGACGACGTCCACGACCTTCCCCGACATGGGGTCGACCGCGACCGAGTCGGCCTGTGTCGGCCAGGCCTTCCCGATCTCGCTGACCACGAACGACGTACCGGACTTCTTCGGTGCCACCATCTCCACCGGCCCGTCCAGCTGGGCCGAGCGGGCGGACTGCAACGCCTGCGTCCACTCGTCGACGGCCGGATCGACCTCGCCGCCGGGGAACGCGTGCCCCTCGTGACCGACATGGTCGGCGTCGGTCAGCGCTGTACTGACCGTCGGCGTCTTCCAGTCCAGCGACGCCTTCAGCTCCGTCACGTTCGCGCCTGCGAATCGCGACCACGTGAGGCCGGTCGCCGACAGGAAGAGCATTCCGAAAATCACCCACGTCCCGAGAACTCCATGCCACGACAACGTACGGCGGCGCGCGCTGCCGGATCGCTCCACCCGCCAGCGAGATCCGTTCCGGCGTCCGGTGAACCACAACACGAGTCCCGCCAGGGCGATGAGCCACAACCACGACGCGGCCAGCTCGCTGTAGTTCCGCCCAGCGTCGCCGAGGTGCAGGTTCGCGTGCAGATGGGACAGCCAGGTACGGAACGGCAACGCACCACTGGAGCCATAGGCAACCAGTTCGCCGGTGACCTGTGCGTTGCCCGGATTCACGAACACAGCAAGGCGTTCCGACTCACCCAGCCCGGGTGCGTCGAACAGCACCCGAGTCGTGTCTCCCGGCCCGGCCGCCGGGCGTACGGCGAGTAGTGTGCCGTCCGGTTGCCGCTCCCGGGCGGCCGCCACCTGGTCGCCGACCGGCACCGTCGTACCCGAGCTCTCGACGAAGATCGTGTCCCGGTAGAGCGCGTTCTCGATCTGCGGGGCCAACGCGTAGAGGAACCCGGTCAGCGCCGTCAGGAGGAGGAACGGGCCGACCAGGATCCCCGCATAGAAGTGCAGACGGACCAGCAAGGGCCGCACGCCACCACGTCGCACAGGCGGTTCAGAATCAGACATGGCACACCTCTCGGGACGGAGCGTCAACGATCCGAAACACCCCGTCACTGTGGCGTGCGCCTGTTGCCCCCGAAGACCAGCTCGGTTGCCGTCAGATTTCTCTTTGCTCTCTCCTACCCCTGCGCGCTGAGAGGCAGGTACTGGTCCAGGTACGGGTTGCGGAACTTGCCTGTGGGGTCGTACTTGGACGCGAGCGTGATGAAGTCCGGGACGCGTGGGTAGCGTTCGGCGAGGGTGGTGGCGTCGGCTTCGAAGACCTTGCCCCAGTGGGGTCGCGCGTCGAGCGGCGCGAGCGCGTCCTCCAGGGCGGCGACCACGGGACGGACCACTGTCTCGTCCTGGATCCAGGTGAAGTGCAGGGCGACGGTGTCCCGGCCCTGGCTCGGGCTCAGCCACAAGTCGTCGGCGGCGATCGTCCGGACCTCCGACACCTGGATCACCGGCGCGAACTGGTTGCCCAAGGCCCGCAGTACGTCGAACGCCTCGGCGGCCCGTTCGCGCGGTACGAAGTACTCCGACTGCAGTTCGTCCCCGTTGCTCGGCGTGAACTCGAGCCGGAAGTGCGGCAGCCGCTCGTTCCACGGCCCCGCGACCCCGCCCTGCTGGGTCGCGTAGTCGGCCGGCATCACCTTGATCGGGTGCCGCGGCCCGTCCGCGAGCCGCGCCCCCAGCCACTCGGCCGAAGGTGCACCCAGCTCTCGCCGCTTGCGCCACACCATCACGTCCGGGTCCACCCAGTCGGTGAACGCGCTCACGCTGTACGCGCTGCCCATCACCTCGGCGAAGTCCGTCCCGAGTCGCTCCACCGGCAGCCCGTCGTACACGACCTGGCTGATCTGGTACGTCGGTTGTACGTCGAGCGTCAGGCTGACGGTCACGCCGAGCGCACCGAGTGAGATGACCGACCCGGCGAAGTCCTCGTCGTCCCGGGTCAACGTGACGAGCTCACCGGACGCGTCCACGAACGTGATCGCGTTGACCGCGTCCGCGAGCGGTCCGTTGGCGTCGCCGGAACCGTGTGTCCCGGTCGAGCACGCGCCAGCCACCGAGATGTGCGGCAGCGAGCCGAGGTTGTGCAACGCCAGCCCCTGAGCCTGCAGCGCGGCCGTGATCTCGCCGTACCGCAGCCCGGCCGAGACCGTGACGCCACGCTCGCCGATCTCGATCACCGAGGGCAGGTCGGCGACGCTGACCAAGGTGCCGGCGCTGTCCGCGATCCGGTTGAACGAGTGCCCGGTCCCGAGCACCCGCACCTTCTCCGACCGGCCGACGAGGTCCTGCAGATCGGCGATCGACCGCGGCCGCTGCAGCGCACTCGCGAAGCTGATGTTTCCCGCCCAGTTGGTCAGCATCATGACAGGACTCTCGCACACCACCTCCCGTCGGCCTCCAGGGGTCTTAACCCTTGGAAAACAACGAAAAGTTTCGCGCTCCACCCCCCCCCGTTCCGGGCTGCTCCGGTTGCCCGCGTTAGCGTGGCAACGACAGCGAAATCTCGACTGAGAGGAAGCTATGTCGCGCATAACACCACGCCGATGGGGCGCCATCGCGCCCGGTCCGGCCGGCGTCCTGGCCACTGGAACCGCGGTCACTCTCGCGGTCGCGGGTACGGTACCCGCCCAGGGCGCAACCACCACCGCGAACGACGCAGTGTCGGCGACGCGGAAGATCAAGTGTGACCCCAAGACCGGCGGCAAGCTGTTCTACGACCCGCCGTCGGCATCGAAGAAGTACAACGAGAGGTTCCGGAAGAGTGCCGCGCTGCCCAAGCTGGGGTCCTACATCCCGCAGGGCGTCGGCACCTGGTGGAACTGGTCCGGCTCGAAGAACCTGCTGCTGGTGGCGATGTACCACCCGGGCAAGCGGTCCCTCATCGTCGGCATCGACCCCGCCACCAACAAGGTCGTCGGCGATGTCTCGATCGCGCCGACGCATGCGGGCGGGATCACCACCGCCTACGGCTGGGCCTTCGTGCAGGGCAGCAAGCACGGGATCCGCAAATACAAGCTGTCCACGCTGGCCAAGAAGATGAAGCAGTCCGGTACGCCGTACCTGAAGGCGACCGGCTCCGAACGCAAGGTCTACTGGGCCTCGTTCCTGACCAGCTACGGGGACTCGCTGTTCGCGGGCCGGTTCAACGCCAAGGGCCGCGGCAAGATGTACCGGTACAAGATCAAGAGCAACGGCACGCTCACCACGATGAAGGGTGCGTGGGAGATCCCGACCAAGACCCAGGGCCTGTTGGTGACGAAGCGGCACTTCATCTACAGCACCTCGGCCGGCAACGAGAATCTGAGCAACCTGTACGTCGTACGCCGTGGCCAGCGTGATCTCGACAAGGCGAAGCTGACCTGCTTCCGGGCGCCGAGCATGTCCGAGGGGATCACCGACTTCGGCGGGTACGCGTATCTGGGCTTCGAGTCCGGCTCGTACGCGTATCGCAACAAGCCGGACACGAAGAACGTGATCAGCAATCTCCACCGGGCGAAGATCTCGTCCCTGATCCGCCTGTTGTGACCAGCCTGTCGTGAGGGCGTCGGGCGTCGTCAGATGGTTTGATGGCGCCCGATGGTCATCTGTTTCGGTATCGCCGGGTTCTGGTTCCTCGTCTTCGGCGTCAGCTTCCTGCGCGACCGACGGCTGTTCAAGAACGGGATCTTCCTGGTCCTCACGCTGATGTTCGCGGGCATCGGCGTGATCTTCGCGGTCGAGACGGTCAGCAAGCCCGTGGCGGTCGCGATGGTGTGGGCGATCGTGGTCGCGATCCCGCTGACGATCGCGGTGCTCGCGGTGTTCCTGGTGATCAACGGCGTCACGATGCTGCGCCGGGAGCGCCGCCGGCTGTCCAACCTGCTGTCGCTGCTGGTCGGCCTCGGGATCATCGGCTTCGTGATCTTCAGCGTGCTGGTGCAGAAGATCGGCTGGGAACCGCTGGCCGTCGTACGGTCGGTGCTGCTCGGTGTGCTGACCTACATCTCGTTCCTGTTCCTGTGCTTCCTGGTGTACGCGTTCTTCTACAGCCGGGTCCGCTCGTCGCGGAAGGTGGACTTCGTCGTCGTCCTCGGCTCGGGCCTGATGGGCTCGCGGGTCACGCCGCTGCTGGCGAGTCGCCTGGACCGCGCGCAGCAGGTGTACGAGCGCGCGCTCCGCAAGGGTCGCTCGCCGCTGCTCGTGACGTCGGGCGGCCAGGGCCCCGGCGAGGACCTGCCCGAGTCGCACGCGATGGCGGCGTACCTGGTCGACCACGGCGTCCCCGACGACCAGATCCTCCGCGAGGACAGGTCGACGACCACCTGGGAGAACCTGACGTTCAGCCGGGACCTGATGGTCGAGCTGCGACCGCAGTACCGCTGCCTGATCGTCACGAACAACTTCCACGCGTTCCGCGCCGCGCTCACCGCCCGCAAGGCCAAGGTCAACGGCCAGGTGGTCGGCTCCCCGACAGCGGCGTACTACTGGCCGACGGCAACGATCCGCGAGTTCGTCGCGATCCTGGCCAGCCACCCGTACATCAACGGCGCCATCTGCCTCCTGATCGCCCTCACCGCAATCCTGCCGCACATCTAGACCCGCCCGACCAGACTGCGGCTGAGTCGCGTCAAACACAACGGCGACAGAAACAGTCCCGCGGTGGCGACGAGCAAGGCGGTCCGTACGCCGAACACGCCGGCAGCCGCTCCGCCGAGCAGGGCACCGAGTGGGGTCAGTCCCAGACCGAGGAAGTTGATCGTCGCGACGACCCGCCCCTGCACCGGCAGCGGCGTGACGAGTTGCCGGATCGCGACGACCGCCACGTCGACGGATTGGCTCAAGGCGCCGTACAGGATGTTGATCGTGATCAGCGCGGCGACCGTCGCCGGACCGGGGCCGTGCAGCGTTGAGGTGATCAGCATGACGAGGTCCGAAACGAGCGCCGCGTACACGACCACGCGCCCGTACCCGAACCGCCTCGGCAGCCACGCGGACAGCAACGAACCGACCAGCACTCCGGGCCCGAACGACGCCGTGACCAGTCCGACGACCGCACCCGGAAGGTCGAGCGTGCGGGTCAGGAAGAGCAGATAGACGGTCGTCAGCGCGGTGAACGAGAACTGGTACACACAGGTCGCCGCGGCGATCGCGCGCAACGAAGCGTCCCGTACGACGATGCGCAGGCCTTCACCGATCTGGCGCAGTACGCCGCTCTGCGCGACCGGCGTACCCGCCCGGTTCCGGATGCGGCTGACGGACAGGCTGGAGATCGCGAAGAGCACCGCGCCGGCGACCACCGCGGCCGGGGCACCCAGCAGCGACACGAGGGCGCCGCCGAACGCGGGACCGCAGATCTGCGCGGCCGATCTCGTGGTCTCGAGCATACTGTTGCCCTGGGCAATCTGATTCCGGTCGACGAGCCGGGGCAGCGCGGCCATGTACGCGACGTCGAAGCAGACAGTGAAGACGCCGGCGACGAACCCCACGACGTACAGGAACGGCAGCCCGAGGACCAGTCCCAGCGGCACCGAGAAGAAGACGACGGCGCGGCCGAGATCGGCGGCCACCAGGACCGTTCTGGAGCGTAGGCGGTCGACCAGGACGCCGACCGCCAGCGAGAACAGCAGGATCGGGAGCTGCTGCACGGCGCGGAGGATGCCGAGTTGCGCGGCACCGGCGCCGAGCGAGGTGACCGCGACCAGCGGCAGAGTCACCTGACCGGCGAAGCTTGCGAGTTGCGAGGCGCTCTGGCCGAGCCAGAGCCAGCGGAAATCACGATGCGTCCACAGCGACACGGAGTTGTCCCAGGAGTCGACCCGGGGACCACAGCCCCGGGCAAGGAGGAGCTGCGCCACTCACGCACGCCAGAATCCGGCGCGAACAAAGCGGCACGCGATGACGATTGCGTTCAGCGCGTGCCCGGTTGACCGGGCATCCCCAACTCCTCGTGAACTTGTCGACTCGACCGTCAGCCTAGGGCCTGCCCACCTGGTGAACCACTCAATTGCCGGGTGCTCCCCCGACGCGGCAGACTGCTACAGGTGAGTCACCCGCTGTATATCGAGCTGCTGGGTCCGCTGCGGATCAGGTGGCGCGGAGCGGAGCTCCCGGTGCGGGCGCAGCGGTTGCAGGCGTTGCTCGCCGTACTCGCTCTCCGCGCCAATCAGATCTGCACCGCGTCGGAGCTGCTCGACGCCGTCTGGCAGGACAACCCGCCCGGTACCGGCGTGAAGGTGCTGCCGCCGTACATCTACCGGCTGCGTCGGACGCTACCCGTGGACATCCTCGCGCACACGTCCGACGGCTACCTGCTGCGGCTCGACGAGGGCGCCGTCGACGTCACCGAGTTCGAGAACGTCGTACGCCGGGCCACCGAACTGCGCGAACGCGGTGAGCTCGACGCGGCGGCAGCCGAGTACCGTACGGCGCTCGCGTTGCACCGGGGCGAACCGCTCGCCGGGCTCCCAGGGCAGTACCTCGCTGCACAGCGGCTCCGGCTGGCCGAACGTCGCGACAAGGTCTTCGGCGACCGCGTCGACGTCGATCTCGAACGCGGTCGCGCCGCGGAACTGGTGGCCGAACTCGTCCCCGCGGTGGCCGCGCGACCGTTCGACGAACGCCTCGCCGGCCAGCTCATGCGGTCCCTGTCCGCCGACGGCCGCCAGGCCGATGCGCTCGACGTCTACAGCCGCACCCGCCAAACGCTGATCGACGAGCTCGGCGTCGAACCCGGTCCGGCGCTCCGCGAAGTCCACCGGACGATCCTGCGCAACGAGACCACCGCGCAGGTCCGCGACGAGCTCCCGTACGCCGGAGCGACATTCGTCGGACGCGACGCCGAGCTGGCCCACCTCGCCGACGCGCTCCGCGCAACCGACACGCAGGCGCCGCCGATCGTCGCGATCGACGGTATGGCAGGGGTCGGCAAGACCGCGCTCGCCGTCAACACCGCCCGCAGTCTTGCCCGCCGGTACCCGGACGGCCTGCTCTTCGTCGACCTGCACGGCCACACTCCAGGCCGCCCGCCGCTCGATGTGAAGGCGGCGCTCGACCACCTGCTCCTCGGCGCCGACGTACCAGCGGCAGCCATTCCACACACCCTGGAGAAGGCCCAGGCCCTGTGGCGTACGACGGTCGCGGGCCGGCGCGTGCTCGTCGTCCTCGACAACGCCCCGGACAGTACGACGGTGAACCATCTACTCCCGGGATCACCGACGTGCGGCGTACTGATCACCAGCCGTACTCAACTGACCGGACTCGACGCCCGCGACCGGCTGCACCTCGGATTGCTCGACGCGGCCGACGCCACCAACCTGCTGGCGGCCCTCGTCGGCGCCGAACGCGCGACCGCTGACGTTGCTGCCAGCAACGACCTGATCGAGCGTTGCGGCAACCTTCCGCTGGCGCTCCGGATCGCCGGCGCCCGGCTCCGGCACCGGCCGGCGTGGACCGTTGCCCACATCAACCAGCGCCTGGACCGCGTCGGCCGCCGACTGACCGAACTCACGGCCGACGGCCTCGGTATCGCGGCCGCGTTCGAACTCTCGTACGACCAACTGACACCGAAGCAGCAGCGGATGTTCCGCCTGCTCAGCGTCGTCCCGGGCCGCGACTTCGACCGGTACGGCGCCGCGGCGCTGGTGGACTGTGCGCCCGAGGAGGCGGCCGACCTGGCCGAGTCTCTCGTCGACGCCAACCTGCTGCTCGAGCCGACACCGGACCGCTACCAGTTCCACGACCTGATCCGGGACTACGCGGCCGAGCTCGCCCGCAATACCGATGTCGATCCCGACGCGGCGACGGACCGGCTGCTGGAGTACTACGTCCAGGCCGTGAACCATCCGCTGGCCCAGCAGGGAAACGCACCGTTCCTCGAGCTGGGCGACCGGCCACTGAACGTCGCCCTCCCGGCGTTGGACACGATCCGGCAGGCGGTGGCCTGGGCCGACAGCGAAGCAGCCAACCTGGCGGCCGCCGTCGAGCAGGCGCTGGCGCGCGGCAGGCTCGAGTACACGTGGCTGCTGGCCCTCGGCTCGATGCGGCTCCTGCAACTGCGCGGCTATCGTCAGCAGGAGAAGCACGTCATCGAGCTCGGACTGGCGGCCGCGCGGCGGGCGGGCGATCGTAAGGCCGAGGCACACATGCTGCATGCGCTCAGCAGCTACCTGCGAGGACGGGGAAATACCCAAGGCGCGACCGACGTCCTGCGGCAGGCTCTGGAACTGCTCCCCGAGGACGCCGACGCGCGGGTCCGCGGCCGTCTCTACACCAGTCTCGGTCTCGCGATGCAGACCGTGGATCCGTTCGGCGAGGCGCTTCCGGCTCTGCGCAAGGCCGCGGACATCGCCCGGGAGATCCAGGACGACGTTCTGCTGGGGCGGGCTCTGACGTTCAGCGGACTCGCGCTCAGCAACGCCTGCGAGTACGCCGATGCCGAGCAGATGTACACCGGTGCGCTGGCGATCCTGCGGCCGCGCGGCGCCTCGGGGCTGCGCGCCGACGCGCTCAGCGGGCTGACCACCTGCTACGTGAACCTTGGCCGGCTGGACGAGGCGATGGCCAGTGCGACCGAGGCGCGCGACGTCGCGGTCGAGCTCGAGAGCTCCTTCAGCATCCCGTTCGCGCTCGCGCGGCTCGCACTGGTGAATCGCCTGCAAGGCAACGTCGACACCGCACTCACGCTGTGCCGGGAAGCCGTTGCAGTGGCCGAGAACGGTGGGAACGAGCAGGTGCGGTGGTCCGCCCGCCAATCGCTCGGGACCACGCTGCTCGCGGCCGGCCAGACCGACGAGGCCCTTGAATGCTTCGAGTACGTCCATCGCGGTGCCGTCGAAGACCAGAACAACGCGTACATCGTCGGTGCGCTCGAAGGGCTGGCCGACCACGCGGCGGCGGTCGGCGATCCGGCCAAGGCGACGGCGTACTTGGAAGAGGCCTTGGCGATCAGCGACGAGGTCTCCCCCGCGCGTTCGGTCGGTCTGCGCACCAAGCTGGCGGATCTGTAGTTCAGCGCCGGCGCGGTTGCACCAGGCCGGACTCGTAGGCGGCGATCACCAACTGGGCTCGGTCGCGGGCGTGTAGCTTGGCGAGTAGGTGGCCGATGTGGGTCTTCAAGGTGCCGCGGCCGACGTGCAGGTGGTCGCAGATCTCCTCGTTCGACAGTCCGCGCGCGATCAGCGACAGCACCTCCCGTTCGCGCTCGGTCACGCCGTCGAGACCGGTCAGCGGCCCCTGACCCGGCTCGGCCAGCCGTGCGAACTCGGCGATCAGCCGGCGCGTGATCGAGGGCGCCAGCAGCCCCTCGCCGGCCGCGACCACGTTGATTGCCTGCAGCAACTCCACCGGCGGGACGTCCTTCAGCAGGAACCCGCTCGCCCCGGCCCGCAGGCCGGCGTACACGGCGTCGTCGAGGTCGAACATCGTCAGGATCAGTACTTTGGTGGCTGCTGTCTCCGGCGCGGAGCAGATCCGCCGGGTCGCCTCGATCCCGTCCAGCCTGGGCATCCGGACATCCATCAGTACGACGTCCGGCCGCTCGCGCCGCGCGAGCTCGACCGCCTCGATCCCGTCCGCCGCCTCGCCGACCGTCGTCAGCCCGGGCGTGGTGTCGATCAGCACCCGGAAGCTCCCCCGCAGCAGCGCCTGGTCGTCGGCCACCAGGACCCGGATCTCACTCATACGGCAGCCGTACGACGACCTCGAAGCCGCCGCCCGTCCGCGGCCCGGCACGGTACGTACCGCCGTACACACTGACCCGCTCCCGGATCCCGATCAGGCCGTGCCCTTCCACCACCGCACCACCTTCGCCATCGTCGGAGACCTCGAGCTGTACGGCGTTCGCGGCGCCGGTGATCGTGATGCGGCAATGACGGGCGCGGGAGTGCTTGGTGATGTTCGTCAGGCACTCCTGGACGATCCGGTGGACCGTGAGAGCGACGGCCTCGGGAAGCGGCTCGGGTACGTCGACCTGCAGCTCGACTGCGACGCCGGTCGACTCGACGCGCGCGACCAGCTCCGGCAGCGCGGCGAGGCCAGCCGGCGGCGCGAGTTCCGCGGGCTCGTCAGAGGTCCGCAGCAGGCCGAGCATGTGCCGCAGCTCGACCAGTGCGTCGCGGCTCGTGGACTCGATCACCGACAACGCGTCGGACACCTCCTCGGGACGGACCCGCAGGACATGGTTCGCGACCCCGGCCTTGACCGCGATCAATCCCATGCTGTGGGCAACGATGTCGTGCAGTTCGCGGGCGATCCGTAACCGTTCCGCGGCCACCGCCTGCTCGGCCAGCAGCTGCGCCGAGCGTGCGGCGGCAGCTCGCCGGTCGCGGACGACCTGTCCCAGCACCCAGGCGCCGTACAAGGCGGCGATCCCGGTGAGCACGATCGCGGCGCGGGACTGACCGGCCGGTGCGCCGGCGACCACGGCGAGGAGCAGGACGACGAAGCCGACCGCCCCCGCGAGACTGATCAGTCGGCGGCTGGACAGCGGCCGATGCGTCTCCCGGGTGAGTGCGACGACGTACAGCACGTACGCCGCAGCGAGCAGCGGATCGCGCAGCCCGTCCACCGCGAACGCGACCACGGACATCACGGCCACGACGGCGAACGCGGGGACCGGCCAGATCCGCCGTACCGCGACCGGCAGCGCCAGTCCGATCGCGACGAGCGCGGGCCCGCTGGACGAGGTGAGCAGGACGAGGACGGCGTACCCGGCCGCGACGACACAGTCCGCGACGATCAGCTGCCGCCGGCTCAACCCGAACTCGTCTGCCACACACCGAACCTAGCCGAGCCGGCGAGCCACCACCTCGGACCGGAGTCCGACGGACCGCGGTCCGATGGTCAGCGGACGCGGACCGCGACCGATGGGCTCTTCTGGACGTTGCGGCCGTCGCTGACCTCGACGTGGTACGAGACCTTCCGGCCGCTGGTCAGGCCGGAGTCGGTGATCGAGGTGACGGTCGGCTTCGTCCAGGAGTTCGATGTCCGCGACCAGGTCGCAATCCGGGTGCTGCCGCGGTACACCAGGTACGTGAGCGTGAGGTTGTCGCGGTCGAGCACGGTCGGGACGGCGATCGTCACCTTGTTCACCCGCGCGCTGGCGACCTTGGGCGCGGCCGGTCGCGCCGGCGCCGCACCACCGGGCGTGTTCGTGAACCGGGTCAGCCCTTCCTGCGGTACGCCGTTCACCTTGGTGAAGTCACCGCCTGCCCAGAGGTCGTTGCCGCCGGACGCGAACGCGAGCGGACCGACGAGGGTCGTGCCGCCGGCGGTCGCGTTCGGGAACCACGGACCGAGCTTCCCGGTGATCGCGCTGTAGACGAGGAAATGGTGCATCCCGGTCTTGTCCGGGAACGCCCCGTCCGCGCTGCAGTCGTGGGCGTGCGACCCCTTGTAGAGCCAGTTCCCGATCGCCTTGATCGCCTCGGTCGCGCCGCGGCACTTGCTCTGCCAGAGCAGCTTGCCGGTCGTGGCGTCCGCCGCGAGCACCCCGTCGTAACAGCCGACGCTGTTCGTCCCGGCGTTCGACGCGAAGACCTTGTTTCCTTGGACTTCGAGGTCCTTGACCCGGCTGTCGCACTCCTCGGACTTCGGCGGGATCGCGGCCGCGGCGGGCATCGGGAGCGCGGCGCCGGTGGCGGCGTTCACCATCGCCAGCGCGTGCACGTCGCGGCCGCCGATCCGGGTGAAGCCACCGCCGACGAACGCCCGCTTGCCGTCGGTCGACAGCTCGATCGCGTGGACGTCGTCGTTCGCGTTCGGGCTCCACGCCTGCAGTGCACCGCTGTTCAGGCTGACCGCGGCGACCCGGCTGCGGGCGACCTTGTCCACGGATCCGAACGAGCCGCCGAGGTAGACCGTGTCGCTGGAGATCTTCAGCGCCGCGACCCGGTAGTTCACCACCGGGTCCCAGCCGGCCACCAGCTTGCCGCTGGCAACATCGAACATCGCCACTCGCGACCGCGGCACCCCGTCCACGACGGTGAAGTCGCCGCCGATCACGACGCGGCTGCCGTCCGGAGAGGTCGCGACGCTCCACACCTGCCCGTTGACCTGCGGCGCGAACCGCGTCGGTACGCCGGTCGTCCGGTCGAACACCGCGAAGTACTTCCGCGCAACGTCCCCGACCCCGCGAGCCTTCCCCGGCGGCCGGACCCGAGTGAACAGACCGCCCGCGAACACCAGGTTCCCCGCGACGGCGAGCGTGTTCACGCTCGCGTTCGTCTGCCACGTCGTCTGCTGCACCGACGACAGCGCGGACCCGAACCCGCGCGGCGCGCTGCCGGTAGCGGTCTGGGTGGCCGCCCGCACCGCGGGACCGGAGGGAACCAACGCCGCAGCACCCACCGCCGCAGCGGTGACGACGGCCAGCAGAGCCTTCTTCATGGGCGAACCCTAACAATGTGCGTTCAGCCGATTACTTTCGGCATACGGCTGGGGCGGCAGCCGGCCAGGGTCTGCGTACCGGCGCCGCTGGCGTGCGGGACCAAGCCGTAGTAGACGCGGGGTGCGCCGTCGAGCGTCAGCGTCACCTTGCCGTTGGTCACGGGCAGCGTCCGCGCCTGCCCGATCGCATCCAGCTCGCGTACGGCGGAACTCGCGGCCACCGTCAGCGGTGTCTTGGTCGGCCACGGGTCGACCCAGACCTCCGGCGCCGGGAAGTGCCAATCGGTGCGCTGGCCGGCCGTGTTCAGGATGTAGCCGTCGGCCCGGTTCCACAGGACGACCGCCGGCCCGTCCGGAGTGTCGAACCACAAGCCAGAGGTCAGCGGATCCGCAAAACTCAACTTCCCGCGGAAGGTCGCCTGGTCGAGCACCCGGGCCGCTGTCGCGTAGGCGAGCAGCGACGGCTTCGGGCTCAGATCGCGATTCATCAGGCCGAAGTGGTACTCGACATTGTCCGGATCGGCGATCTGCGGCATCCCGAGCACACTGTCGTGGAACTGGTACCAGCAGACGCACCGAATACCCTCGGCCTTGGCCAGCGCCAAACTCAACAGGATGTTCTCCGCGGCATGGCGATAGGTGTCGTGCCACCAACTGTTGGGCTTGGTAGCCGCGTAGGCCTCCGTCAGCCAGATCTCCTTCTGACCGTGCTCCGCCATCAACGCCTTGAGCTGCATCAGCCCGCCGTAGAAGTTCCAGTACGTGCCCACGGCACCGGTGCCCCAGTCGTCGCCCGGCGGGATGTAGTCGGGCGTGAAGTTGCCGCGGCCGGGGTGATAGGCGAAGGCGTCGATCAGGTCCCATCCGCCCGCGGCGATGAAGTTCTCGACCCACGGCTTGTCCATCCCGGCCAGCCCGTTGTTCATCAGCTTCACGGTGTCCCCGGTGACGGCCCGGCGATCGAAGACCGGCCGCATCACCTTGTCCAGATAGGCCTGTGCGGCGTCCCCGGTGTTGAACGGCCGGTTCAGTTCGTTGCCCACCTCGAAGTACCCCGCACCGGCGACCGTCGCCACCGCCAGCTTGTCCGCAGCCCAGGCAGCGGCCTCCGCGTCGGTCACGGTCAACGACGGCTGCAGTTCGACGTTGTGCTGCATCCCGCGCGCGTCGAACGCGGACGGCGGCAGCCCGGGCCCACCGTCGTACGCGATCCGGACCAGGTTGATCCCGGCTCGCTGCCAGAGATCGAGTACGGCGTCGGCGCTCGGCCGCTGGAGCCACGGGTAGTTGGCGATCCCGAACATGCTCGCCGCGCCGGCCTGATAGTCGTACGTCGGCAGTACGGCGAGATTGGTCCGCGCGAACGCCTCGTCGTCCCCCGATCGCACCACCACCTCCGCCAGCGCGATCCCGCTGGGCGCGGTCAGGTTGAACGTGTGCTGCCAGGTGCCTGCCGCGGCGACGTTTCCGGTCACGGTCGTCGACGCCAGGAGTACGCCGTCGAAGCTACGCATCCACAGTTCGAGCTCGACCGCCTTGGCCGCGCCGCCGTTGGCCACCAGTGCGGTGAGCGCCATCGGTGCGCCGGCCGACTCGTACAGGTTGAAGTCGCTGTTGGTGGTGAGCTCGATCCCGAGTTCACGACCGCGGCCGATCGTCGCGGTCGCCGACGGGCGGGTCTCGGAGAAGAAGAAGTCGGCCCGGCTGGTCCAGCCGCCGGCCGGATCCGCCACGCCGGGTGAGTGCACCCAGGTCGCGTTCGTCCACGCCTGGCGGGAGCGGTCCAGCAGGAACAGGCCGTGCAGGCTCGAGTTCCACGTCGACGTGTGCGCGACGCCGACGGTGTCCTCGTACGGGATCCCGCCGCCCGCGTCGCGAACCCACTCGGTGATCGCGATGTAGTCGTCCGGCGCCGTCGGTGCCTGGATCGCGCGACTGAACAGGAACCCGTCCGGAATCAGCGTGTTCGGCCCGGTGATCCGCCATTCCAGCCGGGCGTGCGACGTACTGACGCTGAACCAGCCGGTGACGACCGTCGAGCCGGCCGCGGCGTCGAAGGTGTAGTCCATCCGGATCGCCGGCGTCCCGTCCGCGAGCGCGCTCAGCGTCGGCGTGCCGCCGGTGGACGTCAGGACGCCGGCGACGCTGTCCTTGACCTGGAACTTCGAACCGGCCGACCGCGTGACGCCACCAGCGTCACGGATCGCGAGCCGGCCGCCGGGGCTGGCCAGCAGGCTGATGCCGCCGGCCGTCAGCGTCACGTCACCGGGCGCGGCGAACGCCTTGATCGGGGTCGCTTCGGCGACCAGGACGACACCGGCCGCGAGCGCCGCGCCGAGCAGGCTGCGACGGCTAAGGGTGGAGGTCATCGACTACTCCTTCTGATAATGCGTATCTTCAGATTCGATGGACGGAACGTTCTCAGCCCCGAAGCAAGACGTCAAGAGGTCATTGCGCTAGCGGCTTCGACTGGGCTATGGTCGCCGCAGCTCGTTGAAGATAGGCATTATCACGACGGAGGAACGATGGCCTCGAAACCTCGCCGGGTCACCCAGCGCGAGATCGCCGAACTCGCAGGCGTCAGCCAGACGACGGTGTCGGTGGTGCTGAACGACCGCGACGGCACGAACGTGCGGATCCCCGAGGCGACCCGGGCGCGGGTCAAGAAAGCCATCGAGCAATTGACGTACGTCGCGGACCCGGCCGCCCGCCGCCTGGCCGGCCTGGACAACCAGATCATCGGCGTCTTCACCTACGAGGCCGCGCTGTCGCCCGAGAGCATGGACTTCTACGGCCCGCTGCTGAACGGGATCGAGCGCGCCGCCGAGAAGATCGGCTGGGACCTGCTGTTCTTCACGTCGTCGCCGGTCGAAAACGGCACCCGGAGCCTGTTCCACCGCAAGACCCGGCTGCGGCTGACCGACGGCTGCGTGCTGCTCGGCCAGCAGATGGTCGCGTCCGAGCTGGAGCGACTGGTCGCCGAACAGTTCCCGTTCGTCGCCATCGGCCGCCGGGACGAGACCGCCGCCGCGGTGCCGTACGTCGCCATCGACTATGTCACGCCGACGACCGCCCTGATCGACCAGGCCGCGGCCGCCGGTCATCAGCAGGCGCTGTACGTGCACCGCGGCCGGGACACGCCCGCGGCCCGCGATCGCCGCGGCGCCGTCGAGGCCGCCTCGGCTGAGGGGCGGCTCGCGTTCCTGCTGGTCGGTGAGGAGCGGATCGGCGACCTGCCCCGGCTGGCGCAGGCGACCGGCGCGACCGTGATCATCGCCGAGGACGCGTTCCTGATCGAGGACGTCGTCCACGCGCTGACCGCGGCCGGAGTCGCCGTACCCGACGAGATCTCGGTCGCGGCGCTCGGCGAGGTCCGCGGGCATCGGATCGACGGCAAACCGCTCGCGGGCTTCCATGTCCCGAGGGAGCAGTTGGCCGCGGAAGCGCTCGACCTGCTGCAGTTGCTGATCGCAACGGAGCCGGACGAGTGGTCCACGCTGGAGCTCCGGCGGCACCTCGACTCCGACGTCGAGCCGGGCGCCACCATCGTCGTACGGACAGAAGCGTGATCTCCACCGAGGTCGCGATCATCGGCGGCGGTCTCGGCTCCGTCGCCGCCGCGCTGGCGTTGCTGCAACGCGGCCGGCGCGTGGTGATGACCGAGGAGTACGCCTGGCTCGGCGGCCAGCTCACCTCGCAGGCAGTGCCGCCCGACGAGCACATCTGGGTTGAGCAGTTCGGCGTCACCGCGCGGTACCGCGCACTCCGCGAAGGCATCCGCCGCTACTACCGAGACCACTACCCGTTGACCTCCGCCGCCCGTGCGGACCGGGAACTGAATCCAGGACGAGGCCGCGTCAGTCGCCTGTGCCACGAGCCTCGCGTCGCCGACGCGGTCATCACCGAGCTGCTCGCGCCGTACCGCTCGACCGGGCGCCTGACCGTTCTGCAACCCTGCGTGCCCGTCGCGGCCGAGGTGACCGGCGGCGTCGTCCGCACGGTCACGGTCGCGGATCCGCGGACCGGGGTCGAGACCGTCATCTCCGCCGAGTTCGTCCTGGACGGGACCGAGACCGGCGACCTGCTGCCGCTGACGGGCACCGAGTACGTCGTCGGCGCCGAGGCGCGATCCGACACCGGCGAGCCCAGTGCCGCCGAGGTCGCGGATCCGGCCAATGTGCAGTCGATCGCGTGGTGCTTCGTCTTCGACCACGTCGCCGGCGACCACACGATCGAGCGACCGGACGACTACGACTTCTGGCGATCGTTCGAGCTGCCGTTCTGGGGCGCGCCGATGCTGTCCTTCGTCGCCCCGAACCCGCGGACGCTGGCGCCGGAAGAGCGGACCATGAACGTCAACCCGGCCGCCGACGTCACCGGCGACCCGCGGTTCGATGCCGGCGACAACGACCTGTGGCAGTTCCGCCGGATCGCGGCCCGGCAGAACTTCGCCGACGGCTTCTACGACAGCGACATCGTGCTCGCCAACTGGCCGCAGCTCGACTACGTCGGCGGTTCGATCATCGACACCGACGACCGCGCCGTACACCTGCTGGCCGCAAAGGCACAGTCCCGCGCGTACGTGTACTGGCTGCAGACCGAAGCGCCCCGCCCGGACGGAGGTCGCGGGTGGCCCGGTCTGCGGCTCCGCGGCGACCTCGTCGGCACCACGGACGGTTTCGCGCAGGCGCCGTACATCCGGGAATCGCGCCGGATCAGGGCGCTCACCACCGTCCGCGAGCAGGACATCTCGATCAAGGCCCGCGGGTACGACGGTCCGGCCCGGTTCGACGCCTCGGTCGGCGTCGGGATGTACCGGATCGACCTGCATCCCTCCACCGGCGGCGACAACTACATCGACGTCGAGTGCGCACCGTTCGAGATCCCGCTCGGCGCGCTGGTCCCGGTGGCCACCCAGAACCTGGTGCCGGCCGCCAAGAACATCGGCACCACCCACATCACCAACGGCGCCTACCGGCTGCATCCGGTCGAGTGGAACATCGGCGAATCGGCCGGCGAACTCGTCGCGTTCTGCCTCGAGAACGGCCTTTCGCCGCACCAGGTCGCGACCGACGACACCCTGATCGACCGCCTCCAGGGCCGATTGAGCGAGGCCGGAGTCGAACTCCACTGGCCCGAGATCGCCGGCTACTAGTCCTCTCCAGCATTAAGGACCCACATCATGTTCACTAGAAGGAAGCTGCTCGGCGCGCTCGCGCTGACCACCGCCGCGACACTGACCGCCGCGTGCGGCGCCTCCTCCGACACCGGCGCGCAGACCACCGACATCAAGCTGCGGATGACGGTCTGGACCTCGAACGAGGACCAGCTCAAGCTGTTCAACTCGATCGGCGACGCCTACCGCGCCGAGCACCCCGAGGTCTCCTCGATCACCTTCGAGAGCCTGCCGTTCGCCGACTACAACACCACGCTGACGACGCAGATCGCCGGCGGCAACGCGCCCGACCTGGCCTGGATGGGCGACCTGTCCAGGGACCTGATCGCCTCGGACGCGCTGGTCGGCCTGACCGACAAGCTGAAGGCGACCGACGGCTGGCAGTACGACGACCTGGTGGACAGCGCGACCAAGGAGTTCAGCCGCGACGGGAAGCTGTACGCGTACCCGTTCTCGAACTCGCCGTTCGCGCTGTACGTGAACACCGACCTCCTGGCGAAGGCCGGCCAGAAGATCGACCCGAAGACGCTGACCTGGGACCAGGTCGCCGCCGCGGGAGCCGCCGTCCACGCGAAGACCGGCAAGGCGGGCTTCGTGATCCGGGACTTCGACTACAAGTCCTGGAACACACTGGCCACGGTCTGGACCGGGTTCGGCGCCTCGGCGTGGAGCGCGGACGGAAAGACCTGCACGTTCGACAGCCCGGAGATGCAGCGCGCCTTCACGTTCCTGCACGACGCCGCGTTCAAGACCAGCGCGATGCCCGGCCCGGGCACGAAGGCCGACTTCTTCGCCGGTGACGCCGCCTTCACCGTCGCGCAGGTCTCCCGCGCATCCTTGCTCACCGGGTCGTTCAAGTTCGGTCTGTACCCGTTGCCGGCCGGGCCGTCCGGGAAGTACGCCGTACTCGGGCAGGCCGGTGTCGGCGTCCTTGCCGCGAGCAAGCATCCTGACCAGGCCACCGATTTCCTTGCCTACCTGACGAATCCGGCCAATGCGGCGAAGCTCGCGCAGTTCTTCCCGCCGCCACGCAAGTCGCTGCTCACCGGCGCGAAGCTTGCCGAGAACAACAAGAAGCTGACCGCAGCCCAGCTGCAGGAGGTCGTGGTCGACCAGCTGCCGAACGCCGTCACGCTGCCCAACCACACCAGCCCGGCCGAGATCGCCCAGAAGGGCAAGACCGCCCTGGACGCACTGTGGAAGGCCGACGCCGACATCCCCACCGTCCTGAAGTCGGTCTGCACCGCGATCGATCCCATCCTGGCCAAGTGATGCGCTACTGGACCACACGCCGGCGAGATGTGCTGACCGGATACCTGTTCATCGCGCCACAGCTCGCCGGCGTCCTGCTGTTCGTACTGATCCCGGTCGGCCTGGCGATCTGGTACAGCCTGAACAAGTGGAACGTCTTCACCGGCCAGCAGGTCTTCGTCGGCGGGGACCACTACGCCGCGCTGGCCTCCGACCCGCAGCTGCCATCGGTGCTACTGGCAACGGTCGTGTTCTCCGGCGGCGTCGTGGTCCTGAACATCACGCTCGGCCTGCTGATCGCCGTACTGCTGAACCGACGGTTCCGCGGCGCGACGTTCTTCCGCACGTTGTTCTTCTCGCCGGTCGTGGTGTCCGTGGTCGCGTGGACCCTGGTCTGGGGGTTCCTGCTGCAGGACAACGGCGGTATCAACGGGCTGCTGCACGCGATCGGTGTCGACGGGCCGAACTGGCTGCAGCACGGCGACACCGCGATGCTGTCGGTGATCGTCAGCCAGGTCGTCCGCAGCGTCGGCGTGAACATGGTGCTGTTCCTGGCCGCGCTGCAGGGCGTGCCGTCGGAGCTGTACGAAGCGGCCCGGATCGACGGCGCACGGGGGCGGTCGATCTTCGCGCGGATCACACTGCCGCTGATCTCGCCGACGGTGTTGCTGACCGCGATCATCACCGTCGTCGGCGCGCTCCAGTCGTTCGCGCAGATCGCCGTACTGACCGGTGGCGGGCCTGAACTGAGTACCACCGTGCTCGTGTACTACGTGTTCCAGCAGGCCTTCGAGTTCAACGACATCGGGTACGGGTCGACGCTCGCGCTGATGCTGCTGAGCTTCGTGATGGTGCTGACGCTGCTGCAATGGCAGCTGCGCCGGAAATGGGTGTTCCATGAGCAGTAGAACTTCCTTGCTCCGACGAGCGCTTCTGGTGGCAGCGCTCGCAGTCCTTGCGGTCCCGTTCGCCGTACCGACGATCTGGATGGTCGCCGCGTCGATCAAGCCGCTGCCGGAGATCTTCAAGGCACCGCCGTCGTTGTGGACCTCGCATCCGACGCTGGCCGCGTACGGCGAGGCGTTCACGTTCCAGCCGTTCGCCCGGCAGTACGTGAACAGCGTCTACATCGCCGTACTGGTCACGCTGATCACGTTGCTGGTGTCGAGCATGGCCGGGTACGCGTTCGCCCGGATCAGGTTCCCTGGCGCGAACGCCTTGTTCCTGGTGGTGCTGACCGGTCTGCTGGTGCCGAGTGAGGTGACGATCGTCCCGCTGTTCCAGGTGTTCAAGCGGGCCGGGCTGATCAACACCCACTGGCCGCTGATCCTGGTCACCGCGTTCGGGGCGCCGTGCGTCCTGGCGAGCTTCATCATGCGGCAGTTCTTCATCGCGCTGCCCGCCGAACTGGAGGAGGCCGGGCGGCTCGACGGTCTCGGCCGGCCCGGGATCTGGTGGCGGATCTGCCTGCCGCTCGCCCGGCCGGCGCTGTCGGCGGTCGCGATCCTGACCTTCCTGGCCTCGTGGAACCTCTACCTCGAGCCCACGGTCTACCTCACCTCGCCGGAGCTGTTCACGCTGCCGCAAGCGCTCACCCGATTCACCGACGCGTACGGAGCCGACATGTGGAACACCCAACTCGCCGCCGCCACCATGACCGTCCTCCCGGTCCTGATCGTCTTCGTCATCGCCCAACGCCAGTTCGTCGAGGGCCTGGCCCACTCGGGCCTCAAATGACCGAGCCGATCGTCTTCGAACACGACCGGGTGCAGATTCGCGTCGATCGCGGGATCTTCGAACTGTTCGAGCGCAGCAACGTGATCAGGTCGTACCGCACCCCGTTGGAGTGGGTCCGCGTCCAGGCCCAGGTCCGCAAGCGCGGCGTCATCCTCCTGCACTTCTCGTACGTCGAGGACCTGGACGAACCGATCTACACCCGCCTGATGACCAGCGTCTGCTCCCTCTCGACGGTCGAGATCACGATGGCCGACGAACCCGTCTACCGAGCCTTCTTCACCGAACTCGCCCATCTCTCCGGCCGCCCGATCGACTGAACCTGCCTTGCGTGCCGTTTGTTAGTCGGCTAAATTTTGTGATTAGCCGACTAACGATATGCAGGAGGACGGGTCATGGACCTCGGTTTCAAGGATGTGGCGGTGCTGGTGACGGGTGGGTCGTCCGGGATCGGGCGGGCCACCGCGGTCGCGTACGGGCGGGAAGGGGCCCGGGTCGCGATCACCTACAACTCGCGAAAGGACGCCGCCGAGACGGTCGCCGAGGAGATCGAGGCGGCGGGCGGTACGGCGTACGTCGTACCGCTGGACCTCAGCGCGCCGGAGACGATCGCGGCCGCCGTCGCGTCGACGGTTGAGCACTGGGGCGGGCTGGACGCGGTGGTCGCGAACGCGGTCGACTGGGGACCGCACGACGGGCGGACGGACAAGGTCGAGGACGCCTCGCCGGAGTGGTGGACCAGAATCGTCCGCGCGAACCTCGAGGGGAACATGCACCTCGCGCAGCAGGTCGCGCCGGCCCTGCGGCAGTCCGCGCACGGGCGCCTGGTGCTGGTCTCGACGGACCTCGCGGAGCGCGGCATGGGCGGCGGTGCCTGGGCGTACGGCGCCGCGAAGGCCGGACTACACGGCCTCGCCGCGAGCCTGCAGCACGATCTGGGCGCGGACGGCGTACTGGTCAACGTCGTCCTCCCCGGCATCACGCTGGAGCACGGCGAACACCGGATCATCCCCCGCGCGGCCCTCGACAAGATCACGGCCGGATTCACCGCACGGCACCTCCCCGACGTCTCCGAACTCGCCGACGCGATCCTGTTCCTCACCTCACCCCGCACCAAGGCCGTCCAAGGCCAACTCCTCCGCGTCACCGGCGGGCACATGATCCCGGCGTAATGCAGCGTTGACGGCGTCGGCGCTTGTACGGTGGGCCTAGGAGTACTCCGGCAAAGGAGCATGACGATGGCCCGGGCACTGATCGTGGTTGATGTGCAGAACGACTTCTGCGAGGGCGGAAGCCTGGCCGTCGCGGGCGGCGCGAACGTGGCGTTCCGGATCGGCGAACTCCTGCACCAGTGGCACGAGGCCGAGCCCGGCGACCGTCACTACGACTACGTGGTGGCCACCCGGGACCACCACATCGACCCGGGTGACCACTTCTCCCGCGAACCCGACTTCGTCCACTCCTGGCCCCCACACTGCGTCGCCGGCACCGACGGCGTCAGCTTCCACCCGAACCTCGACCCCCAGCCCTTCGACGCGATCTTCGACAAGGGCGAGTACGCCGCCGCCTACTCAGGCTTCGAAGGCAAGTCCCACGAAGGCGGCCACCCCCTGGCCGACTGGCTCCGCGCCAAGGGCGTCACCGCCGTAGACGTCTGCGGCATAGCCACCGACTACTGCGTCCGAGCCACCGCCCTAGACGCCCACGAGGCCGGCTTCACCACCACAGTCCTGACCCCCCTCACGGCAGGCGTCGCGGAGGCCAGCACCGACCAGGCCCTACTCGACCTCCGCACCGCCGGCGTATCCCTCACCTGACCGCCTCGCAGCGGCCGCACCTTCGCCTCCGGCACCAGTTGGATTATCTGACGGGGGCTCCTGGGCCTAGGGGGATTCCTAGGGCCCACCACGCCAGGAACAGGAGGGTCCAGGCGATGGTCATGGAGATGGCTAGGGGGACTGTGTACGACGCTAGCGTGCCTACGCCGGCGTCTTTGCGGTAGCGCTGGAGGAAGCCGAGGGCCATGACGAAGTAGGGGCTCATGGGGGTGATGGCGGTGGAGCCCGAGTCGGCGATTCGGAAGAGGGCTTGGGTGGTTTCGGCGGGGACGCTCAACAGGAGCATCATCGGGACGAGGATCGGGGCGGTTAGGGACCACATCGCGGAGCCGCTGGTGACCAGGACGTTGATGACGGTCAGCAGGGCGAGGATGCCTAGGAAGATCACCACTTTCGGCGCCCCGAGGTCACCTAGGACTCGGGCTGATTCCGCGGACAGCAGGTCGCCGAGGTTGGTCCAGTCGAAGTAGGCGAGGAACTGGGCGATCGCGAAGAACAGCACCAGGACCGGCGCCATCTGTTTGATGCCCTCGGCCATCAACCGAGGTACGTCGGCGGCGCGTTCGATCGCCCGTACCGTCACGCCGTACGTGATGCCGACCAGGCCGAAGAGGACCGCGACGACCATCGCGATGCCGTCGAGGAAGGGTGAGTCGACGATGCTGCCGTCCTTGCCGCGGAGTGGGGAGCCGTGCGGGAGCAGGATCGCGACGATCGCCGCCGCGGCAATCAGGAAGACGAGACCGGACCGGCGCAGGCCCTTGCGCTCGGCGTCCGACACGGACAGCTGATCCAAGTCTCCAGGGGCGTCCGGGTCGGCGTCGAGGTCGGTTCGCTTGCTCAGGACCAGGCGGGTGACCAGCGTGATCACCAGCGCCAGCAGGATCGACGACGCGATGTTGAAGAACCAGTTCGACAGCACCGAGACGTGCGCGTCCGGGTCCACCGTGCGCGCGGCCGCGGTGGTGATGCCGGCGAAGATCGCGTCGTTCGGGGTCGGGATCGGGCTGGCGTCGTACCCGGAGGCGATCGCGGTATACGCGACCACGATGCCGAGGATCGGGGACCGGCCGACCGCCCGGAACGCGAGCCCGCCCAAAGGCACCAGGATGATGTACGCCGCGGCCGACGCCACATGGGCCATCGTGCCGGCGAACGCGACCGCGAAGACCACCATCGACTGCGGTACCCGGGACACGCTGACCCGCATCAGCACCTGCAGGAACCCGGTCCGCTCGGCCAGCGCGACGCCCATGATCACGACCACGATCGTGGCCATCGGCGGGAACTCGGCGAAGTTCGAGATCGCCGTCGACACCGCCATCTGCAGGCCGTCGCCGGACAGCAGGTTCTGGACCGCGACCTCCTTGCCGTCCTTCGGCGAGAGCACCGAGACGTCCAGCGCGGACAGGATCGCGCTCACCACGGCCAGCAGGGCGGACAGGATCCAGAACAGCCAGAACGGGTGCGGCAGCGCGTTCCCGATCCGCTCGATGACCGCCATCGCGCGGACCAGGCGCGGCAGCTCCCTCGTGTCGGTCGCCGTACTCATAACGTGTGCGCCTTGAAGAACGCGCCGATCAACTCGTGCGCTTCGAACGTCTGGGTCACATAGCCGGGCCCGGACGTCGAGTCCGATCCCGGCCAGCTGTGCCCGCCGTCGGTGACCGCGACGTGCACGACGTCGGCCTTGCAGCCCTTGTAGGTGAACTTCAGGACGTCGTCACCGAGCTGCGAAGTCCTCGGCGAAGGGTCGCAGTGGTCGCGGACGGCCCAGTCGCGGACCCAGGTCTGTACGTCGGGCAGGTCGCGCTGACCGTCACCGCCGTACGGGATCGTGGTGTCGCCGGTGCCGTGGATGTCGAGGATAGGCACCGGGCGGCTCGGCGCGCAGTGGGTGCCCTCGATGTAGAACGCGCCGGAGACCGGGGCGATCGCCGCGATCCGGTCGGCGAGCTGACACGCGAGGATGCCGGTGAAGCCCGCTCCGTTGGACTTGCCGGTCGCGTAGACGGCGTCGGTGTCGACGCAGTACGACGACTCGAGCTGGTCCAGCAGGTCCCGCGTGAACTGAACGTCGTCGACGCCGTCGGCGGAGTACGGCGCGCCCTGCCAGGCCTGCTTGTTCTCGTCGCCGATCACACCGTTGGGGTAGGCAACGATCGCGTCGAGTTTCGACAGGTCGGAGAACGCCTCGGTCTGGGCGCCGGTCTTGCCGCGGCCGTGGTAGACGAGGATGAGCCGCTTCGCCTTCGAGCTCTGGTAGTTGTCGGGCACGTGCAGGCGATAGGTGCGCGTGAGGCCGCCGCTCGTGACGGTGTAGTCGCCGCTCGGCGCGGACTGCTTACCGCAGCCGGGACTACCCGCGGAGGCAGCAGTTGCTGTGGGCAACGTGGTGGCGGCGGTCACCAGAGCCGCCGCTCCGAGCAGCGCACCGACCCGGCGGGCGGTACGGCGGGGGACTTTCGGGCATGCGAGGTCCATCAGAGGTGCCTCCTCGGGCGGGGATTTGCCTGGGTAGCCAGCCAATTTGCCTGGGTAGCCAGCGAAGTTCGGGGTTCTACACCCGGAACCAGGGAGCAGAACCCATGAGTTGGTGGGTCAGCCCACCAAACGCGTCAGGCCGACAGGAGTTCGTCGGCGAAGGTGGCGATGCGGTCGGCGGCCGTTTCCACGAGGAGGCGGCCGTCCTCGGCTGTGGCGCGGCGGGGATCACCCAGCACGCCACGCTTGTGGTACGCGTCGAACCCGACGGACAGCCGCGGTCCGCGCGACTGCCGGGAGAGCCGGGCCGTGGTGGTCAGGTCGTCGAGCGTGGTGGCGCCGGGCTCCAGGCGGTCGGCCTGGACCAGGTCCGGCGCCAGGTACAGCATCTGCGCGGTCTCCGCCTCGCCGGCGTGGCCGTGCACCTCGCTGACTCCGGTGATCAGGTCCGCGACGACGGACGTGACCGGGGTCCACGCGAACGTCAGTTCGCTGCGGACGTACTCCTGCGCGAGCACGGACAGGGCGGCGTTGTTCCCTCCGTGCCCGGTGATCACCAGGAACTGCCGCCAGCCGTGGTCGTGCAGGCTGGCCACCAGGTCCCGGAGAACGTGCATGAACGTTGCCGGTGACAACGTCATCGTCCCGGCGAACGCCATGTGGTGCGGCGACACGCCGTACGGGACGGCCGGGGCGAGCACCGCGCGGCCGGCCAGTCGTTCCGCGACCCGCTCGGCGACGCCGACGGCGCGGACGGTGTCGGTGGACATCGCCATCCCGCCGCCGTGCTGTTCCTGCGCGCCGACCGGGATGATCACGAGCGGCGCCGTACGGACGGCCGCCAGGGCCTCGTCGGTCGTCATCTCGGCGAGCTTCATGAGAACTCCGGGGCGGATTCGACGGCCTGGCGGATGTTGTCCAGGTGTGCACGGGTCAGCTCTTCGGCGCGTACGGCGTCCTGCGCGCGGACGGCCTCGACGATCGCCTGGTGCTCCTCGTGGTCGCGTCCGCGGTTGTCGTACAGCGCGCGGATCTGCTGCTGCTCGCGGACACGGACCTTCAGCAGCGATGCCAGAACCTCTTGCAGCAAAGGGTTTCCGGACGCGGCCGCGAGCTCGACGTGGAAGTTCAGCGCGAACGCCGGACCTCCGGGCGGGACGAGCGCGTTGGTGACCGCGGCTTCCAGGCGCTCCAGGTTCTCCGCGCGGCGCGCCAGGGCCGACTGCGCCGCGACGGCCGGCTCGATCACCAGGCGCGCGCTGATCAGCTGCAACACCGAGTCCTTGGTGATCGGCGGCCGGTGCGGATTCGCCAGTACGACGTTGTTGATCGTCGGACCGACGTACGTCCCGGACCCGTGCCGGAACTCGACCGCTCCGGTCGCCTCGAGCTTGCGCAGCGCCTCCCGCACCGTCGGCGTGGTGATCGCGAACCGCTTCGCCAACTCCCGCGCCGACGGGATCGCGTCACCGGGCCGCAGCCCGCCGTCCCGGATGATCCCGAGGATCGACTCGGTCAACCGGTCCGACAAACTGGGCAGCGCCTCAGAAGCTGAGTAAGTCACGAAGTGACTAAATCACTTAGCCACAGCCCGGTCAAGACCTCGAACGAGTAGTTCTGCTCAGGCGCGGTGACCGTCCGTGCCCATACCTTGCTGGCATGAAGGAGCGCACTTGGGCAGGATCGATCGTCGTCATCGTGCTCCGTGCCCTGGGCATCGGTCTGGGCGTGGGCGTGGTGGTCGGGATCATCGTGACGAGCGTCCAGTCCGCGGACTGCCTGCCCGACGAGGAATGCTGGGCGGCCGTCGGCGGCATCGCGTACGGCGCTCTCGGCGGCGGGATCGCGATGGCGCTGGCGATCCTGCTGTTCGCGATCCGTCTGCGCGTCGGCGCGATCTTCGGCGCCGGCGCCGCGATCGGCGTACTCGCGCTTCTCGCCGCGGCGTGGGCATCGCTCCTCGGATGGGGCCAGCCACTCTTCTTCCTGGCCGCTGTCGCGTTCTCGGCCGGCGTGGTTCTCCAGCGCTGCCACCGGCCGGCCGACGGCGGGCATCGGCAGTGGTCGCGGCCGTCGCGGGTGGCGGTTCTGATCGCGGCAGGCGTCGTACTCCTCGGCGCCCTCCCGGCCGGTGTCAAGCTCGCCAAGGTGTGGTCGGAACAGCGGCGGATCGAGGCTGTCATCGCCCGGCCGCTGCAGACCGACCTGGACGGCACCTGGCCGTACACCGTGCGCTCGCGGGACTCCGGGTTCGAGTACGACGTGATGGAGCCCCCGTCGAACGGACAGCGGATCGCCGAGGTCTCCGTCACCGTTCGCAACGCGGCCCCGGACCAGGCGGCGTGCACCGGCTTCACCGACCGTGTCGAAGGTCCGGTCACGGTGACCGGCTGCACGGAACTCGCCCCGAACCTGTGGCAAGGACAGGGCGCCAACGGTCAGACCCACTACTTCGTCCATGCCGAGGACCGCCAGTGGGCCTACGTCCGGGCAGGAACCTATGGCGGCGCGGACGTCCAGCGACAGCACGACGCCCGCGCCGAACAGGTCGCGAGATCTCTGCGACCGCGCTCCGCCTTTCCGCTCGCCGCCGAATCGGTCGGCTGTGGCTTCTGCGAGTGGCTGGCGTAACAGCCACTCGCAGAAGCGGGGTCAGGGGGTGACGGTGATCGGGGAGCCGTTGGAGGTCAGGGACCAGTCGCCGGTGTGGAAGGTGTTCGGGTTGACCTCGCCGGTGGCGGTGACGTAGTCGATCATCAGCTGGCGGATCTCGACCTGGCGGTTGTAGACGACCGGCGCGGTCTTGACGTGCGGGAAGTTGCCGCCGCCGGACTGGCGGTAGTTGTTGACCGCGACAACGAACTGCTGGTCGGCGGCCACCGGTGTGCCGTCGTACGCGAGGTCCGTGATCCGCGTGCCGGCCGCCTTGGCGATGTCGATCTTGTAGGTCAGTGGCTTCGTCAGCCCGCCGAGGATGTCGTAGTTGTAGTCCGGCGTACCGTTCGGCGCCGTCGGAGTCGGCGCGTTGGTGACGTCAGTGGACGGGAACGGCCCGGTGCCGGTGACCTGCTTGAAGTACTGCGCGGAGAACTCCAGGTACTCCTTGATCTGCGTACCGCTCATCGTGACCGCGAGCAGCGTGTTGTCGAAGACGTAGAGCCCGGCGACGTCGCGGATCGAGACGTCCCCGGCCGGGATCGCGGCGGCCCGGTTGAACGGCGCCGCGATCGCGAGCACCGGCAGCGACGCCTGCGGCGTACCGGCAAGGGCCTTCGAGACCGCGTCGGCCTGGATGAAGTTGACGAAGTCCAGCGCGGCGGTGTCCTCCCAGGGCGCGGTCGCCGCGGACATCGCCTCGGTGCAGGTGCCGATCTTCGAGTTCACGTACTCGACGACCTTGTCGTGGTCCTTCTGCAGCACGTCCACCACGTGCGGATCGGCGTCGACGGTGTTCGCGTTCAGCACCTGGCTGTGCCGGCCGACGACCTTCCACTGCCCGCGGACCTTCTGCAGGTCGAGGTCGAACAGCGACAGCCGCATACCCCACTTCAGCGGCTCGCTGAGCACCACCTGCTCGCCGCTGGTCTTGTTCGTGACGAGCCGCTCGGGGATCTCCAGGTGCGCGTGGCCGACCAGTACGGCGTCGATGCCCGGGACGGTCTCGGCCATCAGCACCGACGCGTTCTCCGGGTACGGCAGCGCGTCGCCGTACGACGAGGACAGGTCCATCCCCGAGTGCACCGAGGCGATCACCACGTCGGCGCCGGCCTTGCGGACCCGCGGCGCCCAGACCTTCGCGAGCTCGACGATGCCGCCGAACTTCAGCTTGTTCTCGACGTTCGCCTTGTCCCAGATCGCGATCCCCGGGTTGGTCAGGCCGAGGATGCCGACGGTGATCGGCTTCTCCCCCGGCACGTGCACCCGCTTCAGCGTGTACGGCGGGAACACCGGCAGGCCCGTGGTCCAGTCCTGGGCGTTCGCGCCGAGCAGCGGGAACCGCAGCTGCCGCTGGAACTTGCGGAGGATGTCGAGGCCGTAGTTGAACTCGTGGTTGCCGAGCGCGGCGGCGTCGTACCCGATCCGGTTCATCGCGGCCGCCATCGGGTGGATGTGACCGCCCGTGATGGGCTCGATCTTCGCGAAGTAGTACGCCAGCGGCGTGCCCTGGATGGTGTCGCCGGCGTCGAGCAGCAGCGGGCGGGGCGCGCGCCGGTCCGCGGCGATCCGGTCCCGGACCGCGCTGACCAGCGTGGAGATCTTGGCCAGGCCGATGTCGTTGTGCGCGCTGTCGTCGTACTCGGCGTTCTTGAAGTAGTCCCAGTTGAAGACGTTGCCGTGCAGGTCCGTGGTGCCCATCACGGTCAGCCGGACCGTCTTGCCCGACGATCCACCACCCGCGTACGCCGGAACCGCCTGGAACCCGGCCGCGGCCAGCGCCGCCGCACCGCCGATCACCGTACGTCGTGTCATCGTGGTCCGCTCACCGCTGTCCGTCATCGCCCCGCCTCACAGGTCAACTCGCCGGGATCTCCGGCCCGAAAGCACACGATACGACCGACACACCCCCACCCCGCCAACGCATGGCCCCGGGCTCGCGAGAAGATGCCCGTCATGACCAAGCCGCCCGGCAAACTCCTGCCGTTGGTCGCCGCCCTCCTCTGCGGTGCCGTCCTCGCCCAGTCCGCCACGCCGTCCGAGCACTCCGTCACGTCCGCCGCCGCGCCGGTCTCCCCGACGTCCGGCCACGGACAGCTGGGTACGCCGGTGACGTCCAAGCGCGGCGAACCGTCGTCGACCAAACAGCCCGCGCAACCCGCGCAACCCGCCAAGCACTCGGTCGCCAAGCCGCCCGCCGACGACTGGAACCTGGCCGCGCACGGGAAGGTCCTCTACCTGACCTTCGACGACGGCCCGCAGCACGAGTGGACCCCGAAGGTCCTGCAACTGCTGCGCAAGCACAAGGCGCAGGCGACGTTCTTCGTGCTCGGGATCCAGGTGGCGCAGTACCCGGAACTGATCGCCGCCGAGCGGGCCGCCGGGCACACCGTCGGCAACCACACCTGGGACCACAAGACGCTGACCCTGCTCCCGGACGCGAAGGTGCGGCAGGAGATCGCGATGGGCGTGAAGTCGAAGTGCCTGCGGCCGCCGACCGGCGCCACGAACGCGAAGATCCAGGCGATCGCCGCGGCGTACCACCAGCGGCAGGTGCTCTGGGACATCGACACGAAGGACTGGGAGAAACCCGGCGCGGCGCACATCGAGAACGCGATCATGGCCGGCGCCCGTCCCGGCGCGATCATCCTGATGCACGACGGCGGCGGCAACCGCTCCCAAACCGTCACCGCCCTCGACCGAGCCCTCACCAAACTCACCAAACTCGGCTACACGTACCGCGCCCTGCCCTGTTAACGAGCCACCGCCGCGACCCCGTTGGAGAAGTACCGCAGCGCCTGGTCGATGGCCTCAACCGGCTGGTCAAGGGACGCGACGCTGTAGACACCGGCAGTCTTGACCCGCCTGCTCCGCCGCAGCAGTGCCTGGACAACCGGCTGGTCGAGGCCGCTGACGCCCGGGCTGCCGGCGGTGACCCCGGGCTGTACGACGACCTGCAGGAGCGGCTGTCCGAGCTTCCGTTTCCGCCGGAAGCCCACCACGGCCGGCCAGGGCAGGACGACCGGCGCCGGTGCGCCTTCTACACCGAGCTCGAGTCCGCCGGCGGTCATCCGCAGCGCGTACGGCGGGAGGTCCGCGCCGGCGTACCAACGTTTCAGCTTGCCCGACTGGACGAAGGGGACGAGGCTACTCCCGAAGAGGAACACCATGCAGGCGATCATCATCGCGCCCATGGCCCACGAGCCGTCGAGCCGGAACGTCAGCCAGATCGACAGGGCCAGGCCGGCCATCGAAATCAGCAGTGTGATTCCACCGCTGATCATCCGAACCCGGCGGACTGTGCTACGTCGGCGCAACATCTCGTCGCGCCTCAGACCGACCACGAAGCTCTCGTTCATGCCTCGAGCCTTGCAGCTCGGCAGGTCAGCGGTCGGGGGGTCAGCGCAGCACGCCTGCGGTGCCGTCGGAGAAGTGTTTGATCGCCTCGTCGATGACGTGTACCGGCTGGTCGAGGGCCTTCACCAGGAACATGCCGGTGGGGCGCAGGAGCGGGTTCGGCTTGACGACGCTGCGGACCGACGGCTGGTCGAGGCCGCGGACACCGGCCGTCGTCGCGCCGACGCCGCGGACCAGGGCCAGGTCGAGCATGTACTGGCCGAGGAGCTTGTGCTGTGTGAAGCCGCGGACGGTCGCCCACGGCAGTACGACGGGGAACGCGGCGCCGTCGCAGGCCAGCTCGAGTCCTTTGGCGGAGATCCGCATCGCCACGGGCGGCAGCTCGTTGGCGTCGTACCACTCCACGCGCTCGGCCTGCAGGCGGTACACCAGCACCGTGCTGAGCACCAGCGGGATCATTGCCGCGATCAACAACAGCGCGAACGGCCACATCCCGGAGCCGCGGAACGCGATCAGCGCGTAGATCGCGGCCACGATCCCGATCGCGCCGAGGGCCAGCGTCACCCAGGCACCGCGCCGCTCGACGGTCCGCACCACCTCACGCCGCCGCAGCACAGCGTCCCGGTCGATCCCGACCACGAACGGCTGCCCCGGATCCCCTGGCGGCACCTGCACCTCCGGCTCGACCTCTTCGGCACTGACCTCTGCAACCAGCGAAGCTACGTCCCCGTCCTCACTCACAGAGGACAGAATCCCACAGACCGTCAGTTTGTGCTGTCAGCCCTTGCGGCGGCCGGCCCAGGTCCAGGCGTAGACGCCGTCGTCGACCGCCTGGCCGCCCTCGCCGAGTTCGAGCGGACGGAAGGTGTCGACCATGACGGCCAGTTCCTCGAAGCGCTCGGCGCCCAGCGAGGCCTCGATCGCCGACGGCTGCGGCCCGTGCGCGTACCCGCCGGGGTGCAGCGAGATCGACCCGAGCCCGATCCCGGAGCCCTTCCGCGCCTCGTAGTCGCCGCCGCAGTAGAACATCACCTCGTCGGAGTCGACGTTCGAGTGGTAGTACGGCACCGGCACCGACAACGGGTGGTAGTCGACCTTCCGCGGCACGAAGTTGCAGACCACGAAGTTGTACCCCTCGAACACCTGGTGCACGGGCGGCGGCTGGTGCACCCGCCCGGTGATCGGCTCGAAGTCGCTGACGTTGAACGTGTACGGGTACAGGCAGCCGTCCCACCCGACCACGTCGAACGGATGCGTCGCGTACGTCATCCGGCTGCCGACGATCCCCCCGGCGCCGTTGCCGCGGTGCTTCACCAGCACCTCGACATCGGTCCCCTCGACCACGAGCGGCTCGGTGGTGGGGTGCAGGTCGCGCTCGCAGTACGGCGCATGCTCGAGGAACTGCCCGTACCGGGACAGGTAGCGCTTCGGCGGCGCGATGTGCGAGTTGGCCTCGATCGCGTACGCGTGCACGCCCTCCGACCCGGGCAGCCAGCGGTGCGTGGTCGCGCGCGGGATGATCACGTAGTCGCCCTGGACCGCGTTCAGCACGCCGAACACGGTCTCCACGGTCGCCGAGCCCTTCTCGACGTACACGCACTCGTCGCCGATCGCGTTCCGGTAGTACGGCGACGGCTGCTCGGCCACGACGTACGAGATCCGGACGTCGCCGTTGCCGAGCACCAGCCGGCGATCCTCGACCGGGTTCGTCTTCGAGGTGTCGGTGAACAGGTCGTGCAGCTTCAGGTGCCGCGGCGTGAGCGGGTGGTTCGGGACGGTGGCGAGATCCGGCAGGTCCCACACCTGGGAGTCGACGATCGCGGACGGGACGCCGGCGTGGTACAGCAAGGAGGAGTCCGACGAGAACCCCTCCTCCCCCATCAGCTCCTCGTAGTACAGCCCGCCGTCCGGTTTCCGGAACTGCGTGTGCCGCTTCGGTGGAACATCCCCGACCTGCCGGTAGAACGCCATCTCGCTGTGCCTTTGCTCTCTGCCGAACCTGAGCCGGTATCTGGTGTACGATAATCGAACGTCTGCGTCCGCTTACCGAAAGCATCCGTTAGGCTTCGACCCATGTCAACCGTCCCCGCGCTGTACCGGCACCTGGTCGACGACGCCTCGATGTTCCCGCCGGGCAACCTGCCGCTGCCCGAGGCCGTCGCGGCCCACCACGTCCACCGCCGGGCGCCGTACGCCGACCTCGTCGGCACGTTCGTGTGCACCGACGACGACCTGATGAAGGTCGCCGCCGAAGCCGCCCGCACCGGCACGGCACCGCTCCGCGTCTCCGTGGTGATCTCCGGGGGCGCCGGCGGGATCGAGCCGGTGATCCGGTGGGGAGACCGGTCGAAGGACGTCGAGGTGACCGCCGTCGAGGTGCGACTGCGAGACGAGGACGACCTGTCCCGGAACGCGCTGCGCGTGGTCCGCGCGTGTGACGACTGCCTCGACGAGGAGACAGCGTACGTCGAACTCGGCCTGGACGGCGCCTGGGAACGCGCCCTCGACGTGGTCGCCGACGCCGGGTACGCCGCGAAACTCCGCACCGGCGGACTGGACGCGGCGCTGTTCCCGTCGGAGCATCAGGTCGCCGCGTTCATCACCGCCTGCCTGGATCGCGAGGTGCCTTTCAAGTGCACGGCCGGGCTGCACAACGCGGTCCGGCATACGGCTGAGGACACCGGATTCGAACACCACGGGTTCCTCAACGTGCTGCTCGCCACCCGGGCGTCGCTGGACGGTGCATCGCAGGACGAGCTCGAGCAGCTTCTGGCCGAGCGCGACGGCACCGCGCTGGCGGCGCGGGCGGGTGAGTTGTCCGACGATCAGGCGGCGAGCACTCGGCGGTGGTTCACGTCGTTCGGCTCCTGCAGCATCGACGAACCATTGGCCGATCTGAAGACGCTGGGGTTGATGGAATGAGCTGGATCGACATCCCCGACGGCTCGCCGTTCGGGGCGGAGAATCTGCCGCTCGGTGTGTTCCGGCACGGCGACGAGGAGCCGCGGGTCGGTGCGGCGATCGGCGACCAGATCATCGACCTCGCGCCGGTCGCGTCCGCGCAGATGCTGGACGGCGCGCAACTGTTCGCCGAGCCGACGCTGAACGCGTTCCTCGCGCTCGGCCGCCCGGCCTGGCGTGCGACGCGGAACTGGCTGCTCGACCTCGTGCGCAACGAGAACGACCGGGACGCCGTCGAGCCGCACCTGATCCCGCAGTCCGCGGTGACGATGCAGCTGCCGTTCGAGGTCGGCGACTACGTCGACTTCTACGCCTCCGAACAGCACGCGTCGAACCTCGGCCGGCTGTTCCGCCCGGACTCCGAGCCGCTCCTGCCGAACTGGAAGCACCTGCCGGTCGGCTACCACGGCCGGGCCGGCACGATCGTTGCCAGCGGCACCGACATCGTCCGCCCGTCCGGCCAGCGCAAGGCCCCGGACGCCGCGGCACCGACGTTCGGGCCGTCCCAGCGGCTCGACATCGAGGTCGAGCTCGGCTACGTCGTCGGTACGCCGTCAACGCTCGGAAAGCCTGTTTCCGTTGAGGATTTCGCGGAGCACGTGTACGGCGTCGTGGTCGTCAACGACTGGTCCGCCCGCGACCTGCAGGCCTGGGAGTACGTGCCGCTCGGCCCGTTCCTCGGCAAGTCCTTCGCGACCTCCATCTCGCCCTGGGTCGTCTCCCTCGACGCCCTGGCCCCCTCCGCCGTCCCGCTCCCGGCACAGAACCCACCCGTCCTCTCGTACCTCGACGGACCGAACCTGACGAACTTCGACATCACGTTCGAAGTCAGGTTGAACGGCCACCTGGTGAGCAGCCCGCCGTACCGCGACATCTACTGGTCGCCCGCCCAGATGCTCGCCCACATGACCGTCAACGGAGCCAGCGTCCGCACCGGCGACCTCTACGCGTCCGGCACCGTCAGCGGCCCGGAAAAGAACCAACGAGGCTCATTCATCGAACTCAGCTGGGCCGGCCGCGAGCCGCTGATCGTGGACGGCAAGGAGCACACGTTCCTCGAAGACGGCGACGAGGTCACGATCTCCGCCTGGGCGACCGGGGCGGACGGCGCACGCACCGGCCTCGGCGAGGTCACCGGGCGCATCATTCCTGACTGATCTTGTTCATAACTGTTCGTTTCTCTTGACCTCTTAGCTGTTACGTGCGAACTTTTGCCGCATGAAACGTTCAGTGGGGTGTGGAGTACTGGCTGTAGCGTTGGTTGCCGGTGTGCTGAGCGTGCCCTCAGGTGCGCACGCTGCTGGTGACCTCACGCTGCGGTCCGCGGAGTTGACGGTCACCGTCGGGGCGGACTTTCCCCGGGTGATCAAGTACGTCGACAACGCCTCCGGGCAGGCCCTCGGGGGTCAGCCGGACGCGATCTCGACGGTCACGATCGACGGGGTGGCCCGCACCGCGCATCTCGCGGCGACGCCGACGGTCGAAGGCGCGCGAGCGTCGTACACGCTGGCCTTCGACGCCCTGCCCGGCGTCGAGCTCGACGCGAGTCTGAGCGTGGCCGGCCGGGTGACGAAGTTCGCGATCGACGCGGTGCGCGACAGCGACACGAGCCGGGTGCACACCATCGACATCCCCGACCACGACCTGGTCTCGGTGGCGAGTACGGACGCCGGCGCTACGACCGCGTTCACCACGCTGGATCCGGATTCGACCCGGACCGCCGACAAGATCACGCCCGTCACCGCGAGCACGCCGGGCGACCCGGCCGCGACCGGTGCGGCGTACGCGTTCGTCAACACCAGCGGTCTCGCGGCGGGCATCGAGTCGAACTCGGTGTACGACAAGCCGTCCGGGCCATCGGTCGATGACGGCGCCCGGTTCTGGCACCGCGCCCGCAAGGCCGCCGACGGCAGTACCCGCGTCGGCGTGTGGAGCGGCCAATGGACGTACCGCGCCGACACGTCGCCGTACACCGAACCGCTCCCGTGGGCGAAGGTCGTCGTCACCCCCGACGCGAACAACGACCACACGGTCGACTGGGAGGACGGCGCGGTCGCGTTCCGCTCGATCATGACCGAGCCGAACGGCGGCGACCAGGTCAAGAACCGGGTGATCACGCACATCCCGTTCAACTTCGCCAGCCAGGCCACGCACCCGTTCCTACGGACCCTCGACGACGTCAAGCGGATCTCGCTGGCAACCGACGGCCTCGGCCAGATGGCGGTCCTCAAGGGGTACGGCGCGGAAGGCCACGACTCCGCCCACCCGGACTACGGGGGCAACTACAACACCCGCGCCGGCGGCCTGACCGACCTGAACACGCTGCTCAAGCAGGGCAAGTCCTGGAACGCCGCGTTCGGCGTCCACGTCAACGCGACCGAGTCCTACCCGGAGGCGAACGCGTTCAGCGAGGAGCTGGTCGACAAGAACGCCAAGGGCTGGAACTGGCTGAACCAGAGCTACTACATCAAGCAGCGCCCGGATCTTGCCTCCGGCAACATCGTGAAGCGGTTCCAGCAGCTCCGCGACGAGACCGACAAGAACCTGCAGGAGCTGTACATCGACGTGTACTACCAGTCGGGCTGGCTCGCCGACGGCCTGTCCCGGCAGCTCGCCGACCAGGGCTGGCAGATCGCCACCGAATGGGCGGACCGGCACGAGCGGACGTCGCTGTGGTCGCACTGGGCCAACGACCTCGACTACGGCGGCGCCACCAACAAGGGCCTGAACTCGCAGATCATCCGGTTCGTCCGGAACCACGAGAAGGACGTCTGGAACAACGACCCGATCCTCGGCCAGACCGCGATCGTCGAGTTCGAGGGCTGGACCGGCGAGACCGACTGGAACGCGTTCTACGCCAACATCTGGCAGCGCAACCTGCCCACGAAGTTCCTGCAGCAGCAGAAGATCCTGGACTGGAACAGCGGCGACATCGCCTTCACCGGCGGCGTCCGCGGCGCGGTCGAGAACGGCAAGCGGGCGGTGTACGTCGGGAACGCGAAGGTGCTCGACGGCGACAAGTACCTGCTGCCGTGGGACAACAACAAGAAGCTGTACCACTACAACCCGGACGGCGGCCGCACCACCTGGCAACTGCCCAGCGCACTCGCCGGGGTCCGCACCTTCACCGCGTACCAACTCACCGACACCGGCCGCGCCAAGCCGACCACCATCCGGGCCAACCACGGCACCATCACCTTGGACGCCATCCCGGGCCGGCCGTACGTGATCTACCCGGTGGCCGCTCCGCAGCCGCGGACCGCCGCCTGGGGTGAAGGCAGCCACCTGAAGGACCCCGGCTTCAACGCCGGCAACCTCCAGGCCTGGGACGCGACCGGCGGCGCGACCATCGCGACCCTCGACAACGGCCAGCACGTGGCCCAGCTCGGCGCGCGTGCGTCCTCCCTCAGCCAGCGGATCACCGGCCTCACCGCCGGTCGCACCTACAGCGCGTCCGCCTGGGTCGAGGTCGAGCCGGGCAAGTCACGGACGACGACGTTGACCGTCGACGGCGTACGCAACCAGGTCATCAGGTCGACCGCGCAGAACATGGTTGCTGCTGACGACAAACACGAGGCGTACTATCAGCGGGCTCGAGTCGTCTTCACCGCCAAGGGAACTACCGCTGACCTGGCAATCGGCGCAGTGGCGTCGGCCGCGAGGGTGCGGGTTGACGACGTGCGGGTGGTTGAGACGATGCGACCGGCGGCGAGGCTCGTGGACGACTTCGAGCACGTGGACCAGGGCTGGGGCCCGTTCGTGAAGGGTGATGCCGGTGGTGTCACGGATCCGCGGACAGTGCTCGCTCCCAAGCATGCGCCGTACACGCAGGCGGGCTGGAACGGGAAGCTGGTCGACGACGTGCTCGACGGCAACTGGTCGCTCAAGTCGCACGAGGAGAACCAAGGGCTGGTCTACCGGACCGCGCCGTGGACGGTGAACTTCCAGCCGGGTCACAAGTACAAGGTCAGCTTCGACTACGAGAGCGGTCGCGCCGGTCAGTACGCGTGGGTCCAGGGCGTCGACCGGCCGGCGTCCGTGGAGGTCAAGGCGACGCCGATCGGCGAGCAGCGGACGAAGGCGACGTTCAACCAGGAGTTCGTGGCCGGTTGCGGCGGCGACTACTGGGTGGGGCTGCGCAAGCTCACCGACGGCGGCGACCAGGCCGACTTCATCATGGACAACTTCGCGGTGACCGATCTCGGTACGACGTCGCAGCCGGCGGACTGCACCTCGGTCGCGGTGTCGGGCCTGACCGGGCTGGTGTCCGGTGAAGCGAACACCGTCACCACAACGTTCACCAACAACGATGTGGTGGCCGCCAGCAACATCACGCTGGGATTGACCGCACCGGACGGCTGGACCGTGACCGCGACCACGCCGGCGACCCACGCAACCGTTGCCGCAGGCACCAGTGTGACGACCACGTGGGACGTCACTCCCCCGGCCGGTACGCCGGAGGGCAAGTACCCGGTGACGGCGACTGGTGGTCAGGCAACGATCAGCGCGGAGGCCACTGTGCTGCCGCCGGGAATCGTTCCGCAGTCCCGGATCAAGGTGGCTGCCGTGAGCAGTGAGGACGTTGCGACGGGCGGGGCCGCGACCATGGCACTGGACGGAAACCCCAGCACGCTGTGGCATTCCGCCTGGTCCGAGGTCAGCACTCCGGCCGGGTACCCGCACTACATGACGCTCGATCTCGGGTCGACGTACCGGGTGAACGGGTTCGGCTACCTGCCCCGGCAGAGTGGCACGAACGGGATGTTCAAGGGGTACGAGATCTACGTGAGCGCGGACGGTCAGGACTGGGGTACGCCGGTTGCGACCGGGCAGTTCCCGAACTCCACCGCCGTACAGCGAGTCGACTTCACCGCCAAGCCCGGCCGGTACGTGAAGTTCGTCGGCACAAGCTCCCTGAACGGAGCGGTCTTCGGATCAGCCGCCGAGTTCAACGTCTACGGCACTCACTGAACAGCAGAAGCGGCGCCACTCCCGCCCCTAGGGAGTGGCGCCGCTTCGCGTTCTACTTGGTGATGGTCACCGAGACCGGTGCGGACGCGGTGTTCGCAGCGACGACGCGGAACTTGTTCACGCCGACCCGGCCACTCTGCACCCACACCGAGTAGGTCGCCCGGCTGGTCACCTTGGTGGTGGCCGGGAAGTTGACCCACTTGCCGTTCTGCAGCCGCTGCACCTGGACGACGGTGTTCTTCGCGATACCGGACGTCTTGCCGGTGAACGAGACCTTCGTCCACGCCTTCGCGGTGGTCTTGTCCGACTTGATCGTGATCGACTTCGCCGCGATCGAAGCGCTCGCCGTGGTCGTGGTGGTGGCGGCGTTGGCCTGCAGGGCTCCGGCGACGCCGAGACCGGCGGCAGCCAGTGCGACACCCGCGAAAGCCGCGGCGGTACGGCGAACGAACTGAGTACGCATGATGTTCTGGTTTCCCCTCGTTTTGTTGGTGTTACGGAGGGGAAGACGCGGTGGCCGACGGAAAGGTTGTGTTACAACACCGTCTCAGGCCCGGCCGGCAGGACCAATCGGGCAAGGGCGCCGCCGCCAGGCGCCTCGCCGAACGTCAGCTCGGCGCCCAGCACCTTGGCGTGCCCGACCGCGATCGTCAGGCCGAGACCGTGCCCGGCGCCGCGTTCGGCCATCCCGGACCGGAACCGACGCGGGCCCTCGGCAATCAGTTCCTCGGGGTAGCCGTTGCCGTGGTCAACGACCTCGACGGTCCGGCCGCAGACCGTCACCTCGACCGGCGGCCGGCCGTGCCGCAACGCGTTGACGATCAGGTTCGCCAGGATCCGCTCGATCCGCCGCGAGTCGGTCGAGACCGTCTCGTCCGGCCCGGTCTGGTGCACGATGACACTGTCCGGCGCGAGCGACTGCTGCATCCGCAACCGCCCCACCGCCGAGCCGACGAACGCGCCGAGTCCGACCAGTTCCAGATCGGCCTGCTCGACCCCCGAGTCGAACCGTGCGATCTCCAGGAGATCCTCGACCAGGCGCCGCAGGACCTTTGCCCGATCGCGCACCAGTTCGCTGGGACGGCCCGGCGGCAGCAGTTCCGCGGCGGTGGTCAGACCCGTCACCGGCGTACGGAGATCGTGGGCGACGTCCGCGGTGAACCGGCGCTCGGCCTCCAGTTGGCCACGCAGCGAGCTGGCCATCGTGTCGAGCGCGGTCGCCAGCGACTGCACCTCGTCCTTGCCCTTGCCAACGGCCTCGGCCGCGGACGCGTCGAGGTCGCCCGCCGCGATCCGCCGGGCGGTGCCCGCGACCGCGACGATCCGTTTGGACAGGCTGCCGGCCAGGATCACGCTGACCAGCGCGACCAGCGCCACCGTGCCGATCCCGCCCAGGATCAGCGCCTGCTGCAACGCCTTCATCGAGTCGTCGGTGCTCTCGTAGTCCTGCTCGATCGAGAGCACCTTGCCGTCCTTGACCGCGACCGCCGCCCACATCTTCGCGTGCGGCGACCCGGTCTTGAACGTGGCCCGCTTACCCTCGAGCACCGCCTCCCGCAACTGCGGCGGCAGCTCCGGATCGTCCACCTTCGCCCCGAACACCGGTACGTCGTTGGTGTCGTAGGACTGCGCCGCGAGCTGGATCCGCTCGTCCGCGAAGCTGCGCGTCCGGTCCAGCCGGGCCGACTGGGCCTGGGTGTAGACCGCGACGCACAGCACCAGGATCGCGAGCGCGGAGACCAGCAGGAAGATGAGACCGAGCTTGCCGCGCAGTCCCATCCGCTAGGCCCTGAGCTTGTACCCGAAGCCGCGGACGGTTTCGATGCGGTCGGCACCGATCTTGGTCCGTAGCCGCTGCAGGTGGACGTCGACCAGCCGGCCGTCGCCACCCCACTCGTAGTCCCAGACCCGTTGCAGCAAGGTCGACCGGCTGAGCACCACACCGGGGTTGTTGGCGAACTCGATCAGGAGCTTGAGCTCGGTCGGCGTCAGCTGGACGGTCTGTCCGCTGCGCCGTACCTCCAGCGCCTCCCGATCCAGCTCGAGGTCACCGAACGACTCCACGCCGGAGCCGGCCGCCGGTGCCGGACGCTCCGGATCGGAGACCGCGCGCCGCATCACCGCCCGCAGCCGTGCCACCAGTACCTGGGTGTCGAACGGTTTGGTCACATAGTCGTCAGCGCCCGCTTCCAGGCCGAGTACGACGTCGAGCGCGTCTCCGCGCGCCGACACCATCACGATCGGGACGGTGCTGGTCTCGCGGATCCGTCGGCACACCGAGATACCGTCCAGCCCGGGCAGCATGATGTCGAGCATCACGACGTCCGGATGGATCTTCTCGAAACGCTCGATCGCTTCCAGGCCGTCCTCGGCCGTGGTCACGTCGTAGCCGTGCCGCTCGAGGGTCAACTGGGTCGCCTCACGGATCACCGCGTCGTCCTCGACCATGAGAATGCGCGCTGCCGGTTCTTCCGGTACCACCGAACTTCAGTCTCCCTACTGGTCCGTCGAGCTCACCTTGATCATCTGCCGCCCGTTCCAACGGTAGACCTCGACCCGCCGGCCGGACGGGCAGCAGACCGGGTCGTCGATCGCGAAGATCTTCGACTCGACCACCAGGTCCCCTTGCGGGCTGGCGTTCACGGTCGGTTGCTCGACATCCAGGTTCCAGATCGGTCGCGGGCCGGTCGGCTCGACGGCGATCAGGAAGATACCGAAGACGAACTTCTCCAGAGTATGGATCAGAACGATCTGCTGAGGTGTACCGCTGTGCAATACATCAACGGTCTTACCCCTGCTGAGGCAACGCGAAATCACGGTGCAATTCACGAGGACTGTCCGCGAGTAGCTCGACAGCCGCTTGTCCGCGAGCAGCCGGGACCGGACTTTGTACAGGTCAACGGCCACTTCCGGGGTGCGCACGGCCTTCGGGGAGGTGGTCCCGGTGCCGAACGCGACCGACGGCGTCGGGGTCTCCGGAGGCGGCGATTCGGGGCCTTCGACGCGCAGACCGCCGCCGTTCCCGCAGGCGGCGAGCGTGATCGTCGCGACCACCGCGGCGACGGCAGGCAGCACGGTACGGCGCCACAGACCCATCGGGCGCCTCCTACCCTGCATCAAGTCCCCCCGCGAATTCGTACACGTCCTCACTTCCATGGTGTCGGCCGGACGTCACATTCGACGGGCATGGACGTCGAGTGGCCTCGACAGTTCTATTGCGGTTCCGTCACAGCCTCGGTCCTTGGCTCACCCGGCAACGACCTTTCCCGGATTCAGCAGGTTCTTCGGGTCCAGCGCGGTCTTGATCGCCCGGTGCACGTCGAGGGCGACCGGCCCGATCTCTTCCGCCAGCCAGGTGCGCTTCAGCACCCCGACCCCGTGCTCGCCGGTGATCGTGCCGCCGAGCTCCAGCCCGATCTCCATCACCCGGTCGAACGCGATCTGCGCCCGCTCCGCCTGCGCCGGATCGGTCTGGTCGAAGACGACCGTCGGGTGCATGTTGCCGTCGCCGGCATGCCCGAGGACGCCGATCGTGATGTCCAGCTCGGCCGACAGGTCCTCGAGCCGGCCGATGAACTCGGCCAGCCGCGAGCGCGGTACGGCGACGTCGTCGATCATCGTCGTACCGAGTTCCTCCAGCGCGGTGAGCGCGACCCGGCGGCCCTCGAGGAGCATCTCGCCCTCGGCGTCGTCCTCGGCCTCGATGCACTCCAGCGCGCCGTGGTCGCGGCACAGCTTGGCCACCGCGGCGACATCGGCCGCGCCCGCCTCGCCGCCCGCGTCGGACTGGGCGATCAGCATCGCGGCGGCCTCGTCGGGCAGGTCCATCCGCTTGTACTTGTTGACGGCCTGGATCGTGGTCCGGTCCATGATCTCCAGCAGGCTCAGCGAGACGCCGCTGCGGATGATCTCCAGGATCGCGTTCCCGGCCTCGACGCCGGAGCCGAACAGCGCCGCCATCGTCTTCGGCTTCGCGGCGGCCGGGCGCAACGCCAGCGTGGCCTCGGTGATGATGCCGAGCGTGCCCTCGCTGCCGACGATCAGTTTCGCCAGGTCGTACCCGGCGACGCCCTTCACGGTCTTCCGCCCGGTCCGCAGGATCCGCCCGTCGGCGAGCACGACCTCCAGGCCGAGCACGTAGTCCGTGGTCACGCCGTACTTCACGCAGCACAGGCCGCCCGAGTTCGTGGACAGGTTGCCGCCGATCGAGCAGAACTCCCAGCTGGACGGGTCCGGCGGGTAGAACAGCCCGTGCTCCCCGACCGCGCGGGACAGCACCGCGTTGTAGACGCCCGGCTGCGTGACGACGTACCGGTCGATGGGCTCGATCGCCAGGATCCGGTCCATCTTCTCCAGCGAGATCACGATGCAGCCGTCGAGCGCGTTGGCGGCGCCGGACAGACCGGACCGCGCGCCCTGCGGCACGATCGGTACGCCGGCCTCGGCCGCGACCCGCACCGCCGCCTGGACGTGCGCGGTCTCCCGGGCCAGCACGACCGCGAGCGGAACCCCGGCCGGGCAGAACATCGCCCGGTCGTACCGGTAGCTCTCCATCCGGTCCGGATCGGTCACCAGCGCCTCGGGCGGCAGTACCTGACGCAGCTGCTCGACAACCTCACTCATACTGCGAGCCTAGTTACTACTCCGCGGTACTGCGCACCCCTTGTCTCACCGAGTGCGCTTGGTGACGTTCTCCGAGATCTCCTCGTAGCCGCCGCCGTAGTTGTGGTACTCGCGGCCGATCGCGGCGAACGTGATGCTGCCGGCGGTCGCCTTGACCTTCGGCGTCCGGCAGGTGCGCTGGCCCTGGATCACCGCGCCGTTGCCGCCGCTGCTGTCGCAGCTGAGCACCCGGCCGTTGTTGCCGCCGCCGTACTGCACCAGGAAGGCGTTGGCCTTCGCGTTGGCCACCAGCGGCGACGCCATGGTGATCTCGGCCCAGTACTGGTAGCAGCTGTCGCGGACGAGCCGGACCGTGCCCCAGCTGGGTGGTTGGTGGTTACGCAGCATCGGCGCCGATGCGATGGACCTCGCGCCCGAGCAACTGGCAGCCGTGGCCGCCTCGGCCGGGAGGGCGGACAACGCGAACGCGCCCACGCCGGCCAGGCCGGCGGTGCTGAGCAGAATGCCCAGTGTCTTCATGACGAAACCCTTCCTGAGTGCACGCCCCGACGCCCACTCAGGAAGGCACACTACGCGAACGGAGCCTGCCCGGACAGTCATTCCGGTAATCGGACGGCGACACGCCGTATGCAGTTGCTACCGGCAAGGTTCTGGGCGTCGGTTACCCGCTTAACCGGCTCCTAGAGGTTGCCGCGGCGCTCTTGTTCGCGCTCGATCGCCTCGAAGAGCGCCTTGAAGTTGCCCTTGCCGAAGCCGAGTGAGCCGTGCCGCTCGATCAGTTCGTAGAACACCGTCGGGCGGTCGCCGATCGGCGCGGTGAAGATCTGCAGCAGGTAGCCGTCCTCGTCGCGGTCGACCAGGATGCCGCGCGACTGCAACTCCTCGATCGGCACCCGCACCTCGCCGATCCGGGCGCGCAGCTCCGGGTCCTGGTAGTAGGAGTCCGGCGTGTTCAGGAACTCGACGCCGTTGGCCCGCATGATGTCGACGGTGCGCAGGATGTCGTTGGTCGCGAGCGCGATGTGCTGGGCGCCGGCGCCGTCGTAGAACTCCAGGAACTCGTCGATCTGCGACTTCTTCTTCGCCACCGCCGGCTCGTTCAGCGGGAACTTCACCCGGTGGTTGCCGTTGGCGACGACCTTGCTCATCAGCGCCGAGTAGTCGGTGGCGATGTCGTCGCCGATGAACTCCGCCATGTTCACGAAGCCCATCACCTTGTTGTAGAAGGCAACCCACTCGTCCATCTTGCCGAGCTCGACGTTGCCGACCACGTGGTCGACGGCCTGGAACAGCCGCTTCGGGTGCCCCTCGGGGCGGGTGACCTTGGTGGTCGCCGCGACGAAGCCGGGCAGGTACGGGCCGTCGTACTTGCTGCGGTCGATCAGGGTGTGCCGCGTGTCGCCGTACGCCGCGATCGCCGCGCGCCGGATCGTGCCGTGCTCGTCGGAGACGTCGTTCGGCTCCTCGAGGACGACGGCGCCGACCTTGCGGGCGTGCGCGATGCACTTGTCGACGTCCGGGACCTCGAGGGCGAGGTCGGCGACGCCGTCACCGTGCTTGCGGTGGTGGTCGAGCAGCGTGCTCTTCGGGCTGACGCCACCGGAGATCACGAACCGGGCGGAGCCGGCCTTGAGGACGTACGACTTGCTGTCCTTGAAGCCGGTCTCGGGGCCGGAGTACGCGACCAGGTCCATCCCGAACGCGAGCTGGTACCACTTCGCGGTCTGGGTGGCGTTGCCGACCACGAACACCACCGCGTCCATGGCGGTGACCGGGAACGGGTCGGTGCTCTCGTCGTACGGCACCAGGCCGACGAGCTGCTTCAGCTGGTCGAGGTCGAGATCGGCGTCGAGCTCTGCGGGCGTGAGGTCGGTGCTGGTCATGGGGCCTCCCGGGTCGGTTTCGTGCAGCCGAGCCTGGTGGGTGGGGGCAGGTTGCGCAACAGTTCCTTGTTTCGCTGGACAAGCTGTGCAGTATGCTGCAGATGTTGCTGGACTATTTGGTCAGTCTGACCATCGCGAGAGGTTGGCCATGACGGTCGATGCGCTGGATGCCCGGATCCTGGGGTTGTTCGCGGCCGAGCCGCGGGTCGGCGTACTGGAGGCGTCGCGCCGACTGGGGGTCGCGCGCGGGACCGTGCAGGCGCGATTGGACCGGTTGCAGCGTGACGGGGTGGTGCGCGGGTGGGGGCCGGACATCGACACGAGCGCGATCGGGTACCCGGTGACGGCGTTCGCGACGCTGCAGATCGAGCAGGGCTCAGGTCACACCACGGTCGCCGAGGCGCTCGCCCGCATCCCCGAAGTCCTCGAGGTCCACACCATCACCGGCGCCGAGGACCTCTGGTGCCGCATAGTCGCCCGCTCGAACGCCGACCTCCAACGCGTCATCGACCAGGTAGTCATCGTCCGAGGCATCCAACGAGCCTCCACCGTCATCGCCCTCGCCGAACAAATCCCCCACCGCGTCCTCCCCCTGGTAGAAGCCGCCAGCAGCTAGGCGAGGCGTTTGGCTACTTCTACTGCGGCTCGGGCTACTCGGGGGCCTACGAAGTCTCGGTCGAGTTTGCCCAGGACTACTACGCCGATGGAGGCTTCGACGCCGGGGACGCCCAGGACTGGTGAGGAGACGCCTTGGGCGCCGGCCTGGAGTTCGCCGGAGGTGACGACGAAGGGGCGGCCGGCGGGGTCGGGCTTGCGGCGGCCGGCGAGGATCGCCTTGCCGGCGGCGCCTTGGTCCAGCGAATGCCTCGAACCCATCCGGTACGAGACGTGGTAGTCGGTCCAGCTCGGCTCGACGACCGCGATCGCGAGCGCCTCCTCACCGTCCGCGACCGTGAGATGCGCCGTCGCGCCGGTGTCCTCGGCGAGCGAGCGCAGGACCGGCAGCGCGGCGTCACGCAGCGTCGGCTGCACGCGCCTGCTGTAGTGCAGTACGGCGAGACCGAGCCGGGCCCGCCCCTCGCTGTCACGACGCACCAGCCGGTGCAGCTCGAGCGTGTTCACCAGCCGGTACACGACCGTACGACTCACGCCGAGCGCCGCGGCGAGCTCGGTAATGGACAGCCCGTCCGGGGCGTCCGCCAGCAACTCGAGGACGGTCAGCCCCCGGTCGAGCGTCTGCGAGGTCTCGGCGGGCACCTAGAAAGAGTATCCGTTATTCGGGCGCGGCCCGATGGCCCCGTATCTTGCTGCCGTGCGAAATTACTGGTCGCTGCTTCCAGCCATCGTCGTGATCGTCGTCCTGATCCTGGTCTATGCCGTTCCGACGATCATCAATCCGCAATGGACGAGCACGATCACGGCCCTGTTCCGCACCACCTCGGTCCCGGCCGACGCGACCCCGGAGGAGGCCCGCCGGGCGGCCGGCATCCTCGGCCCGCAGCAGCTGAAGTCCCGCCGGATGCTGGCGATCGCGATGGTCGTCGGCGCGGTCGCGCTGATCGGCTTCAACATCTCGTTGAACCGCGAGGCGGTCGGCTGCTACAAGGCCGCCCGCGCGTTCGGGGCGATCGACGGCCCGGACACCAAGGATCCGTGTATCGACATGATCTACGGCACCTTCATCGGCGACGGCTCGCGGCCGCCCAACGAGAAGACCCAGCAGCCGGTGAAGTACTACCAGCGGGTGGACGGGAAGAAGCCGAAGTACCTCAAGTGGATCCAGAACGCCCCCAAGTACGACGAGGCGGACCTCCTGTTCGGCACCGTCGGCAAGTGCGCGTCGGACCTCAGCGTCCAGCAACTCGACGACAAGATCATGGTGGTCGTCGACACCGACTCGCCCTGCCCGGAGGACAGCAACATGTCGATCACCCCGATCAAGCTGAAGAAGCCGCTCGGCGACCGCAAGATCGTGACCCTCGACGACGAGCCGGTGACCGAGATCCACCCGGACATGGACTCCTGGTTCACGGTCGTGAAGAAGCTGGCGACCGGAGGCTAGGAACCAAGGTCAGCTGAGCGCCCGCGTCTGCGAGTCGTAGACCCGGAACGGCCGGTTCCGCGCCAGCAGGATCAGCAGCCCGGTCACGCACACCGCGGCGCCGCCGAGCAACGCGACGGTCGGGGTGGTCAGCGACGCCGTCGTACCCGCGACGAAGTCACCGAGCCGCGGCCCGCCGGCGACGACCACGATGAACACCCCCTGCAGCCGCCCGCGCATCGCGTCCGGCGCCGCGGACTGCAGCACCGTGTTCCGGTACGCCGAACTGACCATGTCGGCCGCCCCGGACAGGGCGAGCAGCGCGACGCCCAGCCAGATCGTCCGGGACAGCCCGAACAGCCCGACGGCAGCGGCGTACGCCGTGATCGCCAGCACGATCGCCACGCCCTGACGGCGTACGCGGGTCACCCACCCGGAGAAGATCACGCCGATCAGCGCCCCGATGGCCGGCGCGGCCTGCAGCAGGCCGACGGTCCGCACGCCGCCGCCGAAGAACGCGCCCGCCACGGCCGGGAACAGCGCCCGGGGCTGGGCGAACACCATCGCGAGGATGTCCGCGAGGAACGTCGCCAGCAACGCCGGCGCGGCGCGCAGGAACGTGAACCCCTCAAGCACCGAGCGCAGCCCGGCCCGCCGTACGGCGCCGGTCGGTGGCACCGGTGGTAGCCGGAACAGCGCGTACAGCGCCGCGGTGAACGTGATCACGTCGACCAGGTACGCCGCCGCGAAGCCGTGCCAGGCGATCACCGCCGCACCGAGCAGCGGTCCGGCGGTGAACCCCAGGTTGAACGCGGCCTGGCTGAGCGTGTTCGCGGCCGGCAGCAGTTCGGGCCGGATCAGCCGCGGGATGATCGCGGACCGGGCCGGGTTGTTGACCGCGAAGCATGCCGACTGACAGGCCACCACGGCGTACAGCACGGAGACCTGTGCCCAGTCGAGGTGCGACTGCAGTACCAGGACCATCGAGAGCAGCCACAGTCCCGCCGACGAGACGAGAGCGAGCGTACGGCGGTCGATCGCGTCGGCCATCGCGCCGCCGTACAACCCGAAGACGATCAGCGGGACCAGCGAGCACAGACCGACCAGCCCGACCGCGAACGTCGAGTGCGTCAGCGCGTACACCTGGATCGAGACCGTCACCGCGGTCATCTGCTGCCCGAGCTGCGACACCGTCGAGCCGACCCACAACCTCCGGAAGTCGGCGGACTCACGCAGCGGGCGGATGTCGGTGAGCAGACGCACTCCGACAACTTATGACACAACGTGAAAAATTAAACAGTCGGGAATGTCGGGTGGTCGAGCGGTTGGCCGACCGTTAGCTCGAGGCCGTCGGTGACCACGTGGGCGGCGCCGGTGTACGTCGCCTCGGCGTCGAAGTAGATGTTGACGTGCGCGATCCGCGGGTCGTCGGTGAAGTTCGGCGTCGCGGAGTGCGCGAGATAGGCGTTGTGGAAGGTGCAGTCGCCGGCCTGCAGCGGGATCGTGAGGCGCTCGCCCCAGCGCAGGTCCGGCGCGGCGCGGAACAGGTCGTCGCGGTCCGACAGGTCCTGACGGCGCAGGTTCTGATGGTCGTGCGAGCCCGGGATGAACGTCATACAGCCGCGCTCCACCGGCACGTCGACGAGCGCGATCCACGCGGACAGGGACGCACGGGAGTCCTTGTGCGGCCAGTACGGCGCGTCCTGGTGGAACTCGGTCGCCGCGCCGTTGTGCGGTGGCTTGATCAGCAGCTGGTCGTGCCAGATCCGCAGCGGTACGCCGGCCAGCGCGGTCGCCGCCGCGGCGAGCCGCGGGTCGAGGGTGAGCTCCCGCAGTACGTCGTTCTGCTGCCAGACGTTGACGTACTGGTTGAAGATCTTCGACTCCTTGAACAGGTCGTCGGCGCCGGCGGTCCACTCGGTAGCGGCGGCCGCGAACCGGGCCGCCTCGTCGCGGCCGATGATGTTCCGGATCCGGACGACGCCGTCGCGGCGATAGGCGGAAATGGTCTCTTCGTCGACGGTCGCAGGTGCCGTAGGGTCGGTCGTGGTCATCGGGGTTCTCCTCGGATTCCGGTGGCCTGGAAGGTGTTTCCAGCGTCGCGGTTGCCTCGCTCCGGGGACAGACGGTGGTTCACCAGCACTTGACCGATCTTGACCTCCTGGAGGCCTGCATGCACAACGTGCTGAGCAGCGAGGTGTTCCCGGACCCCCGGTTGCCGGTGGCCGGGGAGCGGATCGAACTGGTCGCGGACGTCGCGTCGCACAGCCACGCGTTCTTCGAGATCGCGGTCGTGGTGGCCGGGCGGGGCACGCACGTGTCCGCGGCGGGCGAGGTCGCGCTGGCGCCGGACTCGGTCGTCGTACTGCGGCCCGGTGAGTGGCACGGGTACGTCGACTGCGAGGGGCTGGTGGTGCGGAACGCGTACCTCGGACCAGACGTGTTCGGGTTGCTGTCCGGCGCGCTCGTACCGGGATCACTCGGAGCCCCGGCGCATCCGGCGGTCCAGCACGCGATGCGCCTCCTCGAATCCGACCTGGCCGAACCCTGGGCCCTCGACCAGCTCGCGGCCCGCGTCAGCCTCGCCCCCGGGTACCTGATCCGGCTCTTCGGGAAGTCGGTCGGACTGTCCCCGATGGCCTACCTGAACCGCATCCGCGCCGAGCGCGCCGCCGGCCTCCTGATCGAGACCGAACTGCCCGTCGCGACCATCGGCGCACTGGTCGGCTGGCACGATCCGAGCCACGCCACCCGAAGATTCCGCTCAGCATTCGGACTGAGTCCATCCCAGTACCGATCTGCTTTCAGACCGTAAGCAAAGATGTCCTCCATGACGTCGTCTGTGCAAACGCCTGACCCGAACCCCGGCTGGCTCTCCGAGTTCGCGCTCGCCGAGACCCGGACGCGGGTACCGATCCTGTACGTCGAGGCCGTTCCGGCGCGCGTCGACACCTCCGGCCAGATCGAGCACATCGGGGTCCTGCTCCGGACCTCCCCCGCGACCGGCGAGATCACCCGCACGCTGGTGTCCGGTCGCGTACTGCACAACGAGTCGATCCGCGACGCACTGCAGCGCAACATCGAGAAGGACCTCGGCCCGTCGGCGTTCCCGCGGCTCCCCTCCACGCTGGTCCCGGTCACCGTCGCGGAGTACTTCCCGTTCCCCGGCATGACCCCGCTGCACGACCCGCGCCAGCACGCGGTCGCCCTCGTGTACGTCGTGCCGGTCACGGGCGAGTGCAACCCACGCCAGGACGCACTCGAACTTACCTGGCTGACCCCCGAAGAGGCACTGTCCTCGAGCCTCCTCAACGACATGGAAGGCGGCCGGGGCCTCCTCCTGAAGCAGGCCCTCGCCTGGTCAGGCGCCATCGTCTGACCCGCACTCAGGTGGGTTGGCCCACGAGATGCTGGGTTTGCGTTCGGGATCCGGTGGGCGAACCCGGCATCTGGTGGGTGGACCCACGGGAGGTCGTCGGGCTCACCAGGCGAGGCGACCTTCTTCGGCGTACACGTGCCCCGTCGGCCCGTCGGGACCCAGCGTCGCGAGACCGACCGCGACCGCTGCGCCTTGGGCGGGGGTGCGGGCGGCGGTCCAGCCGCCCATGTCGGTGGCGCAGTTGCCGGGGTCGGCGCCGTTGACCAGGATCCCGGTGCTGCGCAGCTCGTTGGCGAGCATCACCGTGACCATGTTCACCGCCGCCTTCGACGCGTTGTAGCCCAGCGTCAGCACGGTCGACATCCGCGACTCCGGATCGCCGACCTGCTCGAACGACGCCAGCGACGTCGACAGGTTCACGATCCGCGCGGCCTCGGCCGTCCGGAGCAGCGGCAGGAACGCCTGCGTCACACCCACCAGCCCGAGCACATTGGTCTCGAACGCGGACCACAGTACGTCGGCCTCGATCCGCGACACCGCATCGTCGCCCGTGGGGATGATCGCCGCGTTGTTGACCAGTACGTCGAGCCGCCCGTACTCAGCCTCGACCCGCCCGGCCGCCGCCCGGACCGCCGCCACGTCCGTCACCTCCAGCTGGATCCCGACCACATCGAGGCCCTCGGCAACCAGTTCCTTCACCGCCAGCTCGCCGCGCTGCACGTCGCGCGACCCGGCCAGCACCGTGAACCCGGCCTCCCCGAGCTGCCGTGCGATCTCCTTGCCAATGCCCTTGTTGGCGCCCGTCACGAGCGCGATCTTGTTCATGCCCTCCACCCTCCGGCGATCCAGCGGGCTCAGGCAGAGTCGGCTGAGGCTGGGATCGGCGGTCCCTGGCTGACCGCGCGCCCGCCTGAGACCCTGGAGGCATGGATCGCGACGGGCTGGCGGAGTTCCTGCGGGTACGGCGGGAAGCGTTGCAGCCGTCCGACGTAGGACTCCCAGCCGGCCTGCGCCGTCGTACGCCCGGGCTCCGCCGGGAGGAAGTGGCGAGCCTCGCGACCATGTCGACGGACTACTACACCCGCCTGGAGCAGGGCCGCGGTCCTCGCCCGTCCCGCCCGGTACTGACCGGACTCGCCCGCGCGCTGCGGTTGTCGGACGACGAGCGCGGTCACCTGTTCCGGCTCGCGGGCGAGCAGCCCGGGCCGCCGCCCGGTCCGCCGGCGGAGGTACGAACCGGCGTACTGCGGATGCTCGCGCGGCTCGACGTACCGGGTCTCGTCCTGGACGCGAAGTACGACGTACTCGCGTGGAATCCGTTGGCCGCGGCGCTGATCACCGACTTCTCCGCGCTGCCGCCCCGGGAACGCAACCTGCTGCGGCTGCGGTTCCTGACCGATCGGCAGACTGAGTTGTTCGGGGAACAGGCCACTCGGGAGTTCGCCCGCGACGCGGCCGCCGACCTGCGCGCGGCGACCAGCACCTACCCGAACGACCCGTCCCTCGCCCAACTCGTCGACGACCTGCTGGCCGGGAGTCCGGAGTTCGCGGAGATCTGGGCGCGGCACGAGGTCGGGCGGCAGCAGACGCTGTGCCAGACGATCTTCCATCCCCAGGTCGGGCGGATCGACGTGATCTGCGAGGTGCTCGTGGTGCCGGACCGCGGTCAGCGCGTGGTGCTCTACACGGCCGAGCCGGGATCGGCGTCCGAGCAGGCGATCCGGCTGCTGGACGTGATCGGTCTGCAGGAGTTGACAACCGGACCCTGATCAAGCGACTGTTTGATCCGTTGGTTTCCGACGGAGAGGCTTGCCTGATGCGTAAGTTACTTACGGCGCTGGTTGTACTCGGTTTGCTCGTGGTACCTCTGCGGGCCGCGGACGCCGCTCCGGGCCAACTCGTGTTCGCGGACGAGTTCGACGGTACGGCGATCGACCGGACGAAGTGGGCCATCCACTCGAACGCGGAAGCCGACCAGTGCCTGGGAAACAAGGGCAACCAGCAACTCGAGTGGCACACCTGGGACGCGCTGTCGGTGCACGACGGCACGCTGACGATGACCGCGAGGAAGAACAACCCGGCACCGGGGTACGAGTGGTCCGGCGCCCTCATCACCACCGGGCAGGCCTGCGGTCACGAGCCATCGCAGTCGTTCGCCGTACAGCCCGGCGACTACATCGAGACGCGGCTGAAACTCCCGTCCGCCCAGGGTTTCTGGCCCTCGACCTGGACGTGGAACGGCAACGGCTCCAACGAGCAGGACACGTACGAGTTCTACAGCGACAACCACAACGCGCTGTACCTCACCAACCACCAGTCCCCCGGCGGCGGCTGCACCTACCAGTCGCCCACCGACCTGACCACCGACTGGCACACGATCGCCCAGCAGCTCGGCCCGGACGAGACCGTCTGGTACCTCGACGGCAAGGAGATCTGCCGCCAGGGCCCGTACGCCGGCACCGGCGACGCCCTGATCCTCGACCTGTTCGTGTACGCGAAGATCCCGCCGACCGTCACGTCCGAGTCGATGCAGATCGATCACGTCCGGGTGTACCGGCCCTGAAGACTGAGGCCCAGCACCCTTGAGGGACCGGGGTGCTGGGCCTCGGGGATCTACTGCCCGGTGAAGGTGAAGGTGCTGCCGGGTTCCTTGAGGATGTCACCGTCGCGGGAGTTGGTGATGGTGACGTTCGACAGGTTCGCGTTGCCACGGGCGCCGCCCATCGCCAGGATGCCCGAGCCGTTGTTCGACTTGTCGATCCGGACGTTGGTCAGGGCAACGTTCGGCATCTCGCCGCCGCCGGTCTTGAACTGGATCCCGTCGTACGTCGAGTCGTGGATCTCGGTGTCCCGGATGGTCACGCCGGGGATCGGGAGGTTCGACGGGAACAGCGTGATCGCCCCGAACTCCTGGTCCTCGTTCCAGAACACCCCGCCGCAGCGGTAGAGCGCGTTGTTCGCGATCAGCGTCGTACCGGAGAACGGCAGCGGGTCGTGGTCGGTGGCGAGCATGATGCCGGGGTAGTTCATCGTGTCGTAGATCAGGTTGTTCTCGATCTTGTTGCCGTACCCGCCGTAGATCGCGATGCCGTTCGCCCGCCAGGGCAGCTGGACCGTGTTGTTGGTGAACGTGTTGTCGTGGCCGATGTCGACCGACTGGTCCTTGACGTACTTGTTCGCCCAGACCGCGAGCGCGTCGTCGCCGGTGGTCCGGAAGGACGAGTTGAACACCTTCGAGTTCCGTGTGCCGTTCGAGAAGTTGATGCCGTCGGCGTAGGTGTCCCGGATCCGCATCCCGCTGAACTCGAGCCCGTCGGCCGGGCCCCACAGCTCGGGGATGTTGTCGTAGTCGCGGCCGACCCAGACTCCGACGTTCGCGTGCTCGATCCAGACGTTGCTGATCTTCGTACCGGTCCCGAACCGGCCGTTCAGCCCTACCCCACCCTCGGCGTTCCCGTCACCGCCGCGGATCCGGCCGGACCCGAAGATCGCGATGTCCGACAGCTGCACATTCTTGTCGATGTCGAACCCGAAATTGCCCTCATGCGGGTGGTTGATGCCGCCGGCGTTCTGGGGCTCGATCGTCGAGTACAGCTGCGAGTACCACATCCCGGCGCCGCGGATCGTGGCGTTGCTGATCCCGACCTGGTTGTACTGCCCGCGGTTCTGCGGGTCGTCGGTGAGGATCTTCTTCTCCTGCCGCCACTGCCCTTCCGGGATCCAGACGCAGCTGATGACGCCGTTCTGGTCGTCCGTCACGGCCCGCTGGATCGCGTCCGCGTCATCGATCCCGTCGTTCGGCACAGCGCCGTACTGCGTGATCGACGTACACCCGGCCGGCTGGGACAGCGCCGGCGCGACCTGCTCGAGGTCGACCAGATCGATGATGTAGTACGACGCCGTGTCGCCGGAGTCGCGCTGCAACCGGAACTTGGTACCGGACGGGTACGACTGGCCGAGCAGGGCGTGCGACTCGTCGAAGAGCCGACGCGCGTCGCCGCCAGGCGTGTTGGTGAGTGCCTCAGGCCCGTCGCTGTTGCCGTACAGCCAGCTGTTGCGGGACGACAGTGTGAGTTTCTGCTTGAAGGTTCCGTTGACGTACAGGCTGATCGTTGCCTGCAGCCCCTGCCCGTCGGCGGAGTCCGGGATCGAGTTGCGGACCACGACCGAGTTGGTCGGCACGGTCGAGGTGAACTCGACGTACTGGCCGCTCGAGTTCAGCCGGACCGACGAACGGCCGGACGACTCGGTCGCGAAGTTCGTGTGCCCGAAGGTTCGCGTCGCGTCGGCGGTCAGCAGGGTCCCGGTGTAGTCGCCGGCTTCGGCCTCGTACGACGTGTAGGGTACGGCGGCGCCGCGGCCGACCACGATCGACTTGGTGAAGGTGTTGTTGGTTTCGTTGGTCTCGTCAACGGTATTGCCCGCATCCGCCGTGGCGGTGACGGTTGCGCCGCCGTTGGTCGCCGTCCAGGTGCCGCTGATCGCCACGTTGGCGGTAGCCCCGGCGGCGATCGACGCGGTGCTGCCGTTGAGCGTGGTGGCGCCGACGACCAGCTTGGTGGTGCTGGCGGCGGAGGCCGACGTACCGCGGTTGTTGACGGCGACCGTGAAGGAGACCTGCGTGCCGGGCGCCGGGTTGGCCGGGTTGGTGGTGATGCCGGTGACCTGGAGGTCGGGGCCTGGGGCTTGGGCGACGGTCAGCTGGGTTGCTGCCTGGAGTGTGTTGTTGGTATCGCTCTGCTCGACGACCGTGTTGGCCGGGTCGGCGACTGCCGCGACGGTGTAGTTGCCTTGGGCACGGGTTCCCGCGTTGGCGGTGACGGTGGCGGACGCACCGGCGGCGAGAGCTTGGACGCTCGCCGTGCCGGCCACCGAGCCGCCGAGGAGGAAGTTGAGGCTGCTGGCCGGTGCGGCCGCGGAGCCGTTGTTCTTGACGGTCGCGGACAGGGTGATCGGCGTCGACTCGGACGGGTTGGCGGGCGACCAGTCGACGTTCGTCACCACGAGGTCGGGGTTGGGTGCCGCCGTACCGAGGACCTGGAGCTCGGCGACCTGGCCGCCGGGCGCGCCCGTGTTACTGAACACTTGCAGGCGCAGGTCGGCGTACCGGCCGGTGACCGGGATGGTGACGGTGTTCTGGCTCGCCGGGGCGAACTGGTAGTCGGCCCGGGCGACCGCGGAGGTGAAGGTGGTCGCGGACTGCTCACGACCCAGGACCTCGATGCTCTGCGTGCGCGCACCCCAGACCGGATCGGGATTGAGCTTGACGACGACCGAGCTGACGTCGGCGTTCGAGCCGAGCTTGACGGTCAGGGTCGACGGGAAGCCGTTCGACTCCCAGTAGGTGCCGAGGTTGCCGTCGTTGGCGTTCGACGCGACGAAACCGAAGACCGAACTCGACGCCTCGATCGGCTTGCCGGAGGCGAGATCGGTACCGGTCGGAGGGTCGACCGGCCCGCCACCAGGCCCAGCCAGTTCGAACTCCGACAGCTGCGCGGCCGGCCAGCCGGTGTTCGCGGTGAAGGTCAGCCGGACGTAGCGCACCGAGGTGTTGGTGAAGTTGATCGTCACGACATTGGCGCCGCTGAAGGTGTACGCCGTACTGCTGACGACCGTGGTGAAGGAGGAGCCGTTCGCGCTGCCCTGGACCGTGAGGGTCTGGGTGCGCGGACCCCAGGAGGACGGGAGTTTGAGCGTCACCTGGTTGACGTCCTTGGTGGCGCCGAGGTCTGCCTGAAGCCACTGCGGGAAGGCGTTGTTGCTGCTCTCCCAGTAGGTGTTCGCGTTGCCGTCGCCGGCGTTGGTACTCGGGTACTCGCCGAGTGAGCTGCTGGCGGTCAGCGTCTTGGTGAGGTCGGCGGCCATCGCGGTCGGGACGGACAGCAGGCCGGCGGCGACGAGCAGGGCGGCCAGCACGAGCCGCAAGAGATTCTTCCGGTGCATCGGTTGGGTCCTCCATCGTGGGGCGGTGGGAGGTTCCTCGTGCTACGTAAATTGCGTAAGTCTGACGATTTCTTGCAGCACGGGTATCCGAAGCTTGCAGCACCACTCGCAGGACGTCAACACCTCACCCCGACGGAAACGCCCCGTCCTGGAGACCCAGGACGGGGCGTTAGGAGTGCGGGGATTCAGGCGCGGCGTTGGGTGGCCCAGTCGCGGATCAGTTCGATCCGCTCCTTCAGCTGGATCGACGAGGCGTGGGCGGCGGCCGGGCCGCCGAGTTTGCGGCGAAGGTCGTTGTGGATGACGCCGTGCGGCTGGCCGGTGCGGTGGTGCCAGGCGGCGACCAGACCGTTCAGCTCGCGGCGCAGGAGCCCGATCTGCTCGTGGGTGGCCAGCTCGGTCGGCGTCGGATCCTCACGGTCGCTCGTGGACCGTGAAGACTTCTTCTGCGCCGCCAGCGACTTCTGCTGCCGTTTGTGCAGCAACTCCCGCACCTGATCCGGCTCCAGCAGACCCGGCAGCCCGAGGAAGTCCAGTTCCTCGTCGGTCGCGTTGTCGCCGCCGGTCCCGTAGTCGCCGCCGTCGAACACCACCCGGTCGAAACTCGCGTCCGACCCGAGCGCCTCGAAGTTCCCCTCGAGCTCGTCGCTCGCCCCCTCGGCCTGGTTCGCCTGCTTCAGCAGGTCGTCCTCGAGCGCGAAGATGTCGCCGTCCTCGTTGCTGTTCTTCCGCCCGAGGACGTGGTCCCGCTCGACCTCCATCTCGGCCGCGAACCCGAGCAGCCGGGTCACCGACGGCACGAACACCGACGCCGTCTCACCCCGCTTCCGGGCCCGCACGAACCGCCCCACCGCCTGCGCGAAGAACAACGGCGTCGACGTCGGCGTCGCGTACACACCCACCGCCAGCCGCGGTACGTCGACACCCTCGGACACCATCCGTACGGCGACCATCCACCGGGACTCGTCCTCGGAGAACTTCTGGATCTTCTTGCTGGCCGCCTTCTCGTCCGACAGCACGACGGTCGGCGACTCGCCGGTCAGCTCGCGCAGCGTCTTCGCGTACGCGCGGGCGGTGTTCTGGTCACCCGAGATCACCAGTGCGCCGGCGTCCGGCATGTGCCGCCGTACCTCGGTCAGCCGCTTGTCCGCGGCCGCCAGCACCGCGCCCATCCACTCGCCGGCCGGGTCCAGCGCGGTCCGCAGCGCCTGGGCGGTCAGGTCCTTGGTGAGCGGCTCGCCCAGCCGCGCGGCGACCTCGTCACCGGCCTTGGTCCGCCAGCGCATCTCACCCGAGTACGACATGAAGATCACCGGGCGGACGACGTGGTCGCGCAGCGCGTGCCCGTACCCGTACGTGTAGTCGGCCTTGCTCCGGGCGACCCCGTCGTGGCCCTCTTCGTACGTCACGAACGGGATCGGGTTGTCGTCGCTGCGGAACGGCGTACCGGTCAGGCAGAGGCGGCGGGCGGCGGGCTCGAACGCCTCGCGGACGCCGTCACCCCAGCTGAGCGCGTCACCGCCGTGGTGCACCTCGTCCAGGATCACCAGGGTCTTGAACCGCTCGGTCCGGACCCGGAACGCCAGCGGGTTCACCGCGATCCCGGCGTACGTCACCGCGACGCCCGTGTAGTCCTTGTTCGTCTTCCCGCGGCGCCCGGCGAACGCGGGGTCGAGCGCGATCCCGGCCCGGTCGGCCGCCTCGGCCCATTGCACCTTGAGGTGCTCGGTCGGCGTGACCACGGTGATCCGCTCGATCTGCCGCCGGTGCAGCAGCTCGGCGGCCACGGTCAGCGCGAACGTCGTCTTACCGGCGCCCGGTGTCGCCACCGCCAGGAAGTCCCGCGGGTTGCTGTCCAGGTAGAGCTGGAGAGCCTCCGCCTGCCAGGCTCGCAGCTTGCTCGCGGTACCCCACGCCGCCCGGTCCGGATAGGCCGGTGGCAGGACAGCAGGGTTGGCCGGCACGTGCGAATCCACAGACAGCTACTCCCCCGAAGTCGACAGTGTGCCGGGCAGGAAGGTTACCCGAGATCGGTTACGAGATCAGATCGGCGGGCACCACGGTCACGTCGTACGGACTCGTCAACCGCGCCGATTCCGCACCGGTGACCTTCGCGACCTGCACATATGCCCCGTCCTGCAGTTCCCAGGCAATCAAACTCGGCGTGTCGGGATCGACCACCCAGTACGCCTGACACCCGGCTGCCTCCAGCCGCGAGAACTTGACCATCACGTCGAAGCGCCGCGTGCTCGGTGACAACACCTCGACCGCCAGCAACGGCGGCCCGGGAAGGTCACGCCTGGTGAAGGAGTCCCTGCGGGCAACCAGGATGTCGGGAATCATCACCGTGTCGTCTGCCAGCACCATGTCGAACGGCGCCGCCATGACGTAGAGCTCCGGCGGGCACGCCTGCCTCAGATGGATGAGGAGACTGATAGCCGCGTCCTGATGGTTGAACGACGGGCTCGGGGTCACGAGCAGGGCTCCGTCGATGAGCTCGTGCCGGTACCCGTCATCGGGCATCCGGTCGAGATCGGCGCGGGTCAGCGGCGTTGCAGGTCGGCTGAACACGTCGGGTGAGTCCGGGATGCTGTCCACAGCACTCATAGTGCCTCCTTCGGTCGGTCATGTCGGAGAAGGTGCCGGGATCTGCCCCTGGATTCCCCGGGAATCCCTGGGGTGTGGAAAAGTTCCGGGTCTGCTGGTGATGCGTCCTACACTCGGGGGTATGAGTACTCAGCTGACCCCCGGTGCGGAGACGGTTGTCGACGAGCGGACCCAGACGTCGCCGGCGGAGCCGGGTGATCACGAGCGGTTCTCGCACTACGTGCCGAAGGACAAGCTGACCGAGGCGATGGTGATGGGCACGCCGGTGGTCGCGCTGTGCGGCAAGGTGTGGGTCCCGAGCCGTGACCCGCAGCGTTTCCCGGTCTGCCCGGAGTGCAAGGAGATCTGGGACTCCCTCAACCCGGGTGACGACGGCGAGGGCGGCGACGAGTAGCCGCCCCGTAATTCCGGTCTAGTTCTGGGTCGGGTCGTCCGGGTAGGTTGCCAGGTAGGCCATTTGGTCGTTCTGGCGGCGGAGGACCCGGCGCCACAGGGTGTCCGGGTCGTGGCCGAACACGTCTTCCGGCACCGACTCGACGACGTACCAGGCGCCCTCGGCGATCTCGCCCTCGAGCTGGCCGCTGGACCAGCCGGCGTACCCGGCGAAGATCCGCATCCGGGTGATCGCGCCCTCCAGCAGCGCGGGCGGTACGTCGAGGTCGACCAGACCGATCCGCCCGAAGCACTCGCGCCAGCCGGGCGGGTCCGTCGACTCGGCCACCTCGGCGACCGCGAGCGCGCTGTCGGTGCCGACCGGGCCGCCCATGAACAGCACCCCGGGCTCGTCGACCGCGGACGACCAGTTCGGCAGCACCTGCCCCACGGACAGGTCCGCGGCGCGGTTCACCACCACCCCGAGCGCGCCGTCGTCGTCGTGATCCAGCAGCAGGATCACCGACCGGCGGAAGGGCGGCTCGTCGAGCAACGGCGTGGCCACCAGCAGCGAACCGGTCAGGGTCGAGACCGTCATACCCCCATCATGGCGTACGACGGGGCACCCGGCCCCGTCCGTACCTGGCCAGCCAGGCGCCGAGCGCGACCCCGGCCAGGTCGGCGAGCGCGTCGAACGGATCGCCGTCGCGCTGCGGCAGCAGCCAGTGCTGCACCAGTTCGCTGACCACCGCGTTCGCGACCAGTGCCCCGAGCAACCAGCGCACCGGTACGCCGACCTTCAGCCCGGTGAACGCGACCGCGGCGAACAGGAAGCAGTGCGCGATCTTGTCGATCTGCGGGATCCCGACGTGCGGACCCGCCTCGCGCGGCGCGTAGACGCCGTACAGCTGCAACGCCACCGCCGCGACAAAGGCGACCCGCCAGAACCAGACCCGCACCCGCGAGCCGGTGCCTTCCAAAACCGTGCCAGTCACAGCGCCGGGGCGTCGTCCGGGAAGTTCTCGTGCGCGGGCGCCTTGCCGCCGGCCGCGTCGCGGACCGCGTGCGCGACCCGCGTGTGCACCTCGGGGTGGAAGACGCTCGGCACGATGTACGTCGCGTTCAGCTCCTCGTCGGTGACGACACCGGCCAGCGCCTTCGCGGCCGCGAGCTCCATCTCGATCGACACCTTGGACGACTGCGCGTCGAGCAGACCACGGAAGACCCCCGGGAAGACCAGCACGTTGTTGATCTGGTTCGGGAAGTCGCTGCGCCCGGTCGCGACCACGGCCGCGTGCTCGCCGGCCTCGGCCGGGTCGACCTCCGGCGTCGGGTTGGCCAGCGCGAACACGATCGCGTCGTCGTTCATGGTGGCAACATCCGCGCCGGTGATGACGTTCGGCGCCGAGACGCCGATGAACACGTCCGCCCCGGCCAGCGCGCCCTTGAGATCGCCGCTGTACTTGGCCGCGTTGGTGTTCTCGGCGATCCAGCGCAGCTCCGGCGACAGCCCCTCGCGCTCGGTGTGGATGACGCCGTCGATATCGGCGACGCAGGTGTCCTTCACCCCGGCCGCGAGCAGCAGCTTGAGGATCGCCGTACCGGCCGCGCCCGCACCGGACATCACCACCCGCACCGCGCTGATGTCCTTGCCGACCACGCGCAGCGCGTTGTAGAGCGCGCCGAGGACGACGACCGCCGTACCGTGCTGGTCGTCGTGGAAGACCGGGATGTCGAGCTCCTCGCGCAGCCGGGCCTCGATCTCGAAGCAGCGCGGCGCGGAGATGTCCTCCAGGTTGATCCCGGCGAAGCCCGGCGCGATCGCCTTCACGATCGAGACGATCTCGTCCGGGTCCTGGGTGTCCAGGCACAGCGGCCAGGCGTCGATCCCGGCGAACCGCTTGAACAGCGCGGCCTTGCCCTCCATCACCGGCAGCGCGGCCTTCGGGCCGATGTTGCCCAGCCCCAGGACGGCGGAACCGTCGGTGACGACCGCGACGCTGTTGCGCTTGATCGTCAGCCGGCGCGCGTCGTCGGGGTTCGCCGCGATCGCCAGGCAGACCCGCGCGACACCGGGCGTGTAGATCATCGACAGGTCGTCACGGTTGCGGATCGGGTGCTTGGCCTCCATCGAGATCTTGCCGCCGAGGTGCATCAGGAAGGTCCGGTCCGAGACCCGGCCGATCTCGACGCCCGGTACGGCGCGCATCGCCTCGACCAGGCGGCCGGCGTGCTCGGTGTCGGCCGCGGCGCAGGTGACGTCGATCCGCAGCCGCTCGTGGCCGGACGCGGTCACGTCGAGCGCGGTGACCAGACCGCCGGCCTGCTCGACCGCGGTCGTCAGCTTGCTCACCGTCGAGCCGCCCGCGGGCACCTCGAGGCGAACGGTGATGGAGTACGAAACACTCGGCAAGGCAGTCACGCGGGTGATCCTCTCATGTCACTGGTAATGCCCGGAGGTTCCGTAAGTAAAGTGCACGACAGACCTCTGGGTAATCCATTACTGGGCCGGTTACTGTTCCGTCAGGAAGGGAGCCAGAGTGCCGACTGTCAGCGACGTGGCCGCGCGCGCCGGGGTGTCGACGGCGACCGTGTCGCGGGCGCTGAACGGGAAGCCGACGGTCGATCCGGACCTCGCCGCGCGGGTCCGGCAGGCGGCCGAAGAGCTCGGGTACCAGCCGAACGGCCCGGCGCGGAACCTGCGCCGCCAGGAGGCCGCGGTGGTGGCGCTGATCATCTCCGACGTGGAGAACCCGTTCTTCACCGCGATCGCGCGCGGGGTCGAGGACGTGGCGCACGAGGTCGGGTACTCCGTCGTGCTGTGCAACTCCGACGAGAGCGCGGAGAAGGAGCGCCGGTACGTCGACATCGCCATCCAGGAACGGGTCGCGGGGGTCATCCTGTCCCCGAGCGGGCCGGCGTCCACGGTCGCGAAGCTGGCGGCGCGCGGTACGGCGTACGTCGCGGTGGACCGGCCGCTGCCGGGACAGGACAGTGATGTCGTCCTGGTCGACACCCGGCTCGCCGCCCGCGAGGCGACCGCTCACCTGGTTGCCCAGGGCTACGAACGGGTCGGCTGCATCACCGGCCCCGTGGGTGTTCGGACCGCGGACGACCGGCTGGCCGGCTATCGGGACGCCTTGAAGGCCGCGCGCCGCCGCAGCACGCCGAAGCTCGTCCGGCGCACCGAGTACAAGTCGGCCGGCGCGCACCGCGCGGCGCTCGATCTGTTGTCGCAGGCCGAGCCGCCCGACGCGCTGCTGATCGCGAACAGCGCGATGGCGGTCGGTGTGCTGCAGGCCCTGCAGGAGCGCGGTGTGCGGGCCGGGCGGGACGTCGGCCTCGTCACGTTCGACGACGCCCCATGGGCCGCCCTCGTCGACCCGCCGCTGACGGTCGTCGCGCAACCGGCGTACGAGCTCGGCACCGTCGCCGCCCGCCTCCTCCTCGCCCGCATCGCCGACCCCACCCGCCCGCCAACCGCGACCACTCTCGGCGCCCGTCTCATCCCCCGCGCCAGCTCCCACCGTCAGCCGGTGGGGTTCTCCTCGGCATAGATCTTGGCGGCGTTGGATGCGTCGATCAGCCGGGTCGGGAGGATCTGCGACTTCTCGATGGTGCCGCAGTCGACCAGGATCTTCTTGGCGGCGGCGATCGCTTCCTTGCCGTTCGTCGGGTAGGTGAAGGTCGCGGACAGGCGCCCCTGCTCGACGGCCTTGATGCCGCCGGACGGGATCGGCAGCGCGTCGATGCCGGTGAACTTCATCTCCTTCTCGCGGCCGACCGCCTTCGCCGCCAGGTACGCGCCCTCGGCCATCGGGTCGTTGTGCGAGTACACGACGTCGATCTTCGGGTTCGCCTTCAGCAGGGCGTCCATCTGCGACTGCCCCTTCTCCCGCAGCCAGTCACCGCTCGCGGCCGCGATCACCTTGACCTTCGGGTTGCCCTTGATCCCCTCGAGGAACCCCTCGTGCCGCTCGGCCTGCGGCGTCGCGCCGGCCAGCCCCTTGAGCTCCACGACGTTCCCGCCGGAAGGCAGCAGCTTCTCGGCGATGTACTTGCCCGCCTCGCGGCCGATCTGCACGTTGTCGCCGCCGATGAACCCGGTGTACGCGTCGCCCTCGACCTTCCGGTCCAGCACGATCACCGGGATGCCCTTGTCGTAGGCCTTCTTCACCACCGCGGTCAGCGGCTTCGCCTCGTTCGGGCTGATGATCAGCAGGTCGATCTGCTGGGTGATGTAGTTCTCCACGTCCGCGACCTGCTTGGCGTTGTCCTGCGCCGCGTCCGCGAACTTCACGTCGAACTGCGGCACGTCCTTGGCCGCCGCCTTGATGTCGTCGTCCATCCGCTGCCGGTACGGCTCGGCGACGTTCGCCTGGCTCATCCCGATCGTGTACTTGCCGTCGGCGCCCTTGCAGGACTTGGACGATCCCGGCGACGCGGCACCGGAGGTCCGTTCGCTGGTCGTTCCACAGCCGGCCAGCACGAGCGCCGCAACAGCCGCTGCTGCCAACGGAATCTTCACAGAACGCATGACGAAGCCTTCCTTACGAGGTGGGGCGGAGTCGCTGCAGCGCGGCGGCGGCAACGATCACCAGTCCCTTGATCAGGAGCTGGATGTTGGAGTCGATGTTGTTCAGGGCGAGGATGTTGTTCAGTACGCCGAGCAGCAGCGCACCCGCCACGGTCCCGGCGACCGAACCGCGGCCGCCGGCCAGGCTGGTGCCGCCGATCACCACCGCGGCGATCGCGTCGAGCTCGTAGCCGATGCCGTCGTTCGGGCTGCCCTGGTTGAGCTGGACGGCGTGCACGATGCCGGCCAGCGAGGCGAGCAGCCCGCAGATCGCGAACACCGCGATCTTGACCCGGACCACGGGGACGCCGGACAGTCGCGCGGCCTTCTCGTTGCCGCCGACGGCGTACAGGTGCCGGGAGAACGCGCTGACCCGGAGGAACACGACCGCGGCGATCGCGACCACCGCGAAGATGATCACCGGGATCGGGACCAGGCCGCCGAACGTGCGTTCGCCGAGCAGCGCGAACGACGTCGGCGCTTCCTTCGGACCGTCGCCGTACGCGATCGCGACGCCCTGCCCGCCGGACCAGATCCGGGCCAGGCCGCGCGCTATCTGCAGACCCGCGAGCGTGACGATGAACGACTGGATCCCGATCATCGCGGTCGCAACGCCCTGCAGGGCGCCGAAGACCAGGCCGATCGCCAGCACCAGCACGACCGACGGCAGGAAGCCCCAGTCGTTCTCGACCATCAGGACGGCGGACCCGACCGCGGCGAGCCCGAGCACCGCGCCGACCGAGAGGTCGATCCCGCCGATCAGGATCACGAACGTCATACCGACCGCGATGATCCCGATCTCGGACACCGCGCGGACCACGTTCGCCAGGTTGTCCGCGCTGACGAAGAGGATCTCGCCGTTCTTGCGCGGCGAGAAGATGATCGCCGCGACGAACACCGCGATCAGCCCGAACACACTCTGGAACCGGAACAACGTCGCCGCGACGGACCTCTTCTCCGCCGGCGCCGCCACCCTGTCCTGTACGTCGGTCATTGGACTCCTTCGACGTCGAGATGTCCCATAGCGGCGGCCAGCAGATCGCCTTCGCCCGAGTCCGCCGTACTGAACGAGGCGACGTCGCGGCCGTCCCGCAGGACGACGACGCGGTCGCAGACCCCCACCAGTTCGGGAAGCTCCGACGACGCCAGCAGCACACCGAGGCCCTGCGCCGCGAGTTCACCGAGCAACCGGTAGATCTCGGCCTTCGCGCCGACGTCGACGCCCCGTGTGGGCTCGTCGAGGAGCAGCAACTTCGGCTCGGTGAGCAGCATCCGCCCGAACACGACCTTCTGCTGGTTCCCGCCGGACAACGTGCCGACCTCGTCCTGCAGGCGGCCGAACTTCAGCCGCAGCCGATCGGCCATCCTGGTCGACGCGGCGCGCTCCATCCGGCGGGCGATCACGCCGAGCCGGCCGTACGACGGGAGACTCGAGACGACCGTGTTGGCGAGGATCGAGTGGAAGAGCACGAGCCCCGACGTACGCCGGTCCTCCGGGACGAACCCGATGCCCTGGGCCAGCGCGTGTCGCGGCCCGCGTGGCCGGATCGCCTTGCCCTGCAGGAGAATCCGGCCCGTGCGGGTGCCGCCGGGCGCGACGCCGTACAGGGTTTCGAGGAGTTCGGTGCGGCCCGCGCCGAGCAGACCGGCGAGACCGACGATCTCGCCCGCGCGGACGGTCAGCGAGATGCCGTCGGGGTCGCGGCGGCCGGGGCGCGGACGGCGGGCCCGCAACCTCAGACCCTCCACCCGGAGCAGCTCGTCACCGGTAGCGGAGTCCGGGGTCGTGAACATGGTCTGCACCGGGCGACCGACCATCGCCTCGACGACTTCCGCCGTACTGAGCTTGCGGGGATCGAAGCTCGTGACGATCTGGCCGTTGCGGAGGACCGTCGCGCGGTCGGCGACCTTCGCGATCTCCTCCATCCGGTGCGAGATGTAGACGATGCCGACACCGCTCGTGCGGAGCTCGCGGATCACGTCGAAGAGCCGCTCGACCTCGGAGCTGGTGAGCGCGGACGTGGGCTCGTCCATGATCAGGACCCGGGCGTCGAGCGAGATCGCCTTCGCGATCGTGACGAGTTGCTGCTCGCCGACGCGGAGCTCCCCGACCGGGCGGCGCGGGTCGAGGCTGACGCCGCCGCGGTCGAGGAGCTCGCGGGCCTCGCGTTCCATCCGGCGGCGGTCGACCGTGCGCACCGGCGTCCGGAGTTCGCGGCCGAGGAAGATGTTGTCCGCGACCGACAGCCCCGGGACGAGGTCGAGTTCCTGGTGGATCATCGCGATCCCCGCGGCCTGCGCGTCGGTCGGTCCGCCGAACCGCACCGGCGCGCCGTTGATCGCGATGCTGCCCGCGTACTCGGTGACGTCGCCGGAGAGGATCTTCATCAGCGTGCTCTTACCGGCGCCGTTCTCACCGAGCAGCGCGTGCACCTCCCCGGCGCCCAGCACGAAGTCCACCTCGTGACACGCCTGCACCCCGCCGTACCGCTTCCCGATCGCACTCATCCGCACGAGGTCGTCCATCAGCACCTCCGCGATCCGGGCGAGTAATCGATTTCCCGGACGCTAGACCGCGCTCCTCCGACCCGTCAACCCCTCACCTGCCTTTCCACCTCACTCGAAGGGTCAGCTGCCGGAGATGCTCACCTTCGCGAAGAGTGGGCGGCCGCTCGGAGGCATCACGAAGTCCTTCACCCGGGATCGGACGGCGGCGTTGGAGGCGAGGTCGGCGGGGAAGATTCCGACGGCGTCGTCCCAGATCGTCTGGCCGGCCTGCTGGTAGAGCTTCGGGCGCGCCGCCTGGTCGACCGACGAGCGGGCGTCGAGGAGGAGCTTGTCGAGCGCGGGGTTGCAGTAGCCGTTGCGCTTCGCGGTGCACACGTACAGGCGAGCCAGGGTGTAGTCGGCGTCACCGGTGCCGGTCACGTTGGTCTGCAGGTTCATGTCCCAGTTGAGCTTGCCGAAGTCCTCCAGCCATTGCGCGCGTTCCTTCTCCAGCGGCTTGACCGTGACGCCGATCTTCGCCCAGTCGGAGATCATCGCCTGGGCCAGCGCCCGGATGTTCGGCCCGCCTTCGAGCGGCCACTGCATCGACGTGGTGAACCCGTTCGGGTACCCGGCCTCGGTCAGCAGCTGCTTCGCCTTCGCCGGGTCATAGGCGTACGGCGACAACTTCGGCGCACCGATCACGCCCTGGGCCAGCGGCGCCTGCGCGACCGATGCGAGGTCTCCGAAGAGATCCTTCACGGTGCCTTCGAGGTTGAGCGCGTGCCACATCGCCTGCCGGACCCGCTTGTCGTTGAACGGTTTCCGGTTGGAGTTGAACCAGTCGAAGTAGTACGTCCAGCTCGGCGTCGTCGAGTACGTGATCGCGTCGCTGCCCTTGACCGAGCCGACCTGGTCCGGCGGGATCTGCGTCAGGACGTCGACCTCGCCGTTCTCCAGCCCGGTGATCCTCCCGGCGACCTCCGGGATGTTCACGAACTCGAGCTTGGTCAGCTTCGGGGCGCCGTCCCAGTACGTCGGGTTCGCGGCCAGCTCGAGCTTCTCGTCGGGTTTGAACGCGCTGACCGTGAACGGCCCGGTCCCGATCGGCTTGTTGAAGAACCCGTCGGTGTTGATCTTGTCCGCCGGACCGATGAACAGCAGCGTCAGCGAGCTCAGCAACGTGCCGAGCGGCTTGCTGGTCTTCACCGTCACGGTCTGGTCGTCGGTGGCCGCGAACGACGTCACCGTCGAGTAGAGCGGTACGAGCGGGCCGTCGAGCTTCTTGTGCCGCTCGTACGACGCCACCACGTCCTTGGCGGTGAACGGCGTACCGTCGGAGAACTTCACGCCGGTGCGGAGCTTGAACACCCACGTGGTCGGGTCCGGGTTCTCCCACGCGGTGGCCAGGACCGGGACGATCTTGCCGCCGTCGACGCGGACCAGCGGTTCCATGATCTGCTGGATCGCGGTCTGCACGGCCTCCTCACCGGCGTACTTGTGGGTGTCCAGCGACACCGGGAACATCGCCGGGGCGTACCGCAGGATCTGCTCGCCGCTGCTCGGTTCGCTGGCGGGCGAGCAGGCGGCCGCGGCCAGGGTAACGACGGCGAGCGCCGCCACGAATCGCTTCCTCAACACAGGGGTTCTCCTCAGAGCGTGTAGGTGGCGACGACCGGGTAGTGGTCGGAGGGGGCGCGGCCGTCGTGGAAGAAGTCGACGACCTCGCTGGACCGGGCGGCGAGCGGGCCGCGGGCGAAGATCCAGTCGATCGCCTTGGGTGGTGAGGCGAGCGGCGACAGCCGGGTCCCGATCGGACCGGTCGCGACCGTCGGCACCACCGGATGGGTCACCGGTGAGTGCCGGCCGAGGGCGGTGAAACTGTCCAGGAACCCGGCGTTCCCGAGTTCCCACTGCGGTGGGCCGATGTCGTTGATGTCGACCGTGAACAGGCAGGCGCCGTCGCCGGCCAGGCGTTCGAGGGCCTCCCCGATCGCGCGGGCCTGGGCGATCCGGCGGTTGACGTGATCGGTCCGCTCGTCCGGGTGGCCGGGCCAGGTGAGGTGCGCCGTACTGAAGATCAGCTCGGTGCCTTCGGGGGTGCGGAGCCGGACCCAGAACAGGCGCGCGTCTGGGGAGAGGATGCCAACGTCCTCGGCGCCGTGTTCGATGTAGGTGAACAGGTCGCTTCGCCACCACAGGTTGCTTTGGGTCTCCCAGCCAGCGGTTCCGTCGACGCGGTCGTGGTCGGGCAGGACGTCGTCGAGCAGTTTGCGGGTGGCGGGCCGGAGCTCTTGTACGGCGAGCAGGTCGGGCGGGCGGGTCGTGAACAGGCTCGCGATCGCGTCCCGGCGCTGGTCGAGGTAGAACTCGGACCACAGGTTGTAGGTCATCGCCACGAAGGTGAAAGTCATCGGTCCATCCCGGTAGGCACGTTGTACGCCGTCAGTCCGTCGAGCCGAAGCGTGGTGAGCGAGCAGTTCCCCGGCGGATCCAGCACCATCTCCGCCCCCACCGGCAACCCGAGCGCAGCCGCCGCAGCCACCCGAATCGGCCCCCCATGCGTAACCACCAGCACCCGCCGCACGTGCGCGTGGGCGATTGCCTGCATGGCCTCCCACACGCGGGCACGCAACTGCCGGAAGGTCTCGCCGCCGCCGCGTGCGATGTCCTCGCCACGAGCGAAGGCCTCGACGACGTCGGGCTCCTCGGCGGCGACCTCCGCGATCAGCCGCCCGCCCCAGGTCCCGACGTCGATCTCCCGCCACCTTCGGTCGACGTGTACCGACGGTTGATCGAGCGTGTCGACGTACGGCTGCAAGGTCTCGGTCACCCGCTGAAGATCGCTCGCGACGATCGCGTCGAACTCGAACGACTGCAGATACTCAGCGGCCTGCTTAGCCTGCTGGCGGCCGCGGGCGCTCAACCCGGTGCCTTGCTGACCCTGGTACCGGTGTTCGGCGTTCCACACGGATTCGCCGTGCCGGAGGAGGACGAGTTCGATCACGAGGCAGCTCCAGCGAGCTCGGTGGCGAAGTGGCAGGCGGCGGGATGCAACTCCAGCCGGGTGGTGAGTTCAGGTACGTCGTGCGCGCAGGTCTCCTCCGCCTTCCAGCACCGCGTCCGGAACCCACACCCGGACGGCGGATCCGCCGGCGACGGGACATCGCCGCCGATGATGATCTGCTCGCGCGCCGGTTTGCCCCACGGCTTCGGGTCCGGCACCGCGGACAGCAGCGCCTGCGTGTACGGGTGCAGCGGCCGGGTGAACAGCTCGTCCTGGGACGCGGTCTCGACGATCCGCCCGAGGTACATCACCGCGACCCGGTCGGAGATGTGCCGTACGACGGACAGGTCGTGGGCGATGAACAAGTACGCGAGGCCGAGGTCCCGGCGCAGATCCTCGAGCAGGTTCAGGACCTGCGCCTGGACCGACACGTCCAAAGCAGAGACCGCTTCGTCGCAGATCACCAGCTTCGGGCGGAGGGCGAGCGCGCGGGCGATACCGATGCGCTGGCGCTGTCCACCGGAGAACTGGTGCGGGTACCGCTCCGCGTGGTCGGGGTTGAGGCCGACGCGTTCGAGCAGGTCGCGGACCTCGGTGCGGTGCCGGTTCCGGGGGACGACGTCGGGGTGGATCTGCCAGGCCTCGGCGATGATCTGCTCGACGGTCGCGCGCGGGTTGAGGGAGGCGTACGGGTCCTGGAAGATCATCTGCAGCTGCCGGCGCACCCGGCGCATGGATGCCTTGGGCAACGAGGTCAGTTCGTCACCGTCGAAGACGATACTTCCCGACCGCGCCTTCTCCAGCCCGATGATCGTCCGCGCGACGGTCGACTTCCCCGACCCCGACTCCCCCACCAGCCCCAACGTCCCACCGGCCGGGATCTCGAACGACACACCCGCAACCGCGTGAATCTGCCCGACGGTACGTCGCAACACAGCCGACCGCATCGGGAACGAGGTCTGCAGATCCCGTACCGAGAGCAGCGGAGGCGGCGGAGACTCAGTGGACATCGGTGAGGACTCCTTCCGGGTGATGGCAGGCGGCCTGGTGGGTGCTGGGGCGGTCGGGCAACTGGCGGAGGACAGGCTCGACCTCGGCGCACTGTTCGTCGGCGTACTGGCAACGAGGGCGGAAGGAGCAGCCTGAGGGGAGGGCGAGGAGGTCGGGTGGGGCGCCTTGGATGGGGACGAGGCGGTCGCGGGGGCCGTCGAGGGCGGGGACGGACGCCATCAGGCCGGAGGTGTACGGGTGGCCACTGTGTTCGTAGACCTCGCGGAGCGGGCCCGTCTCGACGACGCGGCCGGCGTACATCAGGATCACCCGGTCGGCCACGCCGGCGACGACGCCGAGGTCGTGCGTGATCAGGACGAGCGACATACCCTCCTCGGCCTGCAACCGGGTGAGGAGGTCCATGATCTGCGCCTGGACGGTGACGTCCAGCGCCGTCGTCGGCTCGTCCGCGATCAGCAACCGCGGCGACAAGGCGAGCGCCATCGCGATCATCACCCGCTGCCGCATCCCCCCGGAGAACTGGTGCGGATAGTCGTCCAGCCGCTTCGACGCGGCCGGGATCCCGACCCGCTTCATCAGGTCCAGCGCGGCCGCCCGCGCCTCCCGGCGGGACGCACCGCGATGCCGCCGGAACATCTCCCCGATCTGCGCACCGACCCGGAACACCGGGTTCAGCGAGCTCAACGGATCCTGGAAGACCATCGCGATCTCCCGCCCCCGCAGGCCCTTCGCCGCCGTCAGCAGATCGCGACCGTCGTACGAGATGCTGCCGCCGGTCACCCGTCCGGCGGGCTTGGGCACGATGCCGAGAATCGCCTGCGCGGTAACGCTCTTCCCGCTGCCCGATTCCCCCAGCAGGGCAACGGTTTCACCGGCACCGACGTCGAACGACGCCCCGTCGACGGCCGTCACCACGCCACCCGAAGTGGCGAACTCGACCCGCAGGTCGCGCACACTCAGCAGCACCATCACAGACTCCTCAGCCGTGGGTCGTACCGGTCCCGGAGGGCGTCGCCGAGGACGCCGAGCGAGATCACCAGGAACGCCAGCGCGATCCCCGGGATCGTCGAGATCCACCACGCGTCGGCGAGGTAGTTGCGCCCGTTCGCGATCGTCACACCCCAGCTGGGTGTCGACGCCGGCGTCCCGAGACCGAGGAAGCTCAGCGACGCCTCGGCCAGGATCACGTGACCGATCTCGACCGTCGCCACCACCAGCACCGGCGCGACACACGCCGGCAGCACGCAGCGGGTGATCAGCCGCCAGGTGCCGGCGCCGAGCGTCCGCGACGCGTCGACGAACTCCCGCCGCCGCGTCGCCAGCGCCTGCCCGCGCGCGACCCGCGCGAACGTCACCCAGTTCGCCACCGCCAGCACGATCACCACGTTCACCACCGAAGGACCGAGCAGCGCGGCAATGAAGATCGCCAGCAGGATCGAGGGGAACGCCAGCTGGATGTCCGCGAGCCGCATCAGTACGCCGTCCAGCCAGCCGCCGAAGTACCCGGCGGCGAGACCGATGGTGACGCCGATCGTCCCGGCCAGCACCAGCGTCGTCAGCCCGACCGCGATCGAGATCCTTGCCCCCTGCAACATCTGCGCGAACAGGTCCTGCCCGACCTGGTCGGTGCCGAAGATCGCGAACGACCCGTCGGACAACCGGGTGAACGGCGGCTTCAGCCGGTCCGCGGTCCGGGTGCGAACCGGGTCGAAGCGGAACAGCCACGGTCCGATCACCGCGGCCACGACGTACACCGCGATCACCGCGAACCCGAACCGGATCCGGGCCGAGCCGGCTCTGGTACGGCGCCGTACCGCCACCGGGGCCGCCACGGAAAGCTCAGCAGTCAAGGTCAGTCACCAGCCAGACGGACCCGCGGGTCCAGGAAGCCGTACAGGAGGTCGACGAGCAGATTGATCAGCACGAAGATCGTTGCCACCAGCAAGATCGAGGCCTGGACGACGCCGTAGTCGCGGCGCCCGATCGAGTCGATCAGCAACCGCCCGACCCCCGGCCAGGCGAACACCGTCTCGACGATCACCGTGCCGCCGAGCAACGCGCCGAACTGCAGGCCGACGACGGTCACGATCGGGATCAGCGCGTTCCGCATCGCGTGGACGAGGACGACGATCCCCTCACCGAGACCCTTCGCTCGCGCGGTTTGCACGTAGCCCTCGTGGACGACCTCGAGCAGTCCGCTGCGCGTCAGCCGCACGAGGATCGCCAGGAACGGCAGGGCCAGCGTGATCGTCGGCAGCACCAGATGCGCCCACGATCCCGAGCCCGCACTCGGCAGGACCTTCAGCCCGCGGGCGAACACCAGGATGAGCACGATGCCCAGCCAGAACGACGGTGTCGACTGGCCCATCAGCGAGAACACCGAGATCGCGCGGTCCACCCAGCTGTGCGCCCGCAACGCCGCGATCACGCCGAGCGGCAGGCCGATCAGCAACGACAGCAGCAGTGCGGTCGTCGCCAGCTGGATCGTGGCCGGAACCCGTTGCAGGACAAGGCTCATCGAGTCCGCGTTCAGCCGGAAGGACTCGCCGAAGTCCAGGTGCACGACGTTCGCCAGGTACGTCGCGTACTGCTGGATCAGGGACTGGTCGAGGCCGAGTTGCGCCCGCAACGCGGCCACCTGCGCCTGGTCCGCGTCGGGACCGAGCATGATGTACGCCGGGTCGCCGGGGACCAGCCGGAGGACGACGAAGATGATCGTGACGGCGCCCCACAGTACGAAGAGCGAGAAGAACAGCCGCCGGACGACGTACGCCCCCATCAGACGCCGCTCCGCAGTACGGAGACCACGCGCCGGACCTCGTCGACCGAACCCGGCTGGATCAGCTCGGCGCCCAGAGCGCCGGCGCACGAGCCGTCAGGCGCCCGTACCGGCACCGCGACCATCCGCGGCAGCGAAGCCACCGGGCGGGCGTTGTGCGCGAACCCGGACGCCCGGATCCGCTGCAACGCGTCGAGCAGATCCGCGCTCCCCGTGACCTGCTCGACCGGAAGCGCGGACAGGTAAGCACGCCCAAGCGCACTCCACCGCAACGAAACCGCATGCCCCGGCCGAACCGTCCCGCGCCCGCCACCCGCCTCCGCCGCTACGTCCGTGACCTGGAGGACCAGGCCGGTGGTTTTGGGGAGGGGTTTTGCCAGTACGACCAGGCGACCGAGGCGGGAGCCGAGTTCGGTCAGGGAGTGTTCGGGGGCAGGCCGGCGGTCGGTCGTACGACGTAAGGCGGCCAGACCGTCCTGGGCCATGTAGCGGTGGTCATCGACCTGGGCGGCCAGGCCGTGGGTGCAGAACGTGGCGAGGATGCGGTGCACGGTGCTCTTGTGCAGGCCGACGGTGACGGCCAGCTCGGTCACGCCGTACGCGCGGTCCTCACGGTTGAGCTCGGCCAGGACGGTGAGGGCACGGCTCAGCGACTGCATAGGAGCCTCGATTCCGTGAACGTTAACGGTAGCGTTAATGCACCGTAGATAGGTGTGATTTAGGTGTCAATAGACCGCTGTTGCTGTGGGTGGAACAGCCTGTTGACGGCAATTTCCCGTTAACGTTAATTTCACTCCGTGACGACATCCGACCTACGCACCGCCCTCCTGTCCGCCGATCCCCGGCTGTCCAAGTTCTCGCCGTTGCCGCGGATCCTCGCGTTCGACGAGTTCGACAGCGGGACGCACGGCTGGACCGAGCTGCTCGGCAACTACAACGGCCGCGGCGACCTCAGCACGGTCGACGACCACATGCGCGACTTCCGGCCGCCGCAGCTGTCGGCCTGCAACTTCTTCGACATCGGTACGCACGGCGCGATGAGCGGCACGTACGCGCTCAAGCTCGCGACCCGCCCGCACAAGGGCCATACTGCGGTCGCGATCCGCCGGCTCACGATGAGCGGCCGCGGCCTGGTCCAGCTGGAGACGTACTTCGCGTTCAAGTCCGAGGCCACGCTCGGCGGCGGCGCCGAACTGGACAACTTCGGCGACGTCCAATGGGACGGCAACACGCACCCGTCCGAGGCGCAGTTCGGCGCCTTCACGGTCGCCACCGACCTGTGCGGCGACGGCGGTCTGCGCTACCACACGGTCGCGCGCTACCAGAACACCGATCTGGACAACCACTTCACCCGGCGGTGGATGGCGCCGACCGTCCCCGAGCCGACGCCGCGCGAGCACTTCGAGGGCAAGGTGAAACTGGAGTACGCCGCCGACTTCACCGCGCCGAACCCGGAAGACTGGCAGGCGTTCGGCGAGCCGCAGGAGCTCTGCTACAACGAGGTCCCGACCAAGGTGAACTGGCACTACCTGCGCTGGCTGATCGACACCGACAAGCGGCGCAACGTGGAGCTGCAGGTCAACGACCGGGTGATGGACATGCGCGACGTACCGGTTCCGCCGTACGAGGAACGCTACGAGACGCTCGAGAACCTGCTCAACTTCTACTTCTCGGTCCGCACCCACAGCTCGGTGCGCAACTTCCTCTTCCTCGACTCCGTCCTCATCTCGGTTGATTGGTAGGCCCATGCGACAGTCCATGACGGCGGTGCTGGAGCGCGACACGACGTTCGACACCCGCTTCGCGACCGAGCCCTACGAGGTCGCCTGGGCCGGCGAGGCGCGCTGGTTCGTGCAGCACATCGGCGGCGACGGTACGGCGACATACGTCACGCAGGTGTCCCCCGACGGGATCACCTGGTGCGACCTCGACACCTTGGAGCACGTGGTCGAGCCGGGCAAGCTGGTGAGCTGGCCGGTCACCGGGTTCGGCCACTGGCTGCGGTTGCGCGCTAAGGTCGAGGGCTCGGTCCAGGTACGGATCCACCTGGCTGTGAAGGCGTAAGGCTGTGAAGGCGTAAGAGGGGGACGGATGACGGAGGGCCCACGGCCGCGGCCGACGTTGCGGGACATCGCGACCGCGCTCGGCCTGTCGGTGAACACCGTGTCGCGCGCGCTCGGCGACAAGGACAGCGTCAGCGCGGCGACGCGGGCCGCCGTCCAGGCCGAGGCGGCGCGGATCGGGTACGTCCCGAACACGCTGGCGCGGTCACTGGTGCTCGGCTCCGCGATGACCCTGGGCCTCGTCATCACCAACCCCTCGAACCCGTTCTACGCGCAGCTGATCAGCAGTATCGAGCTCCGGGTCCGCGCCCAGGGGTACTCGTTGCTGCTGCTCGTCACCGACGAGAGCGTGGAGAACGAGCAGCGCGCCACCGAGGCGTTGCTGCGCTCCGCGGTCGACGGCGCCGTGGTCGTACCGGTGCAAGCCGAGTGGGACCACTGGCGCCGGGTCCGGGACAGCGGCATCCCGCTCGTGTTCGTCAACCGTGACGTGCCGGAGCTCGGCTGCGACATGGTCGGGGTCGACTACGAACGCGGGTCGTACGAGGCCACCAGCCACCTGATCGCGGGCGGCGCGCGCCGCCTGCTCCTGCTGGAAGAAGACCTGCCGATCACCACCACGGCGGACCGGATCACGGGCTTCCGCCGGGCGATGGCCGACGCCGGGCTGAAGGTGTCGGACGACCAGGTCCGAGCGGTTCCGACGAAGCGGTACGACTCGCTCGCGCTCCCGTGGCAGCCCGAGGAGGCGTACCGCTTCGCCCAGACCCTGCTGACCGACGGCCACCCCGACGGCGTCGTCACCGGGAACGACTACTTCGCCCTCGGCCTGCTCCGGGCCCTCGCCGAGCGCGACCTCGCCGTCCCGCGCGACGTCGCGATCACGGGGTACGGCGACCACCCGTACGCGGCGTACCTGCAGACGCCGCTGACCACGGTCCGGCTGCCGGCGGCCGAGGTCGGCACCACCGCGGTCGACCTGCTCCTCCAGCGGTTGAAGGCCGGGGCGGAGCGCCCCCGCAAGACGCTGATCCGCCCGGAGCTGGTGATCCGGGCGTCGGCCCCGGACCGCCAGGCCATCACAACCGACCGCTGAACGCGGCGCCCCGCCCTACAGCGTCGGCCACTCGCCAATTGTGATGGCGTGGGCGTCCGCCCTACTCGTCCAGCCAGGCCCGAATCGACTCGTCGTGCTCGCCGAGCCGCGGCGGCGGGAGGTTGGTCTCGCGCGCGCCGGCGTACGGGTTGTCGTCGAAACGCAACGGCGGGCCGGGGAGCTGGATGGTGCCGAGGGTCGGGTGCTCGACATCGATCAGCAGGCCCTGCGAGCGGGTCTGCTCCCAGTCGTACACCTGCTGGAAGTCGCGAACCTTACCGGCCGGAATCCCCTTCTCCGCAAGGCGTTCCAGCCAGACGTCGGCCGATTCAGTCGCGAACGCGGACTCGATCGCCGCAGTCAGCTCGTCCCGATGCGCCACCCTGGCCGAATTGCTCGCGAACCGTTCCTCCGAAGGATCCAGACCGACGATCGGGGCGAACAGCCGCCACAGTCCTTCGCTGCCGATCGCGACCTGCACGATGTCGTCCCGGGTGCGATAGAGCCCGTACGGCGCGATCTGCGCGTGATGGTTGCCGACGCGGCCGGGGAGCTCGTGCGCCACCGTCCATTTCGTGCCGTGGAACGCGTGCACGCCGACGACCGACGCGAGCAGGCTGGTCCGGACGACCCGCCCCTTGCCGGTGATCGATCGCTCGTGCAGCGCGGCGAGGGCGCCGTACGCGCCGTACATCCCGGCCAGCAGGTCCGCGATCGGGGCGCCGACCTTCGTCGGCTCGGTCTCGCCGGTGATGCTCATCAGGCCGCCCTCGCCCTGGGCGATCTGGTCGTACCCGGCGCGGCCGCCTTCGGGGCCGTCGTGCCCGAACCCGGTGATCGACAGGATCACCAGCCCCGGGTTGAGCTCGTGCAGGCGTTCGGTGGAGAAGCCGAGCCGGTCGAGGACGCCGGGCCGGAAGTTCTCCATCAGTACGTCGGCCTTGCGGACCAGCTTGGTCAGGAACTCCTTGCCCTCGTCCGACTTCAGGTCGGCTGTCACCGATTCCTTGTTGCGGTTCGCCGACAGGTAGTACGTCGACTCGCCGTCCACGAACGGCGGACCCCAGCCGCGGCTGTCGTCGCCGCCGTTCGGGGTCTCGACCTTGATCACCCGCGCCCCGAGATCGCCCAGCATCATCGCGGCATGCGGCCCGGCCAGCGCCCGGGTCAGATCCACGACCACGACATCGGAGAGAAGGTTCTGCACGAGGTCGAGCGTAGGCGAGTACGGCGCGGCGGGCCGTGACGCGACTCTCAGGCGGTGACCTTGCGGGCCAGGGAGGCGAGGCGGTGGGAGACGTCGCGGGGGCGCTCCTGCATGAGCATGTGGCCGGCGCCGGGGTAGATCCAGAGGCGGGCGGTGGGGAGCTGGGCGGCGATGCGGTTCGCGTGCCGCGGTGGGAGGAGGCGGTCGCGGGTGCCGTGCATGATCTCCACCGGCAGCTCGTCGAGCACCTTCAGCGCGTGTCCTCGGTCGTGCTCCAGCATCGTCTCGAAGAACCCGCCGTACGACGCTCCCGGCACCACCGCGAGATCCGCCATGAACAGGTCGACCTCCGCCGGATCAGGCTTCTTCCCGAACACCACCCGCCGCAGGGCCGGCCGCTGCAACCGCGCAGCAAGCACCGCCGCCTGGCGGGCACTGGATCGCGCACCGGCGGTCGCGCGGCGGTCGATTCGTCGGCCGACCGCGTTCAGGACGCGTGGTGTGATCCGGATGGCTGCGGGGTCGAGTCTTGTGGGGAGGCCGAGGGCGCCTTCGGTCAGGTGGCCTGAGGTGGTGCTGACGAGGGCTGCCGCGCGGATGCGGGAACCGAAGAGTTCCGGGTACCGATCCGCGGCCGCCATCAGGGTCATGCCGCCCATCGAGTGGCCGGCGTACACGACCGGTCCGTCGCCGACGACCTCGTCGAGAACCGTCACCAGATCGTCGGCCAGCTGATCGAGCCGCGTCGTACCGGCCGGCGCAGCATCCGACCGGCCATGCCCGCGATGGTCATACGTGACAACCCGCACCGCGTCAGGCCCGAGGATCTGCGGCAGCCCCTCCACCTGGTTGTGCCAGGAGCGCGTCGAACACGTCCACCCGTGCACGAGCAGCACCGTCACCGGCGCGTCGGCCGGTCCGGTCACCTCGACGTTCAGCCGTACTCCGTCCGCGGCCGTCACCCCGGACCGCTCCAACTGGATCGTCACGCAGTCTCCCGTTCCCGTTCGCCGGAGGCCAGGTGGGCCGCCCGCATCCGCCCGCCGCGGGCGCCGCGCCCGACCAGCCAGGCGATCCCGATCACCTCGAGCAGCCCGACCACCGCGAGCAGCGCGTACCCGGCGTTCCACATCCATCGTGGCACGTCGGTCCGTTCTTCGCGGCGCAACGTCTGCTGCTCGTTCACGAACTCGACCGTCTGCCCGTTCGACACCTGGATCGCGGGTTTCGCGATCGCCGCGTCCTCTGGCGCGTAGACCCAGCTCGCCACCAGGTCCCGCGGCCCCTGGTGCAGCCGGATCATCGACTTCCACTTCCCGTACATCGGCAGCGGGTCCGCCGACCGGTACGTGCCGTCGGCAACCTTCTCCATCGGGTGGAACACCAGCCCGCCGCCCTGCCAGGCCAGCGCCTCGAACCACCGCGCGTCGTCGGCGGCGTCAGCGGGCGTGAGAGTGATCGTGACGTACGCCGTCGGCTCGGCCCCCGTGGCCACCCGCTCCAACGACACGACCCCTGACACACCCGCTCCAGCTGTCCGCGGCACGCAGAAGAACACCGTCGCCACGACCGCGACCAGTCCGGCCGCGCCCAGTTGATGGGTACGCCGGACCGCGATCGGCCGGATGTACTTGATCCCGATCGCACGCTCCTCGCCGGCCACCTCGGCGTACCGGGTCGCGAACCACGCCCCGACCAGGCCGGCGCCGGCTCCGACGATCACGCCGTACCCGATCGCGGACGGCAGCATCGACGACGGCCACGCGATCGGCATCCAGATCTGGCTCCAGGCGTACTCCGCGACCACGCCGACGGTGCCGATCAGCAGACCGGACACGAGCCCCAGCCGGAACCGGTTCTTGTTGCCGAGGGCAAACGCCACGCCCTCGACCAGCAGCGCCTCGACGACCAGCAGCGGGAAGTGCCCGACGATCTCACCGAGCGGCTCGGCCACCGCCCACGCGATCCCGCCGCGGATCACCAGGTACACGGCGAGCGCGGCGAACGTCGTCCCCGGTCCGCGGCGCGCCCGCAGGATCGTGAACGCCATCGCGGCGCCGAACACGATCAGCAGCGGCTGCAGGATCAGCGGGAACTGCGGTACGCCGTAGTTGAACTCGGTGCTGAACAGGTCCCACGCGATCAGCAGCGCACCGACCGACACGATCTCCTGGAGCAACCGGCGCTTGTTCACGCCCATCAGCTGCTCGACCTCGGCGATGGCCAGCAGCCGCGCGAAGATCGAGAAGACCACGCCCCCGATCATCAGCAGGTGCGTCGGTCCCCAGAGCGTGACGTCCTCGCCGAACAGCCGGTGCCAGACGTCGTCGAGCGGGAACCCGACCAGCGCGAACATCCCGCAGACCGTGATCAGCGCGGCACTGCACGGGATCCGCCAGCTCCTGGGCGTGTCTCTCGACTCCACGCCGTCGCGAGCAGGTGCTCGGCGGAGTGCCTCGGTGAGCGGGAGCGGAGGGGTCGATGTGGTTTCATCGTTCCCTTCGCTCCCGCTCAGCGAGGTGCCCGCCGAGTGCCGCGCAGTAGGCGTGGAGTCGAGAGACACGCCCCTCGTCAGCTTGATCGTCCGGGCCGGCAGCGGCTTGCCTGCGAGAGCGATCGGCAGCACGCCGGACACGATCACGCCGAGGATGCCGAAGAAGATCGGGTAGTGCGCCGGCGTCCCGAACGGGCCGGTGTCGCGGCCCTTGTCGATGTGCACCGCGATGTCCCACCAGACCCCGAAGGCGCAGGCGAGGAGCGAGACGGCGTGCAGGTACGGCGTGAGCGCGGCCCATCGGGGGACTCCGTCCAGTCTCCCGATGGTGTCCGCGAACCTACCTACCAGCGTGACGCGGCCGGTGCGTTCCCGCCACAGCAGTACGGCGAGTGCGACGTACAGCAGTCCGATCACGCCGGTGACGATCGCGATCTGGTCGAACGTCGCCGTACCGGTGGTCGCCAGCGGAATCGCCATCCAGCGTCTCCTTCAGACATAAGACATGCGCCATGGAGCATGTTACATCTACTATGTAACGTGGAGTCTGGAAGACTGTCAAGGGTGGATGAGGAGCTCACTGTCGACCAGCTCGCCGCCAAGGTGGGGATGACGGTCCGGAACGTGCGTGCGTACGCCGGGCGCGGGCTGATCCCGCCGCCGCGGCTGGTCGGCCGGACCGGGTACTACGGCCAGGATCACGTGGCCCGGCTGACGCTGGTCCGCGAGCTGCTCGCCAAGGGCTACACGCTGGCCGCGGTCGAGCGGATGATGGGCGAACTGCCCGACGGCGCGATGGCGCTCGGTGTCTTCGAGACCCTGGTGAACCCGTGGACCCCGGCCGAGCCCGAGGTCCTCGACGAGTTCCAGCTGGCCGAGCGGGCCGGCGTACCGCACGATCCCGCGGTCATCGAGCGGCTGGTCGAACTCGGGATCGCCGAGCGGCTGGACGACGGCCGGCTCCGGATCGCGAACTCGGACCTGCTGCGCACCGGCCTCGAGGTGATCAAGCTCGGCGTCCCGATGCAGGCGATCTTCGAGATGCTGCCGAAGCTGTTCGCGCAGGCGGACGCGGTCGCCAAGACATACGTCGAGCTGTTCCGCAGCACGGTGTGGCGCGACTTCACCAACGCCGGCATGCCCGCGGAGGGCTGGCCCGAGATCCAGCGGACGCTGGAGGGCATCATCCCGCTCGCGGGCCAGGCGCTGGTCGCGGCATTCCGGGAGGCGATGGCCCGCGAGATCGAGATCGTCGCCTACGAAGAACTCGGCCTGGACCCGAAGGCCCTGCCTTCAACTGGCTGAGTCAGAGAGAGCTGACGCCAGGTCGGTGTGAATGAAGTCCTTGCCCTTGAACAACAGGGGTTCCCCGGTGTCCTTCGCCAGTGCATAAGCGAAGCAGTCGCCGAAGTTGAGACCGGCAGGGTGACCGCTGCCCTTGCCGAAGTCGCGGTACGCCTCGCGGGCGGTCCGCGCCTGCCGCTCGGTGACGGGCTCGATCTGAAGATCGGCAGCCGCACACAACTCGTCGAAACGCCGGCTGACGACTGGATCCCGCGCGCTGTCCATCACGACGGCAGCCTCCAGGAAGTTCGCGGCGGAGATCTGGCGTGCCGTGGCAGCCTCGATCGCCTCGGCGAAGTCGGCCGCGTCTGGTTCGGCTCGCAGGATCGCGACCAGAGCCGAGGTGTCGATGATCACCGGGGCAGTCCGTTCTCGTCGTACAAAAGGTCGCCGTGGTCGGCGGTTCGCAAGTCTTCCGGCAGACGCTGCGCGGTATCAGCGCCGATTGCCAGGAGTCGATGCGCAAGCCCCGCGCCACGAAGGCGGCGCACTCGAGCCAGCCGCTCCCTCACTGCGGCGTCCACCGCAGCGGTCTGCGACTCTCCCGTGAGCCGCGCCAACTCCCGCACCAACCCGTGAGTCTCCTCGTTCTTGATGTTCAGGCTCATATCTCCACCCTTCTACCACACCTCTGGTTCCAGTCTACCCCAAAGGCGCTGCCTTCCACGAGCTAGACGCGATCGGTGAGCCAGGTGAATGTGCGGCGGGAGTAGTCGAGTCGGTGCGACGGGCGGCCTGACGACAGGAACAGGTGGCCGGCGCCGGGATACAGCACGAGCTCGGTCTCGATCTGCTGGGTGTGCAGGGCCGCGAACCACTGCTCGGCCTGGCCGACCGGACTGCGGTCGTCGTCGGCGCCGTGCAGGATGAGGGTCGGCGTACGGACGTCCCGGACGGTCTCGTACGGCGATTGCGGGCGGAGGACCGCGGGATCGGTGCCGCCGTAGATCAGGTCCATCATGCCGACGCCGACGTCCGCGGTACCGCCGAGGCTGACCAGGTCGCACATGCCGCCGCCGGACACCGCGGCGCGGAAACGGGTGGTGTGCGCGGTGAGCCAGTTGGTCATGTAGCCGCCGTAGCTGTAGCCCGCGACGGCCAGTCGGTCCGGGTCGGCGATGCCCTCGGCAACCAGTTGGTCGATGGGCTCGAGCAGGTCCGGTGCGTCGCCGAAGCCTTGTTCGGCGTAGACGGCGGCGTGGAAGTCGTCGCCAAATCCGTCGCTGCCGCGGGGGTTCAGGAGCAGCACGGACCAGCCGGCCGCGGCGAGGGCGAGCTGATAGGGGTAACCGAGCTGCATCAGCGGCGCCCACCACCCGTGCGGACCGCCGTGGATGTCGAGCAGCAGCGGACCGGGACCTTCGGCCTGGAACAACCACCCGGAGACCGTCGTACCCTCCGAGATCTGGAAGGTCCGCGGCTCAGGGCGGGCCCAGTCGAGGTCGTGCAGGGCATCGGCGGTGTACGACGTGAGCACCTTGCGGACCCCGGTCACGAGGTCGAGGGTGGCGACCTCGCCGTACGTGTCGAGAGAGGCGTAGGTGATCGCGGCGCGGGTGGTCGCGGCGGAGAGTGCGGTGATCCAGAGCTGTTCTTCGTCGGTGATCGGGCGCAGCGGGTCCAGCTCGTACACGCGGGTGGTGGCGTGCTCGTTGACGGTGGTGAGGACGCGGCCGTCCTGGGTGGTTGTCGGCGTCGCGAGCGTGCTGCCGAAGTCGATCTCGGCGAGCAGGTCGGTGGGTGCGGAACCGTCCAGCGGCACGCGGAGGAGGCGAGGCTGGGTTTCGGAGCGCGGCGCCAGGCGGGCCATGATCAGCGCCTCGCCGTCAGGCGCCCAGGTCAGCGCGCGAAGCATGTCCTCGGTACCGACCCGCGTCGGCTCGTCGCCGGGTGTGAGCACGAAAGGTGCCGTGGACAACGAGTTGTCGGTGCGGGCGTCCTGCAGCCCTGCGAACGCCAACCGGGTTCCGTCCGGCGACCAGACCGGTGAATGCGCGGACCAGTCGCCGTCGGTGAGCTGCGTCGTCACACCGGTCGCGAGCTCGATCACGAACAGATGCGGCCTGCGATAACCACGCAGCCCGCCGTCGCGGTACCCCAACCGTCGCGTCACCACGGGATCGCCGGCCGCGTACGGCGTACCGTCGTCCCTCGTCAGCTCGACCGCCGCCGAGAACGCGATGCGGGTGCCGTCCGGGCTCCAGGCCGCAGCGCCGGCGCCCAGTTCACGATCCGTGAGTTGGCGTTCGTCGCCGGTGTCCGGGTCGATCAGCCAGAGCTGGTCCTCTCTGAGTACGGCGAGTTGGCGACCGTCCGGGGACCAGGCGGGCGACGACCCGTCAGTGCAGAACCGCGGCGCTCCCCCATCGGCGTCGACCGTCCAGACCGCCCGGTGGTACGCGTCGGCGTCCTCGTCCACGGTCGTCAGCACATAGGCGATCCGGCGACCGTCCGCCGACATCACCGCCCCGGAGGGCACCGGCACCCGGCACAACGTCGACAACATCTCAGCGCTCACGGGCCCAGTCTTCCACCCCCCGCAGCCGCTCCACCCGATCGGCGAGGTCCTCGGCGGTGGTCTGACCTTCGACGTACCGCCCGTACCAATGCACGAAACTCGTTGCCTCACGCATCAGTTCGAGTTCCCGGAGCACGAACACCTCGGCACCGGTCAGCGGCAACACGTCGAGGTACCCACGCTCGAACGGCGCACTCGGCCGCCCGACCTCCCCGAAGAAGAACCGCCCGACCGCCAGATCCATCGCCCGGTGCCCGCGACCGGCAGTCTCGAAGTCCAGGATCGCGGTAACCCGATCGATGCTCGGTACGCAGGGGTGGATGTTGGTCAGGTCGCCGTCCCAGACCGGCGGCTGCGGCAACTCGGTCTCGTCCAATCGGCCCAGTGCATGGTCCAGCTCGGCCAACGCTCGTCCGCACGCCTCCGCGCGAGGCGCATCGCCGCGTGCCGGATGCTCGCCGGGTATGCGGTGGCTCAGGCTTGCCAGGACCGGGCGGCCGTGGAGTTCGCCGCGTACTGCGGTTTCTCCGGCAACTGGCACGGGCACCGGGACGGCGAAGGACAGTCCACTCAACGCACGCAGTACAGCGTGCTCGTACGACGGAGTGATCCCGTTGCGATGAATGCGCAGTACGAACTCGTCACCGACGTAGAAGCCGGTGTTGTTCGTACCCTCCGTGAGCGGGCGTACGTCGTACCCCTGAAGTCCCCAGCGGCTCAGCAGATTGTCCACCCCTGCATCCTCCCTGAGGGGAGGCCTGTATTTCTGAGGGAAGCTCAGGGGTCAGATAGGTAATCCTCCGCATGTGTGAACCGGTCCTCATGCGCGAGCGTATAGCTACCAGAACACATCAGGCAGGAGGAAGAGGATGCGCCAGATCCAGATCCGTCGGCGGCCCCGCACCACCACGACCCGTCGGCAGACCCAGACCCAGACCCTCGACCTCCGGACCCCGTCCGGCCGTCCACTGCCGTTCTGAAAGCCGACTCCGATGAGACTCCGCCTGCATGTCCACCACGTCCGCTCCGGCGGCTGGTGCGCCGACATCGACGACGACAACGACCGCCAGCCCGACGACCCGTACTGGTGCGTCGACGCCTGGCCGACCCTCGAGTCCGCCCTGGCCGCCGGCTGCGCCCGCCTCGCCGAACTGGCCCGCACCACCGCCCCATCCCGCGTCAGCGGCTACTACGAACCGGCCCTGGCCGCCTAGAACCAACGGGGAACGGGGAGGCCCGGCGAACCGCAGGGGGTTTGCCGGGCCTCACTATGTCTCCTACTTCTTGCTGAGGTCGCGCCGATCGGGAAGATCACCTAGATCGGCGTCCCAGTCGTCCTCGTCGTCCGGGAGGGTGGCTTCGTGGCGGCGGGCGATGCGGAGGAAGGCGAGGATCAGGAGGATCGGGCCGAGGACCATCGCGGTCTCGGGGACTCCGCCCATGTGCAGGGTGATCATGAGGCCGTCACCAGCGCGATGCCGCCGGCTGTGAACGCGACCATCGCGGCCAGCATCGGGTACTGCGCCCTGCGCAGCTGCCGGCGCCGGAACAGGTCGGCAGCGCGATCGTGCGCGGACACGACCCCAAGTACGTGTCCGAGCACGATCGCACCGATCTGGACCCCCGCGATCAGCCCGGTCCCGAGGAACGCGTAGTCGATCCGCGTCCCGCTCGTGCCGAGCAGGTCCCAGCCGCGCCCGAACGGGTCGGTCGCGAGCAACCAGCCCTCCTGGCCCTGGAACATCGCGAACGAGAAGTAGTGCGCGACGGCGTACCCGATCGCGATCGGCACCAGCGAATGCACGAAGGCGCCTGGCAATCCGGCGTCCCCGACCGCTCCCGGCCGGATCTGCGCCGCGCCGGTCGTCCGCCCGGCCAGCAGGAACAGGGCGGTGACGATCGCGACCGCGGCGATCAACCCCACGGTGTACGCCGGGATGCGGTCGAGTCCACCCGTCAGCCGGGTCCACACCGACCACCGGGAGAGTCCGTCGAAGGCCGTCGACCCGAGCAGCAGACACAGCAGTCCGACGAGGCCCGGTTGTTGCGGTGTCGTCGCCAGTCCGGCGAGCGGGTTCCGCAGTTCGAGCCGACCGTCGGCGCCGCGGCCGAGCGGGCTGAGTCGGGCGAGCGTCTCGGCGTACACCTCGAAGCTGTCCCCGATCGCGAACCAGGACGGACCGTAAACGATGCCTGCGGCAACATTCAGGACGGCGTACGTCGTGGCGAAGATCGCGACCACGCGCGGATCGGAGCCGTCCGGGTACACCAGTTCGAGCCAGAGGAACCCGGCCAGACCGGCCACCGCGGGCCAGTACGCGATGCCGTCGGGGAGTCGCCGGTACGACGTACGCCGGACCAGGCCCGCGATCGTCCGCAACGGGTTCGCGAGCCGCCAGATCGGTCCGCAGAGCAGCGAGAGCGGGATGATGCCGACCCAGATCCACACGTACAGCCAGGTCGGCGCCGGGTTGAGGGACGGCTCGGGGTTACCGAACCAGGCGGCCCCGAGCAGGAGTGCCAGCGCTGCTAGCCCAGCCAGTTTCAGTACGACGCGCGTCGCTGGATGGTCGACGATCCGGGTCAGGAACTCGAGCGGGCGGCCCGCGACGCTTTCGAACCGCGGGCGCGACCAGAACGCGGCGAGCGCGAAGAACGACACCGCGACCGCGGCGCCGGCGGAGTAGATCGCGAGCCACAACGGCACCGGCAGGTCCCCGCGACCACCGATCCCATGCAGTGGCAGCACCGCGCACTCCGATCACCCGGACTATCCGACCGATCGAATGTAACACGCTCGATGTCACATAGCGAGCGTCTGATATTCGGAGGGATCGAAGCGCCGGGTGAGCTGCCGGAACCGGAACGTGAACGACGGCCAGAGGGTCGTGTTGCGGCCCTCCGAGTCCAGGTACCAGCTGGTGCAGCCGCCGCGGGTCCAGATCGTGTTCCGCATCGACGAGTGGACCCCGTCGACGAACGCCCGCTGCACGTCCCGCCGTACCTCGACCTCGCGCAACCCCTGGGCGTCCATGGTCTTCAGCGCGTCGAGGATGTACGCGATCTGGGACTCGATCATGAACACCATCGAGCTGTGCCCGAGGCCGGTGTTCGGGCCGATCAGCATGAAGAAGTTCGGGAAGCCGGCGATCGCCGTACCAAGGTGGGCCTCCATCCCGTCGGCCCAGGCCTCGCGCAGCGAGACACCGTCGCGCCCGTGCACCATGTCCATCACCGGCAGGTCGGTGACCTTGAAACCGGTGCCGTAAACGATCGTGTCGACCTCGTGCTTCACACCCTCGGTGGTGACGATCCCGGTCGGCGTCACCTCGGCGATGCCGTCGGTGACGACCTCGACATTCGGCCGCGCGAGCGCCGGGTAGTAGTCGTCGGAGATCAGCACGCGCTTGCAGCCGAGGGTGAAGTCCGGCGTCAACTTGGCCCGCAGTAGCGGGTCGCGAACCTGGTGCTGCAGATGCTTCTCGGCGACCTTCTGCGCCTGCTTCATGATCGCGGGCAGCTTGGCGAACCCGAGCACCATCGACTCGCGGCCCCAGTAGATCCCGGCCCGAACCGCCTTCTGCACCAGCGGGAAGCGCCGGTAGATCGCCTTCTCCGCCGCGGTGATCGTGCGGTCGGGCCGCGGCATCACCCACGGCGGCGTCCGCTGGAACAGGTGCAGTTCCTCGACCTCGGGCTGGATGGCCGGCACGAACTGGATCGCCGACGCGCCGGTGCCGATCACGGCGACCTTGCGACCGCTGAGGTTCAGGTCGTGGTTCCAGCGCGCGGAGTGGAAGACCTCACCCTCGAAGTCCTCGATCCCGGGAAGCTTCGGGTACGACGGTTCCGCCAGCGGACCCATCCCGGACAGCACGATGTCGGCCGTGAACGTCTGCTGATTCGTGGTGATCAGCCACGTGCCGTCCTCCCAGCGCGCCGACTCGACCGCGTGACCGAAGCGGATGTGCGGACGGACGCCGTACGAATCGGTGACCTTGCGCAGGTAGTCCTCGATCTCGGGCTGCGGCGAGAACGTCGACGACCAGTCGGGGTTCGGGGCGAACGAGAACGAGTAGAGGTGCGACGGCACGTCGCATCGGCAGCCCGGGTACGTGTTGTCGCGCCAGGTGCCGCCGACGTCCTCGGCGCGCTCCAGGACGACGAAATCGTCGTACCCGGCCTGCTTCAGCCGGACCGCCATGCCGATCCCCGCGAACCCGGTGCCGATCACCACGATCCGATGCCGCTCGCCCATCAGGTTCTCCAGCCGTCGTCAGAACTTACTCCCAGTAAGTTACTCGGAGTCAGTTAGACTGCGCAAGTGACGTCGACCACTGAACAGCCACCGAAGCGTCGCCGTGATCGCGCGGCCCGGGAGCGCGAAATCCTGGAAGCGGCCGAGCAGATCTTCGGTGAGCGCGGCTACCAGGGCACGTCGATGGACGACGTCGCCGCGAAGGTCGGGGTGTCGAAACCGCTGATCTACCAGTACTACGGCTCCAAGGACGGGCTGTTCCTCGCCTGCCTGGCCCGCCTCCGCGGCCAACTGCTGGACACCGTCGCCGACGCGGTGATGGCCGCGCCGAACGCCGAGGACGCCCTGTACGCCGGATTCCTGGCCTGGTTCCGTTTCCTCGACGAACACCCGCAGGCCTGGTCCGTCCTGGTCGACGAGGGCATGCTGAGCGTCGGACCGGCCGCGGAGGCCACCGACGAGGTCCGCGCGGCCTTCATCGAACTGATCGCCACGATGGTCCGGATGAACCTCCCCGCCGGCCGCCCGGTCGACGACGACGAGGTCCAGATCGTTGCCCAAAGCATCTCCGGCGCCACCGAACGCCTGGCCATCTGGCGCACCCGCGCTGCCACGCCACCCACTCCCGAGAAAGTGGCACGCACCCTCCAGGACCTCCTCTGGCAGGGCCTCCACACCCTCAAGACCACCTGACGCACCTGAAGGTCACCGTGTCGAGGATCGCCCCGCGACTCCGACGTACCCGGCAACTCGACGAAAGGATGCCCGGATGTCCAAGGTGTACGCGCAGGCGTCGGTCTCGCTGGACGGCTTCATCGCCGGCCCCAACGGAACCGGCTTCGACCGCCTGTTCGCCTGGTGTACCGCGGGAACGGTGGAGACCCCGACCAGCCAGCCTGACCGACTGACCTACCGCACGAACGCAGCCACCGCCGCCTACCTGCGCGACCTGCTCGAAGGCACCGGCGCACTCGTCATCGGCCGCCGACTCTTCGATGCCACCAACGGCTGGAACGGCTCACACCCCCTCGGCAAACCCGTCTTCGTCGTCACCCACGAACCGCCCACCGACTGGGTCGACACCGACACGCCCTACACCTTCGTCACCGACGGCATCGCCTCAGCCATCGCCCAGGCACAGTCCGCCGCCGGCACCCTCGACGTCGGCGTCGGCCCCGGCACGACGGTCGTCCAGGCCCTGGACGCCGGCCTCCTCACCGAGCTCCGCCTCGACCTGGTCCCCGTCACCCTCGGCTCCGGCACCCCCATGCTCGAAGGGCTCACCACCCAGCACACCTTCGCCGACCCCCGAACCATCGCCGGTATCGGCGTAACCCACCTCATCTACGACATCTGAGGTGGGAAGGTGCCGGATCGGGGACGAGGTGGTCGTAGTAGTGGTGAGAGCCCACCAAACCAGGGGAGAACACAGTGACCGCCAGCTTCACCTTCGACATCTTCTCGAGCCTCGACGGCTACTCGAACAGCACGTCGTTCGGTGGCTACTTCGGGAAGCAAGGTCCGGAGTTTCTCGAACACCGCCTCGGCCAGTTCGGCGAACCGCAGCGACTGGTCCTCGGAGCCAACACCTTCCGCGGGATGGCGGGGATGCTCGCCTCGGTCGCCGAGCACCCCGAAGTACTCGACCCGTGGGTCACCCGGATGTGGAACCTGCCGACGACGGTGGTGTCGAACACCCTCGACGAAACCCTCGACTGGCCGGACGCCACCATCCTGAACGGCGACCCCGTCGAGGCCATCGCCGCCTGAAGAAGGAGTCGGACGTGCCGCTCCGCTCCCACGGCAGCCTCACCCTGAACCGCGCCCTCCTGGCCGCCGGCCTGGTCGACCGCATCCAGGTCACGGTCTTCCCCGTCGTCACCGGCCAGTCCGGACTCGGGCGGATCTTCGAGGACGCAGCCGACCTCGACCTGGAACTGATCGAGACCCACACCCTCGACGGCCACACCCAAGAACTCATCTACCGGCCCACCCTTACTCATTGAGGATGTCGGTGACTGTGGCCTGGCCGTTGGGGAGGGTTTCGGGGAAACGGCCCATGTAGTACGGGATGGCGATGAGTACGAGAGACAGGGCCCAGCCGCGGGCGCGGAGCCAGGTGGATTCGTCGACCTCCAGGGCTTCGCGGTAGGCCTTGCGGGATGCGCCTTCGAAGATCCACCAGGCCGGGAGTACGTCGCCGGCGGGGTCGGCGGCACGGGCCGTGGCGAAGTCGATCACGGCCGAGAGCTTGCCGTCAGCAACCAACAGGTTGCCCGACATGAGGTCGCCGTGGATCCACGTCGGCGTGCCGTCCCAGGTGTCGGCTGCCAAGGACTCCTCCCAGGCGGCCAGCACGCGCGCGGTGTCGAAGTGATCCCGTAGCTCGTCCAGCGCTTCGCGGAACATGGCGTCGCGCGGCGCCAGCGGCGTACCGCGGCTGAACGGGTCGTCGTCGGGGACCGGTGCGCCGGTCGTGTCGACTTCTCGTAGGGTGCGCACGAAACGAGCCAGGTCGTGGGCCGCCTGCGTGTCGTCTGCCGATGGGACGAACGGTGCCCCTGGCAACCAGCGGTAGACGCCCCAGGTGAAGGGATAGACCTCCGAGGGCCGGCCGAGTTCCAGGGGTTCCGGGATCGGCAGCGAGACGTGCGGCGCGAGGCGGGGCATCCAGGCCAGGTCCATCTCGACCTGGCCCTGGTTCCGCGACGTCCGCGGCAGGCGAACGGACAGGTCGTCGCCCACGCGGAAGGTCACGTTGTCGGTCCCCGACCGCTCGATCACCCGCGCCGGCAGCCCTGCCCAGCGCGGGAACTGCTCCGCCAGCAATCGCTCCACCACCGCGGAGTCGATGTCCACCTCGTCGTCATGCAGCTTCGGAACACCCGTCACGGCGCGACCCTCACACCCGGACGCCGTACGGTCAACCGATTTCCAGGGCTAAGCTACGTGCTTCGTGGAGCTTCCTGAGGCGTGGCAGCGCGCCGTCGTACCACCGCTGCCGTCGGCTGGGCCCGATGTCGTCGGTGAGTTCGCGCGCACGATCTACGGCTCGACACCGGTGGGTGGCGAGCTGACCGACCTGGTACTGCGTTCGCGGGACAGCGGCGCGTTCGATCGGCTGCACCATCGCGCCGTGATCACCTGCCCGCTGGGCGATCTCGAGCTCGACACCACCACCCATCTGCCCGCCGGTGCGAGCCCGCAGCACCCCGCGCCCCTCGTCGTCGCGCTCACGTTCAAGGCCGACGACGCGCCACCCGCGTCGGTGCTGGAGGCCGGGTACGCCGTACTCACGGTCGACTACCAGCAGATCGAGCCGGACGATCCGAACGCGCACGGTGGTGTTCGCACACTGTTCGAGGCTGGGAGCTGGGGCGCGGTGGCCGCGTGGGCGTGGGGGCTGACCCGGCTTCTCGACATCGCGGGAGGTATCGACGGGGTGGATCCGGCGAACGCGGTCGTGCTCGGGCACTCCCGGCTGGGGAAGGCCGCACTATGGGCCGGTGCGCAGGACGAGCGGTTCGCGGTCACGGTCGCGAACGGCTCCGGCTGCTGCGGTGCGGCGCTGTTCCGGCACCCAGGCGGGGAGGACATCGCCGCGATCACCAGCCGATTCCCGCACTGGTTCGTCCCATCGTTCTCGTCGTACGCCGGCCGCGAGAGCGAACTGCCCGTCGACCAGGATCAACTGCTGGCGAGCATCGCCCCGCGCCGCGTGTACATCACCAGCGCCGAGGACGACGCGTGGGCCGACCCGGTCGGCGAGTACCTGGCCGTCGTCGCCGCCCAGCCGGCCTTCGGCCCGAACGGCATCGGCTACCACCTCCGCCCCGGCACCCACGATCTCCTCGAAGAGGACTGGCTGCACGCCCTGGACTTCGCGAAACAGTAGAGCAGTCAGTCCCCGAACAGCTCGTGGATGGCTGCTTCCTGGTCGTCGGTCAGGTCGGTGTGGATCAGCTTGGCGCGCAGACGGGTGCGCTGGAAGGTCGCGCGTACCTGATCGGTCACTTCCTCGCTGGACAGCAGGAACAACGCCGACGTACCAGGCGTCACCTGCCGACGGACCTCCTTGATGAAGTCGTCGTCGATCCCGACGTCGATCAGGGAACCCGCCACCGCCCCGGCCGCCGCGCCGATCGCGGCTCCTGCCCAGGGCATCAGGAAGATCGTCCCGAACAACATCCCCCAGAACATCCCGCCGACCGCTCCCGGTCCCGTCATGTTCCGCACCTGCCGGGTCCGCGGCCGCCGCTTCTCCGGCTGCCACGACACCGACGCCGCGTCATGGATCTTGATCAGTTTCTGCTTCGCCAGACTCTCCAGAGTCCCGATCGCCTGGTTGGCCCCGTCCCAGGTCTCGAACTTCCACACCGTCAACGTCGCCATCCCACTCCTCCCTCACAACCACCAGTTGACAACCCCCAAGCCCGCCGAACAACCCTGAGGTCCGACCCTGAGAGCGGGCTGACGGATGTCATGGACGGGTGGTGACGGCCGATCGAGGCCTCCCCCGGCGTTCTTCGCGAAGCTCTTGGGTATGACGACAACGACTGCGGTCAGCCTGCGAGGTGTGACCAAGAAGTATGCGGAGGTGCAGGCCGTCGCCGGGGTGGATCTGTCCATCCGGGCCGGTGAGGTGGTGGCGTTACTGGGGCCGAACGGCGCCGGGAAGTCGACCACGATCGAGATGCTGCTCGGGCTGGTGAAGCCGGACCAGGGCACGGTTCAGGTGTACGGCGGTACGCCGACCGACGCGATCGCCCACGGGCAGGTCGGCGTGATGCTGCAGAGCGGCGGGATCATCGAGGACGCCAAGGTCGGCGAACTCCTGAACCTGGTGGCCGGCCTGCACCACGACCCGATGCCGGTCGAGGAGGCCCTCGAGCGGGCCGGGATCGCCGACCTCACCAAGCGGACCATGAAGGGCCTGTCCGGCGGTCAGAAGCAGCGGGTGCGGTTCGCGATGGCGATCATCCCGCAGCCCGATCTGATCGTGCTGGACGAGCCGACGACCGGTATGGACGTCGAGTCCCGCCGCGACTTCTGGGCGTCGATGCACGCCGAGACGGCTCGTGGCCGCACGGTCCTGTTCGCGACCCATTACCTGGAAGAGGCGGATGCGTACGCCGACCGCGTGGTGCTGATGCGCAACGGCAAGGTCGTTGCCGACGGCACCGCCGCGCAGATCAAGGCGAGCGTGTCCGGCCGGACCATCCGCGCCACGATTCCCGGCGCCGATCTGGCGGCGCTCGCGGCGCTGCCCGGCGTACGGAACGTGGAGACCCGTGGCGACGTGGTCCTGCTGCAGTGCGCCGACTCCGACAACACCCTGCGGCATCTGCTGGGCAACACCGGGGCCCACGACATCGAGGTCACCTCGGCCGACCTCGAGGACGCCGTACTGGCCATCAGCGCACAAGAGGAGAGCCTGGCATGAACCGCGACTACCTGATCTTCGACATCCGCCGCACGCTGCGGAACCGGCGGGTGCTGATCTTCTCGATCCTGATGCCGCTGGTGCTGTTCCTGATCTTCGGTATGACGTTGCCGCAGGACGCCAACGAGGCCGGGATCTCCGCGATCGCGTACGTGATGGTCAGTATGGCGATGTTCGGCTCGATGTCCGCGGCGATGAGCAGCGGCGGCGTGATCGCGGCCGAACGCGACGGCGGCTGGAACCGGACGCTGCGACTCACCCCGCTGAAGCCGCAGGCGTACGTCGTGAACAAGGTCATCCTGAGCCTGCTGCTGGCGGTGCCGCCGCTGATCGTGGTGTTCCTGTGCGGCATGACCTTCGGGCACGTGCACCTGAGCGCCACGCAGTGGCTGACGGTCGCGCTCGTGTCGTGGCTCGGCGCGCTGCCGTTCGCGGCGATCGGGCTGGTCATCGGGTACATCGCGAAGCCGGACAGCGTGCAGCCGATCACCGGTCTGACCACGATGCTGATCGCGGCCTTCGGCGGTCTGTGGCTGCCGGTCGACCAGATGCCGTCGGTCATGAAGCACATCGCCCAGCTCACGCCGGCGTACTGGACCGGTCAGACGTCCAGGAGTGCGCTGACGGCGGGCGGTGTCGACACCCACGCACTGCTGGTGGTGATCGGCTGGACGGTCGTGCTCGGGATGATCGGGCTCCGCCGGTACCGCGCCGACACCGCCCGCGCCTGAACCGTCCCGTGGCGGAAACATCCGTGACTGAAACATCCGTGGCCGAAGATCCGGGCGATAGCGTGACCACCGTGAAGACTTCGCCGACCCTGATGGACGCGCTCGCCGAGCGCGGCGGCCGCCCAGGACCTGGGCGGTGGGGCTGGCTGGCCGCCGGGGTCTGGTTGTTCTACCTGAACCAGCCGTTCGAGGAGATCATCCACCGGGACGGCACGACCCGGGTCCTCGGTCTGGTCACGCTCGCCCTCTTCGCGCTCGCGTACCTCGGGTTCTTCGGGTGGATCCGCTGGGTCGGCCTCGGCGCCCGGGGGATGCCGACCTGGCAGCGCCTGGCGTACCTGGCCGGGATGCTCGCCCTGAGCCTGCTGCTGCTGCCGTCGGCGGGTCAGCAGGCGCTGACCTGCCTGGTGTACATCTCGGCAGTCGCGATGATGGCGCTCGACCTCCGGATCGCGATCGGCGTCGTCGTACTGCTGCTCGGCGGCGTCGAGCTGGCGATGCGGGTGGTGCCGGGCTGGACCGACAACGGCAGCTTCGGGTTCGCGATCTTCCTCGGCGCCCTGGCCGTGTTCGGGATGCGACGGGCGATCCAGCGCAGTATCGAGCTGAACGCGGCCCGCAAGGACATGGCGGAGCTGGCGGTGCAGGAGGAGCGGAACCGGTTCGCCCGCGACCTGCACGACATCCTCGGCCACTCGCTCACCGTCATTACGGTGAAGGCGGAGCTGGCCGGGAAGCTGATCGAGGCGAATCCGGCGCGGGCGGCCGCCGAGGTCGCGGACGTCGAGAGCCTGGCCCGGGCCGCGCTGGCCGATGTCCGGGCCGCGGTCGCCGGGTACCGGGAGCTGAGCCTGGCCGGTGAGCTCGTCTCGGCGCGGGCCGCGCTGCAGGCCGCCGAGATCAAGGCGGATCTGCCGACCACGGTCGACGAGGTCCCGGAGGAGAACCGCGAGCTGTTCGCCTGGGTGGTGCGGGAGGGCGTGACGAACGTCGTACGGCACTCCGGCGCGAAGCGCTGCACGATCCGGATCACGGCGGCGCAGATCGAAGTACTCGACGACGGCCTCGGACCGACACCGGGCGGCGGCGCGTCGGGGCACGGGCTGGTCGGGCTGCGGGAACGGGCCGACCAGGCCGACGCGAACGTACAGGTCGGCGAGGCTCCCGGCGGCGGGTTCCGCCTGGCCGTCAAGGTCGGCCTGTGAGGATGGGGCTGTGACGATCCGACTGTTGCTCGCTGACGACCAGGCGCTGGTGCGCGGGGCGCTTGCCGCGTTGCTCGACCTGGAGCCCGACCTGGAGGTCGTGTCCGAGGTCGGTCGCGGCGACGAGGTGATCGACGCCGCGAAGAGCGCCCGGCCCGACGTCGCGCTCCTCGACGTGGAGATGCCCGGGCTGGACGGTATCGAGGCGGCCGCCGCGCTGCGGACCGCCGTCCCGGGGGTGCGGGTGCTGATGGTGACCACGTTCGGCCGCCCCGGGTACCTGCGCCGCGCGATGGAGGCCGGCGCGGCCGGGTTCGTCGTCAAGGACACCCCCGCGACCCAGCTGGCGGACGCCGTACGGCGGGTGCACCAAGGGCTCCGGGTGGTCGACCCGTCGCTCGCCGCCGAGACCCTGGTGGCCGGTACCAGCCCGTTGACGGGCCGCGAGTCCGACGTACTGCGGGCCGCCCGGGAGGGAGGCACCGTCGCCGACATCGCCAAGGAACTGCACCTGTCCGAAGGCACCGTCCGCAACCACCTCTCCGCCGCCATCGGCAAGACCGGCGCCCGGACCCGGGCCGAAGCCGCGCGCATCGCCCTCGACAACGGGTGGTTGTAGCCGGTCTCTACCTCTAGGGTTAGTTGTCCCAGGGAGGGGGGATCTGCGATGTCGATCGAGAGTTTCAGTGTGCGGGGTCGGTTGGCGGACACGGGCGAGGGGATCACGGCCGACGAGCTGCAGCTGGCGGCCCGGAACCACGGGATGCCACTGGAGGGCCTGAGGTACGACGTGACGCCGCCAGGACTGCACTACGTGCTGGTGCATTACGACATCCCGGCAACGAATGCGGGCGACTGGCTGCTCACCGTGGACGGATGCGTCGAGCAACCGCTCACGTTCGGGCTGACCGAGCTGCGCGCGATGGGACGACGTACCGTCCGGGTCACGTTGGAGTGCGCCGGCAACGGCCGCGCGACGCTGCAGCCGCGACCGATCAGTCAGCCGTGGTTGTCGGAGGCGGTCGGTACGGCGGAGTGGACGGGCGTGCTGCTGGCTGATCTGCTTCGGCTCGCCGGGCTGCGCTCCGACGCCGTGGATGTGGTGTTCACCGGCGCGGATCACGGTGTGGAGCGCGGTGTCGAGCAGGACTACCAGCGTGGGTTGTCGGTGGAGGAGGCGATCGACTCCGGCGCGCTCATCGCCTGGGAGATGAACGGAGCGCCCTTGCCGCCGCAGCACGGGTACCCGCTGCGTCTCGTCGTACCGGGCTGGTACGGGATGGCGAGTGTGAAGTGGCTGCGGTCGATCGAGGTGATCGACCACGCGTTCGAGGGGTTCCAGAACGCGGTGGCGTACCGGATCCGCACGGACGCCGACGACCAAGGCGTCGCGGTCACCCGGATCGAGCCGCGGGCGCTGCTCGTGCCGCCCGGTTTCCCGGACTTCATGAGCCGCCACCGCTTCGTTGCCGCGGGCACCGTTCCGCTGTTCGGCCGGGCCTGGTCCGGGTGGGCGCCGATCGAGCGGGTCGAGGTCAGCACCGACGCGGGCGTGAACTGGCACGAGGCGAAGTTGGGTGCCCCCAGCAACGACGACGACGAGCTCGCCTGGCGGGCCTTCGCCTTCGACTGGGAGGCGACACCGGGCGAGCACGTCCTCACCGTCCGCGCGTACGACGCCAGCGGTCGCGAACAACCCATCGAGGCGCCGTGGAACCGCGGCGGCTTCAGCAACAACACCGCCCAGCGCATCACGGTCCTGGTGACCTGAATACGCGTGTCGTTCGTCCGTTCCGCGCGGATGCCGTTTCATCCTGGAGACGTACACGGTCTCACTCCAGGAGTGGTGCGGTGAACGAGCTGGGAACAGAGATCCACCTGCACGCGCGGGTGTTCCGGGCGGCCGGTGAGTGGTACGCCGACGTCGGCGACGAGCACGACCCCCAGCCGGACAACCCGCTCTGGTGGGGGTCGTACGACTCGCAGCGGGCCGCCATCACCGCCGCCTGCGAACGCATCGCCGCCCTACACCGCGCACAGACCCTGCACCTCGACGACCAAGAGGCCTCCTAGGTCAGCCGAACGCGATCGCCAGGCCCATCCCCAGGCACAGCAGGGTGATGACGACGCCGAGCGGCCAGGCCCACCACGGCGTCGACCAGTCGACGGCCACCGCGACCACGTACTCCGGGTTCTCCGGGTCGTCGACCACGTCGATCCGGTCCCCGACCGCGGGCACCGGATCCAGGTCGTTGCCGCCGTCCACCTCGACCGGAGCCCCGCCCGCCGGATCTGCCACCTTCACGGTCACATCGTGGTACTTCGACCACTTGTCTTCCTCGACCGAGACGACCACGGCCTGCAGGACCGGCCCGTCAGCGACCAGTCGTTGATTGTAGTGGCCGGCCGAGATCCCCAACGGCAGGATCGCGAGCGAGCCGAGCGCGATCGGCACACCGACGAGCACCCGGACGGCCCTGATCAGCACCTCACCGAGCCCGATCCGCCGACGCCCCACCCGCCGGTGCTTGCCGTCGACGCCCTCAGACCGGCGAAGAGCAGCCGTCTCCCTGGCTTCGGCCAGGTCGCGTTGACGGGCGCGCTCGCGGCGGTCCTCAGTGCTTTCGCTGGGCTCTCCGAGGCGCTTCCACCACGGAAACAGCTCGGCGAGCCAGCGGGCGGGGTAGCACGCCCCGCCCGCGATCGCGGCGCAGACGAGCGGGTTGTCGTACAGGAAGCTCGGGCGAGTGAACCACCCGACGATGTACAGCCCACCGCCGACCGCGACGAAGAACACGAGCAACAGCACCTGCTGACGGCCGAGGAGGTCGTCGTCGAGGCTGCTCATCGCCACATCATGAGCCATTGACGCCGACCGCCATGAACCGGTTCCACCGGCTGATCTGCAGCTGGACAGTACGTATAGCCCCACTGCGCCGCTGCGGCGGCCTGACTGAGCGTGGGCGTTTGGGAAGTGCACATATACGTACTGTCGAGCTGCAGCTACTCCGGTTCGTTGTGGGAGTCGCCGCCTACTCGGTACGGGGTGGTGACGCCCTCGTACATGAGGTGGGTCATGAGGCCTTCGGAGGCGTGGGGGAGGTTGTGGCAGTGGTCCATCCAGAGGCCGGGGTTGTCGGCGACGAAGGCGATCTCGTAGGTCTCCTTGTTGCCGACCTCGAGGGTGTCGACCCACCATGGTGAGCCTGTCGCCGCGACGCCGTTGCGGGACAGGACGACGGCGTGGTGGCCGTGCAGGTGCATGGGGTGCGCCTGACCGCTGGTGTTGGAGATCTTCATCCGGACCACGTCCCCCTCGGCGACCATGAACATCGGTACGTCGGGGAACTTGTGGCCGTTGATCGTCCACCACAACCCCGGCACACCGTCCAGGAACCCGGGCCGCCGCCCGATCCGGTACTCGAAGTTCCGGTCCGCCTTCGCCGGGTCGAACCCGGTCGGCGCCGTCGTACCGTAGGTCAGCAGATCCACCGTCTCCGCCGGCAACTCGCCCTTCGGCGGGTCGACCGGCCCGATGCCGAGCGACAGCGCCGACGTACCGGCCACCAAGCGCATCCCGCCGGCCGGCACCGCCGCCTCGAGATCCACCCGTCCGCCGGCAGGCAGCGCATACGCGGCCGTCACCGGCGTCGGCCCGTGCACGTCGCGACCGTCGACCGCGACCACCTTGTACGGCGTCCCGAGCAGCCCGACGCGGAGGATCGCGTTGTCGGTGTTGATGACCCGCACGCGTGCGGTCGTACCGGCCGGGAGGTCCACCCGCTCCGTCCCGGTCCGCCCGTTGATCGTGCGCTTCCCGTCGTACGTGTGGATCGTTGCGACGACCTCGCCGGACGTGGCCGGTGCGATCACGATCGGACCGAACAGGCCGCCCTTGACCTCATCGCTCGACACCTGATGCGAGTGGTACCAGTACGTCCCCGCCTGCTCGGCCTTGAACCGGTACACGTGCTTCCCACCGACCGGTACGGCGTCCTGCGTCACCCCGGCAACCCCGTCCTCGGCGTTCGGTACGTCGATCCCGTGCCAGTGCAGCGTGGCGCCGTCCTTCACGGACTCGTTCACGAACGTGACCTGCACCAGGTCGCCCACCCGCGCGCGGATCAGCGGACCGGGCGATGTCCCGTTCACCGTGTACCCGTCGATCGTCTCCCCGGACGCGAGCTGGAACTTCTGCTTCCGCGCCACCAGCGTCACGTCCACGTTCGGCGTACCGGTCTTCGGTCCCGTCAGGTCCGGGACGTCCAGGCCGCTCATCGTGTGGTGCTCGTGATTCATCGACGGTCCGCCGCCGTAGTCGGCGTACCCCATCTCCGCCGGGTTGTACTCCCCCGGGACCAGGCTGGTCGCCCAGAGGTACCCGAGCGGTACGAGTACCGCCAGGGTGACCCCCAGAGCGACCAGCCGGCCCCGCCGGCGGTTCTTGACGTCAGCCACTGGTCACAGGCTGATTCGGTACGACGGCGCGCCGGGCGGCCGCACCCGCCACACCGGCGATCGCGAGTCCGTTGATGCCGTGCAGCAGGCCGAGGGCCGGCACCCCGAAGGACACGACCGCGAGCAGGAACTGCACGACCACCAGACCGACCACGATCCCGGCCAGCGTGCGCCCACGCGGTACGTCGGTCAGGAACGACACGATCAGGAACACCAGCGCCAGCAGCGCGATCACCGAACCGGCGATGCTGTGGTAGCTCTGTCCGAAGTTGCTGTAGTCGGCGCCGATCGAGGTGCCGTCGTCGGCGTCCTTCGCGATCGTGAACCCGGCCAGCGCGATCGACGCGACCTGCAGCACGACCGCGACCGCGATCAGCATCCCGACGATCCGGTACACGTTCCTCATGCGCGCCGCTCCATCCGCCGCTTCCGCACGATCAGCACACCCGCCACGATCAGCAGCAGCGGCAGGACCGGCGGATGCCCGCCACCCGCCACACACCCGATCGAAGCCAGTACTCCGACCACGCTCAGCAGAATCAGCAACGGAAAGGGCACCCGCCCCAAGAACCCCCGCGCCGCCCACGCCGGCCGCCTCGGCCCACTCCAGGCACCGCCCGGTCCCGCGCCCGTTCCAGCGCCCGGGCCGTTGGCTCCGGCACCAGCAGCTGCGGCGCCCTCGGTGGTTTGGTGTGCGCCCGGCAGGTCGGCGAACAAGCCGTCCAGGTCTGCTCCCGTCCTGGCCTGTAGTGCCTGCTCGACGCGCTCGGAGTGTTCGTCCGCGCTCAGCCGGCCGGCTTCGTAATGCTCGCCCAGACGCCGGACGGCGTCCTCACGCTCACTGTCGCCGATGCGGATCGATCCGCCCGGCCTCTCGTCGTTCATGACACTCCTCGGTGATCGTTGTTCTTCCAACGTCACCAAGACTGTCTTTCGGACCCCTCCCACCGCGTCGCCTCAGCGGCGACACCTCCCCTACCCCCGGAGGAGCACACTGCACCGCTGGACGCAGTACGACGTACTCCCCCGGGCGTAGGTCACCCCAGGGTGAACCCTCAGGTGTTCGCGGAGAGGATCTGGTTCACATCGTCGTTCGCCTTGGCGAGCGACGCCGGTTCGGCCTCGAACGACATCACCGACTCCATCGCCGGTGTCATCACCGCGGTCACGTCCGCCGCGTTCGGGTTGGCCGGGTACGGGAACACGTCGCCGGCCTCAACGGGCTCCAGGAACGGCGTGACGTCCCACCCGCTCTTCGCGAACGCCGCCTTCGCCGCCGGCATGCTCGCGGCAACCGCCGGGAACACCACCCCGGCCTTGGCGACGATGTCCTGCGCCGTCTGCGAGCCGAGGAACTTCACCCACGCCCAGGACGCGTCCCGCTGCGTCGTACCGGCCCAGATGGTGTCAGCCAGCCCGTTCATCATCGACATCCGCTTGCCGACCGGCCCGATCGGCAGCCGGGCGAGCTTCGTCTTCACCTGCTTCAGCGTCCCGTACGTCCCGAGCATCCAGGAGCCGTTCGGGGTGATCGCGTACTTGCCCGCACCGAACGAGGTCGTCACGTCCACCCCGGACTTCGCCTGCGCGTACGTCGGCATGTACCCCTTGGTGATGAGCCCACGCCACCACCCGATCGTCTCGGTGAACTTCGGGTCGCCGTAGAAGAACTTCGTACCCCACGGCTCGCCCTCGGAGTACTTCCAGCCGTTGATCGCGGCGTACCAGCTCCAGCTGGTCTGCCCGTCACCACCGCCGGCGTCGGCGTACCCGAGCCCGTAGACCTTGATGTTGTCCTTGTCGAACCCCGGCTGGTCGCCGCGACGGTCCTTGGAGTCCACCGTCAGCCGGCGGACGATCTGCTCGAACGTCCCGCCGTCCTGCGGGTTCCACGTCATCGAGTTGAGCTGCTCGGCACTGATCCCGGCCGCCTCGGTGAACGCGCTGTTGTAGAAGTAGACCTCGGTGTCCCAGTCCTTCGGCAGGCCGTACCGCTTGCCGTCCGCACCGATCCAGCGATCCGCCAGACCCTTCTGGTAGATGCCCAGATCAACGTTGTCCTTGGCAACGTAGTCGTCGATCGGCAGCACCTGCCCCTTGTCCGCGAACAGCGGGTACTTCGACGAGTGCCCGGTGAACACGTCCGGCGCGGTGTCCGAGATGAACCCGGTGACGAGCTTCGACCAGTAGTCGTTCCAGCCGTACTGCTCGATCTTCACCGAGTACTGCGGGTTCTGTTCGTGGAACACCTTCGCGCACTCGGTGTACATCGGCAGCTGCGCCGAGTCCCACAACCAGTAGATGATCTCGCCGTCACCCCGCGCCGCGGCCCCGTTGTTGCAGGCGGCAACAGCCGGTACGGCGAGACTCGCCAGCCCTGCCTTCAGCAGGGTCCTCCGTGTGAGCATCATTTGATCCCCGAGAATCCGATGGAGTTCGTGATCCGCTTGGCGAACGCCAAGAACAAGATGATCATCGGCAGTGCCGCGATCAGCGTCGCCGCCATCAGCCCGGCCCAGTCCGGTCCGCCCTGCGGCGTCTGCGACCGGAACACCCCGAGCGCGACCGTCAGCACCCGCACGTTTTCCTGCTGACCGACGAGCAACGGCCAGAAGTAGTCGTTCCACGAGTTGATGTAGGTCAGGATCGCCAGCGTCGCGATCGGCGCCGCGCTCATCGGGATGATCAGCCCGAAGAAGATCCGCCGGTGCCCGGCGCCGTCGATCATCGCCGCCTCCTCGAGTTCCCGGTTGATGCCGAGGAAGAACTGCCGCAGGAAGAAGATCGCGAACGGCGTCATGAACGCGCCCGGCAGGATGATGCCGGCGAAGCTGTTCAGCAGCCCGAGGTTCTTGATCAGCACGAAGTTCGGCAGCGTGGTGAAGATCGGCGGCACCATCAGCGCGGCCAGGAACAACGCGAACACCTTGTCCCGCCCGGGCCAGCGCAGCCGGGCGAACGCGTACGCCGCCATCGCGCTGAAGAACACCTGGCAGACCGTCGTGACGGTTGCCACCACCAACGAGTTGCGCAGGTACAGCCAGAAGTTCACGGCCGCACCGGAACCGCCCTGCGCCTGCGCCTCCTCGATCGATGCCAGTCCGAGCACCCGCTTGAACGCGCCGAGCGTGGTCTCCACCGGCAGCAGCGAATTCGGGTGACCGGGCAGCTGCGTGTTGTCGGAGAACGCCGTCCGCAACATCCAGTAGAACGGGAAGAGCGTGACGATGAGAAGAATGAACAGCATCACCCAGGCGACGGTCCTGCCAACGCCGAGCTTTCTCATGCGAGATCACTCTCCTTCGCCCGCAGCAGCCGCAGCTGGAGCAGCGACACGACCGCGAGGATCGCGAACAGCACCAGCGCCATCGCCGACGCGTACCCGAAGTCGAACCGGGTGAACGCCCGTTCGTAGATGTAGTAGTAGATGACCCGGGTCGCGTTGATCGGACCGCCCTGCGTGGTCACGGCGACCGTGTCGAAGATCTGGAACGACCCGATCATGGTGACCACCAGGACCATCACCAGAACAGGCCGCAGCAGCGGCAGCGTGATCCGCCAGAACGTCTTCCACTCGGTCGACCCGTCCACCTCGGCGGCCTCGTAGACGTACTTCGGGATCATCTGCAGACCGGCGAACACGAGCAGCGCGGTGTACCCCATGTGCCGCCAGACGTTGATCCCCGCGACCGTCGGGATCGCCCAGTGCGAGTCGCCGAAGAACGCCACCGGGTCGACCCCGAACCAGCCGAGGAACGTGTTCACGATGCCGACCTGGACGTCGAGCATCCAGTACCAGACGAGCGCGACGACCACGTTCGCGACCAGGTACGGCGCCAGGATGATCGCCCGGACCGTGATCGACTTGGTCAACCGGTACATCAGCATCGCGATCCCGACCGCCAGGACGGTCTGCACCCCGATGTTGATCACGACGTACTCGACCGTGACGCCGAGCGCGTTCCAGAAGAAGCTGTCCTGGACCATCCGCTCGTAGTTGGCCAGCCCGTTGAACTTCGGCGCCTCGAGCAGGCTGTACTCGGTGAAGCTCAGGTACGCGCCGCGCAGCGTCGGCCAGATGTAGAACACGACGAAACCCAGGGTCGCCGGGGCGATGAAGATCATCGCGACCTTCAGGTCCCCCAGGTTTCGCCGTCTCCCTGGTGGTGCTGCCGAGTCCCCGTGACTTCGTTTCCTGGTAGGTGGTGCGTTGGTGGTGGCGGTCACGGGGATCTCCTTGTCTGTCGGCGATCGAGTGGGCTTACCCGATCGCTGTCACGTCCAGCAAAATCGCGTTCTCGGGCCATTGCGCGGGCATGAGTACTCCGACCGAGGCGAGGGCGGCGCCGTTCAGCTCCACGCTGCCGCCGTCGGCCGACCAGACCGTGGATCGCGACGCGGGCCCTGGCGTCACGACCTTGCTGATCCGGTACGTCCGCTGCGGGTCGAGGCCGGGCAGCCGAACCCGCCCGACGGCCGACGTCACCGACTGCTTCGTCTGTACGACGCTGAACACGCCACGCTGACCGTCCTGCGCGACGACACCGTGCACGAGGACGTCCTCGGGACCGCGGTCGGCACGGATCACGCGACCGGTGTGCAGCAGCGGCCGCAACTCCTTGTGCAGGGCAACCCATCCCTTGAGCTCCGCGCGCTCCTCAGGGCTGGCCGAGGCGATGTCCCACTCGATACCGAAGTGTCCGAACAGCGCGGTGATCGCGCGGAACGACAGCGTCTGCGTGCGGCCTGTGGTGTGGGCCCGCGGCGGGCCGACGTGGCAACCGATCAGCTCCGGCGGCAGCAGCAGCTGCGTGTAGCGCTGGATCGTCTGTCGCTCGAGCGCGTCGTTGCTGTCGCTGCCCCAGATCCGGTCGGTGCGCTCCAGGATGGCGAGGTCCACGCGGGCGCCACCCGACGAGCAGGACTCGATCTCGAGTCCCGGGTGCCGGCGCTTCAGCTCGTCGATCAACCGGTACACAGCCAGGGTCTGCTCGTGAATACCCGCCGTACCCGTGTGCTGGTTGCCGCCGTCAACGAAGTCGCGGTTGTGGTCCCACTTCAGGTACGCGATGTCGTACTCGGACAGGATGCTGTCCAGCCGCTCGAGGATGTAGTCGTACGCCGCCGGGACGCCGAGGTTCAGTCCCTGCTGGTGGCGTGCGGTCGGTGGCATCCGGTCGCCGGCGGCGAGGATCCAGTCCGGGTGCTCGCGGGCCAGGTCGGAGTCCGGGTTCACCATCTCCGGCTCCACCCAGAGGCCGAACTGCAGGCCGAGACCCTTCACGTGGTCGACGAGCGGGTGCAGGCCCTTCGGCCAGATCCCCTCGTCGACGTACCAGTCACCGAGACCGGCGTGGTCGTCGCGCCGGCCGCGGAACCAGCCGTCGTCCAGCACGAACCGCTCCGCCCCGACCTCGGCGGCGGCGTCCGCGAGCGACTTCAGCTTGTCCAGGTCGAGGTCGAAGTACACGGCCTCCCAGGTGTTCAGTACGACGGGGCGCTCGGTCTGCGGGTGGTTGGTCCGCGCGCGCAGGAAGTCGTGGAAGCGGTGCGAGACCTGGTCGAGGCCGACGCCGTACGAACCGTAGATCCACGGGGTGCTGTAGGTGCCTGCGGGCTGGAGGCGCCCCTCGCCCGGGAGGAGCAGTTCGCCGCCGCCGATCACGCCGTACCCGCTCATGCCGCGCTCGGCGTACGAACGGTGGTTGCCGCTCCAGGCGGTGTGCACGGCCCAGATCTCGCCGGTGCGGAAGCCGAAGCCCTCGGTGCCGGCCAGCAGCAGGAGCGTGGCGTCGGCGCCAGTGCGGCCGCGGCGGTTGTCGCGGATGTGGGCGCCCTGCGTGAACGCGTGCCGCTGCGGGTGCCGCTCACCGATGTGCCGGCCGGTCATATCGAGCAGCTCGGTCGCCTCGGTCGGCACCGGCAAGGCGAGGTAGAGCCCGTCGAGCGTGTACGGCGTTGCGCCGGTGTTGGTCAGGTCGGCCTTGGTCCGCACCAGGCCCGAGTCCGTGAGCTCGACGGTGAGCCGGAGTTCGAGCCCGGCGTCGACGGCGTCGATCTGCACGGTGTTGTCGGTCCGGGCGACGCTGCTGAGCGTGAAGCTCACTGAGAAGTCCTGCCCGTCGCGGTGGCCGTTCAGGCCCGGGAGGCCGAACCAGCCGGCCGAGTACTCGGGCACGATCGCGATCGGACGGTTCTCGTCCAGGCCGTTCCCGTCCTGGACCGCACCCGCGCCGCGGCGCAGTTCCAGCAGAGCCTTCTCGGTCAACTCGCCCAGATCCGCACCCCAGTGCAGCACGGACGGAAGAGCCGGCCCGGAGCAGTCGAGCACCAGGCTGACACCACCGGCGCGAAGCTGCAGAATCTCGATGTTCGACACTGTTGATTCACTCTGCTTTCTGATTGATTTCAGGACGAAACTATTTACCCCGCCAGCCCCGTTGTCAATGCTTCACGAAGTTAAGTAAATACCCTAAGCCTGTCACCGATGTCAGAACAGACCTACCGGCAACCGCTCTCCGCTAGCGGGACAGCCGTGCCCGAACCAGCAAGTCATGCAACCCCGGCTCCGCCGTGGGCCGCGCAGGCAGCCTGCTCGCCGCCTCCGCCTCGTCGAGGACGACCTGCAACCGGCTGACATCCTCGGCCAACAACTCCTCCGACGGACCGTCCAGCGGAGCATGCTCCGCCTCCGCCTTCGCGACCATCAGCTCAGGCAGGTACGACGGCCCGCCCGGTAGCTCACGCAGATCCGCCTGGACCACACCCGTCCGCATCAGGTTGATCCCGGTCAGCAACACCCGGAACGTGTACAGCAGCGGCTTCAGCTCACGCTTCTTCTCGAAGAACTCCCACTGCGTACGCGCGAACCCGCGGTAGTGGTGCGCGTGCCACTTGGTGATGCACCCCTTCGCCATCTCGACGAGCTCCGCGTGTTCCGGCGTACTCAGGACCACGAGGGGTGACAGGACCTGTTCGAGGACGTAGCCGTTGCGACGGAGCATCAGCCGCGCGAACTTGGCCAGGTCATGAGTTACCAGGTCGACCTCGGCTTCGTTCTCGAACCAGGTGCGGTCGAGGGTCTCCGGACCGTGCCGCAGTCCGACCACCTCGGCGGCCGGCAGGACGTGTACGCCGCGGAGGTCGACGTCGGAATCGCGGGACGGGAAGCCGTACAGGTGCGCGCCCGAGACTGTGGCGAAGAGCAGCGGATAGGGCTGCTCCCCCATGATGGTTCGCAGCTCGGGGTAGTCGAGCTGCCGCATGTCACGCGTCACTGAGGTTTCTCTTTCGTACTGAGCGGAGCCAGTTGTTGACGGTTGGGACGTCCGGTGTTGCTGGGAGGACTGTGTGCTGGAGGGCTTTGTCGAGGTCCTCGTGGAGGGTCAGGCGCCAGCGTTCGACCTCGTCCCAGGGGAGGTCGCCGCGTTTTACCGCCAGGAGGCGTTCGCGGTGCGGGCCCACGTCGACGACGAGCGTTGCTTCGAGTAGGAGTTCGCGGGCCGAGAGCAGCAACCGGATCAGGTGCATGACGTGCTTCCACTTCGGCGTACCGTCGCGGCGGAAGTCCGTTTCGAGCTTCTTGAACTGGCTGAGCACGTAGCCCGAGTACGTCTGATACGCCAGCTGGGACAGGAACGCCGTACGGAGTCCGACGAGCTCCGCCCCCAGGGGCGTCTGCTGGACGACGAGGGGTGAGTGCAGGACCTCCAGGAGGTTCGGGTTCGACTTCAGGGCGAGTTCACAGAACCGTTCGACCTCCCACGAGAACCATTCCGGCTCCGGTCCGTCGACGTGCGTCGGCGGCTTCCCGAGCGACCAGAACGCCTCGGTCGGCGCGACGTACACGCCACGCGTGTCGGTGTCGGACTCCTCCGTGTCGAGCCCGAACGCCCGCGATCCGACGACCGCCGCGTAGATCGTGTGCTCGCGCACCAGCCGGTCGCCGTCCGGCTGGTCCAGCTCGATCGCTTCGTCCTGGTACGCCGTCCGCAGGCTGAGCTGATCGCGCCGGGCCACGGTATGCCGGCCGTCCACGAGGCGGACCGTGTAGCGGCCGTCCGGCGTCACGCCCGCCACCCGCCCGGTCGCCCCGCGCTGCGCCGTACCGCCCCGGTCGTCGGGCGCCGCGACCCGGACCACCACCTGCGTACCCACCGGCAACTGCGGACCCATGGCGGCATCGTGTCATCCTCCGGGTCGATCTATTGACAAATTTTTCTGTCAAGTGGAGATTGAGGGCATGCTGCGGTACGTCGAGGAGCCTGAGAAGGTGCGGTTGGCGTTGTCACCGATTCGGCGGCGGTTGCTCGAGTTGTTGCGGGAGCCGTCGTCGGCGACCCAGCTCGCGGCCGCGCTCGACCTACCGCGGCAGCGGGTGAACTACCACCTGCGCGAGCTGGAGAAGGCCGGCCTGGTCGAGCTCGTCGAGGAGCGGCAGCGGCGCGGGTTCACCGAGCGGATCCTGCGCGCGGCGGCCGATCTGGTCGTCGATCCAGGGGTCATGGGCCGCGCGTTCACCCAGATTGAGGACCAGTACGCCGCCGAGCACCTGGTCGAGGTCGCCGCGGGGACGGTGCGGGACGTGGCGCGGATGCAGACCGCGGCCGACGTGGACGGGAAGCGGCTGCTGACGTTCACGCTCGAGACCGAGGTGCGGTTCGCGGAGCCGGGCGACATCCACCGGTTCACTGACGCGTTGACCGCGGCGATGCAGCAGGTGGTCGACGAGTTCGACAGCCCGGACGGGCGGCCGTACCGGCTGATCGCGGGCGGCCACCCGGCACCCCGCCGTACCGAAGGAGAGTCATGAAGATCGTGGTCACCGTCGCGGCTCCGGTCGAGGCCGTCTGGGACGCCCTGCGCAACAAGGAGAAGATCCGGCACTGGCACGGCTGGGAGTACGAAGGTCCCGAGGGTGGCCTGGAGGAGGAGATCGACCTCATCTACTTCACCGAGACGACCGAGGACGGTACGACGCTGACCCTCGGCCACGGCGACCGCTTCGAGGTCGAGCCGGTCGAGGGCGGCTCCCGGGTCACGCTGACTCGCGCACCGCGCGGCGCCGACCCCGAGTGGGAGGCGTACTACGACGACGTCACCGAGGGCTGGATCACGTTCCTCCACCAGCTCCGCTTCGCCGTCGAACGGCACCCCGGCGAGCCGCGCCGTACCCTGTTCTACTCGGGAACCGGCGCCGTCTCCCCCATCCACGAACTACGGATCCCGGCCGGCGACGCCTTCGACCTCGACCTGATCGGTGAGGCCGTCAAGTGCGAGGTCTGGTACCGCTCCGACCATCAGCTCGGCCTCACGGTAGATGCCTGGGGCAACGGTTTGCTCGTGCTCAGCCACATCCCGCCCGGCGATATCAAACCCGACGGCGCCACGATGGCGATCCTGTCGGTGTACGGCGACACCGACCGGGACGCGCTCGAGGCCCGCTGGCGCGCGTGGTGGACGGAGCGCTACCCGGAGGAGCTCAAACTCGCCGACTAGCCGCGACACAGTGGTGACAGGGCGCAAAGGTGTCAGCACTCTCGGTCTACCGGGCGTGGTTACCGGGAAGTACATTTCTGCCGACGGTGATCTGGTGGGGGTCCTGAGATCACCGAACTCCGGCGAGAGAGGCCTTCCGGATGATCATTCCGAGAAGTCGTCGAGTATCAGCGATCCTTGTGCTCTCCATGACCGGGCTCGGCCTGGTCGCGTCCCCGGCGCACGCCGACGGTCCCGGATCGGGAACGCCGTACGTCGTCACCGTTGGGGACTCCTACATCTCGGGCGAGGCCGGCCGGTGGGCCGGGAGCTCGAACGACTCCGAGGCACCGGCCGACGCGCTCGGTGCGCACGCGTACCACGACAACGCGACGCACACCGCCGAACTGATCCCGAAGTGCCACCGCAGCCTGTCCGCCGAGGCGTACGTCGGCGGCGGCGTCGGCGGACTGAACCTGGCCTGCTCGGGTGCCCGCACCACGACCGGCACCGGCAGCGACTTCAAGCCCGGCCTCGACTTCTACGACGACGGCGCCGGCAAGCAGGGGCAGGCGAAGATGCTGCAGGCCTTCGCCGCGACCCACAACGTCAAGCAAGTGGTCGTGTCGATCGGCGGCAACGACTTCAACTTCGCGTCGGTCGTCACGCAGTGCGTGCAGGACTTCCTGCTCTCGCCGTCGTGGAACCCGGACTACTGCCGCGACGACTCGTCCGTCGTCGCGAACTTCACCAGCAGCAACGTCACGGCGGTCCGTGCCAAGATCGCGGCGGCGTTCCAGAACATCCGTACGGCGATGCGGAACGCCGGGTACGGCGACAGCGCGTGGAATCTCGTCGTACAGACGTATCCGTCACCGATCCCGGCCGCCAGCGGGTTCCGGTACGGGCAGACCGGCTACACCCGGCAGAGCGTCGGCGGATGCGGCTTCTGGAACGCGGACGCCGACTGGGCGAACAGCACCGCGCTCGTCACGATCAACACCACGGTCCGGGCCGCGATCGGCCAGTCGGGTCTGTCCAACGCCCGGCTCCTCGAGCTGCAGTCCGCGTTCAACGGGCGCCGCCTGTGCGAGAAGACCGTCGGCCTGTACGAGGAGGTCGGCCTCAGCTCGTGGACCCAGCCGACCGCCGTCGACAAGACCGAGTGGATCAACCAGATCCGCACCGTGACGACGGTCGGCTCGAACTACTACATCCAGGAATCCCTGCACCCGAACTACTGGGCGCAACTCGCGCTCCGCTCCTGCGTCCGCCAGACCTACACCCAGAACCGCGGCGGCACCTGCACCATCGCCGGCACCGGCCTGCTGAACGGCGAACCGCGCATGACCTTGAACTGAAGGTACGGCGGCTCCCCGTGGCGCCGCCGTACCGTGAGCCGGCCGCCGCACCCTTCGCGGGTGTGGCGGCCGGTTCATTCAGTGGGTGATCAGCTCAGGTTGAGGCCCGTGTCGTCGATGACGAACGAGGTCTGCAGGGAGCTGTCTTCGGTGCCGGTGAAGCTGATCGACACCGTCTGGCCGGCGAACGACGAGAGGTTGAACGACTTGAGCGAGTAACCGCTCGCCTTGTTCAGGTTCGAGTACGTCGCCAGCGTGGTCGGGCCCGCCTTCACCGTCAGCTTGTCGTACTGCGTCGACGAGGTCGTCTCCGCGGAATCGATGTGCAGGTAGAAGGAGAGCGTCGCCGAGCATCCGGCCGGGATCGCGACCGACTGGCTCAGCGTGTCGGTGTGCGTCTGGCCGTAGCCGTCCAACCAGGCCTTCCAGGTGCCGCTGCGCGCGGGCTGGGAGGTGCTGTTGTCGATCACTCCGGCCGACGCCGACCACGGAGCCGCCGTACCGGTCTCGAAGCCGGGGTTGCCGAGCTTCTGGCCGGAGCAGCCACCGGTGCCGCCGATGGTGAAGGTGAACGACGTGCTGCCCGATCCGCCGGCACTCGCGGTCGCCGTCGCGGTGACGTTGAACGTGCCGCTCGCGGTCGGCGTACCGGACACGGTGCCGGTCGACGAGCCGAGAGTGATACCGGCCGGAAGACCGGTCGCCGACCAGGTGTACGGCGCGGTGCCGCCGGTCGCGGTCAGCGTGAACGACGAGATCGCCGTACCGACCGTACCGGTCTTGTTGCCCGGGTTCGTGACCGTGACGCCACCCGACGTGGAGCAGGTCGGGTCCGCCGTCTGCGCCGGCACGCTGACCGCGTCCCAGGCCGCCTTCACGGTGTTGAACTCGGTGCAGCTGCCCGGGTACAGGTTCTTGGCCGCGGTCAGCGTCCAGGTCCGGTACTTCAGGTACGAGCTGCTGCTGGTCTTCATCAGCATCGCGTTGTACATGATCCGGATCGCCTTCTGGATGCCGATTCCGGTCACGGTCGAGCTGTTGCAGGTCGGGCTCGCCGGGCTCGCGTTGCTGCCCTGGGACAGCAGGTAGAACCAGTGGTTACCCGGACCGGCCGCCGCGTGCACCTCGGTGCCCGGGATCGAGCTCGAGTAGCAGTTCGGGTCGCCGAGCGCCGACGGGTTGTACATGTTGCGGATCGGGCCCTGGCCGACCAGGTTCACCTCTTCGCCGACCAGGAAGTCCGGCGGGTCGTACGACGCGCCCTGGTTGCTGTAGTACTCGGTGGCCGCGCCGAACGTGTCGGCGACGAACTCCTGGGTGCCGCTGCCGGAGATCCCGCCCGGCGTGTGGTCGTCGATCCCGTGACCCATCTCGTGGGCCACGACGTCCAGCGAGCCGATCCAGCCGCCGGCGGTGTTCTTGCCGATCTGGACCTGCGTGCCGTCGTAGTACGCGTTCTGGTCGTTCAGGCCGACACGGATCGGCCAGGCGCCGCCGTTACCGTCCATCCCGTTGCGACCGAGCCAGTCGGTCAGCATCTTCTTCTCGGTCTGCGCCGCGAACAGGGCGTCGACGCAGCCGGTCTCCTTGTTGGTCGCCGTACCGTTGCCCCAGTTGTCGTCCGGGCCCGAGAACGTGGTGTTGTTCGCCGAGTCCTGGCAGGACAGGTTGGTGGTGCTGGGGTCCTTCATCGAGTACGTGCTGCCCGACAGCGTGGTGTCCAGGTGCAACGGGTTCGGGCCGCTGTAGACCGCCGTACCGTTGCCGGCCATCACGTGCTCCTTGGTACCGAGCACCTTGCCGCTCTGCGCGTCGACGTACACCGACAGGCTCGACGGCTCGTGACCGTTGCTGCCGCTGACCCGGGACTGCCAGGCGAGCTTCGGGGTGCCGTTCAGGGCGTAGACCGCGAGCGTCGGGGTAGTCGACGAGTCGACCTTCTTCAGCTGCTTGGTCGCCGTCGCCTTCGCGGCCGCGGGGGTCACCTTCGCGGACGTCGACAGCTCGGGTACGGCGGTGGTCTGGGCGACCGAGGTGGACATCACGGCGCCCTTCTCGTCGGTGACCACGACGAAGTCACCACCGACGACCGGGAGACCCTTGTACGAACGCTCGTACGGGACGTACTGCAGACCGGACTGCTCCGAGATCACCGGCTTCGCGGTGAACTTGTCGTCCTTCGACGCGTGCAGGGCACTCGGCCTGCCCGCCACGAGTGACGAGGCGGAGTCGGCGGCGAACGCCTTCGACTGCGCCTGAGAGGGCCGCGGCGGAGGCGCCGCACTCGTCGCCGCACCGGCCGACGACCCGAACCCGGCGAGAGCAGCCGCTGCGAGGCTGGTCACCCCGATGACGACCGCAACTTTGCGGGAACGCTGAAACAAGACCATGGATGTGGTCCCTTCGCGATGTGGTGCTGGGCGGGTTGCGCCTCGCCGGACTGCAGGCGGTGCACCACTCCGCCTGGAACCTCCGGCCTACCCCTCGGCACGGCTGTCCGGAAGACCCCTTTCCATCCAGCCCCGATGGATCGCGCGGACGGACACTATGTCCCACCCCCCACCCGAGCAAGACGCTGTCGTGCCGCTGGCACGACAATGACAACTGACCGCGTTGTCACAACTACTAAGCGCTGACAAACCCTCGCCGTTCCTCGCCTCGAAGGCCACTTTGTGCACGGCGTCCGTACGTCGCTCGCCGAAAAGTACGGATCTGGTGCACAAAGTCGGGGGGCGGCGGGCGGTGCGTGAGGGGGCGGGCGCGGAGGGTTGTGGGTGGGTCTGCTGGTGGTCTGGGGCTGGTGTGAATGGCAGAATCGCGCAGACGGGTTGGCGGCGGCGGGGTGCGAAACCCCCGGCGGCGGGACCGGATCGCGATCAGGACGACGCCGGCTGGGGTGTGAGTGGAAACCGAATTCGTGCTGTCGCTCGGCGAACAGCAGTGGACGCTGCAGGCCGGGACCGACACGATCACCATCGGCCGCGCCTCCAACGCCGACATCCGGCTGCAGGCGGACGACCAGATCTCCCGCATCCACGCCCGCCTGAGCCGCGACGGCGCCACCTGGACCCTCCACGACGAGTCCCGCAACGGCACCGGCCTCAACGGCCGCCGCCTCACCGCCCCCACCGCCCTCACCACCGGCGACCGAATCCACATCGGCCGCTCGGTCCTCACCTTCCACAAACCCACAGACACATCACCCGAGGAGTCCCCCGCGGCATCCCCGGCGCCCCCGCCGGCCCCTGCCGTCCCCGAGGCCGCCACACCACCCCCGGAGCCGCCGTACGCCGAACCACCCCAATCAGCCGAGCACGCGTCCCCAACCCCACCCAACCAACCACCCGCCGACCAGCCCTCCCAGCCAGACCCGACACCTGACCCGAGCCCGTTTGCGCCGGTCGAGGGTGCGGCGAATCCGTTCGTCTCGCCGCCCGCTGACGAACGCGGTGACGCAGCCGGTGCGGATGATGGGTACGCGGCTGAGCCGGGTGGTCGGGAGTACGGGGCTGCGGGCGTTGTTCCTGGGTTCGAGGTGGGGGACGACGGGGGGCGCGACGGTGGGACTTGGGCGGCTTATCCGTCGGCGGACAATCCGGAGCCGGTGCGGTCGCCGTGGGAGATTTCCGCGCAGATCGACCAGTCGGAAGCGAACTGGAACGAATCCGCAGGCTGGCCCGATCCAACCGCTCACGGGCCCGACCAGCGGGCGCGGGGCGAGCAGCGGGTACGTGCTGACGAGTGGGTGGGTGACGAGCAGGCTGCCGGTGGGGTGCGCGCGGTCGGGCGGGAGCGGCGGGCCTCCGGGGGCGGGCGCCGCGGATCGAGCGGGGACCAGCTGGACGATCGGCTGCCCGAGGTAGATCGGGCGTCGGGTGATGACGCTGTGGGGACTGTGCGGTTGTCGCGGGTGCTGGTTGTGGCCGGGGCGATCGTCTTGGTGGGGATCGGCGTGAATCTGGTCGTCACGTTCCTGGCCGACGGGCCCGGCGGTGTGCTCAGGTGGCTGGTGGCGCCTGGGATCGCTCTCGTGGTGGCGATGATGCTCGCGCTGGTTGACGCGGCGCTTCCGAAGTACCACCGACCCGGCCGTCTGGACGTGTCAGTGCTGGTCGCGGTGGCCGTGGTGCTGGTGGGCGTCGGGGTCGGCGGGTTCGCGCTGACCGCGGGCGCGGAGTACGTCGGCGGCTATCTGACCGGCAACGAGACCGGCGAGGATCGCCTGATCAAACCGGTCTCGAAGCCCGGCTCCGGCGTCACGATGACCGTCGAGAACGTCACGTACACGAGCCACTTCACCCGCGTCGAGGTCAAGCTGGTCAACACGTCGAAGGAAGCGATCACGGTCCCGATCGACGGTACGACGTTCACCGCCGCCGACGGCACCGCGCTGAGGGCCGACCCCGGACGCAGCGCCTGGCCGAGCCGGATCGCACCCGGCGGTACCGAACAGGGCACGCTGACGTTCAAGGGTCACCTCCCGGACAGCGCCACCGCGGCGGTGCTCACGTTCAAGTCCGGCTCCACGAGCTTCGCCATCTCCAAGATCGCCCTCAGCAACTAACCACCCCCTCCGCCGACTTACATCGAAAATTGATATAGTCGGCCCAACCGCCACGGCGGAAGGAGGAGGGCGTGGACGTGGATCGGCTGACCACGGTCATCGAGGACTTCAACACGATCTTCATTCGCCTGCCATCGGTACGGCGCCTCAACTTCTCGGCGCTCTCGGTCCTGCACACGCTCCACCGGCGCGGGCCGCTGCGCCTCACCGACCTCCTGGCGACCGAGCAGCTGAAGCAGCCCGCCCTGACCAGCCTGGTCGCGAAGCTCGAGCAGGACGGGCTCGTCCAGCGCCGTCCCGACCCCGCCGACGGCCGCGCCAGCCTGCTGTCACTCACCCGCACCGGCCAGGAGCTCGTCCAGTCCCGGCACACCAACCGGGTCACGAAGCTGACCGCGCTCGTCGAGCAGCTCACCCCCGAAGAGCGCGCGGTGCTCGCGGGCTCGATCGACGTACTCCACCGCCTGACCGCACTCGCCGAGGACACCCCATGATCCCAACGCCCATCGCCGTACCGGATGAGGTCCTCGACGACCTCCGCCGCCGTCTGCGCGCGACGAAGTGGCCGCGCGACGCCGGCAACGACGACGGTTTCTACGGTGTACGCCGGACCCGTCTGCAGCCGCTCGTCGAGTACTGGGCGGACGGTTTCGACTGGCGCGCGGCGGAGCAAGCGATCAACAAGTACGACCACTACCGCGTCGACGTCGGCGACGTACCGGTGCACTTCCTGCGCCGGCCGGGCGTCGGGCCGGCGCCGATCCCGTTGATCCTGAGTCACGGCTGGCCGTGGACGTTCTGGCACTGGTCGAAGGTGATCGACCGGCTCGCCGATCCCGCGGCGTACGGCGGTGATCCGGCGGACGCGTTCGACGTGATCGTCCCGTCGCTGCCCGGGTTCGGGTTCTCGACGCCGACCCGGCCGGACATGAACTTCTGGAAGATCGCCGACGTCTGGCACGAACTCATGACGGGCGTCCTCGGGTTCCCGAAGTACGCCGCGGCCGGCTGTGACGTCGGTGCGCTGGTGACGGGGCAGCTCGGCCACAAGTACGCCGACGAGCTGTACGGGATCCATATCGGGTCGGCGCTGAAACTCGACTTCTTCAACGGCGATCGCGGCTGGGACCTGAGTGGCGGCAAGCCGATACCGGACGGGCTGCCGCCCGAGATCCACGACGGGATCGTCCAATTCGAACGCCGCTTCGCCGCGCATCTCGCGGCACACGTACTGCACCCGACGACGCTCGGCTTCGGACTCGCGGACTCGCCCGCCGGCATGCTGGCGTGGATCATGGAACGCTGGCTGAGCTGGTCGGAGAACGAGCCGTTCAGCGACGACGACCTGCTCACCCACGCGACGATCTACTGGGCGGGCAACGCGATCGACACCTCGATCCGCACGTACGCGAACAACAACCGCTACCCGTGGACGCCGTCCCACGACCGGACGCCGATCATCGAGGCCCCGACCGGCATCACGTTCGTCGGCCACGAGAACCCACCCGGCGTCCACACCCCCGAGGACCGCGTGCAGAACTTCCTCGCCAGCGACCGCGCCGCCTGGTACAACCACACCAACATCACCGCCCACCCGACCGGCGGCCACTTCATCCCGTGGGAGGTCCCCACGGAATGGACCGACGACCTCAGGCGAACGTTCCGCGAGCTCCGGTGAAGTACCGCATCGTGCGCTCGTCCGCGGGCAGGTACGTCTCGACCGCGACTTCTTCGAGGGTGATGTCGAAGGCGGTGCCGAAGGTCGCGATGGTGGTGAGGAAGGTCAGGTCGGTGCCGCGGTGGTGGATGTGGATCGGGAGGGCGATGTCGGCGGGATCCGGTGGCGTGGTGTCGACGGGGCCTTGGGCAACTAGTTCGTCGTACAGCTGGTGGAGTTCGGGGTCGCCGGAGGCGGCGGCCTGACGGGCCAGGCGGGGCAGCAGGTAGCCGCGGACCTGTTCCAGGTTCCGGATCGCCAGGCCGCCGGGGGTCAGGCCGAGGCGCATCAGGTTGATCGGTGCTGTGAGCAACTTCTTGTCGCTGGCGGCGAGGAACGCGGTGAAAGAGTCGTTCGCCAGCAACAGGTTCCAGCGGCGATCGACGGCGACGGCCGGGTACGGCGCGTGCGCCCGGACGAGCTGTTCGAGGGCCGCGCGGACCCGCGTCATGTCCGGGTCGTCAGGCGGGGTCTGCCGATACACGGGCGCGTGGCCGGCCGCGACCAGGAGCCTGTTGCGTTCCCGCAGCGGTACGGCGAGCTGCTCGGCGAGGTGCAACACCATCGCACTGCTCGGCATCGTCCGCCCGGTCTCCACGAAGCTCACGTGCCGCGACGACACGTCCGCCTGGATCGCCAGGTCGAGCTGACTCAACTTCCTCCGCCGCCGCCACTCCCGAAGCAGCTCACCCACCGGCCTGTCGTTCACCCCTCCATTACAAGCCATGTAATCGACAGCACCGCACCTCGGGGCAGATCGTCGTACGCATGACGATCAAGCAGCTCACCCTGCACGCCTTCCAGGAATTCGCCAACGGCAACCTCGAACCGCTCCGCCCGCTCCTGCACGAGAACTTCGTCGAACACAACCCCAACAACCCCTCGGGCCGCGACGCTTTCATCGAGTCCATCGCCCAGGCCCCCGTCGCCGCCGCCGAACTCACCCTCCACCGCGTCATCGCCGACGACACCCACGTCGTAGTCCACTACCTGATGACCACCCCCGGCACGACCCAGTCCGTCGTCGACATCTGGCGCTTCGAAAACCACCAGATCGTCGAACACTGGGACGTCGTACAACAGCTCTGACCCTGCACCGGACCTGTCGACCGGCCCGGACGAGTCACGTGTCGCTCAGCCGATTCAGCGCCGCCCGGATCCGGTCTGCCTCCGCGCTCCCGGTCGTCGGCAGCCGGAGCAGAGGCATCCGGTGTGCCGCGAAGATGCCGTTCTTGAGGGCGTCGCGGGCGAGCTGCTCCGGGTTGTTCTCGTGGTACTCGAATCCGTCGACCTCGACCCCGAGCACCGGCCGGTTGCTGATCCGGTTGTAGACGACGAAATCGACCGACGAGGTGCGGCCCAGGAACCTCGCTTGCGCCTCCGTGAGCTCGGCCTGCCGTGGTACGCCGGTCATCAGGTTCCGCAGCATCACCTGCGCGACCACGGTCAGATGCCGGTAGCGTGGCTCGGCCAGGATCTCGTGCAGCAGCGTCCAGATGATGTCCTCGGACTTCCAGCGCTGCTCGTTCCGCAGCCGCCCGGCGAAGGCCCGCAGCCGTTCGTCGTACTCGCGGTACAGCAGGTCGAAGACCGACACGATGTCGCTGTCGACCACGCCGGCGTCGAGCGCCTGGTAGTCGATGTAGCCGATCAGGTCCCGGATGTTGCGGCTCCTCGGCAGCCGTTCGTAGTTGGTCACCAGAACGAACTTGCGCACCGCCCGCGACACCGCGACGTTGACCAGGTGCGGATCATCGACGAACTTGACCCCGATATGACCGTCTTTCGTCTCGTCGAGGACCGTGCTCATGATCATGACGTCCTTCTGCCGGCCCTGGTACCGGTGCACCGTGTCGGCGTCGATCGGGTCCATGAGCTGGTTGGTGAGCTTGTCCGCCTGCAGTCGGTACGGCGAGGTGATCCCGATCTGTTCCGGCGGCAGGCCGGCGCACTCGCGGACCATCACCTCCTCGAGGATGACGTCGATCTCGCGCTGGTTCGAGAAGCCGCGTCGCATGTGGTTGCCGGCGGTCGTCCGTACGACGAGCATCGACCGCTCCCCCTGGCTGCGGGTGTAAGGGACCAGCCGGCCGTCGTAGAACGCCTTGTTGCAGAAGCCGATGATTGCCGGGTCGCAGCGGTAGTGCTCGCGGAGCAGGGTCCGCGGCACGTCGGCGTACACCCGGCCGATCGAGGCGAGAATGCTCAACCGGTAGTCGCAGGCCTCGTACGGCGCTACGACGCCGGTGGCGCGCTGGTCGAGGATGGGCTCAAGCTGGTTCAGGTCGCCGACCACGACCAGGTTGCGGCAGGAGCCGAGGACTGCACCCGCGGCCAGCAGGTCCACCATCGACGCCTCGTCGATGATCAGGTAGTCGAGCAGGTACCCGGGCGGGAGGTTCCGGCGCAGTGAGTGGCAGGTGCTCAGCACGACCGGATAGTCGGCCGCGAAGTCCCCGAACTTCCTGGTGTAGCTGCTGATCTCGTACGTCGTCCGCTTCCCGGCGTACCGCTCGCCGAGCGCGGCGTGCAGCGCCTGTACCGACAGCTGCCCGTGTTCCTCGACCAGACCGTCGAAGTCCGCCTTGCTCAACTCGGCGTCCATGCGGGCGAGTTGCGCAGTGAGCTCAGCGAGACGCCGGTCGTAGAACGTCCGCTGCAGGCGCAGCACGACATCCGTGTCGCCGGGGTCGAGTCCGCGCAGGGACCCGTACCGCAGGTACTTGCGCACACGGCCGATGAAGCCCACCTGATGTCCGTCTTCCATCGCGGTCTCGGCCAGGTAGTCGAGGACGCGACCGGACGAGCGGCGTAGCAGCGGGAGCCGCTCGAGATGCGCCAGGTCGCCGGGCGCGACATGCTTCTCGAAGTGCTTGAGTTCCAGGGAGTATGCCTCGATCTCCTGGCGGAGCCGAGCCCGTTCGCGGTCTGTCTGTTGGAGCCGGCGCAGGCGGGTGTCGAGTTCGCTCAGCCGTTCGGGCGGCGGCGGAGGCGGGATCTGGTGCTGGAGGTTCGTGACCCGGCTGTTGCGCGGCTCCTGTTCGGCGAAGAACGCCTCCGCCAGCTCCCTGCGTCCGAGCCGCGCGATCACGTGACCGAAGCCGAGGGCCTCGAGTTTCTCCCGCACGTTGTCGACGGCGGCGTTCCCGAACGAGACGACGCCGACAGTCGCCGTACCGGACCTGACGATGTTCGCGATGAGGTTCAGGATGGTCTCGGTCTTGCCGGTCCCGGGCGGCCCTTCGATGACCGACACCGAGTGAGTCAAGGCGTGTTCGACCGCCTGGCGCTGGCTGAGGTTGCAGCGGAACGGGTAGATCACCGGCACCGGCAGCTCGCGCGACTGGATCGGCGCGCCGGTCAGGTACTGCGCCAGCACGCTCTCCGGATGCACGAACGTCAGCGACTTGTACACCTCCCGAATCGGATCCTTGGGTCCGAGACTGCTCACGAGCGCACGCCAGTACTCCATGACGGTCGCGATGCCCGGGTCGGCCGTCGCGTTGGCGACCACGCGAACTCGTCGTACGCGCTTGCTGATCCAGGTTTCGCCCGCGGCCGAGCGATAGAAGATGTGCGCCACGGCGCCACCGGGCGTGTCGAACGTACTGGCCTCGGTGGCGTTCTCCCATACGCTGCCGTCGACCTCGATCAGCGTCCCGTCCCCCGGCACGAAACGCTCCCGGACCCCGAGGATCTGTACCTTGCCGGCCCCGTACGTGTACGGCTTCGACATCCCGTATGTGACGACGACCTGCCCGTTGCCCGTCGGCGACCAGGAGCTGACGTCTCGCGTCCGATCCTCGAAGCTGCCGTTCCTCAAGACCAGCACGGCCTGACTGCGTGGATCGACCACGTCACCCCCAAATCCGGACTCAGCCTAAACAGCCCAGTCACAGAGCGCGACCGGACGAGTGTCCCAGCTTCGCCACCGATCGTGTCGGGCCGGATCCGGGGTGAAGGCGCTGACGCGTGGAACAATGGTGTCCGGAGATGAGGAGGAGACGATGACAGCTGTCCCGCTGCCGCCTGCCCATCTGCTCACCGTCGGCGAGTACGCGACACTCGGCGAGGACGATGCCGGCCGGTCCGAGCTCATGGAGGGCAATCTCGTGATGTCGCCGAGCCCCAGCCCGGACCACAACATGGCCGCGCTGCGGATCGCCCTGCAACTGATGCCTCAACTGCCGCAGGATCTCGAAGTCATCACCGACGTGGACATCGATCTGGAGCTCGTGCCGCCGGACCAGCCAGGCTTCTCACGCCGGCCTGACGTCATCGCCGTACGCCGCTCCGCCCGTCGACGCGTCCGCACCGAGGGCGGGCTGATCCGGGCGTCGGAGGTTCTCGTCGTCGTCGAGATCGTCTCCCCGGGATCACGCCGTACGGACAACGTCGTCAAGCGCGCCGAGTACGCCGACGCCGGAATTCCCCACTACTGGATCGTCGACCTCCAAGAGCCGGTCTCCCTGCTGGCCTGCCACCTGACCGAGAAATTCGGCTACCTCGACGCCGAGGTGGTCGCCGGCATCTTCGCCGGCACCGAGCCGTTCGCCGTACAGCTCGATCTGGAAGACCTTCAGTAGCACCAGGCTAGGACTCCCGGGACGATCGGTAGCCGGTTGGGGAGGTGCCGTAGTGGGTGCGGAAGCGGCGGGAGAGGTGGAACTCGTCGGAGAAGCCGATGCGGCGGGCTATTTCCCGGCAGGTCAGGTTGGTTGCTCGTAGCAAGGTTGCTGCTGCCTCGAGGCGGCGGTCGTTGCGGAAGGCGAGGGGGGATCGGCCGAAGCGGTCACGGAAGGCGCGGCGGAAGCGGTCGTACTCGAGGTCTAGTTGGGCTGCGACGTCGCGCATCTCCAGGCGGTGGGGTAGGTCCTCGCTGAGTAGGCGGGCTGCCTGGTCCCAGAGGGCTGTCTCGTCGTCTACGGATGGAGCCAGCGCTCCGGACAGCCAGGTCGCGAGTGCCCAGATCTGCTGCTCGGCGCCCGAACCAGGCGGTGCGCTGCGGAGGAGTAGCGCCAGGTCGGCCTCCCGAACACCTCGCGGCAGCGGCCGGGGACCCGACCAGGTCAGTCGGCCGGTCTGCCGCAACAGGTCGAACGCCGGACCCTCGACGACCGCGAACCATTCGCTCCAGCGCTGGCCTGGGTGCGTGCCGTACCAGTGCTGCTCGCCGGGCAGCACCACCGTCAGCGAAGGTCCGACGATCGGTTCGGTGCGCCGATCGGCGTGCCGGTAGAAGCCGGTACCGGCGGTGACGAGTGAGATGACCGTGCCAGGCAAGGCGTGCAGCGGTCCGGGCACCAGCGGTTCGGCGTCGGACACCTCGCCGGCCAGCAGGACTCTGCCGAACGGCGTCGGCTCCTGGTCCGACATCGTGATCCGCTGGTACCCACCGGCCATGACCGTCAACCTCCGCGCCAGAACGTGCATCGAACAGCCACCGCGGGCATTCCGGCGCCTGCTGGTGGTTTGCCAGAGTGATCATCATGACGCAAACGGAGAACTCGCAACTGGTCAGCGACGAGCAGATGTCCCAGTACGCCGACGAGGGCTACTTCGTCCTGGAGAGCGTGATCGGCCCGGAGGACCTGGAACTGTTGCGCGGTGCCGCGCAGTTCTCCATCGATCGCCTCGACGCCGCCATGGACGCCGCCGGGGTCGACCGGATCGGCATCAACGCCAAGGGCAAGCGGTACTTCAGCAACATGATCTACCAGCAGCGCCCGGAGCTGCGGAGCTTCATCTTCGGACCGATCATGGAGCAGATCTGCCGCCGGGTGCTCGGCGAGAACGCCTACCTGTTCTGGGAGCAGTACGTGATCAAGGCGGGCGATCCCGACACCACGTTCGCCTGGCACCAGGACTCGGGGTACGTCCACGAGAACCACACGCCGTACCTGACCTGCTGGATCGCACTCGACGACGTGACCGAGGAGAACGGGTCGGTCTACCTGCTGCCGTACAGCCGCTCGGGCATCAAGTCCTACATCAAGCACGTGACGATCGAGACCGGTGACCGGGTCTGCTACTTCGGCTCCGATCCCGGGATGCCGGTGATCGTCCCGGCCGGGTCGATCGTCTGCTTCTCGAGCACCGTGATCCACCGCAGCGGGGCGAACCTGACCGACAAGCTGCGCCAGGTGTACCTGCTGCAGTACTCCCCCGAGGTGATCATGAACGCCGACGGTACGGCGCCGCACGGCTCCTTCGAACCGTTCCTGGTCGACGGAACCGTGCAGGCCTGAATGCTCAGGAGCGGGCCGCGGCGAACGGGTTCGGGATCGCATCGAGAAGCAGCCGGGTGTAGTCGTCCTGGGGCGAACGGATCACGTCCAGAGCAGGGCCCTGCTCGACCACCTTGCCCTCGTTGAGTACGACGACCTCGTCGCAGAGCATCCGGGCGCTGAGCAGGTCGTGGGTGATGTAAAGGATCCCGACGTTGCGCTCGTGGACGAGCTTGTCGAACAGTTCGAGCACCTCGGCCCGGATCGACACGTCCAGGCTGGAGATCGGTTCGTCGGCGACGATCAGTTCGGGCTCGACGGCCAGCGCGCGGGCGATCACGACTCGTTGCCGCTGGCCCCCGGACAGTTCGTGCGGATAGCGGTTGACGAACCGTTCTCCCGGCGACAGCGCGACCGTCTCCAGCAGCTCGATCACCCGTTCCCGAAGCTGGGAACCGCGCAGTTGCTGGAAGTTGATCAACGGCCGGGAGAGTGTGGCGCCGAGGGTCTTCGTCGGATTCAGCGCCGAGTACGGGTCCTGGAACACCATCTGGACGCTGCCGCGATAGCTGCGCAGCCGACGGCCGCGCATCCGTGCGACGACCTGGTCACCGTCGGAGCCGTGGAAGGTGATCCGGCCCGTGGTCGGCGCGTCGACTCCGGTGATCATCCGGGCCAGCGTCGACTTGCCGCTGCCGCTCTGCCCGACCAGGGCCGTCACGCCACCACGATGCAGGACGAAGTTCGCCCCGGCCACCGCCTCGGTCCGGACGGCGCGCAGTCCCTGCCGGCGGACGTAGGTCTTGGACACGTCGTCGACGGTGACCAGCGGCAGGCCCCGAGCGGCCTCCGCCGACTCGGCGGCCGACTTCACGAACTGCGGCCCGGCGAAGGTGCGAATCGGCGGGCCGACCTCGATGCCGGACCCATCGGCACCACGCTGAATGGCCGCGACATGACACGCCACCAGCCCCTCGCCAACCTCCGTCCGCGCGGGCTCGACCTCGGTACAGCGGTCGATCCGCTCCGGACACCGCGCGGCGAACGCACACCCGTCAGGACGATGCGCCAGGTCCGGCGGCCGGCCCGGAACGTACGTGATCCGTACGGTTTCCGCGCGAGGGTCGCCGTACGATCCCAGCAATCCCTTGGTGTACGGGTGCAACGGATCGCGGAGCAGTTGCCGGGTCGCCTGCTCCTCGGCGAGCTTCCCGGCGTACATCACCATGGTCCGGTCGGACAGATCGAGAACGGTGCCGAGGTCGTGGCTGATGAAGAGCACCGCGAAGCCGAGCTCTGCCTGCAGCCGCCGGACGTTCTCCAGGATGCTGTGCTGTACGACGACGTCCAGCCCGGTCGTCGGCTCGTCGAGTACGACGAACCTCGGTCCGATCGCCAGCGCGAGGGCCAGGTTGATCCGCTGCCGCATGCCGCCGGACAGCTCGTGCGGGAACGCGGTCATGAACTTCGGGTCGATCAGGACCATGTCGAACAGGGTCCTGATCCGCTCGGTGACCTCACTGCCGCGCAACTGGGTGTGGCACTGGATGACGTCGGCGAACTGCGCCTCGACCCGGGTCACCGGGTTGAGCGCGTTCATGCTGCTCTGGAAGACCGTCGAGATCTCGCGCCAGCGGTACTTGCGTAACTCGTCCTGGCTGAGGTGAGCGATGTCGGTGCCGTCGAAGGTGATGGACCCGCCGCTGATCCGTCCCGGCCGTTGCAGCAACCTGAGTACGGCCATGCCGACCGTCGTCTTGCCGGAACCGGACTCACCGATCAGGCCGACGAACTCACCCTCGTCGATGCTGAAGCTGAGCTGATCGACCGCGTCGACGGCCGGCCGCTGCTTGGGTTCGTAGCGGATCGACAGATCGCGGACGTCGAGGAGCGCCATGTCTCAGTCCTCCCTGAGGTGCGGATTGCTGAGGAGATCGATGCCGAAGTTGATGAAGGCCATCGACGTGATCAGGATCGCCAGCACCAGACCGGGGACGAACACCCAGACGAACAGTCCCTGGGAGATCGCGCCGGCGGCGTCGGCCTGGTAGAGGATCGTCCCCCAGGACACCGAGTCGCTGCTGCCGAGTCCCAGCACCGCGAGCCCGGCCTCCGCGCCGATCGCACCGGTGGCCGCACCGACGAACGCGGCGGCGACCAGCGAGGTCATGTTCGGCAGGATCTCGGAGAAGATGATCCGGAACGTGCCGTCGCCGGAGAACTTCGCCGCCGTGACGAAGTCCCGGTTCCGCAACGTGATGATCTGCGCCCGCTTCGACCGCGCGGCGCCCGCCCAGGACGTGAACGCGATGACCCCGACGATCAACGGGATGCCGCGGGTGTCGGAGTACGCGACCAGCGTGATGATCAACGGCAGCACCGGGATGACCAGCGCGGTGTTGGTGAGGAAGGTCAGTACGTCGTCGACGAACGTACCCTCCGCGTAGCCGGAGACCATTCCGATCACGAGCGCGATCGCGGTCGCCAGCAACCCGCCGAGCAGCCCGACGATCAGCGAGACCCGGCTGCCGTAGATCACCTGGGAGAACACGTCGACACCGGCCACGTTGGTACCGAGCAGGTGCTGCGCCGACGGTCCGGTCAACGGAGTGAACGAACCGTCGGTCGGCCCGTACGGCGCGATCACCGGCGCCAGCAGTGCGACCAGCGTGTAGATCGCCACGACGACGATCCCCACCCGGGCCTTCTTGCTGCTCCACACCACCCGGTACCAGCGGTCGGCGACATCCGGTGCTGTGACTGTTTCTGTGGCCACGGTGCTCATGCGGCTGCCCTCCTGGCTCGCGGGTCGAGGACGCCGTACAGCAGGTCGGCGATCAGATTGGCCACCAACGTCGCGACCGCGGTCAGCAGCATCAGGCCCTGCAACAGCGGATAGTCCTTGATGCCGACCGCTTCGCCCATCAGCCGGCCGAGGCCGGGATAGTCGAACACGGACTCCACCAGGATCGTGCCGCCGAGGATGCCGCCGAGCGCGAGCGCGAACCCCGCGACGCTGGGCAGCAGGGCGTTCCGGGCGGCGTACCGCAGGGCGATCATCCGGTCCGGCAGCCCCTTGGCCCGGGCCAGCCTGATGTAGTCCTCACCGAGGTTCATGATCATCGTGTTCCGCATCCCGAGGATCCATCCGATCGGCGTCACGATCATCAACGTCAGCGCCGGCAGGAACGCGTGCGACAACGCGTCGTACAGGAACGCGCCGTTGAATCCCGGTGTCGACGCCTCGTAGCCGCCGGCCGTCGGGAACCAGCCCAGGCCGTAGCCCAGCCCGTAGATCAGCAGCAACGCGATCCAGAACGGTTGCAGGGTCCCGACGAAGGTGGAGATCACGGTCACCGACGTGTCGAACCGGCTGTTCCGCCGCCACGCGGCGAAGGCGCCCAGCAGGATCCCGATCGCGAACGACAGCAGCTGGACGGCGCCGACCAGGATGACGGTCCACCAGAACGCCTTACCGATCACCTCCGCCACCGAGTACGGGAAGTACGTGTAGGAGATCCCGAGGTCGCCGTGCGCGAGCTGTCCGAGGTAGTCCCAGTACTGGCTGAGCAGCGAGCCGGACGGAGCGCCCAGCAGATCGCGCATCGCCTCCACCTGCGCGCGATTCAGCTGCGCGTTCTTCCCGGCGAGGTTCTGCACCATCATCTCGGCGGGATCCCCCGGCTGCAGCCGGGGGATCAGGAAGTTCAGCGTCACGACCGCCCAGAGGGTGAGGACGAAGAAGCCGATCTTGCGCGCGAAGTACCGCATCCGGCTACTTCGACGGTGCCGCGGTCAGGTGCGTGATCCACACCAGCGGCTGGTCCTGCGGATTCGCGTACGGGTCGTCGGCGGTCGGCCAGCCGACGGCGTGATCGGTGCGGTAGATGGCCCGGGCCGGCGCGTACAGGATCGGCAGCACCGGATAGTCGGTCATCATCGCGTCCACCAGTACGCCGACCTGCTCCTTCGTCGCCGCCTCGTCGGTCGCGGACGCCATCGCCCCGATCGCCTTGTCCACGGCGGGATTCGTGTAGCGCCCGATGTTGCCCTTGATCGTGGTCTTGTCGGGAATCTCCGCGGTCGAGACGGTCGCCCCCATGCCGTGCGCGTAGTCACACCCGGCGCCCATGTAGTTGATCATCAGCTGGAAGTTGCCGGACTTCTTCTGCTGGTCGACGGCCTCCGGCGGCATCTTGCTGACCGTGATGTCCAGCCCGAGTTTGCGGAAGTTGCTGGTGATCTCGTCGGCCATCGCCTCGTAGTCGATCCAGCCGGCCTGCACCGAGAACGTGATCTTGATCGGCGAGCCGTCGGGATTCTGCCGGACGCCGTTCGAACCCTTCCGGTACCCGGCGTCGTCGAGCATCTGGTTGGCCTTGGCCAGGTCGAACGGGATCACCGTGCTGTCGGCGGGATACTTCGACGGCAGCATGTCGTCCTTCTGCGGCAACGGCAGACCGGACTGGCTGGCGACCTTCATCAGGCCGTACGTCGCCTTCTCGGTCGCCCGCTGCTTGTCCATACCGTGCGCCAGCGCCTCCCGGAACTTGACGTCGCTGAACGGCTTCTTGGTCAGGTTCGGCGCGACCACGGTGACGCCGTTCGGCGCGTACCAGACGTGGTTGGTCTTCGGGTCGTCGGCGACGAACGCCTTCTCCGGGTTGGGAATCTCGCCGCTGTAGAAGTCCAGCTCGCCGGCCTTCAGCTTGGCCGCCGCCTGGTTGGCGTTGTCGCTGTAGTGGCCTTCGAGGACGAGCTTCTGGACCTTGATCTTGTCGGCCTGCCAGTAGTCCGGCCGGCGCTCGAGCACCAACTGCCGTCCGTTGTAGGAGGCAACCTTGAACGGACCGGTCGAGATCGGGTTCTTCGAGACGTACTTGGCCGGGTCACCAGCCGGGCCGAACTCCTTCTCCGACACGATCTTCTGGCCGATCAGGTACGGGAACTTGGTGGCGGCCGGGCCCTCGAACTCGAACGTCACCTTGTCGCCGTCGGCCGTCACCGATTTCGCCTTGGGCCCGAAGGTGTTGTTCCAGACACCGGCCAGGTCGATCGGCGGGTACTTCTTGGTCAGGTTGTAGGTGAACGCGACGTCCTTCGCGGTGAAGGGCGAGCCGTCACTCCACTTCACCCCCTGGCGAATCGTGAACACCAGCTTGCTCGGACTCTCCCAGGTGTAGGCCGTCGCGAGCCACGGCTCGACCTTGCAGTCAAGGGAACTCTGCTGCATCAGCGGCTCGTACAGCCAGGTGCGGACCGTCTGCTGGACCGCGAACGGGTTGTAGTTGACCAGACTCCCCATGGCCGCGTCGGACTCGGAACTCAGATTCAGCTCCGGGATCATGCCCGACGCCGCCGTACTCCCCTGCTGCGCTTGCTTCTCACCGGCGACGCGGCTGCCGGCACACGCCGGCAGCGCCAGAACGGCCACCGCCGATACCGCGACTAGGACCCCCCGCCATGACCGCTGCCCCCGTCGGATGCGGAACGAAGTACTTGCCATGACGACACCTCCGTGTGTCAGGTTGCTACCTGGTTTCGGGTGTTGTGTTTCGATTCAGCCCCGGCAACCGCAACTGGCCCTGCGGACCAAGCGCGACGGAAGGACGGTCTCGGGCGCGACGTCCGCGCCGTTGATCAGATCGAGCAGCAGCCGGGTTGCTGTCGCTCCGAGCTCGGCCAGCGGCCGGGCGACTGTGGTGAGCCCGGGGCTCACCAGCGAACTCATCGGGACGTCGTCGACTCCGGTGATCACCAGATCGCCGGGTACCCGCAGGCCGCGTCCCAGGACCGCCATCATCAGGCCGAGGGCGGTTTCGTCGTTGCCGCAGACGGCACCGTCGTACCCGCCGGCCAGCACCTCGTCGGCGGCCTGTACGCCGTGGGTCTGTTCGAGGCCGGTCCGGAACTGTTTCCCCGGCCGGAGCCCGAGTTCCTCGTGGGCGGCCACGAACGCGTCCCAGCGCTCGGTCAGGTCCGGCGAGCCTTCCGGGTTGCCGACGAAGATCAGCTTCCGCAGGCCGTGATCGGCCAGCAGATGACTCACCAGCTGCCGGAACGCCTGATGATCGGTCCGGACGACGACCGGCGCCGGATGCGGATCCGGGCCGATCATGACCACCGGATGCCTGGCGGCCAGTTCCTTGATCACCGTCTTCGGGACGGTGCCGCCGTGGATGGCCATGCCGTCGACGCGGCGGGCGACGTCGAGCAGTTCGTCCGGCGCCTCCCGCCGCAGGTGGGTGCCGATCACATGAACACTCACCTGACGCGGTACGGCGACACTCTCGACGCCGTTGATCAACTCGGCGAAGTACGGCCCGGACAGACCCGGGAAGACCACCGCCAGCGCTCCGTGCCGCCGATTGGCCAGCGCCTCACCGAGGTGGCTGGGCCGGTAACCGTACTGCTCGATCGCGGCCTGGACCTTGGCCCGCGTCTTGGCCGAAACGCTGCCGACGCCGCGGTAGACCCGCGACACGGTGGCCGTGGAAACGCCCGCCAGCTTGGCGATCTCACGCACACTCATGCGGTCGTCAGTCACTGACGGATCTCCTTTCCGGATCGGTAAGGGCTTGCCGGTTTGGGAGTGTAACCGGTTACAATTCCAACCGCCAGAGCTCGTTGCCAGACCCGACCGGAGCGTTACCGCGCCCCATGAAGGAACCTCAGGAGCCTCATGAGCCCAGCAGCCGAGACCGATCCACGCCCGCAGCGGGGCCAGATCACCCTGCGATCGACGCAGATCGAGGTCGCCGGGACGCCCACCCTGCTGCTGTCCGGAGAGGTGCACTACTTCCGGCTGCGCCGCGACGAGTGGGCCGACCGGCTGACCCAGGCCAGGGACGCGGGCCTGGACACCATCGCCAGCTACATCCCCTGGATCTGGCACGAGTTGCCGAACGGGGACCTCGACCTCACCGGGCGCACCAGCCCGGAACGGGACCTGCCGGCCTTCATCGACCTGTGCGACTCTCTCGGCCTGCGGTTTCTCGCCCGGCCCGGTCCGTTCGTGATGGCCGAACTGAAGAACGAGGGCATCCCGGACCGGATCCATCGCGAGTATCCGGACGCCAAGCCGACCGGCTGGGACGGCAGAATCGCCCCGACCGAGGACCTCGACTATCAGCACCCCGGCTTCCGTGCCGAGGCCGAGCGCTGGCTCGATGCCGTCTTCGAGGTACTGGCACCGCGCCAGGCTCCCGACGGCCCGGTCGTCGGCGTACAGCTGGACAACGAGGTCGGCATGCTCGCCTGGGTGTCGAACACGCCACACCTGAACAACGCTGCTGTCCGCGCCGCCGGCGATCCGGCACAGACGCTCGCGTTCCACCAGAAGCTCGGGCTCTGGGCCCGGGACGACTTCGCGGACTACCTGCGGCACCTCGAGTCCTTCACCCGCGACCGGGGCATCGCGGTGCCGTTGCTGATCAATGTGCACGGAACCGGCGGCGGGCGCGGTACGACGTTCCCGATCGGGATCAGCCAGCTGGCCCCGGCGTACCGGGGACGCGACGGACTGCTGGCCGGCTCCGACTACTACCTGGGCGAACTGACCGTCCAGAACGTCGCGGATCTCTATCTGTGCAACGCGATTCTGGCCTGCGTCAACGGCCCCGACCAGCCGGCGTCCTCGCTGGAGTTCGAGATCGGGACCGGTGACTACGGCGACAACCTCGATGCGCTCAGCTCACCGGAGTCCGGCGTACACAAGACGCTGCTGACGCTCGGCCAGGGCAATCGGCTGATCAACTACTACCTGCTGACCGGTGGCCGCAACCCGGTCCTCGAGGGCTCCGGGAACGACGGCATCCCGCGGATCGCCTTCACCGGCGAGCGCCACGGTTTCGCGGCGCCGATCGATCCCGAAGGGCGGCCGACGCCGGCGTTCGACGCCTTGGCGGCCGTGATCAAGGAGATTCGATCGTACGAGCCGATCCTCGCCACCGGGCGGCAACTGACCGACGACATCGGCTTCGGGTTCGTCGCCGATCACTACCTCACCGAGTACGTCCACCCGACGGCCACGGTCCGCCGCGAGCAGGTCGACGACCTCGAGCGCTATCGCGGCTTCGGCGCCCGGGACGCGCTCGGCCGCGCGATCGTGCTGGGCGGCTATCACGTCGACGCCGTCGACCTGCAGGCGCTCGCCGATCCGGAGTCGGCCTGGACGGCCGGTACGACCGCGCCCGAAGCACCGCGGACGATCGTCCTCGGCAGCCCGCGCACGCTGAGCGCGAAGGTCCAGCGGTGGCTCGCCGACCACGTACGCAACGGCGGCAACCTGCTGCTGACCGGGCTGCTGCCGGATCGCGACCACGACGGTACGCCGTGCACGATCCTGGCCGACGCCTTCGGGCTCTCATCGGCCGGTGTCCGCGTCGACCGCCGAGACGAGTCGGGACCGTACTGGCCGACCGTGACCGGCTCTCTCGACGCCGATCTGCGGGTCAGCTCCGCGCAACTGCTTCAGGTGCCCGCCGAGGTCGACGTACTGCTCCGCGAAGTCGGGTCCGGGCTGCCCTGTGCGGTCCAGGCGCAGCTGGGAGCGGGCTCGCTGATCTTCGTCGGCTGCGACTTCCCGGCCGCACATCTCGACAACTGGCACGCGCTGTTCGCGAGGTTCGGCGTACGGCCCCGCGTCGGAATCGACGCCGACCGGACCGGACTGGTGACCGTGCCGGTGACGTCGGAGTACGGCAACCTGCTGATCGCCGTCAACGTGGCGCCGTACCCGATCAGCGCGTCGATCAGCGTCGACGGGCAGCAGGTGCAACCACAGACCACGTTCCCCGCCCGCGGCCACGCGCTGCTGCGGTTTTGAGCCCCCGCCGAAAGGACCCGCAGATATGACTTCCTCGACCCCCGCACCCCAGCAGTTCCTCTGGGGTGCCGCGACCGCCGGTCATCAGATCGAGGGCGGCAACACGAACACCGGCCACTGGGTGCTGGAGCACGCCCCGGATACCTGGGCCAAGGAACCTTCGGGCGATGCGTGCGACTCCTACCACCGGTACGGCGAGGACATCGCCCTGCTGGCGAACGCCGGCTTGAACGCGTACCGGTTCTCGCTGGAGTGGTCCCGCATCGAACCGGCCAAAGGTGAGGTCTCCCGGGCGCAACTCGACCACTACCGGCGCATGATCGACACCTGCCGATCGGCCGGCGTCGAACCGATCGTGACGCTGCAGCACTTCACCGTGCCGCTGTGGCAGCACCAGGAAGGCGGCTGGTACGCCGACGACGCCGTCGACCGGTTCCGGTTCTTCACCGAGACCGCGACCCGGATCCTCGACGACGTCAGCTGGGTGATCACGATCAACGAGCCGAACATGATGGTCAACCAGACCGAGGCGCGGATCGACACCGAGGTCGGGGTGAACTTCCCCGGGCCGTCGCCGCACGCGGCCCGGGTGATTGCCGAGGCGCATCACGCGTCGGTCGAGGTCCTCCGCGGCCTCGGCCATGTGAAGGCCGGCTGGTCGGTCGCGAACCAGGTCTACCAGGCGGTCCCCGGCCACGAGAAGGAGCGCGACGAGTGGGGCTACTGGCGCGAGGACTTCTTCCTCGAGCAGAGCCGCGAGGACGACTTCGTCGGCGTGCAGTCCTACCTGCGGACGATCATCGGACCGGACGGGCCGGTGCCGTTCGCGGACGGCGTCGAACGTACGCTCACCGGCTGGGAGTACTACCCGGAGGCGCTCGGGCAGGCGCTACGCCATACCCGCGAGGTCACCGGCGGCGTACCGATGATGGTCACCGAGAACGGTATGGCCACCGCCGACGACACCCGGCGGATCGACTACACGAGCGGGGCGCTGAGCGGTCTCGCGGAGGCGATCGAGGACGGCTGCGACATCCGCGGCTATCTGCACTGGTCGCTGCTCGACAACTACGAGTGGGGATCGTACGAGCCGACGTTCGGGCTGATCGCCGTCGACCACGAGACCTTCGTCCGGACGCCCAAGCCGAGCCTGGCCTGGCTCGGTGACCTTGCCCGGCGCAACGAACTCCCGCGGGTCCCGGAACGGCCGGAGGCCGCGGCGAACTTCGCCGCAGCCGTGGCCGACTAGACGGTCTGTTGCTCGATCCCGAAGCCTTGGCTTCGGTAGATGTGATCCGACGGCTGCTCGGTGAATCGGGCAGCCGTCGTCAGCACCGGGTGCTCGAAGAACGACTTGCTCGAGGCCGGGAACTCCAACGGGGTCCCGACCTCGAGCCAGTGGCTGACATGCACCATGGCGATCATCGGCCGCGGCCGGTCGGTGCGGTTCGGCATCCCCGCGTGCCACAGCCGTACGTCGCGAATCAGCACGCTGCCGCGCCGGATGACCGGCTGGATCGGCGGCGCGATCGCCCGCCGGGCCTCCAGTGCGTCCAACGGCACCTCGATGTCGCCGCCGACACCGACGGTGAGGTCCCGGTGGGTTCCGAGCCAGATCTCGGTGGCGCCGTTCTCGGCCGAGACGTCGACGGTGGGTACGTTTACCACCAGCTGGGCCGGTGGATGGGCGATCTCCAGGGCCTCGGACGGCCACAGGTGCCCCATGTCGGCATGCACCGGCTGCCGGGTGTCGCTGGGCAGGGACGTGTTCCCGCTGTACATGACGTTGCGCAGCCCCGGCCCGAGGATCGCCGCGGTCACCGCGATCACGTGCTGATTCAGCAGGACGTCCTCGAAGAGGTACGGCTCGAACGGCGGCGGATCCTGCTGGATGTTGCCCGCGGTCCAGTTGTACGGCGCGTCGGGCCGGGCCTGGAGCAGCGCCAGGTCGCTGATCATGCGTTCATGGAGGGCGTCGATGTGGTCGAGGTCGACCACGTCCGACAGCACCACCAGGCCGTCGGTCCGCAGTGCCTCCAGGGCGGCCTGCAGTTTCTCCGGCGCCAGCCCGCCGGCGCCGCGGTCGGCTTCCTCAACGTCGATCGTGATCACGGTGCTCCCGTCTCCGGTGGCCAACAGGTTCAGATGATCACTTTGGCAGCGCGGCCCGCACCGGCGGAATGACCGCCCTGGCAGGCCGATGCACGTTCTGGCACCGGTCTAGATCGTCGGCTTATGATCCACCGACCGGCGACCGAAAGGATCTGTCATCGTGCGTCCCCTCGGAACGGTCTTGGTGTCTGCTGGTCTGCTGCTCGCCGGATGCTCGGGGCCGTCCACCCCGCAGTCCACCGGCACACCGTCAACCAGCCAGCCGTCCGAGCCCTCGTCGCCGTCGCCGTCGCCGTCGGTGGAGCTCAGCCCGTTGGCTGAGCGGTGCGGCGTGGCCGCTCAGCCCGCCGCGACACCACGGGTGATCAAGGTGCGCAACGACGTACAGCTCTACTCGGCCGCTGCGGGCAGCGGAAAGCTCGGCGTAGTGCTCGTCCACGGCTCGGGATCGCGAGGTATCTGCAACTGGGCCAACGAAATCGGCTGGCTCGCCAAGGCCGGCCTGAACGTAGTCGCCTACGACCAGACCTGCATCGGCGCAAGCACCTGCGCCAACGAGGTCCGGCCGATCGAGGACCTCCTCGCGGTCGTAGCCGACCTACGCAAACGCGGAGCCACCCAGGTCGTAGTCGTCGGCGCCTCCGCCGGCGGCTCCATCCCCCTCATCGCCGCAGCCCGCCCCAACTCCGGCATCACCGCCGCCGTCTCCCTCTCCACCGCCGGCCTGACAACACCCCTAGGCACCGCCGACGCCCCCAACGCAAGCGCCACGTCAGTCGCCCGAACCATCAGCCAGCCAGTCCTCTACGTCCTGGCCCGAGACGACACAGCCTCCTCCGTCCCAGAAATCACGTCGATCAGCAAGACCACCCCACGATCCCGCCTCCTGCTCCTCCCCGCAGGCTCCGGCCACGCCCAACAAGCCCTCTACACACCCGACGGCCAGAGCGCGTCCGCGTTCCGCCAGACGTTCCTGACCTTCCTCCGCGCCCCTTCCACCTGAGAAACGACGAAGTGCCTGGTCGATGTTGCTCTGACCAGGCACTTCTCAAGGGGTGGACCTAAATGCCGGATTGGCGGTGTCATCTATGGCTGAGCGTCATCTCCGGTGTCCTCCAGTTCCGGCCTGTGGGATGACACCTCGGGGGTGGTCGGCTGGCTTCGGACCTGACCTCTGACACCAACTGGTGAACCGTCCCGGCTTCGAAGTGCGGTAGCGATCAGTGTTATGGCCAGCAATGCGGTGAATATTGCGCCGACGAGGGCGGCCACGGTGAGTCCGTGAGTGTAGGCAACGGAGGCTGCATCGAGGAGTTCGGCGGCGATGCGGTCAGCAGTATGTCGTGCCGTCGCTATTGCACCGGCGATAGTTTCGAGGGCGTCGGGTCTAGTGCCAGCGGGTGCCGAGCTGGTCATTGTGGTGCGGTAGACGGCGTTGGCGATGGTGCCGAGAGTCGCGATTCCGACTGCAGCGCCGAGCATCGTGGTGGTTTCGGAGATTCCGGATGCGGCTCCGGCGCGTTCGGACGGGGCACTGCTAAGCACAAGGGAGTTAGCGATCGTGGCAGTGAGTCCGACGCCGAAGGTGAGGATGGTGTATCCGGCGAGGAAGACCCACAGTCGTGTCTGCGGGTTGAGCGTGGTGATGACGGTTAGCCCGCTCGTGGCAGACAGTAGTCCGGTGGTCAGGAGAGTGGCCGACGAGAGCCGGCCGGTGAGTGCGGTGGCGGCCGCAGTGCCGGCGAAGGAACCGGCCAATGTCGGCAACGCCCACAGAGCGGACTGCAGAGGCGTGAGTCCGTGCACGTCCTGCATGAACGGGAACGCGAGCACGCCCAGTCCCGACGTCACCAATGCAACGACTGTGTTGGTGGCGACTGCGGCGGAGAAGGTCGGGATGCGGAACAGGGTGAGGTCGATCAGGGGGTGCGATGCGCGGTTCTGCCGTATGACGAACACCGCCGCGGCCACGATGCCCGCTGCGGCAGCGGCGGACGTGGTAACCGTCATGCCGTCGCGTGCGACGTGGGTCGTGGCGAAGACGAGGCTCAGGATCGCGACGAGGGAAGAGGTGGCGCCCAAGAGGTCAAAGCGCGCCCGTGTTGGGTTCTTCCGCTCGGCGATGAGGAATGGAGCCGCGATGAGGAGTACGAACATGACTGGAACATTGACAAGGAACACTGCTCCCCACCAGAAGTGGTTCAGCAGTACGCCACCAAGGATGGGACCTGCCACGGCGCCGCCGGTAAAGGCGACAGTCCACGCTCCCACCGCAGTACGGCGCTGACTCTCGACCTCGAACATTCCGCGGATTAGGGAGAGGGTCGATGGCGCCAGGGTGGCACCACCGATCGCCATCAGTGCGCGAGCGAGGATGAGTAGTTCGGGAGTGGGGGCATAGGCCACTGCGACTGAGACGCCGCCGAAGACGGCTGCCCCGATGAGCAGAATCCGTTTGCGGCCTATGCGATCGCCGAGGCTCCCCATGGTCATCAGCAGGCCAGCCATCACGAAGCTGTAGATGTCCATCGCCCAGAGCCATTGATCTGAGGTGGGGTGAAGTGCTTCGGCGATGGCCGGGCCGGCGACGAACAGCATCGAGGCATCCATTGAGGTCAGTAGCGCCGGGCAGAGCAGCACGAGGAGACCGCACCAGGTGCGCCAGTTTGCACGGGTGTGGTCAGTTCGCATGGCTGTGATCGTACGTACGTACAGATCGAGAGACAATACGTACGTACGTTCAAGTGGTAGCTTGTGACGCATGGGCCAACGCGAGGACCTGCTGGTCGGGGCGAGGAAATGTCTCGTCGAGAAGGGGTATCACCGGACGACTGCGCGGGATATCGCGATGGCGTCCGGTGCCCATCTGGCGTCGATCGGGTATCACTACGGGTCCAAGGACGGCTTGATGAGCGCGGCAGTATTGGAGGCCCAGGGGGAATGGGGCGACGCGATCGACGCGGCTGTGCTCGCCGCGGGCGACGCGAGCCCGGCCCAGCGACTCCAGGTCTGCGTCGACGAACTCATAGCGGCGATGTCCGGCCAACGGGAAATACTCATCGCGAGCGTGCAGGCCTATGCCCAAGCTGCATTCGCCGACGACATCCGCCAATTGCTCACCACCGCCACCGAGGGAGCTCGCAGAGACCTGGCCGCGATGATTCTCGGTCGTCAGCCCGAAGAGATCGACAGCGCAACCGCCCAAGGCCTGGGGGCCGTAGTTCACTCACTCATCGTTGGTCTGTCACTGCAAGCGCTGCTCAGTCCGGAGTCCTTACCGTCCAGCGAGCAGGTTGTCAGTGCTGTGCGGGTCCTCGCGAGCGAGCAGTAGATCCACTGCGCTAGGCAGGCTGCAGGCACTCACCGACCACGAGCGGAGTACGACGTGGCGCGGTCTCGCGCGGATAGCAGAATGCGCATGTCAGGATGTGCTCTGGCCTGCGCGTTCAGGGGTGGACCTGAATGACGGCTGGACGTTTCGTCGGCGTCGGCGTCGGCCTGAGTGCCCTCCGTGCTGCGCGCGGCGGACTGACACCAAACGGCCGGACGGCTGTTCAAGCCTAGGCTCGGGATACTGTCGCTTCGCCACGAAGGTGGTGGGCAAGATCCCTCCATGCTGCTTGTTCGTCCGCCGGTCTGTTGCCGGCGTGCTGCTCCACGAACCACAGCAGGTCAAGGTTGGGCTGCGGGTCGCCCGGCAGGGGTCCCGGTGCCCGTGTGGCAATCACACGCCGCAGCAGCGTCGCGATCTCGTCCGGGGCATCTATGACCGGACTGCAGACCTGCAGTGCTGGTTGGACGTTGGCAACGGCAATGGTAGGAAGTTCATCTGGGCTGAACAGCAGGCCGTTCGCGACACCGACGCGGTAGCTGGTTGGCCAGCGCTCGAGGTCGTTGTCACTGACCGCGGCATCGACCCCCTCGATGCGGACGTTGAAGGTGTGCTGCGCTGCCCGCTGTCCCACTGCGAGTCCAATTGAGCGCGCATGGCGTGGATCGATGTTGGGCAAGTCGGCGCTCTGCAGGCGAGAAGTGAGGTCGCCGGCATAGAAGCTGATCTGGCCGGTGGGATCGCCGACGAGATCGCGGATCAGGGTCTCGGGACGTCCTTGGGCAAAGTAGCCGAGACGCCGGATGGCCCATCGGACCCAGAGGAGTGAGCCGTCCATAGCCAGGTCCAGCATCTCGGCTTGAAGCTCGGGCTGTCGGGCTCGGCCGTGCCCGCCTCCGTAGTTGTTGCGAATAGTGCTCATCGAGACTGCCATTTTGCGCGCCTGCGTCGCGAGATTGCCGAACTGAGTGCCGTTGGCGAGCTCGTGTCCCGGTTGGGCTGCGAGCAGGTCGTGTGCCTGCTTCACCGTCGGGTCGAAGCTGTCGGATCCGCCGGCCGGGGTACCGTTGAGGTCCAGGACCACCTTGGCGATGGCTTCGATGAGGCACTTGAGGTAGCCGATCGCCTGCCCGTCGTCCCGGGCGTCGATCGCACGAGAGAAGCGTTGCAGTTCCAGGTCGATGGCCTCTGTGTGCGCCGTCCCGATGTGTTCGGGCAGCGGGACACGGAAGCGGTCGTAGGGGTCGTCTGTCACATGACCCAGCATCTCAGGCCGACCTGGGTTGTATGCAGGGCTTGAAGTTCATCGCCACCCGGGGCGACGAGACGAGATGGCAACGACCTTCTCGTTCCCCATAGCACCGAGTTGAAGTTCAAGCGCCACGATCACGGAGGCCGCTCCGTCGAGCTGCTGACGCATCGCCGCGTTCTCGGCGTTGCGGTGCTCCAGCAAGGCCTGAAGCTTGTCCGTCTTGGCCTGTTCAGGTGTCCGCCTGCGTGATGGCCCATCGCTGAGCGCGTCGAATAGTCGACGCAGCTGCCACCGCTCCGGATATTCGTCATCCTGCCGAAACGCTCGAGCGACCAAGTCGTGGGACAGGCCGGTGCGGCGTTGCAGTTCGCGCTTGGTGCGGGGAGTTGTGGGCTCATCGTTGAGTGTTTGGATCGCTGCCCGAATCCGCGCCATCGAATCATCGCTGACCTGCTTCGGCTTGGGGCTAGGCACCGAACTCCTCCTGGTTGTAGTGAAGATCTCTGAGCAACTCGACGTAGAACCGCCGCTCGCGCTCGTACTCGGTTCGTAGCTCGGGGTGGATTCGGTCGCCGTCGATGAAGTCTTCCAGGCGGCGTACGTGGGCACTGATGGCGAGTGCGTGGGCAGTGGTCCAGGTCGCGTTGCCACAGTTGTGCGCGATGCACTTGTGGTTGACCAGCTTCGGGCCGTCCGCGCAGGCGCGCGGCGCGTTGAGCCGGTTGTAGACGCAATCGTTCATGAGTCCTAGGTGCAGGTTGTCGCCGAGCTGCTTGACGATTCGGTCGGCCTGGTCTGGGTTGCTGACGACGAGGGCGTTGAACTGGCGGTCGACCTCCTTTCTCAGGGCACCGACTGCTCGCTGCTCTCCTTGGACGATGCGCCGGACCTGCTCGCGTGCGACATTGCGGCGTTCGTCGTTGTAGATGCCGACAGCCACGCGCTGGCCGTCGGTGTAGTAGCCAGATGTCATGCGTAGCGCACAATGTCCGAGCTGGATGCCCAGTCCGAGCTCGGCTGTCGGGTGGGTCGAGGCGTAGACCGCGAACGATCGCCTCAACGTCAGCTGGTTGATCTTGTGGCGACCGGCGGGCACCTTTGACAGTCCGAGGTCTGGGCCGCGACCGGGGCGTTCGGACGGGTCTGCGTTGACGAACTCGATGAGACGGCGGACGTCACGCGTGGGCGGGTACGCGGACAGCTCGGAGGCAGATCGAGCGAAGAGTTTCTCGGGGTTGAGGGTGATTCGGGTGAGCACCTGGACGGCCTTGATGACAGGCGTTGGGGCCCACCAGGAGCGCTCACGCGCGTGGTCGCCGCGCTCTCCCTTGAACTGTTCACCGGTCAGCGCGGGCAGGCCGTCGGTCTGCGTGACGCAATTGCCGGCGAGTGCCTGCAGCTCGCTATCCCGCATGCCTGTCAGGGCCGCGATCAGTACGTAGCAGGCGGCGCGGAGCACTGAAATGAGGTATTCGATCTCCCGGCGGCCCAGCTCGCTCACCCAAGGGACGCGCGTGCCGTCAGGGAGCTCGATCCTGACAGTGGCCTCGGTGACGCCGCCGAAGGAGGTTCGGGCGGGGTCAGTCGCTAGCTCGTCCAGCAGTTCGTCCATCCGCTGGTTGTAGGAGTGGTGGGTTGGATTCAGGATCGAGGGGTTGATCCGGAGCAGAATCGCCAGGAGGAGTTTGTTGGGCCTGCCCCGCGGTCGAGGGGAGCGAGCGAAGCCGGTATGCAGTGGGATCTTTCCGCCGTGCTCGAGGTGCTCCTCGAGGACCCGTTTGGCGCGTTGCCCGTACGGTCCACGGGGCCTTTCCGGCAAGCTGCGAGCGATCTCGTGTGCCCTGATGATGTCGTCGCTGAACCGGTCGATGAACGACCACGCTGCCGCGACAGTCGATGACCACACCTCCCACGGCAGCGGCGCCGTGAGGTTTTCCACCGGTGCCGCGTCGCCGGAGACGTTGATCGTGGTGCGCCCCGGCCACGGGAAGAAGGTGAGGCCGCCTGGGCCGGTCAGTGCCGGTGCTAGCTCGTCGAGAAGGCGCAGGGCTTCGATGTAGGCGCGTTTGCTGGTTGGCTTCACCGGTCTCCCGTGCGGGCGGTGCGTACCGGCTGCGAGCGCGAACAGCAGATCGTCTGCATCTGCCTGGGTGAGGTCGGCCGGCCGTTCGGTGCCGCGCGCTGTCGCCCAGCGCGCGATCGTGGCCAGGTGAAAAGCGGTGTCGGTGATTCCGTTCAGAGCCCTCGTTCGCGCTCGCCAGACGACCCCTGCGTCGACGAGGGCAGGGTGCGTGGGCTGCGCCAGGAAGCCACAGGCCTCTCGGAGCGCCAGCGACCAGGTCGGAGCCAGGTCACCGAACCAGATGCTGCGCTCAGTCATGTTCGATCGGGTAACCAGCGGAGCCACATTCCAGAGGACCTCGCCGAAGCGCGGGCCACTCGGCTCGCCAGGCCAGACCAGCTCATCATCGGCGAAGCAGGCGGACCTCAGGGGCCCGGCATCCTCGTCGAACATGAAGCGTGGTTTGGACATCAGGCTTCACCTCGGGGCTGGTTGAGTAAGCCAGCCGACATCGGGACCTCGTCGACGCCCTGGCGCGCGGCGGCGATGTCGTCGTCGCTGAACGACGGAAGCACGTGCTCGGTCAGGTACTCGTAGAGGTCCCTCCAGGATTCGTTCCAGTCCTCCATACGCGCTGCTTTGTGGGGCGCGAGCCGGTTGACCGTCGCGAGCACGCCGGGCAGGTGGTGGCGCATGATCAGGGCGTTTCCGCAGGTGTAGCAGGTGCCGTCTGCCGTGAATGGGCAGATCTGTCCGGCTGGAGCAAACGGTGACGCCTTGATGTCCTTGCAGGCTGCTGTGGGTGTATCGAGTTCGCCAATCGCGGCCTTCTTGACAAGGTCCGCGTCGAGTCCTGGTGCGGGTTCTCCGGCCGCGATCAGGTCCTCGGCCTCGGGGGTCACGACGGTGGGTCCGTTGACGGCCGCGTTGAACTTGGTGGTGATGGCCTCGACCAGGACGCGACCGGCCTCGGCTCGAAGGATCGGTGAGGTGGCGTAGTGCACGAGGAAGGTCTGGGGTGTGTGGCGGCGGCCGGTACGGAGGTAGCGGGTCGGATTATCGAGCGCCTCGGCGGTGGTGACGGTCTTGCGGATGCGCCTGAACTGTACCGGTGTGCTCAGTTCCAGATCGGGGGCGTACCTGGCGCACCAGTTCTGGAGCAACGCGAGGCCTTTCCAGTTGCATTGGACGACATGACCGGCCGCGTTGCGGGTCAGCCAAAGCTGCTTCATGCCGCTCTCGGCGCGCGGTCCAGCGGTGAGCTCGAGGACGGCTCCGTAGGCCGCGAGTGCGTCGGGATGTCGGCTGGTGTAGCCCACGGTGTAGCTGATGCGAGCGCGGGTCTTGACGTAGTCGACGGCGAGCGCTTCCAGCTTGCTCCCTTGGACAGGTCCTCCGTCGCGGCGCCTGCGGTAGGTCGGCGTGACGTCGTCGGTCGTGAGGCGTCGGATGACTTCGGGCGGCTCGCCGGTGCTGGCTGCCACCAGGATGTGGAGGGCTGCTATGAGGGAGGCGTCCGGCCCGGCGAAGGAACTGGGGTCGACGCGGACTTGTTCGAGTGCAGCCCTGACCATCGCCCCTGCGGTTTCGGCCAGGGCGAGGACTTCTTCAATAGGGAACGGTGGGACGTTGGCTCTGCGGATATGGTGCAGCCGAGACTCGCGCAGGAGCCGCGCGGACACCTCGGGTCGAAGGTAGCCGGGTCGGTCATCGTCGATGCGACGCAGCAGCGCGAACAGGTGAACGACGGCTCGGTAGTGGCGTTCGGCCCGGTCTCGTCGCTGGATGTGCACAAGATGTAGCTCCCAGGCATCCAGCTGCTCACGGCTGAGTTCCGACAGCGATTGCGGTCCGTGGATCGCGTCATCGAAATACCGCAGCAGCGACCGGATCCCGTCCCGCACCGAGCCGAAGCTGCCGGGCAGCTCGGGAGCGACATCAAGCCACGCGTCGGCGAGCTCCGCGGCGAGCGCCGTACAGCGAAAGTCGGCCGGTCTGATGTAGTGGCGCAAGGTTTCGCCGTGAGCCTTCTGGATCCAGACGCGCGGGGCGGCGATGTCGACCGTCGGCTCAGGCAACTGGAACCTCGGTGCTGGTCTCGTGGCCGAGCGCGTTCGCGATGTGCCCGCGCAGCGCGGCGGGTAGCTCTTCGGTGAATCGTTCCGCGGCGTAGAGGTAGACCTGGGTCGTCTCGGGGCTGGCATGGCCGAGAAGTTGCTGGACCGTGATGACGGGGTTGGCGAGCAACTGGTAGGGGTCGGCGCTGCGCTCGCGGCCCTCGCGCATCAACGCGGCGAGCATGCGGACCGCGAAGGTGTGCCGCATGACGTGCGGTGTGACCTTGAGGTGCGCCGGCGGCGTGTCTGGCTGGTTGCCGCTCCGCAACCGGGCGTCGGCGAGGTCGAAGACGTGATCCCAGTGCTCGACGAGAGGGCGGGCATTACGGCCGAGGAAGAGACTGATCGGGTTCAGGGAGCCGTCCGCAGCACGGGTCACCATGGTGGCTCGAGCGCTGCCATCGAGGACCTCGATCGGGATCCACTCGCCGCTGGGACTGGTGCGGATGTGCTGACTGCCGGTGTCGAAGTCCCGTGTCTCGACGAGATCGACCGCGCCAGCGCGCTTCCGGCGTCTCAGGGTGGGCTGTACGGCGGCGACCAGCCGAGCCCGTTCCCCGATCCGGTACAGCTCGATCTGTGTCGCCAACTCCCGGGCGACGTAGACGGTGCGCGGACGCGCCCCCTTGCCGGTGATGACGAACTCGATGACGCCGCCCGGCGGGAAGGCGTGAGGCGGTGGGATCTGCACGTCGAGGAGCGCCGCGCCTTCAGCTCGACGCATGCCTGTGCTGACCAAGGTCAGGCCGTAGCAGTAGTCGCGGTCCGGGTAGCTCGGTGCTCCGGGCAGCAATTGACTGCTGCGGAGGCCGTGCTCGAGGAAGGCGCGCAGTTGGAGCTCGGTCAGGAACTTGGCGTTGCGGTGGTGCGCGACGCGGGAGCGGAGGGTGTCTCGCTGGTTGCGCCCCCACAATGGCCGCGGATCCCGGTCGATCCAGCTGGCGGCGACGGCATAGACAAAGAAGCCGGCGATCGCGGACTCCTCGGTGTTCCACGAGTGGTGCTTCACGGTCGCTTGGCGGTGCTCGCTGTACGCGCGGAGGTCGTCCCTGGTGGTCTCGGTCAGGCAGGTGGTCGGTTCGCCGTAGGCTGCGAGCCAGTCGGCCACCGGAATGTCAGCATGCTCTGCCTGCAGCTCGGCTCGTCGGCGCCGGACGAACCGAAGGCACCGCGCGAGGTGGTACGAGTGCATGTTCGTAATGCTGTCGAGCTTCATGCCGCCGTCCCGGCGGGCTGCCAGCATGTACTCGTTCAGGCGCCGGGTCCCGGTCATCGCCCCATCGTCGTCAAGGTAGACAGGAAGACCGTCTGGGACGCCACGTGCGTCGAGCAGGGACACGACGTCGGAGGGGGCGCTGGTACTCCCTGGCAGATTCAGGCTCAGCACTGCGCGTCGGTCGATACGTGCCCTGAGCACTCGCCCACACCTCCAAAGTCCACCGGCTGATGGTCCGAGGTCCCGGGTGCGGGCAGATACAGCGAGACCTCCCTGCAGATGACACTAGGCAGGGAGGTCTCATTGTGGCGGACCGACACACCCTCGTATGAGGGGTATCTAATCCGGCATGTGGAGGTGGCGGGAATCGAACCCGCGTCCTTCGGCGTCGCTTCAAGGCTTCTCCGGGCGCAGTCTGAATGGCGCTTTTCTCAGCCCCAGCGTTTGTACAGACGTCTCGCTGACAGGCTCAGTCACTGTAAATGTCCCGTACTAACCCCGTGACCGGGCTAGCAAAGCAAGCTCTCTAAATGAGGCCAGGGGCCGGGGCGAGAGCATCCCCGGGCTGACCGCTTCTTTAAGTGCTCAGGCCGTCAGGCGGCGAGAGCGAAGCTACTGCGCTTGGAATTGGCAGTTATTGGTTTCCAGAGATCGTTAACGAGATAACCCTGGATCCTCGGCCCGCTTCCCTTGGAACGTACGTCCAAAGTCGAAACCGTTCACCCCCTGTTGAGTTGTCAAACTCCCACCCGTACCGCGGTGGAAGATCCACACTACCAAGTCCAACAGGCTGCCCGCACCTGACATTCCCTACTTGATCAGGCGCAGGGTGAACGGATAGCGGAACTTGCCGCCTGCCGCCGTGGCCAGGCCGCCGATGCCGGTCAGCAGGAACCAGAGGATCCCGAGGATCGGGAACAGGAACCCCAGGAACCCGTCGGTGATCCCGGTCGCGATCCCCAGCAGCGCGAACGCCCCGAACGCGGTCAGCTGGAAGTTCAGTGCCTCGACGGCGTGCCGGCGTACGGCGGGATTCTTCTGGCCGGAGGTCGCGACGACCAGCGCCGGGCCGACGAACGACGTCGGGTACCCGAGCCAGTGCGCGATCGTGCCCATCCCGCGCCCGTCGCCGCGGTACGTCTGCAGCGGCGCCGGCCGGGTGAAGGCGGCCGGGGCGAACGTCGGGACCGGCCGCGAGACCAGCCCGTCGAACGAGCTGTTCAGCTCCGCCCGGGTGCGAGCCTTCAGGGCCTTCTCGAGCCGGAGGTCGAACTCCATGTGGTCGAGCCGACCGTCGGCGTACATTTCTTTCAGGATCTCGACGGCCCGGTCGCGCTGGGCCGGCGTCACGAGCAGCTCTGATGTGGACATGTTTCCACTCTGCGCGCCGACGGCCGCTCGCCCCATCGGGTTCGCCCCCGAAGCGCCCCTGACCGGACCCGGATCAGCGCACCGGTTGCCCGTAGTCCGATAGTACGAACGGCGGGATCAGGTCGGCGACCCCGCTCAGCACGGGCAGCGCCGTCAGCGTCTGCGGGACCGTCCAGGGCTTGGCGGCGTACGCGACGAGCAGGCTCCCGGAGATCCAGAAGTTCAGTGGCGGCTGGTTGAGCAGCCATTCCATCAGCCGCGGGTGCAGTACGGCGGACGCGTACCGCGCGTCGAGAGCGGTCGCGCGGAACTGGCGGTTGAAGTCCTCGCTCTCCACCTCGACCCGCGCCATCCGCGGCTCGACGGCCGCCCTCTCGTCGAGGACGGATTCGGCGCGGATGTCCAGGTCGTGACCGATGGCCAGCTCGGGCAGCCGGACGGGCAGTTCGATCGCGACCAGGTGATTGACCGAGGTGCTCGGCAACCGACCCCCTTCGCTGTAGACGAACTCGGCCATCCGGATCGGGCGGCCCTGGTACTCGCCGACCAGGGTCCGGCGCAGGTTCCCGTCCGGGGCGAAGATCCGGCAGCCGGCCGCGTGCAGCTGCCCGTCGGCGTCGGTCCCCGGGAGCCAGCCGTACCGCTCGGCGCCGGCCTGTTCCTTGGCAAGCTTGGCGTTGGCCCGGTCGACCCACGGACCGCCGATGCGCGCGATGAGGAGGCCGAACACGACGATTCCACCGATGAACAGGGCCATCCCGAACAGGATTCCGCCCACGGCTTCAAGCCAGCGAGGCACCGCGAGAGCGAGCACAGTCGCAACCTAGCCCACCCAGGGGGTACTACTGGCGGCGGCGGTCCGAGAGGGCGCGCTGGGCCTCGCGGTTCGCCTGGCGTTCGGCGAGGGCGTGGCGCTTGTCGTAGTCCTTCTTGCCGCGCCCGGTGCCGAGCTCGACCTTCGCGTACCCGTCCTTGAAGTACAGCGACAACGGGATGATCGACACCCCTTGCTGCTCCACCTCGCGGATCAGCTTCTGTACTTCGTCCTTGTGCAGCAGCAACTTCCGCGTACGGCGGGGCTCGTGGTTCGTCCACGTGCCGTGTTTGTACTCCGGGATGTGCATGCCCTGCAGCCAGAGCTCGTTCCCGCGGACGGCGGCGAACGCGTCGACGAGGGAGGCCCGGCCCTGCCGGAGGGACTTGACCTCGGTCCCCGTCAGCACCAGCCCGGCCTCCACCACGTCCTCGATGTGGTAGTCGTGTCGCGCCTTACGGTTCTGCGCGATCGGCTTCTCCCGGCCGGTCTGTTTCACCATCCGACCAGTATCGCAGGTGGCTCACAACCACTTCATCGGATTAACCACGCGGCCGTCCTGGTAGACCATGAAGTGCAGGTGGCAACCGGTGGAGTAGCCGGTCGTCCCGGCGTACCCGATGATCTCGCCCTTCTGGACGCGCTCACCGACACGCGCCTTGTACCGCGACAGGTGGTTGTAGACGGTCGTGATGGACGACCCGTCGATCACACCATGTGACACGAACAGGCGGTTCCCGTAACCACCGTTGTAGTACTTGTCCGTCACCACCCCGGAGCCCGCCGCGCGGATCGGCGTACCGCACGGAGCGCGGAAGTCGGTGCCGTCGTGCAGCTTCCAGTAGTGCAGGACCGGGTGGAAACGCATTCCGTACGGCGACGTGATGTAGCTGCTGACCGGATAGCTCAGGCCCCCGCCGCCGGAGGACGGCGGATCGTCCGGGATGTCCCGCGGCTTCCGCTTCTCCTTGCGCGCCTTCTCCCGCTCGGCCTTCTCGGCTGCCGCCTTCCGGCGCGCGGCGGCTTCCTTCTCCGCCTTCGCCCGCGCGATCAGGAGCTGCTCGACGCGGTTCCGCTCCCGCAGCAGCGAGTTGTACTGCGCGAGCTCGGTGTTCTTCTCCTTCTCGGCGGCCTTGAACGCGGTCAGCTTGACCTTCGCGATCGCCGCGGCCTCGGCCCGGTCGGCCGCGACCTGCTTGGTCAGCTCGGTGACGCGCTTGACCGTCGCGGCGGCCTCGGCGCGCGCGGCCTCGGACTCCTTTTCGGCGGCCGCGACCTTGACCCGCTTGCTGGCCAGCTGCGCCTGCGCGTTGTTCAGGTTGGTGATCGCGTTGCTCTGGATACCGAAGACGTTCCGCTGGACCTGCATCCCGGTCGCGATGTCGGCCGGCGCCGCGCCGCGCAGCGCGATCGACAGGCCGACCAGACCGTTCTGCTGCTGGTACGCCGACCGGACGGCGCGCCCCGCGACAGCCCGCTTCTCCGCGATCAGCTTCTCGCCGGCCTCGACATCGGACACCGCCTTGCGCAACGCCGCCTCGGCCGCGGCAAGCTTGCCCGCGGCAACCGCGTCGGCGGCCTTCGCGGCGGCGAGCTGCCCCTGCGCGGCGGCGTACCGGACCTGGACGGCCTGGTACTTCACGACGGCTTGGTTGTACGCGGCAACGGACTTGCCGAGCTGGTCGGACGCGTCGTCGAGATCGGCCTTCTGCTGACCGAGCTGCGCGTCGAGTTGCTTCTTCTTGGCGACCGGATCCGGCGGTTTCGCCTCCGCGGACGGAGCGGACGGAACCGCCGCCAGGACACCGGCGGACAGGGACAGGACAAGGCAGCAAGCGGCAACCGCCGTCTGCCGGCCCGGCGGTCGCTTACGTGATCGCTGGTACGGCGCGGTGGAGGTGCCGGTGCTGTCGTCTCGCTTGATGCTCCCCCGCTCGCGCGGGTTCGCACCGGGGAAGTGCGGGACCACAGGTCGACCCCTTGCTCTGGGATGCAGTTGTGTGCGGTACAGGAGTGACTGCTGTTACTCCTGATACAGCACCATAGGTCACCCAGATCAGACTTTGAGGTATTTCCGCGTTGTCAGGAATGTCGGGATCACGGCCAGGATCAGGCCGACCACGACCATGATCAGCGTGGCCCGGAAGGTTTCGGTCGCGCCGACCCACTGCCAGACGCGGAACGTCTCCTGGGCCCGCTGCATGACCACGAAGTACACCCCGACCCACAAGGTGCCGCAGGCAAAGATCGCGCCCACCAAGGCGGCCAGCACCGCCTCCAGGAGGAACGGCAGCTGGATATAGAAGTTCGAGGCGCCCACCAGGCGCATGATGCCGATCTCCCGTCTCCGGGCGTACGCCGCCAGCCGGATCGTGTTGGAGATCTGCATCAGGGCCGCAACCAGCAGCAGACCGGCCGCGATCAGGGCCCCGACTTGTAGGCCGTTGAGGGCCTTGAACAGCGGATCGAGGTACTGGCGGAGGTCCTGGACGGTGTCGACGCCGGGAAGACCGGCGACGGCGCTGACCAGGTTCTGATAGCGGGTCGGATCTCGCAGCTTGACCCGGAAGGACTCCTGCATCTGGTCCTCGGTGACCGTGCTGACGATCGGCGAGTCCTTGTACAGCTTCTTGAACGACTCGAACGCTTCCTTCTTCGACTCCGAGAACACGCCGTCGGGCGCGGTGTCCGGGTTCGTCTGGATGACCTGCTGGATCCGGTTCTTCTGTTCCTGGGTCACCTCGGCGCCGGAGCAGCCGCGGCCGCCGGAGTCCTTGGTGCACAGGAACACCGAGATCTGGATCTTGTCGTACCAGTTCCCCTTCATCAGGTCGACCTGCTCGCGGGCGAGCAGCGCGCTGCCGAACAGCGACAGCGAGACCCAGATGGTGACGACGACCGCGATCGTCATCGAGAGGTTCCGCTTCAGGCCGATCCCGAGGTCGGAGAGGATGTAGTTCAAGCGCATCAGTCAGTCAGTCCCCTGGTCAGTGCTGGTAGCCGTAGACGCCGCGCGACTCGTCGCGGACGACATGGCCGTTCTCCAGCTCGATCACGCGCTTGCGCATCTGGTCGACGATCGAGACGTCGTGGGTGGCCATCACCACGGTCGTCCCGGTCCGGTTGATCCGGTCCAGCAGCTTCATGATGCCGACCGACGTACCGGGGTCGAGGTTTCCGGTGGGCTCGTCGGCGATCAGGATCATCGGCCGGTTCACGAACGCGCGGGCGATCGCGACGCGCTGCTGCTCACCGCCGGACAGCTCGTCCGGCATCCGGTCCTCCTTGCCGTCCAGACCGACCAGCTCGAGGACCTCGGGCACCGTCTTGCGGATGTGCGCGCGGGGCTTGCCGATCACCTGCAGCGCGAACGCCACGTTCTCCGCGACCGTCTTGTTCGGCAGCAGCCGGAAGTCCTGGAACACGGTGCCGATCTGGCGCCGCATCTGCGGGATCCGCCAGTTGGGCAGCCGGTTCAGGTCCTTGCCGGCCACCATGATGTGACCCTTGGACGTCCGGTGCTCGCGCAGGGTCAGACGAAGGAACGTCGACTTGCCGGACCCGGAGGTACCGACGAGGAAGACGAACTCGCCTTTCTCGATCTCGACGTTGACGTTCAGCAGAGCGGCCTTGGACTGGCCCTCGTACGTCTTGGACACATTCTCGAAGCGGATCACGGGTTCATCCGGCCGTGGTCGGGAACAGGGAGCGACGCGACGGTAACCACGAAGTGCACCGTACGCCACCGGAGCGGCCGGCGATCAGTCTAGGCGCTCCACGGCGTGCCGCCGACCAGACGTGCCGGTCCGTACACCCGCGTCCGATACCCGGCGCGTTTGAAACAGCCGTATGTCAGGCTCGTCCGTCAGGCCGGGGCCGGTGACGGGGTGCCGTTGCCGTTGTCGGGGCGGGCGTCGGCGATCCGGGCGACGCCGGCGTCGGGCTTGCGGCCGGCTCGGCGGGCGGCCTCGACGTGCAACCGGGCCAGCTCGACAGCCTGGCGGGAGACCTTCACGGTCTTCTTCTCAGCCATGGTCACTGTCTCCCTCGACGACCTCGATGTCGGTGTCCGCGATATCAGCGTACGCGGACGCGCCGATGCGGTCGATCGCTACGGCGGCGGTCAGCGCGGCGACCAGATCGTAGTCCTCGGGTTGTAACAGCTCGGATCTCATCAGTGAACGCAGCGTCACCACACCGGCGTCCGTCCCGGCGTCCTCGCCCTCGAGAATCTGCTCGACGGCCCACCGGACCATCCGCATCGTCTCCTCGCGGTGCCGCCAGACGTCGAGCTCGCGGTCGGACTTCCGCGTCAGGTACGCCCCGAGGAACACACCACCCAGCGCGAGCAGCGGACTCAGCACCGTCATCACGACCCCGACGATCGAGATCCAGGTAGGAATCACGGACACACCCCGGCGCTCATCTGCGTCCTCCCAATTCCATGGTCTTGACCGGTCGATGATGCTACGAAGGAGCATTCCACCCGCCACCGACAACCAGGATGACAAGGAGTCGTGTCACCGTGACGGACGAGCAGGACCGCTACGACGTGTTCGTGCAGGGGACGGTGTTTCTCGACATCGTGATGACCGGGCTGGCGTCCGCCCCGACCACCGGTACGGAGATCTTCGCCGAGGGGATGGGGTCGTGCCCGGGCGGTGTCGCGAACTTCGCGATCGCGGCCGCGCGGCTCGGGCTGCGGACCGGTCTGGCCTCGGTGTTCGGTGACGACGCGTACGCCGACTTCTGCTGGCGGACCCTCGCGGACCAGGAGGGCGTGGACCTGTCGCACTCGCGGCGGATCGGCCACTGGCACTCGCCGGTCACGGTGTCGATGTCGATCGACCGGGACCGGGCGATGGTCACGCACGCGCACGAGGCGCCCGGCGATCCGAGCAAGCTGGTGGGTCCGGGGCTGAAGACGCGGTCGGCGATCGTCCCGGTGGCCGAGGAACTGCCGGGCTGGACGGTCGAGGCGCGGCAGTCCGGTGCATTGCTGTTCGGCGACGTCGGCTGGGATCCGACCGACGAGTGGTCGCCGGCGGTGCTCGACGTCCTCGAAGGGTTCCACGCCTTCACGCCGAACGCGGGTGAGGCAATGGCCTACACCCGCACCGATACCCCGAAGGCCGCGCTGCACAAGCTGGCCGACCGGGTCCCGCTCGCAGTGGTGACGAACGGCGCGGACGGCGTACTGGCGATCGACTCGGCGACCGGTGAGGAGGAACAGGTGCCGGCGCTGCCGGTGCGCTCGTACGACCCGACCGGCGCCGGCGACGTGTTCCTCGCGTCACTCGTGCTGGGCACCCTCCGCGGCTGGCCGCTCGCGCACCGCCTGGCCTTCGGCAACCTGTGCGCGGGCCTCTCGGTCCAGCACTTCGGCGGCTCGCTCGCGGCGCCCGGCTGGGGCGACATCATCGACTGGGTCCGCGACCACAGCCGGCACCGCCCCGGCGACGTCGATCCCGCCGTACTCGAGCACTACGCCTTCATCGGGGACGTCCTCCCGGCCGGGCCGGTCCCGATCGTCCGGCGCGCCTCGGCCACGATCGCGCGCCTGTCGGACGCCTGACGCCCGCACCACCAGCGCGACCAGGACCAGCAGTACGCCGCCGCCCAGGAATCCCCAGGACGGCGCGGCCCGTTCGAGCACCAAACCGGCGGCTGCCGACCCCGCAGCGGAGCCGAGGTTGTTGGCGGTGTTGATCCAGGTGCTCGCCTCGGTCCGCTGGTGCGGCGGCGTGACGTCGTCGGCGGCCAGGTACGAGACCACGAACAGCGGGGCGACGGCGGCGCCGGCGATGCCCAGCACGGCCCCGAGCACGACCAGGTCGGTCACGAACGACGCCGCGAGCAGCCCGGCGGCCAGTACGGCGATCAGCCCGCCGAGGTGGGTCGACCAGGACCGGGTATGACGCCGGCGCGCCCAAAGCATCCCGCCGGCCACGCTGCCCGCCGCGATCGCCGCCTCGACGTACCCGGCCGCTCCGGGGCGTCCCGCGTGCTGCGCGACACCTGCCACGCAGACGTACGCCGCGCTGATCCCGGTCGCGGTGACCATGATGACGAACAGGATCCGCCGCAGACCGGGAATCACCAACGGCCCCATCGGATGCCGAGCCGGTACCGACGCCGACGTCGCGGTCGTCACCGGACTCGTCACCATCGCGAACGTGCCGACGACCATCAGAGCGGCCGAGCAGCCGAGCGCGGCCGGTGCGGACACCAGACCGATCAACGTGCCCGCGATCAGCGGTCCGCCGAGAAACAGCGACTCCTCGGACACCGCGTCGAGGGCGTACGCGCGTTCCTTCAGCGTCGTGCCCTCGGTGAGTTGCCGCCAGTTCGAGCGCATCGACGGACCCAACGGCGGCGCGAGCAGCCCGGTCGCGCCGACGAGCAGCAGTACGGCGGCATTCGACGTACCAAGTGTTGCGATGAAGACCAGGCCGACGGCTGCGCCTAGTGCGAGAGGCGGTAAGACGCGGCGCTGGCTGAAGCGGTCGACGAGCCGCGCTTTGTACGGCATCGACAACGACGCGAACCCGAACACCGCGACCGCGGCGCCGGCTGTGGCGAAGGAATGGGTGGATTGCTGGACGGTGAAGAGCAGAGACAACGGGAGCAGACCGTACGACAGCCGGCCGAGCAACGCAGGCACGAAGGTGCGCAGCGCCGACGGCAACAGCAGGACGTCGCGGTAGCTCCCGGCACGAGGTGTGCCGGACACGAGAACGCTCCTAGAGATTCACGACGGAATAGGGCTCGAACCACGCGAGGCGTGGGAGCCGTCTCTAGTCACGGGGCGAGAACATGCGGACCACTCTACATCGTAGGGTCTGAGATGGTGCGCGGGCTGTGGGACCGCGCTGGACGGAGAGGTGCGGGCGATGACGATCAGTCGGCGGCAGATACTCGGGCTCGGAACCGGACTGGCCGCGATGGCCGTGGCGGGATGCGGATCGAACTCCGGGCGGCCGTCGTCCGGTGGATCGGACGGGTCGAAGCCGGCGCTGCAGCAGTGGTACCACCAGTACGGCGAGGCGGGCACGCAGCAGGCGGTGGAGAAGTACGCGAAGGCGTACCCGGATGCGACCGTGACGATCCAGTGGTCGCCGGGCGACTACGAGAAGAAGGCCGCGACGGCGCTGCTCACCGACCAGGGCCCGGACGTGTTCGAGTACCCGAACGGGCCGACGATCGACATGATCAAGGGCAACCAGGTCGTCGAGCTGACCGATCTGCTCGGCGACGCGAAGAGTGACTTCAACGCGGGCCTGCTCGAGCGGATGTCGTACCAGGGCAAGCTGTACGCGATCCCGCAGGTGATCGACATGCAGCTGCTCGTGTACCGCAAGAGCCTGCTGAGCGCGGCCGGCGTACAGCCGCCGCAGACCGTCGACGAACTGCTGGCCGCCGCGAAGAAGCTCACCAACGCCAAGACCAAGGGCCTGTTCGTCGGCAACGACGGCGGTGTGGGTGTGCTCGGCGGACCGGCGCTCTGGTCGGCCGGTGTCGACTACCTGACCAAGGACAACCAGTTCGGTTTCGACGACCCGGCCGCGTTCGAGTCGCTGCGCAAACTGCGGGAGTTCTGGACCTCGAAGGTGTTGTTGCTCGGGGCACCGACCGACTGGTCCGACCCGGCCGCGTTCACCCAGGGCCTGACCGCGATGCAGTTCACCGGCCTGTGGACGCTCCCGGTGATCGAGAAGGCGCTCCCCGGCGATTACGGCGTACTCCCCTGGCCGAAGCTGAACGCCACCACCGGCGCGCCGAGTGTCCCGGTCGGCGGGTACGGCGCCTGTGTGAACGCCAAGTCGAAGAACCTCGACGCCGCGAAGAAGTACGTCAAGTGGCTGTGGGTGGACCAGACCGACGACCAGCTCGACTTCGCGCAGTCGTACGGCTTCCACGTCCCGGCCCGCAAGAGCCTGTCGGCGAAGGCGGACAAGCTGAAGTCCGGCCCGGCCGCGGACGCGGTCAAACTGCTGAACGAGAACGGCCGCCCGCAGAACCCGCTGCTCTGGTCGCCGAAGGCGAGCTCGGCGTACTCCGACGCGCTGAACAAGATCATCCGCAGCGGCGCCGACCCGGCCGCCGAGATCAAAACCGTCAAGTCGGTGACCGAGGCCGAACTCAAACGCATCACCGGCTGACGAACGGACGCGGCCCCTCACCGTCCGGTGAGGGGCCGCGTCCGTACTGACCTGGGATCAGACGACGTTGACGTTCTCCGCCTGCTGCCCCTTCGGGCCCTGGACGACGTCGAACTCGACGCGCTGGTTCTCGTCGAGGCTACGGAAGCCGTCGGTCTGGATGGTGGAGTAGTGGACGAACACGTCCGCTCCGCCGCCGTCGACGGTGATGAAGCCGAAGCCCTTTTCGGCGTTGAACCATTTCACAGTTCCCTGTGCCATGTTGTTGCTCCTCTGTGGAGATGGGGCACACCGCGGTCGCGGCAGACCCGGCCGTTGTCGCACCGGCGGCACACCATCTCTTTCAAGGAAAGATCGGGATAAACCACAGCTACTGAAAATCGACCTGGTCCATACAACCACGAATCCGCATAATTCATTCCCATCGGCCGCGCCGGGCGTGGCAGGGTAGGGCACATGCTGACCCTGCAACCGCTGACCGACGACGACCGCGAGCTGATCGAGCTGGCCCGCCGGACGGTCGACGCGAACACCGACGGACCCGACGGTGTCTACACGATGGGCGCCGCGGTGCGCGGGGCCGACGGCCGGATGTACGCCGGGATCAACCTGTACCACTTCACCGGCGGCCCGTGCGCCGAGCTGGTCGCCCTCGGCCGGGCCCGCGCCGAAGGGGCCCGCGAACTCACCACAATCGTGGCCGTAGGCAACGAGGGCCGCGGCGTCGTCGGCCCGTGCGGCCGCGACCGCCAGGTCCTCATCGACTACCACCCCACGATCCGCGTCATCCTCCCGACCGAGGACGGCCCGGCCTCGGTCCTGGCCACCGACCTGCTGCCCGGCGCCTACCGCTGGACGCCTTAGACGTTCGGGATGATGTCCTTCCCGTACGACGCCAGGGTCTCTTCCATGGCGTCGTGCTGGAGGTACAGGGCGAACTGGTCGACGCCGAGCTCCTTCAGTTCGGTCAGGCGGGCTAGGTGGTTCTCGACCGGGCCGAGGATGCAGAAGCGGTCCACGACCTCGTCCGGTACGAAGTCGGTGTGCGTGTTGCCGGCGCGCCCGTGCTTGGCGTAGTCGTACCCTTTGCGGCCCTCGATGTAGTCGGTCAGCGCCTGCGGTACGGCGCCCGACGTCCCGTACCGCGCGACGATGTCCGCGACATGGTTCCCGACCATCCCGCCGAACCAGCGCGTCTGTTCGCGCTGGTGATCCAGGTCGTCCCCGACGTACGCCGGGGCCGCGACGCAGAACTTGATCGCCATCGGATCCCGGCCGGCCTGCTCCGCGGAACGCCGTACCGCGGTGATCATCCACTCCGCGATATCCGGATCCGCCAACTGCAGGATGTACCCGTCGCCGACCTCCCCGGTCGCCTGCAGCGCGCGCGGACCGTACGCCGCGACCCACACGTCGAGCGCGCCGTTCTCGACCCAGGCGAACTTCAGCTGCTGACCGCGATACTCGACGGTCTCGCCGCGCGCGAGGGACCGGACGACCTCGACGCACTGCTTCATCTCCGCGATCGTGCCCGGCTGCGCGCCGAGCGTCCGCAACGCCGAGTCACCGCGCCCGATCCCGCAGATCGTCCGGTTCCCGAACATCTCGTTCAGCGTCGCGAACTGGGACGCGATCACCGTCCAGTCCCGGGTCCCCGGGTTCGTCACCATCGGCCCGACCACCACCCGGCGCGTGGCCGCGAGGATCTGGCTGTAGATCACGAACGGCTCCTGCCAGAGCAGGTGCGAGTCGAACGTCCACACGTACGAGAACCCGGCGTCCTCCGCCTTCCGGGCCAGCTCCACGATCGTGGACGCGGGCGGATCACACTGGAACACCACACCGAAGTCCACGTCAGCCCCCTACATCAGATAAGACGACAGGCCGCGCTTCAGGAACCTGCCCCGGCCCTTCCGGCCATGGTAGTTGCCGTCAGCCACGATCACTTCGCCGCGGGACACGACGGTGCCCACCCGGCCCTTGATCTCGACCCCTTCGTACGCCGAGTGGTCCATGTTCATGTGGTGCGTCGCGACCCCGATCCGGGTCGTGCCGTTCGGGTCGTAGATCACCAGGTCGGCGTCCGACCCGGGCTGCACGATCCCCTTCTGCGGATACAGCCCGAACATCCGGGCCGGCGTGGTCGCGATCGTCTCCACCCAGCGCTCCAGCGACAGCTTCCCGTCCACCACGCCCTGGAAGACCAGGTCGACGCGGTGCTCGACGCCGCCGATCCCGTTCGGGATCTTGGAGAAGTCGCCGAGACCGAGTTCCTTCTGGTCCTTCATACAGAACGGGCAGTGGTCGGTCGACACGATCGCCAACTCGTTGTTCCGCAGGCCCTTCCACAGGTCCCGCTGGTGCGACTCGTGCTTGCTGCGCAACGGTGTCGAGCAGACCCATTTCGCGCCCTCGAAGCCGGGTGCGCCGAGCTGGTCCTCGAGCGTCAGGTACAGGTACTGCGGGCACGTCTCCGCGAACACGTTCCGGCCCTCGTGCCGAGCCTCGGCGACCTTCTCGAGCGCCTGGCTCGCGGACAGGTGGACGATGTACAGCGGGCAGTCCTGCGCGACCTCGGCGAGCGCGATCGCGCGGTTCGTCGCCTCCGCCTCGAGCGCGGCCGGGCGGGTGATGCCGTGGTAGATCGGGTCGGTCTGGCCCTTGGCGATCGCCTGCTGGACCAGGACGTCGATCGCGATGCCGTTCTCCGCGTGCATCATGATCATCGCGCCGTTCTCGCGCGCGGTCTGCATCGCGCGGAGGATCTGCCCGTCGTCGGAGTAGAAGACGCCCGGGTAGGCCATGAACAGCTTGAAACTCGTGATGCCCTCGTCGGCGACCAGCTGGTCCATCGCCTTCAGCGCGTCGGCGTCGACACCGCCCAGGATCATGTGGAACGCGTAGTCGATGTGGCACTCGCCCTCGGCCTTCGCGTGCCACGCGGCGAGCCCGTCCTGCACGACCTCGCCGGTGCGCTGGACGGCGAAGTCGATGATCGTCGTGGTCCCGCCGTACGCCGCCGCGCGGGTGCCGGTGTCGAACGTGTCGCTGGCCGCGGTCCCGCCGAACGGGAGCTCCATATGCGTGTGCGCGTCGATCCCGCCCGGGATCACGTACTTGCCGGTGGCATCGATCACCTCGTCGACGGCGATCGTGGGCGTGAACGAAGGGTCGAGGACCGCGACGATCTTCTCGCCCTCGACCAGCACGTCCGCGACCCGGGTCCCGGTCGGTCCGACGACGGTTCCACCCTTGACCAGCAAAGACATCCCGGTTCCCCTTCTACGGTTTCGTCAGGTCTCCGTACGCGTCGGGCCGGCGGTCGCGGTAGAACTGCCAGCGGTCCCGGACCGTGTCCAGCAGGCTCAGGTCCAGGTCGCGGACGATCAGCTCCGGATCGTGGTCGTGCCCGACGTCGCCGACGAACTTCCCCTCCGGGTCGACGAAGTACGACGTACCGTAGAAGTCGTTGTCGCCGAACTCGGACTCGATCCCGACCCGGTTGATCGCGCCGATGAAGTACTCGTTCGCGACCGCGGAGGCCGGCTGCTCGAGCTTCCACAGGTACGCCGACAGTCCGCGGCTGGTCGCCGACGGGTTGAAGACGATCTTCGCGCCGGCCAGCCCGAGCGCCCGCCAGCCCTCCGGGAAGTGCCGGTCGTAGCAGATGTAGACGCCGATCCGGCCGACCGCGGTGTCGAAGATCGGGTACCCGAGGTTGCCCGGCCGGAAGTAGAACTTCTCCCAGAAGCCCTTCACCTGCGGGATGTGGTTCTTCCGGTACTTCCCGAGATAGGTGCCGTCGGCATCGACGACCGCCGCGGTGTTGTACAGCACGCCCGGCTGCTCCTGCTCGTACATCGGCAGCACCATCACCATCCCGAGCTCCCGCGCCAGCGCGGCGAACCGCTCGGTGGTCGGGCCCGGCACGGACTCGGCGTACTCGTAGTACTCGGCGTCCTGTTTCTGGCAGAAGTACGGCCCGTAGAACAGCTCCTGGAAACAGATCACCTTCGCACCCGCGGCCGCCGCCTGCCGCGCGTAGTCCTCGTGCGCCTTGATCATGGACTCCTTGTCACCCGTCCACGACGTCTGAACAAGTGCAGCCCTGACAACCTCCGCCACAAGACCTCCCCAAGTAGAGGTCCCATGCTCCATCCGCCCCGGGTCACCCGTCAACGGATGCGGCGCATCGGTAACCTCCGCACATGGCCGAGACCGCGGACCGAGCGCAACTGATCGCCGACGGCTTCCAGCAGGTGTACGTCGAGCTCGACTGGTGGGACGGTCCGCGCGCCGGGATCGTCGATCTCGACGGCGTCCCGCACTACTTCGAGCGCCATGAAGACGATGCTGCGGAGCGGTTGGACGAGTACTACCTGTGGCCCGCAGAGCAGCACTTGGTCGCGCTGGAGCGGGAATCATGGCTGATCTTCGTCCGGTGGAACCGGCAGTACGAAGCCGGGGAGGCTTCGGTCGAAGCCCATCCCGCGCACGGCGGCGTGGACCCTCGGTACGACGAGCTGACCGGGCTCCTCGCACCGCATCGGCGGGTGCCGTCGGACGCGCGGCGCCTGGTCGCCTCCTGGCGCTTCGACGGCGGAGAGCGCTACCGGTCGGACGGGACCGATTGCTGGGTCCGGTGGAGTCCATCCACCTGACAGTTCTCTTCGTCAGATCGTGTGGGTTCGCGGGTCGGCGGGCAGTACGCGGCCGCCGACGGTGGCGTGGCCGGGTGGGTGCCAGGTGGTTCGGAGGTGGGAGCCGGTGCCTTGGATGACCAGGAGGTCTCGGGTCAGCCGGGCGGTCAGTTGGGTGACGGCTGAGCCTGTGGCTTCGTCTTCTACTACGCCCATGGCGGGGGCGAAGGCTCGGGCCCGGATGATGCCGGCGGGCTCGTCCTGCCAGGACCAGAGGAAGGTGTGGCCGGCTGAGTACGACGAAGGGTCGGCTGCCAGGACGTCGTCGGGAGTTGCCAGCTGGCGCCAGTCCCAGGGGCTACCCCAGGTTGTGTCGGCTCGGACGGCGAAGAACTCGCCGGAGCGGGTGACCTGGATCGAGCCTGCGGGGACGTGCAGGGTGTCGACCGGGTGGCCGTGGGTGTGGAGCCAGGCGGCGGCGCCGACGGTGGGGTGGCCGGCGAACGCCATCTCGCCCGTGGCGGTGTAGATACGGAGCGTGCCGGTGGCGGCGTCGTCGACGTACACGGTCTCGCTGTAGCCGAGTTCGGCGGCCACGCGCTGCCGGTCGCTCTCGCCGACGAGGCGGCCGTCGACGATGCCCAGTGGGTTGCCGAACCGGCCGTCCGGGTCGGTGAAGACCCTGACGACCTCTACCGGGAGGTTCAAGTCAGAGAACGGCGATCGCGGCGATGATCGCGATCAGCAGCACCGCGCCGCCGACGATCGCGAGGATCCGCCCGTTGACCTTCGGTTCGCTGGCGGCCTCGGTGGCGCCTTCGTTGACGAAGGCGCGGAACATCTGGGTGTTCGCGCCCGGGTCCTGCTCGTTCTCCAGGTTCTGCATGTTCTGCGGGACGTTCTGGTCAGCCATGGCCCAAGACCCTACCTGCCGTCGGTGCCCGGTCCGCAGACCGCCCGCCGAAGCCTCACACACACCTGATGTACCATTTGGTACATGCGCTTCGATCATTCCAGCACGATCCAGGCCCCGGCCGACCGGGTCTGGGAGGTATTCAGCGACGTCGAGCGGTGGCCCGACTGGACCCCGACCGTCGATTCCGTCGAGCGGCTGGACGCGGGCCGGATCCACATCGGCGCCCGCACCCGGATCCGCCAGCCCAAGCTCCCGGTGGCCGTCTGGGAGGTGACCGAGCTCAAGGAAGGCGAGTACTTCGAATGGGTCTCGAAGGCCCCCGGCATCAAGACCACCGGCGGCCACCGCGTGATCAGCACGCCGGAAGGCACCGTCGCGACCGCGACGGTCATCCAGGAGGGCCCGCTCGGCTGGCTCTTCGGCAAGCTGTACGCCAAGCTCACTCGCGACTACATCGCCACCGAGACTACCAAACTGAAGGAGATCAGTGAGTCGAGCCAGCCTGCTGGCTGAGGCCGTCGAGCACTTCGCGAAGAACGGGATCGGGGACGCGAGCCTGCGCGGTATCGCGACCTCGATCGGCACCAGTCACCGGATGCTGATCTACCACTTCGGTTCCCGCGAGGGTCTGCTCGCCGAGGTGGTCCGCACGGTCGAGCAGCAGCAACGCGACCTCCTCGCCGCGTTGTCGGACCTCCCGGTCGAGGAGCAGGCGGAGGAATTCTGGCGCCGCGTCACTGAGGCTGCGCTCGTCTACGGCCCGCTGTTCTTCGAGCTCAGCGCCCACGCGATGCAGGACCTCCCGCACACCGACTCCCTCAAGGCCGACCTGATCAACGTCTGGCTGCCTCCGTTGATCGAGCTCTGTATCCGCGCCGGCCTCCCGCCGGAGGAGGCCCCGGCGTACGCGCGGCTCGGTCTGGCCGCCTCGCGGGGCCTGCTGTTCGACCTGCTCCTGACCGGCGATCGCGCGGGCGTCGACGAGGCGTCCGCGCTGCTCAACCGGCTGTTCACGCTCCCGGTTCGGTAGGCCGCTCGACCCGTCCCGCCACGATCGGCAACCGCGAGTCCCGCAGTACGGCGGTGAACGCGAACGGCCTGTCGAACGTGAGCTCCAGGCGACGCTCCTGCCGGGTGACCATCGCGGCCCGGGTCATCGCGATCGCGGTCACCGCCGCGGCCTCGAACCCGGTCGCGAAGAACCGCGCGAGCACCTTCTGCTTGGCCTGCCCGACCTGGAGCGGCGTCGGGCTGAGCGCGCTGAAGTGCCCGCGCGCCCCCGGATCCGAGGTGACCGCGGCCAGCCCGAACAGCTGAGGATCCGCGAGCAGATCGTGCTCGACCTCGATGCTGAACGACGGCAGCGACACCTTCAGATCCGGCCGCGACGCCGTGTTCCGCCCGATCGACAGCCCCGGCCCGGGCTCGTCCTCCGTAATGAGCTGACTTCCCGGTACGCCGTCGTTCGGCCGCGCGGCCGCGTCGAGCAGCGCCGGAAGGGCATCGTCGCCGATCCCCAGCAGTACGTCGACATCCTCGTCGCCGCGCACCGTGACCACGGTCAGGTCGTCGTACCGGCGGACCGTGTCCAGGTCGAAATCCGTGCGCTCGAGCCAGTGCCACGAACCCGCCCACGGGCCTTTGCCGACCCGACGGACCTGTTCGGTGAACGGCCGGACCCAGGTGGTTCGCAGGAGCAATGCCGACGCGAGGACCAGCATGACGTCGGCGTCGAGGTTGAGGGGCATCTCACGGATCAGGTCGTCGGTGTGTTCGGCGGCCCAGGCGTCGAGTTTCGCCTTGTCCACGGTGGGGTTGCCGGTCAGTAGGCCGACGAGCGGCGCGGGCATCACGCTGTCGAACGACTCGGCGAGCTTGAGCTGCTCGCTGACCCACACGCCGAGCGCGGCATTCAGATCGGCGGAGGCCTCGATCGCCTCGATCAGGCGGATCGCGTCGGTCGACCCGGTGGCCGGATCCACCCCGGCGGCCGCGGCGAGTTCGGCGCGTCCCGGCTCGTCCGCGCCGGTCGCGAGGATCGCCAGCAGCGGCCAGAGACCGAGCCCGGCGACCACCGTGTTCTCCGCGGGCAGCGTCCGGGCCCAGCGGGTGGTGAGGTCGTTGACTGCGCGCACCACGTCGGCATCCATACCCTCAACACTGCCACACACCGAGTATTTGCCGGAATGACGCTGATTTTCATTTCAAGGGCGCGGTGGGTGGTCGTCCGGACGCACTCCGTTGTGCCAGGATGCGCACCGTGAGTACGCCAACCGAGGTCGAGGAAGTGCCCGAGACGACGGAGAAAGAACCGTCCGGGTCCTCGATCGCGTTCACCGCGACGCTCGTGCTGCTGGTCGGACTCGCGCTGTTCGGACGGCGGCTGTTCAATGCGTGGTTCACCGACGACGGGATCCGGACGTGGGCGACGATGTTCGTCGGCGTGACCGTGCAGGCGCTGCCGTTCCTCGTGCTCGGCGTACTGCTCTCGGCCGCCCTCACCGCCTTCGTCCCGGCCTCCTTCTTCGCGAAGGCGCTCCCGAAACATCCCGCGCTCGCCGTACCGGTGGCCAGTGCGTCCGGTGTCGTGCTCCCGGGCTGCGAGTGCGCGTCGGTGCCGGTGTCGGCGGCGTTGATGAACCGCGGCGTCACCCCGGCCGCGGCGATCGCGTTCCTGCTGTCCGCGCCCGCGATCAACCCGGTCGTACTGGCGTCGACCGCGGTGGCGTTCCCCGGGCAGCCGAAGGTCGTGGTCGCTCGCGCGGTGACCTCGCTCGCGGTGTCGATGATCCTCGGCTGGTTGTGGTTGCTGACCGGCAAGGGCGGGTCGTGGCTGAAGATGCCGAAGAACCGGCACGCGCACGACGACGGCAAGTTCGAGGTGTTCCGGTCCGCGATGCTGCACGACTTCCTGCACGCCGGCGGGTTCCTGGTGGTCGGGGCGGCCGCCGCGGCCACGCTGAACGTCGTCGTCCCGCGGGCCTGGCTCGACCACGTCGCGGGGAACCTCCTGCTGTCGGTGCTGATTCTCGGGCTGCTCGCCGTACTGCTGGCGATCTGTTCCGAGGCGGACGCGTTCGTGGCGGCGAGCCTGACCCAGTTCTCGCTGACGGCGCGGCTCGCATTCATGGTGGTCGGCCCGATCGTCGACGTGAAACTGATCGCCCTGCAGACCGGAACCTTCGGCCCCAAGTTCGCCGTCCGTTTCGCCCCGGCCACCTTCGTGGTCGCCCTCCTGGCCAGTCTTCTCGTGGGGTGGTGGTTGTTGTGAAGCGCAACGTTGCCGGGCTGGTGATCGTGTTCGTCGGGGCTGCGATGGTGCAGCTCGCGACGTCCGGGACGTACTTGCGGTACGTGAAGCCCGGGATGCGGTGGATGCTGCTCGCGGCCGGTGTCGTACTGGTCGCGCTGGCGGTGACCGACGTACTCGTCAAGTCCCGGCAGGACCATGGGCACGGCTTGCCGCGGGCCGCCTGGCTGCTTCTGGTGCCGATCTTCGCGCTGCTCGTCGTGGACCCGCCCGCGCTCGGCGCGGATGCCGCGCAACGGCAGTCACCCGTCGCCGCGAAACCGGTCGCCCCACAGGGGAACACCTACTGGGACGAGTCGGCAGGCCCCAAACCCATCACGGTGCGCGACTACGCGGTCTGGGCGGTGTGGGAGAAGGACACGATGCAGGGCAAGTCGTTCCAGCTGACCGGCTTCGTCACCCCCGCGAAGAACGGCGTCTGGTACGTGACCCGCATCGGTCTGACCTGCTGCGTCGCGGACGGTACGGCGTTCATGGTCGAGGCCCGCGGTCAGGCCGCACCGCCGAAGAACCAATGGATCACGGTGACCGGCAAATGGGCCGAACCGACCAAACGCACCGACGGCGACGTCGCCGCACTCACCGTCGAGACCGTCAAGCCGGTGGCCGCGCCCGCCAACCCCTACGAGTAGTTGACCCAGCCCGCGATGACGGGCGTCCCGGTCGGTCGATGTACGGCGATGAAGCCGAACGACCGCTCGAGGTTCAGGTAGAGCGCCTTCGCACCCAACGCCGCGCCGGCAGCCATGGCCATCGCAGTGACCGCGGCCGCTTCGAACCCGGTCGCCGAGAACCGCGCCATCACGGCTTGCCGAGCCTGCCCGATCGCCAACGGCTGCGGGCTCAGCCCCGGGAAGTGCCCGCTGCTCGCGTCCGACGCGGACGTCAGCCCGAACACCTCGGGATGCTCCAGCAGGTCATGCTCCGCTTCGATCTCGAAGTACGGCATCGACAGCGCGACGGTCGGCTGCATGGACTCGATCACCTCTACACCGGGCGCCGACCGCTCCGCTGCGAGCAGCTCGGACCCGCTCACCCCGTCCCCGTCGAGCTCCAACGCAGCGGACAGCACGGCCGCACGACCACTGTCACCAACCACCAGCCGTACGTCGAACTCACCGGTCCCCCGCACCGTCACCACGGTCAACGGCCCCGCCGCGCTGTCGTACACCTGCAAGCTGTCGAGGTCGGTGTCCGCCCGGCTCAGCCACCGCCGATCGTTCCGCGGGTACTCCTCGAAGGGCAGCGCCCACTCCGTCTTCAGCACCAGCGCCGACGCGAGCACCAGCAACACCTCAGGCGTGAGCTGGACCGGCATCCGCTGCAGCAGTCCGTCCGTCTGCTCGACCACCCACGCGTCGAGCGCGGCGCGATCGGTCAACGTCCCACGGACCTCCGGCGGCAGGAAGCGATCCACGCCCGGCTGCAGCTCGATCTCCGGTCGCGTCCACAGCCCCAACGCCATCCGTAGCTCGGGCGCCTGCAGCAGGCCGCCGTACCGTCCGCCCGCGGCCTCGGCCAGCTCGGTGTGAGCGGGCTCGTCCGCGACCTCGGCCAGCATCGCGAGCAGCGGCTGTACGCCGAGACCGGAGATCACGGTGCTGTCCTCGCCGGGCAGTTCGGCGATCCATCGAGCAGTCAGCCGAGCGACTTGAGATGCGTCCACTCACACATCCTGTCGCATCTGCGTTTCATTCGCATGAAGCGCACAGTCGAGCCCAAGGTCCTGTACTTCGGTACGCCCGTCGTCCTGATCAGCTCCGTCAACCCCGACGGCACCACGAACCTCGCCCCGATGTCGTCCGCCTGGTGGCTCGGATACACCGCGATGCTCGGGATGGCGACGAGCTCGCAGACCGTGAAGAACCTCGTCGAGCGGCCGGAGCTCGTGCTGAACCTGGTCGAGCCGGACATGGTCGCGGCCCTCGACCGGATCGCACTGCTGACCGGGTCGGAGGAGATGTCGGAGTCGAAGCGGGCGCGCGGGTACCGGTACGTGCCGGACAAGTTCGCCGCCGGCGGCCTGACCCGCGAGCCGAGTGAACTGTCCGGCCCGGATTCGGTCCAGGAGAGCCCGATCAACCTCGAGGGCCGGATCGAGACGATCCGCGGGATCGGCGGGCCCGATTCGCATCTGTGCGCCTTGGAGATGACGGTCGAGCGGGTCCGGGTTCGCGAGGACCTGCTGATGAGCAACGACCGCTACATCGACCCGCTGCGCTGGGACCCGCTGATCATGAAGTTCACCGAGTACTTCGCGGGCGGCGCTCCGGCGTACCCCTCGTCGCTGGCGCGCGGGTGGCAGATGCCGCCGCTCACGCAGCTGCCTTCATCAGTTCACGGGTCTCCGTCGGTCGCGGGCTCCGGCGCCTGATGATCGTGCAGGCCATGCCGCCGATCACCAGCACCGCCGCGATCGCCTGCTGTGGGCCGACGGCCTCACCGCGCAGGACCCACGCGGCGGACATCCCGACGACCGGGACCAGCAGTGAGAACGGTGCGACCGTGCTGGCGTCGTACTGCCGGAGCAGGCAACCCCAGACGCCGAACCCGAACAGGGTCGCCCCGAAGGCGAGGTACGCGATCGCGCCGATGCCGCTCAGGTCGATCGCGCGGATCGCGTCGGCGTCCGCCGTCGGCCCCTCGGTGAGCAGCGAGAGGAACAGGAGGGGTACGACGGCGACCGCGCTGGCCCAGACCATGAAGCGCAGCGTGTCCGGCGGCTTCGCGTACCGGGTGATCATGTTGGCCACACCCCAGAACCCGGCCGCGACGATCACCAGCAGCAACGCGCCCAGCGGCGCCGACAGCTTGCGGTCGAGGACGATCAGCACGATCCCGACACATGCGATGACGATGCCGGCGAGCTGCGCGGGCCGCGGCCGCTCGCGCAGTACGGCGATCGCGAACAGGACTGTGAAGATCACCTGACTCTGCAGCACGAGCGACGACAGCCCGGCCGGTACGCCGTGATCCATCGCGATGAACAGCAGCCCGAACTTCGCAACCCCGAGTGCGAGTCCGACGCCGACGACGTACCGCCAGGCGACGCGTGGAGGGCCGAGCAGGAAGATCGCGGGGACGGCCGCGAAGAAGAACCGCAGCGCCGACAGCAGGAGTGGCGGCATCCCTTCGAGGCCGACCTCGATCACGACGAAGTTGATGCCCCAGACAACGACGACGGCGAGGGCGAGGAGCAGGTCACGAGGCTTCATACGGTCCAGTGTTGGCCGGAGTACACTTAAGGACCAGCACCGATTGCTACCGCTAACGATGTAGGAGTGCTTCATGATCGATCTCGGGCGACTCCGGGCACTGCACGCGGTGGCGCTGTACGGATCGGTCAATCGGGCGGCCGAGGTGCTCGGATACACGCCGTCCGCGGTGTCGCAGCAGCTGGCGAAACTGGAGCGGGAGACCAGGACGACACTGATCGAGCGGCAGGGCCGCGGGATCGTGCTGACCGACGCGGCCCAGCAGCTGGCGTCGACGGCAGCGCGGATTCTCGAGCTGGTCGAGGACGCCGAGCTGACGCTGGAGGAGCAACGCGGTCAGGCGATCGGGACGCTCAGCATCGCCGCGTTCCCGACCGCGGCACGAGGGCTGTTGCCGCCTGCCCTCGCGCGCTTGATCGACGAGCACGATCGACTGGACATCCGGGTCGTCGAGACGGATCCGTTCGAGGCGGTGGCCGCCGTCAACCGCGGCGAGATCGACATCGCGATCGTCCACGACTGGCACAACACCCCACTCGGGCTGCCCGAGGGATTGTCGCGGGTGAAGCTCGGCTCCGATCCCGCCGACGTACTGGTGCCGGCGACGCATCGCCTGGCAGGCAAGGAGTTCGTCCGCGCAGAGGATCTGGTCGGCGAGCGGTGGATCTGCCAGCCGGTCGGGTCGATCTGCCACGAGTGGCTGATCCGGACCATGCGCCGCGCCGGCGTCGAGCCGGAGGTCGCGTACTCCGTGGCGGAGTACCAGACCCAGCTCGCGATGCTCGCCCGCGGCCTCGGCATCGGACTGCTCCCCCGGCTCGGCCGCGGACCGGTCCCCGACGGCGTCGTCGTCGTACCGCTGCAACCTGCTCCGAGCCGCCGCCTGTACGCCGTCTGGCGCACGACAACGTCCCGCCGCCCGGCGATCACCGTCACGCTCGCGACGCTCAATGCCGCCTGGCCTGCCCGCGACACCGCCTGATCATTCATGATCACCTTGCGCGACCAATTGACAGCGTTCCGCGCCTGCCGTTAGGTTCGCTTGAACTATTAGGAAACCTTCCTAATGATTTCCCCGACGCCCCTCGGAGGAAGTTCATGATCCACACGCTCCTGGCCGGCGCACTGCTGGCCGCTTCCACCCTCCTACCCGTGAGCGCTCAGGCCGACGACACCCCGGTCGGCCGCAACGGGCAGTTGCATGTCTGCGGCACCAAGCTCTGCAACGAGCGCAACGAACCTGTCCAGTTGCGCGGCATGAGCACCCACGGCCTGCAGTGGTACGCCAACTGCGTCAAGACCGCGTCCCTGGACGCGCTCGCGAACGACTGGAAAGCCGACATCCTGCGCATCTCGATGTACGTGCAGGAGGACGGTTACGAGACCGACCCGGAGAAGTTCACCAACCTGGTGAACAACTACATCGAAGAGGCGACCCGGCGCGGTATGTACGCGCTGGTCGACTGGCACCAGCTCGACCCGGGCGACCCGAACGCGAACCTGGGCCTGGCGAAGACGTTCTTCACCGAGATCGCCGAACGGCACAAGGACAAGAAGAACATCATCTACGACATCGCCAACGAGCCGAACGGCGTCAGCTGGGCCGGCATCAAGTCGTACGCCGAGCAGATGGTGCCGGTGATCCGGGCCAAGGACCCCGACGGCGTGATCTTCGTCGGCACCCACGGCTGGGCGTCGCTCGGCGTCTCCGACGGCGGCAGCGAGGCCGACGTCATCAACAACCCCGTGAACGCGACGAACCTGATGTACACGTTCCACTTCTACGCCGCGTCGCACAAACAGGAGTACTTCGACGCGCTGTCCCGCGCCGCGGACCGGATCCCGTTGTTCGTCACGGAGTTCGGCACCCAGACGTACACCGGTGACGGCGGCAACGACTTCACCTGGTCGCAGAAGTACCTGGACTTCCTGGAGAGCAAGCAGATCGGCTGGACCAACTGGAACTTCTCCGACGACTTCCGTTCCGGCGCGGTCTTCAAGGAAGGCACCTGCGCCGGTAACGATTTCGCCGGTACGTCGGTACTCAAGCCGGCCGGTGTGTGGATCCGCGATCACATCCGCAACCGCACCGCCGCCACCGAAACCACCGATGTCAGCACGTCCGCGGAGCTCAAGGACGCGCTGACGAACGCCAAGCCCGGCGACACCATCAAGCTCGCCGACGGCACCTACACCGGCAACTTCAAGACCACGGTCGACGGCACATCCTCGGCGCCGATCACGCTGACCGGCTCCGCGAACGCCGTACTGAAGGCCGGTGGCGGGTACGGCCTGCACCTGAACGGCGCGTCGTACTGGAACGTCCGCGGGATCACCGTCACCGGCGGGCAGAAGGGCATCATGATCGACAGCGCCACCCGCGTCACGATCGACGGCGTGACCGTGCACGGGCTGGACATGGAGGGCGTGCACTTCCGGAACAGCTCGACGTACGGCGTGATCAAGAACTCGCGGATCTACGACACCGGCAACGACGGTCGCGGGATGGGCGAGGGCGTGTACGTCGGCAGCGCCGGCGGCACCTCGGACAAGTCCGACCACGTGCAGATCCTCGGCAACACGATCGGCCCGGACGTCGGCGGCGAGGCGGTCGACCTCAAGGAGGGCACGACCGGCGGGCTCGTGTCCGGTAACAGCTTCGACGGGCGCGGTCTCACCGGCGCGAACTACGACGACAGCTGGATCGATGTCAAAGGCAACAACTATGTGATCGAGAACAACACCGGCAAGAACACCACGAACAACGGGTACGAGACGCACACCCAGCAGTCCGGCTGGGGCTGCGGGACGGTGTTCCGCGGCAACAAGTCCGACCTGACCGGCGCGACCGGGAGCGGCCGGTACGCGTTCAACATCACCAACTACAACGCCTCCAGCTGCAAGGTGACGATCGACCGCAGCAACACGATGACCGGCGGGAAGGCCCTCACCAACCCAGGCATCCCGGTTACCTGAAACTCATGTGACCTTCGTGGTCCCGGCCCGGCTGACCCGCCCCGTCAGCCGGGCCGACCAACCTTCGAAGTTTGTCCTCGGTCTCGTCGTCCGCGGCGGTGTACACCGTAGCCCGGAGCGGCCCGAGCTGCGACAGCCACAGGTTGATCGGCTCGATCCGCAGCAGGCCGTAGCCGTCGATCTCGAGCATCTTCGTCCGGGTGCTCGGCGCCGCGACGTCGTACCGCTCCCAGAGCTCCGCGAAGTACGTCGAACTGCCGAGCAGGCCCTGGATCAGGTCCTGCCACAGCGCGTCCCCGAGGTGATCGGCCGACGCCGCGCGGAACGACGCAACCATGTGGTGCTTGGTCATCTCGGCGTCGACGAAACTGCACTTCCACCCGTCGGAGACGAAGTTCAGCCAGAGCATGTTCCGCTCCTCGACCGGCACCGTGTCGAGGTCGAGCACCACCCGGCAGTACGCCTCGTTGAAGGCGAGGATGTCGTACCGCTCGTTCAGGACGACCGCCGGGTACGGCGTGACCGCGTCGAGCGTCTTCTGCACCGACGGAGGCAGCGCCGAGCACACGCCCTGCGCCGGACCGAACCGCAGCCCGGCCAGCCGGAACAGGTGACTGCGCTCCTGCCGGTCGAACCGCAACGCCGACGCGATCGCGTCCAGCACCTGAGCGGACACGTTGATGTCACGGCCCTGCTCCAGCCACGTGTACCAGGTGACGCCCACTCCCGCGAGTAGCGCGACCTCCTCGCGCCGCAGCCCCGGCGTACGGCGCCGGCCGCCCGGAGCGAACCCGACCTCGTCCGGGCGGATGCGCTCGCGCCTGCTCCGCAGGAACACTCCGAGCTCGCGGCGCCGGGCCGTCGCCGTAGTGTCGGTGGCAGCTGGGACAGTGGTCATGGTTCCATCATGGACACCGGCGCAACCGGGTGCCAGGTGCTGCGAGTAATAGGATAAGCAGGCTCTCACCACCAGGCTCCGAGCGCGCGCAGGCTGGACCTCATGACAGACCAGCTCCAGGCTGCCACCACCCCGGTCACCGCTCGGCCGCAGGCCGCCGCGGTGCCGCTCAAGCCGGTGGCGCTCACGACTCTCATCTTCGGCGCCTTCCTGCCGATGCTCTCCTTCTTCGTCATCAACGTCGCCCTGCCCGCGATCGGCTCCGACCTGCGCGCCACCTCCGGCGAGCTCCAGCTCGTCGTCGGCAGCTACGGGATCGCCGTGGCGACCTTGCTGGTGGTCGGCGGTCGCCTCGGCGACACGTTCGGCCGCAAGCGCCTCTTCCTGATCGGCCTGATCGGCTTCACCGTGATGTCGCTCATCTGCGCCATCGCCCCGACCATCGGCGTACTACTCGTCGCCCGGGTCGTCCAAGGCGCTGCAGGTGCCGCCGTCACCCCACAGGTGCTGGCGACGATCACCAGCCTCCTGACGGGCCAGCACCGCGCCCGAGCGATGGCCATGTACGGCGTGGCCGGCGGAGCAGCTGCAGCGTTCGGCCAGATCCTCGGTGGCGTACTCGTCGAGGCGAACGTGTTCGACCTCGGCTGGCGCGCGGTGTTCCTCGTCAACGTACCGGTCGGCCTTTTGGGCGTGGCTGCGGCGATCCGGCTGATCCCGGAAACCAAGGCAGACAAGGCACAGCGCGTCGACCTCGTTGGAGCCGCTCTGCTCGCTCTGACGCTGGTCCTCCTGCTCCTGCCGCTCACGGAGGGCCGGCCACTCGGCTGGCCGCTTTGGACGTGGCTGTGCCTGGCAGCAACGATTCCGGCCGTGGTGCTGCTCGGTGTGCACCAGCACCGAGCTGAGCGGTCCGGTGCGGCTCCGCTGATTCCACCGACCGTGCTGCGGCTGAAGGCGATGCGCATCGGCCTCCTGCTCGCAGTGGCGTTCTTCACCACGTTCGGCGGCTTCATGTTCGTCTTCGCGCTCGCCACCCAGGGTGAGGCGCGCATGTCTCCGCTGGAAGGCGGTCTGAGCCTTCTGCCGATGGCCGTCGGCTTCTTGATCACCTCGATCTACGGCCCGCGGCTGCAGGTCCGGTACGGCGCGGGACTCATCGTCCGCGGCTGGATCATCCAGGGCGTCGGGTACGCCGTACTCGCGGCCGTCGCCCTCACCCTGTGGCCGGACGTGAGCCCGTTGAAGCTCGCCGTACCGATGTTGATCGCCGGCTTCGGCTCAGGCCTCGTCATGGTGCCGCTGATGGGCGTAGTGCTCAGCCAGGTCCCGCCTGCTCAAGCAGGTCTGGGCAGCGGCATCCTGCTCACCAGCCAGCAGACGTGCCTGGCGTTGGGGGCCGCCACGGTCGGTACGGCGTACCTGGCTCTGGCCGGTACCTCCTGGGACCAGGGCGGCGCACTAGCCGCCGTAGCGCTCGCGATCACCGCAATCTCGTTGCTGATGACGCCGGTCACGCACCAGTTGCGGACCAGTGGGAAGGGCGCGTAACCGCCTTCGGAAGCCTGGTGGCGTGGTCGCCCCGAGCGGCGTTGATCTGGGACTGGGTGAGGAACAGGGCGCCCGTCAGGTCAGCGCCGCTCAGGTCGGCGTCGCGGAGGTCGGCGCCGATCAGGTCCGCTTGGCGGAGGTCTGCGCCGGTGAGGTCGGCACCGATCAGGTAGGCGCCGCGCAGGTTGGCTTTCGCGAGGTCGGCCTGGTGCAGGCGCGCACCGATGAGGTCGGCGCCGCGGCGTTCCTTCTTCTTCGGTTGCTTGCCGCGGACGAGCTGGCTGGTCCGTAGTAGCAGCTCGTTGACGACGGCCCGCTCCGCCGCCACGTCGACGGTCGTGAGGTCCGCCGTACGGCTCACGACCTCCACTCGATCGATCGCCGGTTGCAGATCCTTGTTGTATTCAAGGGCTTCGGTGAGATACCAGAGCAGTTCGTGCAGCTGCCGGAGGATCGGGAGCGCGGCGAACATCTCCGGCCCGCGCTTCGACAGCTCCTGGCCGGCGCCGAAGCAGTCGTACACGGTGCAGCCCGGGAAGCCCTTGGAGCGGAGTTGGCTGTGGACCGTGCAGCGGTGATCGTCGCTCAGATTCGGGCAGGGTTCACCGGCAGGCTTGTCGATCGCGAAATCCGCCGACCGCGCGAACGTCAGGACGACACAGCAGAGGCCGACGCAGCTACCGCAGTCGGCCTGCAGGTCAGTTCTGTTCGGCAACCGTCTGGCCGGTGCGGCGCCAGCGGATGCCGGCCTCGATGAACTCGTCGATCTCACCGTCGAACACACCTGAGGTGTTCCCCGACTCGAACTGCGTCCGCAGGTCCTTCACCATCTGGTACGGGTGCAGGACGTACGAGCGCATCTGGTCGCCCCACGAGCCCTGCACGTCCCCGCGCAGCGCGTCGATCTGGGCCCGCTCCTCGGCCTTCTTCAGCGCGAGCAGCTTGGCCTTCAGGATGACCATCGCACTGGCCTTGTTCTGCAGCTGGGACTTCTCGTTCTGGCAGGAGACCACGGTGCCGGTCGGGATGTGCGTGATCCGGACGGCGGAGTCGGTCGTGTTGACGCTCTGGCCACCCGGACCGGACGACCGGTACACGTCGATCCGCAGCTCTTCTTCCGGTACGTCGATCTCGTCGGTCTGCTCGAGCACCGGAACCACCTCGACCGCGGCGAACGAGGTCTGCCGGCGGCCCTGGTTGTCGAACGGCGAGATCCGCACCAGCCGGTGCGTCCCGGACTCCACGCTCAGCGTGCCGTACGCGTACGGCGCCTTGACCGCGAACGTCGTCGACTTGATCCCGGCCTCTTCGGCGTACGACGTGTCGTAGACGTCGGTCGGGTACCCGTGCCGCTCGGCGTAGCGCAGGTACATCCGCTGGAGCATCTCGGCGAAGTCCGCGGCGTCCACACCGCCCGCGCCGGAGCGGATCGTCACCAGCGCCTCGCGCTCGTCGTACTCGCCGGACAGCAGCGTGCGGACCTCGAGGGACTGGATCGCCTTGGCGACCGACCCCAGCTCCTTCTCGGCCTCGGCCAGGCTGTCCGAGTCGTTCTCCTCGCGGCCCAGCTCGACCAGCGCGCCGACGTCGTCGAGGCGGCCGCGCAGGTTCGTCACCCGCTCGACATCGGCCTGCAGGCTGGACAGCCGCGACGTCACCTTCTGCGCGTTCGCCTGGTCGTCCCAGAGATCGGGCGCAGCGACCTGCTCGCCGAGCTCGTCGATCTCCTTGCGCATCGCAGGAAGATCGAGCACTTTCTCGATCGAGGTCATCGTCGCGTCGAGCTGCTTCAGCTCCGCGTCAAAATCCAGTCCAGCCACAACTAAGCAGCTTAGCTCAGGCGAGCCCGCGACGAAGAACGGCGAAGACCTGGCCGATCGCCTGCTCCAGCGCTGCCTGCGCGTTTTCGAGTTCGTCGGGTGATGCGTCGTCGGGCAGCGCGCTCATCAACTGCTCCTCGAGGACCTTCTGCGCGGCGGCGTACAAGGCTGCGATCAGGCGGTTCCGCAGGTGATCGGGCGATCGCTCGTCGAGTGCCTCGGTGAGGGATTTCTCGAGTTCGTCGGCGGTCAGCCGGCGCCGGGCGAGGAGCGCGGGACTGCTCTCGATCGTGCGCACGAACTGCTTCCAGGTCTTGAGGTGCCCGACTTCGAGCCTCTCCCGGGTCCCTTTGAGGTACTCCGCCTCCAGCACATCGACCGGATCCGCCTTGGGCGGCGCCTCACGGATCGCCCGCGCCGGCCCCGTCCACCACCCGGGCTCGTCGAAGAACAGGTCCTCCTTCGCCGGGAAGTGGTTGAACACCGTCTGTACGGCGACATCCGCCGCCCGCGCCACCTCGGCGACGGTGACCGCGTCGAAGCCGCGCTCGAGGAACAGCGTGGTGGCCACGTCCGAGATGGCCTGCCGCGTCTGCTGCTTCTTGCGTTCCCGCCGCCCGAGCTCCATTGCACCGACCCTAGCGGATCTGCTTTACTGATTCCATTGTTGTAGTCACTCTAATTTTGGAGCACATCCAATGACTGTTCTCGTCACCGGCGGTCGCGGCGCGATCGCCCGCGCCGTCACCGCCGGCCTGATCGCCGCCGGACAGGACGTCCGCGTCGCCAGCCGCGAACCCTCCGCCCTCCCGTCGGCCGTCGCGTACGACCCTTCGGACCCCGCACCGGCCTTGCGCGACATCAGCCAGGTGTTCCTGTACTCCGCCCCGTCGACAGCGTCCGCTTTCGTGGCCGCGGCCGAGGCCGCCGGCGTGAAGCAGGTCGTCCTGCTCTCGTCGCTGTCCGCACTGGGTGGTCCCGAGGATCCCCATGCGAAGACCGAGCACGTGGTCGCCGACGCGTCGTACGCAACGACCCGGCTGCAGCCCGGCGCGTTCATGAGCAACGCGAAGTACTGGGCCCACCAAGTCCGCGCGATCGGTCAGATCCGGCTGCCCTACCTGGAGGCCGAGGAAGCGCCGATCCACGAGCAGGACATCGCAGACGCGGCCGTGCGGGTGCTGCTCGACGGTCCGGGCAACGGGCACGACGGTCGCGGGTACCCGCTGACCGGACCGGAGTCGATGACGCGCCGGCACCAGATCGGGCTGATCACCGAGGTCACCGGCGTACCGATCGAGGCCGTCGACCTCACTCCCGACCAGGCCCGCGCCGAGATGGGGATGCGCGACGAAGGGCAGCGCGAGACCCTGCTGGCCTACTGGGCGTCGCGCGTCGGTACGCCGGCCGCCATCGAGCCCGGCGTCGAACTCCTCACCGGCCACACCGCCCGAACCTTCACCACCTGGCTCACCGACAATCCCGGCCTCTTCACCTGACGATGCCAGTCAGCGGATCGGGACGATGGCGGCGGCCTCGGAGGCGACGTCGGCCGTGCCCGGGAAGCCGGGCGGCTGGAACGGGAGGTCGGCGGTGGAGCTGAGCCGCACCGTCACCGTCGTACCCTCGACATCCACCGACCAGTCGAGGTTGTCGAACCTGTTGCCCGCGGCAACATCGTCGAGATAGTCCGCGGTCAGCCGCCGCGCCTGGTCGGGATCGATCACCGCGTTGCCGCCTGCGCCGGGCTGGGCGTACACCGCGGCGAGACCGTTCGCGGCCGCGAGGACAGCGCCGTCCGCGGTCGCGTCGAGATCACGGCGGACCAGGAACGCCTTCGAGATATCGGTGACCACGACAACCATCAGCAGGATCACCACGGTGAACCCGACGATCAGCACGGTCATCTGCCCCTCTTCGCCCCGCCTCCGCCGGGTCATCCGGTGCCCTTCGCCTGGCGGTAGTCGCCGAACGCCTCGGTGTGCGCGGAACTGATCCGGATCGCCGGCGGCTCGCCACCGAGCGCGTCCGGGATCAGGGGCAGCCGGACCTTCGTCTCCAAGGTGACCGTGACCGTCGACCCCGGCTGCAGACAGGCCGGATCGCAACTGATCGTGAGCTCGTCCGGGCTGAGCTCCATCCCCTGGTCCTTCATCGCCAGCTCCGCGGCCTCGAACGCGCGCGCCCGCGCCTCGTCCTCGGACACCCCGTCCGGCACGATCACGAACGCCCTCCCGGCCGCCCGGGTCGCCGCGGTCGCGCCGTACGACGCTCGCTGGACGTCGAACACGCCCAGCATCATGTACACCAACGGAACCATCAGCAGGATCGCCAGCCAGGAGAACTCGACGACCGCGCTCCCGCGTTCGTCCCGGCGGCGCCTCACTCGCCGGTCTCCTTCACCGCATGTCCCTCGACGGTGAACGCGATCCCCGGTCCCCACAGCCCGAGCGGCGGCATGTGCGCGTGCACGGCCACCTCGACGCCGGGCTGCCCGTCGACGTCGATCTCCTCCGCCGACACGGAGTCGATGAGGCCGTCCGTCACGGCGCCGCTGATCAGCTCCCGCGTGCGTGCCGCACCGTCGGCCGGCTCCCGGTTGAGCACCGCCGCGTAGTGCGCACCTTCGGAGGCCGCGGCCGTCACCGTGTTGCGCACGTACAGGAACAGGCCGACCTGGAGGATGCCGAGGAACAACGGCACCAGGATCGTCGAGACCAGCACGAAGTCGACGACCGCCGACCCCCGCTCGCCGCGGGACCGGCGCATTACTTGTTGGTGACCGACGACAACGCGTTCTTCAGCATGATCGCGAGCTGGTCGCCGGCCAGCTGCCAGATCGCGACGACCAGGCCGGCCGTCATCACGGTGATCAGCACCCAGCCGGGTACGTCGCCGCGTTCCTTCCGCGCCGGACGTGGCTTCAGCAGCAACATCAGGAACAGCCTCGTCAGGTATAGGGACATGACCTCTCCTCGATTCATCCGGCGATCAGCCGGATTCCGACAGCGCCCGGGTAGAAGGCGAACGCGATGGTCACCGGAAGGACCAGGAAGATCACCGGGACCATCATCGCGACCTCGCGCCGGGCGCCGGACTCGATCAGTTCGCGGCGTCCGGCTTCCCGGATGTCGCCAGCCTGCGCCCGCAGTACGTCGGCCAGCGGCGTTCCGCGCTCGAGCGCAACCGCCAGCCCGTCCGCGAAGCGCGAGAGCGCCAGCAACCCGGTGCGGTCCGCGAGCGCGTCGAGCGCGCGGACCAATGTCTCTCCTGCCCTGGTCTCCGCCAGGACGCGTTTCAGTTCGTTGGCCAGCTCGCCGCGGGACGACCGCGCGACACGGTCGAGGGCAGCGGCCGGACCTTCACCGGCCGCGACCGACAACGCGAGCAGCTCGGCAACGGTCGGGAGCTCCGCCAGCAGGCGCCGCTCACGTCGCCGTACCTGCGCCGTGAGGTACGTGTCGCGACCGAGGAGCGCGGTGATCCCGAGCACCAGACAGAACACCAGCAGCGCCACCGGGTCCCCGAGGCCGACCGCGACGGCGACGACCGAGATCACGATCCCCGCGCCGAAGCCGATCGCTCCCCAGAGCAGCTGCTCGATCCGGAACTCCTCGACCGACCGGTCCAGCCCGGCCCGCTGCAGACGCCGGCGGATCGTGTTCGCGCCGCCGAGGATCCGCTCCAGCCGAAGTGCGGCGGACCGCAGCGACGGACCGAACAACCGCAGGATCGCGTAGAACGGCGACCGCGAGTCGATCACGCCGACGAACACGTCCGGCGCACCGAGATCCCGCAGGTACGGCGAGATCCGCTCGTCCACCGTCGGCTTGCGCAGGAACGGCAACCGCAGGACGACGATCAGCAGCCCGGCGCCGAGCACCCCGCCGAGGAAACCACCGAGCAGCATCGGGCTCATCGCAGCACCCGCTCGGGCTCGGGCAGCCGGCCGATCCGCAGCATCACCCGGTACGCGATCACGCAGATCACGGCGCCCACGGCGATGATCAGCGCGCCGACCGGCGTGTTGTACCGCTGGATGACGTCGCCCTGGAAGGACAGCATCAGCAGCACCAGCCACGGCGCCGCGACCGCGACCCGGGCACCGTTGACCGACCACGACTGCCGGGACTCGAGCTCGGACCGGGTGCGCGCGTCGTCGCGCAGGAACGACGACAGCGACCGGAGCAACCGGCCGAGGTCGCCGCCGCCGACCTCGCGCGCGATCCGCAGCGCTTCGACGACGCGATCGCCGACCGGGTCGGCCAGCCGCGCCTTCAGGCGGTCGAGCGACTCGGCGAACCGGCCGGTCGATGCGTAGTCCGCACCGAAGCGCCGGAACGGCTCACGCAACGGCAACGGCCCGCGCTCGCCCACCTGAGCCAGCGCCTCCGACAACGACAGCCCCGCGCGGACCGCCGAGGCGATGTTGTCCACCACGTCCGGCCACAGCTCACGGAACTCGGCCAGCCGCTTCCGGGCCCGCGACCGCACCAGCGCGATCGGCAGCCAGCCGGCCATCAGCGCGAACACCACACCGATCGGCAACGTCCTGGACACCGCGAACATCAGCAGGAACGTGACCAGCGCCATGATCACGCAGGCGCCGATGAACGCCCCCGGCGTCAGCCCTTCGATCCCCGCGCTCGCGAGCAGGTCCCGGCTCTTGCCGCGCAGCCGCCCGTCCGCGCCGGGCACGGCCTCCGCCGGCGCCACGAACGCCGCGATGACGAGCAACAGGCCGACACCGAAGAACAGCCCGATCACGAGCCCCATCAGCTCGCCGCCCCGCGCGGCAACTCGGTGAGCAGCCCGGCCACGTTGTACCCGGCCTGCTGGAACCGCTCCGGATGCGGCAGCTGTCCCTCGGCGCGCCGCAGGTACCCGTCGTGGGTGCTGAACAGAGTCTCGGTCTCGATCGCCTGCTCCTCCAGCCGCCCGGTCACGGCAACGATCTCGCGCACCCGCCGGCGCCCGTCCGCCGCGATCCCGAGATGGATGACGAGATCGACACAGCCGGCCACCGTCGGCAGCACGAACCGGGAGCCGATGTTCTCACCGGCCAGCAGCGGCAGCGTGCACATCTTGGTCAGCGCCTCACGCGCCGAGTTCGCATGGATCGTGCACATACCGGGCAGGCCGCTGTTCAGCGCGAGCAGCAGGTCGAGGCATTCCTCGCCGCGGACCTCGCCGACGATCACCCGGGACGGCCGCATCCGCAGCGACTCCTTCACCAGGTCGCGCAGCCGCACCTCACCGGTGCCTTCGAGACCGGCCTGCCGGGTCTGCATCGACACCCAGTCGGGGATCGGGAGCTTGATCTCGAAGACCTCTTCGCAGCTGATCACGCGCTCGCTGCCCGGGATCGAACCGGCCAGCGCGTTCAGCATCGTGGTCTTGCCGGCCTGCGTGCCGCCGGAGACCAGCACATTGAGGCCGACGGCAACGGACGCCTCGAGCACCGCGGCCGCGTGCGGCGTCAGCGAGCCGAGCTGCACCAGGTCGGTCAGCCGGGTCGCGCGGACGGTGAACTTGCGGATGTTGATCGCCGCATACCGTTGGGTGATGCCGCCGAGGACGATGTGGACGCGGCTTCCGTCGGGCAGCCGGGCATCGGTGAACGGCTGCGACACGTCGATCCGGCGGCCGGTGGTCTTCAGCATCCGCTCGACCAGGTCGCTGACCTCTTCCTCGGTCAGCACGGTTGTGGTCAGCTCGTGCCGGCCCTCGCGGGCGATGAACACCCGGCTCGGCTCGTTGATCCAGATCTCCTCGACGGACGGGTCGTCCAGGTACCGCTGCAGCGGCCCGAACCCGGCGACCCGGTCGTGGACCTCGCGGCTGACCGCCTCCAGGTCGCCGATCGGCGGCACCACACCGCTCAGACTGCGCTCGTCGTACTCCCGGACGACGGTGGCGACGATCGAGTTCACGGCGCCCGGGTCCCGGAGCGGGTCGATACCTTCGCGGCGTACCACGTCGCGGACCTGCGCGTCGATCAGCTCGATGGCACCGCCCCAGCCCGAGCGGTGCGCGTCGAGCCTGTCCGCAGTCATCGATCTCCCCGTGTGAGTCCCGTCCGGCGACCACGCTCGGTCACCATGCGGGACCATCCTTTCAACCGTGGGGCATCCGGCGCCACCTGCGTCTGCTGCCCTGTGGACAACCGTGACATGCCGTTGGCTCACTCACCGTATCGATCGGGTCACGGCCGGGTCCAGAAAACTGCAGCTTGTTGCAATTCCGTAGGTAACAGAACCGCCACTCACGGCGTCGAACCGGGTGACAGGGACCTCGGGAGGGTGGCTTTGACACGGGCGACGGAGGATTTCGAGGAGTTCGCGAAAGCGCGGACGCCGCAGCTGTACCGGTCGGCATGGCTGCTGGCCGGTGAGCACCACCTGGCCGAAGACCTGGTCCAGGAGACGCTGGCCAAGCTGTACCGGGCGTGGCGGCGGGTGGAGCAGACCGACAACCCGGCGGCGTACGCGCAGACCGTCCTGGCGCGGACGTACATCTCCCAGCGGCGTCGGCGCAGCTCGACGGAGCGACCTGTGGAGCGCACACCCGACCGAGCCGACCAGACCGGTGACCACGAGCTCCGCCTGTCCTTGCTGCAGGCAATGGCCGAGTTGTCCCCACTCGACCGAGCAGTCCTGGTACTGCGGTATTTCGAGGATCGCAGTGCGGAGCAGGTCGCGGACGACCTCGGCAAGAACACCGGTGCGATCCGGACCCGCACGTCACGCGCGCTGAGCCGTCTCCGGGCAGTCCTGGGCGACGAAGCCGTTCATCTGGCCGCACTATGACCTGGGAGCCCCGATGACCAACCTGCACGACAGCCTCCCGGACCTGATGCGCCGGGCGACCGAGGACCTGCAGCCCGCCACCCCCGAGCTGGTTGCCCGCGGCATCCGTCGCGGGAAGGTGCTGCGACGGCGCCGGACCGCGCTAGCAGGTCTGTCCGGCGCAACCGCCGTACTGGCCACCCTTGGAGTCGTCATCGGCAGCAGTCAGGTACTGCGCACCGATGCCCAGGTAGAGCCGGCCAGCACGACAGTTCTGACTCCCAAGCCGACCGTTTCGCAACCAGTGACGCCGGCGGAGACCTTGGCGACGCTGACGAGCCTCCTGCCGAACGGACTCACCCCGATCACCTCCACGAAGTCCGGTGGTTATGGCCTCGGCACCAACGAGGCCAGCGTGCTGCTCGACGACGGTGCCGGGGCCTCGCTGCTCACGCTGAGCATCACCACTGCGGACGCCATCACCGACTGCAACCCGTTTCCACCCGGAACGTGCACGATCCACGCAGACCGCAGCGTGCACGTCGTGTACGACAACCAGCCGCTGTACCCGGACCGACCGACCCCCGGTGGCGTCCGGGAGACCATCGTGGAGCTCTTCCGGCCCAACGGCACTCAGATCAGCCTGACCAACTTCAACGCCCCCAAGGAGAAGAGCGAGCACACCCGGACCAGTCCGCTGCTGACAGCGGCCCAACTGGCAGAGATCGCTCGCAGCACGCAGTGGGTCTTCCCACCCCGCCAGGCGACTACGGGGTCTTAGCGGTGCACGAGCGTGTGCTCGAAGGAGTACCGGCTCGCGCGGTACAGGTGGGAGCCGTACTCGACCGGCTGGCCGTGGTCGTCGTACGTGATCCGCGTGGTCGCCAGAAGCGGTGAGCCCGGCTCCTCCGACAGCAGCTTCGCCTGCTCGGGTGTTGCCGGTATGGCGGAGATGGTCTGGTGCGCCACCTTCAACCGGACCCCCTCAGCGCGCAGCAGCTGGTAGAGACCACGCTCGGCCAGCGTGGCCGGGTCGGTCTCCAGGATCTCCGGCGGCAGCCAGTTGCGCATCAGAGCGAGCGGCTCGCCGTCTGCTCGCCGCAGTCGCTCCAGCCGCAGCACCCGGTCGCCCAGCTCGCATTGCAGTGCAGTGGCGACCTCTGCCGTCGCGGGTGAGATTCCGAAGCGCAGTACGTCGGTTTCGGGCTTACGGTGCGCCGAGGTGAGGTCGTCGTACAGGCTGGTCAGTTCGAGCGAACGACGTACCTGTCCGGAGTTGCCGACCACCTGGGTCCCGACGCCGCGTTTGCGGACCAGGAGGCCCTGGTCGACCAGACGGGCGATCGCCTGGCGAACGGTCGGCCGGCTCAGTCCATAGGCCTCGGCCAGGTCCACCTCGTTGCTCAGCCGGGACCCGACGGGCAGTTCGCCGCCCTGGATGGCCGCCTCCAGCTGCTGCGCCAGCTGCACGTGCAACGGCGTACGGCTGTTCCGATCGACCTGGACCTGGACGGTACTCATGGGCTCATCCTGAAGGCTGGACCGGAATCCGTCGAGCCACCACCCGAATTTGATCAGACCTGGCGCCGCCCGCTGCCGGAGCCGAAACCCGCTGAACGCCGGGTGAACTTTCCGGCCGCCACGGTCCGGATCGCGGGCACCGGGTTTGGCACCTGGGCATGCTGGGGCAGGATGACGGCTTCGCCTGCTCGGAGAGCCTATGTCGTGAGGAACTAGGCTTACCGGGTTCGCCGCTCTCGAGGACTCGCCCCCGCCGCCCGGATCGCTGTCAGCAAGGGAGAACGCATGGAACCGCTTCGCATCGGCATCCTCGGTGCCGCCCGGATCGCCGGCCGGGCCATCGTCGAGCCGGCCAAGCTGACCGGCGCGCGGCTGGTCGCGGTCGCCGCGCGCGACACCGGCCGCGCCGAAGCCTTCGCCGCCGAGCACGGTGTCGAACGGGTCCACGCGTCGTACCAGCAATTGCTGGACGATCCGGAGATCGAAGCCGTCTACAACCCGCTGGCGAACGGACTGCACGGTCCGTGGAACCTGCGGGCTCTTGCCGCAGGCAAACATGTGCTGACCGAGAAGCCGTCGACCAGCAACGCCGCCGAGGCGCTGGAGGTCCGGGATGCCGTCCGCGCCTCCGGTCTGGTGTTCATGGAGGCGTTCCACTACGCGTACCACCCGGTGATGCGGCGGCTGCAGGAGCTGGTCTCCAAGGGCGAGCTCGGCGACCTGCAGCAGGTCGAGGCGACGATGGTGATGCCCCCGCCGCCGGACGCCGACCCGCGCTGGTCGCTGCCGCTCGCCGGCGGCGCCGTGATGGACGTCGGCTGCTACGCGCTGCACGCGCAGCGGATGTTCGGGCAGTACGCCGGTGGCGCGCCGACGCTCGTCAGCGCCCGCGCCGGTGAGCGCAAGCGGCTGCCTGGTGTGGACGAGTGGCTGAACGCCGACCTCGAGTTCCCGAACGGCGCGACCGGCGTAGTGCGGACCAGCATGGCGGCCGACGACGTCGAGTTCAGTCTCAAGGTCGTCGGCAGCCGTGGTGAGGCGTTCGCCCCGTTCTACGTGCTCCCGCAGAAGGACGACCGGGTGATCGTGACGACCAAGGAAGACACGTGGGTCGAGCACCTCGGCACGCGCACGTCGTACACGTATCAGTTGGAGGCGTTCGCGGGGGCTGTCCGCAACGGGGCTCCGCTGCTCACCGACGCCGACGACGCGCTGGCCACGATGGAGCTCATCGACGCCTGCTACCTCGCCGCGGGGATGGCTCCGCGACCGGTCTCCGCGATCTGATCGCCGCGGCCGGCGACCGCGTGCGCAAACGCCTGGATGAACGGGTGCGGGCGCCTGCCGTCACCGGCCAGCTCCGGCTGGAACAGGCTGGCCAGGTAGAACGGGTGCTCCGGCAGCTCCGCGATGCGCGGTTCCCCCGCGTCGTCGTACCCACTGAAGACCATCCCGTGCTCGCGTAGTGGTCCTAGCTTGCTGCTGTCCAGGCCATACGCGCAGTGGTAGCGCTCCATCGAACGCTCTACACCTAGTAGCTCCGCCGCGCGGCTCCCCGGCCGTACCTGCACCGCGCCCTCATGCCCCTCGAGCGAGCACTGCATGGGCACGATCAGAAGGTCGTCGGCGTCCGGCGTGCTCTCCGCGTGCTGTGCACCGGTGGCGCCGCAGACGTTGCGCGCGAACTCGAGCATCGCGTGCTGGAGCCCGGCACAGGTGCCGAGGAACGGTATGCCGTTCTCGCGGGCGATCCGGACCGCGGTGATCGCGCCGGCCTCGCTGCGGTACGGGCTGCCGGGCAGCAGCCAGATCCCGTCGAAGGCCTCCAGCGCATCGTCCACCTCGTCGGTCGGGACCCAGTACACGTCGAGGTCCAGGTGTTCACGCTCCTCGAGCGCTTGGAGCAATCCAGGAATCCGGGAGTGTGAGCGGACATGCGGCGAGCGGTCACCGACCAGGGCAAGGCGTCCGGAGTAAGCGTGCATGGCTCCATCCTCAGGCTGGGGCGAGCATCAGCGCCAACGATGATCTCTGCATGGTCGATCAGAGATACTGATACCCGTGGATCCTCATCTGCTGCGGACGTTCGTCACGGTCGCCGAGTGCGGCTCGTTCTCCGCCGCGGCCTCGCGACTCGGCTACACCCAGTCCGCGGTGTCCCAGCACATCGCCGCCCTGGAGAGCGACCTCGGTACGCCGTTGCTCCGCCGACGACCCGTCGTACCGACACCGGCGGGCGAGCGCCTGCTCGAACACGCCGGCCCGATCCTGCTCCGCCTGGACGCGGCCCGCGCCGACGTACGCCGTACCGTCGCGGACCCGCCCAGCACCCTCACCCTCGCCGCGTCTCCCCTGGCGACCCGGTCACTCGCGACCGCGCTGGCCGAGGTACGACGCGCCTATCCCGGCACCGACACGTCGCTGACCGTCTGTGGGCGTGATCAGGTCGTCGCGGGTATCGCCGCCGGCACGTTCACCCTCGGACTAGTCGACGGTATCGCCACCCCCACCGACCCCCTCAACCTGACCAACGCCGTACAGCTACGCACCACCTCCGTCGCCCACGACGCCCTGGTCGTAGCCCTTCCCACGACCCACCCACTGGCGCGGTCCGGCCGTGGTCTCTCACTCGGCGATCTCGCTGACGCGCGGTGGATCGACGCCCCCGACATCGCCGCCCCGCTTGCGACGTTGCGCGCCGCAGCCGGCTCCGACGCGCTCCGCCCGGCGTTCACCTACAACGGCACCGACCTCCACACGCTGCTCACTCTGATCAGCTCCGGCCATGGCTTGGCGGTGCTCCCGCGGGCAGCGGTCACACCAGACGTCGCCGCCGTTTCACTCACCACGCCACGCCTGGTCCACCGCACCGAGCTCCTGCACGGCCACCTCTCCGAGCCAGCTGCAGAGGCCGTGGCCGCCGCCCTCTCAGACCACGAGTAGTTGCTCCAGGCCACCACGTGTCATCGGCCGGTCCAGCACCTCGACAGCCTCCCGCTCGGCGAAGACCGCGCGCTCGGCGTCCTCCGGGTCGATCGCCTCGCAGATCGCGTTGTACGTCCAGTTCAGCCAGCCGGAGATCGCCACCGCGAACGAGTCCAGCCCAAGCTTCGGCCACTCCCGCACTTCGCCGTACCCGTCCCGGAACGCCGACAGCCCACGCTGGTTGACGTGCGGCCGCATCAGCCACTGCGTCAGCGCGGAGCCGAGCTCGAGCTCGGGGCTGAGCGATCCGGCGAAGTCCCACTCCATGACGGTGAGCTCTCCGTCGCGTCCCTGGCGAACGTTCTCCGGGTTCAGGTTCCGGTTGCAGAGCATGAGTTCGTCCGGTGCCTCGAGCTCGATCGCCTGCAACTCGCGGAACACCGGCAAGCGTGCCTCGAGTTGCTCGGCCCATGGTTTGCCGGCCGCCCGCGCACGACCGAGGAGGTGCTGCCACTCGGCCTCTGAGCGACGGTAGGTCAGGTAGCCGTGGATCGGCTCGTCGCTCGGGATGGCCAACGCGTGCAACGTCCCGAACAAGGCACCCGCTCGACGAGCCATCGCCGTCGACACCGGCAGGACCGGCTCCGGTCCGACTTCGAGCCACTCGTGCACACGCCAGTTCCCGCCGCGCACCTTCTCGATCAGGCGGCCGTGCGGACTGATCGCCGCGGCCGGCGCGGCGACTCCCGCCGCGACAGCCGCGTCACGGAGCCGGGCGCCGAGTTTGGCTTGCTCATCCGTGATCCAGTCGTAGACCGTGACGGCCAGCCAACGCCCGCGATCGGTCCGGAACTCCCAGCAGCGCCCCATCGCGGTGAACAGCACGGGTTTGGCCGGCTCGGTCAACGTCCCCAGGTCGAACGCTTCGGCGAGGTCCTCGGCCAGACCTTCAGGCGCGGTGGGCGTGTCCGCGGCCCGGCGCTCGACCTCGGCCTTCAACGCCGGCCAGTCGCGGACGCCGTACTCCGCGGCCAGCGCACGTTGCGCGTCCGCGAGCGAGGCGCCCGGCGTGGACTCCCGGAGTACCGCGAGGAGATCCTTCGCTTCCTTGCGCAGGTACTCGATGCTGGGCCGATCGGGCAGCAGTTTCATGATGCGTCCTCTCGCACCCGGACTCGCACGGGTCTCAAGAGAGCGTCATCGATCGCACTCGGCTCCGGGAATCGAGGTGGCTTCCAGCCTTCCGGCGAGTCTCGGTGCGCCCTCGAACGCACCAGCGAGGCTACCCAGCCCGAGCCCGCCGGTCAACGGTCACGCGCGCCGGCCCGCCCGGGACCGCAGTCCCCGGGGAACTGCGGTCCGGACGGCTACTTCCGCCCTTGTTTGGTGGGCGGGATGATCGAGCTGTCGCTCGGGTTCGGTTTCGGCCGTTTGGGTTGCTTGGGTTTGCGGACTTCACGCCCGCCTTTGTTCTTGGACATGACGCACTCCGGAGCTTGCAGATCGCGACTGAGGACGGGCCGACGGCCCTGCGTACGCCGCGGTACTCCTCATGCCCCGGGGGTCACCTTCGACGCTACACCCAAAGCGCCGTTCAGTCGTGGGTTGGGAAGCCGAGGTTGATGCCGCCGTGGGACGGGTCCAGCCAGCGCGAGGTGACCACCTTGCCGCGGGTGAAGAAATGCACGCCTTCGGCCCCGTGCGCGTGGGTGTCGCCGAACAGCGAGTTCTTCCAGCCGCCGAACGAGTAGTACGCCATCGGCACCGGGATCGGGACGTTGATCCCGACCATCCCGACCTCCACCTCGTTCTGGAACCGGCGCGCCGCCCCGCCGTCGTTGGTGAAGATCGCCGTCCCGTTCCCGTACGGGTTCGAGTTCACCAGCTCGAGCGCATCGTCGTACGACGACGTACGCACCACGGACAGCACCGGGCCGAAGATCTCGTCGGTGTAGATCGACATCTCCGGCGTCACCTTGTCGAACAGCGTCGGACCGAGCCAGAACCCGTCGTCCGCGCCGTCGAAGTCACCCGCGCGCCCGTCGACCACCAGCTCGGCGCCGGCCTCGACCCCGGCCGCGACGTACCCGGCGACCTTGTCGCGGTGCTCGCCGGTCACCAACGGGCCCATGTCGCAGCCGCGGGTCCCGTCGCCGGTCGTCAGCTTGCCCATCCGCTCCTTGATCTTGCCGATCAGCTCGTCGGCGATCGGCTCGACCGCCACCAGCGCGGAGATCGCCATGCACCGCTCGCCCGCCGACCCGAACCCGGCGTTCACGGCCGCGTCCGCGGCGAGGTCCAGGTCCGCGTCCGGCAGCACGATCATGTGGTTCTTCGCGCCGCCGAGCGCCTGCACGCGCTTGCCGTTGCGGGTGCCGTTCTCGTAGACGTACTTCGCGATCGGCGTCGACCCGACGAACGACACCGACTTGATGTCCGGGTGTTCGAGCAGCCGGTCGACCGCCTCCTTGTCACCGTGCACGACGTTCACGACGCCGTCCGGCAGGCCGGCCTCCTTCCACAGCCCGGCCATCGCGTTCGCCGCGGACGGGTCCTTCTCGGACGGCTTGATCACCACACTGTTGCCACAGGCAACAGCGATCGGGACGAACCACATCGGCACCATGGCCGGGAAGTTGAACGGCGAGATCACGGCGCTGACGCCGAGCGGCTGCCGGATCGAGTACACGTCGACCTTGGTCGAGACGCCCTCGCTGTACCCGCCCTTGAGCAGGTGCGGGATCCCGCAGGCGAACTCGATCACCTCGAGGCCGCGGGTCACCTCGCCGAGCGCGTCGGACAGCACCTTGCCGTGCTCGGCGGTGATCAGCTGCGCGATCCGGTCCTTGTCACGGTTCACCAGCTCGCGGTACGCGAACAGAACCTGCGCGCGCTTCGTGAGCGAGGTCTGGGCCCAGGTCTTCGACGCCTCGTGAGCGACCTTGACGACCTCGTCGACCGTGGCCGCCGACGCCAGGTCCAGCTCACCCGTGACCTGACCGGTCGCGGGGTTGTAGACCTTGCTGGTCCGCTCGGCCACGCCGGTCCACGAGCTGCCGCCGACGAGGTGGGTGATGCGCTTGCTGTCAGTACTCACGATGTTTCCTCACTGCCGGTGGTGTTTCCGAAACGCTGTCCGTCCTGCTGCCCGCGGCTCATCCCAGAACCTTGCTCCGATCGGCCAGGGCGACGTCGACGGGCTTGCCGGTGCTCAACGACTCCAGCCCGGCCTCGCAGACGGCCGCCGCCGCGTAGCCGTCCCAGGCACTCGGCCCGTCGATCGCACCGCGCACGGTGGCGTCGACCCAGCGTTGCACCTCGATGTCGTACGCCTGCTCGAACCGGATCCGGAAGTCGGCCGGCATCGTGCCGCCCCACCGCTCGCCGGCCCGGGTGAAGACACCGGACCCGAGACCGATCGTGGCGCTCCCCCGCTCGGCGACCGCCTCACACCGGACCTCGTACCCGACCTGGAAGTTCACGAACACCTCGACGTCGGCCATCGCCCCGTTCGCCAGCTCGAACACGGCCAGCTGCGGATCGAGTACGCCGTCCCCGACCAGACTCGTCGGCGCCGGGGTGTGCACGGTGATCCGGGTGATCTCCTCGCCGAACAACCAGCGGGCGACGTCGACCTCGTGCACCATCGAGTCGCGGACGATCATCTCGCTCCGGAACGTCGGCGCGGCCGACTTGTTCCGGTGCACGTTGTGCAGCAGCAGCGTCCGCCCGAGGTCACCCGAGTCGAGCAGTTGCTTCAAGGCGGCGTACTCCGGGTCGAAACGCCGCATGAACCCGACCTGGATCAGCTGCCGTCCGAGCTTGTGTTCGGCCTCGACCACGCGCAACGCCGACGCCGCGTCCATCGTCAGCGGTTTCTCGCACAGCACCGGCTTCCCGTGCTCCAAGCAGGCGAACAGCTGCTCCGCGTGCGCGAACCCCGGCGACGCCAGGATCACCGCGTCGACGTCATCGGCCGCGATCAGATCCATCGGATCCTCGACCACGCGAACGGTCTCCGCGTACGCCGAACCGCCCGAATGCCTCGCCGTACTGGCGGGCTCACCGGCCGACCGTGGCGAGAGCCTGCCGGCGAGCGCCTCGGCCCGGCCCGCATCCGCGTCGGAGACCGCGACCAGGCGTGCGCCCGCGGTCTTCCGGACAACGCGTTCGGCATGGTCGGCGCCCATCACTCCGACGCCGACGATCCCGACCCGCAGATCGGTCATGTCCCCTCCTGCCCCTTCTGTCCATCATCCACGACCACCTCGGGGTTGATCTCCCGCAGCTCGTGGCTCAGCGCTTCCAGCTCGGAACCGCCGGCCATCTCGGTGGTCAGCTGTTCCAGCGTGATGTCGGCCCGATGCGTGTCGAGCGCCACCCGGCCGAGTTTCAGCACGACGAAGTGGTTGCCGACCAGGTACGCGTGGTGCGGGTTGTGGGTGATGAAGATGACCCCGATCCCGGCGTCCCGCGCCTTCACGACGTACTTCAGCACCACCCCCGACTGGTTCACGCCGAGCGCCGCGGTCGGCTCGTCCAGGATGAGCACCTTGGCGCCGAAGTGGATCGCCCGCGCGATCGCCACACACTGCCGCTGACCGCCCGACAGCTTGCCGACCGGCTGCTCGAGATCGGGGATCGAGATCCCCATCTTGGTCAGCTCCTCCTGCGCGATCCGCTTCATCTTCGCCGCGTCCAGCTGCCGGAACGGCCCCTTGGTGAGCTCGTTACCGAGGAAGAAGTTCCGCCAGACCGACATCAACGGCGCCAGCGCCAGGTCCTGGTAGACGGTCGCGATACCGCTGTCGAGCGACTCGCGCGGCGAGCCGAAGTGCCGCTCCTCGCCGTTCACCGACATCCGGCCGGACGTGTAGTCGTGCAGTCCGGCGATGATCTTGATCAGCGTCGACTTCCCCGCGCCGTTGTCACCGAGCACGCAGGTGATCTCGCCCTGCCGGACCGACAGCGACACCCCGCGCAGCGCCTGGATGTTGCCGTAGCTCTTACCGACGTCCTCGAGCAGCACGATCGGCGTGTTCGGGCTGGTCGACGCCTCGTCCGCGAACGACTCCGTGGTGGTCATCGTGCCTCCGCCCGGTTCTTGACGACGAGATTGACGATGGTCGCCAGCAGCAGCATCGCGCCGAGGAACGCCTTGAACCAGTCCGGGTTCCAGCCGGCGTACACGACGCCCAGCTGGACCATTCCGAAGATCAGCGCACCGACCGCGCCGCCCACGACCGACCCGTAGCCGCCGGTGAGCAGGCAGCCGCCGACGACCGCCGCGATGATGTAGAGGAACTCCTTGCCGACGCCTTCACCGGACTGCACCACGCCGTTCTGCACGAACAGCAGGAACATGCCCGTGAACCAGGCGAAGAACCCGACCGCCATGAACAGGCCGATCTTGACCTTCTTCACCGGCACGCCGACGGCCCGTGCCGCCGCCGCGTCACCGCCGACCGCGAAGATCCAGTTGCCGATCTGCGTCTTCAGCAGCACCCAGGCGGCGATCGCGACGAACACGATCCACCAGACGATCAGGATCTTGATCGTCACGCCGCCGATCTTGAACTCCGACGCGAAGATCGCCTTCGCCGCGCCGAACCCGTCCATGTCACTGATCGAGTTCGACGCGACGGCGCCGGAAGCGAGCCTGGTGACCGCGATGTTCAGGCCCTGCAGGATGAAGAAGGTGCCCAGTGTCACCAGGAAGCTGGGCAGGCCCGTCCGCATCAGCAGCCAGCCGTTGAACGCGCCGATCGCCAGCGAGAGCACCAGGGCGACGGCCGCGCCGACCCAGACGTTCACGCTGAACTGGTAGGCGAACAGGCCCGCGGTCAGGCCGGAGGTCGTCACCGCGACCCCGGCCGACAGGTCGAACTCGCCGCCGACCATCAGCAGCGACACCGGCACGGCCATCACACCGATCAATGCGGCCTGGTACAGGATCGTGCCGGTGTTGTTGATGTCGCGGAACGGCGGCGCGGCGATCACGAAGAACACCAGGATCACGGCCGCGCCGACGAGCGACCCGATCTCGGGCCGGCTGAGCAGCCGGGCTCCGATGGACCGGGCCGAGACCCGGTCGTCCGCCGCGGCGGGTGAGGTGATGGTCGATGCCATGGCGCTACCTCAGCGCGTCCCGGCTTCGGCGTACTTCTGGACCGCCGCGATGTTCGACTTGTCGATGAACGCGGGCCCGGTCAGGGTCGCCTCGCCGCCGCCGATGGTGTCGCCGTTGGTCCGGTAGAGCCAGATCGCGTCGACCGCGAGGTAGCCCTGCAGGTACGGCTGCTGGTCGACGGCGAACTGCACGGTGCCGTCGGCGACCGCCTTGGCCATCTCCTTGCTCATGTCGAAGCTGCCGACCTTCGCCGACGAGCCCGCGTCCTTGGCCGCCTGAACCGCGGTCAGCGCGATGCCCGCGTTCAGCGCGACGACATAGTCGGCGGTCTTGTCCGCCTGCAGCTTCGAGGTCAGGGTCGCCTGCGTGCCCGGCTGGTCGGTGCCGTTGACGTTGACGTTCTCGACGTTGCCGAACTTGTCCTTGATGCCCTGGCAGCGCGCCTCCAGGCTGACGTTGCCCTGCTCGTGGATGACGCAGATGACCTTCTTCGCGCCGAGCTGCTTCAGCTTCTCGCCGGTCGCCTGGCCGGCGATCCGCTCGTCCTGGCCGAAGTACCCGAGCGCGCCGGTGGTCTTCCACTGGTCGAGTCCGCCGTTGAGGATCGTCACCGGGATACCGGCGGCGATCGCCTTCTTGACGTTCGGGATCACCGCGTCCGGCTTGTTCAGCGTGACCGCGATGCCGTCGACCTTGGAGTCGATCGCGGTCTGCACGAGGTTCGCCTGGGCCGCGCCGTCCGGGTCGGCGGAGTACTGCAGCTCGATGTTGTCCTTCTTCGCGGCCGCCTCGGCCCCGCGCCGCACGATGTCCCAGAAGGTGTCGCCGGGACCCGAGTGGGTGATCATGGCAACCTTCATCCGCGGCGTGTCCGCGACGTTGCCGCCGCTGTCGCCGGAGCTCTGCTCCTTCTGCTTGCCGCCGGAGGAACTGCACGCGGCCAGAGCCGCGGCGAGCACGACAGCCGCGACCGCGGCCCCCGTCTTCTTCTGCCACCGAACCATGACTTGCTACCAGCCTTTCGTGAACCGCGCGACGTTGCGCGGACGTGCTTGGGGACCCGAGAGTGTCACACTCCCGCGGCCGTCATCTCGATCCGCCACCCCCACATCCAGTGAGATACGCCAACGTCCGCTGCGCGATCGGCAGCGGTACGTCGGGCGCACACGGGTACATGTCCTGCTCCACGATCGCGAACACGTCGGCGCCGAGCGCGGCCAGCGCGTCGAGGACCGGCGGGAGCTCGGGTACGCCGTTGGGCGGCTCGCACATCACGCCCCGCCGTACCGCCTCGTCCATGCTCAGGCCCTCGGCCTCGACCTCCGCGAGGATCTTCGGGGCGACCTGCTTGAGGTGGACGTAGCCGATCCGCTCCGGGTACTTCCGGATCAGCTCGAGGTTGTCGCCGCCGCAATAGCTGATGTGGCCGGTGTCGAGGCACAGGTTCACGAAGGCGCTGTCGGTCTCCTCGAGGAAGCGCTCGACCGTGTCCTGCGTGTCGACATGCCCGTCCGCGTGCGGGTGGTACTGCGTCTGGAGACCGAACTCCTCCTTGAGGCGTCGGCCCAGCTCGGTCACTGCCTTCCCGTGCCTGGCCTGTCCCTCGTGGTCCAGTCGGTCCTCGACGACCTCGCCGTTGTCACCGCGCCACATCGACGGCATCACGACCAGATGCTTCGCACCCATCGCGGCCGTCAGCTCGGCCGTCTTGACGACATCGCGCCAGGTCGCGTCCCACCCGTCGGGGCGATGCAGCTGCTCGAACGTCGTACCGGCGGTCATCGTCAGACCGCGCTGATCGAGCTCGTCCTGCAACCTGACCGGGTCGGTCGGAAGGTACCCGTACGGGCCGAGCTCGATCCGCGTGTACCCGGCCGCGGCGACCTCGTCGAGGAACCGCGTCCACGGTGTCTGCCGCGGGTCGTCGGCGAACCACACTCCCCACGAGTCCGGCGCCGTACCAATGTCGACTCTGCCCATCAGGCGTCCCCCTCGGCCGGAGTCAGGTACGGACGCTGGGCCTTCTTGCTCTCCTCGTACGTCGCCGCGGCGGCCTGCGTGGACTGCAGCTCCGACACCTCGCTGACCGGGACGTCCCACCAGGAGTCGCTGTCCGGACCGCCGACCAACGGGTCGGTCGTGACGTGGATCGCGATCGGCCCGGTGGCCGCCTTTGCGGTCTGGATCGCCTTCTCCAGCTCGGGCCGGCTGTGGACGTCGATCACGTCGACACCGAAACTGCGCACGTTCGCCGCGAGGTCGACGGGCAGGTAGTCCCCGTCGAGCCGGCCGTCACCGGTCCGCTTGCGGTACGCCGTCCCGAAGCGCTGCGAACCGAGTGACTCCGAAAGCGCACCGATCGACGCGAAGCCGTGGTTCTGCACCAGGACCACGATGATCTTGAGGTTCTCCTGGACCGCGGTGGCCAGCTCGCTGGACATCATCAGGTACGACCCGTCGCCGACCAGGACGAACACGTCGCGATCCGGCGCGCCGAGCCGGACACCGAGGCCGCCGGCGATCTCGTATCCCATGCAGGAGAAGCCATATTCGACGTGGTATCCCTTCGGGTCGCGCGGCCGCCACAGTTTGTGGAGGTCACCCGGCATCGAACCGGCCGCGCAGACAACCACATCAGACGCCGCCGACAATTCGTTGACGGCGCCGATCACCTCGCCCTGGGTGAGCAGTCCTTCGGCCAGCTTCGCGGTCACGTCGGCGGAGGGCCGGAAAACTGCGTCCACAGTTCCGTTCCAGTTCCTGGTGAGTTCCTGGGCCTCTGCTGTGTACTTGTCGTCCACGGACCACTCGCCGAGCGCGGATCCCAACGAAACAAGGGCTTCCCGTGCATCGGCCACCACCGGGAGGCCGGCATGCTTGCCACTGTCGAACCGCGCCACGTTGATGTTCAGGAACCGGACCCGCGGATTCTGGAAGGCGGTCCGCGATGCCGTCGTGAAGTCGCTGTAGCGGGTGCCGATCCCGATCACCAGGTCCGCGTCACGGGCCAGCGCATTGGCTGCCGTGGTCCCGGTCGAGCCGACCGCGCCCACCGCCTGCGGGTGATCGTAAGCCAGAGATCCCTTACCTGCTTGGGTTTCCGACACCGGTACGCCGGTGCGCTCGGCGAACTCGCGCAGCGCGTCCTCTGCGCCCGAGTAGTGGACGCCGCCGCCCGCGACGATCAGCGGTCGCTGCGCGGACCGTAGGAGATCTGCCGCCTTGTCGACAATTGATGCCTCCGGCAAGGGGCGTGCGACGTACCAGGTGCGCTCGACGAAGAGCTCTTCCGGCCAGTCGTAGGCCTCGGCCTGGACGTCTTGCGGCAAGGCCAGGGTCACCGCGCCGGTCTCAACCGGGTCGGTCAGCACGCGCATCGCGTTCATCAGTGCCGAGGGCAACTGTTCGGGCCGCCAGACGCGGTCGAAGTACTTCGACACCGGGCGGAACGCGTCGTTGACCGACACGTCACCGGCGCCGAAGCTCTCCAGCTCCTGCAGCACGGGTGTCGCCACCCGGGTCGCGAAGACATCCGAAGGGAGGATCAGCACCGGCAACCGGTTGATCGTCGCGAGGGCCGCACCGGTCACCATGTTGGTCGAGCCAGGGCCCACACTCGCCGTACAGGCGTAGGTCTGCAGCCGGTCACGGGTCCGGGTGAAGGCCGCCGCGGTGTGCACCATGGCCTGCTCGTTGCGGGCCAGGATGTACGGCAAGGCCTTCGGGTCCTCGAGTTCGGACTGCAGCAACGCCTGGCCGAGCCCGGCCACGTTGCCGTGGCCGAAGATGCCCAGTGACCCGGCGATCAGCCGCTGCCTGAGCCCGTCGCGCTCCGAGTACTGGACGCTCAGGAATCGCACCAGCGCCTGCGCGACCGTGAGACGCACCGTCATGACTCATCTCCTGTTTGTCCGAAAGGTAGGCGCGGATCAAGATGTTGGGAGTTCCACAGTTCGCGGACCCAGGCATGCTGCGGGTCGTCAGTGATCAGCCACTGGCGCTCGGTGCCGGGTCCGGCCATCACATTGAGGTAGTACATGTCGTAGCCGGGCGGTGCCATCGCCGGTCCGTGCCAGCCGTGCGGGACCAGCACCACGTCACCGCTCCGGACCTCCGCCAGGACGTCGATCGGGCGCTCCTCGGTGCCGTAGACCCGCTGGTAGCCGATCGGATCGTTGCCCTTGACACCTTCCGGGACGTCGTCGGACAGCTGCAGCTCGAAGTAGTAGATCTCCTCGAGCTCGCTCTCCTTCCCCGGCTTGTGCTCGTCGTGCTTGTGCGGCGGGTACGACGACCAGTTGCCGGCCGGCGTGATCACCTCGCACGCAATGATCGAGTCCGCCTCGAGGACGCCCGGCGTACCGAAGTTGCGGACCTGGCGGGAGGCGACCCCGGCGCCACGGAGCTCGGTCTCGACCTCGTCGGCGCCGATCCGCCGGAACGGATGGTCCGTCGCCGCCTTGGCATGCGGGAACGCGATCCGCGCGCCACCGGCACTGACCACGGCGAAGGTCGTGTTTCGCGGCACGTACGCCAGGTCGGTGGCGCCCGCGAACACGTCCGCGCGTCCCCCCAGCGGGACCGCGTCGCCGTCCACGATCACCTCGGCCGATCCGCTCAACGGAAGGACGATGTACTCACAGTCGCCCGAATCGATCTCCACCGACTGCCCAGGAAGCAGCGTGCGAACCAGCAACCCCGTGTGATGCCACTCCGCCTCGCCCGGCCGCACCGCGAGCTCGAACCCGTCGCTCGCAGCGGTCCCGGCCGGCCGAACCCATTCAGTCATTCCAACTGTCCTTCCTCAGCACCTCAGCGGTCCGGGTCATGCGGTGACACCGTGAACGAGAGCGGCTGCGTGGTCGACGGCCGCTGCCACGTCGCCGTCCGGTGGGAACAGCAGCGCCCGTCCGACCACGAGTCCGCGGACCGAGGGCAGCTCGAGCGCCTTACCCCACGAGGCATAGGTCGCTTCCGGCTCCGCGGTCGGATCGCCGCCCAGCAGCAGCGTCGGCAGAGTCGTTGCCTCCATCACCCGATCGAGCTCGTCGACGACCGGCAGCTTGAGCCAGGTGTACGCACTCGTCGCGCCGAGACCGGACGCGATCTGGATCGACTTGATGACCGAGTCGGGGTCGAGCAGGTTCGCGACTCGGCCGTCCTCGCCGCGCGTCGACCAGAACGGCTCCACCATCGCCATCAGCTTGTGCTCCGCCAGCCCGGTCACGGCCGCGGCGCTGCTCTCCAGCGTCGCCACGGTCCCCGGATCATCGAGGTCGATCCGGGTCAGCATCTTCCCGCCGTCGAGCCGCCGCGCGGCGATCTCGTCAGCGGTCCGGTACGCCGTGAACCGGTCGTCCAGCTCGAACGCCGACCCTTGCAACCCGCCCCGGTTCATCGACCCGATGACGACCTTGCCTTCCAACGCACCGAGCAGCAGCAGGTCCTCCAGCACGTCGGGCGTCGCGAGTACGCCGTCCACGCCCGGCCGCTGCAGCGCGATCAGCAACCGGGCAATCAGATCGGCCCGGCTCCCCATCGCCATCCGATCGCCCCGCACCCCCAACGCACCCCGCGCCGGATGATCAGCAGCCACGATCAGCAACCGCCCGTCATCCCCCACCAACGCCCGAGTACGCCGCTGCAGCCACCCCTCAGCCACCCGCTCCGGATGCCGAACCCGAATCTCCGTCAACTCCCCCAACCGCTCCCCAACGCCCCGAACCAACCCAACCCGCGCAACCCCACCCAGACCGGCGTCGGTCGAGTGAGTCGGGTCGATCGCGGCTTCCGTCAGGCTTGCCTGGTCTTCGAGGACCTGTCCGGTGTCTTCCTCCAACTCCGGAACACTCGCTTCCTGCACGTCCTCCGACATCCCGGGGTCGAACACCACGGTCGGCTGCAGGTCAGCTGGCGATTGCTGGTCAGCGGGCGGCTCCTCCGCCGGCGGGGTAGGCGGGGTCGCGGGTGGTGTGGTCGCGGCTGGTTGGCTCGCGGTGGGTGCGGGCAGCGTTGCTCGCTGCTCTCCACGGACTGTTTGACCACTCACCTGATGCCCCGGGGAAGCCTCCACCCTGGCCACCTGTTCCTCAGCCCCGGCCTCCGCACTCCCAGCCTGTTCGTCCGCTGGCTTCTGCTGGGTGGGGGGTTCGGGGGTGAGGTTCAGGTTGCCGATCACGGTTGTCTGGCCGTCGGGTGATGCGGGACGCGTGTCCATCATCACCGTCACGTCGTCAGGACCAGGTACGTCCGACCGAGGCACAACAACCGTCGGGTCGTTCACACCAGCGGTCGGCGTTTGCGAACCCGGCGGCGTAGGCCGGTTGGCCACGATTGTTGGGTCGTTGGGGCCCGGCGTGAGCGTGGTGGCGTCTGGGTCCTCGTGTGGGCGCTGGATCGGAAGCGGGCGGGCGTGTTCGGAGTACTGGTCTTCCTCGTGGGAGCTCATGATTCGGCCCCCAGATGGGCGAGGACCTCGTCGGTCGTGGGCATGGCGGTGGAGCATTCGAGGCGGGAGGCGACGATCGCGCCGGCGGTGTTCGCGAACCGGATGATCTTCTCGAGCGGCCAACCGGACAACAGCCCATGGCAGAGCGCCCCACCGAACCCATCCCCGGCACCGAGGCCGTTGACCACCTCGACCGGGTACGGCGGAACCTCGACACGCTCGTCCCGGGTCCGGGCAAGCGTGCCGCGCGGACCCTGCTTCACGACAGCCAGGTCGAGGCCGCGGTCGAGCAGCGCCTGCGCGGCCTTGTCGGGATCGGTCTCGCCGACGGCCACCTCGCACTCCTCACGGTTGCCGACAGCAACCGTGCAGTACTCGAGCGCGCGCGACACCTGCTCGTGCGCCTCCGTCGGGTCCGCCCAGAACATCGGCCGGTAGTCGAGGTCGAGCACCGTGATCGGGCGCCGCCCGCGGGCTTCCCAGGCGGCGAAGTGCGCGGATCGCGACGGCTCGGCGGACAGACCGGTCACCGTGGACCAGTAGATGCGCGCGTCCCGGATCGCGTCCAGGTCGAGCTCCGACGGGTTGATGACCAGGTCGGGCGCCTTCGGGAAGCGGTAGAAGTAGAGCGGGAAGCTGTCCGGCGGGAAGATCTCGCAGAACGTGATCGGCGTCGGCAGGCCGTCGACTCCGGAGACGAAGCGGTCGTCGACCCCGAGTTCGCCGAGCGTGCGGTGGATGAACACGCCGAACGGGTCGTTCCCGGTCCGGCTGATCACCGCCGACTTGCGCCCGTGCCGCGCCGCCGCCACCGCTACGTTCGTCGCGCTCCCACCGAGGAACTTGCCGAACGAGGTGACATCCTCCAGATGCGTCCCGATCTGCAGCGGATACAGGTCAACCCCGATGCGCCCGATCGTCAGTACGTCGTCCACCATCAGACCATCCCATCCACGCGGGTCCCGGCGGCGGTCATTCGAGCCCCGCCGCGATCGACCGCAGGTGCGCGATACTCGCCCGTACGTCGGCCAGCGGCCCGTCGTCGACCGGGCGCGCACGCAGGATCGTGTCCTGTTCGAGGACGTACCACCCGTCGTACCCGGACTTCTCGAGCGTGCTGACGATCGTGGTGATGTCGATGTCGCCGGCTCCGAGCGGGCGGTACATCCCGGCGCGTACGGCGTCCGTGTACGAGACCTCACCGGCCTGCACCCGCGCGGCCCAGGCGGCGTCGACGTCCTTGAGGTGGGTGTGGCGGATTCGCGACGTGTGCTCGACTGCCAGCGCCACGGGGTCGACCCCGCCGATCAGCAGGTGGCCGGTGTCGAGCGTAAGGCCGATCGACGAACCGTTCAGCACGTGCTCGACGTCGTCGGCGTTCTCGACCATGGTCCCCACATGCGGGTGAATGGTCGCCAGTACGCCCCGGGAGCCGGCGAGCGACGACAGCCGGTCCAGGTTCGCGAGCAGCACCTCCCAGCCGGGCGAATCCAGGACAGGCCGGTCGTCGTACCCGTCCTGGCCGGTCGCCGCGGCGAGAACCAGAGTCCCGGCGCCGGCCGCGACGAAGCCTTCGAGCGCGGCGGCAACCTCGGGCGCGGGATCGTGCGACGGGTCGTGGAGTACGACCGGCACGAAGCCGCCGACGGCCCGAAGACCGACGTCTGCCAGGGTTTTCGCCTTCTCCTCCGGTTTGTCCGGCAGGAACCCGTCCGGTCCGAACTCGGTCGCCGCCAGCCCGACCGCGCGCATTTCGGCGAGTACCGTCACGGCGTCGTACTGCCAGCCCCAGTCCGGCACCTCGCACACGCCCCACGAGATCGGGGCACCGGCGATCCGGGCAGCAAGTTCAGTCATCTCGAAACCCTTCACAGCGTGACGACGCGGTTCTCGTGGTGGGACAGTTCGCAGGCGTCGGCGATCCGGAACGCGGCGAGCGCGTCCCGGACCGTGCACGGCACCTCGCGGGTCCCGGCGACGACCTCGGTGAAGGCGGTCAGCTCCGCGACGTACGCGGGCTGGAAGCGGTCCATGAACGTCATGTGCGGCGGCCCCTCGGGGAAGCTGACCCCCGGCTCCGCCGACCGCAGCGCGGTGTGCGAGTCCAGTCCGACCGCGATCGACCCGAGGCTGCCGTGCAACTCCATCCGTACGTCGTGCCCGGCGCCGTTGTACCGCGTCCCGCTGACCGCGACGAACGTACCGTCGTCGAGCGTCAGCAGCGCGGCCGCCGAGTCCACGTCGCCGTACTCGCCGAAGAACGTCTCGCCGCGGTTCGCGCCGGTGGCGTAGACGCTGACGACCTCGCGGCCGGTGACGTAGCGGATGATGTCGAAGTCGTGCACCGTGCAGTCGCGGAAGAAGCCGCCGCTCTGCGGGATGTACTCGCGGTGCGGCGGGAACGCGTCGTTCGTGTTCGCCCGGATGTGGTGCACGAACCCGAGCTCGCCGGTCTGCACGGCGGCCCGCGCCGCCTGGTACCCGGCGTCGAACCGGCGCTGGAAACCGATGTGTACCGGCACCGAGGACGCCTCGACGAGCTCGACCACCCGCGAGGTCTCCGCCAGGTCGAGCGCGACCGGCTTCTCACAGAACGTCGGCACGCCGGCCGCCAAACCCGACGAGATCAACGAAGCGTGCGCGGACGTCGCCGCCGCGATCACGAACCCGTCCAGGCCGGACGCGAGCAGCGCCGGTACGTCGGGAACCGACTCGACGCCCAGCTCCTTCGCGACCGCCTGGGCCCGGGCGGGGTCCGCGTCGGCGACGACCACCTGATCCACCGCCGGCAACTCCTTCAGCGTCGCGGCGTGGAACGCCCCGATCCGCCCGACCCCGACCAACCCGATCCGCATCCGCGCTGCCCCTCTCGAAGAACAGGCGCGCCACAGCCCCTGCGGCGCGCTGGTTGCCGTTCAGCTTTCCGGCCCGTGCCGGGGAGTGTCAATACTTTGTTAACACATTCTCACGTACGGACATGACCGGGTAGCATCCGCTTATGAATGCCCTGCCGATCCAGCTCGATCGGACCAGCCCGGTGCCGCTGTACCACCAGCTGGCCGAGCAGCTGACGGCCGCGATCACGGACGGCCGGTTGCGGCCGGGCGACCCGTTCGAGAACGAGATCGGCATGTCCGACCGGCTGAACCTGTCCCGTCCGACGGTCCGGCGGGCGATCTCCGAGCTGGTCAACCAGGGCCTGCTGGTCCGTCGCCGCGGCATCGGCACCACGGTCGCGAACCAGATGGTGCACCGCAAGGCCGAGCTGACCAGCCTGTACGACGACCTCGCCCGCGAGGGCCGGACGCCGCGGACCGAGGTGCTCGCGCTGGACTGCGCGGCGCAGGACGACCGTGCCGCCGCCGTACTCGAGGTCCCGCCCGGCACCCCGCTGGTCGCGATCGTCCGGCTCCGGTACGCCGACGACCTACCGCTCGCGATCATGCGCAACTGGCTCCCGCCAACCCTCGACGACCTCACGTTGGAGGAGCTCACGAAGGACGGTCTGTACGCCGTCCTCCGGGCTCGCGGGATCCGCCCGACGGTCGCACGGCAACGCATCGGCGCCCGCAACGCAACCGCCGAGGAACGCCGTACCTTGCACATGTCGAAGGCGGAGCCGCTCATCACCATGACCCGCTCCGCCTACGCCGCCGACGGAACCCCAGTCGAATACGGCAGCCACTGCTACCGAGCCGACCAGTACTCCGTCGACGTACTCGTCTCCGAACGTTAGGACACGCCCTAAGCCTGGTTGGCGATCAGGGTTCGGACCAGGCGGAGGCCTACGGAGAGGTGGGCTAGTTCGGGGCCTTCGGTTTCGACGATTTCTTCGAGCATGGTGGCGGCTCGGGCCAGGGCGGTGGCGTTCTGGTCCTGCCAGGTGATGACGCGGTCCTCGGGGTCGGCCGACGGGTCGGTCGTGGCGAGGACTTGCTGGGTGAGACGGGCGTGCACGGCGTGCAGGTCGTCGCGGAGCGCGGCGCGGGCCATCGTCTGCCAGCGGTCGGTGCGCGGCAGGCCGATGATCCGCTCCAGGAAGCGGCCGAGCTGCAGGCGCTCGCCGAGGGCGAAGTGGACCTTGGCGACCTCGAGGATGTCGATGTCCTCGCGCGACGCGGTCTCGACGATCCCGAGCCCGGCGTAGGCCGGCGGCAGCACCGCGATCCGGGTCGCGAAGTCGTCCGCAACCCCCTTCTGCACCAGGGCTTCGCGCCGCTGCTCGAACAGCGCCAGCTCACGACCCCGCAGTACGTCGGGCAACGCCGCGGTCAGCTTCGCGATCCCCGGACCGAAGAACTCGATCAGTTCCTCGATGTCGACCGGAGGCCGCCGGTTGCTGACCAGCCAGCGAGTGGCGCGCTCGACCAGCGTCCGCGTCTCGAGCCGCATGTGGGTCTGCGTCCCGGCGTCGACCACGTTGTCGAGTTCGGCGTTGCGGGACAGCAGTTCGGGCTGCGCGAAGATCCGCGAGGCGGCGAGGTTCGCCCGGACGACGTCCTCGACGGTGCCGCCGGTCTCCAGCGAGAGCCGGTGGTACGCCGTGACGCCAGACGTGTTCACGAACTCGTTGACCACCTGCGTCGTGATGATCTCGCGCCGCAGCTGGTGCCCCTGGATCTGGTCGGCGAACCGCTCCTGGATCGCCTTCGGGAAGTAGCTGGCGAGCTTGTGCTTCAGGAACGGGTCGTCGGGCAACGAGGTCTTGAGCAGCTCGGCTTCCAGCACGATCTTGGTGTACGCGATCAGCACCGAGAGCTCCGGCGACGTGAGTCCCTTGCCGTCGGCCTTGCGCTTCTTGAACTCGGTGACGCTCGGCAGGAACTCCAGCTGCCGGTCCAGCAGGCCTTCCTTCTCGAGCCGCCGGACCCAGTCCTGGTGGACGTGCATCAGCGCCGGCGCCTGCTCGGCCGCGTTCGCCAGGGCGATGTTCTGCCGGTAGTTGCTCTTCAGCACCAGCGCCCCGACCTCGTCGGTCATCGACGCGATGATGTCGTTGCGCTGCTTCTCGGTCAGGTCGCCGTCGGCCACGACCGTGTCCAGCAGGATCTTGATGTTCACCTCGTGGTCGGAGGTGTCCACACCGGCCACGTTGTCGATGAAGTCGGTGTTGATCCGGCCGCCGGCCGCGGCGTACTCGATCCGGCCGAGCTGGGTGAAGCCGAGGTTGCCGCCCTCGCCGACCGCGCGGGCGCGCAGCTCGGACCCGTCGATCCGGATCGCGTCGTTGGCCTTGTCGCCGACGTCGGCGTTCGACTCGCCGGCCGACTTCACGTAGGTTCCGATGCCGCCGTTCCAGAACAGGTCGACCGGCGCTTTCAGGATCGCGTTCATCAGCTCGGCCGGTGTCAGCGTCGGCGCAGCGCTCTCAATGCCGAGCGCGGAACGGACCTCGGCGGAGATCGGGATCGCCTTGTCGGTCCGCGGGAACACCCCGCCGCCGGCGGAGATCAGGGACCTGTCGTAGTCCGCCCACGAGGACCGCGGCAGGTCGAACAGCCGCCGCCGTTCCGCGAACGACGGGGCCGCGTCGGGCGTCGGGTCGAGGAAGATGTGCCGGTGGTCGAACGCGGCCACGAGCCGGATGTGCTCGGACAGCAGCATCCCGTTGCCGAACACGTCACCGGACATGTCGCCGACGCCGACGACGGTGAAGTCCTCGCTCTGGCAGTCGTGCCCGAGCTCGCGGAAGTGCCGCTTGACCGACTCCCACGCGCCGCGGGCCGTGATGCCCATCGCCTTGTGGTCGTAGCCGACCGAGCCGCCGGACGCGAACGCGTCACCGAGCCAGAACCCGTACTCCTTGGCGACGCCGTTCGCGATGTCCGAGAACGTCGCCGTACCCTTGTCGGCCGCGACGACGAGATAGGCGTCGTCACCGTCGTACCGGACCACGGAGGCGGGCGGAACGATGTCACCGGCAACGATGTTGTCGGTGATGTCCAGCAGCCCGGAGATGAACGTCTTGTACGACGCGATGCCCTCGGCCAGCCACGCGTCCCGGTCAGAGGAATCGGGCAGCTGCTTGGCGTAGAACCCGCCCTTCGCGCCGACCGGCACGATCACCGAGTTCTTCACCATCTGCGCCTTCACCAGGCCGAGGACCTCGGTGCGGAAGTCCTCGCGGCGGTCCGACCAGCGCAGGCCGCCGCGCGCGACCGCGCCGAACCGCAGGTGCACACCTTCGACCCGCGGCGAGTACACGAAGATCTCGTACGCCGGCCGCGGCTGCGGCAGGTCCGGGATGGCCTTCGGCTCGAGCTTCAGCGAGATGTACGACCGCGGCTTCCCGTCGGCGCCCGGCTGGAAGTAGTTGGTCCGCAGGGTCGCCTTCATGACGGTCAGGTACGAGCGCAGGATCCGGTCCTCGTCCAGGCTCTGCACCGTGTCCAACGCGGCCAGGATCTCCTTCTCCAGCTGGTCGGTCCGCATCGTCCGGTCCGGGTCGTCGGCCGGTCCGCGCGCCGGGTCGAAGCTGGTCTCGAACAGCTGCACCAGCAGGCCCGCGACGTCGACGTGGTTCAGGAAGGTGTTCTCGATGTAGTCCTGGCTGAACGGCGTACCGCCCTGACGGATGTAGCGCTGGTACGCGCGCAGGATCGACACCTGCCGCCAGCTGAGGCTGCCGCGCAGCACCAGTGCGTTCAGCTTGTCTGACTCGGCCCGGCCCTCCCAGACCGCCTGGAACGTGTCGGAGAACAGGGTGCGCAGTTCCTCGCGCTCCTCGGTGTCCTCCGGCGCCCGCAGCCCGAAGTCGTAGATGTAGGCCATGGCGCCGTCGTCACAGCGGATCTCGTACGGGCGCTCGTCGACGACCTCCACGCCCATCGCGCTCAGGTGCGGCAGCACCTGCGACAGCGACAGCGACGACCCGGTGCGGAACACCTTGAACCGCCGTTCGCCCTCCCACTCCTCGTCGAGCGGGGTGTAGAGCGACATCGCCAGCCCGTTCTCGGACGGCAGCCCCTCCAGGACGTGTACGTCGTTGACCGCGACGCGTGCGTCGAAGTCCTCCTTGTACGCCTCCGGGAACGCGTTGGCGTACCGGCGTGACAGCTTGGTGACCGCCCCGTCGCCGCCCTTCGCGTGCAGCGCCGCGGTGAAGTCGTCCTGCCACGCCCGGGTCGCCTCGATGACCTGCTGCTCCAGCAGCTCCGCGTCGTACTCGCCGACCGTCTCGCCCTGCTTCATCCGCACCACGAAGTGCACGCGGGCCAGCACGGACTCGGTGACGTAGGCGGCGTACGTGACGGTCTCGGCGCCGATCGCGTCCTTCAGGATCTGCTGCATCTTCAGCCGGACCGCGGTGGTGTAGCGGTCACGCGGCAGGTACACCAGGCAGGACAGGTACCGGTTGTAGACGTCACGCCGTACGAACAGCTTGACCGCGCGCCGCTCCTGCAGGTGCAGCACCGACTGCACGATCGGCAGCAGGTCCTCCACAGGCGCCTGCAGCAGCTCGTCGCGCGGGTAGGTCTCCAGTACGTCGAGCAAACCCTTGCCGCTGTGGCTGTTCGGGTCGAAGCCGGTCAGGCGGAACAGCTCCAGCGCCTTGCGCCGCAGCACCGGCACCTGCATGACGCTCTCGGTGTACGCCGTCGACGACAGCAGGCCGATGAACCGGCACTCGCGGACCGGGTTGCCGTTCTCGTCGAACTGCTTGATGCCGACGTAGTCCAGGAAGGTCGACCGGTGCACCGTGGAGCGGGAGTTGGCCTTGGTGAGGATCAGCAGCTTCCGCTCCTGCGCCTTGGCGCTCACCTCCGGCGGCAGCTTGCCGGAGCCCGGCTTCGGGTCCGGCCGGAGGATGCCCAGCCCGGTCCCGGGGCTGCCGCGCAGGATGCCCTGCTCGCCCTCCATGGTGAAGTCGTACTCGCGGTAGCCCAGGAACGTGAAGTGCTCGTCGGCCAGCCACTCGAGCAGCTCGCGGGCCTCCTCCACCTCGCTCTCGGAGACCGGCAGGTCGGCGGCGTTCAGCCCGGCGGCGATGGTGACCGCCTTCTCGTGCATCTTCGGCCAGTCCTCGACCGACTCGCGGACGTCGTTCAGCACCTTCTGCAGGTCCTGCTCGAGCGCGCGGTGCTCGGCGACGTCCGCGATCCGCTCGATCTCCAGGTGCATCCAGCTCTCGCGGACCAGGTCGTGCCCGTCCGCGGTCGCGCTGTCGTCGAGGACCTCCTGCAGCGTGCCGGCGACGTCGCGGCGGACCACGAACTGCGGGTGGATCAGCAGCTGCAGCTCGAGGTTGCGTTCGGTGATCGCCATCGAGGCGCTGTCCACCAGGAACGGCATGTCGTCGATGACGATCTCGACCACGGTCCGGCCGCTCGCGGACCAGCCGTGCTCCTCGAGCGTCGGCGTGAAGACGTGCACCTTCGCCGTACCCTGCGGGCGGGACATCGCGGACTTGTAGTGGTGCCGCGCGGCGCCCAGGCAGTCGTTCGGCTGGCGCTCGGCGACGTCCTCGGCGGCGACGTGCCGGTAGTACTGCTCGAGGAACGTCTTCAGCTTGCCCGGGTCGGCCGACTTGTCGTGCCCATGTGTTCCCGCGGCCACCGCCTTGGCGAGCACATCCGCCTTCTGGACGTCCAGCTTGCTCTGCATTCCCCACCGTCTCCACACGTGACTTCGGCGTCGCTCGCGCCGGACCGCACGACATTGTGCGGTCACTCAGAGATTAGTCCACCTTTGTCACTGGTGTGGTGTCGGGACGGGCCTGTCACCGACTACTGAGGCGTAGTGCAAGAGCTGGACAGGCGAGGACTGCGCGGCGCGCGTCCGGGAGCTCACCGGCGGTGATTTCGCGGCCCCGGAGCACCGGGAACCCCCATTCGTCGAGGAGGACCTCGTCAGGCGCCAGACCGGCGCACAGGCCGTGCCCGTCGCACCGGGTCCAGTCGATCTCCAGCTTGTTCATCGGGTACCTCCGAGGACTCCCAGAACCGGTCGGCCACATCCACGCCCGGTGAGGTGCAGCTGTACGTCGTCGTCGAACACCTCGAGCGCCGACGTGAGGAATCTCGCGGTCCCGTCCGGATGCGCGCAGGCTCCCCGCCCCGGGATCAGACCGAGGTGCCGGTGGGCGTCATGCCATCCCTGCGGGTCGCCTATCGTCAGCCGGGCGAAGTCGTCGACGAGTGAGGCGAGGCCGAAGACACATGGCCCGCACTGGCCGGCCGATTGACCTCTCAGCCATTCGGCGACCCTGGTGACCTCACCGAGCGGACAGGTGCTGGAGCCGAGCGCCAGGACGATCCCGGCGGACACCTCGGGTCGCTGCAGCAGCACGCCGTCGGTCTGCGCCAGCCAGCGCCCGTGGTACCCACCCAGCAGGACAGGTCCCGGTTCCGCACCGGCGTACTCCAGGACTGTGGTCAGTGGGACACCTGTCGGTGTCTCGATCACACCGGGGCGTTGGACCGCCCCGTCGACCGTCAGCAGCTGCGTACCCGGCTCGCTGATCAGACCGGTGCTGCTGAACCCGCGGGACCTGAGCCGCGCGAGTACGGCGAGCTGTGCGAACGTCTCGACGTTCGACAGGAACGTCGGCCGCTGGTGGTAGCCCTTCCGCGTCGGCAGCACCCGCCGGCCCGGTGGGACCGCAGCACCGCCTTCGAGGGCACTCAGCACCGCACGGGCCTCACCTGCGACGAACCGGCCCGGCGTGTCGAGCACCTCGATCGCCAGCCGGTCGTCACGCTCCATCAGCGCCTGCCGGAGAGAGGTGGCCGCGGCCGTGTCGTGTACGGCGATCAGCACGTGCGGGGCCCGCAGTGCGTGCGCGAGACCGACTGCGCCGTCCAGAACGAGGTGTGGCGCCCGGGTGAGGAGCAGACGGTCCTTTCGGCTCACCGGCTCGCTCTCCGAGCCGTTGACCACGACAGCCTCCACACCGCGAGCTGGCAGATCCTGCAGCTTCAAAGCAACCGGAAACGCCGCCCCGCCGCGCCCCCTGAGTCCTACAGCCTCACAGAGCCGCACGTAGTCCTCACGGCTCAGCTCAGGCAGCGGCCCGTGCGTCAGAAGGTGCTGCTGGAGGTTCTGGTCGAGCCCGGCCAGCACTCTTGCCTCGCCGATCACCCTGGTGTCGTCGAGCGTGATCATTGGGTCCTCCAGACTCTCGAAGCGTTTGTATTCAGGCGGTACGCGCCAGCGGTGGCTACCGCGGCGAGGCAGCCGAGTGTGATGCCGAGCATCCACGGCGTACTGCGGTCCGTACCTGCGAGCAGGGCGTGGCCGATGGACAGGAGCCAGCCAACCGACGCGGCGATGTGCAGCTTGCGCCAGTGCTTCGCGAACGACTCGGACACGGCCAGACGGCCACGTGCCGCTCCGACGAAGGCCGCGAGCACCAGGCTGTAGAGAGCCAGCGCACCGACGACCATCGCGAACGGCCGGTAGCCCGAGCCGAACGGCCACACCAGAACGGTCGGACTGATGTCCACATAGCTGTCGGCGATCACCGCCACCACATGTGTCGCCAGCAGGACCAGCCCGGTCACAGCGGCCGAGCGGTGCACGTACTGGAGCCAGAACCGCCGCTCCGGTCGACGTACACCCGGCATGACCATTCCGAGGACTGCAGAGAGCGTGAACATGATCATGGTGACCACACCGGCCGCACGAGCCAGGTACCACAAGGTCATCAGGCGGCCCTGCTCGCTGCCGGCCACCCGCACAGCTCGGTGACCTCACCGTCGTCGGCGATCAGCCGCGCCGGGTGCCCGGACAGCTTCAGCCGCCCGACAGCCGCATCGCCGGTCGCGATGAGCGCAGTGCTGAAGGTGTTCGCCCGTACGGCGGTCGGCGCCCAGACGGACGCGGTCCGGTACGGACCCTCCGCGGGACGCCCCGTGCGCGGGTCGATGACGTGGTGCCCATAGCCGGTCGGTGTCTGCCAACGCCGTACGGTCCGGGTCGACGTGGTCAGACCGCCGTGGGCGAGCGTCACGAGGACACCCTGGTCGCCGGCGCGCTCCGCGACGGTGATGACCCACGGCTTCTTCGGCGTACCGGCTGCCCGCAGGTCACCGCCGATCTCGACGAGGACCGCGCAGCCGTAGCGCTTGCTGATCACGTTGGCCGCCCGGTCCGCGGTCCAGGCCTTGGCGGTGGCGCCGAGGTCGAGTGCACAGTCCTTCGGTACCCCTAGCAGCGCTAGCTTCCGGTTGAGGCGGACCTCCTGCCAGCCGGCGATCTGCGTCGGGTCCTCGGGGGCCTGCGGGAAGCGCCGACGTACCGCTTCGATGTCCGCGTCGTACCCGGCCGCGATCACCGCCGGGCCGACGGTCGGGTCGACCGCCCCGCCGCTCAGCTGGGCCGCGACCAGACTGACGTCGACCAGGTCGACGAGCAGCCGGGAGACCGGTACGAGCGCGCCGGCCCTGGTGTTGACGATCGACAGCTCGGAGTCCGGGCGGAACCGGCTCGCGGCCTTGTCGACGCGGTCCATCAGCGCCTTGAGCTCACCGCACGCCGCCCCCAGTACGGCGGGGTCGTCGACGGTCAGCCGGACCGTGCAACTCCACGCGTTCCACGTGCGGGAGGCGGTCATGACCCGTTGCTCCCGCCCTGCGACGTGGAGCCGGAGTCGGCCGACCCGACCCCGCTCGAGCTGCTGCTGTCGTCCGAGCTGGAGCTCGAACTGGACGAGGAGCCCGAGCTGGTGGACGTCGTCGTACCCGTGCTGGTGCTGTCCGAGTGCTTCGACGACACGACCGCGACCGAGATCCCGGTCGCGCCGACACCGAGGACGGCTGTGGTTATCGCGGCCGCGGACGCTCGGTGCAGCCAGCGCCGGCGGTTGGGTTGGGATTCGTCTGTGGTGACCATGCCGTAAGCCTCGTTCGAGGCCCGTCAGCCGCACTCCAAGAGAAGATCAAGCCACCGTCAAGTTCTGCTGAGAGCTCTCTGAGAGCAGTTCTCAGGAGCGGGTCTCCAGCGGGCAGTCGTCGTCGCAGTGCTTGCCGATCGTGCCGACGATCTCGTCGGCGACCTCACCGAGAACGGCCAGGCGGTCGGGGCCGAACACGTCGACGAAGAACTCCCGCACCCGCGCGGCGTGCACCGGCGCGCACTCCTTGATCGCGGCCAGCCCCTCCTCGGTGATCACGATCTCCGGGTACCGCGAGTCGCAGGCCTCCTTGCGGATCAGGCCGCGTTTCTCCATCCGGGTCAGGTGGTGCGACAGCCGGCTCTTCTCCCACTGGGTGGAACGGCTCAGCTCGAACGCGCGCATCCGGCCGGACTCCGACTCGGACAGGTTCACCAGGATCTCGAAGTCCGACTTGGACAGGCCGAAGTCCCGCTGGAGGTGCCGCTCCAGGTGCGTCTCCAGCGTCCGGTTCATCAGCAGGTAGCTGCGCCACGCCTTCTGCTCGTCGTCGTCGAGCCACGGTCCCTTGCTCACATCGACCATCCTACCCGCTTGGGTTGACACATCAACCAAGCGCGCTACGATCGATCGAGTTGACACATCAACCTGACTCTTGGGAGTGAACGTTATGAGCAAGCTGATCGCCGTCGTCGGAGCGACCGGAGCCCAGGGCGGCGGGCTGGCCCGCGCGATCCTGGCGGATCCGTCCGGCGAGTTCACCGTCCGCGCACTGACCCGGAACCCGGACTCCGCCGCGGCGAAGGACCTCGCCGCCGCGGGCGCCGAGGTGGTCGCCGCCGACCTCGACGACGAGGCGAGCATCCGGGCCGCGTTCGACGGCGCGTACGGCGCGTTCGTGGTGACGAACTACTGGGCGCCGCTGACCGCGGACGAGGAGGCGGCGCGGACGCGGGCCGAGATGGAGCTCGAGCAGGCCGAGATCGCCGCGCGGGCGGCCCGCGACGCCGGCGTACAGCACCTGGTCTGGTCGACGCTCGAGGACACCCGCCCGTTCTTCGCGGGACGCGACGACGTACCGAGCCTGGACGACGGGCGCTACAAGGTCCCGCACTTCGACGCGAAGGGCGAGGCGGACGAGCTGTTCACGAAGTACGGCGTACCGACGACGTTCCTGCGGACCACGTTCTACTTCGACGCGTTCGCCACGGCGATGACGCCGACCCGTACCGCCGACGGCACGCTGACCATCACGTTGCCGATGGGCGATCAGCGCCTGTCCGGCATCGCCGTCGACGACATCGGCCGCAGCGCGCTCGCGATCCTCAAGCGCCCCGACCTGATCGGCGCCACCATCAGCATCGCCGGCGACCACCTCACCGGCCACCAGTACGCCGAAGCCCTCACCGAAGCCCTCGGCGAAAAGGTCGTCTACCACGCCCCGTCCCTCGAGGAGTACCGCGAGTACCCCTTCCCGATGGCGGTCGAGATGGCCAACATGTTCCAGTTCTACGCCGAGAACCACGACGAGTTCACCGGCAACCGCGACCTGACTGCGGTCCGCGACCTGAACCCAACCCTCGAATCCTTCAAGAAGTGGCTCGACCTGCACAAACACGACCTACAGGCCGCCATCAAGTAACCCCCGACCTACCCAAGATTTCGCGATCCTGCCCCGTTGCTGACCGGAGCCCCGTCCTGGGGCGCCGGATCAGACCGGCGGGGCTGGGTCGTACTGGATGCCACGGCGCACCTGACGGGCCCGTTCGACCCCGGCCAGCCTGGACACGAGGTGAATGGCCATGTCGATGCCGGCGGAGACGCCGGCGGCCGTGATCAGGTCGCCGTCGTCCACGAACCTGTCGTCGGGGCGCACTTCAATCGTGGGGTCGAGTTCGGCCAGCCTGTCGAGCTGCCTCCAGTAGGTCGTTGCCGGACGGTTGCGTAGCAGTCCGGCGGCGGCGAACACCAGGGAGCCGCTGCACACGCTGGTCAGCAGCGGAACGTCCTTACGCATCCTGCGGAGCCAGTCGAGATGTGCCTCGTCGTTCCGCAAGACCCCAGTGCCATCGCCACCGGGATGCACGAGTACGTCGAACGTCGGCGCGTCGTCCAAGCCGTGGTCGGCGATCACGGTCAGGCCCTTCGCGCACTGGATCGGTCCGGCTTCGCGGGCGAGGCAGGTGACGGCGTACCCGTCCTCCGGAAACTTCTTGGTCCACCACGCCAGGACCTCCCAGGGCCCAATCGCATCGAGTTCCTCGACGTCGGGGAACAACAGGATGCCGATGTGCTTTGTCATGCGTGCTCCTTCCGAATGAGCAACAGCCGATCGCTATGCCTTCACACTGGGGCAAGGCCTGGCTGTCGTCCACGACGACCACCCCACAGATCACGCCACCGTCCCGGACGGCACTATCTGTGGGGCACGCGTCGTTGATGCCGGACGGCGGATCGGTCCACGATGGGCGCATGACTCCGGGCACAGTGACCTTCGTCGTCTTCGAGAACTTCGACACCCTCGATCTCGCCGGGCCGGTCGAGGTCTTCGGAGAGGCCGGTTACAGCCTCCGCACCGTCGCGCCGGCCAAGGGGCCGGTCACCTCCGACGCCGGGTTGTCCGTCAACCCCGACCGCTCCGTGCGGACTGCGGACCCGCACGACGTCGACACCCTGCTGGTCGTCGGCGGCGCGGGCGTCCACGTCGCGCAACAGGACAAGAGTTTGGTGCGATGGGTGGCCGACGCGGCGACCTCCGCCAGCAGAGTGGCCTCGGTCTGCACTGGGGCGTTCCTTCTCGCTGAGGCCGGGATCCTCGACGGGCACCGCGTCACCACGCACTGGCGCAAGGCGGACAGGCTGGCCGCGGAGTACCCCTCGCTCACCGTTGACTGCGACCCGATCTTCGTCCAGGAAGGGCCGATCTGGACCTCCGCAGGGGTCTCTGCGGGGATGGACCTGGCCCTGGCGATGGTCGAGGACGACCTCGGCCCGCAGGCGTCGCTCGCGGCCGCCCGGGAGCTGAATCTGTTCCTCCGCCGTCCCGGGAGCCAGTCCCAATTCAGTGTGCCGCTCTGGTCCACCCCGCCGCGCGACGACATCATGCGCCGGGTCGTCGACGCGATCCATGCCGACCCCGGCGGTCCGCACGGGATCGCGGATCTCGCGAACGTGGCCGGCCTCAGCCCCCGCCACCTGCAACGCAGGTTCACCCACGAGGTCGGGATGACACCCGCGGCGTACGTCGAGCGCGTCCGCGTGGAGGCGGCACAACGCGACCTTTCCGAACGCGACGATCCGGTGGAGACGATCGCCCACCGCCACGGATTCGGCACCGCCGAGACGCTCCGACGGACCTTCCACCGGGTCGTCGGCGCCTCGCCGGCGGACTACCGCGCCAGGTTCACCACCACCCGGCCGCCGTCGACGCCGACATACCGCTGATCTGACGGGAGCACCCAGGATGACCGGATCGAGAGTTCGGGACCGCGCCGCGCACAGGGCCCGTTGCTCATGGTCGGCAGCGCCTTCGCCTGGGCTGCCGGTCTGGTCGCCACGAAGTGGGTGCTCAACCAGACCCGAGCTACACCCACCGCGGTACTCACGGTCCAGCTGGCCGGGTCTCTCCTCGTCCTCGTCGCTGCTGCGGCGGTGGCGCGTACGCCGGTGCGTGGCGGACTCAGCAAGGGATGGGTCGGACTCCTCGAACCGGGCCTTTCCTACTACCTGGCGCTCGCCGGGCTCGCCCTCACCAGCGCTGTCAACGCGAGCATCCTCGGCACCCTGGAACCCGTGCTCGTGCCGATCCTGGCGCTTCTGCTGTTCCGAGAGCGTCCGGCACCGCGCCTTGCCGTCATCGTCGTGGCAGCGACCATCGGTTCGCTCCTGGTCTCCGCCTCGGGGACCACCGCCGGGTCCGATTGGCGCGGCGATTTGCTGATCCTGGCAAGCGTCGCAGCGGCGGCCTTGTACGTCGTCCTCGCCTCGACCCAGGTCGTCGACCTGTCACCCCTGGCCGCCGCGATCGGCCAGCAGTTGTGGGCGCTGGCGCTGGTCTTGGCGTTCCTCCTCGCGACCTTCGTCGTCACGGGAAGGACGGGCTGGACCGAGCCCCAGGTCACCGACCTGTTACTTGCGGCCGGGTCCGGGATCCTGAACTACGCGCTTCCGTTCTGGCTGTACCTGGTCGCACTGACGAAGATGCCCGTCAGCCGTGCCGCGGCCTACTTGACACTGATACCCCTGTTCGGCGTTGCCCTCGCCGCGGTGGTGCTCGGCGAGGACGTCTCCCCTCTCCACCTTGCGGGTGGAGTGCTCGTCGTCGGAAGCCTCATCTGGGACGCACTGGGCCACTCCGGCCCGCCAGGACGCTCCGAGCAACGTCGCCGGACGAGCACGACAGACAAGTCTCCCAGCGCCTAGAACCCTCGACCGACCGGCCGTCTGCGCCTGTCGGCGTCACTTCATCAGGCCCGCGTGCAGGTGTCTGGTGCGCCATTCAGTCCCAGCGGATGCTGGGAGCGTCGGCGCAGGTGGTGTGCGGGTCCAGGTCCGCGGCGATGTCGAGCGCGATGATGGCGCAGTCCAGGGCGTCGTACGACGGCTGTTCTGTCGTCGCCGGTCCGTAGATGCACACGGCTTGGCGCCCGTCGCGGGTCCGGCCGGCCGATTCCACCGCGCCCGGTCCTGCGGAGTACGTCGGACATCCTGCGGCCGGCGTGGCGGGAGATACCTGCGAGCGTCGAAGGCCCGCACCTGATCTACAGGAACGACTACTTCGGAGCTCCGGTGCGGAACGATTCCGACACGGTGTGGATGAGGGAGCGGCAGATAGATGCCACGTACCGTGCTCGGTTCGAGGAGCGTCGGCATGCGAGCGAGGCGTTGGACGTACTGTTCGACGAGGCGTCCGCCGGCCAGGGCTCCGGCAAGCGCGCCTGGCTGATCGCGGTCGCTCACCCTCGCATCGCTCGGCTTCGTGATCGGCTGACTCGCGAGGAAGCCCGCGACGTACTGACAAAGACCACCGGACTCGCCTTGACGTACGCCGGACGCGGAGGCATCCATCCGCTGGAGTGCGCCATTGCCGACCTCATGGCGCTCGTACGCACGATGGCGGAGACGACCGGCAACGACGAGTACGACGTACGAGTCGGAATCGAGTGGAACGGCGAGCAGCCGTTGACGATCACGACCAAGGACAACCACGGCCACACGTACGAAGGCGCCACGATCCCACTGCACCGCTACACGCGGGTCGAGACGACGGTGAACGCGGCCGAGCCCGCGCTGGACTACTACTGGCACGTCCACGATCTCGCCCAGGACTGCGTGAACCAGGGCGGCATCTCGAATGTCCGGATGATCCAACCCCCGCGGCGCGACGGCGAAGAGTAGCCGGGAGGGATCACCCGACGGGTGAGGAGCGCGCTTGCCCGACGATCCCGAGATGGACGCTCCGTTGTCGACCGTTATACGATGTATCATTATCGTAATTCGATAACTATGCACTGATCAACGGAGGATCCGTCGGATGGGACGAAAAGTTGTGCTCGCCCTGCGCGTGGTGATCGCGCTGGCCATGGCGGGGGCGGTGGCCGTGCAGGTCGGGATGGTCGCGTTGCTGCCGTTTGATCAGGACACGACCACCGGGACCGGCGTGTCGCTTGCCGTGCTCGGTGTTCTGGGGATCGCGTGCCTGCAAGTGGTCGGCGTGTGTGTCTGGCGGCTGCTCACGATGGTCCGTCGAGGATCAGTGTTCTCGGACCGCGCCTTCCCCTTCGTTGATGGCGTCATCGTGGCTCTCGCCGTCGAAGCACTCGCAGTCGTAGCGGTGGCAGTCGTCGTGTGGATCGAGCAGCGCAGCACCCCGCCAGGCGGCGAGGACGCGCCCGGTCTCGCCGTCCTGATTGCTCTGCTGTCGCTCGTCTTCGCCGGAGTCGCCCTGGTCGTGTACGTCCTACGGGCTCTCTTGGCCCAGGCGGTTGCGCTGGACACGCAGGCCAGGCACTTGCAGTCCGAACTCGATGAGGTCATCTGATGGCGATCGTGGTCGACATCGACGTGATGCTGGCCCGCCGCAAGATGGCTGTGGGCACCCTGGCCAACCAGATCGGCATCACTTCCGCCAATTTGGCTGTGCTCAAGAACGGACGCGCGAAGGCCGTACGGTTCTCCACACTCGAAGCGTTGTGCCAGGCGCTCGACTGTCAGCCGGGAGACCTCCTGCGGTGGGAGCCCGATGAAGCCGATCAGCCCGCGGCGGCGGACGAGGCCCGCGCATGATCAGCGTGCGCGAGCTGACCAAGGTCTACGGCGAGGTACGTGCTGTGTCCGGACTTTCGTTCGACGTCGAGCCGGGAACCGTGACCGGTTTCCTCGGACCCAACGGCGCCGGCAAGTCGACCACGATGCGGGTGTTGCTGGGGCTTGATCGGCCGACGTCCGGGACCGTCTTGGTTGACGGTCACAGTTATGCCCGCATGGCAGCCCCACTGCATCTGGTTGGCGCCCTGTTGGATGCGGCCGCAATGCATCCAGGGCGAACGGGCCGTGCGCACCTGCGGATCGCTGCTCTCACGAACGGGATCTCGGATGCCCGGGTCGCGGAGGTCATCGAGCAGGTGGGGCTGGAAGCCGCGGCCGGCCGCCGGATCAAGGGTTACTCGCTCGGGATGCGTCAGCGGCTCGGGATTGCGGCGGCGCTCCTCGGGGACCCGAGCGTCCTGGTCTTCGACGAGCCGTTCAACGGCATGGACCTGGACGGGGTCCGTTGGCTCCGGTCTCATCTACGTGAGTGGGCGCAGGAGGGCAGAACCGTGCTCATTTCCAGTCACCTGATGAGTGAGATCCAGACAGTCGCCGATCGTGTGGTGGTGATCGGGCGTGGTCAGCTGGTCGCGGACGTGACGGTCGATGAGATGATCCGCGGCCTGGGCGGCTCACGGGTCCGCGTGCGGACACCCGCGGCAGAGGTGCTTGCTGGGGCGTTGGTCGGCAAGGCCGTCCTGACGCGTGTCGGTCCCGCCGAGTTAGAGGTCAAGGGGCTCACCTGCGCGGAAGTCGGCGAACGGGCGGGGGCCCTCGGCATTGCACTGCATCACCTCAGTGAGATTGAGCAGTCCCTCGAAGAGGCCTACCTGAGCCTCACCACCGACGAAGTCGAGTTCCGCGGCGCGACGAAGGGTGGCTCCGCATGAGCCTCGTAGAGACGCCCGGGCCGATCCTGTTGACCCGGACCATCCGCGCCGAGTTCGCTCGGCTGTGCACGCTTCGGTCCATGTGGGTGATGGCACTGCTGACGACCATTGCCGTTGTCGGGATCTCCATGTTGTCGGCGGCCAACGCGTCGGCTGAGCTCGGGCAGCCCGTATGGATGTCGATCAGACGGCTGGGCATGCTCGCGATGGCGGTGTTGCTATCGATGGCCACCGCCGCGGCGACCGCCGACCATGGCACCGGCGGGATCGTGCCGACTCTCCAGTGGACGCCGCGGCGCCCGTTCCTGCTCACTGGCCGCGCCATCGTGATCGTGGTGGCCGTCACTGCCACCGGGCTGATACCGGCTTTCGTGGGCGGGATGCTCGCGATCGGGCTCGCTCCTGAGCTGTCGTGGTCGTGGGGACAGGCGACCGAAGCCCTGGCTGCGCTGGGCTTCGCCTTTGCCCTCGGTGCCCTGCTGGCCGTGGGCGTCGGCTTGCTGTTGCGCAGCACCGCAGCCTCGATCTGCGCCGTCTTCGCGCTGGTTCTCGTATTGCCGCTGCTGATGGGGAACCTCCCGTTCGACTGGACCAAGGACGCCGCGGCCTTGCTGCCGGGGACAGGCATGCGCCAGCTCCTCATCGGCGAGGGACTGCCAGGGCTCACCGACACCGGAGCCAAGTCGACGCTCGCAGCCTGGGCCCTCGGCGCGTTCGTCGTGGGCGGGTGGCGACTCGTTCGCAGCGACGCCAACGGCTAGAGCCCTAACCGACGAGCTCAAAACCTCGAAAAACTGAGGAAACTCGCGGGGCGGTCAGTTCGGGTTGGGCCGAAATGTTGTTCCGGCGGGTCGGTGGCGCGCCACACTCGTGGCCGAGATGGTCATGGGAGGAGCAACGTGGCAGTTTTCGATGTGGTCGTCGTTGGCGCCGGGCCGAACGGTCTGATGCTCGCCTGTGAGCTGAGCCTGGCCGGCGTGCGTCCCGTCGTACTGGAGTGTCTGCCTGAGCCTCGTCGGGAGAATCGCGCCAACGGGCTGGTGGGTCAGGTGGTCCGGATGCTCGATCGCCGCGGTCTGTATCAGCCGTTGGCCGGGACGTCCGGACCGCCGCAACCGTTGCCGGGGTTCTTTTTCGGCGCCATGCCCATGGACCTTCGCACGCTCGACGACAACCCGTTCTACCTACTGCCCGTACCGCAGACCCAGATCGAGCGGGTGCTGGCTGAACGGGCTGCCGAGCTCGGTGTCGAGGTACGCCGCGGACACGAGCTGACCGGACTGACACAGGACGCCGACAGCGTGACCGCCGCGGTCGCCGGACCGAGCGGGCGCTACGAGATCAACAGCCGCTATGTGATCGGGGCAGACGGGGCACACAGCACGACCCGCAAACTCGCCGGCATCGGATTCCCCGGTGCGGCCACCGAGGACCTCGTCCTCCGTATCGCCGAGGTCGCCGTACCGGACGAGTTCGTCGACCCGGCCACCGGTGGGCTGAACGTGCCTGGCTATGGGTACATCGCGCCGATGTACCACCGCACCGAACGAGGTGTCTTCGTCTACGGAAGGACTCCGCCCCGACCGGACATGGTGGCCACGTTCGAGTGGACCGATGACTCGTTCGACAACGAGGTGCCGGTGACGCTCGAGGAAGTGCACGACAGCATCTGCCGGGTCATGGGTGCGGACCTGCCACTCCGACCGCCCGACACACCAGGGCCACATCGACTCGACCGGTCGATCGGCGTCAATACCCGATTGGCCGACCGATACCGTGACGGCCGGGTGCTCCTGGTCGGCGACGCCGCGCACGTGCATTTCGTGATCGGCGGACCGGGACTCAATCTCGGCCTGCAGGACGCGGTCAATCTTGGCTGGAAACTGGCGGCCGTTGTTCGCGGCTGGGCGCCGCCCGGACTGCTGGACACCTACGCCACCGAACGGCGGCCCGTCGGTGAGCGAGTATCGATGCAGAGCCAGGCCCAGCTTGCACTCGTTGCTCCTGGCACCGAAGTCACGGCACTACGCGAACTGTTCATGGAGCTCATGCAGGACAAGCAGACCGTGGCGCACATCGCGAACATGATGGCGGGCGCGGACATCTGCTACGAAATGAGAGCCAGCGATCCACACCCGTTGGTGGGCCGCTGGGCACCCGACTTGGTACTGGAGATCGATCGCGGCCCCGTCCCACTCGCCGAGGTCACCACAACCGCGCGGCCGCTGGTACTCGACTTGACCGACAACGCTTCACTGGCAACAGCAGCGGACGGGTGGCGCGACCGAGTCGACGTCGTCACTGCCCGCACCAAGGACACCTCGGCAACAGGCCTGCTCCTGCGCCCGGATTGCTATGTCGCGTGGGCCACCGACGTACCTCGCCCGGATCACCGCGACCTGGAATCTCTGCGAGCCGCTCTCGCTACGTGGTTCGGGCGGAGCTCGGCGGCGGCGTGTTCAGCCTGACGAGGTCCGAGCCCAGGACGGTGACTCGGTGTATGACCGCCTTGCCGTCGCGGCGGCTGGTGATCAGGCGGGCCGCCCGCAGCGCCGCGGTGTGCTCCGACGCCGACGCCGCGCTGATGCCGAGTTGCCGTGCGACGTCACCGCTGGAGTGTTCAGCAGCCAGCAGACGCAGTACCGCCGCCCTAGTCGTCCCGAGGATCGCCGCAAGAGCGTCGGACTCGGCACCGACCCGGATGCTCAGCTCGGCCGGGGTCGGGTACGCCAGCAGGACAGGTTGATCAGGCAACTCCCCCACCAGCGGCGGTCCCGTCCAGAACGCCGTCGGCGTGATCGTCAGTCCGCGCCCGCCCAACCGGATCGTGCGGTCCTGCGGGCTGTCGATCAGCAGGCAGTCTCGACGCCAACTCGCCCCGGGGACAGTGGTGCTCAAAGCAGCCCCGACACCGCTGCGCGCCAGCAGCCGCCCGTGCTGCGCCAGTTCGCCGTGGTGATTGGCCCGAATGTCGGCCCAGTACGGCCGCATCGCCGCTACGAACGCCGTCTTCGTCATGCGCGCCAGCACGCGGCCGGCCTCACGGTTCCCCTCGAACGCGTTCCACAACGGAGCGCCCGAGTTGGGGGCACTGGAATACAGCGCCATCTCCCCGCGCAACTGCTCCGTGCCAAGACCTAGAAACGTCTCTATCGCTTCGTCAAGGTCCGCGCTCACGGCAAAGGTAGGCGACACCGTCCAGGAGAAGTGTCCGCCAAGCTGACGCACCGTCGGCCGCGCAGCCACCGGAACCGCCGCCAGCGCACTGTGCCGCCACCGCTCCCCCCACGACGCCCGAATCCCCCGACGCAGCCCCACAGCCGCGAACTTCAGCTCCAACATCGGAGCCGGCTCAGGCAGAAACCGCGTCGCCGCGAGGTCCTCGGCTGTGAACAGGATCCGCAACATGCCTTCCTCCTGACAGTCACTCGCCACTGTCAGTACCCAGGAACAATTTTTCAAGTGCTAATTAAAAATAGCCCCTTGACAAATTATTCGACGCGATGCGAATCTCAACGGCCATGGAGGACACACCGAAGTTCGAATCCCTGCCGTTGTCCCGGAGGTCCCTGCTTAGTGCCGGCGCGGCGCTCGGGTTGTCAGCGGCCGTGCCCGGGTGCTCCAACGCCGGCCGCGGCGGAACGTCCGGATCCAACGACTCCGCCGCGAAGGCGAAGGTTCGGCCCGCGTACGTGCGGTACGACGGCGTCAAGGCCGACCTGCCCGGCGCGCGGTACGGCATCCCCGACGGTTTCCTGCGCTACCCCGCCGATCCGGTACAGGCGATCACCGAACCGCCAGGGGACGGCAAGCCGATCGAGGTGATGACCAGCACGAACACCCCGATCCCTCCGGCCGTTGCCCAGAACGCGTTCTGGCAGCAGTTCAACGAGCGGGTCGGATCGCCGGTGCAGCTGAATCTCACGCCGTCGGTGAGCTATGACGAGAAGTTCGCGACCTCTGTTGCCGGCGGCACCCTCGGCGACATCTTCTCGATCGGCAACGTGCCGCAGAAACCGCAGATGCTCGCGGCCAAGGCCGTCGACCTGACACCGCACCTCGCCGGCGACAAGATCACGAAGTACCCGTACCTGGCCAACCTGCCCGAGACCAGCTGGAACGCCACGATCTTCGACGGCAAGATCTACGGCATCCCGATCCCGCGGGGCGCCATCAGCTCCGAGGTGCTGTACGCGCGCAAGGACATCCTGGACGACCAGGGTCTCCCGGCCGAGCTGAAGAGCGCCGACGACTTCGTGCGGCTCTGCAAGGCGCTGACCGACAAACGCAAGAACCGTTTCGCGCTGGCCGACCTGCCGACCGGGTACGTACGGAACATGTTCGGTATCCCGAACAGCTGGAAAGAGGCCGACGGCAAGCTGGTCAGCGGTTTCGAGCACCCGGCCCAGGAGGAAGCGCTCGCGCTGGTGCAGCAGCTCTGGAAGTCGGGCTACATCCACCCCGACGCGTTCACCAGCCAGAACCAGGACCGCAAGACGCGGTTCGGCAACGGCACCGGCCCGTTGGTCCAGGCGACGTTCAGCGGCTGGCCGACGTACCTGCAGACGATGGACCAGGACGCCGAGATCGCGATCATTCCCCCACCGGCGCACGACGGTTCCGGCGTCGGCCACACCTGGTTGGGTGCACCAACGCTGTCGGTCACGGCCATCAGCAAGGCCGCCGAGGCCCGGGTGGAGACGATGCTCGCGTACCTGAACTATCTGGCCGCTCCGTTCGGCACCAGCGAATATCTGTTCCGGAAGTACGGCATCAAGGGCATCGACCACCAGGTGCAGGACGGCGACCCGGTACTGACGAAGAAGGGCTTCAGCGAGACGCAGCTCGCCCTGCAGTACCAGGCCGACGGCCCGTGGGCGATCTTCCTGCCCGAACGCAAGGGCAGCACCGAGTCCTGCTTCAACGCGATGAAGGAGATCTGCCCGCAGGCAGTTGCCAACCCTGTCGACGGCATGTACTCCGAGACGGCCAGCCGCAAGGGCGGACAGCTCAACCGCGACATCAACGCGGTGTCCGACGACATCATCCAGGGCCGGGCGCCGGTGTCCGCGTGGGGGCAGGCCGTCAAGAAGTGGAAGAGCGCCGGCGGCGACAAGATCGCCGAAGAACTGTACGCGCAGTACAAGACGTCCCGCTGATCATTCCCGCCAGGAGGAACCTTCGCCATGCGGCGACCGAACATCGTCTACTTCCACACGCACGACACCGGGAGATACATCGAGCCCTACGGTGCGCCGATCCGTACGCCGCGGTTGCAGGCGTTCGCCGAGGAATCGGTGGTGTTCCGGAACGCGCACTCGGTCGCGCCAACCTGCTCGCCGAGCCGGGCCGGGCTTCTCACCGGGCAGTGGGCGCACAGCGCGGGGATGCTGGGTCTCGCACATCGCGGACACAGCCTGCGCAACTACGACCAGCACCTGGTCCACACCTTGCACCGGCACGGTTACACCTCCGCGCTGGTCGGCGTACAGCACGAGGCCAGCGGCGCCGGCGCGTCGACGAAGACGATCGGGTACCACGAAGAGGTGCCGACCGCCGATGTGTTGGCGCCGGCCCGCCGTGAAGCCGCAGTGAGCTATCTACGACGCCGCCACGAACAGCCGTTCTTCCTCTCGGTCGGTCTGCTGGAAACGCACACCATGAAGTCCGCGGACTGGCTCTTCGGACACGCCGGGGGCGACGAACGGTGGACCGCGCCGGCACCGACCATGCCGGACGCGGCCGTCACGCGTCGGGACATGGCGTCGTTCCATGCGGCCGCGGCACAGGTCGACCAGGCTCTGGGAGCTGTGCTCGACACGTTGCGAGAGGAGGGGTTGTCCGACAACACCGTCGTACTAGTCACCACCGACCACGGCCTGGCGATGCCAGGGATGAAGTGCACCCTCGGTGCGACCGGGACCGGCGTGATGATGATGCTGCGCGCACCCGGACTCCCGGGCGGCCTCGCGGTCGACTCGCTGGTCAGTCAGGTCGACGTGTTCCCGACCCTGTGCGCGCTGCTCGGTATCGACGAGCCGGACTGGTTGCAGGGCCAGTCCTTGCTGCCGACGATCGAAGGGCGATCGGTACGGGACGAGACGTTTGCCGAGGTCACCTATCACGCCGCGTATCAACCACAGCGGGCGATCCGCACCGAGCAGTGGCTGTACATCCGGTCGTTCGACGACCAGAACCGGCCGAACCTCAGCAACGTGGACGCCTCGGAGAGCAAAACGCTCTGGGTGAACGCCGGCTGGGCGGACCAGCCGGTGCCGCGCGTCCGGTTGCACGACCTGACGTTCGACCCGCACGAACGGAACAACCTGGCCGGCGATCCGGCCACGGCGACGATTCAGGCCGGTCTGGCGCGGCGCCTCGACCGGTGGATGATCGACACCGACGACCCGCTGCTGCAGGGTCCGGTGCCACCTCCCGCACGGGCCGAGCAGCCTGCGTGAAGCGGCCCTTGTCCTAGTATTGAACAGTGGCTTCTGGCGCGGCACGGACCGAGCTCATGGTGCGTCAGCGGAACGCGACGGCCTCAGCGATCATGCGCGCGATCGTCCGCCAAGGCCCGCTCGGCCGCAAAGGACTCGCGGCCGCGACCGGCGTCACGTTCACCACGATCACGAAGGCCGTGACCGAGCTGATCGAGCTCGGAGCCCTGACCGAGTCGGCGCGGCTGCGGCCCCAGGGCGCCGGGCGCCCCGTCGTACCGCTCGACCTGCCCGACAAGCAACGGCTGGTGGTCGGCGCCCATCTGCACCCGGAAAGTACCTCCTGCGGGGCCTTCACTCTCCGCGGCGAGCGGACTGCGTGGCGGACGGCACCGGCCAAGGGGCGCAACCAGCACGAGCGGATCGAGGAGGCGGCTCGACTGGTCGACGACGTCGTGACCGAAGCGGGTGCCGCCGCCGTACTCGGTATCGGGGTGACGACGCCGTGGGCCGAGGTCCACCACGGACAGCCGCCCCCACTGGTGGCGGACGTCGATCGCGACGAACTGCGGGCCGGTCTTCGTGAACGACTGCAGCTCCCGGTGCACCTGGAGCCCAACGTTCGAGCGCTGGCCGTCGAGCACTATTGGTGGGACGGCGCCGGTGATGACGTACTGACGGTGCTCGTCGGACGATCGATCCGGGTGGCGCAGATGCGCGGCGGCGAACTGGTCTGGGACGGTCCAGATGCCGGCGGGCTCGTGTCCCACCTCGTCGTACCGGGATCGGAGTACCGCTGTGATTGCGGACAGGTCGGCTGCGTCAAGGCGACCTGCACGGACGATGCGTTGCTCCGGCGGGCCGTCGAGGCCGGCCTGCTCCCGTCCGGCGCCTTGCAGCGCGACCTCTATCCGGACGAGGACACCGAGGCGTTGCGGCAACTCCGGCAGGCCCGGGCGCGGGATCTCGGCCGGGTCATCCCCTTGATCATGAGCCTGGTCGCGCCGGCCGAGACCATCATCCGGGGCAGGCTGGGCACTCCCGACGAGATCGAGGCCTGCATCGACGCGATCCGCGGGCGGCACCGCGAGCTGGTCGGGCGCGAAGCGAGCGTCCGGTACTACGAAGGCAGCCGCGCCTTCAACTGGCCGCATGCCTCGGCGGCACTCGCCCTGGATCGGTACCTCGCAGCACCCCTGGAACACGAACTGGACAGGGCATCCCGAGACACGTAGAGATCACGAGGGGGCCTCGCGCCAGTAGCCGCAGAAGTAGATGCGGTCTTTGGGGATGCCTCGTTGTTTGACCAGGTGGCGGCGGGTGGTGGTGGCGAGGGTGGATTCGCCGGCTGCCCAGATGTATGGCGTGCCTTCTGGGAGGTCTAGTTCGTGGAGGGCTGCTAGGACTGGCTTGTTGCGGGGGCCGGTGCCGCGGTGGATCCAGCGGACTGTGATGTCCGGCGAGGTGGGCAGTGGGAGTTCGTCTGTTTCGTCGGTTACTTCCAGTAGGGCGATGATGTGCTGACCGGTCGGGGCCTGGTCGAGGATCGCGGCGACCGCGGGGAGTGCTGATTCGTCGGCGATCAGCAGCTGCCACGTGGTGTCGGGGGGCGGCTGGTAGTCGGCGCCGTCGCTGAGTACGCCGATCTTGTCGCCGACCTGCGCGTTCTCGGCCCACGACGAACCGGGCCCCGCATGCTCCCCCGATCCGTGCAGTACGAAGTCGAGGTCGAGCTCGGCCGCCTCCGGATCGAGGCGGCGGACCGTGTAGTTGCGCAGAACCGGGCGGACCGCCTCCGGCATCGCACACATCTCGGGCCACCACGAGTCGGTGACCGGAAGCGTGAGTTCGCCGGAGGCGTTCGGCAGGAAGAGCCGGGCGAGTTGATCGGGGCCGACGTACTGGAATCCCCGCAGTTCGTCGCCGGCCACGGTGACGCGAGCCATCCGCGGCGTCAGTCTGCGTACCCCGGCCACGGTCACCATCATCGGGATCTGCTTCGGCATCGCGTCACTCCTCCGGGCACGGTCCGGCGATTCTGATTAGGTTAGCCTAACCACACCGTGCCCGCAGGATGTCAGCTGCTGATCTTGAACTTCGGGGAGATCACCTGTTCGGCCAGTTGGCGGGCGGTGAAGATCGGTTGGGTCAGCGGCGGCCGGTCGGTGCGGTCGGCCTTCTTGGCTTGGGCGACGTGTACGACGGTGCCGTCGTCGTAGCGGTACGTCGCCCACTGGTCGTAGCTGCTGCCATTCTTGGCGGTCACTACGCCGACCTTCTTGCCGTTGACGTCCACTACGGCGCAGGTGCCCGTCCCGCCCCAGAAACCCTTCGCCAGGGTGCAGGGATCCGCCGCCGGTTTTCCGTTGGGCGTGGTCGACAGCACCAGCAGCTGGCCGAACCGGTTGTCCTTCTGCACCGGGATGGTGGCCATGTACTCCCAGTAGTCCGGCTCCCCGTCGTTGGAGGCGTACTGGGTCTGCGGCCACCTCAACGAGTGACCGTCGGAGTCCTTCAGGTTCGGCGTGGTGAATCCCGCCGGCACTGACGAGCTCAGGTCGTTCATCAGCTTCACGGACCGGTCCGCGCGCGGACCTGCGGACGCCGTACGGTCCACCTGGCCCTCCGGCCACGGGTCACCGGTCTTCCGGGTCTTCGGCGCGGTCGTCGGCGCCATGGTGGAGACCGGCGGGGTGGATGCCGACGGGGATGCCGACGGCGTACCCGGGCCGCCTGCCACCATCTGGCCGACCGATCGGGGACCGGTGATGTTCGCGACCAGTGCGGGACCGGCCCCGACGCCAACCACCAGCACTCCGGCCGCGACCCCGCCCCACGCCGCCCTGCGCCGCTTGCGCGCCCGGCGCGCCCGGTCGAGGGTGTGCGCGGGATCCATCGACGGAGGTGGAGTGCTGCGCACGATCACGTCACGCAGTGCCTCGTTGAGATCCTCTTCCTTCATCGAACCTTCTCCTCTTCCAGCAGACCGCGCAGCGTCGCCAACCCGCGCGAGGCCTGGCTCTTGACATTTCCGGCCGAGCAGTCGAGGAGCGCAGCCGTCTGCTCGACGGACTGGTCCTCCCAGTACCGAAGGACCAGGACGGCGCGTTGCCTCGGCGGCACCTTGACCAGGGCCTCCAGCAACATGAGCCGTTCGTCGGCCAGGTCGGCCCCGGGCGCTGCCCGGTCGGCCGTCGGGGCCTCGACCGACTCGTGCCGGAACCACCCCCGGCGCCGCTCGGACAGGAACGTCCGGATGAGTGTCTGCCTGGTGTAGTTGTCCATCGCCTCTTGCCGCTGGATCCGGCGCCACGCCAGGTAGAGCTTGGTGAAGGTCTGCTGCACCAGGTCTTCCGCACGATGCCAGTCGCCGCACAGCAGGTACGCCGTGCCGCGCATGGCGTCGGAACGTGCCGCGAAGTACGCCTCGAACGCCGCGTCCCGATCACTCATCTGATCTCCCCTTCTCGATACCGGGTTAGACACGCCTCCGAGAGCGAAGTTGGTTGCATCCACGTGAAGGGAATCGGGTATCAACCGGGCGGACGGCCCGGTCAGACCAGTGTGAGCACCTATCGGGCCAAGTATCTGATCGCCGCCGCAGCCCTTGCGGCCGCGACGCTGCTGTCCGGCGGAATCACCGCCGCCGGCGTCTCGCAGGCGACCTGCACCGACGACTGGGCCCTCACGCCGTCGGACCCTGCTCCCGCCGTACGCGGCCAGTCATTGGCGATGGCAGCAGCAACTCTGCAAGCCGCCGGCTACAACTGCACGGTTGCGAACGTCAAAACCGCCGGCGTCGATGAACAAGCCGTCGTCGTCGCCGCGCAGCAGACCCGCACCGAAAGCGACCCCGACGGTGGCATATCGCTGGTCGCGCTCTCGCTCGGCGTGGTGATGCCTGATCTCACCAGGAAGACGTTGCGCGTCGCCGAGGAGACCGTGACGCAACTGGGCCTCTTGGTCCGTACGTCGCCTTCCGACGCAGCTGCCGACTGGACCGTCCGCCAGCAGCGACCTGGCGCCGGCGGCTACGTGGTGTTCGGCCGAGCGGTCACGGTGATCCTCGCCGAGCCCGTCCAGCCGGATCTCGTGCCGGTACCGAATCTGATCGAGCACACCGAGACCGACGCCGCGGCGATGGTCAAGGCAGCCGGGCTCGTCTACGCGCAACGGATCCTCAAGGACGGCAAGCGCCCCGGGCGTGTGGTCAGCCAGCAACCGCAACCAGGTGAGCTGGTCGACCGCGGTACGAAGGTGACAGCCGACATCCGCCGGGCGCCCATCACAACACCAACAACAACGCCAACAACAACACCGCCGCCAACACCACCGCCCGTCGTGGTCCGCACCGTGGTGCCGGACGTCGTCGGTCGTCTCGAATCCACCGCCCAGCAGGCGATCGGGGCCGCCCGGCTGAAGTTCCGATCTCGGGTCGTCCGCCCAGGGAACGCTCCAGGGATCGTCCTGAACCAGAGTCCGCGGGCCGGTACCGAGGCCGACGTCGGCACCGTCGTCACCGTCGACGTCACCCGCGCGCCGAAGCCGAAACTCGTACCGGTTCCCGACCTGCTCGACCGCAGCGAGCCCGAGGCCCGCGGCGCGATCGAGGACGTCGAGCTGATCCTCGAGCTGATCCGTGGAAGTGATGCGTCGGGCGGCGAGCGTCACGTCGTCAGCCAGCAGCCGCGCGCCGGGGAGCTCGTCCCAACAGGTACGACGGTCACGGTGCGGCTCGCAGCGGACGAATGGACCTGGCCGTCGTGGCTGGTGCCGCTGCTGCTCGTGACGGCCGCCGTGGCGGTCGGGGCGGCCGGCGCCTTCCAGCACCGACGTGGACCGAAACCGCGCATCGATCCGATGCCTCAAGTTCGTGCGGAAGGGCGGCTGACTCCGGGCGCGTCGCGGATCCACGAGTCCGGCCCCGCACACCGGATCCGCGTCGAGGCTCGCCTCGATCGCGGGCGCCAGTACCTGCAGGAGAAGACCGATGAACACCAGTAGCCACCGAGTCACCATCGCCTCGCACTTCGGCCAGACCGGCCGGGACACCTCTGTCGAGCTGAACGGCCTGCTCGCCAGGAGCAACGTGCTCGAACTGGTGCCGCATCTTGGTTCGGCCGGCCGACTGGTGTCGGCTCCGGTGGCCCACGCCCTGACAGCGACCTTCGATCACGACCTGGGTGATTCGATCCTGTGGGCCTGGCGGACGCATCGCGACCTCCAGGAGGCAGCGAGCGCCACCCTCACAGGCACCGGGCCGCCGGAGTACGTCACCTTGGCCGACCACGAGATCTCGTCCGTCCATCACCCAGAGGTGGACGTCATCGTCGACGGGCAGGCTCCGTACACGATCACCTTCGACCTCACCGTGCTCTTCACGCTCGAAAGCGTTCTGCTGACCGTCCAGCGCGGCCTGCTGATCGGGCTGAGTCCAGGCGCTTGCTCCGTCGAGGTGTCCCTCGGTGCGCACGGCTTCGATTTCAGGCGCTCCGCGCGGTACGCGCTCCAGGAGTTGGTGACTCTGCACACCGGCCTGAGGCTGCTGCCTGCCTCGGCCTACGCAGAGCTACCGGTCTGACGCGGGATTGGCATGTATCTGCAGGCCCTCCGCCGCGGTCCGTTCAGTAGGACTCGGCATCGAGGGGGCCGGAATGGAAGAGGAAGTCTCACCGGTCGCCGCCCTGGTGGCCGCCGCGGCCGATGGCGATCAGCAGGCGTGGAGCGAACTCGTGAGCAGATACGCACCGTTGCTCGTCTCCGTCATCCGGCAGTTCCGGCTGACGCAGAGCGAGACCGAGGACGTCGCGCAGACCGTGTGGCTGCGGCTCGTCGGGCACCTGGACAGCCTGCAGGAACCGCGGGCGATGCCGGGCTGGATCATCACGACCGCCCGCCGCGAGGCGCTCCGGTACCTGTCGTCCGGCCGCCGACTGCGCCCCGACGACCCGCTGGATCCCGCGTTCCAGGCGATCGCGGCGGACCTCGAGGAACCCGAGGAAGGTCTGTTCCGGGCCGAGCGGCACGAGGCGCTGCTGGCCGGGCTGGCCGAGCTGCCGCACCGGCAGCGCGATCTGCTGTTGCTGCTGCTCGAGGATCCGCGGCCGTCGTACGCCGAGATCACCGAGCGCACCGGGATCCCGGCGGGCAGCATCGGCCCCACCCGCTCACGCGCGCTCGAACGGCTCCGCAGGTCTCCGCGGGTCCGGGCGTACGTCGAATCCGCCGAGCGATCCGAGCCGTCAGGAGGTGATCACCATGACGCGGCGACGCTGGGATGACGACGATCGCCTCTTCGAGGATCTCGCCGAGGCCGTCCGTGCCACGCGACCGTTGGCGGAGGCGATCGCCGCGCAGGCCGAGGGCGTGCTGTCCTGGCGGACGATCGACGAGGACCTCCTGCAGGCGAGTCTGACCTTCGACTCCTCGCTCGATGCGACGGCCGCGACCCGGGCCGAACCCGGGCAGACGCGCTTGCTGGTGTTCACCTCCACTCCGCTGTCGATGGAGCTGGAGGTGAACCAGGACGAAGTGGTCGGCCAGATCCTGCCGCCCGGCCCGGGCGAGATCCACGTCGAGAACCCGGACGGCACGGAGTACACCGTCAGCGCCGACGAGTCCGGCTTCTTCGAGCTGCCGTCGCTGCCTGCCGACTCGGTCCGGTTGCGCTGCGACACGGCGACCGGCCGGGTGGTCACCGACTGGGTCCGGCTATGAGTCAAGCCCCGAGCGCGATGAAGGACTGTCCGGCCGTGCGCGCCGGCCGGTCGTCTCCGGCCGACACCCGTGCCTGGGCAAGTGCTTCGGCGAGATCATCACCGGCCCGCAGCCTCCCGTGCAGTCCGAGCATCAGCGGCACCGTCGCCGGATCGTTGACCGGTACGACGCTGGCCACCACGCCGGACGACCCGAGTGCCACCAGCGCACTGACCAGGCCCAGCAACTCGTCCGCGCCACTGGGGCCGCCGAGCGCGGAGCTGCAACTCGACAGCACGACTCGGTGCGGCGCGCGATCCAGCCGTTCGAGGTCGTACACCGTGAGCGGCCCGTCATCCACTTGCAGCGAGGAGAACAGCGGACTGTCCGCGCGGAACGTTCCGTGCGCCGCGACATGCACCAACGAAGCCCCGTCCATCGCTTCCAGGACTGCTTCCGCCGTCGCATCGCCCTCGGTGAGCACCACCGCGTCCGGGTACAGCTCGGACAGTCGTCGCACCTCCTCCGGTCCGGTCGACAGCTGCGGGCCACCGATCAGCACGACCCGCTCGGTCGCCGGCGGTACGGCGCTCCGGGCGCGCAGCCACGCGGCCGCCGACGGGGCCACCGAAGTCGGCCGATGCCGCAACGACGGCAGCAGACTCCACGGGACCGCATGCAGCCGACCGGTCGGTACGACGACCACCGGGCCGTCGGCCAGATGCTTGCCGACGTCGCCCAGGAGTGCCGTCTCCAGCCGGGCTCCGATGGCGTCCAGGTCGAGCCGGTCCTCGCCACGTCCGGTCGCTTCACGCCGCAGCGCGAACAACGCGTGCGACAGCCGGCGCGTCGCCTCCTGGGTCGGGCCGATCGACTCGAGGTGGACCCGGCCGCGCGCCGCCGTGATCGCGTACAGCTGGTCGTCGACGTCGGCGAGCTCGATCAGGCTGCGGTCCCCGAGATGAGCCAGCAGGTCTGCGCTGCGGAATTGGTCGGGCCGGTCGCCGATGGTGCCGGGTGTCACCAGAACTCTGCGGCGTACGGCGGCTTCCAGGCGTCGGCGTTCGCGATGCAACGGGGTGGGTCCGCGCCGATGGTCGTAGCTGGTCTCCAGCCGGTAGGTCAGGCTGCGCAGCGCCGTGAGGTCCGCGACCAGGCCGTCGTCCTCCTGCGGCCGGACCGGCGGGATCGCGAGCACTGTGGAGCGCCAGCGTTCGCTCCACTCGAGGACTTGGCGGGCGTTGCCCCGCTGGACGGCGTACCGCAGCGCGATCGCGGCGAGTTCGGCGCCCTGGGCGGTGGCGAGGACGCGAAGTTCCGTGGCGCCGAGGGTGTGCACGTAGACCTCGATGAGGCTCAGGCCCTGCCGGCAGGCGGCCAGCATCGCGCGCGCCCGGCCGTCGCTGTGATGGAGCGTGGCCTGGGCGAGCCAGCCGGCGCCGCGCGCTCGCAGGCCGCGGTTCCGGGCGGCCGCCGCGATGCTCAGGTGGCGTCGCGCCTCGGCGGACTCGGAACGGGCGAGAGCGAGCCTGCCAGTCAGCAGATGCGCCTCGGTCGCGAGGTCCGCGTCGAGTCCGTCGAGCTCGGCGCTGAGTCGTTGGCCGGCGTGCAGCAACCGCGCCGTACGTTCACCAGCCGCGTAGCGCGACTGCAGCAACACGAGCTCAGCACGCGCCGCCCACCACGGACGCTGCTGGCGGCGGAACAGCTTCATGGCGGCGCGACTACGGCTCTCGGCCAGCTCCAGAGCACCTGCGGCGTGGGCTGCCAGTCCGGCGCAGTACAGCAACTCCGCGCGTCGTGCTGTCGAGCCGCGCTGGTGCTCGAACCGCTCCAGCGCACTGTTGATCTCCGTGAGTGCGTCACGGGTCAGGCCGGCCGCCAGCAACACCACGCACTTGTTGGCGAACAGGTCCGGCTCCAGGACCCCGAGCTCGTCGACCACCCGTTGCGCGTCGTCGAGGTACAGCAACGCCGTCGGCAGGTCACCGCGAGCGAAGGCCGCGGCACCACGCGCCTGCCGGGTATCGGCGTACTCGACCTGTTGACCGCACTTCGCGAACAGCTCCTCGCTGCGGGCGTAGTCGACGTCGGCGCGCTCGATCGCGCCCATCGCGAGCAGCACCATCGCCCGATGGGTCAGCGCCCGCGCCTCCCACATCAGGTCACCGGTGTCGGTCAGCAACTCGACCGCCTGTTCGGCGTCGGCGAGCGCTTCGGCGTACCGGCCGAGCAGCGCTCCACGCACCCAGATCCGGCGGATCAGGATGCGGCCCGCGAGCGCCCCGGTCCGGCCCGGGACGATCGAGTCGAGCACGGACAGGCCACGTCGTGTCTGGCCGGCCATCACCAGCGCCACGCCGAGACTCGCCAGGATGTCCGCCTCGCCGTCGGGATCCGCGGCCTTGCGCGCATGCCGGTACGCCGCCTTGAGTTCGATCACCGCCTCGTCGATGTCACCGAAGTCGCGATGGACGACTCCCGCCGCTTTGTGGGCGGCCGCGGCGTCAGCGTCGGACGGGGAGTTCGCGAGGACCTGGCGGGCGATCCTCAGGGCGTCGGCAGGCCGCGACAGTGCGAGCGCATGCAACTCGTCGGCATCCAAGACTGCCCCCTCCCCTCTCCCGATCGTAATACGCCGTACCACCTTGTTTTTGGAAGGTTTCTGACCAACTAGGGGGACGAAATGCCAGCAGACCAACGCCTCAGGGACGCACTGCGCCTGATCCTGGAGGACGGGGGCGAACGCGGGCCGGAGCAGTGGCACGGCACGACGGCCGTGTATCCGGACAACTGGGAAGAAGTGGGGTACGTCGACTACTTCTACCGCCGGGACACGATCCTCGTCCGCGCGGACGACGCGGACCTGGTCTACAACACGCTCCGGGACGACGCGACACCGGAGGAGACGCGCAGCCCGATCATTCCCGAACCCGTCGCCATCGACGTACTGCCGGTGATCGACGGCGTCACCGCCCTGGTCTGGCGCTACGGCCGGGACTTCCGCCGGGTGAGCGAGGGACGGCCCGGGATGCTCGGCGGCTCCGAGTTCGGCGGCGAGTACGACGGGCGGTACAAGGACGACGATCCGCTGTCGGTGCCGAGCGTTCTGGCCGAGCTGGATCGGCGGGTCGGCCCCAACAAAGGGTCACCGGACCATGGGCTCGCGTACTGCGGCAACGGCCACCCCTGTCCCGCCACCGAGCCGGACTGCGTACCAGGCAACGCGGCGAGCCCGGAACCGCCAGTGAGCACCGGGATCTGTTGCGGAACGCGCGGATGGGACGGTCGCGACGTGTTCGTCGGTGTCGTCGACGGGGGCCTGGTCGACGGTGTGCAGGTGTGGCCGTGGATGGCGGGGGTCACCGGCGAGACCGAGGACCCGTTCATGGCGGGCACTGGACGCATCAAGCCGTACGCGTGCCACGGGACGTTCGTCGCCGGGTGTGTGCGCGTCGTGGCGCCGAAGGCGATGGTTCACGTCAAGAAGGCGGAGTACATCGACAACCGGCCGTACGCCGGGATGGCGTACGAGCACGAGATCATCCAGAAGATGAACGAGTTGATGGACTGCGGCGCGGAGGTCATCGTCTGCGAGTTCGACGGTTTCACGCGCTTCCATCGGCCGCTGCTCACCTTCAACACCTTCTACGACAGGCGTTTGCGGCACCTGAACGTCGTCATCGTCGCGCCGGCCGGCAACGACACGACGTACAAGCCGACGTTCCCCGCGGCGTACTCGTGGGTGGTAGGCGTCGGTGCGCTCTCCGCGGACGGCAACAGCCGCGCCTGGTTCTCCAACTACGGCGGTTGGGTCGACGTCTACGCGCCGGGCGTGGATCTGGTGAACGCCTTCGCTGTCGGCGACTACGAGTGTTTCGAGGATCCCGTTCCGCACAAGGTTCTGCATTTCGAAGGGCTGGCCAGCTGGAGCGGTACGTCGTTCTCCGCACCTCTCGTCGCCGGGATGATCGCCGCACGGATGTCCGCGACCGGCGAGAACGCCCGCCTCGCCGCGGAATCCTTGCTGCGCCTGGCCCGCAGTCAGGCGGCGCCAGGCGTCGGCCCGGTCCTCCATCCGCACCAGGTCTGCGCCACGCCCCGCAAGCCCTGCCACCCGGCGTGCGATTGCGGCTGTAGCGCGCGCTAGGGTCCGGAACCATGTTCAGTGTGCGAGGCAGGACCGCTCATCTGGCGTGGTACCGGACCGATGAGGCGGAGGCCGAGGTCGCGTTCCTGCACGGCTTTTCGGACTCCGCGCAGTGCTGGGAGCCACTGATCCGTGAGATGCCCGGGGTTCGGGCGCTCGCGATCGATGCCCGCGGGCACGGGGAGTCGGGGCTTCCGGACGAACCGATCCGCTATGAAGCTCACCGCGACGATGCCGCCCTCGTGCTGTCGGACCAGCCCCGGGACGGCGGCGTCGTCGTGGTCGGTCACTCGATGGGTGCGATGGCGGCCGCCCATCTGGCCGCATCGCGCCCGGACCTGGTCCGTGCGGTCGTACTGGAAGACCCGCCGCCCGGATCGCCTGGCGACCGGCTCGACGAACCGTGGTCCGAGCCGAGCTGGCTCGCGGATCTCCGCGGACTCGATCTGCCTGCACGGATCGCCCAAGGCCGATCCAACGACCCCGGCTGGGCCGACGACGAACTCGAACCCTGGGGCGTGTCGAAGGCACAGGTCAACCCGCGGCTGTTCGATCTGACGTTCCGCGACGCCGGCCCGCTGACCGGCCTGCTGGCCGAGATCACGTGCCCGGTCCTGCTGATCCACGGGGACACCGACCGCGGCTCACTGATCTCCGCCGAGTACGCCGAACGCTGCGCCGAAGCGGCCGCCGGTGAGTTCCGCGCGGCGCAGATCGCCGGCGCCGGACACTCGGTACGCCGGGACAACCGCACGGCGTACCTCGCGGAACTCACCGCATTCCTCGACCGATACCGCTAGTGGAGGGTGTAGCCGCCGTCGATCACCACCACTGAACCGGTCATGAAACTCGAGGCCGGTGAGGCGAGAAAGACGACGGTCGGCGCGATCTCTTCCGGTACGGCGTAGCGCTGCATCGGAGCGTCGTCGATCCAGCGCGCCTTGAACTGGGGCTCGTCGACCGGCGCCATCTCGGTCTTCACGTAACCTGGCGCGACGGCGTTCACGCGAATGTTCAACGGCGCCCACTCCGCGGCCAGGGACTTGGTCAGCTGATGGACCGCGGCCTTGGAGGCGTTGTACGCCGGCTGCCACTGGGGACGGTTCACGATCTGTGCGGAGATCGACCCGATGTTGACGATGGTGCCGCCGCCGACCGTCGTGAAGTGCCGCGCCGCCTCCTGACTGAGCTTCCACAGGCCGTCGACGTTCGTCGCGAAGACGCTGTCCCATTCGTCGTCGGGCACGTCGAGCGCCGGCCGGTGAACGCACGCCCCGGCGTTGTTGACCAGGATGTCGAACCGCCCGGTCGCGTCCACCGCCGCCTGGATCGCAGCCCTGCCGGACTCCCGGTCGTTCACGTCGAGGCCGACACCGACAACCGTCCGCCCGGTCTCCTCCGCCAGCCCTTCGGCCACCTGCCGCGAAGCCACGACGTCACGAGCCCCGATCACCACATCGGCCCCAGCCTCGGCCAACCCAGCCGCAAACGCACGCCCGAGCCCGCGATACCCACCCGTCACGAGCGCCGTCCGCCCCGCCAACGAGAACTTGTCGAGAACCCCCATCACACAACCGCTTCGATAGTCATCACACCATTGTCAGCTCACCGCGAACTGAGGTTGCTTCGGGATGCTGCGGATCGTGCGGGGGCGGTAGAGCTCCGCAGCGCCTGCGGCGAGGGTCAGGGACAGGACGAGGAAGCCGCCGTAGTGGTACCAGGGGTTGATCGGCTGGCCGCCGTCCAGGAGCCACAGTCCGAGTTCGCCGAGTCCGATGCCGGCCAGGCCGGTGACACGCGCCCATGGGTGGTGGAGATAGAGCAGACCACCGAGAGCGAACGCGGGCAGCAGGACGAGGCCCGGTCCGGCGAAAGTGACCAGGCAGAGTACGGCGAGCACACGCCACCAGCGTGATCGGCCGGCGCGACGTACGCCGTACAGGATTCCGAGGACAAGACCGGAGGTGCCGGTCAGCGCGAGGATGAAGCCGGTACCGGACCAGCTGAATCCCGGATCGGTCGAGATCAGCCGCATCCAGACCCGGGCCGCGGCTCCCCACACGACCCCGAGCCCGAAGCCGGCCGCGGCTGATCGCAGCAGGCTCACCATGACACCGGCAAGCAGGCCAGCCGCGGGCCGGCTGCACCGTGGTCGTCGGTCGGGTTCTGGTGGATCACGATCGCGCGCTCGCCCGGCGCGGGCACGAACGGAACCCCGGCGTACGCGTGACCGGTTCCGCCTGCCGTGACGGTGAAGTCGAGCCAGACCTCGGTCGTCTCGTCCACGCGCGGTGGTACCCGCCCGGCCAGGGCGTCGGTGTTGTAGTGCGGTCCGGCCGCCGCGCCGTCACCGGCGACACAGGGACCCACGTGCAGGTGAGCACCGAACGTCCGGCCCGCCTCCGAGCGGTCGATCCCTTGCACCTGCAGTCGTACGTCGGTGTGCCCGTCGCCGGCCACCATCACGAGCACAGCCCGGGCACCGTCGAGCGGACCCGCCGCGGCCGGGGCCAGGTCACTGAGCGCGCCGTACGCCGTCACCACCTCGGAGTGCGCTACCGCCGCGGGCGCGGTGGCGATTGCGGAGACCGCGAGAACTGCCGTCGTGATGAAAACCCTGAGACCTGTCATGACTCCCCCTCGATGGCCGATGCTGAATGCACGGATCACAACGACAGACGGCGAAGCGCCGCGGAACGGGTGACAGCGGAAGAACATTCCTTGCCTTGTCACCCGGTTCGCCCGCTCACCCGTCCGTAGAGGTGATGGGGGCTATGGGTGCGGCTGCGGACCTACCGGTCGGCGGCGTCCGGCGGGACGCCGACGCGCTCGTGGTCGCGCTGTTCCAGGCGGAAGCGGCACGCCTGGTGCAACTGGCGCGCTGGTTCGTCGACGACCGGACCGCGGCCGAGGACCTGGTCCAGGAAGCGTTCCTCCGGCTGGCCCGGAGCCAGCACCGGATCAACGATCCCGACCGCGCTGCGGCGTACCTGCGCTCGATCGTCATCAACCTCGCCCGGGACCACAACCGTCGCGGTCTGGTGTCGCTCCGGCACCGCCTGCCGGCCGACCCCGACGACCGGTCGGCCGAGGACCACGCGGCTGCCGACGAGAGTCGCCGTGAGGTCATCGCGGCCCTCCGCGCGCTACCCCGCCGGCAACGCGACTGCGTCGTACTGCGGTACTACCTCGAACTCTCCGTCGGCGACATCGCCGGGACGCTCGGCCTGTCGCCCAACTCGGTGAAGACCCACCTACAACGCGGCCTGCGGTCGCTGAAGACTGTTCTGGAGGTCAAGGGATGACACGACGCCCCGAAACTCCCGGCGAGCCCTCCGAGGTCGAACGCCGGCTGTACGACGCGCTGGATCCGGCGGCCGCGCGACCACCGGCACCGGACCTGTTCGACCGGGTGCTCGGCAGCATCGCCGACGACCGGATCCGCCGGCGCCGGATCGTCCGCAGCACCGCCACCCTGACCCTCGCCGTCTTGTTGCTGACAGCAACCGTCCTGATCTTCACGCCGCGGACGGGAACCGGAGACCTGCTGCTGGACTGGTGGGTCCTGGAGCTGTTCACCGACGTACTGCTGATCGGCCTGGCGCTGTGGCTCGGCCCGTTCATCAAACGGTTCGGCCGCGCGTACGCCGCCGACGTGTTCCACGACAACCCGCAGACCGGTAAGAGCTACATCGTGCTGACCGACATCGTGTACTACCTGATCTTCACCGCGTACATCCTGTTCACCGTCAGCTTCCAGCCCCGGGAGACGTGGAGCATCGTCGTCACGGCCTCACAGGCCGGCTTCGAGGCCGGCCGGATCGGCGGGATCCTGCTGATCATCGCGGTCCTGCACGGCCTGAACATCGTCCTGATGCCCGTCCTGGGTCGGCTGTTCTCCCTCAACCGGAAGATCTCCGGCCGATCGTGAGAACGCCGTGGCGTCAGGCGAGGTAAGGGATCCCCTTCGAGGTCCACTTGACTACGCCGGTGTAGGCCTGGCGCTTGTTCGAGTCCTTCACGCCGTTGTGGTTCGCGTCGACGTACGCGTGGAACGCGATGCGCGTCGTACCGCCGACGTTGATGACGGTGGCGCCGCCCGGTCCGCAGAGGCGGGTGGACCTGGTGGTCATCAGGGTCTTGACGCGGGTGAACCGGCCGCCCCAGAAGGTGTTCGCGGACCACACGTCGGTGTTGTAGGAGCAGTTGATGTAGTCGCCCCGGGAGGCGAACAGCCACACCTTGCCGCCGTGCGCGATCACCGACGGGCCCTCGATCCGGGTCGAGCTGACGATCTTGGCGATGCTCTTGCCGACCACGCGGGTCCCTGTCTGCGTGTCCATCTGGACCGCGCGGATCTGGAAGCCGGACGCGTTGCGGTAGTCGCTCTTGTAGATCAGGTACCGCTTGCCGTCCTTGGCCCGGTACGCCGCCGGGTCGATCGCCTCGTACCCGCGCGAGACCCACGGCGAACAGACGACCGGCTTGGAACCCGGCGTGTAGTTCCCGGCCGGATGGCGCGAGGTCGCGACGCCGATGCAGTGCACGTGCCGGGACGCGGACTCGCCGGTGAAGTACATGACGTACAACGCGCCACGACTGTCCGAGCTCTGGAACACCTCGGGCGCCCAGAGCAGCGGCTTACTGTGATCGACCCACGCCGGGATCGCCGCCATCGACTTGTGCACCGCCGACCAACCACCGCTCGTCGTCCAGCGCGCGCCGTACCCCGCGCCGGTCCGGAACAGGTAGTACTTCGACCCGAAGTGCGCGAACCCGGGGTCGGCAAAGTCCTCGACCCCGACCCGCCGCACACTACTCGGCCCAGCAGCAGCCTGCGCACTCCCCGGCTGCACAACAGCCAACCCCACAAGAGCAAGAACACAAACCCCAACAGACAAACGACGCACAAGAACCTCCACAAACCCGGGCGGACGAGGCCCCCGCAACCTAACCCACCCACCGGGCCAACAGAGGTATCGAGTAGGTCGGCAAGGAGTAGAACAAAGAAGAAGAACAGAGAAAGAAGAGATCTTGGAGTGGCGGCTGGCTTCAGCGATCAACTGGAAGTTTGACTGACCTCGGCAGCCGGAGCGGGGCAGGCGAGGTTGGGGAGGATCTTCTACCCGATTCGGCGCATAACTCTCCCCAAGTCCGGCGCCCAGTCAAGCCTCCGCCCGACCGGTGAAGCCGGCCACCACTCTGAATCTCTTTCCTTGTCTTTTCTCTACAGCGTTGGGCGTGAGGCTGTGAGTTCTACGAGGTTTGCGGTGCCGTCGGTGACGAAGAGGCCTAGGTGGCCTGGGCCCAGGTTGTAGCGGCGGAAGGTTAGGGCGACTTGGTTGTTGACGACTGCGTGGGCGGTGGTGCCGTTGAGTAGGACTTGGATGGTGTGGCGGCCGGGTGGGAGGGGGCAGGGGCGTTCGAGTTCTACGGCGTGCGGGACGTCGCCGTCGACTTGCCATTGGGCGGGGCCGGTTCGGCCGCGGGGCCAGGTGTCGAGGACTATGCGGTGGCGTTGCGGTTCGAGGCGTACGGCGGTGGCGTGCTCGCCGTCCGCGCTGGCGTGTAACAGCAAGCCGAACGCCTGCGTTCCTGCGTCGACGTCGACGGTCAGGGTGATCAGGCAGTCCTCGGGAACGGCGTCACCGATCCAAGCGGCGTACCGGTCGACCGCCGGCTCGACGTCGAGCTTCACCTGCTGTACGTCGGAATACGCCGCCACAACCTCCGCGGGGAGACCGAACGCCAGCGTCCCGTCGTCCTCCTGATGTGCTTCGAGTACGGCGAGATCACCCGCCCACTGCCACCGCCCGGCATCGGAATCCCCTTGTTTCGTGGGGATCCAGCCGATGAAGAACCGGCGCCCCTGGAACGACACCGACTTCGCCGCGTAGAACGCCCGCCCGTCAACGGTGTCCCGCCCCGGCGCCAACCACGGACCAGAAGGCCCGCGCGCGATCCGGTAGCGCGTCTGGAACGCGTCAGTGAACTCGGAGTACACCAAGTACCACCAGTCGCCCCACTGAAACACGTCCGGGCATTCCTGCGTGACGAACCGGTGCGGCTCCCACAACGGCTCCGCGAGAGTCCACTGCTCCAGGTCGGTCGACGTCAAGCGCGCGACGACACCACACCGGCGATCGGGCGCATCGACGTACCGTGCGGCCAGGACCATCTGCCACGGCTGATCGGCTCCGGTCCGGTAGACGAACGGATCCCGCCAGTCCTGCGGCACAAAACCGGCGGGCGCGCCGAAAGTGAGTGAGGGTTGCTTGGTCCACTGCGTCGGATCGCCGTCACTGACCGCGTGACAGACCACCTGAAACGAGCCGTCCTCATCGCCAAGCCGCGGATTGTGGCCGGTGTAGAACAGGTGCAACCGAGACCCATCGGCAACCACACTGCCCGTGTAGCAGTCGAAATCGGCCGCATCCCGATCCCCGGCCGGCAGTACGACGCCGTGGTCCGTGTATTCCACGAAGTCCGTGGTGGACACCAACGCCCACGGCATCCCGCTCGCTCCCGCGGTCGGGTCCTCGGGACGCTCGTCCAGCAAGTAGAACAACCAGATCCGCCCGGCATGACTGAACGGGATCACATCACCGACGAAGCCCGATGACGGCCGCCAGTGAATCATTTCGCGGTCCCCCGTCGGCGCCGGCGTGGCGGATCGCCGACCGATTCCCGCTCGATCAGCTCGCAGTCGACGATCACCCGCTCGGGCGCGCCGTCCGGACCGGCCAGCAGGAGCTCGCCGGCCCGTCGGCCCAGCATCAGGTGCGGCAGCGCGGCGGTGGTCAGACCCGGCCGGACCTGATCCGCGACATCGGGCTGGTCGTCGAAACCGACGATGCTGAGGTCTCGCGGGCATTCGAGCCCGAGCGCATGCAGGGCGAGCAGCGCGCCGATCGCCATCCGGTCGTTCCCGCAGACCAGAGCCGTCGGGGCATGCTCGGTGATCACCTCGGTCGCCAGGTCGTACCCGTTCCCGATCTGGTAGGTGCCGTACCGGTGCACGAGGTCGGCCGGACGTAGCCCCGCCGCTCGTGCCGCGTCGTCGAATCCGCGCCGGCGCTCCTTGCAGGCGTAGTCGTTGCGCATACCGCCGAGGAACGCTACGTCGCGATGCCCGCGGTCGAAGACGGACGCCGCCGCGGCGCGCCCACCGGCATACTCGTCGGCCAGCAGGATCGTTTCCGCGGGCCCCTCCTCGGGCCAGCAGTTGACGAAGATCGTCCGGATCCCGTCGAGCCGCGGGCTGCGGTGCAGCGGCTTGGGCGCGAGCGACGCGTACACGATCGCGGCGACCCCTTGGCCGACCAGGCTGGCCACCGCGTCGTCACCCTGCCCCGGGTCGTCGGTCGTGTCGACGACCATGCACACGTAGCCCGCCGGCTGGACGACCTGTTGCAGGCCGAGCACGATCAGACCGGCGTACGGCTGGGAGACGATCCCGCTGGTCACGACGCCGACGGTGAACGACTTGTTCGACCGCAACAGCTGGGCTGCCCGGTTCGGGACGAAGTCGAGCTCGGCCGCGGCCTGGAGCACGCGCCGCCTGGTTTCCTCGGCGACCGCGACGTCTCGGCGGTCGTTGAGCACGAACGAGACGGTCGGCTGGGACACCCCCGCACGCCGCGCGACATCGGTCATCGTGACGCGCTTCGGCCCGTCGGCCGGCTTCCTCGGCATCGGTCCCCCTCCACGGTGAGCACTGCCGCCAACAACTATCACAGATTCGGCCAATACGTATTGACCCCACTCTAAGCCACTGCTACGGTCCCGAGTCAATACGTATTGGGTGCAAGGAGGAAACCCCCATGACAGGTATTCATCCGCCCGGTGGCTCGCTCGCCCGCCGTACGCTCCTGAAGGCCGGAGCCGGTGGTCTCAGCCTGGCCGCGCTGGCCGACCTGGCCGCCTGCAGCAAGGACGGCGGCGGCTCGTCGAAGTCGCTGAAGATGCTGTACTTCGGCGAGCAGGCGCAGGCGACCCAGCTGCAGAACCGGTTGCAGCCGCAGATCGCCAAACTCGACGCGACCATCAAGTTCGAGATCTCCGCGATCAACGGCACCGACTGGAACGACTTCCTGGCCAAGGTGCTGACCCAGATCGCCGCCGGCACCCCGCCGGACATCATCAGCGTCGCCACCGAAGGCCTCCAGCTGATGGCGTCGAAGGAACTGGCGGTCCCGCTCGACGACTACGTCACCAAGGACCTGGACGCGCTGAAGGAGTACTTCGCCGACATCCACCCGGCCCTCGTCGAGTCGATGATGTACCAGGGCCACCTGTGGGAGCTCCCGGACAGCTTCAACGCCGGGAACATGTTCTACAGCACGGAGCTCTTCCAGCGCGCCGGCGTCGTACCGCCGAGCGCGGACTGGACCCTCGACGACTTCGAGACCGCGGCCACCAAGATCGCCAAGTTCAAGGGCATCAACGCCTTCGGCTGGGTGGTCCGACTGTGGGGCAGCTGGACGTCGTTCATGTACGCGAACAACGCCAACCTGCTCGAGGAGGGCAAGTACGACGGCGGCGACTGGCTGTGGAACAAGGCGTACGCCGGTGACGCTGCTGCCGCCGGCCGCAAGGGCGGCTGGAAATGGGGCGCACCGACCGCGAACTCCGATGCCACCGTCGAGGCGCTGAACTACATGATCGAGCTGACCAAGAAGGGGCTCTCGCCGTCGCCCGACGTCGGCGGTGGCGGCACGCTGCAGGGGCTGTTCGCGTCGAACCGGATCGGGATGTCGATCGGCGGCGGGTTCTGGGCCGGCGGCCTGACCAACGCCGGGATGAAGAACGGCAGCTTCGACGTCACGATGTTCCCGAAGTGGAAGAGCCAGCGGCACCTGTTCGGCGCCGGCGGGTACGCGATCTTCAAGTCGTCGAAGAAGAAGGACCTGGCCTGGGAGGTCCTGAAACTGCTGGTGAAGCCGGAGACGTTCGACCTGGTCTTCCCGGGCAACGTGACGACGCCCGGCCGCAAGTCCCTGGTGACGGCCGCGCGGTACGCGAAGACCGGCCCGAAGCACTGGTCGGTCTTCTACGACACGCTGACCAAGCATCCGGACACGGCCCCGATCCCGGCCCCGCCGTACTACAACGCGCTCGCGACCGCGCTGAACCAGCGCACCACCCAGGCGATCTCGTCCGGGAACGCGAAGGCGGCGCTGGACGGGTTGCAGTCCGACCTCGAGAAGGCGGCAGGAGCGAGCTGATGTCCGCTGTCACCGCGGAGGTGCGGGAAGCCGTCGTGAAGAAGCGGCGCGGTCACCCGTCGTCGCACGGCGAGGCGCGGTTCGGGTTCGCGATGATCGGCCTGTCGGTGCTGTTCGTCGCGGTCTTCACCGCGATCCCGATCGTCGCCTCGCTGGGGCTGTCGTTCTTCTCCTGGGACGTCATCTCGACACCGGAGTACGTCGGGCTGGAGAACTACCGGCGGCTGTTCACCGACGGGCCGGTGCTGAAGTCGTTCGGCGTCACGCTGGGGATGGCGCTCGCGATCGTCGTGCTGCAGCTGACCATCGGTCTCGGGCTCGCCGTCCTGGTCAACCAGCGCAAGCTGGTCTGGGTACGGACGCTGTTCCGCACGGCGTTCTACCTGCCGCTGCTCGCGTCGACGGCGGCCGTGTCGATCTTCATGGGCTATCTGTTCGACTACAAGTTCGGGGTCGTGAACTACTACCTCGGCCTGCTCGGCATCCCGAACGTGCCGTGGCTGACCAGCGGGTTCGGGGCGGCCGCGACGATCGTGCTGATCGCGGTGTGGCAGCAGATCGGGTTCACGTTCGTGCTGTTCGTCGCCTCGCTGATGTCGGTCCCCACCGACGTCCTGGAGGCCGCGCAGATCGACGGCGCCGGTGCGTTCCGGACGCTGTTCCGGATCAAGATCCCGTTGATCAGCCCGACGATCCTGTTCGCCGCGGTGGTGGCCCTGATCAACGCGATGCAGCTGTTCGACCAGCCGTACATCATGACCAAGGGCGGCCCGGGATCGGCGACCACGACGGTGACGATCTCGATGTACCAGAAGGGCTTCCAGAACCTGCAGTTCGGGTACGGCTCGGCGATCGCGATCGTCTTGCTGGCGGCGATCTTGGTCATCACCGGGCTGCAGTTCCTCGCGGCACGAAAGCTGGTGTTCTACCAATGACAGAATCCACCGGAACGCTGGCCCGGATCGGCCGGATCAGCGGCGTCGCCGTACTGGTGATCGCCGCGATGATTGCCCTCGGCCCGTTGTTGTGGACCGTCACGACCTCGCTGCGGACACCGGCCGAGGCGTTCAGCAACCCGCCGCAGTGGTTCCCGCTGCACCCCGATTTCTCCAACTACAGCGCGGTCTTCGACCGGATCCCGATCGGCCGGTTCTTCGTCAACAGCGTCGTCGTCACCGGGCTGATCGTGGTCGGCCAGACCATCACCTGCACGCTGTCCGGGTACGCGTTCGCGATGATCAGCTTCCCGGGGCGCTCGGTGATCTTCGGGATCTTCCTGGCCACCATGATGGTGCCGCTGCAGACGATCATCATCCCGGTGTTCGTGATCATCCGGTACCTCGGACTCTCCGACAGCCCGTTGTCACTGGTGGTCTCGGCCCTCGGCAGCGCGTTCGGGACGTTCCTGATGCGCCAGTACTTCATGCAGATGCCTCGCGAACTGGGCGAGGCGGCAAGAATCGACGGCGCCAGTCACTTCCAGACGTTCCTGATGATCTACGCCAAGATGGCCGGTCCGGCGATCGCGACGCTCGCGATCCTGAACTTCTCCGGTTTCTGGGCGGAGTTCTACCGGCCGCTGATCTTCCTGCAGTCGCAGGACAACTTCACCCTGCCGCTCGGACTCGTCGGTCTGCAGGGGAACCTCGGCACCGGATCGATCTCGGTCGTGCTGGCCGGCGTCGTCCTGGCGATCCTGCCGAGCGTCGTGCTGTTCATCTTCGCCCAGAGGTACTTCATCGCAGGCATCACGGCAGGAGCATCCCGTTGACCCAGGTCCAGGCCCATACCCACACGACCGCACACCTCCGCCCCGCGTTCCACGTCCGGCCGCCGCGCGGTTACCTCAACGATCCGAACGGGCCGATCGAGGTGGGCGACGACGTACACCTGTACTTCCAATCGCGGCCCGTCCTGGACATGCACGTGCCGGTCGAATGGGGGCACGCGACCTCGACCGACTATGTGCGCTGGACCCTGCACCGGCCCGCGATGGCGCCGCGGCCGGGCGGGCCGGACACCGACGGCTGCTGGTCCGGCAACACGGTCCTCGACAACGGACGGGTCCGCGCGTTCTATTCGGGCAACATCGAGGGACGCCCGTACCAGTCGGTGCTGACCGCCGTGTCCGATGACGGCGGTACGTCGTTCGGGCCGCCCCACCAGGTGGTTCCGGATCCGTCCGACCCCGCGATCATGTTCCGCGATCCCTTTGTCTGGTGGGAGAACGGCACCTGGTGGATGGTCGTCGGCGCCGGGTACGTCGACCGCGGGGCGAGTATCCCGTCGTACCGCTCGACCGACCTCGAGAACTGGACGTACGCCGGTCCGCTGGCCGAACTGCCCCGCGGCGTCCTGGACGGCCACGACACCGGTGCCGCGTGGGAGTGTCCGCAGATGCTCACGATCGACGGCCGCCGGATCGCGGTGGTCGCGTCGTGGTCGCCGGAGGGCGGCCCCGCCGAGGTGCTGTCGTTCGACGTCGACGCCCCTGTGGTCCCGCGGCGCGTCGATCACGGGACCAACTTCTACGCGGCCTCCGCCTTGCGAGACAGCCGGTTCGGGCCGCTGCTCTTCGGCTGGCTGACCGAGGGACGCGACCCTGCGGGCTGGACCGACTGGGCGGGAGTCATCTCGCTGCCGCGCGTCGTGTGGCTCGGCCCGGACTCATCACTCCGCAGCGCCCCCGTGCCGACGGTCGACACGCTGCGCGGCGGCGCCGGCTCACCCGCCGACGGCGCGTCGACCGGCGCTCAGTGCGAAATCGTCGTACCAGAAGGCTCCGGGCAGGTCGTCATCCACTTCAGCGAACAGGAACGTGTGGTGATCGAACTGGACGCCGACACCCTGACGATCGACCGCAGCCAGGCGAGCCGCGACGACCACGCGCAGGGCGGACGCATGCAGGTCACGGATGCTTTCGACCCCGCATCGGACCGCCCAGCCGCGCGCATCATCCTCGACGGCTCGATCCTGGAACTCTTCACCAGCGCAGGCCGCGTCCTCAGCACCCGCATCTACCCGACCACCCCACCCGCCTGGCAGATCCAAGCCCCGGCCGCCGCCCGGTACTGGCCGCTCGCCCGCTGACAAACGAAAGCTGGCCGAGGCACAAGGCCTCGGCCAGCTCGAATTGCTAGGTGATTACTCGCCGACCAGCTGGAAGTAATGCGAGGTGAGCGACACGTGATCGACGCCGTTGAAGACGGCGCCGGGGATCGGACCGTAGTTCGTGACCGCGGTCGCGGTGCCGTTCGCGTGGCTCATGGCGTACTGGTTGCCGGTGTCCGTGTCGTGGTCGACCGCGACGAGCAGCGTGCCGCCACGGGTGCCGCAGCTCTGCGCGATCAGGGACTCGTACTGCCCGAAGCCCGAGGAACGGATCAGCTTCATCACCGGCTTGGCCCCGGCCGCGATCGGGATGTGCGCCGTCCAGAGCGCACCGGCGGCCGTTGTCATCAGCAACGTGTCGTACGTCGCGGACTCGCTGATCACCGTCATCGTCTTGAAACCGCGGAAGCCCGGGATCGGGCCGAGCGCCTTGAAGCCGGCGCCGACGATCTGGTACCGGTACAGGCTGTTGTTGGTGTTCAGGCCGTAGAGGTACGCGTGCCGCGGCGTCGCGACGCTGTAGTTCGACGTGGCGATCGACTTGAAGCTGCCCCAGCCCGACCCGACCCTCTTGAAGGTCGGCACCGGCGGCTGGGTCGAGTCGGCCGGCAGGTACGTCGTGTGCCGGTAGAGGCTCGTGCCCTGGATCAGCAGGCCGTAGTAGTAGAACTGGGTCTGCGAGGCGTTGGTCGCGAAGTACCAGGTCGCGTCCAGCCGGGTGCCGACGAACGGGAACGTCTCGTAAATGTCCGCCCGCGGCGGCGTCGGCGGTGTCGACGGGGTCGCGTCGATCTCCTGCATGGTGCCCGCGGCGGTCGGCACGCCCACTGCGCTGATGCAGGGGCCGGCGGCCTTCGCCGACAGCGGTCCGGACTGCTTCGAGAGATACGGCTTCGGGTCGGCCTGGCCGGAAGCGGCCGCCGGGGTCGAAGCCACCGCGGCGCCGAGCAGGCCGACCGAGGCCAACGCGAGCGCACAACGCTGTAATTTCATAGGAGTTCCCCCTCCAAGATTTGTCTCGTAGACCTCGAGATCGGCTGACTATAGCTGAGCCCGCAGACATCTGACGAGATCGTTTGCAACTACCTGCAGCAGTCGAAACTCAACCGTTGGAACGCCGGGAGCGGGTCGCCGCGAGAACGCCGATGCCTGCCGCGATCAGCGCCAGGGCGGCGAGCAGCACACCCGGACCGACCGGACTTCCGGTATTCGGCAGTTCCGTACCAGGCTTCTGCGGGGTCGGAGGCGGGGTCGGGCGGCCGGGCTGACGCGGTGCGACCGCCACCGTGACCGAGCTCGTGTTGTCGGTCGGGTCCGGATCCGGTGTGGTCGCCTCGGCCGTCGCTGCGTTGGTCACGGAGGTTCCGCCGTACTGCGCGTCGACCAGGACGTCCAGCGAGACCTTGGCCGTCGTACCGGGGTCGATTCGGCCTACTGCACAAGAGATCTTCTGGCCGTCCGCGGTGCAGTGCTCGGGAGTTCTGGTGAGCTTGAGACCGTTCGCGAGGACGTCGGTGACCGTCACGCCGACCGCTGACGACGGGCCGGTGTTGTGGACGGCGATGACGTAGCGCAGTGTGTTTCCGGCGATCACCTTCTGTGTTGACGCGGTCTTGTGGACGCTCAGGTTCGCCGACTGGGTGGTGTGGCCAATGACCTTGGCCTCGTTGTTGGCGATCACCGGGTCCGGAGTGGACGATCCGACGCGGGCGATGTTCTCCAAGGTGCCGGTGAAACCGGGGACCACGGTCGCGGTGATCGTGATCGAGATAGTTGCCCCTTCGGGCAGCAAAGCTGTACCGCACTGGACCGTCCCGGCCTCGGGAGCGTCCAGCGCACCGGCCGCGACCGGCGGCAGCAGCGTGCAGGAGCCGCCCGTGGCGCTCACCTTGGTCAGGCCGCGCGGTAGCTCGTCGGCGATCGTCACCAGCCGGGCGTCGGACGGGCCGTTGTTCTTGACGGTCAGCACGTACTTCACGGTTTGCCCGGACACCGGGGCGGCCGGCGACATCGTCTTCGTGATCGCCAGGTCCGCCAGGGCAGTCACCGGCGACTCCACCGAGCCCGAGTTGTTCTCCGGGTGCGGATCAGTCGTCGGCGACGTCGCGGTAGCGGTGTTGGTGACGCTCGCCCCGTCGTACCCGGACGCCAGCCGCACGCGCAACGAGACGATCGCCTGTCCGATCGGCAGGTCACCGAGCTCGCAGCGCACCGCCCGTCCCTCGACCGTGCAGCCCCTCGACGCGGAGCTGACCGTGAGCCCGGCAGGCACGGTGTCGGACAGTACGACTGCGCGTGCGGTCGACGGGCCGGCGTTGGTGACGACGATCGTGTAGTCGAACGTGCTGCCCGGCGTTACACCCGCGGGGTCGGAGGTCTTCGTAACGCTGAGGTCCGCGCGGGTCTCGACCGGGGTGGTCACCGTGGAGCCGTTGTTGCTCTCGTCCGGGTCAGTTACGGGGGAGGTAGCCGTGGCGGTGTTGGCCAGCGACGTCCCCTGGTACGCCGGATCGAGCGCGGCCGTGATCAGCACGGTCGCTGTCTTGCTAGCGGCGATCGTGCCGAACGCACAGCGCACCGTCTGACCAGCCATCGTACATGTGCCTTGGCTCGGATCCGCCTTCACCAGCGACAAGCTGGTCGACAGACTGTCCACTGCACTGACAGCGATAGCGTCCGACGGGCCGTGGTTCACCACCGTGAGGCGATAGGTGACTCCGCCACCGGCAACCGCGGTGGACTCGTCGCTGGTCTTGATGACCTCGACGTCGGCGACCTGCTCCACGTCGGTCGTCACCGAGCCCTCGTTGTTCGACGGGTCCGGGTCAGTCGTCGTACTGGTCACTGAGCCGGTGTTGGTGATCGCCGTGGTCTGTGCAGCCGCGACCGCGACCCGCAGTACGACGACCGCGTTGCCACCTGCTGCGACTGTTCCGAGCGCACAGGTCACCGTGGAGTCGGCCGTCGTACACGTGCCGTCCGCACTGGTTGCCTCCAGCACCGACAGGCCGGCCGGCACGGTGTCGGAGACAGACACGTTCTGCGCCGTAGACGCACCGTCGTTGTGCACGGTCAGTGTGTAGACCGCCTCGCCACCGGCCACGAGCGGAGCCGGCTGCACGGTCTTAGCGATCGACAGGTCCGCGGCCGTGGTCACCTTGGTCTCGGCCGAGTCCTTGTTGTTCTGGTCGTTCGGGTCCGGAGTCTGCGAGCTCACCGACGCACTGTTGACCAGCGTCCCGGCCGGGTGGTCCGGCGAGACCTTCACGACGACAGTGATCTCGGCGTCGTCCTCCGGCGCCATCTTGCCGACAGGGCAGCTGACGACAGGCTCTGACAGCGCAGAGTCCTGAGTACACGCGCCTCCGGGGCCGGTCCCGCTGACGAACGTCGTACCCGCCGGAAGCGTGTCTGTGACCACCGCACCGACGGCGTCCGACGGACCGGCGTTGTGCACGGCCAGCGTGTAGGTCAGCTCGTTGCCCGCGACAACCGTTGCCGCAGCAGTCTTGGCGACGGACAGGTCGGCCAGGGCCTTGACCGCCGGGGTGGTAGTCGACGTGTTGTTGGACGTGGTCGGGTCGGCCGGTGTCCGCGAGTCCGCCGTTGCCGAGTTGACGATCTCGCCGGGTGCAGTACTGGGTACGACGGTTCCCTTGATGGTGACCACGAAGCTGTCCCCGGCCGCCAGCGTCGCCGCACGGCAGCGCACGGAGCCGTTGACCGCCGTACAGGTCGCTCCACCCGTCGCCGTGGCCGACACACCGGTCACGGCGTCAGGTACGTCGTCCTCCACGGTGACGCCCTGTGCGTCGGACGGACCGGCGTTGTGGACCGTCAGGTTGAAGGTGATCGCGTTGCCGGCCACCACCGGATCCGGCGAGGCGGTCTTGGTGATCGAGATATCCGCCTGTGCGCCGGTCATGAGTGTGTACGTCGCTGAGTTGTTGTCGTCGACCGGGTCCGGTGTGGGCGAGGAGACGGTCGCCGTGTTGCCGAGCTGGTTCGGCGGAGTGCCGGACGGGACGTTCGCCACCACCGTCACGGTCACCACATCACCGGGTGCCACAGTGCCGACGGCGCAGGTGACTGTGCCATCAGCCTCGGTGCAGCTGCCACTGGAGGTCTTTGACGACACGTACTTCAGTGGCGCAGGCACCGGGTCGGTCACCTTCACCGACTGCGCCGCGGACGGCCCGTTGTTCGTCACCGTCAGCGTGTAGGTCACTGGACGACCAGCGTGCACAGGGACCGGCTGAGCGGTCTTCGTGATCGCAAGGTCGGCTCTCGCGGTCAGGTCGTCCGTCGTACGGCCCGTGTTGTTGCTGGTGTCCGGGTCCGGCGTGGAACTGCTTGCGGTAGCGGAGTTCGTGAGCTGCCCGATTGCCTTGGCAGACACGGTTCCTGTCACTGTGACGGTCGCAGTGGATCCAGCGGTCAACGTACCCAAGGCGCACTGCACCTGTGCCGAGTCAACCGTGCAGGACCCGGCGGAGCTGTCCGCGGCGACACCTGTCAGCGCACTGGGGACGGCGTCCGTCAGTACAACCTTCTGCGAGTCGGACGGGCCGTCGTTGTGCACCGTGATCCGGTAGGTGATCGGCTCCCCCGCTACGACCGGCTTGGTCAGTGTCTCCTTGGCGACGACCAGGTCAGCCTTGGCCGCACCCGGTGTAACCGTCACGGAGCCGGTGTTGTTGGAGTCCTCCGGGTCCGGGGTGTCGCTGCTGACCTTCGCGGTATTGGTGAGCGCACCGCCTTGGTACCCGGCGTCCAGAGTCGCCGCGATCCGGACGGCGACGCTCGAATCGGCCGCCAGCTTGGGCAACGTGCAGTGGACGTCCTGACCAGCCGTCGTGCAGGTGGCCGCGGACTGTACGCCCGTGATCGTGAACCCGGCCGGTACCGAGTCGGCGACGCGGACCTGCTCCGCGTCGGACGGTCCGTTGTTCCTGATCGCCAGTGTGAACACAACGGACTCACCCGGTGCCGGTTGAGTCGGCGCCACGGACTTGACGAGCGCGAGGTCCGCCGTACGGGTCACGTCGGTGGTGACCGAGGACGTGTTGTTGTCCGGGTTCGGGTCGGAGGTGGAGGTGGAGGTGGTGACCGTGGCGACGTTGGTGAGGCTGGTCGCGGCGCTCGACGACGAAACCCGGACTACCACCGTGATCGTCGCCGTCGAGCCGGAACTGATGGTTCCGACCAGGCACGTTGTCGAGGTGCAGGAGCCTTGCGTGGGCGTAGCCGATACGAGTTCGACGCCGTCGGGAAGCGTGTCGGTGACTGTCACCTCCCGTGCGGCGCTGGGGCCGTTGTTGCGGGCAACCAAGGTGTAGGTCAGCTCGCCGCCTGCGGACACCGGGTCCGGCTTCGCGGTCTTGGTGATCGACACGTCGGCCGATGCCGCGACCGGGGTGTGCACCTCGTCGGTCCGGTACGTGTACTGCTTGTTCAGCGTCTCGGCCGTGTAGTCGAGCAGGCCGACGTTGTCCAGCGTCGTACCGGCCGCGGCCTGGTCGACGGTCACCCGGAACCGGACCGTGCTGCTCTGGTTCTTCTTCAGCCGGCCGCCGTTCGTGGCGTTCGCGCCGGTGCCGATCCGGAACCGGACCGTGCGCGACGTGTAGTCCGCCTGGTCGTCCCCGGCTTGGTCGGTCTTGGCGCCGGCCCCGGCGCCCGACACCACACTGAGCGATCCGGGCACGTACGTCGTGTTGGGCGGCAGCTCGTCGCGAACGGTCGACCGGAGTGCGTCGTCGTCGCCGGTGTTGCTGAAGCTCAGCGTGTACTCGAGGGTGTCGCCAACCTTCGCCGGGTCGTTGCCGGCCAGGTTGCGGACCGTCTTCGTACCGAGGATGGTCGGCGCGTACAGGTCGATCTGCGTGGTCAGAGCGGCCGGGTAGTACACGTCGCCGGTGCTCGCGAAGGTCAGCTCTGCGCTGGTCGAGTTGTTCGCCAGGATCCCGGCCGCGTCCACGACCTTGGCGTCCATGCCCAGGTTGTTCATGCTCGCGGGTGTGCGGTCGGTGAGGTTGGTGCCGCCGTCGGTGATGCGGCTGCCGTAGAAGTTCGAGGACGGGCTCTGCGCGTCGGCGAGCCGGGTGCCGTTGACCGCGAAGTAGTCGCCGGTGATACCGCCGTCGCCCTCGTACGTGACACTGCCGAACCGCGCGTTGACCGCACCGCTCGGTGGCGCGAGGAACCCCGAGATGCTGGTCCGCACCGGCTCGCCGCTACTCACCTTGGCGTACCCGTTGAAGACGCTCAGGTCGCGCAGCGGCTCCTCCGCGGACTGGTATGCGATCACCAGACTCCACCCGGCGTACCGGTCGCCGCCGGTCCCGGTCGGCACGTCGGCGCCCCAGTACTCGCCGTTGCCGCCCGCCCGCACCAGGTCAGTCACATCGAGGTACGACGAGTAGTCGTTCTTCGACCCGGTGTTCAGGTAGTCGGTCCGGCTCGCGTTCACCGTCTGGTACGCCGCATTGCCGGGCAACCGCAGGCGCATCGTCTTACCGTCGTCGCTGGTCCCCGTACCGCCGCTGCCGGCGCCACGGGCGGCACCCCAGAACAGGCCGGCGTACAGCACCTGAGCACCGTCCGGGAGGGCGACCGTCGCACCCGAGGAGGACTTGGTGGACGTGTCGGAGTCCAGGTCCACGGGCTCCATCGTCCAGTTGTTGTTGTTCGCGTTCGCACTGCCGCCGGCCAGGGCCGCACGACACGTCGGGGAGGTCCGGTCGCAGCTCAGCAGGGTGTTGCCGGTGATCCGGACGGCGCCGTTCGTCTGCGCCCCGAAGACCTTCCCGAAGTCCCGCACGGTATCCGCCCTGGCCGTTGCCGCCAGCACCGTTCCGGAAACCACCACGAGCACCAGCGCCAGCACCATCCGCACCCGAGCGGCCATCAAGAGTCCCCGTCCTGTCAGCAGTCTCCCCCCACAGTAATCAACCAACTACCCAATGTCACCGCAATCCGTTGCCAACGGCCCCAGAAAGAAGCACGCGGGGTCTACCAGGTGATGGGGGCTGCGGTGGCTTCTTGGAGGGCGGTGGGGGTGACGCCGGGGGCCAGTTCGGCCAGGGTGAAGGTGCCGTTGGCAACGTCCAGGACGGCCAGGTCGGTGATTACTCGTTGGACTACCCCGCGGCCGGTCAGCGGCAGCGTGCAGGAAGCGAGGAGTTTGGGAACGCCCTGGCGGGTGCGGTGTTCCATCAGGACGATGACGCGGCGGGCGCCGTTGACCAGGTCCATGGCGCCGCCCATGCCTTTCACCATCGCGCCGGGGACTAGCCAGTTCGCGAGGTCGCCGTGCGCGGAGACCTGCATGCCGCCGAGGACGGCGACGTCGATGTGGCCGCCGCGGATCATCGCGAAGCTGGTGGCGGAGTCGAAGTACGACGCTCCGGGGACGACGGTGACGGTTTGTTTGCCGGCGTCGATCAGGTCCGGGTCGACCTCGTCGTCGTACGGGAACGGGCCGACGCCGAGGATCCCGTTCTCCGCCTGCAGGGTGACGGACGACCCGGCCGGCAGGTGGTTGGGGACGAGCGTCGGCAACCCGATCCCGAGGTTCACGTACTCCCCGTCCTGCAACTCCGCCGCCGCCCGCGCAGCCATCTCGTCCCGGGTCCACGGCATGTCAGACCTTCCCGGAGGGAGGGGTCGGGTGTGGGCGGGTGGTGCGCTTCTCGACCGACTTGCGGGCGGCCTCCTCGGGGGTCAGCGGTACGACGCGCTGTACGAAGACTCCCGGGAGATGGATCGCGTCGGGCGCGAGTTCGCCGACCTCGACGACCCGTTCGGCCTCGACGATCGTCAGTCGGCCGGCCATCGCGGCGACCGGGTTGAAGTTCCGGGCGGCCGCGTGGAACACGCAGTTGCCCGCCCGGTCGGCGACCGCGGCGCGGACCAGCGCGACATCGGTGACGATCGCCTCCTCCAGCACCATGTCCCGGCCCTGGATCGTCCGCACCTCCTTCGCCGGCGACGCGACCGCGACCGTGCCGTCCAGCGCGTACCGCCACGGCAGCCCGCCTTCGGAGACCAGCGTGCCGACACCGGTCGGCGTGAAGAACGCCCCGATCCCGGCACCGCCCGCCCGCAGCCGCTCCGCGAGCGTGCCCTGCGGCGTGAGCTCGACCGTCAACTCCCCCGCGAGGTACTGCCGCGCGAACTCCTTGTTCTCCCCCACGTACGACGCGATCACCCGGCTGATACGCCCACTTTCGAGCAGCAGACCGAGCCCCGCGCCGTCCACACCGCAGTTGTTCGACACGACGGTCAGATCGCCGGCGCCCTGCTCCAACAGCGCCTCGATCAGGAACCACGGGATCCCGGCCAGCCCGAACCCGCCGACCGCGAGACTCGCACCGTCCGCGATGTCGGCGACCGCCGCGGCCGAGGTGGGAACGACCTTGTCGAGACTCATGAACCGTCCCCTTGCAGGTGGGCGATGACGGCCGGCGTCACCAGGTCGGGCCGTTCGGCGGACGCGAGGTGCGCGGCCTCCGGTACGACGAGAAGCTTGCCATCGGCAACCGTGGTGGCGATGCGTTCCAGCTGCCACGGCGGGGTGGCCGGATCGTCCGCGCCGGCGATCGCCAGCGTGGGCGCGGTGATACTCGGCAGGTCGTCGAGCAGATCCATCGCGGCGATCACCTCGCAGCAGGCGGCGTACCCGTCGGGCGGCGTCGAGGCGACCATCTCCTCGGATTCCTTCCGGATCCGCGGATGCCGGTCGAGCCAGGGCGCCGTGTACCAGCGTTGTACGACGGCCTCCGCAACTGCCGCCGTACCGCGCGCACGGACGAGTGCGGCGCGGTCGGTCCAGGCTGACGACGGGTCGAGCCGGGCGCCGGCGCAGAGGACGACCAGGCGGTCGACGCGCTCAGGTTCGCGCGCGGCGAGACGCAGCCCGGCCATGCCGCCGAGGGACAACCCGACCAAATGCGCGCGCTCCAACTCCAGGGAGTCGAGGAGCTCGACCACGTCGTCTGTGAGATCGTCGATCGTGTACGGGCCGGGCGGGACCGGCGAGCGACCATGACCGCGGGTGTCGAAGCGCACCACCCGGAAATGCCGCTCCAGCGAGGCAAGGTTGGCGTCCCACATCTCCCACGTGGACCCGAGCGAGTTCGCGAGGACGACCGTCGGCGCGTCGGACCGGCCGCTGATCGTGGAAGCGACCTTCATCGGACCGCCTCGAAGATCGCGGCGATGCCCTGGCCTCCGCCGATGCAGAGGGTTTCCAGGGCGTAGCGGCCGTCGCGGCGGTGGAGTTCGCGGGACAGGGTGGCCAGGATCCGCGCGCCGGTCGCGCCGACCGGGTGGCCGAGGGAGATGCCGGAGCCGTTCGGGTTCAAACGGTCGTCGAGAGGGTCGACCTTCCATTCGCGCAGGCAGGCCAGGACCTGGGACGCGAACGCCTCGTTGAGCTCGATCAGGTCGAGGTCGTCGAGGGTCAGCTCGGCGCGGGCGAGTGCGGCGGCGACGGCCGGGACCGGGCCGATCCCCATCACCTCGGGTCCGACCCCGGCGACGGCCCAGGACTTCAACGCGACCAGCGGCCGCAGCCCGCGACGCTCCGCCTCGGAGCGGGTGGTGACGACGCAGACCGCGGCGCCGTCGTTCTGGCCGCTCGCGTTGCCGGCGGTCACGGTTGCTTCCGGGTCGGCCTTGACCATTACCGGGCGGAGCGCGGCGAGCCCGTCGAGGGAGGTGTCCGGACGGGGGTGCTCGTCGGCGGTGATGAGGCCGCGCTTGGGGACCTCCACCGGAACCAGTTCGTCGGCGAAGCGGCCCGCGGATTGCGCAGCAACAGCACGCTGGTGGGAGCGCAGGGCGAACTCGTCCTGCTCCGCGCGCGTGATTCCGTACTCCCGGCGTACGTTCTCCGCGGTCTCGAGCATGCCGCCCGGCACCGGGTGATACTTCCCGCCGGCGGTCTCGCGAGCGCGGACGAGACGATCGTTCAGCTCCACGTTGCCGCGGACGCCGGTGCGCAGACCGAGGGCGTAGTGCTCGACCTGCGACATCGATTCGGTGCCTCCGGCAACCACCACACGGGCGGCGCCGGTGGCGACCATGCCCGCGGCGTACAGCACGGCCTGCAGACCCGAGCCGCAGCGGCGGTCCACCTGGACACCCGGTACGCCGACGCCGAGGCCCGCGTCCAGAGCGGCGATCCGGCCGACCGCGGGCGCTTCGCCGTTCGGGTTGCACTGGCCGAGCACGACGTCGTCGACATCACCTTCGCCCAGACCGGTCCGGCGTACCAGCTCGGTGAGAGCGACAGTCGCGAGGTCGGCGGCGGACAGCGCGGATAACGCGCCGCCGAACCGGCCCACCGGCGTACGGATCGGTTCGCAGATCACCACATCGCTCATGCCCTCGACGGTAGGCCGCCACGACCGATATGGAGAAATACTCATTTACGCTCGATCGAGACTCTGCCAATATCAATCGCGTGGAGCTCCGTCACCTGCGGTACTTCGTCGCCGTCGCCGAGGAACGGCACTTCGGCCGCGCCGCGGCCCGCCTGCACATGGCGCAGCCGCCGTTGTCGCAGCAGATCCGTCAGCTGGAGAGCGAGCTTGGCCTGCAGTTGCTGCGCCGTACGACGCGACGCGTGGAGCTCACGCCCGCGGGCGAGTCATACCTGGTGCGGGCGCGGCAGATCATCGCGGCGGTCTCGTCCGCGGCAGGTGAGGCGCAGCGGGTGGCGGCCGGGCTTCAGGGACGGTTGGTGATCGGGTGCGTCGGCTCGGCGACGTACAGCCTGCTGCCGCAGCTGGTCCGGACGTTGCGGGAGGAGCTTCCGGACGTCGAGGTCGCCGTGCAAGGCGAGATGCTCGCACCCGACCAGGCGCAGGCGCTCGCGGACGGGCGGATCGATCTCGGGCTGCTGCGGCCGCCGGTCGAGGACGAGTCGCTGCGAGTGGAAGTACTGCGGGCCGATCCACTGATCGTCGCCGTACCGGACGGGCATCGGCTGGCCGGAAGGCGGCGGGTGCGGCTGGAGGAGCTGGCCGACGAAGACTTCGTCGTCCACGCGGGCGGCGGGCGGTCGGTCATGCACAACACCGTGCTCGCGCGCTGCCGGGAGGCCGGGTTCGAGCCGCGGGTGCGGCACGAGGTGGCGGAGACGTCGACGTTGGTGACGTTCGTCGCGGCAGGGCTCGGGATCGCGATCGTGCCGGCGCCCGTTGCCGAGCTGCTGATTCCGGGCGTCTCCTACCGCGCACTCACCGGGTCAGCGACCGTCGAACTGGCGGCCGCCACGCGAGCGGACGACGAAGCGCCGCATCTGGAGCGCGCGCTGGCCGTCGTCAAGGGGCTGATTCAGTAGAACCCGTCGCGGGCCTGCGTATCGAGGCGGCGGGTGCCACTGAGCAGGCGGAGGTCCGACGCGATCGCTTCCGCGGTCTCCAGCATCAACGGGACAACCTTGTCGACGACCTGCTCCGCGGTACGGCGACCGACGGTCGTCGAATAGGCAAGAGCCGCGAGTACGGCGCCGTCCGGCGTGCGGACCGGCACTGAGGCCGACAGCAGCCCGTCCTCGAGCTCGGACTCGACGAGGGCGTACCCGTCCTGGCGGACCTGGTGCAGCGCGTCGCGGAACGCCGTCGGGTCGGTGATCGTCCGCTGCGCGAGCCGCGGCAGGCCGGCCGCCAGCACCGCGTCGACGACCGCCGCGTCCGCCCAAGCCGCCAGCACGCGGCCCATCGAGGTGGCATGCGCCGGCACTCGGCTCCCCACGTCGACGGAGATCGCCATGATCCGGCGTACCTGGACGCGAGCGACGTACACGACGTCGGTCCCGTCGAGCTGTGCGAGGGAGGCCGACTCCTGCGTCTCCTCGGCGAGGCGCAGGAGATGGGGCTGCGCGGTCTCCACGAAGTTGTGCGTGGCCGCGTAGTGCTGACCGATCGTGAGCACCCGCGGCGTCAGGGTCCACCGGGTGCCCTGCGCGGCGACGTACCCGAGCTTCTGCAGGGTCAGCAGGATCCGCCGCACCGCGGGACGCGAGAGCCCGGTCGCGGTGGCGACCTCGGCCAGCGTCGGAGTGGGCCGATCGGCGTCGAACGCGAGCAGGACGGCGAACCCGCGCTCGATGCTCTGCACGTAGTCCCGCTCGCTCATGGCGGTCATCCTTCCACCCCACAAATCTAGTTGAGCCCTTGACAGTCGATCGCGAGCCCACCATGGTCTTGTCGTACGCCAAGCGTACGAGCTGTACGCAGAGCGTACAACCAAGGAGGTAGCGCCGATGGACTCGCGAGAACTCCGGAACGCGTTCGGTCAGTTCGCCACCGGCGTGACCGTCGTGACCTGCACCAGCGCGGAAGGCGGTCCGCACGGCGCGACCGTGAACGCCTTCACCGCGGTGTCGCTCGAGCCCGCGCTCGCCCAGGTCACGCTGACGCGCACGTCCAAGGCGTGCCAGTACCTCGACGGCAAGCCGTTCGCGATCAACGTGCTCGCCGACGACCAGCTCGACGTCGCCTGGCACTTCGCCGGGCGACCCGCGGACCGTGCGCCCGGCTGGGTCGACGGTCCGACCGCTCCGCTGCTCGAGGGCGCGGCCACGACGATCTCGTGCCGGCCGTGGCGGACGTACGACGGCGGCGACCATCTCATCGTGATCGGTGAGGTGGCCGCGGTCGGCATCACCGCCCGGGACCCGCTGCTGTTCCACGGCGGCCGGTTCCGCTACCTGGGTCCGGTCGAGACCCACTGGTCGGGCTCACTCGACTGCCCGGACTCCGGCTGGTTCGACGCCAGCGCCGTCTTCACGCCCCTAGCCCTTGCCTGAAAGGACCTTTCGATGACTACCACGGCCGACCCCGAGACCACCACGAAGCGCCCGATGACGGGTGCGGAGTACCTCGACTCGATCCGCGACGACCGGGAGATCTGGATCTACGGCGAACGCGTCAAGGACGTCACCGAGCACCCCGCGTTCCGGAACCCGGCGCGGATGGTCGCCCGGTTGTACGACGCGTTGCACGACCCCGCGACCAAGGACGAGATCACCGTCCCGACCGACACCGGCAACGGCGGCTACACGCATCCGTTCTTCCGGACGCCGTACAGCTCGGCGGACCTGCAGAAGGACCGGGTCGCGATCGAGCACTGGGCCCGGCAGACGTGGGGCTGGATGGGCCGCAGCCCCGACTACAAGGCCAGCTTCCTCGGCACGCTGGGCGGGAACACCGAGTTCTACGCGCCGTACGAACAGAACGCGAAGCGCTGGTACAAGGAGTCGCAGGAGAAGGTCCTGTACTGGAACCACGCGATCATCAACCCGCCGGTCGACCGCAACCTGCCGCCGGACGAGGCCGGTGACATCTTCATGCGGGTCGAGAAGGAGACCGACGCGGGCGTGATCGTGTCCGGCGCGAAGGTGGTGGCGACCGGTTCGGCGATCACCAACTACAACTTCATCGCGCACTACGGCCTGCCGATCAAGAAGAAGGAGTACGCGCTGATCTGCACGGTCCCGATGGACGCGCCGGGCGTGAAGCTCATCTGCCGGCCGTCGTACACCATGCAGGCCGACGTGATGGGCAGCCCGTTCGACTACCCGCTGTCCAGCCGGATGGACGAGAACGACACGATCTTCGTGTTCGACAAGGTGCTGGTGCCGTGGGAGAACATCTTCCTGTACGGCGATGTCGACAAGATCAACGGCTTCTTCCCGCAGTCCGGGTTCATCCCGCGGTTCACGTTCCACGGCTGCATCCGGCTGTCGGTGAAGCTCGACTTCATCGCCGGACTGTTGCTCAAGGCCCTCGAATGCACGGGCAGCAAGGACTTCCGCGGCGTCCAGACCCGGGTCGGCGAAGTGATCGGCTGGCGGAACCTGTTCCGCTGCATGGCCGACGCGATGGCGCTGAACCCGGACCCCGGGCCGAACGGGACCGTGCTGCCGAAGCTCGACTACGGCCTGATCTACCGGCAGTTCATGATCACCGGGTACCCGCGGGTGAAGGAGATCATCCAGCAGGACGTCGCCTCCGGCCTCATCTACCTCAACTCCAACGCCGTGGACTTCAAGACGCCCGAGGTCCGGCCGTACCTGGACCGCTTCGTCCGCGGATCGAACGGGTACGACGCGGTCGAGCGGACCAAGCTGATGAAGGCGCTGTGGGATTCGGTCGGCACCGAGTTCGGCGGGCGGCACGAACTGTACGAGCGCAACTACTCGGGCAACCACGAGAACGTCAAGGCCGAGATCCTGTTCGCCGCCGAGGCGCAGGGCGAGACCGCGGCGATGAAGAGTTTCGCCGAGACGATGCTCAACGAGTACGACCTGGACGGCTGGACCGTGCCGGACCTGGTCAACCCGACCGACGTCAGCCGGATCCTGAACCGCTGAAGGAGAACATCATGACCACAGTGCACGATTCACCGACCGCGGCCGGCTCCGGCGCGAACGCCAGCTCGAACTTCAAGGACCGCGCGCGAGACACCGCCGACGTCTCCCCCGAACGCGTGAGCACAGTCGTGACCGCCGTACTGCACGGTGTCCACGCGGCGATCCGCGACAACCAGGTCACGTACCCGGAGTTCCAGGCCGCGAAGGCGTGGCTGATGGCGGTCGGCGAGGGCGGCGAATGGCCCTTGTTCATGGACGTTTTCGTCGAGCATGTGGTGGAGGAGGTCGCGGCCTCGTCGCAGCGCGGGACACTCGGCACGATCGAGGGTCCGTACTATCTGCCTTCGCAGGTCCAACTGAACGCTGACTGTGAGCTGCCACATCGCGAGGACGAGAAAGGTACGCCGCTGGTGCTGCGCGGTCAGGTCCGCGACCTGGACGGTACGCCGTTGGCGGGCGCCGAGGTGGATATCTGGCACGCCGACGCCGACGGGTACTACTCCGGGTTCGCGCCCGGGGTACCGGACGGCAACCTGCGTGGAGTCGTCACGACTGATGCCGATGGCAACTTCTCGATCCGGACCGTGCAGCCCGCGCCGTACCAGATCCCGACCGACGGCCCGACCGGCAAGCTGATCGAAGCCGCTGGCTGGCACCCGTGGCGCCCGGCCCACCTGCACATCATGGTCCGCGCCGACGGCCACCGCACCATCACCACCCAGCTCTACTTCGCCGGCGGCGACTGGCTCGACTCCGACGTCGCCGAGGCCACGAAACCCGACCTGATCCTCGACCCGGTCGACGACGGCACCGGCGTCCGCGAGGCGACGTACGACTTCGAACTCGAGGGGAATTGATGCTGTTCCACGTCCGCATGGACGTCCAGTTGCCGCCCGACCTGGACCCGGACGCGCGCGCCTCCCTCCTCGCGCGCGAACGGGACCGGGCCCTCGAGCTCCAGGCCGCCGGCAGCTGGCCCGAACTGTGGCGGATCGTCGGCGAGTACGCCAACTTCAGCATCTTCGACGTCGAGTCGAACGACGACCTGCACGAGATCCTCTCGAGCCTGCCGCTGTTCCCCTACATGTCGATCCAGGTCACCCCGCTGGCGAGGCATCCGTCGAAGCTCGGAGCGTGATGACGACCTCGTTGCGGTGCAGGGTCAGGGTGCCGCCGGCGGCTTCGGCGCAGCGGCGGGCGATGTCCAGGCCCAGGCCGGTGGAGCCGCGGTCGCTGCGGCCGCGCTCGCCGGCGCCCAGCGGGATCCCAGGACCGTTGTCGGCGACAACTATCCGGACGACGCCGTCCGCGCGGGTCAGCGTGATCCGCGCGGGCGTTCCGTCGGGGGTGTGCGCGACGACGTTCTCCACCAGCGCGTCCAGCGCCGCGCCGAGGTCCTCACCGGACGATCGGACCGTCGCGGGCGCGTTCGGCAGGTCCAGCGCGAGCTCACGGCCTTGGTCCTCGAACAGCGGTTCCCAGAACGCGGCCCGCTGACGCGTCACCTCGACCGCGTCCGAGTGCGGGACACGGCCTTCGCGCTGCGGCCGGCGGGCGGCACTGATCACCGCGGTCAGTGTCCGTTCGAGCGTGTTGACCTGCGTGTTCAGCTCCTCGGCGCTCTCCCGGTCCGGGAGCGCCTCGACCTGCAGGCGCAGCGCAGTCAACGGCGTCCGCAGGCGGTGCGACAGGTCCGCGACGGCCTCGCGTTCGACCGCGATCACCTCGTCGATCCGGTCCGCGAGCCCGTTCAGCGCGGAGCCGACCTTCGCGACCTCGGCCGGCCCGGTCGTCGGGGCGCGCGCGTCCATGTCGCCGCGGGCCAGGCGTTCCGCCGTACTCGCGGTCTCCTCCAACGGGCGCGCGAGTCGCCGGGACACCAGTTCGGCGCCGGCGATGCTGAGCAACAGGACGAGCAGGCTCCCGCCGATGAGGACCAGGATCCTTGGGACCACACTGTCGTACAGCTCGTCGCTGGTCAGATACAGGCAGACGGAGGCCGCGCCGTTCGGCGTACCGACACCGACGTCCACCGCGAGACCGCCGCCGACGTCGCGGTAGTCGGCGTCGCCGATCTTCGGCGGGCCCTTGTCGTCACGGTCGCCGTCGCCGTACCCGGCCGGCACGTTCTTCGGCGTCGGCACCCCACCGGGCGGCGGATCGCCGAGCGTCGTACCGTCCGGCATCCGCACCGAGATCCGTCCCGGATGATCGCTCAGGCCGTTGAGGTACGCCGTGATGTCGTCGTTCGTGTGGTCCTTGTCGCCGACGTAGTACGCGACGCTCTCCGCCAGGTACCGCGCCTTGTCCTTGGACTCGCTGGCCGTCGTACTGCGCAGCAGAATCACCAGCGGGACGGCGAACGCGAGCACGACCAGCGTGGTCATGCCCACCGAGAGCAGGAGGATCCGGCGGCGCATGCTCAGCCGTCCCCGTCGGGCACTGAGAGCTTGATCCCGACGCCGCGCACGCTGTGCAGGAACCGCGGCGCGGCGGCCGTCTCGCCTAGCTTCCGGCGCAACCACGAGAGGTGGACGTCGACGGTCCGGTCACCGCCGCCCCACGGCAGCCCCCAAACCTCGGCGAGCAGTTCCCGCTTCGTCACCACGGCTCCGGGCCGGCGCGACAACGCCAGCAGCAGGTCGAACTCCTTGCGGGTCAGGTCGACCGGCGCACCGTCCACGGTCACCTCACGGCTCCGCGGATCAATCCGCAACCCGCCGACCTCGACCGTCGACTCCTCGTGCGGGTCCTGTCCGAGCCGCCGCAGTACGGCGCGAATCCGGGCATCCATCTGCGCCGCGCTGAACGGTTTGATCACGTAGTCGTCCGCGCCCGCGTCCAGCAGCCGTACGACGCTCGCGTCGTCGTCCCGCGCCGTCGCCACGATGACCGGTACGTCACTGACCGCCCGCACCATCGCGAGCACGTCCCGCCCGTCGAGGTCCGGCAGCCCGAGATCGAGCAACAGCACCTCGGGCCGCTCCCGCGCGACCGCCGCGACCCCGTCGGCACCGGCCGCGACCGCCGAGACCACGTGCCCAGCCGCCGTCAGAGACTTCCCCAACGACGTCCGAATCGCATCGTCGTCCTCGACCAGCAGCACCCGCGCCATGCCCCGAGCGTATCCGCCGACCCGGCGGCCGATCCTCAAGCTGGTGTTAAGGGCGGACGCCCACCACTCACCAACCTCGCGCCCGCGCAGTCGGCCACGCTCGGCGGGCCGGGTTCACGGGGCATCGGCGGGGGTTTCTGAGTGCTGGAGGTCCGGCGGTGGCTTCAGCCCGGTGCTCCGGAGTTCGAGGGTCGCCAACGCTCTGACGACCTCGCGGTCGCCCTCGCGCCAGGCGGTGACCGGGTCGGCGGAGATCTTCGCGAGTTTGTGCATCGGCTGGTTCGCCATCGCCCGCAGCGCGAACAGGTCCAGATCCGCCGCGTTGTCGATGAACCGCTGCGCCGCCGTGGCCCGGCGCGCGAACCGGATCCGGCGCGGCAGCCAGATCAGTACGGCGAACAGCACCGGCACCCCGATCGTCACGGCCGCCAGCACATACGCCAACTGCTCCACCGCGTGCGCCTGGTCCCGCCCCGCCTGCGCCAGCTTCCCCGCCGCGCCGGCCGCACCGTCGATCGGCGCCCGCAGCTGATCCCCGACCGCCGGCACCTTTCCGATCGGCTCGGACATCCGCCGCAGATCCCCCGCCAGCCCGTCCCCCGCCTCAGCCGCCTTCCGCCCCGGCGCCCCGAGCGCATCGGTCACCTTGTAGACCAGCAGACCGAGCTCCACACATGCCCACACCCACGCCGCCAGCACCAGATCACCGACAACCTGCCCGAACCGCTGAACCGGTACGTCGGAGTAGAGCTTCAAGAGGCCCGCCCTGGCTAGAGGTTGCTGCGGAGGTTCCAGAGGAGAGGGTAGTAGCGGAGGTCGAGACGGCTGCGGAGGTAGTTGGCGCCGGACGAACCACCGGTGCCCGGCTTGGTGCCGATCATGCGCTCGACCATCACCACGTGGCGCGCCCGCCACGCCGCGGCGAGTTCGTCGTGCTGGACGAGGGCCTCGGCGAGTTCCCAGATGGCAGCGTAGTGCGAGCGGTCGCCGGCGACCTTGCGGAGCGCGTCGCGGATGGCGTCCTCCGAGTCGGTGTCGAAGCCCGACTTCCCCAGTACGTCGAGATACGCGTCCCAGAGCGTCGGCTCCTCCAGCCGGCGGCGCAGGCGGTCCTTCTCGATCTCGGTCAGCCCGCGGAACCGGCGTACGAAGGACGGATCCTTCGCGCCGGACAGGAACTCGATCTCGCGGAACTGCACGGACTGGAACCCGGATGCGGGCGACAGCCGGTGCCGGAACTCACCGAAGTCCTGCGGTGTCATCGTCTCGAGGATGTCCACCTGCTGCGTCAGCACGCGCTCGATCGTGTGCACCCGCCGCAGCAGGTGCTCGGCCAGCCAGTGCTCACCGGCGAGCATCGCGTCCCGGGACGCGGTCAGCTCGTGCAGAACCTGCTTGAACCACAGCTCGTACACCTGGTGGATCGTGATGAACAGCAGCTCGTCGTGCGCCGGCGGATCGGACTCCAGCCGCTGCTGGTCGAGCAGCTCGGCCAGTCGCAGGTAGCTGCCGTACGTGAGCCGGCCGCCCTCCTCACCGAAATGCACGTCGACCCCGCCCCACTGCCCCGCAACCCCGTCACCAGTGCTCATGACACGGAGACTAACCGACCATTTCGTGACCGGTCAGTGATTCGTTCGTTGGTTCTTCCGTACGCCGAGTTCGAGGAGATGCATGTCCGCCACGGTCGAGACACCGATCGTTCCCGGTCCGGTTCAGGGGCCGACGCGTGAAGAGCCGCTGATCGAGGCCCTGCTGCTCGACGACTACCGGTCGCTCGTCCACCTCGCTTATCTGATCCTCCCGCCTGCGATCAGCCGGGCGAGGCGGGTGGCGGCCGCGCACGCCGTCGTCCAGCGGGCGCTCCCGCCGGGGCTGCCGCTCCCGAGCGCCCTCGTACTCCCGTCGAGCCTGACCGTGCCGCCGGACGTCAGGGTTCCGGCGACCAGGCACCGGGAGTTCCTGCGCCGCCGGGTCGTCGAGGAGGCGACTCGGCAGGCGGAGCATCGGCCGTTCCTCGCCCGCCTCGGCAGCGCACTCGCACCGGCCGACGAGCTCGGTTTCGACCCGTGCGGCCTCCGCCCCGACCGGTCCGCGATCGGCCGCCGCCAGGCCCGCGGCCGCCGCTTCGCGATCGCGGCGACCCTCGTCCTCACCGCCGGGATCCTCACCGCGCTCCTCACGCTCTAGCCCGCATCACGTCTTGACGTGGTGTCGCGCCCCACCTACCTTCAGTGACACCGCTCTCTTCCTACCGCCCCAGGGAGATCTGTGATGTACGTTGGAATCGTTTCCAGCCTGTCCCTGCTGATCGCTCCCCTCGGCGCACCCCGCCCGCGCCGGCTGAGACCCCCTCGGTGAACATGTCGACCCAGGCAACGATCTGCAACAAGTACTGCGACGCCCGCGACCCGGCCCTCGCACCGACCGACCGCGCCCCGGTCTCAGCCACGCTCTTCGGCCGCACGATCACCCTGCACTTCGACGACGACGACGCGATGGACTGGGCCTCGATCGAGAACGGCAGTCCCGGCGACGAGGTCTGGCTGGACCGCTCGATGGACGGCGGCCGCACCTGGTCCGGCGGCAGCCGCCTCGGCAACACCGCGATCCCGGCCGGCCAAGGCGGCTGGCGGACGCAGATGTTCAACGTCGACGACTGGAACAACCTCGGCGTCGGAGCACTCCGCGCATGCGGCAAGGCCGGCGATCGCGCCGACATCGCCTGTACGCCGTGGGCCCGTACGACGTGGAACGCCTGGGACCGTCGTACGGCGGCCGCGACCGCGTTGATGCAGGACTACAACCTGACCAGCGGACTGTTCGACACCACCGGCTGGTGGAACTCGGCGAACGCCCTGAACGCGCTGATCGACAACGCCCGGGTCAGCGGGATGCAGAGCTACCGGTACGCGATCGGCAAGACCTACGACCTGAACCTGACCAAGTTCGAGGGCCAGTTCCGCAACGACTACATCGACGACACCGGGTGGTGGGGACTCGCGTGGGTCGCGGCGTACGACCTCACCGGGGAGGCCCGCTACCTGCAGACGGCCCGGGCGGACGCCGATCACATGGCGGCGTACTGGGACAGCACGTGCGGTGGTGGCGTGTGGTGGAGCGAGGCGAAGACGTACAAGAACGCGATCTCGAACTCGCTCTACATCCAGCTGAACGCGCAGCTGCACAGCCGGATCGGCGGCGACACGACGTACCTGCAACGTGCACAGGCCGGGTGGACGTGGTTCCAGCAGACCGGGATGATCAACGGGTCGCACTTGGTGAACGACGGGATCGACCTGTCCACGTGCAAGAACAACGGCGACACCGCGTGGACGTACAACCAGGGCGTGCTGATCGGCGCGCTCACCGAGTTGTCCAAGGCAACGAACAACTCGGCGTACCTGACGTCGGCCCGCCAGCTCGCCGACGCGTCGACCACGGCGTCGTCGCTGCACACCGCGGACGGCATCCTGCGCGAGCCGTGCGAGAGCGGCGACTGCGGCGGCGACGGCCCGTCGTTCAAGGGCGCGCACGTCCGCGGCCTCGGCAAGCTGAACGCGGCGCTGTCCGACCACCCGTACACGTCGTACCTGCAGCGCCAGGCCGACCGCGCCTTCGCGGCCGACCGGACGCCGATGGACCAGTACGGATTGCGCTGGTACGGCCCGGTCGACAAACTCGACGCCGCCCGCCAGCAATCGGCGCTCGATCTGCTCAACGCCATCTGAAAATGCAGGTTCGGTCCAAGGTCTGTCCACAGGGGATCCAGGGGAGGTCCAGACCGGTCTGAAGGCGGCCGAAAGGGTCCGTTTCCGGTGTCAGGGTGAAATGACGGGGTCGCACAGGACCCGACAACCCTGGGGGTGAGCCGGTGGCGGATCCGATTGTCGACGAGTTGCGGAGACTGGCCGGGCCGGACCTGTATCGGCGGAACGCCTTCCGGATCAGCGGTCTGCTCGCGGATGCGAACGCGCGCACCACCCGTCAGGTCGCGCAGCGGTTGCGCGCGGCGCTCGAGGTGGGCGCCGATATCGACCTCGGTACGGCGTCCTCGCGCGACCCGCACGAGATCCAGGCCGCCTGTGACCTGATCCTCGGCGACCCGCGCCGCCGGCTGGTCCACGAGGTGTTCGCGCCGTGGGGCGACGACGTCTCCGGCTGCGGCTGCCATCCGCAGGTGCACCAGGACCACGACGCCGCGGTCGCGGCCCACCACGAGTCGATCAGCCGGGAGCAGAGCCGGGGTACGCCGGACATCGAGTGGAGCCGTGCCTCGCAGTCCTGGTCGAAGGTCTCCGGCGCGCTGACGAACCATCTGGAGTACCGGGTCCGCGTGCTGGACGACCGGCAGCTCGACGACTCGGCCGTGGCCGGGATCGAGCGGGAACTGCCGCGGACCCTCGTCCAGCCGGCCGTCGATCTCGCCGTCAACGGTCCGCTCGGCCGTACGGGCGTGCTGGTCAAGACGGCGCGCAGGTTCCCGAAGGCGGAGACCGTGCACCGCAGGCTGGTCGAGGCCGCTGCCGCGCCGCTGTACGAGGACCTGGAGGAACGCCGTACCCAGGTGGCCCGGCGGATCGGTGAGGAACCGGTCGACCCGCTCGTCGCCGAGATCGAACGCGACCTGCTGCCGCAGCTGAAACGACTCGACGCCCTGCTGCCGCCGAAGGACAACCACCGGACCTCGGCGCTGCACGACCAGCTCGCGATCCTGCTCAACAACTGCGCCGTCGAGCTGATGAATCGCGGCGACGCCGGCGACGGCCGCGCCGAACGCTGGCTGGACCGCGCCAGGAAGCTGGTGATCGACCAGCGCGACCGCGACCTGATCACCGAGAACCGCGACGCGGTGCTCGAGAACCAGCGCGCGATGCGGGAGTTCCGCGAGCAGGTCGAGTACCTGTTCCGGATGAGCGGGAAGTACGCCGCCCAACGGCTGCTCCGGCAGGCGCGGGCGCAGACCAGCTCGCCGTCGGTCCGCGCCGAGATCGACCAGATGCTCGCCGAGATCTCGGCCGGCACGTTCGACTCGTTCTACTCCCCTTCACCACAGACGACGAGACCGACCAGGCCGCCGCGGAAGCCCGTGTCCCCGAAGCGCCGCCGCGGTCGCCGGCTGGTCGCCTGGCTGCTCGTCCTCGCGCTGATCGGTCTGGGCGTGTGGCACTGGTGGCCGCAGAAGATCAGCATCTCCAACGACAAGATCTCCGACAACGCACCGGCCGGGACCTGCCTGGACGAGCAACCGGCCGGCCCGCAGACAGGTCTCAGCGGCAGCGACTGCGACTCGCCGCACTGGGGCGAGATCATCGGGTACGTCGCGATCACCAAGGTGCCCGCGACGTACCCGGGCGACGCCCAGGCGAACGCGCTCGGCCAGTTCCTGTGCGGCGAGAAGATGGTCCAGCAGCGTCTGAACGACGACGTGTACGACGTGACCACGCTCCACGCGCCCGCGCAACGCTGGAACAACGGCAAGAACTCGAGCAAGTACGAGAACTACGCGGCCTGCGTGGTCCATCGGCAGGACGGTCTCGACCTCCACGGCGGACTGACACCGATCGCCGAGCTGAAGGATCCGAAGCCGGTCGCGATGGACCTGCAGGCCAAGAAGGTCGCCGACAACGCGCCGGTCGGCACGTGTGTCCGGGACCGGATCAACGGCCAGGTGACCGACGGAGCACTCATCGACCAGGTCATGATCGTCCGCTGCACCGAGTGGCACTGGGGTCAGATCTTCGGCTACCCGACGCTCTACGAAGCCGGCCAGTCCTTCCCCGGCGACAGCGAGGTCAACGCCCTGTCCCGGAAAGCCTGCGCGGCCAGGATTCCCAGCCTGCCGGGTTTCGCGACCTGGGTCGGGCCGCCGGACTATCCGTCGTGGTCGGACCTGGAGCAGGTCAAGTACGCCATCTGCGTGGTGCACCGCGCCGACAACAAGCCGTTCAAGGGAGCAGCGAAATGACCTGGGCCTGGTTCCGCCAGTGGCGGCAGCACAAGGCGTTCCGGATCGCGGCGCCGAGCTGGTCCGGTTCGGCGTACGACGACCTGGAACGCTCCCTCGCCGAGCTCGGGCAGACCGCGGCGCAACCCGCCGAGGACGCGGACGACGACGCGCTCGCCGAGGCCGCGACCAATCTCTGGCGGGCCCGCCGCAAACTTGCCCAGGGCAACGATGGCCAGGGGAAGCAGGCTGCGCGGTACCTGCGGACCTGCGCCGGTGCGCTGGCGTCCGCGGGGCTCACCGTCCAGGACCACGACGGGGAGCCGTTCCACGCCGGCCGTTCGGTCGACGTACTGCTCTACTCCGACGATCCCGAGGTGACGGTCGAGACCGTCGTCGAGACCGTACGGCCCGCCGTGTACCACCACGACCGGCGGATCCAGACCGCCCAGGTGATCGTCGCCGTACCCACCGGCTCGAAGAACAGCGAGGACAGCCATGCGTGACACCATCGACATCGGGATCGATCTCGGCACCACCAACAGCGCGATCGCCCTGGCCGAGGGCGACACGGTCACGGTGATCAAGAACAACGAGAGCCAGGACACCACGCCGTCGGCGGTCTGGATGCCGCGCGCGGGCGAGGTCCGGGTCGGCACGAAGGCTCGCACCCGGGCCGAGTCCGATCCGGAGAACACCGCGTCCGAGTTCAAGCTGGAGATGGGTCTGGCCGATGTGGCCCGGAAGTTCGTCCGGGCCGGCGTCCAGCTCACGCCGCCGCAACTGTCGGCCGAAGTCCTGAAATCCTTGCGCCACGACGCGGGCCGGTTCCTGAACGAGGCTCCGACCGCGGCCGTCATCACGGTCCCGGCGGCATTCGCGCTGAACCAGAACAAGGCGACCGTCGAGGCCGCTACCCTGGCAGGGTTCGTTCCCGGTTCGCCGCTGCTGCAGGAGCCGACCGCGGCCGCGTTCGCGTACGGGCTCCAGGACACCAGCGACCGGGCGTACTGGATGGTGTTCGACTTCGGCGGCGGCACCTTCGACGCCGCGGTGGTGAACAAGCGCGACGGCGAACTGCGGGTGCTGCACCACGCCGGCGACCCGTACCTGGGCGGCAAGCTGATCGACTGGGCGCTGGTCGAGCGCGTGCTCGCACCGGCGGCGGAGGCAGAGTTGGGGCTGTCCGACTTCCGCCGCGACAACCCCGCGCACGCACACAACTTCGCCCGGCTGAAGGCGGCCGCGGAGGAAGCCAAGATCGCCCTCTCGGGCATCGAGTCGACCTCCGTCACGGTCGAACTCGACACCCCGGGCGGCGACCGCGAGGCGTTCGACTTCACGCTCTCCCGCGGCGCCCTCGACCGCGTCGCCGAGCCGTACTACGTGCGCGCGATCAACCTCTGCCGCGAAGCGATGCGGGAGAACGGCCTGTCGGCGGACGCGATCGACAAGCTGCTGCTGGTCGGCGGTGTCACGCTCTCCCCCGGTCTGCGCGAACGGCTCGCCGACCCGGCCTCCGGCATCGGCATCGAACTCGAGACCCGGCTGGACCCGTCGACCGTGGTCGCGCGCGGCGCGGCGTTGTTCGCGAGCACCATCCGGCATCCCGCCCCGCTGGCCGCGGCCCCGGCAGCAGGCGAGTTCGCCGTCGAACTCTCGTACGAACCGGCCGTCACCACGACCACGACGACCGTGGCGGGCCGGCTGCGCGCCGGGCGGGACCTGGACTGGACCGGGTACTCCGTCGTCCTCGCGAACCCCGAAGGCCGGCCGCCGTTCCGGACCGCCAACATCGCGCTGAACCGGGTCGGCGCGTTCGCGACCGAGGTCGACGTGGACGAGCGCCGGACATCGCGGTTCACCGTCGAGCTGATCGACCCGGCCGGCGCGCCGCAGAAGGTGGTGCCGAACACGCTGTCGATCACGCACCGGACCGAGACGTTCGGCGGGGCCCGGCTGGCGCATTCGCTCGGCATCCAACTGGCCGACAAGACGTTCTCGCCGCTGCTCCGCAAGGGCGCCGGCGTGCCGACGACGGAAACGGGCAAATTCCGTACGTCGTACACACTGCTCCGGCGCGACGACGAGGCGATGATCCAGATCCCTGTCGTCCAAGGGGAACGGGTCCGCGCGAACCGGAACCGGCCGGTCGGGATGCTGACGATCAAACCGGTCGACCTGCGGATGGACCTGCCGGTCGGGACCGAGGTCGAGGTCACGTTCGAGGTGGACGCGTCGAACCTGGTCACGGTGGTCGCCGACGTCCCGCTGATCGGGGCCCAGTTCGAGGCGGAGATCGATCTCGGGTCGGTGCGAACGCCGTCGGCGGACGTACTGACGCAGCAACTGGCCGAGGCCGAGGACCGGTACGACGTGTTGCGGCAGTCGGCGGATCTGCCGGACGTGGACGAGCGGCTGCGGCGGCTGGAGGCGGAGGGCACGTTGCCGACCGTTCGCGAGCAGGTACGGGCGTCTGCGACGGATGCCGGTGCGGCGGCGACGGCCGAGGATCGGCTGCGCGACTTCCAGGCGGAACTGGACGACATCGACGATCTGGCCGCGTTGCCGCGTCGTACTCGTCAGCTGCTCGATCTGCTCGCGGAGGCGGCCGAGTTGGTTCAGCAGTCGGGTGCGGTGCGGGACGAGCAGGAGCTGACCGCGCTGCGGGAGGCGGCGCAACAGGCGATCGACGACCGCGATCTGAAGGCGATGGACGCGGCGACGGAGCGGACCGAGATCTTCATGGCGCGGCTGTACCGCAGGCAGCCGGGGTGGTACGAGGCGGTGTACTGGGAGGTTGTGCGGTCGCCGGGGATGTTGCCTCCGACCGCTGAGGCGGATCGGTTGGTGGCGGAGGGGCGGGACGCGATCAACCGGCGCGACCAGCGGGCGGTGGAACAGGTTGTGCAGCAGATGATCCGGCTGCTTCCGCGTGATGAGCGGGAGATCATCATTGGGCTCACCCAATGACCGCCATTCGCCAGCAGGTTGCCGTCGCCCGAGCTGCCGAACTGGCCCGCCAAGGCGACCTCTCCGGCGCTGCCACCTTGCTGACCGATCTCGACGATCCTTCCCCCGAGGTCCTCGATCTGCTGGCCCGAATCCGAGCCCAGCAAAGGAGATGGGACGAAGCCGACGCCCTCTGGGCAGAGGTGGAGAAGGCCGGTGCGGGTGGGACGGTGGTGGCGGGGGCTGTTGCCGGGCGGCGGGTGGTTGCGGGGATTCGGCGGCGTCGGCGGGCTTCGCGGCCTGTGTTGCCGGGGGTTATGGCTGTGGTGCTGGTGGGTGCGGTGTTTGGTGGGGGTGTGGTTGTTTTCGGAGGTCGTGGGGATGTGCCTGTGGTGCAGACGACTCCGGTGCTGACGACTCCTACACCGACGGTCGACTCTGGCGCCGAGGAGCGAGCGGCTGAGCTGGCTCGGCGGTTGGCGGCGTTGGAGGCACAGAGGCGCGCCGAAGCAGCTGCAACCGCAGCCAAGCTGAATGCGATCGCCAAACGCGTCGCCGGCGCAGGCGTACTAGTGCAGCGCGAGAAGAACGCCGTACGCGTCGTCTTCACAGAAGGCGTGTTCGCCACCGGCACCGACCTGAGCCCAGCCGGCGAGCGCGCCCTCGCAGTACTCGGCAAACGACTCCCCGGGCTGCAGGCAACGATCACCGTGACCGGCTACTCGGTCGTCGTACCGGGCGGAACCAACTCCGGCGGTTCCCGCACCGCACTCCTCCGAGCCCGCGTCGCGACCCAGGAGCTCAGCACCGCGTCAGGTCTCCCGTTGACCGCGTTCACGATGCAGTCCGGCGACCAGGCGCACCCGCCGTACCGCACCGACGCCCAGAACCGCACCGTCACGGTCACGTTGACGCCGGGTGCCACGCCCTAGATGCCATGATGACGGGCATGGAGCTGAAGATGTCGGCGTCGTACGACGCCACCCCCGAGGAAGTGTTCGCGATCGTGACGGACAAGGCCTTCCGCGAGCAGGCCTGCGAGAAGACCAAGGCACTGTCGTACGACGTCACGGTGAGCACGTCAGGGACCGACACGGTCGTCCGGGTCTCCCGCCAGATGGAGTCCACCGACATCCCCGACATGGCGCGCAAGTTCGTCGGCGACACCCTGACCGTCGTCCAGACCGAGACCTGGCACGCCGCCGCGACCGACGGTTCGCGGACCGCGGACGTGTCCGGCGAGATCGCGAACACTCCGGTCACCCTGAAAGGCACCGCCCGGATCGCCCACGACGGCGCTCAGACCGTCCAGGCCATCGACCTGGACGTCAAGGTCGCCGTACCGCTGATCGGCAAGAAGCTGGAGCCCTTCGTCGTCGACGCCATCCGCTCCGGCCTGCAGAAGGAGCACGACCTGGGCCACGACTGGTCGGGCAAGTAACCCGTGTCGTTGCGCTGAGCGGGTCGCCTCCGGTGGCAGTCTGAGAAGAAGTGTTGCACCGGAGGTGACCCGTTTGATGCGAAGTTCCCTGCGCAAGAAACACGATCGGCCGCCGTCGACCGACGCGGCCCAGTACTGCGCGTTCTGCGCCACCGTCATGCCCTTCGAACGCATCGAGCCGTCGGACTACCTGGTGGACGAACCCGACGAGTGGATCTGCGTGAAGTGCGGCTCCGCACTCCTGGTGGACCCACCCACCCAGCAACTCCACCGATCCGCCTGACTCCTACGGCTGGTTCGCGGCGTCGGCGGTTGCGAGGTTCGTGCGCATGGTTTCGCGTACGTCGGGGGGCCAGGGGCCGGTGTTGGTGAGTGGGAGTTCGGTCATGAAGCGGCGTTCGGGCTCGGGGATGGTTGTCACCACGAGCTTCGGGTCGTCGACGACTGCCGCGTAGAGCCTCGGGCCGTCGGCGCCGAAGAGATCCGCGGCGACCAGCCGGCCGTCCGCGTTGCGCATGATGTTGTCCGGGTTGTCGTCCAGCTTCGGCCCGAACCACGGCAGCTCGCGGCGCCCCCGCTCGTGTACCCGCCGTACGACGTCCGCGAGCTCGGCGACCTCCGGTTCCCGCGCCGCCAGCGCCCGGTGGAACTCCGCAGCCTCGTCCGCGTCGACCGGCTCGAGCCATTCCATGATCTGCAGGTCCCCGCCGCCCACCAGCCGCCGATGTGCGAACAGCCGCGGAACCTGACGGGTGTACGCCGCCTCCCGGTACAACGCCACCGTGTACGGCGCTGCCGGGTCGAACGGACTGATCCGCGCCGCCGCACGACCGTCCGGAGACCGCAACGCGATCGCCCAGTCCCCCGCCCCGCAAGGAGTCCACCCGGCGTCCCGCAGCGCACGCTCTACTTCCCGATGGTTTTCGGGTGATTGCTCGTCGGGGCTCACGGTGGCGAGGATAAGCAACGGCGCGTGTGCACCGCCTCCGAATATGGCTACAGCGGCGGGCCGAACGCGCAGATCACCCGGGTGGCGTGAGTCGGGTTCAGTGCATTGGCGACCAGTTGAGCGACGGTCGGGTCGAAGGCGAGGCCGACGTGGCCGACCGGGTCCAGCGGGCAGGTGTCCTGGACGTACTCGTTGCGCACGCCGGGCTCGCGGATGAACGAGGTCTCGTGCGGCGTCACCAAGGCGTCGAAGCGGGAGGCGATCACGGTGTACTTCACGCCCGGCTGCGCGATCGGGCCCGCGGTCAGCTTCTCGACGGCCGATCCGCCGACGATGAGTTCGTCGCAGGCCGGGCAGCCGAACTGCCGCAGGACCTGGTCGACGAGCGGTCCCAGGCCGAGATAGTCACCCACGCTGACCAGCCCGCCGAACGTCGTACCGTGCGTCGGCGGGGCCAGTGCGATCACCTTGCCCACCTGGTCGGCGTACCCGAGGACCTTCGGTCCGTAGATGGACTGGAAGCCGCCCTCGGAGTGCCCGACGATGTCGACCTTCGCCGCGCCGGTCGCCGTGCGGACGCGCTGGACGAAGGACGCGATCTCCTTGGACGACTGCGTGATCGAGACCGTGCCGCCGACCGGGATCGCCGGCGTCGCCTGGCCGTAGGTGAGAGTGAAGGCGCAGTAGCCCTTCGCGGCCAGGAACGGGCCGAGGTACGAGTAGTTGCCGGGACCGTTGCCGCCGAGGCCGTGCAGCAGGACGAGCGGATTCGGATGGGCGGCCGACGGTTTGCAGGCCCAGTCGTCGAATCCCGAGGTCGAGACGGCGGAGGCGGGGGCCGCGGTGAGAGCTCCGGTCAAGAGGACGGCGGCGAGCAGGACCGCGGCGGTTCGGCGGAGGCGGTGGCGCATGACATACTCCCCGTGGATGTGTCGATGAGTGATCACTAGATCACGGGTAGTGGAGCACGTCGGCAGGTTATAAACAAGAGCTCGTGTTCATAACAAGTTCCCTCGGTTACGAATGCACCACTCGGGGTAGTGTCCTGCGCATGGGTCGCACGATACGGGGGCTGGACGCCGGGCAGCGCCGGGCTGAACGCCGCGAGCAGTTGCTGGACGCGGCGCTCAAGTTGTTCGCCGACAACGGTTATCTCGGGACGTCGATCGAGCAGATCTGCAGTACGGCGTACATCGGGACGAAGAGTTTCTACGAGCTGTTCACCAGCCGCGAGGAGTGCTACCTGGCGCTGCTCCGGCGGACCAGCGAACGCCTCGAGGCGCTGATGGAGGGCGCGGCCGCGCAGGCGACCGGGAACGAGCGGCAGGAGGCCCCGCGGCTGCTCGCGATCTTCGTGCACGCGCTGGTCGACGATCCGCGGATCACCAAGGTCACCTTCGGGATGGCGTCCGGCATCTCGGAGTCGGTCGAGCGGCAGCGCCGCACCAACCGGCGCTGGGCGGCCGGCTTCCTCGTCCAGCTCTGGGACCGGTACGACGGACCGCAGCCCGACGAGCAGCGCGCGAACCGGCACAGCGTCGCGATCGGGCTGATCGGCGGCATGTTCGACCTGGTCTCCGACTGGCTGCTGGACGCGGACCTCAGCGCCCCGCCGCAGGTGGAGGCGCTGATCGACGACCTGACGACCTTCTACATCACGGTACGGCGGGGCCTCGCGACCTGATCTCAGTCGAAGACGAGTGTGCGGAGGGCGACGTGCCCTTCCTCATCGATGACGTAGTGCGCGTGGCCTTCGTCGTCGACCGCGATGCCCTCGACCCGGCGGACGTCACCGAAGTGGTGGACCAGCTTGCTCCCGACCACCCCGCCGGAGTCGGACGTCAGCTCGAAGCGGATGTGCTCGGAGTCCGCGCGGGCACCTTCCGGGTGGTCCGCCAGTACCGTCGCCGACTTACCCGACGCGTCGAGATCCCCCACCACGGCGTCGAACACATCGCCGCCCCGCGTTTCGAGAGCTCGCAGCCCCGCCGGTGCCTCCACGCTGCCGGCATCGCCAAGGACCCAGACGTTGCCGCAGCGCGGTACGGCGTCCGGGTCGTCGAACAACTCGCCGACGTTCTCGAGCTCCACCAGCAGCGGGTGCCCGTCGGCCGTCACTGGGTACCGCAACCCCAGCAAAAGGTTGCCGTTGGCACGGAACTCGGCGGCCTCGAGGTTGATCGGATGATCGGCCGGACGCACCGTCCCGTCCCAGCTCTTGGCCTTGAGCTGTCCACGAGCGATCGTCGACTCGACGTACGCCTGCCGTCCGAGCTCCCCGACCGGGAGCAGCTCGACGTCCGCGAGCGCGTCGTTCACCGCCCGATGCAGCCCGAACCGGAACCGCACGATCTCCAGCGACACCGGCCCGACACCGGCGATCGACTGCTCCGCGACCCGCGCGATCCAGGAACGCTTGGCCGACAGCGGCCCGGCCTTCTTCCCGAACTGCGAACCGAGCAGGTACACGTACCCGTCGCGGGCGGCGCAGGCCTCGGCGTCCTCGGTCTTCCCCGCGCTCAGGCCTCCGTCGGCGTGGATCCGCCGAGCCGACCAGCCCTCGTCCAGTGCCGCTCCGGCGGCGTGCACGAGCAACGCCAGCGCGTCCTCCGCAGTCGTCTCGTCCAGGACGGTGACGAACGCCCGGTCCCAGCCGTGCCGCGCCAGCACGTCAGGCGTGAAGACACGGCACAGGTCGGAGGCTTCGTTCGGTTCGAGGTGCAGATCGGTCGCATGCATACCCGAGGAACGACGGACCGGGCGAGACTGCTCCCACCGGCCGCCGATTCCCGGGTTATCCCCGATCAACCCTGGTGCGGGTAGCGGTAGTCGGTCGGCGGTGCGAAGGTCTCCTTCATCGACCGCGGCGAGGCCCAGCGGATCAGGTTCCACATCGAGCCGGCCTTGTCGTTGGTACCGGACGACCGCGCGCCACCGAACGGCTGCTGCCCGACCACCGCACCGGTCGGCTTGTCGTTGACATAGAAGTTCCCGGCCGCGAACCGCAGGTACTCCGCCGCCTCGGCCACCGCATGCCGGTCCTGCGCGATGACCGCACCCGTCAGCCCGTACGGCGCCGAGTGCTCCATGCCCTGCATCACGCTCGCGTAGTCCGCGTCGTCGTACACATGCACCCCGAGGATCGGCCCGAAGTACTCGGTCGTGAAGATCTCGTCGGTCGGGTCGTCGGAGACCAGCAGCGTCGGGCGGACGAAGTACCCCTCGCTGTCGTCGTACGTGCCACCGGCGACCACATCGATCGAGTCCGTTGCCCGGGCCCGGTCCAGCGCCGCCTTGTGCTTGGCGAACGCACGGTCGTCGATCACCGCACCGATGAAGTTCGACAGGTCGGTCACGTCACCCATGGTCAGCGACTCGGTCTCCGCGACGATGTCGTCCTTGATCAGGTTCCACACCGACCGCGGGACATACGAACGCGACGCCGCCGAGCACTTCTGCCCCTGGTACTCGAACGCGCCCCGCACCATCGCGGTCTTCAGCACCGCCGGGTCCGCGGACGGGTGCGCCAGGATGAAGTCCTTGCCGCCGGTCTCGCCGACCAGCCGCGGGTACGTCTTGTACGACGCGATGTTCGCGCCGACCGTGCCCCACAGGGACTGGAACGTCTTCGTGGAGCCGGTGAAGTGGATACCGGCCAGGTCCGGGTGGGTCAGCGCCGCCTTGCTGACCTCGATACCGTCACCGGTGACCAGGTTGATCACCCCGGCCGGCAGGCCCGCGGCCTCGAACAGCCGCATCGTCCAGTGCGCCGCGAACTGCTGCGTCGGCGACGGCTTCCACACCACGGTGTTGCCCATCAGCGCCGGCGCGGTCGGCAGGTTGCCGGCGATCGCGGTGAAGTTGAACGGCGTGATCGCGTAGACGAAACCCTCGAGCGGACGGTAATCGACCCGGTTCCACACGCCCGGCGACGAGATCGGCTGGTCGCTGACGATCTGCCGCGCGAACGCCACGTTGAACCGGAGGAAGTCGATCAGCTCGCAGGCCGCGTCGATCTCGGCCTGCTGCACGGTCTTGGACTGGCCGAGCATGGTGGCCGCGTTCAGGGTGTCGCGCCACGGTCCGGCCAGCAGGTCGGCGGCCTTCAGGAAGATCGCCGCGCGGTCGTCGAACGACAGCGAACGCCACGACGGAGCCGCCGCCAGCGCCGCCTCCACCGCCGCCCGGCCGTCGGCCTCGGTCGCGTTCCCCAGGGTGCCCAGGACATGCGCGTGCTTGTGCGGCTGCACCACCTCGATCGGCGCACCGCCACCCACCCGCTGCTCGCCACCGATCGTGCAGGTCAGATCGATCGCACCCGCCGCGGTGAACTCCTTGAGCTTCGCCTCCAGGCTCGCTCGCTCCCCGGAACCAGGCGCGTACCCCTTGACGGGTTCGTTGGCAGGCGTCGGAACAGCGGTAACCGCATCCATGGTGCAAGCTCCTCTACTGGGTGGGGGCCGGTATGGGTGGGCGGCCTGCCCGTTGATAACACAAGCATGGTGCCACGACTCACCACGCGAAACGAACCTGACCACAGAACCGACAGCTAGGAGCGACGATGGACGCGGACGACCGGATCGCCATCACCGACCTGATCAATCTGCACGGGCATCTCGTCGACAGCGGCGAGCGGTACGACGCGTTGTTCACGCCGGACGTCGAGTACGACGTGTCGGGGCTCGGAGGGGGTGTGATCACCGGGCGGGCCGCGCTGTGGGAGGCCGGGCTCGCACTGGGCGAGAACAATCCGGTCGGGCATCACGTGACCAACATCGTGCTGACCCAGGTCGGGCCGGACGAGGTCACCGCCCGGTCCAAGGCGATCGGGATCATGGCGAACGGGAGCTGCGCGAGCCTTGTCTACGAGGACGTCGTGGTCCGGACGCCCGACGGCTGGCTGATCAGCCGCCGGGCGGTGGTTCCCAGGCGTCGTCCCTTGGGGCGGTAGTTACCGCTAGCGGCGCCAGGGCATGTGCTGGAGGGCCCAGGTGTTGCCGTCCGGGTCCTCGAACCAGGCGTAGTACACACCGCCGAGGTCCTCGGTCTCGCCGACCTCGACACCTCGGCTGATGAGCTGTTGCCGTGCGGCCTCGATGTCCTTCACGACCAGGTGCAGCGCGCGCAGAGACCCTGGCGCCATGTCCGCCATCGGCAGGCCCTTGAGCAGGCTGATCGAGCAGTACGAGCCGGGCGGCGTCAGCTGTACGACGCGGACGCCGTCGGCCGGCGACACGTCCACGTCGACAGCGAACCCGCACTGCTCGGAGTAGAACCGCTTCGCCCGATCGATGTCGGACACCGGCACCGGAATCAGCTCAAGCAGAAACGCCCCAGGCTCCACCACCGGAGCCCCAGGATCATCCGGAATCTCCGAAGCATCCTTCGGAATTTCTGTCCGCTCGCTCATGCGCTCTTCTTCGTGGCCTTCTTGGCGGTCTTCTTAGCCGGAGCCTTCTTGGCGGCGGCCGCCTTCTTGGCCGGGGCCTTCTTCGCCGCGGCCTTCTTGGCGGGTGCCTTCGGGGCCTCCGCCTCACCGGACCCACCGCCCGCGCGACGCGCCTTCGCGGCCTCGACCGAGGCGCGCAGCGCGGCGACCAGGTCGACGACCTCGGCGCCCTCCGCCTCCTCCTCCTCGGACTCCGGCAGCGGCACCCCCTCGGCCTTCGCCTGAACGACCTTCTCCAGCGCCGAGCGGTACTCGTCGTGATACTGGTCCGGGTCGAACTCACCACGCAGCGTGTCGATGTACGACGACGCCATCGCCTTCTCCTGTGACCGGATCTCGACGTCCTCCGGCGGCGCCGCGAACGCCTTGTCCCGGATCTCGTCCGGCCACAGCATCACCTGCAGCACCAGGACGTCGTCGACCGTCCGCAGCAGCCCCAGGCTCTCCCGGGACCGCAGCGCGACCTTGACCAGCGCATACAGCTCGGAGCCCTCGAGCGCGTCCCGGAGCAGCACGTACGGCTTGGCACCAGGTCCGCCGTCGGCCGCCAGGTAGTAGGACTTCCCCAGGTACAGCGGGTCGACCTGATCGGCCGGCACGAACTCCAGCACGTCGATGACCTTCTTGCTGGACAGCGGCAGGTCGGCGAAGTCGTCCGAGTCCAGCACCACCATCCGGCCGTCCGGCATCTCGTACCCCTTGCCGATATCGGAGTACGGCACCTCTTCGCCGTCGATCGAGCACACCCGCTTGTACTTGATCCGGCCCCCGTCGGCGACGTGCACCTGACGGAACGAGATGTCCTTCTCCTCGGTCGCGGAGAACACCTTGATCGGGATCGTCACCATCCCGAACGAGATGGCCCCCTTCCAGATCGCCTGCATCGCCATCAGCTCCCTGTCAGCTCAGCCCGCTACGCGGCCCCTCCGCCGCGAGCAGATCGGGGATCTCCTGTGTCGCGTACCACATCAGGTCTTCACCTTCGCACGAATCCAGGGCGAACACCGCGTCGTCGTCACCGTTGCGTGCGGCCTCCCAGAGGTCCGCGGCCTTGCCGATCACCGTGGTCGCCTGCGGCGCGTCCAGATGCACGGAGGCCACCGACCGCCACGGAATCACCACATGCAGTTCCAGCCGGGCGTCACCGAGCTCCACGGACCCGTCCGCGGGCGGCACGGCGCTGACCTCGGCCGCGATCACCACCCGTCTCCGTGCGGTCCCCGGATCGGCGGCCAGCAGTCCTACCGAGGCGCGAGCCGCCTGCGCCATCGCGGCGTACTCCAGCTCCTCGTCGTCACCTTCGACGTACCACTCGCGCAGCGCCGGCGTCACGCCGTACGCCGTCAGCGGCGCCGGGCCGATCTCGCCGGCGTTGCACACCGCGCTCAGCATCGCGAGCGTGGATGGGACGTAGACCCTCATGAGCCCGCCTTCTTGGTCTGTTTCTTCCGGCCCCGGGACGCCCGGTTCCGGCTGCCCTTGGTGGTGTCCAGCAACTCGTCCAGCGCATCGGTCACACATTGGGCGAAAACGGCCAGGTCCGGCATGGCGGTGCGGTCCGCGTTCAGACCGTAGTACACCTTCCCGTCGTACGACGTGACGCCGACCGACAGGCCCTGACCGGGCATCAACGGAACCACCGGGTACGACGCGAGCATCGGGGCGCCCTGCGCGTACAGCGGGAACTGCGGACCCGGCACGTTGGTGATCACGACGTCGTCGATCGGCCGGACCGTGGTGGTCGCGACCCGGGCGGCGAGCGCGTGCAGCGTGGTCGGGGCGAACCCGGCGATCCCGACCAGCGAGCGGGCGCTGACCGCGCGGCCGGTGTCCTTGTGCACCTTCGTCTGGTACGAGATCTGGTGCAGCCGCATGACCGGGGAGTTCTCGCCGACCGGCAGGTTGACGCTCGAGGCGATCACGCTGGAACCGAGCGAGGTCGGCTCCTCGTCCTCGTCGTCGCGGATGCTGACCGGGACCACGGCACGCACGCTGCGCGTCGGCCCGACGCCCTCGCCGCGGGTCATCATCCAGGCCCGGAACGCGCCCGCGACCACGGCGAGGATCACATCGTTGACCGTGCCGCCGTGGGCCGCGCGGATGGTCCGGTAGTCCTCCAGGCCGGTCTGCACGGTCGTGAACCGCCGCTGACCCGACGTCTTCACGTGCAGTGAGCTCTCCTGCGCATGCCGCTGCGCGACCAGCGAGCCGACCACGCCGCCGAGCACCTCGCGGACCGAGGTCGAGCCGGTCAGGCTGGCCATCTCGGCCCGGGCCAGCTCCAGGACGGCGCTCGGATGCTTCGTGGCGTCGGCGAACACCCCGGCGAGCAGCTCCAGCGCGGACGGCGGGTGCTCCGGCTGCCAGGTGTCGGTCGGTGTGTCCTTGGGGTGCGCCGTCGAGTCCAGGACGACCTGGCCGATGTCGACCGTGCTGTTGCCGTCGACAAGCGCCTGATGGGACTTCGCGATGATCGCGAACCGGTCACCCTGCAGGCCCTCGACGAGGTACATCTCCCACAGCGGGCGGGCCCGGTCGAGGCGCCGGGACATGATCCGGGCCACCAGCTCGAGCAACTGCGCGTGCGTCCCGGGGCGCGGCAGGGCGGAGCGCCGGACATGGAAGGTGATGTCGAACTCTTCGTCGTCCACCCACACCGGTCCGGCGAACCGGCCGGGCACCTGCTGGACGCGCTGCCGGTACTTCGGGACGAACGTGATCCGGTCCCGGATCAGCGCCACCAGACTCTCGTAGTCGAACCCCTCGTCACCGTGCACCGGCGGCTCGAAGATGTCGACCGTCCCGACATGCATCGGGGTGGCCGGCGACTCGGCCTTGAGAAAGGTGAGGTCGAGCGACGTCAACCGGTCGGGCACGGCGGTCACCTTCCTCTCAGTTCGACGGATTCTCACCCTAGCTGCCTCGACCGACAGTGGGCTGCGACACTGCTTGTACGGGAACACTGAGCTATCCGTGTTCGTCAGGCAAGAGGGTGCGTCACGCACCCGGATATGTCACATGACCCCTTGAAAGGCTCCTGGACCGATGCGTTCGACGCTCACTCGCGGTGCCGCCACCGCTCTTCTGCCCGCCCTCGGCATGCTGGTCCTCGCCGGCTGCGGCGGGGACTCCACCGGCGGCACCACCACTCCCTCCCCGAGCGCCCCGGCCAGTACGCCGGCATCGACCGAGCCGACCGTCCCGACCAGCACCCCGACCCCGGGCAAGCCGAATCCGACCTCGCCGTCGAACACCGCCGACCCGTCGGGTGAGCAGGCCGACGTCACCGTCGACGTCACCGTTGCCAACGGCAAGGTCAACCCGAGCGGCGCGACGATCAAGGTGAAGGCCGGCCAGACCGTCCTGGTCAAGGCGATCAGCGACGCCGCCGAGGAGCTGCACATCCACGGGTACGACAAGGAACTGGAGCTCACCCCGGGCAAGGCCGCCTCGGTCAAGTTCACCGCGAACATGAAGGGCACCTTCGAGGTCGAGACCCACAAGAGCGGCAAGCTGGTCGCCAAGCTCGTCGTCTCGTGATGATTCCCCTCCACGGGATCGGTGGTCGTCAGGACCTGCCGGTTCCGTTCGGGCTGGCGGTCGGCGGGGCCGCGGTCGCGGTCGCGTTGTCGTTCGTCGTGCTCGGACTGGCCTGGCGTAGCCCGAAGTACCGCGGCAACGCGTCCGGCGTACCGTTGCCGATCGCAATCACCCGGACCGTCGACGCCGGCTGGTTCCGGTGGATCGTGCGGCTGTTCGGGCTGGCGACGTTCCTGTACGCGATGGTGTCGCTGATGTTCGGCGTCGACCGGCTGACGAACCCGATCTTCGGCTTCATCTACATCCTGGTCTGGGTCGGGCTGGTGCCGATCTCGCTGGTCTTCGGCCCGGTCTGGCGGACGCTGAACCCGCTGCGCACCGTGCACCTGCTGCTCTCGAAGCTGCTCCGCCAGCCGCCGTCCAAGGGCCTGCTCGAGCTCCCGGCCTGGGTGGGCCTGTGGCCGGCCGCGCTGGGCATCTTCGCGTTCACCTGGCTGGAACTGGTCGCGCCGGACCGCGCCACGATCCCGGTCCTGCAGGCCTGGATCGCGCTGTACGTCGTGATCACGCTGTTCGGAGCGATCCTGTTCGGGGACCGGTGGTTCGCGCAGGGCGATCCGTTCGAGGTGTACGCGACCCTGATGTCGCGCCTGTCGCCGTGGGGTCGCCGTACCGACGGGCAGTTGGTGCTCCGCCGGCCGCTGGAGAACCTCGACGGCCTGCGCGCGCAGCCCGGACTGGTGGGGATGGTCGCCGCGCTGCTCGGCTCGACGGCGTACGACGGCTTCTCGAACTCGTCCGCGTGGATCGGCTGGGCGCAGAACCAGGACATCTCGATGACCTGGCTCGGCACCGGCGCGCTGATCGTCTTCATCCTGTTCGTGCTGATCACGTACTCCGGCGCGACGGTCCTGGCCGGCCGGCTCTCCGACAGTTCACGGACCTCACTACCGGGCCTGTTCGCGCACTCCGTCGTACCGATCGCCTTCGGGTACGTCGTCGCGCACTACCTGACCCTGTTCATCCTGGAGGGGCAGCGGACGCTGATCTACCTGAGCGACCCCCTGAGCAACGGCGCCAACATCTTCGGCACCGGCCTCCTCGCGGTCAACACCGGCATCACCAACCACAGCACAGCCATCTCGGTCATCCAGGTAGCAGCAGTAGTCTGCGGCCACCTCCTGGGCGTCGTCTCGGCTCACGACCGCGCAGTAGCCCTCTTCCCCCGCACAAAGGCCCTAGCCGGCCAACTCCCCCTACTAATCGTCATGGTCGGCTACACCTGCGCGGGCCTGCTCTTGCTGTTCTCGTCCTGACGCAGGCCGCGGCTTGTGATGGCCAGGAGGATGAAGGCGATCATGCCGACGATCAGGTGGGAGTTGCCGGGGATGGATTGCCAGAAGGTCCAGTTGAGTTCGCGGTCGTCGCGGAACGGGACCCACCAGATCGAGCGCAGGACGAACAGGCCGTAGAACAGGACGCCGGTGACGACCGCCGGGTTCAGGCCCCAGACGCGGTTGACGCCGCGGATCAGGCTCACGCCGAGCGGGATGATCCACACCCAGTGGTGACTCCACGAGATGGGTGACGCGTACAGGACCGCGAGCGCCATCACGGAGATCGCGGTGACGCGCTCGTCGGCGAGCCAGTACTTGCGGGCCAGCCACAGCACCGCCAGCCCGAACACGGCCGACAACACGAACCAGGTCGGCTGCACCCAGCTCGCCTCGTCACCGATCCGGTGCAGGAAGCCGTTGAACGACTGGTTGCCGGTGTACGCGAGCCCACCGACCCGGTTCGCGTCCAGGATCACGTCGGTCCAGTACCGCCACGACTGGTGCGGCACGATCGCGAACCCGATCGCCATCGTCGCCAGCAACCCCAGTACGGCGTTGCGCAGCGCACGCCACTGCTTCGTGACCACCAGCAACGCGAGGATCGGCAGCGGGGTGAGCTTGACGCCGATCGTCACACCGAGCCAGAACCCGCGCAGGCGCGCGTCGTTCGGGCGGATCAGGTCCAGCAGGATCATTGCGGTCAGCAACAGGTTGATCTGGCCGAACTGGATCGTCTGCCAGACCGGTTCGAGCAGCAGCGACAGCACGGTCAGCGCGATCAGCACCGCCGTACGCTTGCGCTGGGTCACGAACGACCAGAACGTCTTCGTCAGGCTCGCCCGCCACAGCGCGGTGATGCACAGCACCGAGATCGTCGTCCAGACCACCAGCGCGACACCCCACGGTACGGCGCCCAGCGGGACCATCGCGATCGCGGCGAACGGCGGGTACGTGAACGGGAGGTTCGACCCGCCCGGGAGCTTCGCGTCGTACAGCGAGTCGCCGTGCAGCAGCACCGAGCCGCCCATCCGGTAGACGCGCAGGTCGATCATGCCGCCGTACAGATGGAGGATCCAGGCGCCGAGCGCCACCAGGATCGCGCATGCGGCGATCGCGATGACGACGCGACGACGACCGGCCGGACGAGTGGGGGAAGAGGGAGGGGTGGTCACGGTCACGTCAGGTCGGCTCCGAACAGGGTTTCCAGCGCTCGCCGGGTCTCGTCGTACTCGGTGTGAAGAATCGCGGTCATCCCGACCTCGCGGGCCCCGTCGACGTTGAGTTGCAGGTCGTCGATGAACACGCACTCGGCCGGCTCCAGGCCGAGCCGCCCCGCGGCGAGCTGGAAGATCTCCGGCTCGGGTTTGCGCAGGCCGACCTCGCCGGAGATGACGATGTCGTCGAACATCCCGTCCCAGGTGTCCCGCGGGTACGTGTTGCCCCAGGAGTTCGACAGCAGCGCGGTCCGGATCCCGTGCTCGTTGGCGCGGCGGACCAGCGCGGACATCGCGGGCTGGTGCTCGAAGTGCGCGAACATCCGCTCGATCAGTCCCTCGGCGGGTACCGGCGTACCGTCGCGGCGGACCAGGATCGCGGCGAGTTTGCGCTCGAAGTCGGGGACGGCGATCTGGCCGCGTTCGAGCGCGTGCACCGGGTTGAGCTCGGCGGTCACGGTCTCGTTGGGCAGCCATTTCATGACCGCTTCGAGGTAGGAGTCGAAGTCGAAATCGTCCAGCTCCGCCCAGCGCCGCAACGCCGGCTCCAGGCCCGAGGTGAGCACACCGCCCCAGTCCACCAGCAGACCACGCGGCACCAACCGCTCCTCGACCATGCGCGCAAGCCTACTCAGGCGACAGTCGCCCTCACCCTCCCGACCCCGCCCATTACATTCAGTGGTTGTATTCGATGCTCACATCACCGGACGACGTCTTCGCGGTGATCGTCCGGGTCGCGCCCGGATCGATCTTCACGTTCGCCGACTCGTCACCCGACGACGTGTCGGTGTCGACCTTGTACGCCTCGGTCCCGGACGGGATCCGGATCGAAACGTCCCCGGAACTCGTCTTCGCCTCGACCGTCTGCGGCGCGACGCTGAAGTCCAGCGACGTACTCCCGGAACTGCTGTGCGTGGTCACCGACGTCGCACCGATCCCGTCCGCCTCGAGATCACCGGAGCTCGACTTCAGATCCAGCGGACCGCGAATCTCATGCGCCTCGATATCACCCGAACTCGACCTCAGCTGGGTCGCGCCCTCGATCCCGGTGACCGTCATGCGCCCACTGCTGCTCTCCACCGTGAGCTTCAGATCCCGCGGCACCGTCAGCACGTACGTCGTCTTGCACCCGAACGACAGGAATCCGCACCCGCCGCTGTCCAGCTCGAGCTTGCCTTCGCTCTCGTTGTACGTCTCGTCCGGATCCGAGCCGAACACGTTCCGCTCGGACTGCCGGTCGACCTTGATCTCGGTCCCGTCCCCCGGGCGCACCTCGATCGTCGCGGAGCCGCTCTTCACGAGCAGCGCACTGTTCTGCACCGGGTAGCTGGTCTGGCTGTTCTTGGTGCCCTCGGTCAGTCCGGTGAGCGCCCAGTACGCCCCGCCGAGGATGAGGGCGACGGAGATCGCGATCCCGTACCGCCGCTCGACGCTCATCGAGCTCCGCGGCCGGCCTTGGACATCGGACATGACGCTCCCTCAAGTACAGGTCGAAGTGCTTCCAACACTGGCACATCGCGGCCCTGCTGTCGGTGGGGATATCCCCCAACTCGACCCTGGTTCCGGCGTCAGGCGGGGACTGAATGGAGGTCGTCGGCCACCGCCGTGGCGAGCTGCTGGAACGCCTTGCGCAGCTTGCTCGACTTCGCGGCCTCGGCCAGGCTGCGCCCGTGCGCGACCGCGGTGTCGGTCGCGCTCAGGTCGTACGGCAGGAGGGCGGCGTTGTCGATCCCGGCGTACTGCCGCAGCGCGTCCAGCGCCGCGTCACCCGGTGAGCCGCCGAGCGACCCGGACCGCAGCCGGTTCACCACCACACGGGTGTTGACGGACGGTACGACGGCGCGCAGGTCGTGAACCGCCCTGATCAGGCGGGTCAGGCCGACCGGGTCCGCCGTACCGACGACAACGACCTCGTCGGCCTCCTCGAGCGTCACCACGGTCGCCCCGTTGCGCCGCGGCGCCAGCGAGTCGAACGAGATCTCCTCGTCGGTCTCGATACAGAACCCGGCGTCCACCACCGTGATCGGGGCCAGCGTCCGCGCGGTCGACCAGATCGCCTCGACCGCGGCGGGCCGCAGCTCCGTCCACCGGTCGGCCCGGCTGAGGCCGGTCAGTACCAGGAGGTGCGGGTTCATCTCGCGGGCGTGCCGGGCGAGCATCACCATGTCGAGCGAGCCGTTCGACGCCGAGCGCGCCGCGGCGGCCAGGCCGGAGGTCTCGTCGAGCATCCCGAGCATCTGCGCCACGGTCCCGCCGTACACGTCGACGTCCGCGAGCAGCGTCGGGACCCGCTTCGCCGCCAGTTCGGCGGCGAGATTCACCGCGACCGTCGTCCGCCCGGGCGCGCCGGTCGGTCCCCAGACCGCGACCAGCCTGCCCGTACCCTGCGGGAAGGCCGGCGGCTGCGGGTTGCCGGCGTTCTCCGGCGAGAGCGGGACGAAACCGCCCGCGAAGTGCGAGCTCGTGACCGGCGGCCCGGCCTCGACCGCCTCGGAGATCGCCCGGCCGAGATCCGCGGGACTCACGTCGGCGGGCAGGATCCGCTCGATCCCCATCCGGCTCAGCCGGTCCTCGGCACCGAACGGCGCACCGGTCTCCAGCGGGTCGACCAGGGCGAGCACGGCGATACCACGGGCATACAGCGCGGCGACCGCATCGGACGACAGCCGCGGCAACGCATCGGCGAGCAGCACCGCACGGGCCTGGCCGCTCGCAGCCGCCGCCATCACGTCAGCGACGTCGACACAACGCCGTACGATCCGGATCCCGGGAGCGCCCTCGGTCCGGCGTACGACGTCTGCTTCCCACGGGGCCCCGGTCACGGCCAGCAGCACTGGGACCGACATCAGCTGTCCTTCCGGACCAGGGTCGGCTCGCCTGCGCTGAGCGCGGTGAGAGCGGCCGGGATCCGGGGCAGGTCAGCCGAGGCGAGCGCGATCGTCACCTGTCTGCGTGCCGAACCGCCGGAGACGCCCTTCACCGAGTCGATCTGCAGCACGCGGACACTGCTCCACAGCGGCCGGGCGGGCTGCCCCTCCTCCTTCGGCACCACCCACACGTCCACCACATCGCCGGGCGCGGTGTCGGCCGGCAGACGGCCGGCCGCGATCGACAGCGGGAACTCGGTGCGGTCCTGGTCGGACTTCGGTACGGCGGCGTCCTTCGGTACGAACTCGCCCTGACCGACCGTGCGGTCGACGACCAGACCCTTCAGGTCGGTGTCGGCGGCCAAGTACCGCGCCGAGTCGTCGCCGCTGGTGAAGCGGACCCGGACAGTGGTCAGGTCGTCGTCGGTCAACGCCGTCCCGGCCTTCAGTTCGTGCTTGGCGGCCCAGATCGTGGTGGTGTCGTCGGCGGACGACAGCAGCTTGGCCCCGGCCAGCGCGGTGACGGCGACCAGCAGCACGCCGAGCACCAGGCGGCCGTCCTTCCAGCGCGCCTTCCGGTTGCGCTGGGCCGGTGCGGCCGGCGCCCCGAAGCCACTTCGCACTGCTGTCTCGACCACTTCGTCTCCCCAGTCGGCGTCTTTGGATCCCGATCCCGATCCCGATCCCGGGACATTCTGCCTGCTGACCGCTCGCAGGGTGAACGGTCATCCACAGGCTGTCATGGCCTGGGGACAAACTCGGCCATCCACTCGCCAACCGTGGCAAACTGAAGGAACCAGCCACTATCCGAAGGAGTACGACGATGCCGGGTCCCCGCTTCCTCCAGCTCGCCGACGTCGCCGAGGTCCTCAACATCTCCGCGAACCAGGTCTACGCGCTGGTCCGTCGCGGCGACATCCCCGCGGTCAAGATCGGCGGCCGGGGACAGTGGCGCGTCGAGTCGGCCGAGCTGGAGAAGTACATCGAACGCCTCTACACCGAAACCAAACAGTTCATCGACACCCACCCCTTCGGCGAAGAGGTCGACACCACCGAGGACGCCAACCTCTAGCTCGCGCCTCCCCTCAGCGGGCTGGCGCTGGAGGGGTTGCACAGGAAATGGGGTGTGGGAACAGGTAATTGCCTGTTCACGGCCCCCGCGAGGGGTGCACTGGCCGGGCGCTACCGGCGGCGTAGGGCGCGGAGGGCTTGGGTTGGGACCAGGCGGACGTTGTAGACCTCGCTGCGGCGGCGGGGTGCGTCCAGGGGGTGCTCGGCGAGCTCGAGGAAGTCGGCGCCGACGCGGTCGATGGTGCCGGTGACCGGACCGCCCGCACTGCAGAACAGCGTGACCGGTGAGCGATCCCGCGCGATCCCCCGCAGCAGATGCGTCAGGCCGAGCTTCCCCTCGACAGCTCCGACCGCCGGCTCCGCCCACGGCCCCAGACGGTGTACGGCGACCAGCGCGTCCACCGGGATCAGCCACTCCTCGTAGCGCTCGGTCTCGAGCAGCAGGCAGTCCTTCCCGACCCGGCTGAGCAGCCCACGGACCGGTTCCGCGTCCATCAGCTCGACGCGTACGACGGTGTTCACCGCCCCGCGCAGACGGTCCAGCACCGTGATCTTCCCGACCTCGGCGCGGATCCGATCGGCCACCTCGCCGTACAGATCGCTCTCCTGGAGCGCCTCGAACTGCGACTCCAGGTCCGCGAACAACGCATCCCACCGCATGACCGTGAACCTACCGGTCCCGAGCTTCACCGCGCCCCGCGGCCGTCACCGTCCGCAGTGGAAACCCACGCAGCGTGCGTTAAGGACTTGCAAAGCAGGCGTAGTACCGGTCTATAGTGGTCAAGCCAAAGCAAACTAACGCAAACTCATAGGTCGGGGGCGAAGCGGGATGAACGCGATGATCCGGGTGATCAAAGGCACGCTCGCGCTGGCAGGTCTGATCGGCCTCGGCCTGCTCCTGCGGTGGTTCACCGCCGGCTCGATCAGCGGCCTGCGGACCTACGACCTGGACTCGCTGACGGTTCTCGCCGTCGGGACGGTCGCCTGGATCGCGTACGGGTGGCTGGTGCTGGCCGTCGTACTCACCGCACTCGAGCAGATCCCCGGCGCGGTCGGCGCCCTCGCCGGAGCCGTCGCGGGCCGGATCACCACCAAGACCGCCCGAGCCCTACTCCGCTCCGGCCTCGGCGTCGCCGCCGTCACTCCCCTGACCGTCAGCGCAGCGCACGCCGCCCCCAGCGACACCGCCCACGTCCAGCAATGGACCAACCCCGCCACCACCACCAACTACCGCGCCACGGAGCCCCACTCCACCGTGGAGCTCGCCGGCCACGACACCTCCTACCGCGCCACCGAACCCCGCTCGATGGTCGAACTCGGCGGCGCGGACACGTCGTTCCGCCACACCGAGCCTCACTCGACGGTAGAACTCGGCGGCTCCAAGAGCACGGCCGACACCAACGACTACCGAGCGACCGAGCCCCGCTCCACGGTCGAGCTGGGCAGCACGCCGCAGCCCAACCACCGCGCTACCGAGCCGCCCTCCCAGGTCCACCTGACCACCCCGACCACACCCGATGACTCCACCAGCCGACGTACGGCGTCTGCGCGGCCCGCAGCTCCCACCGGACCAGTGGACTCAACCGCCTCGCCTACTGCCCAGCCGAAGAGCAGCGACCAGCCCACCGACGCCCCGAAGAGCGGGAACAACCTGCCTGCCGGTGGAGAGAAGGGCGTGAGCGACGGGCCTGTGGGTGGGCGGGCTCGGGTGGGGGTGCCGGATCGGCCGACGTCGGGTGCGCCGACGCGGTACACGGAACTGCGGGCGGCCGTTCCCGTGCGGGTCGTCGTACGGAAAGGCGACTCGCTCTGGAGCATCGCCGCCCGCGAGCTCGGCCCGAGCGCGACCACCCAAGCGATCGCCGCCCGCTGGCCCGACTGGTACGCCGCGAACCGCCACGTGATCGGGAACGACCCCGACCTCATCCTCCCCGGGCAGGTACTCCGCATCCCGCCCGTACCCACCGGCGACCACCTCCCGCCCCACCCCCAGGAGCAGTGACATGAGCCAGCCCCACCACTTCCAGCCGGAAGACCTCCCGCTGGAAGACCCCAAGCACACTGCTCCGCTCACCGCCGCCCCCACCCACCCGGACGCAACGGAGGCTTCCATGGCCGCCCCAACCACACCGCCTGCCGCTCACTCTGTCCCCACCGCCACAGATGCCCCAACAACCAAGCCTGCAGCCGCTGACACTCCGACTACTGGCACGCCGGTGGATGTGGTGGGGATGTTGGCTGCGGTGGCTCGGCCTCGGTTGGCGTCGGTTGCTGCGGAGGTTGGAGAGCACGCTGTGCCGGCGACCGCGCGTTACGCCGGTGAGCTGACGGATGGGGCGTTGGCGCTGCGGTTGCAGGCGATCACGCGACTCGGTGTTGTGTCGGCACCGCCGTTGGACGCCGCTCCGGAAGAGCGCGGTGGGGTGGCGAAGGAGAGCCGGAAGCTCAGCGTGGTGCCGCCGGTTGCCACGCACTCGGTCGCGACGCCTGGGCAACCTGACGGGGCCCAGGCGTCGCTCAAGACAACAGACACCGCCCTCGCCAGGGTGGGGGTGCCGGGGGCGGCTCCGGTGTTGCCGGAGGTTCGGGTTTGGGGGGCTCGGTTGGCTCAGGCGGTTTCGGAGGTGCTGGCGGGGGATCGGCCGATTTCGCAGCTGGTGCGGTTCACCGACGACGTGGTGTTCATGGAGTTGAACCGGCGGGTGCGGATGCTCGGGATGAACTCGACCGCAGGTACGCGTGGGGCGAAGGAGAAGAGCACGGTGCGTTCGGTGCGGGTATTCATGCCGGAGCCGCGGATCGCCGAGGTCGCCGCGCATGTGCGGCACGGGCAGCGTTCGCGGGCGGTCGCGTTTCGGCTGGAGGTTCGCCGCAACCGCTGGGTCTGCACCGCACTCGAACTCGGCTAGAGCGACGGCCAAACCAACCGGGCGCCCTGCGCATCCAACGAGGGCAGAGGCGCAATTCGATTGTGGGCTTTTCGTCATCTGGCTGCTGCTGGGGCGGCGTACGGTGGCCGAGGTCGTCTGGTTCGGGGGAATGGGATGCTGGAAAGTGCAGCGGCGTGGCAGGTTGATGTTCGGGAGTTGACGGCGGCTGAGCGCGCGCGGGTTCTGCCCGCGGTACGTCGGCGGCGGTGGAGTGAGCGTGTTCGCGCGTTGTATCCGTTGGCGGTGCGCTACCACCGTGCAGCGAAGCGGCTGGAGTGGATGACGTCCAGTACGCCGTACGCCGGGACGCGCGAGGTGGGCGACCTTCCGGTCAGGATCAAGCGGCACAAGTCGTTGCTGTTGCGCCAACTCGGGGAGACCGAGATGTGGATGCAGCACAACAAGGTGACGAATCTGAGGCTCGCCTGCGCGCAGGTCGACGGGCTGGTGATCCGGCCGGGTGAGACGTTCTCGTTCAACAAGGTGGTCGGCAACGCGACCCGCCGCAAGGGCTATGTGAAGGGCATGCGCTTGTCGAACGGGCAGGCGAAGCCGGGTATCGGCGGCGGCATCTGCCAGCTGGCGAACCTGCTGCACTGGATGGTCCTGCACTCGCCGTTGACCGTGACGCAGCGGTCAACGCACAGCTTCGACCCGTTCCCGGACAACGGGCGGGTGCTGCCGTGGGGCGTCGGTTGCAGCATCGTCTACAACTACGTGGACCTGCAGTTCCGCAACGACACCGACCAGACGTTCCAGCTGCACGTCGGCGTCGGCGATCGCTATCTCGAGGGCGAGATCCTCGCCGACGTCCCGGTCGCGTCGTCGTACCGGGTGTTCGCCAAGGAGGAGCGGTTCCTCCGGGTCGGCGCGGACTACTTCCGGCGCAACGAGATCTGGCGGACCGTGATCGATCGCCGCACGGGTACGGCGGTCCGCGACGAGCTGATCCGCGAGAACGTTGCCCTGGTCAAGTACCTGCCGGTCGACGTACCGGTCCTGGACGTCCTGCTCTGAATCACCCAAGCAGCGAGCACCCGTACTTCTCGAACAGCGCCGCCACATCACCCGAGAACCCGCCGTGCAACTCGCGCAGCATCGCGTTGGTGGTCGACGACATCACCAGCACGTACCGCGCCGGCTCCTCGCCCGGGTTGCCGAACGTGTGCGGCACCCCGCGCGGCCCGACGATCCCGGACCCGGCCGGTACGTCGTAGTCCTCGCCGTCGATGCGCATCCGCATCGTTCCCGACAGCACGTACCAGGCCTCGTCGTCGGTGTGATGCACATGCAGCGGCGCCTGCCACGCCACCTCGTCCGACGTACGGCCCGCGGCCTCCCATTCGGCGAGGACGAGGCCGGATCCCTCCGGTGCGATCGTCCGCCCGAGCAGTGGAACCCCTTACAGATCGTCACGTCGCGTCACAGGACCTCTTATGCCCCGAACGGCCAACAGCAAACTGTCGGAAGCGCGTAGCAGACTGGAGAGGTGACTGTCGCTGTCGAGCCGTACCGGGAGCGCCCCGCGCGCATCGCCGGCGCCGACCTGTGGACACGGACGGCGGAGGGCGGTGAGTACCGGATCCTCCCCGACGGCTGTATGGATCTGCTGCTGATGGACGACGACCTGATCGTCGCCGGTCCGGACAGTCGCGCCTGGACGGGCAGCGCGCCGCGGGGCACGCGGTACGCCGGGATCCGGTTCGCGCCGGGCGCCGCGCCGGGTTTCCTCGGCGTACCGGCCCGCGACTTGCTGAACCAGCGGGTCCGCCTCGCCGATCTGTGGTCGCCGAACCGGAGCCGGCGCCTGCTGGACCGGATCCGGGCGGCCCCCGACAGCGCGACAGCGCTCGACCTCGAGGTCGCCAAACTGCTCGAGGACCCCACCGACCGGCTGACCGCGCACGTACTCCGCAGCGTCCGCGGCGGTCTGCTCCGCGGCACCGCCGGAGTCTCCCGTCTCGCGGCAACGATCGGCCTCAGCGAGCGGCAACTGCACCGCCGCTGCCTGGACGCTTTCGGCTACGGGCCGAAGACCCTCGACCGGGTCCTGTGGATGAATGTTGCCCTCGACCACGCGCGCACCGGCCTCCCGCTCGCTGACGTCGCCGTACTCACCGGGTACGCCGACCAGGCCCACTTCACCCGCGATGTGAAAGCCCTCACCGGTCTGCCACCGAAGATCCTCTTGGGCTGACAAACTCTCCTCATGACCGAAGTCGGTACGACGACGTTGCGGCACAACCCGCTCAACGCGGTGACGGCGAACGTCGAACGGGTGACGTACGCCGACGGACGGACCGCCGTACGCAAGGAACTGCGGCGGCCGAGCGACTCGTCCGGCCCGTGGGCGGCGTCGACCGAGCCGCGGCACTGGAACTACTGGCGCCGCGAACTCGAGGTCTATCGCGACGACGAGCTCCGCGACCAACTCGCCGACGCCGGACTGGTCCTCCCCGCCGCCGAGGTCGACGAGCGACCGGACAGCGCCGTACTGCTGATGGACGACATTGCCGGTACGCCGGGAACACACTTCAGCCTCGCGGAACACGCGGCGCTCGCCCGCGCCTGCGGCCGCTGGCAGGCCCGCCCCGCGCCCGAACGGCCATGGACGTCGACGGGCTTCCTGCGCGACTACTCGACGACCCGCGACGTCCCCTGGCAGCTGATGACCGACGACGCGGCCTGGCGGCAGCCGCTGATCCGCGAGACCTGGCCGGCCGAACTGCGCGAAGCCTGGACCGGTCTGCTGGTCCATCGGGACGCGCTGCTCGACCTCGTCGCGACCCTCCCGCGCGCCCGCTGCCACCTCGACTTCTGGGTGTCGAACGTGATCCAGCGACCGACCGGTGAGCTCGCACTGTTCGACTGGTCGTTCCTCGGCGACGGCGCGCTCGGCGAGGACATCGGCAACTACATCCCGGACGCGGTGTTCGACCTGTTCTGGCCGGCCGAGCGCCTGCCCGAGCTGGCAGAGACCTGCATCGCCAACTACCTCGACGGCTTGCACGAGGCCGGCTGGCGCGGCGACCCGGACCAGGTGCGCCTGGCGGTGATGGCGTCGGGTGTGAAGTACGCCTGGCTGCTGCCCGGCTTGCTGGGCCGGGCCGCGGACACGACGCACAACGCCTACCACCGCCAGGTCGACAGCCGGTACCTGTTCCACCAGCGCGGTCAGGCCTTGCTGTTCGTTGCTGACTGGTGTGCCGAGGCGCTCAGCCGAGCACGACGGTGAAGCCTCCGGGTACGACAAGTGGCTTGCCGCGGGCAACCAGACGACCGCTGGAGTCGTACGTGTACGCGTGCCCGCTAGCGCTGACCACGCGGGGACGGGTGTCGACGCTGACCAGCAACGTCGCTGCTCCGATCCGGAAGCTACTGATCGTTGGCAGCAGCAGTACTGCGTCCAGCTGAGCCGTGCCCGTCGACTGCGCGCTGAGCGTGGTCACGTTGGCAGGGAGCGGGTTGGCGAGTGTCAGCGGCTGAAGCGCGCCAGGTGCGGCCGAAATGCCTTGCGGGCCGCACCTGTGCACCAGTGTGCCGAGAGTGCGGCCGCCGCTCGTCCAGGTGGTCCGGGCCGGCGTGGGTGTGTCGACGAGGTTGACGACCGGGAGAACCAGCCGCGGCTGCGTCGACGGTGGCACGGTCCACGTCGCCGTACCGTCGACGGAGAGGTAGGAGCCGTTGCTCCATTGGGATTCTCCGGTCCACGCCGAGGGTGGTACGACGACCGCACCACCAGTGGCCGTCTCCGCCTCGATGACCTGCAGCCCGTCGTACGCCGATGCGCCCGACAGGCGGGTGATGTCGGGGCGGGCGTCGAGGGCGAGCATCGAGAGCTGGCCGTGGATCGTGGATTCGGCGCCGGAGTTGCGGTTGATCACGCCGTCGCCGGAGATGCCGTCGTACGTGCGGCCGGTGGCGGCGTCGTACATGGGTTGGCCGGCGCGGTTGGCGCCGAAGTACCAGGCGGCGACGAAGGCGGCGAGGTGTTTCTGGCCGGGACGGTCGATCGCGAGGAGCGCCTGCAGGCGGGCGTCGACGCCGTACGCGATCTGGGAGCGGTCGATCGGCACCGGGAGCCAGCCGTTGTCGGGTCCGCCGGCGGTGAGCAGGAGCGGGGTGAAGCCGGCCGTGTCACCGATCGCCGCGGCCAGGAACACGTTTTCGTCGAGCGTGGCCGCGGCGGCGGCGAGGGCCGACGACATCTGGGCGCCCCAGGCGTGCCAGTCGGAGATCGACTCGCCCCAGGGCAGGAGCGCACGGAACGGCCACTCACGGGTCGAGCCGGCCTGCATCTGCGCGATGCCCTCGGCGAACCGCGTGAGGGCTCGACGGGCGCGCGGAGATCCGCCGGCGGCGACGTACGCCGACAGCCCGAGGACCGCTTCGGAGGTGGCGTCCGCACCGTTCACGATCAGCCACGCGGGCAGGCGGCGGCCGTCGACGACGTTGTACTGGCCGTAGCGGATCAGCACCTGGCGGTCGAGAGCAGCGATCGCCAACTCGAGGCGATCACGGAGGAAGCCGGCGAAGGCGCGATCGGTACGGCGGAAAACGTCGTACCCCTCCCCCAACGCCCAGACGGTCCGAGCCAGCCAGTACGACGGCCCGGAGTCGGAAGGGTCGGGAAGCTCCACCGGCTCGGCGCTCGGGTTGAGGGTGCCGTCGGGCTGCATCCACAGCACGACGTTTCCGTTCGGCGACTGCAGGAACGTGAGGGCTCGCAGCAGGTCGCGGGCGGTCTGCAGCGAAGTCGCCTGGTGGAAGAGTTTCCAGTGCCGCAGGTAGACGACGGCGGCCCGGGCGATGTCGTCCGCGTTGTAGGCGCCTTGGCCGTAGGTGTTCGTCGCCGGGTCGTAGGTCCCACCACCGATCCGGCGGTACGAGCCGTCCGCCTGGTGGTCGGCGTACGTCCACAGAACGCCCAGAGGGCCAGACCCGTAGGTGGTGTGGCCTGCGGCGGCAGGAGGCGAGACCGACGCGCGGAGGAAGTCGAGGTGGGCGAGATTGGTCAGGCGGGTGGTGGCAGCAGCGGGAAGCGTGACTGTCGAGGCGGCAGCCACCGCGAGTGCTCCGCCGAGGACGGTGCGGCGGGTCGGGTTCATGGCAAGCGGTCCAATCTGGCCACGCCGATGGCGGCGTCGGCCATGCCGTAGAAGACGTAGTGCACGCCGTCGACCTCTTCGATCGCGGTCGGGAAAACAACGTTTCCTACCGTTCCGACCTTTTCCTCTTCGGTTTCCGGGACCATCAGGGGTTCGGTGGTCCGGGCGACGACCCGGGTGACGTCGTCGGGGTCGAGGATCAGCGCACCGGCCGCGTAGCACACCTTCTGGGTGGTGGGGTCGAAGCCTTCGGGCTGCTCGCCGGTGACGCCGTGGTGGATGACGAGCCAGCCTTCGGGGACCCGCAGCGGGGCCGGACCGGCGCCGATCTTCAACTCCTCGAAGGGGTACTCCGACATCGCGACCAGCCGGTGCTGACGCAGGTGGACGAGGTTCCGCAGATCGGCCTCGACGGCCGCCACGGGGACGAACGACACCCAGATCCCCGGCCGGTCGTCGGTGACGCCCGCCGGCAGGTGCACGCCCTCCCCCTCACGGAACCATCCGAGATCCCACATCGGCCGGTGCAGCATCGCGTACGCCGGTTCGCCGTCCGGACCCGGCACCGGCTCGGGGAAGAAAACGGTGTCCTTGTTCGGGAACAGGTTGAGATCGGTGTCCAGATCGGGCTGGTACTCGAAGTGCAGCGGACCGAGCCGCCGCCACTCCCGAAGGTCCGACGACACGGCGAGGGCCGGCTTCGGCCCGAGCGGACCGTAGGCGACGTAGGTCATCACGTGCAGCCCGAGGGACGGAACGAACGTGACGCGCGGATCCTCCACTCCGGCGTTGTTCGTGCCGCGCTCCCAGCCTTCGTCCGGTGCGAGCACGACACCTTCGCGCCGGACACCGACCGGTACGCCGTCCGCCAGCTCGACGGCGGCCAGGCCGACCCGTGACACGTTGCCGTTAGCAACCAGCCGCGGCAGCAGGTACAGCTGACCGTCCGGCGTGTGCCCGGTGGCGGGGTTGAGCACCCCCTCCGCCTCGAGTTCGTTGCCCGGCTCAGCCGTCATCAGCACGCCGACACGAGAAAGGGTGTAGGGAACAGTCACAGGAAACCTTTCAGCCTTTGACGCCGGACGACAGGTTCGTCGAGATGAACCGGCGCTGGAAGATGATGAACAGGGTCACCGCGGGTGCGGCGAGGACACAGGCGCCCGCGAGCACGGCGCCGAACGGGTTCGCGGCACGTGCGGACACAGTCGTCAGGTAGTTGGACAGCGAGACCGCGAGCGGTTGCAGGTCCTGCTGCTTGGTGATCAGGAAAGGCCACAGAAACTCGTTCCACGGCCCGATGAACGTGAGCAGCACACCGGTCAGCAGAGCCGGCCGCACCAGCGGTACGGCGACCCGCCAGAGGATGCTCAGCTCCGACGCCCCGTCGATCCGGGCCGCGTCGAACAATTCGGCCGGCAACTGCAGGAAATACTGCCGGAAAACGAAGACCGCGGTGGAGTTGATCAGGAACGGCAGCATCATCCCGAGATAGGAATCCGCCAGCCCGTAGCTGCGCACGATCAGCACGTACAGCGGGATCGTCAGCAACTGGAACGGCACGACCTGGATCAGCAGCATCAGGTTGAACACCAGGCCGCGCCCGCGGAACTGCAGCCGGGCCAGCGCGTATCCGGCGAGCACTCCGAACACGAGCGTCCCGAGGATCACGCCGCCGGTGAAGATCCCGGAGTTGAGCAACGACCGGCCGAGATGGATCGCCTGGTTGATCTCGGCGTAGTTGTGTCCGGTCAGATTGCCGGGTGACGGAAACGCTCCGGAAACCGACGGATCCGGCTCGGCCTGCAGCGAGCCGATCAGCATGTAGTAGAAGGGAAACAGGAACACGAAGGCCCCGATCAGCAGGGCGACGAACTTGAGCTTCACGCGTCCTCCTTCCCCACGAAACGCCGCTCGATCAACGCGAGCGCCAGGACTCCGATGACGAGGAGCACGCCGATCGCCGAACCCACGTCGGGGTTGCCCTGCTCGATTCCGCGCTGGTACATGATCAGAACCGGTGACGCGGAGGCGCCGTCCGGTCCGCCGCCTCCGGTCAGCAGGTAGGGCTCGGTGAACAGGTTCGCGCCGGTCACCGTCGCGACCAGCACCACCAGCGTGGTCGCCGGCCGCACACCAGGAACGGTCACGTTGAGGAACGACTTCCAGCGGCCGGCGCCGTCCATCGACGCGGCCTCGTACAGGTCCTTCGAGACGTTCTGCAGCGCGGCGAGGTACAGCAGGATGAAGAAGCCGAGCTGTTTCCACGTGACGTAGATGGCGACCGTCGGCATCGCCAACGACGAGTTCACCAACCAGGACGGGTCGGGCGCGAGCGGACCGAGCACCGAGTTGACCAGGCCGTTGGAGTTGAACAGGAACAGCCACACGCCGACGACCGCGACGGACGCCGTGACGTACGGGACGTAGTACGAGACCCGGAAGAACGTGCGCCAGCGGATCGCCGCGTTCAACGCGTTCGCCAGCCCGAGCGACAGCACCACGGTCAGCGGAACGTTGATCACCAGAAACACCAGAACGTTTCCGAACGCCCGCCGTACCGCCGGATCCGACAGCACCGTCACGTAGTTGTCGAACCCGACGAACGGCCGGTCCACGATCGCCCCGGGCGCCGCGAAGAAGTAGTCGTGGAAGGACATGTAGACCGCGAACCCGAGCGGATACGCGAACACAGCCGCGAGGAAAACGACGTACGGCGTGACGAACGCGGTCCCGATCGGATGATCGCCCAGGAGGCGCCTTCTCATGACTGTTTCGCGAGTTGGTCGACCTTCTGGGCGGCGCCGTCGAGGGCTGAACCGGTGTCTTCCTGGCCGAAGATCACGGACTTGGAGTACGCGTCACGGAACGTCTGCCAGATCGTGATCGAGTTCGGCACGTTCGGGACCTCGACGGTCCGGGACGCCTGGTCCGCGAAGGTCTTGTAGTCGGGGTTCTTCGCGAAGTAGTCGGCGAACGTCGACGCGACGTCCTTCCGCAACGGCATCTGCCCGGTCGCGGCCAGGAACTTTCCGTCCTGGTCCTTGCTGGTCGCGAACTTCAGCACGTCCGAGGCCGTTCCGCGGTTCTTGCAGGCCGAGTACATGGCCACGTTCTTGGCGTCGGAAAACGTGTGAATTTCGTTCGCCGGCTTCCCCGACGACGTCGGCACCGGGACGACGCCCCAGTCGACCTTGCCCTTGTACGTCGCGATCGCCCACGGACCCACCACGGCCATCGCCGCCGTGCCGTCCACGAACGCGTCGCCGGTGTACTTCTCGGGCGACGCGAGCTTGTCGGCGTACATCGTCCGCCAGAACTGCGCGACCTTCTTGCCCTCGTCGGACGCGAACGTCGCCTTGCCGTCGGCCACCAGCTGCTTGCCGCCGCTCTCGGCGGCGTACAACGGGTAGAAGTCGAACCAGGACTGGTAGAACTCGTTGCTCGGCGCCGGGTAGATCGCGAACTTCGCGGCCTTCGACGCGACCACCTTGCGCGACGCGGCGAGGAACTCGTCGTACGTCTTGAGCGAAGGATCGGTGATACCGGCCTTCGCGAAGATCTTCTTGTTGTAGAAGATCATCACCGGGTTCGACTTCCACGGCAGCTGGTAGTACTTCCCGTCCGCGGACTTGTACTGCTGCGCGACATCGCCGGACCGCTCCTCGATGTACGACGCGTCCAGCGGCACCAGACCGCCCTGTTTCTGGAACTGCGAGACCGACGCCGGCGAGGTGTTGAAGATCAGGCACGGCGCGTTCCCCGCGGTGATCGCGGCGCCGATCACCTCCTCCGACGACTTCCCGGTCGGGATCTCCTGGGCGGTCACCTTCTGGTCGGCGTGCTCGGCGTTCCAGGCCGCGACCATCTGCTTGCCCCAGGCCACTTCCTCGGCGTTGTTCGAGTACCAGACCGTGATCGGCCCGCGGGCCTGGGCCGCGGTGTCGGCGTCACCAGCGCCGTCACCGCCGCTCCCGCACGCGGCGAGTGAACCGGCCAGAACCACGGCCAGCAATCCAGCTTGCACCTTCATCGTGTTCCTCCTAAGCGGGCAGTGGAGCGGCGGACGACGAGTTCCGCGGGCGGCAGCTCGACGTCGGGTACGTCGGTCTCGCCGTCGACGACCCGGTTGAGGGTCTGGGCCGCCGTCTCGCCGAAGCGGAACGGGTCGGCGCGGACCGTGGTCAGGCCGGGATGCACGTACTCGGCGAGCTCGCTGTCGTCAAAGCCGGCGATGCTCAGGTCGTCCGGCACGGTCAGGCCCGCGGCCTGGGCGGCGCCGAGACCCGCGATCGCCATCCGGTCGTTCGCGTAGACGATGGCGGTCGGCGGCTCCGGCAGCGCGAGCAGCCGCCGGGTGGCCTCGATCCCGCCGGCCGCCGTGAAGTCACCGGTCTCGACCGCGAGCGGCTCCAGACCGGCTGCGGCCAGTGTCTCGACGAAGGCGGTGGACCGGGCCGTGGCGTGCACGAACGCGGGCGGGCCGGCGACGTGCGCGATCCGGGTGTGCCCGAGCTCGAGCAGGTGCTCGACGACCGCCCCCGTACCAGGTCGGTCGTCGAGGGTGACCGCGGGGAACGGCGAGTCCCCGTCCGGCCGGTTCAGGGTGACCGCCGGCAGACCGAGCTCGACCAGCAGGTCGATCCGCGGGTCGTCGTGCCGGAGGTCGGACAGGAAGACCCCGTCGACCCGCGCGTCTTGCGCGAGCCGCTGGTAGCCGTCGGCCTCCGAGCCGTCCGCGACCACCTGCAGCACGAGGGCCTGGCCGCGCGTCGACAGCACGCTCTCGACGCCGGCGATGAACGCCGGGAAGAACGGGTCCGACGACAGCACGGCCGGATCCCGGGTGATCACCAGGCCGAGCGCGAACGCCTTCGAGACCGACAGCGATCGCGCGCGGTTGCTCGGCCGCCAGCCGAGCTCGTCGGCGGCCGCGAGAATCTTGTCCACGGTCGACTGCGCCAGCCCGGGGCGCCCGTTGAGCGCGAACGACACTGAGCCCTTGGACACGCCGGCCCGGCGCGCCACATCCGCGATCGTCGGCCGCTTCGTCACGCGATCCTCCGTTTTAACCGGTTTAAACAGCATCTAAACCGGTTTAAAGCCAGGCTGTCAAGATCTCGCGCGCTGCGCAGTACCGCAATCTCCAGGCAGTTCCGCGCACTCGTTTGCAGCCGATCGCTTGACGGGCGCCGCCGGCGAGCGATTCACTGGTCCGCAGTGACGCACCCAGCCGGTACCAGGCCGACGGCCTGAAGTCCGGTTTCCCGGCGCCAGGGTGGTGAGAAGCCCGAGGCGGGGTCGCGTCCCCGGGACCGATGGAGCAATCGTGTCCAGACTCATCCGCCGCCTGCTGGTAGCAGCCGCGGCCACCGCCCTCGCAGTCACCGCCTCCACCCTCACCCGAAACCCCGCCGACGCGGCCGTCACGCTCCCGCCGGCGCACGCGAAGTTCGACTACCAGATCGGCGGCGCGTACACCCCGCCCGCCGGCGTCCAGGTCGTCACCCGCGACCGGACCGCCGCACCGGCGGCCGGGCTCTACAACATCTGCTACGTCAACGCCTTCCAGGTCCAGCCCGGCGAACAGGGCCAGTGGGCCTCCGATCTGCTGCTCCGCGATGCCACGGGCAACCTGGTGATCGACGAGGACTGGGGCGAACCGCTCCTCGACCTCCGGACGGCGGACAAGCGGACCCGGATCGCCGCCAAGGTCAACGGCTGGATCGACGGCTGCGCCGCGAAGGGCTACAAGGCGATCGAGCCCGACAACTACGACAGCTACACCCGCTCGAAGAACCTTCTCACCGCCGGCCAGGCGAAGGCGTACCTGACCTTGCTGGCCACCCACGCACACGGCAAGAGCCTCGCCATCGGCCAGAAGAACACGGTCGAGCTGGCCGGCGCCCGATCCACGGTCGGCCTCGACTTCGCGGTCGCCGAGGAATGCGGCCAGTACGACGAGTGCGGTGACTACGTCGATGCCTTCGGCAACAACGTGATCGTGATCGAGTACACCGACAACGGTCGGCGGAAAGCGTGTTCGCAGTACGGCGGCACGCTGTCGATCGTGCAGCGCGATGTGGACGTCTCTGTCCCGGGCGACTCCGGGTACGTCCGCAAGACCTGCTGAAACTCCTTTTCCTCCACCCCTTCTGGAGACCGTCATGTCTCAGCATGCTCGAAACCTGTCCCGTCGTGACGTCCTGCGCGCGGCCGCGGCCGTCGCGGCCGTCGGCACCTTGGGCGCCTGCGGGAAGCAAGAGGATCAGAGCGCCGACGGCGTCGTGACCCTCGACCTCTGGCACGGCCAGGTGGATCTCGGCAAGGCCGCGATCGACTCCCTGATCACCGCGTTCAACCAGTCGCACCCGAAGATCAAGGTGGTCGGCGGCGGTGGCGGCGTGACCGCGGACAGCATGCTGCAGAAGGTCACCGCGGGTCTGGCGGCGGGGTCCTACCCGGATATCGCGTACATCTTCGGGTCGGACCTCGCCAGCCTGACCAAGTCTCCGAAGGTCGCCGATCTGACCGGCAAACTGAAGATCGACGACTACTGGCCGGCCGCGAAGGACGCGGTCAGCGTGAAGGACAAGGTCCGCGCGGCTCCGGCGCTGCTCGACTCGCTCTGCGTGGTCTACAACAAGAAGCTGTTCGCGGCCGCCGGCGTCGCCCCGCCGAAGGCCGGCTGGACCTGGGACGATTTCGTTGCCACCGCCAAACAACTGACCAACCCGGCGAAGGGCGTCTTCGGCACCGGATGGCCGGGGGTCGGCGACGAGGACACGGTCTGGCGGATCTGGCCGATGATCTGGGACCTCGGCGGCGACGTGGTCAGCGGCGACGGCAAGAAGGTCGGCTTCGATGCGGTCGGCCAGAAAGCCCTCGAAACCCTGGACCGGCTGCGCACCGACAAGTCGCTGTACGTCGACCCGAAGCCGGGCAGCGAGCAGCTGTACCAGGTGTTCCTCGGCGGCCGGATGGGAATGGTTGCCACCGGCCCCTGGCAGCTCCCCGAACTGAAGGACAACGGCCTCGAGTACGGCGTCGCGCCACTGCCGTCGTACTCCGGGAAGCCGATCACGATCTCAGGACCGGACACCTGGACGGTCTTCGACAACGGCAAGGCCAAGGTGCAGGCGGCCACCGAGTTCGTCAGCTGGCTGGCCGAACCGGCGCAGGACCTGCAGTGGGACATCAAGGGCGGCAGCCTGCCGATCACCAAGGCCACCGCGGAAATGCCTGAGTGGAAGAAGCATTCCGCGGCGACGAACGGGCTCGACGTGTTCGTGACGGCCCTCGACACCGCGAAGGTGCGGCCGACGATCTCGACGTACCCGCAGATCTCGGAGCACATGGGTCAGGCGATCGCGGCCGTACTGCTCGGGAAGCAGAGTCCCGCGGATGCGTTGAAGCAGGCCGTCGACCAGTGCAACCAGGTGCTGGCGGTGCCGAACTGATGGCCAGCGTGGTCGGGACGTTCACCGTCGATCCACGATCCCGGGCTCCCAAGCGGCGGATGCGTGGGGAAGGTGCGACCGGCTGGGCGTTCGTCAGTCCGTCGGTGCTGATCATTCTGGGACTGAGCGTCGTACCGGTGCTGTGGTCGTTGCTGCTGTCGTTCCAGGTCAACGATCTGGTGTCGCCCAGCGAATGGGTCGGGCTGGCGAACTACAAGGCGCTGGTGAAGGACCCGGCATTCGGGTCCGCTGTCTCGCACACGCTGATCTACACCGCGCTGTACGTACCGTTGAGCGTGGTCGCCGGCTTGGGGATCGCGATCGCGCTGGACCGGAAGATCGCGTTGATCGGGCTGTACCGGACGTTGGTGTTCGTACCGTTCGTGGTGTCGGCGGCGGCGCAGGGCGTGCTGTTCTCGTTCGTGCTGGATCCGGAATTCGGTGTCGCGAACTCGCTGCTGCACAAGCTCGGGCTGCCGGCGCAGGGGTTCTTCAGCGATCCCGGTCAGGCGCTGTACCTGCTGGTCGCGATCTCTCTGTGGAGCGGCACCGGGTTCTGTGTGATCGTGTATCTCGCCGGCCTGCAAGGGGTTTCGAGTGAGCTGGTCGAGGCGGCGCGGATCGACGGCGCCGGTCGTTGGGGCGTACTGCGGCACGTGACGCTGCCCGCGCTGGCGCCGGTGACGGTCTTCCTGCTGCTGTTCCAGACCATCAATGCGTTGCAGGTGTTCGACCTGGTGTTCGTCACCACGAAGGGCGGGCCGCTCGGGTCGACGACGGTGATCGTGTACTTCATCTGGGAGAAGGCGTTCAAGACGTTCACGGCCGGCTACAGCGCGGCCGCGGCGTACACCTTGGCCGTCGCGTTGCTCGTGATCGGCGCCGCTCTGCAGATCTACCGGAGGCGGGTGGCTGCCCGATGAAGCGCATCAGCGGTTGGCATTTCGTCCTCGCCCCGCTGGCGGTGCTGTTCGCGTTGCCGCTGGTCTGGCTGCTGGTCAGCTCGGTGATGAGCAACGCGGAAATCAACCGTTTTCCGCCGGCGTTGTGGCCGCACGGGATCAAGCTCGACGGCTACCGGTACGTGCTCGGAAACGCGTTGTTTCCGCGCTGGTTCCTGAATTCCCTCATCGTTTCCGCGGTGGCCGTGACGGCGAACCTGGTGCTCGGGTCGCTCGGCGGGTACGCGTTCGCGCGGATCCGGTTCGCCGGGTCGAAGCTGGTCCTCGGGCTGATGCTGGCGACGATGGTGATCCCGTTCCAGCTGACGATGATCCCGACCTTCCTGGTGATGAAGCAGCTCGGCCTGATCGACACGCTCGGCGCGCTGATCGTGCCGTCGCTGGTCACACCGCTGTCCGTGTTCCTGTTCCGGCAGTTCTTCGTCTCGCTGCCCCGCGAACTCGAGGAGGCCGCCTGGATCGACGGCTGCGGGCGGCTCCGGATCCTGGTGTCGATCGTGCTGCCGCTCGCGCGGCCGGCGTTGAGCACCGTCGCCGTACTGACGTTCCTCGCGACCTGGAACGACCTGACCTGGCCGTTGATCGCGATCAACAGCGACTCCACCTACACCCTCCAGTTGGGACTCACCACGTTCCAGGGACAGCACCACACCCAGTGGTCGGCCGTGATGGCCGGCAACGTCATCACCGTGCTGCCCGTCCTGCTGGGGTTCCTCCTGGCCCAGAAGGCGTTCATCCGCTCGCTGGCCTCCACCGGACTCAAAGGCTGACCAGAATGTTCGATCTTCTCGTGATCGGCGACGCGAACCCCGACGTGGTCGTCGGGCCCGTCGACCAGCCGATCCTCTTCGGCCAACGGGAACGGCTCGTTCCCAGTGGCTCGCTCGTGCTCGGTGGCTCGGCGTCGATCATGGCGTGCGGCGCGGCCCGGCTCGGGCTGACCGTCGCCTTCGCGGGCCGGGTCGGCGACGATCCGGCGGGCGACTTCGTCCGTACGTCGCTCGCGGACCGGGGCGTCAACGTCGACGCGTTGGTGACCGACCCAGACCTGCCGACACCGCTGACCACGATCCTCACCTCAGGGGACGACCGCGCGATCCTGACCTCCCCCGGATGTCTACCCAGCACCACAGCGGAGGACGTGCCGCCCAGCCTCATCAGGTCGGTGCGACATGTGCACGCTGCCTCGTTCTACTTGATGCCAGAGCTCGCCGCGGGACTCGCGGGGATCTTCAAGGAGGCCAAGGCCGCGAAGGCGACCACGTCGCTGGACCCGAACGACGATCCGGCCGGGAAATGGGACCGGACCGTCCTCGATCCGGTCCTGCGGGTCACGGACTACTTCCTGCCCAACGCGGCCGAGGCCCTGGCGCTCACCGGACACCACTCGGTCGAAGACGCCGCCGGCATCCTCGCCCGCCGCGGCCCCCTCGTCGTGGTCAAGAACGGCATCGACGGAGCCATCGCCCACAACGGCTCCAGAGTCATCACGACGCCGGCGTTGAAGGTGGACACGGTCGACGCCGTCGGCGCCGGCGACAGCTTCGACGCCGGCTGGGTGGCCGCCGTACTGAACGGCTCCCGCCCGGACCGCGCCCTCGCGATTGCCGCGGCGTGCGGCTCGCTCTCGACCCGCGCAGCAGGCGGCACAGCAGCACAACCCGACTGGGACCTAGCAGTGGAAAGCGTGACGTCATGACCAGGATTGCGTTCATCGGCGCGGGCAGTGTGGTGTTCACGCAGGGGCTGCTCGCCGACCTGTTCGCGCTCGAGCTCGGGCCGTTGCAGATCGCTCTGCACGACATCGACCCCGAGCGGCTCGAGACAGCGGCGGCCGCGGCGGCGTACATCGCTCAGGAGCGTGGCGCCGTACCGCAGATCAGCACGCATCTCGAGCGGCGCGCGGCGCTGGACGGCGCCGACTTCGTCATCAACATCGTGCAGGTGGGGATGAACGCGGCGACGCACGCCGACTTCGAGATCCCCGCCCGGTACGGGATCCGGCAGACGATCGGCGACACCCTCGGCGTCGGCGGCGTCTTCCGCGCGCTGCGGACGTTCCCGGTCCTGCGGGGGCTCGCGCAGGACATCGCCGACGTCTGCCCGGACGCGTGGCTGCTCAACTACACCAACCCGATGGTGATGAACGTCTGGTACCTCAAGGCGCTCGGGGTACGGAACGTCGTCGGGCTCTGCCACTCGGTGTACTGGACGATGCAAGGGCTGTCCGAGCTGGTCGGCGTACCGTACGACGACGTCACGTACCTGGCCGCCGGGGTGAACCACCAGTCTTGGGTACTGCGGTTCGAGCGCGGCTCCGAGAACCTGTACGACCGGTTGGACGAGGCGATCGCGGCGGATCCGGAACTGCTGCGACGCGTCCGGGTCGACATGTACCGGCGGCTCGGGTTCTACCCGACCGAGACGAGCGAGCACTCCGCGGAGTACGTGCCGTGGTACCTCGGCCACGCCCGTGAGGTCGAGCGGCTCCGGCTGCCGATCGGGGCGTACCTCGACATCGTCGCGGAGAATCTCGCGTCGTACGAGCACACCCGCAACGCCCTCAAGACCGGCGATCCCGTCGAGGTCGAGCCCACGATGGAGTACGCGCCGCAGATCATCCACAGCATCGTCACCGGCACATCCCGGACGGTCTACGGCAACGTCCCGAACACCGGCCTGATCCCCAACCTGCAGTCCGGTGCGGTCGTCGAGGTCCCTTGTCTGGTGGACGCGTCCGGTGTCCGGCCGACCGCGGTCGGTGCCCTCCCGGCACAGTGCGCGGCCCTCAACCGCGCCTACCTCGGCGTCGCCGAACTCGCCGTACAGGCAGCGATCGAGGAGGATCCGCGGGCGATCCGGCAGGCCGTCATGGTCGACCCGGCGACCGCGGCCGCGCTACCCGTCGAGCAGATCTGGGAGCTGTGCAACGACCTGGTGCTTGCTCACCGCAACTACTTGGACCCGTCGTTGAGGGCGGCGCTCAGGTAGTCGCGGTACGTCGCGAAACCGGCGAGGACCTCGGCCGCGGTCGGCTGTCCGGTCAGTGCGCCGACGCCCTGGCCCGCGTAGATGGACGCGCGGGCCGGGTCGGCGGCCCCTTCGACCCACAGGTCGTGGGCCGAGTCCTTGGTCTTCAGCTCCTCCTCGTGTCCTTCCCACGTGTCGAAGAAGGCGTTGCGGAGCGCGCGGCCGCCGAACTCGTCCGGCCAGCCGGCGCGCGAGGCGGCGTCGAACACGGTGCCGTAGACGGTCTCGGTCTCGTCCGCCTCGATGATGCGCTGCCTCGCGGGTTCCTTCGTCTGCGCCTCGACGCAGGTCAGGAACGCCGTACCGATCCAGCCGCCGACCGCGCCGGCGGCCATCACGGCAGCCAGGCCACGGGCACCGGAGATCCCGCCGGCCGCGAGCACGGGCAGGTCGGTCACGTCGAGGATCGCCTGCAGCAGCGGCAATGTCGCCACCGCGTTGCGCCCGTGCCCGCCGGCTTCGGCGCCCCGGGCAACGATCAGGTCCACGCCCGCGTCCACCGCGTCCCGCGCATCCGCGACCGTGCCGGCCTGGGTCGCGACGACGATCCCGGCCTCCTGCAGCGTTCCGACGTACGGCGCGTAATCCCCGAAGCTCAACGACACGAGCGCGGGCCGCAACTCCAGCACCGCTTCCAGATGCTCGGGATGGTCCTTCACCGACCACGCCATCAACCCGATCCCGTACGGCGTCCCGCCCGCCGCCGCGATCGCGCCCTCGGTGCGGATCCAGTCCGCTGTGACGGCTGAGCCGGCCCCCAGCATCCCCAGTCCACCGGCCGCGGAGATCGCCGCGGTCAACTGCCCGCCGCTCACATTCGCCATCGGCGCCCCAACCACCGGAACCGTCACTCCGAACCGCTCACTCAGCCACATACACCCCAGAGCACCACACACCAGCCCTCCGCCGCCATGGCCGCCACCACACAAACAACAGCCGGCCCGCACAAGGCGGGCCGGCTGTTGGAGGCGTTGCTCAGAACTTGTAGACGTCCGACTGAGGGTCGCCGTGGCAGCGCTTGTACTTCTTGCCGGAGCCACAGGGGCAGGCGGCGTTACGCGGCGTACCGGCGTACTGCAGGGTGCCTTCCTCGACGGCGTCCTGGTGCATCGCGACCTCGTCGTCACCGTCGATCGTCGGCGCCGAGTAGGTCAACCGCTGCGGACGGGGCTCGTTGGTGAGGCCCTTCGCCCGCAGGCGCGGCGTGTCCCGCGGCCGCGGCGTGTCCTGCGGCCGCTCCTCGTCACCGTCGACGAGCTCCGCGGCGGCCGGGCCCGAGGCGAGGATGTCCTGGATCCGGCGGCCCTGGAGGTTGTCCTCGTCCGCGAGCGCCGCCTCGTTCGCGAGCTCCATCTCGGCGCGCATCGCCTCGATGTCCACCTCGACGTTGAAGATGAAGCCGACCGACTCCTCCTTGATCGACTCCATCATCGAGGCGAACATGTCGTAACCCTCGCGCTGGTACTCGACCAGCGGGTCGCGCTGCGCCATCGCCCGCAGGCCGATGCCCTCGCGCAGGTAGTCCATCTCGTACAGGTGCTCGCGCCACTTGCGGTCCAGGACGCTCAGTACGACGCGACGCTCCAGCTCGCGCATCGCCTCCTCGCCGAGCAGCTCCTCACGGCGCTCGTACGCCGCGGTCGCGTCCTCGAGGAAGCGCTCGACCAGGAAGTCCTGGGTCAGACCGGCCTTCTCGCCGCCGGCCTCCTCGATCAGCTCCTCCTCGGTGAGCTCCGACTGGTACAGCGTCTTCATCGCGGTGAACAGCGCATCCAGGTCCCAGTCCTCGGCGAACCCGTCCGCGGTCGCGCCCTGCACGTACCCGGTGACGGTCTCCTCGAGCATGTCGCTGACCTGGTCGCGCAGGTCGGCGCCCTCGAGCACGCGGCGGCGCTCGTCGTACACGACGTGCCGCTGCCGGTTCATCACGTCGTCGTACTTGAGGATGTTCTTCCGGGTCTCGAAGTTCTGCGCCTCGACCTGGCCCTGCGCCGACGCGATCGCCTTCGTGACGACCTTGTTCTCCAGCGGCTGGCTGTCGTCGTTGTTCCGCGACATCGCCCAGTCGACCATCTCGCGCTTGAACAGCCGCATCAGGTCGTCCTCCAGCGACAGGTAGAACCGTGACTTGCCCGGGTCGCCCTGACGGCCGGCGCGACCGCGGAGCTGGTTGTCGATCCGCCGCGACTCGTGCCGCTCGGTGCCGAGGACGTAGAGGCCGCCGAGCTCGCGGACCTCCTCCTGCTCCTCCTTCACCTGCTTCTCGAACTGCTCGAGCATCTCCGGGTACTCGGCCTCGTACTGCTCGATGTCCTCGGCCGGGTCGATGCCGCGAGCGCGCAGCTCCTTGTCGGCGAGGAACTCCGGGTTCCCGCCGAGGATGATGTCGGTACCACGGCCGGCCATGTTGGTGGCCACCGTGACCGCGCCCTTACGGCCGGCCTCGGCGACGATTGCCGCCTCGCGCGCGTGCTGCTTCGCGTTCAGCACCTCGTGCTTGATGTTCTCCTTGAGCAGCTGCCGGGACAGCCGCTCGGACTTCTCCACCGACGTGGTGCCGACCAGGATCGGCTGCCCGGTCGAGTGCGCGTCGACGATGTCCTTGACCACCGCGTCGAACTTGGCGTCCTCGGTGCGGAAGATCAGGTCCCGCTCCTCGACCCGGATCATCGGCTTGTTGGTCGGGATCGGCACCACGCCGAGCTTGTAGACCTTGGAGAACTCGTTCGCCTCGGTCATCGCCGTACCGGTCATGCCGGCCAGCTTGGAGTAGAGGCGGAAGTAGTTCTGCAGCGTGATCGTCGCGAGGGTCTGGTACTCCTCCTTGATCTCGACGCCTTCCTTGGCCTCGATCGCCTGGTGCAGGCCCTCGTTGTAGCGGCGGCCGTGCAGCGTCCGGCCGGTGTGCTCGTCGACGATCAGGACCTCGCCGTCGTCGACCACCACGTAGTCCTTGTCCCGGTGGAACAGGTCCTTGGCCTTCAGCGCGTTGTTCAGGTAGCTGATCAGCGGGGTGTTGGCCGACTCGTACAGGTTGTCGATACCGAGCCGGTCCTCGACCTTCTCGATCCCGCGCTCGAGGATCGCGACGGTCCGCTTCTTCTCGTCCACGTCGTAGTCGGCGACCCGGCGCTTGGTCTCGTCGATCTCGAGGTCGGTGACCCGCGGGTTCTTCCGCTTCAGCTCCGCCTCGTCGGCCAGCGTCCAGGCCTTCAGCGTGTTCGCGATCCGGGCCATCTCGACGTACCAGCGCTGGCTGTCCTCGGCCGGGCCGGAGATGATCAGCGGGGTCCGGGCCTCGTCGACCAGGATCGAGTCCACCTCGTCCACGATCGCGTAGTTGTGCTCGCGCTGGACGCAGTCCTCGATGCTGCCCGCCATGTTGTCGCGCAGGTAGTCGAAGCCGAACTCGTTGTTGGTGCCGTACGTGATGTCCTTGGCGTAGGCGATCCGGCGCTCGGCCGGGGTCATCTCGGGCAGGATCACGCCGTAGTCGAGGCCGAGGAAGTGGTACACCCGGCCCATCCACTCGGCCTGGTACTTGGCCAGGTAGTCGTTCACCGTGACCACGTGCACGCCCTTGCCGGACAGCGCGTTCAGGTACGTCGGGAGGGTGCCGACCAGGGTCTTGCCCTCACCGGTCTTCATCTCCGCGATGTTGCCCAGGTGCAGCGCGGCCCCACCCATGATCTGGACGTCGTAGTGCCGCTGGTGCAGCGTCCGCTTGGCGGCCTCCCGGACCACCGCGAAGGCCTCCGGGAGCAGCGCGTCGAGGGATTCCCCGTTCTCGTGCCGCTCCTTGAACTCCGCGGTCTGCGCGCGCAGCTCCTCGTCGGACATGTTGACGAAGTCGTCCTCGATGGAGTTGACCATCTTCGCGATGCCCTGCAGCTGGCGCAGGATCTTGCCCTCGCCGATCCGCAGGACCTTGTCGACAACCTTCATGGTGGGGAGTTCACTCCTTGCTGCTGAAGCCTGGGTTGCGGCCGAACGCCGACAGGGCACGGCCGACCCACCGGGAAGGCGTGCGTCCCCCATCGTACGGGGCCGGGTGTGCCAAGCCACGCCCGCAGCGTGCCCCCGAGGGTGTCAGGGCCCTACTCGACCCACGTCCGAGCGGCCTCGAAAGTTCCCAGCTGGTCCTCAGGAACCGCGCAGAGCGTCACTGAGCGCTGGCGACAGGTCACCGCCGCCGGCCACCCGGACCTGGTCCAGCCCGAGCCATCCGGCCAGCTGGACGAGCTCCGCGGCCAGCTCCTCGGCGGTCTCCACCGGCGCCTTCGGCTCCGCGTGCGCCGCCTGGACGAGCAGCACCCCGCCGGGCCGGTCCGCCTTGAGGTCGACCCGGGCGACCAGCCGGTCTCCGAGCAGGAAGGGCAGCACGTAGTACCCGTGGACGCGTTTCTCGGCCGGCACGTAGATCTCGATCCGGTACCGGAAGTCGAAGAGGACTTCGGTCCGGGTGCGCTCGTACACCAGTGAGTCGAACGGGCTGACCAGGGCCCGCGCGTTCACCCGCCGCGGCTGCCGCGCATCGCGGTGCAGGTACGCCGGGCGCTTCCAGCCGTCGATCCGGACCGGGACCAGCTCACCCTCCTCGACCAGCTCGGCGATCGCCTGTTGCGTCGGTGCGGGCGCCGTCCGGAAGTAGTCACGCAGGCACTGCGCGGTAGCCACCCCGTGGGCCCGGGCCGCGATCGACACCAGCCCGCGGTGCGCCTCGTCGAGTGTCGGGGTCGGCGTCTCCACGACCGCGCGGGGCAGCACCCGCTCGGGTACGTCGTACAGCCGCTCGAACTGCTGGTTGCGGCGGGCGACCGTGATCTCGCCCGCGAAGAACAGGAACTCGAGGGCGCGCTTCACGTCGGACCAGTTCCAGCCCCAGTTGTCGCGGGCCCGCTCGACGTCGTCGTCGATCTCGCGGGCGGTCAGCGGACCGTGGTTCCGGACGTCGGCGAGCACCTGCTTGATCAGGTCCGGCCGCTCCTTCGCGATCGATCGCGGGCCGCCCCACGCCTCGGTCGTCGCCCGGGCCATCCGCCAGCGCATCAGCGGGTGCGTCTCGACCGGGATCAGCGACGCCTCGTGCGCCCAGTACTCCACCAGGCGGCGCGGAGCCTTCCCGGCCGCCCGGTCCAGCAGGTCGCGCGGGTAGGGGCCGAGCCGGGAGTAGAGCGGCAGGTACTGCGTCCTGCTCAGCACGTTGACCGAGTCGATCTGGATCAGCCCGATGCGGCCCAGCACCCGGCTGAGGGCCCGCATGTCGGCGACGCCCTTGGGGCGCGGGTCCGTGAAGCCCTGCGCCGCGAGCGCCACCCGGCGCGCCTGAGCCGTCGAGAGCTGCAACTGCGTCGTCATGCCGCAGATTCTGCCGGAGGCCACCGACAGTCCCGCCCCGTCTTTGAGAACCCACCAACCATTTCCGCGGCCCGAAAACGGTTGGTGGGTTCTCAAAGACATGCGGACATAACTCTGGTGTTACCCAAAGTGGGAGGTGCGCTACGGATGGTGTTCGAGGGAACCTGCGAGGAGGCCGTCCGCCCGTGCGGCCCCTATCACCCTGGAGTGAGGCATGACAGGAAAGAAGCATGCGGTCCGCGCTGCCCTCGCGGCCGGCGTACTCGCCGCGGCGTCCCTCGGTGCGGTGGCCGTCGCAGGCTCCGCATCGGCCGCGCAGTCGCCCGACGGACCCAAGACCCGCATCGTCGGCGGCACCATCGCCCACACCGCCGACACCCCGTGGGCCATTCAGCTGTCGAACAGCGGCTCGCCGTCCCCGAACCTCGAGTGGTGCGGCTCGACGCTGGTGAAGGCGAACAAGATCGTCACCGCGGCGCACTGCGCGCAGGAGGCCGCATCGACGTACACCGCCATTCAGGGCCGTGACGACCTGAGCGACAAGTCCGTCGGCAAGGAATCGAAGATCAGCAGCATCTGGGTGGACCCGGAGTACGGTAAGTCGCCCGGTCACGACGTGGCCGTGATGACGCTGGCGACGCCGTTCGAGGGTGTCGACACGCTGGCGCTGGAGACCGACAAGGCGGCCGACGCGGCCGGCGCGGCCTCGATCGTGTACGGCTGGGGCGAGACCGAAGGTACCGGCCCCGCGGACACGTTCCAGAAGGTCGACGTACCGGTGCTGGGCGACGCGTACTGCGAGAAGGCGTACGCGAGTGAGGGCTACACCGCCGACGGCGAGATCTGCGCCGGCTACGAGGAAGGCGGCAAGGACTCCTGCCAGGGCGACTCCGGTGGCCCGCTGGTCCTGAACGGCCGCCTGTTCGGCGTCGTCTCGTGGGGCATCGGCTGCGCGGACGCCGGCAACCCGGGCGTGTACGCCGAGGTCGCGACGTACGCCGCCGAACTGCAGCAGCAGATCGACAGCTGACCTGAACACCACAGCGAAGGGGCCCGGGCGGATCGCCCGGGCCCCTTCGTCCGTGCACCTCCTGAGGTCCTAGACGGCCAGCCGGATGACGCCGTAGTCGTAGCCGCGGCGCCGGTAGACGACACTGGGCTGGTTCTCGTCGGCATCGACGAACAGGTAGAAGTCGTGCCCGACCAGTTCGAGCTCGTAGAGCGCCTGGTCCAGGGTCATCGGCTTGGCGGTGTGGGTCTTCTCGCGCATCACCAGCGGTCCGTCGCCGGTGACCAGGAGAGATCCGTACTTGTGCGTCGCCACCTCGTCCTCGGCGACTGGTTCCTCCACTACAGGTGCGTTGCCGTTGAGCGGCTGCTTCGCGTTCACGTGCCGCAGGCCTTCCGGCGCACGCTCACCACGGTGCACACGGCGGCGGTCGGCCGCCTTGCGGACCTGGGACCGGAGCCGGTCCAGGCAGACGTCGAACGCTGCCTGCTTGGTCTCCCCGCACGCCTCTGCGCGGACCACCGGACCCTTGGTGTACATGGTGAGCTCGACACGCATCGCCCGATCGTGCTGTCGCGGGTTCTTCTCCTGGCTGACTTCCACCTCGCACCGCAGTACCCGGTGATCGACCTTCTCGATCCGCTCGAGTTTTTCCTCGACGTACTGCCGGAAGCGGTCACTGACCTCGCAGTGATGACCCTTGACAACGACGTCCACGGAAACCTCCATCGATCGGCGACTTCTTTTACGTGTTCGGACCCCCGTACTCGTGGTGACGGTGCCCGAAACGAGAACACCCGCTGTCGAACCCGTCGGACCCGGTGGCGAGGAATCCGGCTGATCCGGTCCTCCACCACTCCACTGCCCGACAAGCCCTAGCGGGTGTCATAAGCCAACGCTAGTCGGCTTCGGCGAAAACCGGTAGGGAAGTTCTCATGAACCAGACGTCCGGTGTCGCGAGGTCGCCGCGAGCAGCGCACAGCCGAGGACCTGGATTCCCCGGGATTCCAAGGCGCGGCAGGCCTCGCTGAGCGTGGATCCGGTGGTGATCACGTCGTCGACCAGCAGGACCGGTTGATCGATCAGCGTTTCAGCCCAGCGCGAACGCAGCCCGAACGCCCCGTCCAGGTTCGCGGTACGGCGTTCCGCGGACAACCCGGCCTGGTCGTCGGGACGTCCCACGACCCGCAGCGCGGCGGCCGTCCGGGCGTCGATTCCCTGTCTGCGCAGGGATCTGACGGCTGCCTTCGTCATCCGCCCGAGCGGGTCGTGCCCGCGCCGGCGGACCGTTGCCCGCGGCGACGGCACCGGGCAGATCCACGCCGCCTGCCGCTGCTCCAGGGCCGCCCGTACGACGTTCGCCAGCAGCTCACCGAGTGGCCTGGCAAGGGCGTACCGCGCGTGCTCCTTGTGCGCGAGGATCAGGTTCCGGAGCTCCCCGGCGTACGGCGCGGCGGCGGTCGGGGGCGCGAGACCGGGTGGACGCGGGTCAGGCCATGTACGGAACGGAGTCAGTTCGGTCAGTAGCCGACGGCAACCACCACAGAGAGTGACGCCGGGTCGCGTGCAGCCCGCGCACCGCCCGCCGAGCACCAGGTCCACGCACCCGTCCCACCCGCGCACCACCTCACGGTCCACGATCCGCGGCGGCCCCCGCAACCCCGGCCGCCCGAGCCTGTGGACAACCGGGTCAGCCGGGGATCAGCCGGGGTAGGTGGGGATGATGGTGGCCTCGCTGTTGTCGGAGTCCATGGAGACCCAGCCAAGGTCCTTGCTGAGCCAGTGGATGCGGCCGGCGTCGTCCTGGATCACCGGCAGCGTGTCCTTGTGCGTGTTCGACGCGACGTGTTCGGGGACGAAGCCCGGCGCCGAACCCGGCAGCAACTGCAGGCTGGAGCCGTCCGTGCTGACCAGCCAGGCCTGGGGCGCCGCGTTGCCGGACCCGATCACGATGATGTTCTGCTTGTCCCAGGCCGCGTCCGTGATGTTGGTCAGCTGCAGCCTCAGCTGCCGGAACTCCCGCAGCATCAGTTGCTTGCCGCCGTCCGTGGTCTGAACCGTCGCGGTCTGGACATAGTTCTGCCGGGTGGCCGCGCTGTGCATCACCAGCAGCGCCCGGACACCGTCCGGCGCCATCCTCAGAGCGACCGGAGTGTCTTTCCCGAAGTCGGTCGCGACCGAGACCAGACGCCCGTCGTCACGGCGGACGCGCAGCCGCGGGTGGTCGCTGTCGGCCCTGTCCAGGAACCACAGGTTGTCCTGGCCGTCGAAGCTCGGCGTCAAGGTCTTCCCTTCGACCTGGATCGGGGTCACCTTGCCGGCGTTGTCGGCCGGCTCCAGCTTCCCGTAGACGACCTTGTGACCGTCAGCGGTGACGATCGCCCCGGCGTCGCCCGCCAGCGTGACCGCGAAGGCCCGTGCCTTGTAGAGCGCCAACGGGCCTGAGTTCAGCGGCTCGGCGGAGATGTTCGAGGACCCGTCCAGTCCGACGATCCGCTGCGGTTTCTCCGCCAGCAGCCCGTACAGCTTGGTCATCGCACCGACCGACGCCTGCGGGTCGTACGCGCTGAAGTTGGTGAACGGCAGCACCTCCGGCTCGTCCGGCAGCAGCGGCGCGCCGCCGACGGTGATCTTGGCCCGGAGATTGAGCTGGTTGAGCGTCCAGACGATCTGCGCCGCCAGCAGCCGCCGGTCCTGGTCGCGGAGCGATCCGGCGGTGTCGTTCAGCGCCACGGTGGCCACGCCGAGGTCCACCGGGACCGACACCTGCACCTCGGTGCCGGGCGGTGCGATGGAGACGACGCCGTTGCCCAGCCGCGTGGTCGGGCCCTTCAGCAGCTCCTGGATGAGCTGCGTCGCGGCCTGGCCGGACGGGAGGTTCTGCGGCAGCCAGACCTGGTCCGGCACCAGCAGGTTCCTGGGCTGGTTGAAGAAGTACAGGTCCCGGGGGGCGAGTTTCAGGTCGACCTGGTTGCTGCCCAGGTACGCGCCCGGGGGCGCCTTGGCGACCCGGAGCTGCCCGTCGACCTTCTTCAGCTGGAAGAAGAAGTCGGCCTTCTCGTTCGACGCGGCCGGGGTCCACTCACCGCGCGCACCGATCGTGGCGATCTTCTTGGCGGTCAGCTGGATCCCGCCCTCCTTCCGGGTCAGTGACTCGGGGTTCTGGTCGTACACCACGGTCTGCGACTCCGGCTTCCATTGCCCCGCGGCCTCCGGGGTCATGTACTGCCGCGCCACGTCGTACGCCTGGGAGTCCGACATCGCCTCCAGGAAGCCGCTGACGATGGACATGTCGTCGACGTTCGCCCGCGGTGGCTTCGCCTCGACGCCGACGCCGCCCAGGTCCGGTGCGAGGCCCTGGCGCTCGCCGTTGCGGACGGTGCCCTTGGTCGGCACGGTCGCGCAGCCGCCGAGCAGCGCCACGGCCAGCAGTACTCCGAGCAGCCGGCGTCTCACAGCTCCTCACCGCCGCTCAGCTTCTGGTACGGCGCACCGACGTCGACGAGCTCGGTGACGACCCGGGTCGCGTCGGCCGGGCGCGGTGGCAGCGGCGAGCCGGTGAGCGCCACGTCCGGGCGGCGCGGCAGGGTCAGGCGGAAGTACGCGCCGTCGCCGGGCGAACCCCACGCGTCCAGGCGGCCGCCGTGCAGCCGGGCGTCCTCGAGCGCGATCGACAGGCCGAGACCGGTGCCACCCGTGGTCCGGGCCCGGGCCGGATCGGCCCGCCAGAACCGGCTGAACACCATCTCCGCCTCCTCGGACCGGAACCCGACCCCGTGGTCGCGGACGGCCACCGCGGCGGCATCGTCGTCGTACGCCGTGCTGATCTTGATCGGCAGGCCTTCGCTGTGCTCGATCGCGTTGCCGATCAGGTTGCGCAGGATCCGCTCGATCCGGCGGGAGTCGACCTTGGCCCGGCACGGCCTCGGCATGTCCAGCTCGACCGGGCAGCCCTTGCGGTCCAGCAGGGTCTCGTGGTTCTCGAGGACCCGGTTGACGATGTCGCGCAGGTCGACGTCCTCCAGGTCGAGGGCGGCCGCTCCGGCGTCGAACCGGCTGATCTCCAGCAGGTCGGCGAGCAGCTCCTCGAACCGGTTGAGCTCGTTCTGCAGCAGCTCCACCGAGCGGCGGCTGATCGGGTCGAACTGGTCACGGCTCTCGTGCAGCAGGTCGGCGGCCATCCGGACCGTGGTCAGCGGCGTCCGCAGCTCGTGGGACACGTCCGACACGAACCGGCGCTGCAGCCGGGAGAGCTCCTCCAGCCGGCGGATCTGCCGCTGCAGGTTGGAGGCCATCTTGTTGAACGACACCGCCAGCCGCGCCAGGTCGTCGGTGCCGCGGACCTGCATCCGCTCCTCGAGCTTGCCGGCCGCCAGCCGCTCAGCGATGCGCCGGGCCATCCGCACCGGCGTCACGACCTGCCGGGTGACCAGCCAGGCCACAGCACCCAGCAGAACGATCAGCAACAGACCCGCGGTCACCAGAGCCCGCTGTACGACGTCCAGGGTCTCCTGCTGCGCCGTGAGCGGGAACAGGAAGTAGATCGCGTACTTGTCGCCGGTCGAGTCGATCCGGATCTGCGAACCGATCACCAGCCCCGGGACGCTCGGGCTCTCCCGGTAGTTGATCAGCGTGTACGTGTCCCACAGCTTGGAGCCGTCACTCACCACGGAGGAGGCCAGCGGCTGCGGGATCGAGTTGCTGTCGACCAGTCCGGTGTAGCGGATCGCGTTGGACGCCGCCTGGTCGGTCGGCACCAGCAGGACGTCGTACAGGCCCGGGCGGTTGGAGCCCAGGACCAGCTTGGACAGCTCCTGGTTGACGGTGTTGCGGTTGGCGGCGTCGATCCGCACGGTCAGCTGCTGGAGCTGCGCGCGGACCTCTGCCTGGGCGCTGTCGCGGCGGGACTCCAGGACACCGTCGGTGACCTGGCTCATCATCACCCAGCCGACCAGGATCAGGACCAGCGTCGACATCAGCAGGGTGCCGGTGACGATCCGCGCCTGGATGGACCGCCGCCAGATGTCCGGCCAGTGCTTGGGGTGGGTCCGCCAGAGTGGCTGCGGCTGGGCAGACCAGTCCACCGCGGCGACGGTCACCAGTTCCGTCCCGCGGGACTCGGCCACCTCCTGCTCGGGCGGTGCCGTCGGCTGCCCACCCTGATGGTCGGCGATCTGTCCGGTGTGTACCTCGGTGCCGGGGTCCACACCGGAGTCGTCGGCGGCAGCCTGCGACTCTTGGCCGCGTCCGTACTCGATCAGTCCGCACCCGCCTTGTATCCGACACCGCGGACCGTGACCACGATCTCCGGGTGCTCAGGGTCCTTCTCGATCTTGGAGCGCAGCCGCTGGACGTGCACGTTCACCAGCCGGGTGTCGGCGGCGTGCCGGTAGCCCCAGACCTGCTCCAGCAGCACCTCGCGGGTGAACACCTGCCAGGGCTTCGACGCCAGGCAGACCAGCAGGTCGAACTCCAGCGGCGTCAGCTGGATCGTCTCGCCGGCCCGCTTCACCGAGTGGCCGGCGACGTCGATGGTGAGGTCGCCGATGGTCAGCGACTCCGGGCCGGGCTCGTCCATCCGGCGCAGCCGGGCCCGGATCCGGGCCACCAGCTCCTTCGGCTTGAACGGCTTGACCACGTAGTCGTCGGCGCCGGACTCCAGCCCGAGCACCACGTCGACGGTGTCGCTCTTGGCGGTCAGCATCACGATCGGCACGCCGGACTCCGCCCGGATCGCCCGGCAGACGTCGATCCCGTCCATACCGGGCAGCATCAGGTCGAGCAGCAGCAGATCGGGCTTGAACTCCCGGAACGCCGGTACCGCCTTGTCACCGGTTGCGACCAGATAAGTGTCGTAGCCCTCGTTGCGCAGCACGATGCTGAGCATCTCCGACAACGCTGTGTCGTCGTCGACGATGAGGATGCGGCCCCGCATCGTCCGGTTACCGTCTGCCACGCCCTTAGCTCCTTGCCGTCCGCTGCCGACCGATTCGACTGCTCGGGGTGCGCCCGGCGGGTGCCAGGCCGTACGCACTACGGATAGTGTCCCATTCCCCCGGTACTGCACACGCCGGATCGCCGTATGACCCCGAGTTGGGCTGTGATCATGGTGCACGGCGGGGGTTCACCACAACTCACGTGCCGGCTGGTACGACGGTTCACCCAAGACAGTCACCGGGAGGAGGTACGCAGTGGCCGACCAGAGTATGCGCCTGCACGACGACGTGGCGACCGAGCCGCTGCGGCCGTGGCTCCCGGCGGATCTGCTCGACAACGCCGCCCGGACCATCTCCGACAACAAGACGATCATGCTGGGGCTGCCGGTGCTGGCCGGGATCGCCCTGGTCGCGGTGCAGGCCGTTCTGACCGAGGTCGCCGTACCGGGTGGGCTCGGCGGGTTCTTCGGGACGGAGGATCCGTTCGGGCAGGCCGGTGCGGCGCTTTTGCTCACGTACGGCGTACAGGTGGTGCTGTTCTCGGTGGTGTCGAGCATGCTGGCCGGCATCATCGCGCTGGCGGCGGTGCGGAGCCAGCTGGCGCATCGGGCCGGTCCACGCGAGCTGATGCGGCTGGTGCGACCTGCGCTGCCCGCACTTGCTGCTGTCGGTCTGGTGCAGTCCCTGTCGTTCATGCTGCTGATCGGCGGCTGGGGACTCGCGGTGCTCGGTATCGGCGCCGGAGCGGACGCGGCGGTCTCTTCCGCGGCGGCTGGAGCCGCAGCGCTGGCGATGATGTTCGTCGGCGGCATCCTGGTGCTGATCTTCGGTATCCGGCTGGTGCTCGCGGGCACCGTGGTGCTGATGGAAGGCCGGCACGCACCGGATATCGGTCTGTACATCCCGGTCCGGGTGGGTGTCTGGGGTGCGCTGCGGCGGTCCTGGCAGCTCGTGAAGGGCAAGTTCTGGCGGGTGTTCGGGATCCTGCTGTTCGGCGGGTTGGTGGTGAACATCATCGGCTACGCGCTGCAGTTCGGTGTGACCGCGCTGATCGTCACCGTCGGCGCGTGGGCCGATCTGAGTGACAGCACCGGTGCCGTGGTGGTGACGATCGTGCTGGGCGTGGCGGCGGGGATCGCGACGCTGATGACGCTGATCGCGAGCCTGGCGTTCATGTCCGCCGTGCAGGCCCTGATCTACCTCGACCTCCGGGTCCGCCGGGAAGGTCTCGACCTGTGGATGCGGCCGGCCCTGCGGTTCGAGGAGACCGTGTGACCTTCTTCGTGACCTTCTTCCCGCTGGAGCCGCCGGTCGACATCGACCGGGACCAGGCCGCCCAGGAGGCGGCCAAGGAGCTGTCCAAGTCCGCGTACCGGGACTCCGGCTCGCTGATCGAGCGGGCCCTCGGCAAGGTGGTGGACTGGATCGGAGACCTGCTGGACAGCCTCACCGGCTCGTCACCCAACGGCCACGCCGGCCTGACCATGCTGATCGGTCTGCTGGTCCTTGTGGTGGTCGTGGTGCTCTGGCGGTCCGGCGTACTGCGAACCAGCCGGAGGGTGAAGGCCCAGGCCGTCTTCGACACCACCCGTCCGCAGAGCGCCGCGGAGTACCGCGCGCTGGCGGAGCGGGAGGCTGCGGCCGGAGACCTCGCGTTGGCGATCCGCAGCCGCTTCCGGGCGTGTGTAGCGGAGCTGACCGAGCGGACCGTGCTGGACGAGCGGGCCGGACGTACGGCGTACGAGGTCGTTGCTGATGCGTCGCGAGCGGCACCTGTACTTCGGGATCCACTGCAGCCGGCCGCACTGGTGTTCACGGAGGTTGTCTACGGCAACCGCCCTGGAACGCCGGAGCGGTACGCCGTTGTCGTGGCTGCTGATGACGCGGCGCGGACTGCACGGGTGGCTGCATGAGTACGCCGGTCGGGCGGAGCGTTGGCGAGAGCTGGCGTGCGTTGCGGACACCGCTCCTCGTCACTGGCCTCATTGTGCTGGCTGCGATCGTTGTCCTGATCGCAACGACCGCACGGACGTCAGGACAGTTCAGCCCGGACTCCACCGAGTCCACGGGAGCACGGGCGCTGGCAGCGTTGCTGGAGGACCACAACGTCGACGTGCACGGCACAGAGTCGCTGAACGACGCCGTACAAGCAGGAGGCGGCAGCACGCTCCTCATCGGCCCAGGTGGCTCACTGGACGACGGGGACTGGCGGCGGATCGCAGAGGCGCAGTGGAGCCACGTCATCCTGATGCGGCCCGGCAGTCGCGCTCTGGACGCTCTGGCGCCCGGTGTACGGCCGACTGGCAACTCGCTGGCCGTCCGCAGCCGTCAGCCTGGCTGTGAGCTTCCCGCCGCGGTGAAGGCCGGCACGGTCACCGTCAACGGACCGACGTACTCCGCTCCTGAGGGCGCGACCACCTGTTACGGCGACGGCATCAACAACACCGTCATCCGGCTGCAGGTCGGCGACCGGCTCGTCGACGTGATCGGTACGCCGTCGTCGTTCATCAACGACCGGCTCGCGGAGGACGGCAACGCGGCGTTGGCGCTCAACCTGCTCGGCACGCACCAGGACCTGACCTGGTACCTGCCGCAGTGGGAGTCGGACTACCCCGACTCAGACGGCGAGAGCAGCGCACAGCTGATCCCGCCTGATGTCCGCTACATCGCCTGGGCGCTGGCGTTCGCCGTACTGGTCGTAGCGATCTGGCGCGGGCGGCGGCTCGGCCCTGTGGTGGCAGAGCGGCTGCCGGTGATCGTGCACGCGGCTGAGACGACCGAGGGCAGGGCCAGGCTCTACCGACGCTCACGGGCCCGCGACCGCGCCGCGTCGGCCTTGCGCGAGTCCGCACTCGGCCAGCTGCACGAGGCGCACGGCATCCCGCGGCGGGCCGATCCGTCGGCCGTGGTCGCGACTGTCGCCGCACGCACCGGCCGGGACCCAGCCATGCTGTACGAGCTGCTCTACGGCCTGCCGCCGCTCACTGACGCCGCTCTGATGTCCTTGTCCCAGGAACTCGACGTACTGACGCAGGAGGTACGACACCCGTGACGACTACCGAGGTCACCGCGGACCAGGCCCGGCAGGCGCTGGTCGCGCTCCGGACCGAGATCGGCAAGGCGGTGGTCGGCCAGGACACTGCTGTGACCGCACTGGTACTCGCCCTGCTCTGCCGTGGCCACGTACTGCTGGAGGGCGTCCCGGGTACGGCGAAGACGCTCATGGTGCGGGCGCTGTCGACGGCGATGCGGCTGGACACCAAGCGCGTGCAGTTCACCCCCGACCTGATGCCGGGTGACGTGACCGGGTCGCTGGTGTACGACGCGAAGACGAGCGAGTTCGAGTTCCGGCCGGGCCCTGTGTTCACGAACATCCTGCTGGCGGACGAGATCAACCGGACGCCGCCGAAGACGCAGGCAGCGTTGCTGGAGGCAATGGAGGAGCGGCAGGTCACTGTGGACGGTGAGCCGCGCAAGCTCCCGGTTCCGTTCGTCGTCGCCGCCACCCAGAACCCGGTGGAGTACGAGGGCACCTACCCGCTGCCCGAGGCGCAGCTGGACCGGTTCCTGCTGAAGGTGACGCTGGACATCCCGCCCCGCGACGCTGAGATCGCCGTACTCGCTCGGCACGCCCAGGGCTTCGACCCACGCGACTTGGAGGCGGCTGGGTTGCGCCCGGTGGCCGGCCCGGAGGACCTGCTGGCCGGACAGAACGCCGTACGCCGGGTTGCGGTCCGGGAGGACGTACTGGCGTACGTCGTCGACCTGTGCCGCGCCACGCGCCAGTCGCCGTCGCTGCAGCTGGGTGTCTCGCCGCGTGGTGCCACGGCGTTGCTGGCGGTCTCCCGCGCGTGGGCGTGGCTGTCCGGCCGCGACTACGTGATCCCGGACGACGTGAAGGCGATGGCGCGTCCTTGCCTTCGGCATCGAGTGCAGGTGCGGCCGGAGGCTGAGCTGGAGGGTGTCAGTGCGGACGCGGTGCTGGAGAGCGTGCTCGCGACGGTGCCGGTGCCACGCTGATGGTCCTGACTGGCCGAGCCGGCCTCCTGGCTTCAGCTGGAGTGGTGTTCGTCGCTCTGGTGATGCCGTCGTGGGCCGGCGTCGGTGCGGTCGTTGCTGCGGTCCTGGTGGTGTGTCTGGTGGACATACTGCTGGCTGGATCGCCGCGGCGGCTGCAGTTCAGTCGGGAAGGCGACAACGCCGTACGGCTCGGTGAGCAGGCTGCGGTGAACCTCCTGATCACCAACCCGGGACGGCGAGTGCGCGGGTTGCTGCGGGACGCGTGGCCGCCGTCCGCCGGCGTCCTGGATCTGCCGCACAAGCTGGACCTGCCGTCGGGCGAGCGGCGGCGGCTGACAACACATCTGCTCCCGACGCGCAGGGGCGACCGGCACGCGTACCGGGTGACTGTGCGGTCCATCGGCCCACTGGGGTTCGCCGGACGTCAGGGATCGCATCAGGTCGCCTGGACGCTGCGGGCGCTGCCGCCGTTCAAGAGCCGGAAGCACCTACCGTCGCGGCTGGCCCGGCTGCGGGAGCTGGACGGCCGTACGGCGCTGCTGGTGCGCGGGCAGGGGACGGAGTTCGACTCGCTACGGGACTACGTGCCCGGTGACGACGTACGGAGTATCGACTGGCGCGCGACGGCGCGGCGCGGGAACGTCGTACTGCGGACCTGGCGACCGGAACGGGACCGGCAGGTCGTGATCGTGATCGACTCCGGACGGCTGTCCGCGGGCCGGGTCGGGGATGCGCCGCGGCTGGACCACGCGATGGACGCCGCGTTGCTGCTGGCCGCGCTGGCCACCCGCGCCGGGGACCGCGTCTCCTTGCTGGCGTGCGATTCCGCGGTGCGGGCCGACGTACGGCGTCCTGCGCCGGAAGACGTGCTGCCGTCGTTCGTGAACGCTCTCGCGAACGTCGAGGCAGAGCTCGTGCAGACCGACTTCCGCATCGTCGTGTCACAGGTGCTGGAGCGGTTGGGGCAACGCTCCCTCGTCGTTCTGCTGACGGGCCTCGACCCGGCGGTGATCGAGGAGTCCCTGCTACCCGTCATCGGCCCGCTGCTGCGCCGTCATGTCGTCCTGCTGGCGTCCGTCGCCGACCCACGCCTCACGGAGCTCGAGGCGGCCCGCGGCGATCTACTGGACGTGTACGGCGCTGCCTCGGCCGCTCGCACCCGCCTCGACCGGGACCGCCTCACCGCCACTCTCACGCGGGCCGGTGTCACTGTCGTCGACGAACCCCCGGACCACATCGCCCCCGCGCTCGCGGACACATACCTCGCCCTCAAGAAGGCCGGCCGCCTCTGAACACCGCTCTGTTAGCGAGCGTGAAGTCGTGTTCGCGGTAGGACCAGGCGATGCGCTCGGCACGGACGTCGTCCGCCACGTCGATGCTCGCCTCGGTCCAGAACTGGACGTTACGGAGCTGACGTTCGAGCGTGGCGTCGACGAGTGCGGTGCGGTCCGTCGCAGGTAGTCCGTACGCGTCCGCCAGGACACCGACCTGCGCCGCCTGGCGGTCGGCGTCGCCGTACTTGGACGCGATGCACCAGGTCCAGGCGGCGTACCCGAGGTCCTCAAGGGGATCGCCGGGCTCAGCCAGGTCGAAGTCGATCAGCGCGACGGGCAGGTCGTCCGTGAAGACGAAGTTGGTGGGAGCAGGGTCGTGGTGACAGACAACCTGCCGGCCGGCGGCCAAGGGGCTGTCTCGGGTGGCGTCGTGGAAGGCCCGGATCAGTGCACCTGCGGCGGCGACCTGGCGGTCGGACCAGCGTTGGTATCTCGACGGCACCCAGCCCTCGACGTACGTGAGGATGTCGCGGCCGCTGTCGTCCTGGCCCAGGTACTTCGGAGCGGCCGTGAACCCCTTGTCGGCAAGGAGTTCCAGGAGGTCCGCGGTGAACGCCGAGAACTCCGACGCGGGCCGGCGTACCGTGTCGGCGACCCGAACCACCCCGGCCGTCATACGGCCCCCGGTGAGCGGCTGCTCGGTCACGCCATCGTCGGGCGGGCCTGAGCGAACGTCCACTGGTGGCCCTCCAGGTCCTCGGCTTCGTAGCAACGGTACCCGTGCTGGTGGATGTCCGAGAGGATCTTCGCGCCATTCTCCTGACTGTGCGCGAAGTGGGCGTCGAGATCGTCGACGTACACCCAGACACCGTGGTCCAGTTGCGCGGTACGCTTCTCCGTGAGCCTGAAGAGCAGGATCGCGCGGGCGCCGACCTGCAGCTCGATCCAGGACGGGTCTGTGCCCTCGGCCGGGATCTTGTCCCACGAGTCCAGGCCGAAGACCGTGTGCAGCCAGCGGGCCGCGGCGGCAGGATCCTCGTAGTACAAGGCGATCGCGAGCCGGTCCAGCTCACGCGGTGTCCGTGACGCGTGATCGCGCCGTTCGGCCCAGGCCGGGAGCCAGTGGATCACGTTCGGCCAGAAGTAGAAGGCCTTCTTGCCACCGGGGACGAGCGACTGTACGACGGTCACGCGAGTGCCGCCGTCGTACGCCTCGAAGCCGATGCGGGTCTCGGTGTCGTCGACCGAACTGCGATAGGCGAACAGCGCGCCCGGGGTCCAGTCGGTGATCTTGCCGAGCTCGAGGACATCGTCGGGCGGCGAGTACACCTCGAGGATGCGGCCTCCGACGCCGGGCTCGATCTGCATCGCGGTGGCGCGGGCGGCGTCGAAGAAGTTGATCGGGCCGCGCACCCACCACAGATCGATCTCCTCGGTGAAGATCTCGAACGCAGTTGCCGGATCGACGGCGACCTCGACCGATGCGGTCGCGGACGGTTCAGTCATCGGACTTCCCTTTCTGCTCGACATGGCGTTTGAAGGAGCCCAGTTGCTCGCGCCAGTGCGCCTGGACCTGGTCGAGCCAGGCCTGGACGGCGACGACGGGCTCGGGGTTGAGGCGGAAGACGCGGACCCGGGCGTCGTCCGGGACACGCTCGTCGGCGACCAGGCCGGCCTCGAGCAGGATCCGCAGGTGCCGGCTCATCGCGGGCGACGACGCCCCGGTCGCGGCGGCCAGCTGCCCGGCGCGCCGCGGGCCTTCACCCAGCAGCTGTACGACGTGCCGCCGGGTGGGATCCGCCAGTACTTCGAAGAACCGATCCACCTGATCTTCCGCCATACCGCAATAGTTCTACTTCTTGTTAACTATTGTCAACCGCTCGAAGAACCCGCGGGCTGGTTGGATGGCGGCATGAGTGAGAGAGATGTCGAGAAGGACTACTCGGTCGCCGACTTCGCGGCCAAGCTGCGGCGGCTCGCGGACGCGCTGGAGTCGGGCAAGCCGTTCCGGATCCAGGTCGCGGGTGAGCGGTTCACGGTGCCGAAGAACGCGCGGATCAGCGTCGAGCACGAACGCGGCGAGGACGAGGAAGAGGTCGAGTTCCAGCTGAAGTGGGCGCTCGCCGACGCCGACCAGGAGCCCGAGGACGACGACGAGGTCTGAGCCGGTTCAGGTCGTCGCGAGGTAGCACGCGACCTGGGACTCCGTGCCTGCGGGCAGGATCTGTAAGGGTCGCGTGCTGCACTCCGGTTTTCCGTTGCCGGCGGCTACCAGTTGGCAGCGGGGGTGGAAACGGCAGCCGGCCGGGATGCGGGTCGGGTCCGGCGGTTCGCCAGTCAGGACGATGCGTTCTGGGGACTCGGGAAGAACGCTCAGAAGCGCTTGTGTGTAAGGGTGTTGCGGGTTCTTCAGGACCTCCTCGGTGGGGCCGGACTCGACGATCCTGCCGAGGTACATGACGGCGACCCGGTCGGCGATGTTCCAGGCCAGGCCGAGGTCGTGGGTGACGACGAGCGCGGACAGCCCGAGGTCGTCGCGCAGCCGGAGCAGAAGCGAGAGGATCTCGCCGCGGACCGAGGCGTCCAGGGACGCGACGGGTTCGTCGGCGATCAGCACCTTGGGGTCGAGCGCGAGCGCTCCGGCGATCACGACGCGTTGACGCTGGCCACCACTCAACTCGTGCGGAAAACGCTGGAAGAACCGTTCCGGCGGCCGCAGACCGGCCCGCGCGAGGGCGTCGGCCACCACGGCCTCTTCGTCGGGCAGGCCGTGGATCCGCGGGCCTTCGGCCACCGCCTCGTACACGGTGTGGCGGGGATTCAGCGATCCCATCGGGTCCTGCAGGACCAGTTGCACCTGACGGCGGAAAGCCCGCAGCGCGCGGCCGGAGTAGCTCAGCGGCGTACCGTCGTACGCGACCGTGCCGGACGTCGGGCGCTCCAGCCCGAGCAACGTGCGCGCGAGCGTGGTCTTGCCGCAGCCTGACTCGCCGACGAGGGCGAGGATCTCACCCGCGCCGACGGACAGGTTCACGCCGTCGACGGCCCGCGCCCGGCGGCCGCCGCGCCCGGGGAACTCGACCCGAAGATCAGTTGCCTCTAGCAAGAGTCACTCCCCTACCAGCACACAGGCGGCGGTCCGGTCGGCGCCGGACGCCCGCAGTTGTACGTCGGAGGTCGCACAGGACTCGAGTGCGACCGGGCAGCGCGGGTGGAAGGCGCAACCACCCGGCAGCTGTTGTGGGTCCGGCGGGTCTCCGGCCAGGCCGCGCGGGGCGAGGCGGGACGCGGGGTCGCCGACGGTCGGGAACGCCGCCGCCAGCGCCTGGCTGTACGGGTGCCGGAACTCCCCGGACGAAGGGCCGACCTCGACCAGCCGCCCGGCGTACATCACGGCCAGCCGGTCGCACACGTCCGCGAGCACCGACAGGTCGTGCGAGATCATCAGCAGCGAGATGCCGTGATCCGCGATCAGCTGGCGGATCAGCGTCAGCACCTGCGCCTGGACCATCAGGTCGAGCGCGGTGGTCGGCTCGTCGGCGATGATCAGCTGGGGGCCGCACGCCAGGGCCATGGCGATCATCACTCGTTGCCGTTGGCCACCACTCAGCTCGTGCGGATAGCTCCGGGCGCGCCAGGCCGGTAGACCGACCTGTGCCAGCAGCTCCCGTACCCTGGCCGCCGCGTCCGCGCCGGACGCCTGCCGGTGGACGAGCAGCGGCTCCGCGATCTGGTCGCCGATCCGCTGCACCGGGTTCAGTCCGTGTTGCGCGCCCTGGAACACGATCGACGCCGACGACCACCGAACGGCCCGCAGCCGGCCCCACTTCATCGCCAGCACGTCCTCGCCGTCCAGCAGCACGCGCCCGCTGACGGCAGCCGAGCGCGGTAGCAGCCGGAGCAGCGCGAGCGCGACCGAAGACTTCCCCGACCCCGACTCTCCCGCCAGCCCGAGAGCCTCGCCGGCGGTCAGTTCCAGCGAGACTCCCCGTACAGCGGGCACGTCGGCCGACTCGAGCCGGTACGTGACGGACAACTCGTCGAGCTCAAGCATGGGCACGCGTCCGCAGCCGGGGATTGAGCACTGTCTCCAAAGCCCTTCCGCACAAGGTGAAAGCCATCACCACGGTCACGATGCACAGACCCGGCACGAGGATGTACCACCACGCGCCGGAGGTCGCCGCACCCCAGTCGTAGGACCCGCGCAGCATCGTTCCCCACGAGGTCTTGTTCGCGCTCACTCCGAGGAACGCCAGCGTCGACTCGGTGACGATCGCACTCGCCACCTCCAGCGTCGTACTGGCCAGCAGCAACGGTGCGACGTTGGGCAGCACGTGCCGCGTCGCGATGTGCCAGTGGCCGGCGCCGAGCGCCAAGGAGCGCTCGATGTACGGGCGTGCCTCCACGGCCAACGTTTGCGCACGGATCAGCCGCGCCGTCGACGGCCAGGACGTCACGCCGATCGCGACGATGATCGTCGCGGTGGAGCCACCGAGGATCGCCGCCAGTACGAGTGCGGTGACCAGCGACGGGAGCACCAGGAACCAGTCGGTCACCCGCAGGATCACCGCACCGATCCAGCGCCGGAAATGCCCGGCCGCGATACCGAGCACGGTTCCGATCACCATGCTGAGCAGTGCCGCGAGGAAACCGATCAGCAGCGAGGTCCGGGAACCCCACCAGATCATCAGCAGCACCGACCGCCCCGACTCGTCCGTCCCCAACGGGTCGTCGAGACTCGGCGGCGCCATCTTCTCTCCGGTGCCGCTGACCACGTTCGTCACGCCGGCGTCGATGAAGAGTGGCGCCAGCAGCGCCAGCACCACGGCGACGGCCAGAATCACCAGGCCGGCGACACCGGCACGGTGCGTGCGGAAATCCGCCCAGAACCGTCCGATCGCGCGCCGCCGACGTACCCAGGCCACAGTGCTCATGCTGACCTCACTCGCGGATCCAGCAGGTGGTAGACGACATCGGCCAACGTGTTCATCAGGATCACCGACACCGTGATCAGCAGGAACGTTCCTTGCATCAACGTGAAGTCCGGCACCCGGATCGCCTCGTAGAACAGCTGCCCGAGCCCCGGCCAGCTGAAGATCGCCTCGACCGTCACGGCGCCCCCGACCACGAACCCGATCCGCATGAACACCAACGTCACGGTCGGCAGCAACGCGTTGGGTACTGCGTGTTTCCGTCGAATGTCGTCGTCGCGCAGGCCCTTCGCCCGCGCCGTCGTGATGTAGTCCTGGCCGACCTCGTCGATCACCGACGACCGCATCACCAGCAGGTACTGCGCGTAGACGACCGCCACCAGCGTCAGGCACGGCAGCACCATGTGCTGCCCGACGTCCAGGACGCCGGCGAATCCGTCCGGCTTGTCGACGCTCGAACTTCCGCGGGTCGGGAACATCCCCGGAATCGGGCCGATTCCGGCCGCGAACACCATCAGCAGCAACAGCCCGAGCCAGAACGTCGGCACCGACCACAGCACCAGCGAGATAGCGGTCGACACTTTGTCGAACCTGCTGCCGGGCTTCCATCCGGCGCGCGCTCCCTGCCAGAGACCGAGGCTCACCGCGAGCACCAGCGCCGTACCGGTGAGCAGCAGCGTCGACCCGATCCGCTCCCCGATCAGGTCGAGGACCGGCCGCTTGTACTCGTACGACACCCCGAGGTCGAACCGCAGCGTCTGACCCACGAAATGCAGGAACTGCTCAGGAATCGACTTGTCCAGCCCGAGCCGCGCACGCTCCAGATCCAGCTGTTCCGGCGTCATGTTCCGGCCCTGCGCGAGCGCCCGGACCGGATCGCCCGGCAGCATCCGGAACAGGAAGAACGTCGCGACGATCACCATCGCGATGCTGAGCAACGCCCCGCCCGCCTTGGTCGCCGCGTACCGCAGCAGACCATGGCGGACCGGCGTCTGCTCGAGCTCTTCGACGGTTGTCGTCATTCGCGCTCGTCGGCCGCACCGCCGCGGCGCCGCAGGACGAAGAAACCGGCCAGTGCGAGAACGACGACACCGCCCGCGACACCCGCGATCACGCCGGCGTTCGAGCCACCGCCGTCAGCCGACGCGCCGTCCTTCGACACCGCCTCGAGCGTGTAGAACGGCCAGTACCCGGAACCGCCGTACAGCAGGCCCTTGTCCTCCGGGATCGGGGTGATGCTCGCGATCCGGTCCTTGCGGTAGCCCTCGAGGTCGTTCGGGTAGTAGAGCGCGATCACCGGAGCGTCGGTGTAGAGCCTTTCCTCCATTTTCTTGATCGTTTCCGCGCGCTTTCCGCGGTCGAGCTCCTTCTGCTGCTCCAGGTACAGGCTCTCGTACGTCGGGTCGCAGTAGAACGACTCGGTGCCGCCGCCCTTGCCGTCGGCGCCCGGACGCCGGCTGCACAGGTGCGTGGCCAGCACCTCCTCCGGGTCCGGGTTCACCGACCAGCCGCTGATCGCGATGTCGAACAGCGCCGTCGTACCGGTCTCCTCGCTGAACTTGCTGGAGTCCAGGCGCTTGGTGGTCAGCGTGATCCCAAGCTCCTTGTACCAGCCGGTCAGGTACTCGGCGAGCTTGTCCTCGATCGGGGTGTCGGTGTGAATGCTGAACCGGAACTGCAGTTTCCGCGACCCGTCCGGCATCGTCCGGATGCCGTCCGCGCCCTTCTTGTAGCCCGCGTCGTCGAGGATCTTGTTCGCCTTCGCGAGGTCGAACGTGACCTTCTCAGCGCCGCTCGCCTCCCAGAAGAAGTCCTTGTACAGCGGCGGAACGATCGACCCGTCGGCCGGTTTCGCCAGCCCGCCCTGGACCTCGTCGACCAGTTTCTGCTTGTCGATCGCGTAGTGCAGCGCCGTCCGCACCTTCGGGTCCTTCAGCGCCGGATGCCCGTCGCCGATCGGCTTGTCGTCGCTGGTCGTCGCACCGTGGTTGATCTGCAGGTACGTCGCGCGCCGGCCCTGCGTGTTCCACTGGACGATGTTGCCGTCGTTCTTCAGCGACTCGAAGTCCGACGGGTTCAGACGGCCGATCAGATCGATGTCACCCTTGCGCAGGCCGACGATCGAGGCGGCGGGGTTGTCGTAGAAGATGATCTGCAGCTCGTCGATCTTCGGGCGGCCGCGCCAGTAGTCCGGGTTCGCCTCCAGCCGGACGAACTGGTCCTTCTTGTGCTCCACCGCGACGTAGGGTCCGCTGCCGACGGTCGGGTACACCTCGGCCTCGTACTTCGAGATGTCCGTGACCTTCTCCCAGACGTGCTTGGGCATGATCGGCACCGGGTTGTCCAGCATCGACGCCTGCGGGGCCTTGAGCTTGATCGTCAGCTCCTGGCCGTTCGCGGTGACGGACTGGAAGTTCTCCACCGCCGGGCCGTTGCCGGTCTTCGCGCCGTCGTCGGTCATCATCTTGTTGAACGTCCAGGCCGCGTCGGCGGCGGTGATCGGCTGCCCGTCCGACCACTTCGCCTGGCGGATCTTGAACGTCCAGGTCAACCCGTCCGGCGACGTCGTCCAGGACTCCGCCAGATCCGGGCTCGGCTGCAACGTCTTCGAGTCCGGCACCGTCAGGAACCCGTAGATCATCCGCTGGATCGACCCCGTCACCAACCGCACCGCGAGGAACGGATTCATCGAGTCGACCGACTGCGTCACCCCGATCTTGATGACCTTCTTCGACGCCGGTTCGGCCGCCATCGCCGTACCAGGAATCGCCGCCAGCACGCACAACGCCGCCAGCACCGCCAACAACTTCCTCATCCGGTCCGCCCCACCTTCAGCTGGTGTTGGTGTTTGGGGAAGAACCCACACCAGCAACCACCACCGTGTCAACAAGATACGAAACTTTGTCACCCCGAAGTAACCTTCTTACCGGGCTTTGCCGAAATGCGAGGGACAGGACGAGCTCGCGAAGGTAGCCTCACGGAGTCATGGAGATGCCCGAGCTCACGCGTGCGATCGCGGCCGCGACGTCGATCACCGGATCGCTCGATCTGCCGGCCGAGGACGCGATCGTTCTCCACAACTCGAACAAGCTGGCGCTACGACTGACGCCGTACGACGTCTTTGCCCGCGTCGCTCCGGTGGGTGAAGAGGTTGCGGCGTTCGAGGTTGAGCTTGCTCAGCGGCTTGGTGAGGTTGGGGCGCCGGTGGCCGCGTTGGAGCCTCGGGTGGACCCGTTGGTGTACACGCGCGACGGCTTCGCGGTGACGCTGTGGACCTACTACGAGCCCGCGACACCGCAGGTCTCACCAGCCGACTACGCCAAGGCGCTCGAGCAGCTGCATGCGGGCATGCGCAAGGTCGATCTGGCGAGCCCGCACTTCTCGGACCGGATCTCCGAGGCGGAACAGATCGTTGCCGACCCGCGCCTGTCGCCGGAGCTCCCCGAGGCCGACCGCGTGTTCCTTGGCGACAGGCTGCGGAGCCTGCGCCAGGCGATCGACGAACGCGGCGCCGAGGAGCAGTTGCTGCACGGCGAGCCACATCCGGGGAACCTGCTGAGTACGACGTACGGCCCGCTGTTCATCGACTTCGAGACGTGCTGCCGTGGACCGGTCGAGTTCGATCTCGCGCATGTTCCCGTTGCCGTCTGCGAGCACTATCCGAACGTCGACCAGGAGCTGCTGGACGACTGCCGCCAGCTCGTACTCGCGATGGTCGCCGCGTGGCGCTGGGACGTCGGCGACCAGTTCCCGAACGGGAGGCGCTTCGGCGAGGAGTTCCTGCGCGTACTACGCGAAGGCCCCCTTGGCCGACCCTCGACGCGATGGTCAGCCGAGTAGATGGCGTGCAGTCGACCTGATCTGGTGGCACTGAACAGGCTGTTGCGGCTCTTCTGTCCGGTGTGTGGGCGGCGATCACCCCGATCCGGGATCCTGCAACAGCCAATGGTGGGCCGGCAGCTGATATCACCAGTCCCCAGTCACCATGGCCTATTCCCACTGACCAGCGCATGTTCCCGATTGCCACGACCGACCGGCTGACACGAGTCGTGGATTTCGGCGATGCCCCGCGACAGCGAAGTGGTGTCGCCGAAGCGGATGACCCGTCTTGTCGGGAAAGAAACCGTCGCGATCTGCAACTTTGTTTCCCCGCTGTCCAGGGTTCACTCCCGGACCGGGCAGCAGAGCACAACCACACCTGCCCCCACCCACCACTCTCCCCAAGGGGGCCGCAAGGCTCCCCCAAACCGGTTTGGGGACGATCACCTGCCGTTTTCGGGGTGCCGGGCTCCCCGAACCGGTTTGGGGAGCCCGAGCAGCCACGGGGATTGCGAGGGTACCGGCGGCTCGACAGGTAGAGCACCGGTGGGACGCCGTACGCGCGGGCGCGATCACACCCAGGTGCACTACCCAGCCAGTCGACACGTCCTGTCGAAAATGCGCACTCCGCCGCCGGGCCGCGCCAACCACTCACACATCAGTCACAAGAGCCGAAACAACAACTCCCCACCCACCACTTCTCACCCGCCCACCGCAGCCGCCGGCTCCAGCTCACCGCGCCCTGACAACTTGACTACACGATCGTGTAGTAGTTTGCTGTTGTGTGTAGGGAGAGGAGTTGGGGATGGAGCGGTCGGCGGATGATTTGACGGCGCGGGCCCGGATTCGGGATGCGGCGATTCGGTTGTTCGGGGAGCGGGGGATCGAGGGGGCGTCGATTCGGGACATCGCGGCCGAGGCGGGTGTGTCGTCGGGGTTGGTGCGGCATCACTTCGGGTCGAAGGAGTCGTTGCGGGCGGCGTGTGATCAGTACGCGAAGGACCGGATGCTGCAGATCGGCGCCGAGCTGACGCGGGATCACGACCTGACCGGGCTCGATCCGTTGGCGCTGCATCCGCTGGCGTTTCCGCTGCAGCTCTATCTCGTGCGTTCGATGATGGACGGTTCGGAGACCGCGACCGCGTTGTTTCTCGAGGGGGTCGACGCGGTCGAGGACTGGACGAAGAGCTTCGGCATCGACCCGAAGGACCGGCGCGGGTACGCCGCCGCGCTGGCCGCGATCAAGCTCAGCGTGTTCGTGTTCCGCGACCAGGTCTCGAAGGCGATCGGCGAGGACATCACCACGCTCGAGGGCTACAACCGGATCGGGCAGGCCTTGATGGAGGTCTTCACGATCCCGCTACTCACCCAGGAAGACACCACCCGGAAACAGGAGAAGTGATCATGCCGGCTGCGATCAGCACGGAAGGTCTGGTCAAGCGGTTCGGGCGTACGCACGCCCTGGACGGTCTCGACCTCACGGTGCGAACCGGTGAGGTGCACGGGTTCCTCGGCCCGAACGGCGCGGGGAAAACCACCACCATTCGCATCCTGCTCGGGATGACCCGTTCCGACGAAGGCAAAGCTGTCGTCCTGGACGGCGACCCGTGGACGGACGCGACCGAGCTGCACCGCCGGCTCGCGTACGTGCCGGGCGACGTGACGCTGTGGCCGAACCTGTCCGGCGGCGAGGCGATCGACCTGCTCGGCCGGATGCGCGGTGGCGTGGACAAGAAACGTAAGGCCGAGTTGCTGGAGCGGTTCGACCTCGACCCGCGGAAGAAGGCGCGCGCGTACTCGAAGGGCAACCGGCAGAAGGTCGCCCTGGTGGCGGCGTTCGCCTCAGATGTCGAGCTCCTGCTTCTCGACGAGCCGACGAGTGGCCTGGATCCGTTGATGGAGGAGGTCTTCCGCGAGGTCGTGCAGGAGATCAGCGACCGCGACGGCCGGACGGTGCTGCTGTCCAGCCATATCCTGTCCGAGGTCGAGGCGCTGTGCGATCGCGTCACGATCATCCGGGCCGGCCGCGCCGTCGAGAGCGGCACGCTGAACGAACTAAGGCATCTCACTCGTACGTCGATCCAGGCCGAACTGGTCGGCCCGATGGACGGTCTCGCGCAGCTGACCGGCGTCCACGACCTCAAGACGATCGACGGGCGGGTCCAGTTCGATGTCGACACCGACGAGATCAACCCGGTACTACGACGCCTGACCGAGATCGGCGTACGCAGTCTGGTCAGCCAGCCGCCGTCGCTGGAGGAACTGTTCCTGCGGCTGTACGAGCCCGAGGCCGTGCGATGAAGTCGCTCGCGGGCACCGGCGGCCTGATCCGGCTGATCCTGCGCCGCGATCGCGTCGTCCTGCCGCTGTGGATCGTGCTGCTCGTGGCGATCTCGGTGAGCTACGTGCAGGAGTACGGCGACCTGTTCCCGACGCCGGAGTCGCGGGTCAAGTACGCGAGCAACGCCGGCTTCATCACCTTGTACGGCGAACTGTCCGGGCCGAGCCTGGGTGAGTTCGTGACCTGGCGACTCGGGTTCGTACCGGTGATGGTCGGGCTGATCAGCCTGCTGACGATCATCCGGCACACCCGTGTCGAGGAGGAGACCGGACGCCGTGAGTTGCTCGGGGCAACTGTCGTCGGGCGGCACGCGCAGCTGGCCGCCGCGCTGATCACGGTACTCGGCGCGAACCTGGCGCTCGCCGTACTGCTTGCCCTCGGCATGCACAGCCAGGACCTGCCGCTCGCCGGATCGGTTGCCATCGGCATCGTCTACGCGGGCACCGGCTGGCTCTTCGCGGCGGTCGGCGCCGTCGCGGCCCAGTTGACCGCGAGCGCCGGGACAGCACGCGGCATCGCGATCGGCGTACTCGGTGGCGCCTATGTACTGCGGGCCGCCGGTGACACCAGTGCGCACACGGACGGCCCGCTCGCGTGGCTGTCGTACCTGTCCCCGATCGCCTGGGCACAACGGATCCACCCGTACGCCGACAACCGTTGGTGGTTGGCGGTCGTCCTCCTCGCAGCGACCGTTCTGCTGGTGGTCACAGCCGTGAGTCTCGCCGTACGGCGGGATGTCGGCGCCGGCCTGCTACCCGATCGGCTCGGCCCAGCGGACGGGACCCTGGGCTCGCCGCTCGCGCTGGCGTGGCGTCTGCACCGCGGTCTGCTCGCCGCGTGGACGGTCGGATTCGCCTTGCTGGGCTTGCTTTTCGGCGGTGTGGCGGAAGGCGTCGGAGACATGATGCGCGACGATCCGGGCATCCAGGAGATGTTCCAGCGGATGGGTGGCGCGGCCGGGTTGATCGATTCGTTCCTGGCCGGGGTGATGACGCTCGTCGGCCTGATCGCCTCGGCGTACGCCGTCCAGGCAACGCTCAGGATGCGCGTCGAGGAGAGCAGCGGGCGGGTCGAGCCGGTGCTGGCGACCGCGACGAGTCGGTGGCAGTGGGCCGCGAGCCATCTCGTGTTCAGCCTGCTGGGACCGGCCGTCGCACTGCTCGCGGCCGGGGTCGCCGAAGGGCTTGCGTACGGCGCGGCGATCGGCGATGTGGGCGGACAACTGCCGCGACTGGTCGGTGCCGCGCTCACCCAACTCCCGGCCGTCTGGGTCCTGGCCGCGATCACGATCGCGATCTTCGGGTTCTTCCCGCAGGCCTCGATGGCATCGTGGGCAGGGCCAACGGTGTGCATTCTGATCGGCCTGGTGAGCGCGGGTGTCAGCACGGCCGGCTGGATTCGCGACATCTCGCCGTTCACGCATCTGCCGTCGCTCCCCGGCGGATCGGTCCAAGCCGGTCCGTTGATCGTCCTGCTCGCGATCGCGGTCGTCGTCGGTTTCGCCGGTCTGGTCGGGCTGCGCCGGAGGGATCTGCCCGCCTAGAGCAAGCAGCTCAGCGGCGGGCGTTCCGCGACCAGATGAAGCAGTACCCGCCGAAGGCCGCGATCCCGGCCGCCAGCACCGTCAGCAGCACCGAACCGAACGGCTGCTCCTTGATCGTGTGCAGTGCGCTGTCGAGACCGCCGGCCTTCTGCGGGTCATAGTCGATCGCCGCCCAGCCGACCAGTACGCCGACCACGGCGAACGCGATCCCCTTCGCGACGTACCCGATCCGGCCCAGCAGGATCGTCAGGTCGGAGACGCCGCCGACCAGGTCCTCGAGGAACTTCTTCGTGATCCCCTTGTACACGTGGTAGCAGCCGAGCGCGACGATCGCGATACCGACGGCGACCAGCAGCACTCGCCCCGCGCCGTGTTCCATCAGTCGCGCGGACATCGTCCGTTGCTGCCCGCTGCCCGAGCTTCCGGAGCCGACCGCGATCTTCACCGCGCTGACGCCCAGCACCAGGTACACGATGGCGCGACCGATCGAGGACACCTTCTTCTCCACGTCGAGATGGCCCCACACGAGCTCCAGGACCCGCCAGACGACCAGGGCGAACAGACCGATCGCCACGACCCACAACAGCACGCCACCGAGCGGTCCACCGGCCAGCTCCCGCAGAGCGCCCTGCTGCGAAGCCTCCTGCGATGACTTGCCGAACGCGAGTTGCAGAGCGATCCATGCGACCAGCAGGTGTACGACGCCGTACGCGATCAGGCCTGTCGTGATCGCGAGTTCGTACGGTCTGCTGTGGCGGACTTCCTGGGCAGCTTTCATTCCTGTCCTGTGCCCAGGACCGAAACAGTCAGGCGGAGACAGGTGCTGTGGCCTCGCGGTCCGCTTCGTCGATGTCGCCGTACTCGCCCTGGCGGTAGGCGCGGCGGCCGAGGGTCCAGACGTAGGTGAAGAACGCCAACTCGGCGAGGATGCCGATCGTGACGCGGACCGCGACCGGCAGGAACGGTGTGACGAACGCTTCGATCAGCCCGGTGACGAGCAGGACCGCGGCGAGACCGATCGCCATCCCGACGGTGGCGCGACCGGTCTGGGCGACGGACTGCATGCGGGTCCGCGGCCCCGGTACGACCCAGGACCAGCCGAGCCGCAGACCGGCCGCGGTCGCGACGAACACCGCGGTCAGCTCGAGCAGACCGTGCGGAGTGATCAGGCCGAAGAACAGACCGCCCTTGTCGTGGCCGATCATCAGCCCGGCGCTGAGGCCGAGGTTGAGCGCGTTGTCCCAGAGGATGAAGACGGACGGGATCAGCAGGATGCCGAGCGCGAGTACGGCGGCACTGATCGTCGCGTTGTTGATCCAGACACGGAGCGCGAAGTCCTGGGCGGGGTTCTCCGAGTAGTACGACTCGAAGTCGTGCTCGACGAGCTGTTTGATCTGGCCCGGCGTAGCGATCGAGTCCATTACCTCCGGGTGCGCCAGAACCCGCCACGCGGCCCAGGCCGTGACCAGGTAGAAGAGCAGACCGATGGTGACCCACCAGCGTCTGGACGCGTAGAGCGCGGCCGGGAAGCTGACCAGGAAGTACTTCGAGATGTCCCGCCAGACGGGAGCCTGAGCACCTGTCACGGCACCCCGCGCGTCGGCGATCAGCCCGGACAGGCGACCGATCGAGACCGGGTCCGCTCCGGCCGCTCGCAGCGCGGCCAGGTGCGTGCCGACGCGCTGGTAGAGCACTACGAGCTCTTCGGCCTCCGCACCGGACAGGCGGCGCTGGCGGCGCGTCAGGTAGGCCAGGCGGTCCCACTGCGGCTGGTGCACCGAGACAAAGGCTTCTACGTCCACCGCCACACCTCCTCCACCCGACTGGTGGCAGACTAACCGGACTGAGTGTCTACCGAGGAGGGGGGCTAGGTGTCGCAGCTGGTCACCGGCGAAGCGGTAGTCCTCCAGGTGCGGATCGCCCGGATGCCGACGCGGGCCCTGGCGTGTGCGATCGACATGGCGCTGCAGGGCATCGTCCTGACCGTGCTGATCGCGTTGCTGGCCGGTTTCCTGTTCGGGAGCGAGTCCAGTGAGGCGCTGGCGGTCGCGCTGATCTTCATCGTCGTACTGCTCGTGGTGGTCGGCTATCGGGTCGTCATGGAGACGCTCACCCGGGGACGGACGCTGGGCAAGATGGTGCTCGGGCTGAAGGTGGTGCGCGACGACGGCAGCTCGATCCGGTTCCGGCACGCGCTGGTGCGGACGCTGATGTGGTTCTTCGTCGACTTCGCGCCGTGGTTCGCGGCCAGCCCCGGGATCGTGGCCAGCCTGATGAACAAGCAGGGCAAGCGGATCGGGGACATGGTCGCCGGCACGGTCGTCATTCGCGAGCGGCACCAGTCGATGGCGTCACCCCCGCTGTTCGTCCCCGGCCACCTGGTCCAGTGGGCACAGTCGCTCGAGCTGTCCCGGCTGTCCGACGAGCTGGCCAACGCGGCCCGCGACTACCTGTCCCGGTACGCCGAACTCCTCCCCGGCGCCCAGCACGCCATCGGCGAGGCACTGGCCGCCCGGGTAGCCGCTGTGATCGCCCCCGCACCGCCGACCCAGATCATCGCCCCCGCCTACCTGTCGGCCGTCCTCGCCGAACGCCGCCGCCGAGAACTCCACCGCCTCTCCACCCAACGCCCCACCCACACCGGCCCGTTCGCCCCGCCAAGCCCGTACGGCGTCCTCCCGCCGCCCCCACCCGCCCCGGGCCCGTTCGCCCCGCCACCCCCGCTGTCGAAACCCCGCCCCGCCACAGTCAACGCCCAAGGCTGGGCCGCCCCGGGCAGCAACGAATCCGCCCACTCGTTCTGACCTCGGCGAGTTATTGTTGCGACCATGTCGCAGATTGAGTGGGGCGAGTGGCTGGCTCGGTGGGATCGGCAGCAGGCCGGCTACCTGCCGGATCGGGATGAGCAGTTCGACCTGATGCTCACGATCGTGGAGAAGGTCGCGGGGACCCCGGAGCGGTTCGTGGATCTCGCGTGCGGACCGGGATCGATCTCGGCTCGCGCCGCCGTCCGGTTCCCCGGCGCACAGGTCGTCGGAGTGGACCTGGACCCGTTCCTGCTGGAGATCGCGCGGAACGCCGTACCGGGTGTACGTTTCGCGGAGGCCGACCTGCGGGCTCCCGGGTGGGACGCCGTACTGGGTGACGGTCCTGTGGACGCGGTGTGCTCGGCGACCGCGCTGCACTGGCTGGATCCGGCCGACCTGGAGGAGCTGGCGCGGACGTTGGCGCGGCGGATCCGGCCAGGTGGCGTCTTCCTCAACGCGGACACCATGCGCCTCGGCCCGGCCGAGGTCCCGCAACTGGACGCCGTCGCGGTCGAGCTCCGGAACCAGATCTGGGCCGACTCGCACGCGGCCGGCGTCGAGGACTGGACGTCGTGGTGGGACGCGGCCGCCGAAGAGCCGGCGTTCGCGGCACTCCTGAGCGAACGGGAGCGTCGCTTCGCCGACCGCGCCAAGTCCCGCGAGATCACGCTCACCGACACGCTCGACGCGTTCCGCAAGGCCGGGTTCGCCGAGGTCGCCGTACTCGGTCAGGTCGCCGACAAGCACCTCGTCACTGCAGTCCGCTGAACAGCGAAGCGCCCCACAGGATCACCTGTGGGGCGCTTGCTGTGGGGGGATCAGTAGCGGTAGGCCTCGGCCTTGTACGGGCCCTCGACCGGGACGCCCAGGTACGCGGACTGCTCCTTGGTCAGCTCGGTGAGCTTGACGCCGAGGGCGTCGAGGTGGAGGCGGGCGACCATCTCGTCGAGGTGCTTCGGCAGCACGTACACCTCGGTCGGGTAGTCGGCGGTCTTCACGAACAGCTCGATCTGCGCCAGCACCTGGTTGGTGAACGAGTTCGACATCACGAACGACGGGTGCCCGGTCGCGTTGCCCAGGTTCAGCAGGCGACCCTCGGACAGCACGATAATCGTGTGGCCGTCGGGGAACCGGAACTCGTCGACCTGCGGCTTGATGTTGACCCGCTCGACGCCGGCCGTCTTGTACAGCCCGGCCATGTCGATCTCGTTGTCGAAGTGGCCGATGTTGCCGACGATCGCCTGGTGCTTCATCGCCGCCATGTGGTCGGCGGTGATGACGTCCTTGTTGCCGGTGGTGGTGACGAAGATGTCGGCGATCCCGACCACGTCGTCCACCGTCGTCACCTGGTACCCGTCCATCGCCGCCTGCAGCGCGCAGATCGGGTCGATCTCGGTGACGATCACCCGGGCGCCCTGGCCGCGCAGCGACTCGGCGCAGCCCTTGCCGACATCGCCGTACCCGCAGACGACCGCGACCTTGCCGCCGATCAGTACGTCGGTGGCGCGGTTGATGCCGTCGATCAGCGAGTGCCGGCAGCCGTACTTGTTGTCGAACTTCGACTTGGTCACCGAGTCGTTGACGTTGATCGCCGGGAACAGCAGCGCGCCGGCCTTGTGCATCTCGTACAGCCGGTGCACGCCGGTGGTGGTCTCCTCGGTGACCCCCTTGATGCCCTGACCGATCGTGGTCCACAGCTGCGGGTCCTCCTGCAGCGTGCGGGTCAGCAGCTTCAGGACGACGCCGTACTCCTCGGAGTCAGCGGTCGACGGGTCCGGTACGGCGCCGGCCTTCTCGAACTCGGTGCCCTTGTGGACGAGCATCGTGGCGTCGCCGCCGTCGTCCAGGATCATGTTCGGGCCCTCGTCACCGGGCCACTTGAGCGCCTGCTCGGTGCACCACCAGTACTCCTCCAGGGTCTCGCCCTTCCAGGCGAAGACCGGCACACCGGCGGGGTTCTCGGCGGAACCCTCCGGGCCGACGACGACCGCCGCGGCGGCGTGGTCCTGGGTGGAGAAGATGTTGCACGAGACCCAGCGCACCTCGGCGCCGAGCGCGGTCAGCGTCTCGATCAGCACCGCGGTCTGGATCGTCATGTGCAGCGAGCCCATGATCCGCGCGCCGGCCAGCGGCTTGCTCTCGCCGTACTGCGCGCGCATCGCCATCAGACCGGGCATCTCGTGCTCGGCCAGCCGGATCTCCTTGCGCCCGAACTCGGCCAGGCCGAGATCCGCCACCTTGTAGTCGAAGGTCATGCCGCTCCCCTGAAGACAGTGATTGGTTCGTGCCTGAGCCTAGAGGGCCGAGCCACGCGGTTTGATCGCTCCAGGCGCATTTTTGACACCGAAATGTCAGGATTGATGCTATGCGCATCACCGAGGCCGCTCGCCAACTGGGTACCACTCCGCGCATGCTGCGCTACCGGGAGGCACTCGGCCTGCTGCCACGTTCCAGATCCGAGCACACCGCGCAGCGCCAGTACGACGACCGCGACCTGGCCGCCGTCCGGCTGGCCCTCGATCTCGAACGCCGGTACGACGTGACGCCGGCCGCCCTCGCCTTCGCCCTGCGAGCCCTCGCCGAACCGTCCGTAGCCGCCGACATCCGCAACCTCGGCTACCGCACCGGACGGTTGACAGCACCTCCAACCCAAGCCCAGATCGACCGCGACCGCGCCCTCCGCTGGCTGGGCAGGTCCGGCGTGCTCCCGCCCAAACCGCGTTAGGTCAGTGCGAGGGGGCCTCGGGGACGGCGGGGCGGGCGTCGGGGACGTGGTTTTCGTGGAAGATGTCGGGCTCCAGGTAGATGTGGACGCTCATGGGTTCGGCTTCGCGGATTGCTCGTTCGGCGGCGTCGATGACCTCGGCGACGACGGACGCGTCGGCGGTGGGCTCGACGCCGAGTTTCGCGGCGACCAGGACCTCTTCGGGGCCGAGGTGCAGGGTCTTGATGTGGATCAGGCGCTGCACACCGGGGGTGTTCTCGATCGCGTCGACGATCTTCTGCTGGGCCTCGCGGGTCGCGGACTCACCCAGCAGCAGCGACTTCATCTCGATCGCCAGGAAGATCGCGACACAGACCAGCAGCACGCCGATCGCCATCGACCCCAGGCCGTCGTACACACCGTTGCCGGTGGCAAGCGTCAGCACGACGCCGATCAGCGCCAGCACCAGACCGGTGAGCGCGGCGAAGTCCTCCAGCAGGATGACGGGCAGCTCCGGGGCCCGCGCGTTCCGGATGAACCGCGTCCAGGACACGTGCCCGCGAACCTTGTTCGCCTCGACGATCGCGGTCCGGAACGACAGGGTCTCCATCACGATCGCGACCACCAGCACCGCGACCGGAACCCACTTCCAGTGGTCGATGCCGTGCGGGTCGTGCACCTTGTGGTAGCCCTCGTACAGCGCGAACAGACCACCGACGCTGAACAGCACGATCGACACGATGAACGAGTAGACGTACCGCTCCCGGCCGAACCCGAACTGGTGCAGTTCGTCGGCCGCGCGCTTGGCCCGCTGACCGCCGACCAGCAGCAGCACCTGGTTGCCCGCGTCGGCGAGTGAGTGGATCGCCTCGGCCAGCATCGACGCCGACTGGGTCAGCGCCCAGGCGCCGAACTTGGTGATCGCGATCCCGGTGTTCGCCAGCAAAGCCGCGACAACGGCCTTGTTTCCGCCACCAGCCATGGTTGTTCAGGTCCTCCGTGGAATCAGCGTGCGGACACGACGAACGCCGTGCCGGAACCACGCAGGGTACAGGGTCCTTCGGTTCCCGAGACGAACGCGGACTGCCCTGCGGACAAGCTCTCAGCAGATTCTTTGCCGACAGCATCGACGGTCCCGGCCACGCAGCAGACGATCCGCGGCCCGACGCCTTCCACAGTCTGCTCGCCGCCGTCCAGATCGACCCGGCGGACAGCGAAGTACGGGCAACCGGTCTCGTAGATCCCGTCCGCGGTCGCGGTCAGTACCGGATCCGCCAGCGGCTCGAAATCGACGACCGACACCAGCTCCGGTACGTCGATGTGCTTGCGCGTCAGCCCGCCGCGCAGGACGTTGTCCGAGTTCGCCATCACCTCGAACCCGAGTCCGCGCAGGTACGCGTGCACGTTCCCGGCCGGGAGGTAGACCGCGTCGAACCGCTGCAACCGCACCCGGTTCAGCAGCAGGGCCGCGAGGACGCCGGGATCGTCCGGGAAATCCGCGCAGAGCCGCGACATGGTCTCGCGCTCCAGCGCGAACGCGTCACCGGTGTAGGTGTCGATCGCGAACCCCAGGGCGGCGACCAGCGGACGGATCGCGTCCCGGTCGCGGCTCATGAAATCGGTGAACGCCTCGCGCAGCTTGCCGTTGCGCAGCAGGTCGGTCAGCTCGCCGAACCCGGCGGGCCCCAAGGCGTCCAGCAGCGCGACCGTGCTCTCCAGCGGCCGGAAACCGACCAGTGCGTCGAACGGCTCGAGCGCGATCAGGATCTCCGGCTTCGGCCAGGCGTCCTTGTAGTTCCGGTCCGCGGCGTCCCGGGGGATCCCGTCCGCCTCGTCCCGCGCGTACCCGTCGATCGCCTGCTCCAGGGACGGGTGCGCCTGGATCGACAACGGTTGTCCGGCCGCGAGCAGCTTCGCGAGGAACGGGAACCTGCCCTCGAATCGCTCGGTCGTCTCCTCCCCCAGCACCGCGGCGGGATCGGCAGACACGACGTCGAACAGCGAATCACCAGAAGGAAGCACTGACGGGGCGGACTCGTGCGCGCCCATCCACATCTCGGCCTGCGGCTTGCCGTCCGGTTGCACCCCGAGCAGCTCGGGGAGGGCGGTCGGCGAACCCCACGCGTAGTCGCGGATCGTGTTCTGCAGCGGAACTACCACGCTGGGTCCTCCGAAGGAATCCCCGGCTCGGCCGGATCGTCGTCGGTCGCCGTACCGTAGCGGCCCAGGCCGATCCCGAGGTACGCCGCGGCGTACCGGCCGTGCTGGGTCAGGGCGGCGTACCGGGCGATGTCCGTACCGTCGGCCTGCGTCACCGTGTGCACGCGGACATCGTGCGCCTGCGCCTTCTGCTCCAGCTTGCGGCGGTGCTCGGCGACTCCCGAGTCCTCCACACCGTCGTCGAGGATGATCAGAGCCGGCCGCAGCTCCTCCGCCTTGTCGAACGGGTCCGCGAACAGGTCCCGCGGCGGCTGGTTGAGCACCGGCAGCAGGTGACCGGCGTCAGCGGCCAGAGCGGGTCGACCGCTCGCCAGCCGCAGTGCCTCGACCACACGCCGTGCCGCCCGCGCAGCGAGCACCGAACCGCCCCACACCAGCGGCAACGCGTCCGCGAGCACCAGTGCGAGGTCCTTGGCCTGGTTGGACGCCACGTCCTTGTTGGGCGAGCACTCGATCGCTACGTCGTCCAGGATCGACGCGACGGCCTTGTGGTCCACCTCGGGCCCCAGGTCCATCTGGTGCAGCGCCTGCAGTACGGCGACCGCGGACGCCAGCTGGTCGTCGGACTGGGACGGTAGGCGGATCGCGTGCCGCAGACCGGCCGAGGCGATCGCCACCGGTGAGTCCTCCGGCGCGGCGACCATCAGCCCGCAACCACGCCGTACCGCTTCGCCCGCGGCCGAGATCGCGTCCAGGTCCTCGGAAGCACCGGCGAGTACGACGACCAGGTCGAGGGGACCCGCCCAACCGGGCAGTCCCGGGCCGGGCCAGGCGAGGAACGGAACCGGGCACACCGGCTCCAGCACGGCCCGGACCAGCCGGGCGTCCCGGCCGGCGGCCACCACAGCGCGGGGCCGGAAGCCGTCGGAGGTCAGCTTGGACAGCACGTCCTCGGACGCTTCGAGCTCGGCGCGGACCCGGGCGCCGGCCATCGCGAGCCGTCGCAGCAGATGGTCCGCCGCCTGGAGTGCGGCCGGGTCGTCCAGCCGGGTGTCGTCGAAGACGCTCATCAGCTCGGTGTCAGCTCTCTGTCGCGGCTGGTTCCCTGGTGTCCCGGGCCTCGTCGATCAGCAGCACCGGGATGTCGTCGCGCACCGGGTACGCCAGCCCGCAGGCGGCGTTGGTGCAGATCAGCTCGTTCGCCTCGTCGTCCACGCGGAACTCCGAGCGGCACTTCGGGCAGACCAGGATGCTCAGCAGGTCCGGGTCCAGATTGACTGCCATTCAGTTCTCCCTACGCACCAGTGATCAGGGCCAGTACTTCGTCGCGGACGCGTTCCATCTCGGGCCGGTCCGCCGCCTCGACGTTCAGCCGCAGCAACGGCTCCGTGTTCGACGCACGGACGTTGAACCACCACTGTCCCGCCGACACGGTCAACCCGTCCAGATGGTCGACGGTCACGCCCTCGAGGCCAGAATATGTGTCTTCGATCGCCGCGACGGTCGCCGCCGCGTCCGCGACCTTGTTGTTGATCTCGCCGGACGCGACGTACCGCTCGTACTCGGCGAACAGCTCGCCGGCCGGTTTGTCCTGCTCACCCAGCGCGGCCAGGACGTGCAGCGCCGCCAGCATGCCGGTGTCGGCGCGCCAGAAGTCGCGGAAGTAGTAGTGCGCGGAGTGCTCGCCGCCGAACACCGCGTCGGTCTCGGCCATCTTCTGCTTGATGTAGGAGTGGCCGACGCGCGCGCGGACCGGCGTACCGCCGTGTTCGGTGATCAGCTCCGGGACGGCCTTCGACGTGATCAGGTTGTGGATGACGGCCGACCCGGGGTGCTTCACGAGCTCGCGGACGGCGACCGCGCCGGTGATCGCGCTCGGCGAGATCGGGTCGCCCTTCTCGTCCACCACGAAGCAGCGGTCCGCGTCGCCGTCGAAGGCCAGGCCGAGGTCGGCGCCGGTCTCGCGGACCTTGGCCTGCAGGTCGACCAGGTTCTTCGGGTCGAGCGGGTTGGCCTCGTGGTTCGGGAAGCTGCCGTCGAGCTCGAAGTACATCGGGACGATCGTCACCGGCCCCTCGGCGAACACCGCCGGGACGGTGTGGCCGCCCATGCCGTTGCCGGCGTCGACGACCACGGTGAGCGGGCGGATGCCGCTCAGGTCGACCAGGTGGTGCAGGTGGTCGGCGTACGCGGTCAGCAGGTCCTTGTGAGTGATGTGCCCCGCGGCGGATCCGGTCGCCGGGCCCTCGGTCAGCGCCTTGGCGACCAGGTCGGCGATGTCGCGCAGCCCCGAGTCGGAGCCGACCGGCGCGGCGCCCGCGCGGCACATCTTGATGCCGTTGTACTGCGCCGGGTTGTGGCTGGCGGTGAACATCGCGCCGGGCAGATCGAGCCGGCCGGACGCGAAGTACAGCTGGTCGGTGGAGGCCAGGCCGATGTCGATCACGTCGGCGCCGGTGCTCGCCACACCTTCGGCGAAGGCAGCCGCCAGCCCTGGGCTGGACGGCCGCATGTCGTACCCGATCACGACCGCGCCGGGCCCGCCGAGCACGTCCAGGACCTCGACGAACGCAGCCCCCGTCGCCCGGGCCACCGACTCGTCGAACTGGTCCGGAACGACCCCCCGGACGTCATAAGCCTTGAAGATCCCCGCAACATCAACCATGCACGGACCCTATCCGGCACAGCGACCAAGCTGTATCTCAGCCTCGCTCCGTGCGGTCCAGACAACAACTGGGCATCGTTGTCACGCCGCGTCCTGACGCTGCCCCCTCTTTTCCGTATGTTCGGTCCTTGGTCACCGACCGGCGTGACCTGGCGGCTGGGGGGTGGCCAAACATGTTCCTGCGGATGGCTCTGCGGTACCGGTGGTCGCAGGCGCTGGTCCTGGCCGGGATCAGCCTGCTGATCGGCGCCTGCGCGGCGTTCGCGCCCTGGTTCTCGCGAGCGGTCGAGCAGACCGTCACGACCGAGGCCTTGACGCACCAGTGGAACTCCGCGGCCTGGCAGCTCAAGACGATCCCTTCGACGGCCGTCCGCGGTCCGGCCGAATCGACCCCGCCGGAGGACCTCGACCAGCTGATCCCGGCCGATCTGAAGCCGCTGTTCACCCCACCGGTGTACGGACGGGCCGCCGCGGTGATCTGGGGTCGCGGCAACGACAGACCGACCGTCCAGGGCCGGGTGGTGTGGCGGGACGGTTACTGCGCCCAACTCGAGCTGACGGCCGGCCGGTGCCCCAGCGGCCCGGGTGAGGTCGCCGCGTCGACAGCGGACGCGAAGAACTTCAGCCTGAAGGTCGGGACGACGCTCAAGGCCCAGACCGCCAGCGACCCCACGCGCAGCCCGCTCCGCGTGGTCGGGATCTACCAGGCGAACGCCGAGGACGGCTACTGGTTCGGCCGCAGGCCGATCGGGAACTCACGGCAGGCCAGCGACTCCCAGCCCCCGCTGGGCGACTTCCTTCTCGCCGAACGCGACACGCTCTCCGTGAAGTCCTTGGCCGCCTACTCAACGCTGGACACCCGCCCGCGGCCGGGCAGCGCGCGAGCCGACGATCTGGACCGGATGCGGCAGGCGACCGATCAACTCGAGGTACAGATCGCCGAACGCGGCATGGACGCGCAGAACAGCTCAGGACTGATCTCGGTCATCGACAGCATCCAGGCGGAACGACAGCAGGCTACGACGATCATTCCGCTGGTCATGGTGCAGGTGGCCCTGTTCGGAGTGGTCGTCCTGGCGCTGGCGCTGGCCACGGTGGTCGACCAGCGCCGACCGGAACTTGCGGTGTCCCGGCTGCGAGGGTCAGGCGCCGGTACGACGGGCCGGACGCTGGCCGTCGAGCTGGGTGTACCCGTGCTGCTCGGCACCGTGGTTGGCGCTGTGGCCGGCTTCGCGATGCTCCTCGCCGTACGAGTGGCCTGGCTGGGCGGAGGCGCTCCCCTGGAGCTGCCGTGGACTGTCCCGGCAGCGGTCGCCGTGGCGGCGCTGGTCGGGCTGACGGTCGTCGCGCTGTCGGTCCGCACCGTCGTCCGCCGCCCGATCTCCAGCCTGCTCCGGCGGATCCCGCTCCGCGGACGGCACCGCACGATCGGCCTGATCGATCTCACCGTCATCGTCGTCGCATCGGCCGGACTGGTGACAGGACTGACCAGTGGCGGCCGCGGCCCACTCCCCATCCTGACCCCCACCTTGCTCGCTCTGGCCGTGGGACTCGCCTTCGCACACCTGCTGCTGCCGGCCGCGGGACTGGTCAGTCGGCAGGCGCTGCGCAGCGGGCGGCTCGGTCTCGCGCTCGGCGCTCTGCAGGTGGCGAGGCGGCCGGCCGTGACGCGGCTCGTCGCCGTCGTCGCGGTCGCGACCGGCCTGGCGTCGTTCGCCGGTCAGGCGGCTTCGGTCGGCGATCGCAACCGGGACACCCGGGCCGGCTACGAAACCGGCGCCGAGGCGGTCCTGGCGATCGACACCGCAAACCTCGGCGACTTCACCGCGGCCGCCGACAAGGTCGACCCGGAGCGCCGGTGGCTGACCCCCGTCGTACTCACCAGTCCGCCGTCCGCGGAGAGCCTGCGCGCCGTCCTGATCGAGCCGGACAGCTATCAGCGGATCGCCTTCCGCGGCGACCGGCTCACCGATACCGACGGCTTCAGCAAGCTCCGGGCGCCCACGGATCCGAAACCGATCGAGCTGACCGGTCAGCGGCTGACGGTGACCGCGGACGTCAGCGGAGTCTCGCCGTACGAGCCGGAGACCAATGACGGCGTGATTCCTGCCCCCGAGGAGCCGGCCAAGTCGGTGATCGTGCAGGCGACGGTGGTCAACCAGCGCAGCGGCGGGCGCTATCTGGTGCGTTTCCCGCCGATACCGCTCGGCCGCGAGGGCCCGGTGACGCTGAGCACGGTCATCGGCTGCGAGCCGTCCTGCCTTCTGCTCCGGCTCGGGGTGTCCCGCGAAGTCGGAGATGTCGCGGGCATCAGGGGCCAGATCGCGATCAGCCGGCTGGCGACCGACACCCAGCAGATCCCGCTCGGCCAGGCGGAGAACTGGAAGAGCGGCCAGCAGATCGAAGCCGATCAGGGCGGCATCACGGCAACGGACGGACCGAACGGGTTGACGCTCGCCGTCACCAGCCTCGGCGGCGAACTGAACCTCCAGCATGCCGCCGTCCCCACGCCGGTGCCGGCGCTGGTCAGCCCGGACGCCGTCGGCGATTCGCTGACGGTGCCGGGTTTCGACGGGATCGCGATCCCGATCGCGAAGCTGGCCAATCCGCGGATCCCGGTACCGCGCCATACCGATCAGGTCGCCGTCCTCGACCTGGAGACCGCCCGCCGGTTCGGCGGGGGTGTGGACCGCGCTTCGACCGAGTTCGAGCTCTGGCTGAACGCCGACGGTCTGGCGAACGTCGGCAAGGTCATGGACGGCCTCACCGCGGCCGGTGTCACGCCCACGCTCGTCGATCAACGGTCGGACCGCATCGCAGGGTACGGGCGTTCCGCCAGCGCCCTCGCGCTGCAGCTCACCCCGATCGTCGGGCTCGCCAGCTGGGCGCTCGCAGTCGTCGTACTGCTGCTGATGGGCGTCAGCTCCTGGCGCTCCCGGGCGCAGGATTACGCGAGTCTGCGCATCAACGGCGTACCGGCGGCCACGACCGGAGGAGCCGCGCGCTGGGAGCAGACCGGGCCGGTCGTGCTGGCGGCGCTGCTCGGGTCGGCCTGTGGGGTCATCGGCGCCCACATCGCGCTGCCAATGTTCCCGCTCTTCGCCGAGACCACCGAACCGTCGCCGATACCGCTCGACCTGGCGATCAACTGGCCCGTGGCGTTGATCCTCTGGCTGGGCGGCACCGTCGTACTGACGGCCACGACACTGACCCTGGGCACCACCGTGAACAGGCGCGCGGGCTACGGCCGGATCCGGGAGGAGCTGTCATGAGCGGACTGGCGATCAGCACCAGCGGCCTGGTGCACATCTACCGCAGCCAGGGCCATGACGTCGCGGCCTTGTCCGGGATCGGGATCACTGTGCGGCCCGGCGAGATCGTCGGTCTGCTCGGCCCTTCCGGCGCCGGCAAATCCACACTGCTGCAGCTGTGCGGCGGTCTGCTGACGCCGAGCGCAGGGCGTCTGCAGATCGGCGAACACACCCTGACCACGATGACCGAGCCCGAGCTGGACCGGATGCGCGCCAGCGACGTCGGCATCGTGTTGCAGGGCGCCGGGCGCAACCTCGTCCCGTACCTGTCGCCGGTGAACAACGTCAAGTACGCACAGCGCGCCGCGGCCGGCGATCGGTCGTTGCCGGCACCGGAGGACGTACTCGACCTGGTCGGCCTGACCGACCATGCCCATGCTCGGCTGCAGTCGCTGACCCCCGGGCAGATCCAGCTCTGTGCGGTGGCCGTCGGGATCGCCACGTTCCCCGGTCTCCTACTGGCCGACGAGCCCACGAGTCAGCTGGACCACGCGGCCCGGGACGAGGTCCTCGCCGCGATCTCGACCATCAACGCGAGCACCGGCATGACGGTCCTGCTGGTGACTCACGACCCCGAAGTCGCCGCCCTGCTCCCCCGCACCGTCACCATCCGGGACGGACGCATCGCCTCCGAGGGCCGCAGCGGCGAGGAGTTCGCAGTCGTCGCCACCGACGGCTCCCTGCCGCTGCCACCGCACGTCGCCGAACTCCTGGCACCAGGAACCCTGCTCCGGGTCACGACCACCGAGGACGGCGACGTACGGCTACGGCCTGTACAGCAAGAAGACCAAGCGTGATCAGGCCTTCTCGAACCAGCCCGGGTCCTTGCGGTGGTGGACGGTCGGCAGCTGGCGCGGGCTGGTCGGGGCGGCCCACTTGGCGGCGTTGGCGATGATCTGCTGGACCTCGGGCTGGTGGTACGTCGGGTACTCCTGGTCGCCGGGGCGGAAGTAGAAGACCCGGCCCTGGCCGCGGCGGTAGCAGCAGCCGGAGCGGAACACCTCGCCGCCGGAGAACGAGCTGACGAACACCAGCTCGTCCGGCTGCGGGATGTCGAACAGCTCGCCGTACATCTCCTCGCGCTCGATCACCAGCGGGTGCGGGACGCCCTGCGCGATCGGGTGCCCGGCGGCGACCGTCCAGATCAGCTCGCGGTCGTTCTCGGCGCGCCAGTCGAGCGAGCAGGTCGTCCCCATCAGCTTGATGAAGATCTTGCTGAAGTGCGCCGAGTGCAGCGCGATCAGGCCCATCCCGGACAGCACGTGCTGCTGCACCCGGTCGACGATCGCGTCGTCGACGTCACCGTGCGCGGCGTGCCCCCACCAGGTGAGTACGTCGGTGTCGGCGAGCACTTCCTCGGTCAGACCGTGCTCGTCCTGCTGCAGCCACGCCGTACGGACGACCACTTCCTGACCGAGCTTGTCCCGCAGCGCCGCCGCGATCGTCTCGTGCATGGTGTCCGGGTAGACCTTGCGGACGGTCTCGTCGCGGCCCTCGTGGACGTTCTCGCCCCACACCGTCACGCGAATGGGTTCAGTCATGGAGCACAACCTCTCGTCCCGCCTTCGCCGAGGCGTAGCAGGCGTCGATGATCTCGGTCCGCAGCAGCGCCTCGGACCCGTTCTGGCCTTCCCATTCACCGCTCTTGACGATCCGGACGAACTCCCGCACCACCGCGCGGTGGCCGAGCCCGGCGCCGGTCGCCGGCTTCACCTCGGCCGGTACGCCGCCGACGTCGGTGAAGATCCGCAGCGTGTCCTCGTTGGTGTAGTTCTGCACCTCGATCTTGGCGCCGCCGTCGGTCCCGAACAGCTCGATCCCGAAGTTGTCGCCCGGCGCCCGGTACGTCGCCCAGCTGGTCTCCAGCTGCAGCGCGCCGCCGCCCTGCAACCGCAGGTACGCCGTGGCCAGGTCCTCCACCTCGAACGCCGATCCGAGCGTGTTCGCGTTCGGGTCCCGGCTGCCCTTGCCGCGCGGGCCGAGCTCGGCGAACGTGTTCGCCGACACCGTGCTGACCTGCGGCTCACCCATCAGGTGCAGCGCCATGTCGAGGATGTGGACGCCGAGGTCGATCAGCGGCCCGCCGCCGGACAGCTCGCGGTTGGTGAACCAGCCGCCCATTCCGGGGATGCCGTTGCGGCGCATCCAGTGCGCCTTCGCGTAGTAGATCCGGCCGAGCTGGCCCTCGTCGATCTGGTGCTTGAGCGCCGCGACGTCACCGCGCTCGCGGTGGTTGAACACGACCTTCAGCACCCGGCCGGCCTGCTTGGACGCCTCGACCATCGCGGTGCCCTCGGCCACGGTCCTGGCCAGCGGCTTCTCGGACAGCACGTGCAGACCCTTCTGCAGGGCCGCCAGCGCGATCGGGGCGTGCAGCTGCGTCGGCGTACCGATGCTGACCGCCTCCAGCCCCGGGGTCTCGAGCAGGTCCTCCCACCGCTCGTACAGATGCGGTACGCCGTGCTTCTCGCCCAGGCTGGTCAGGATGTCCTTCTCCAGACCGGCCAGACCGATCACCTCGACGTCCGGCAGTTCGGAGAACGCCTCCAGCGCCGTCCGTCCGGCAAAGCCCAGTCCTACGACACCGACCCGCAGTTTTTGATCGTTCACAAAGACGATCCTCTCCCGATGACAACGAAGGACACAACTGCTTCCCACACTACGGAACAGGTTTGAACACCCGTCAACCCGCCTGGTGTAACAGACCGGTCACGCGGCGGCGTAGGCCACGGTGGATCAGTCGTCGTCGGTGTCGAAGTCCGGATCGATCTGCTCGGGAGACAGCGCGAGCACGTCGGCCAGCTCCAGGACCAGCGCGGAGCGGACCAGCCAGGACAGGCCGGCGCCGGAGCGTTCGGCGCGGAGCTCGATCGGGCGCCGGAACACCACGATCCGGTACGGCTCATGCGACGTACCGCCACTGGCGTGCGTGAGCGGGATCTCGGTGGCGTCCAGGTCCAGGTTCGGCACGTCCTCGATGGCGAACTCGACCCGCGCGACCACCTGCGGCAGCCGCTTCTCGAGCCGGGTCACCTCGATCGCGACCACCTCGTCGAACTGCGCGGCGGCGGACCGCTGCAGCGGCAGACCACGCGGCGCGAACTTGCTCGGCCGGCTGATCGGGCCGAGCATGCCGCGCCCATGGCGGTCGATGTGCCTGCGATGACGGCGAGCCTCGGTCACGCGCTCAGCCTAGTGGGCGTAATGTCTGGTCGTGAGCATCGCCAGGATCTGTTCGCGCGCCGGATGTCAGAAGCCTGCCGTATCGACGCTCACCTACGTGTACGCCGACTCGACCTGCGTCCTCGGTCCGCTCGCGACGTACGCCGAGCCGCACTGCTACGACCTGTGCGCCGACCACGCCGACCGCCTCACCGCTCCGAACGGCTGGGAGGTCATCCGGCTCGCTCCGGACCCCGCGGCCGCCGGTCCGTCGTCCGACGACCTGGAAGCCCTGGCGAACGCGGTCCGCGAGGCAGCACGGCCCCTGCCACGTCGTGAGCCTGGCACCGGTACGCCGGGCGCTCCGGTCGAGGTGGCCCGCCGCGGCCACCTGCGCATGCTGCAGGACCCGGGCGCCAACACCAACGAAGGCTAGGTCCTAGTTACCGCAGCGCGGCGCTGACGTCCGGCTGGGCGCCCAGCTGCGCGCGGAACACCAGCGACGTCGTCAACGGCCACGCGGCCACCTGCGGTACGTCGTCATCGCCCGGCTTCGCCGCCGGCATCAGCGTGACACCCGCGACCACCGTCCCGCGGGTCTGCTGAACCATCAGGTACGTCGGCCGCGGCTGTGCCGGGAACGAGATCGGTGTCGTCGCGCCACCTACGATGTCCAGCGCCCGCGTGGTCAGCACCCGGTCGGCCGCGTCCCGCAGCTCGAACTTCACGCTGCCGGTCTTTCCCGGCGCGGTCACCTGCAGCACAGCCGGCTGCTGGTGCGCCGGAATGACCAGGTACGCCGGTCCGGTCAGCGCCTCCGCCGACCCGATCGACGAGAACTCGGTCCGGCTCGCGTCCGTGGACCGCACCGACGCGGTCACCGGCTGATCCGACGTGACGGTGATCGCGCTGGCGTCACCGTGCAGCACCGAGTCGAGCATGAACGTCTTCACCGAGCCGGCCTCGATCTGCACGGTCTCCAGACCGGCCGGCTTGAACGGCCCGTTCGGCCCGTTCACCGTCAGGCTCGCGGTCGCCTGCAGGTCGGTGGGGTTCGCGACGGACAGGATCCGCAGACCGGCGCCGGGAGCGACCGCGGGTACGAACACCTTGGTCGCGGGCGCCGCTGAGGTGTTCAGCCAGTCCACACCGGCCGGCTGACTGCCGTTCGACGCGTTGGACCGGACGGCGGCCGCTACCCGACCACCTGTCGATTCCACGTGCAGGGCGAGATCGCGGAGATTCGGAGCGACCTGCTTCAGGAACAGCTCGAAGGTGCCGAGTGCCGGGACCACGATGCCCCGGGCCGCGGGCAGGTCCTGCGCACCGTTCCGCGCGTACACACTGACGTTCACTTCCGCGTTGATGCTGTCCAGGTTGGTCAGCACCAGCACATCGCGCCGCTCGACCGCACCGGACGCTCCGACGAACCAGAAGTCCGACCCGGGCACCTGGCACGGCACGCTGGCCATCCCGCGGTTCACGCCCTCCTGCGCGGTCGTCGTACTCGTGCCGACCGTCCCCGCGGCCAGCGGTCCGGTGCCCTTGATGGACAGCGGCTCCGGCTTGACCACCACCGCACTCGAACCGATCGTTCCGCGCTTCAGCAGCGACCCGACCGGGTCCGACGTGGTCGGCAGCGGAGCGATCGTCAACGGCTCAGCGGTCCCCGGCGCCGTCGGCGTACCTTCCGGCAGTGTCGGCGCCACGCCGTTCACCACGCTGGCCATCTTGCCGCCAGGAGACAGCACCGGGCAGGAGAGCGCCGTACGGTTCACCACTGTGCGAGCGGGCTCGGTGACAGCGGCCTGCGCACGGGTGTCGGCCTTCTCGGGCTTGATGACCAGACCGATCCCGGCCAGTGCGGCCATAGCGACGACGACGGCTCCGATCCGGAGACGCGGGTCGGACAGCAACCGGCTCACCGGTCCCTCCTCGCGTGGGTGCCCTGCGGTATGGCGACGGTGCGGCGCACCGTCGGCAGACAGAAGATCAGCGCGAGGATCCAGCCGATCAGACCGAGGATGCGCCAGACGTTGTGGGTCTGGTCGACCAGCGGCGTCTCGCCCTTGATCTTCGACCGGTCGACCAGCCACGAGGCGTCGCCGTCGTTCGCACTGGCCCTGGTCAGGCCCGGCAGCGAGTCGAGCGTCGACTGCAGCGTCGGGTCCACCGGACCGGGCAGGTACACGTAGTCGATCGCGAGAGCAGCCAACTGGCGGCCTTCCTCACCGCTGCCGCCACCACCCAGTGTCGACAGGACGTCCGTGAGCGGCTTGGTCTGCGCCGCGGTCGGAGCTGCCTCGAGCGCCCCCATCCGCGGCCCGCCGTTCTTGACCAGCGAGAACCGCATCTGGCCTTCCGGCGCCTTCCGCACCACCAGGATCGACTGGTTGTCCGGCGGGTCCTGCGAAGCGACCAGGTACGCCGGGAGGTCCTGAGCGGGACCACGCCACAACGGACCGTCGACCCCACGCACCAGCCAGAACCCGGCCGTCACCACGGTCGTCAGCAAGACGATGCCGAGCACGCCCTGGACGATGATCTCGGTGGACTTGCCGACCGAGTCCCAAGCGACCGCGACGGTGATGATCCAGCCGGCCGTCATGAGGAACATCATCGGCCCGCTGCCACCGCCGAGCCGGCTGGCGACCAGTGTCCCGGCCAGACCGGCCAGTGCGGCGAACCACCCGAGCAGCTCGTACCGCTGCCGCGACTGACGCAGCAGACTGACCAGAGCCACCAGAATCAGCGGTACGGCGAACCACCACGGCGCCGGCGCACCGACCGGCGTACCGGTCAGCAGATGCGGCAGGCTGTCGCCCGGACCGATCGCAGCGGTCGGCGGACCGCCCGCCTCCCAGCCCAGCTTCGACGGGTGCTGCACGAGGTCCAGCGTCCACGGCAGCACGAGCAGCAGGCCCAGCACGACCGAGAACACCAACTGGCGCCCCTGCCGCCGCCAACCGAGGCCCAGCACTGCGCCGAGGACCAGGATGACGCTGACCAGCAGAGCCAGTGCCGGCGTGAACGCGAACAGCACCGCCAGACAGATCCCCGCGAACCACGCGGCCCGCCAACTGCCCTGAACAACCACACGCCGCCGTCGAGCAACGGTGTGCACGGCCGCACCGAGCAGTGGCAGCACGATCGCCGCCACACACGTCCCGATCCGACCCTGCGTGATCGCACCGTTCGTGAAGACAGCCAGCCCGTACGCCGATGCGCCCCAGGCCCGGGCCACGCGGTCGACGACGAACGCGCGCAGCAACGCCCACGCGGCCAGACCGGCCAGCGGGACCGCGCCGAGCAGCAGCACGTTGGTCGCACCGGTCGGACTGAACATGACCGTCGAGAACGCCCAGAACTGCGCCAGCCAGGCAGGTGGGGTCACGCCCGGCGGGGCGGACGCCGCCGCATGCCACAACGCCGCCAGGTTCTCCTGCGCCGGCAGCAACAAGTTGGACCGGAGCACTCCGCCGCTGAGCAGATCCCGTGCCGCGATCAGTGCACCGATGGCCAGCACGACCCACGCGATCAGGAACGGCCGCCGGATCAGCTGACGCCGCCACCTCGGCTGGTCGACCGCTACGCGCGCGGTGGACTTGGCTCGGCGGGCAGTGGTGACGACCTGCTCCTCCGGCTCATCCGCCCACGCTTCGCGGATCCGCTCGGAGATCGTGCTGGTCGTCTCCTCCAGGTTGTGCCGCAGTGCGTGCACAGACCGGGAGAACAGTCCCTTGATGTCGTCGTACGGGACCTGGTCGAGACTTCGGCGGTTCTTGCGGGCTTGCGTCCAGCCGCCCGCGAGAAGGGTGCCGAGCAACGCGGTCCACTCGTCGACGGCGCCGGACGGCGTCTTGCCGAGCAGGAACCAGATCGACCGCATCACGGTGCCGAACAGGAACCGCAGGATCAGCAACGGCAGCAGCTTGCCGGGAGCGTTCGCGAGAACGGTGTAGTAGGCGTGAGCGCGGTCGAGCTGGTACGCGTGCCGTCGGGTGCCGGCCAGCGCTCGCTCGCCGGTCGCCGCGGCCTGCGCGTGGTAGACAACCGCGTCGGGCGCGACGCCTACCTGGTAGCCGGCGCGGCTCGCGCGCCAGCCGAAGTCGATGTCGTCGCGGAACATCGGCAGCCGCGGGTCGAAACCGCGCAGTGTCTCCCAGACGTCGCGGCGTACCAGCATGCCGGCCGAGCTGACCGCGAGCACGTTCCGCGGCTGGTCGTGCTGGCCCTGGTCGAGCTCACCGTTCTCGATGCCGGTGTCGCGGCGGCCACCGAGTGACGTGGTGACGCCGACCTCCAGCAGCTCCCGGTCCCGCGGCCAGAGCCGCAGCTTCGGGCCCCAGACACCGGTGTTCGGCGCAATGGTGGCCTGGAGCAACAATTTCTCCAGGGCCTTCGGCGCCGGCGCGCAGTCGTCGTGCAGCAGCCACAGCCACTCGACCACGGGCATGTGGCCGTCGTCGCCGTACGGGCCGACGGCACTTGGGATCGGCGCGAAGCCGTGTGCCTCGAGGCCGCGGGCGACCGCGACCCCGAAACCGGTCCGCGCGGAGACGCTGACGACCGGCTCGACGCCGGGCATCCCGGCCAGCAGTTCGGCGGTTTCGTCGGTGGATCCGGTGTCGACCGCGATCAGCCGGTCCGGGCGCGGGTTGAGCGCCCACAACGCCTCGGACAGTCGCGGCAGCCAGGCCGCGCCTTCATGCCCGACCACCACCGCGGTGACGACATGCCGGACCCGCGGACGACGCATGTGGTCGCCGGTGTGATCGGTCGGGAAATCGACGGAGTCGAAGAATTCCCAGCCGGCCGGGGCTTCTTGTTCCATGCGGAGCTGTGACACCTCGATGCTTGCGGACGGTCACCGTGACCGCAGGTCCCGGCGAGGACTCACCATACAGCCGCCGTCGAGGAGTCAGGAAAGCCGCGGCCTCCTGGTCAGGAAAGCCGCGGGCCCCGGGCGACGTTCGCCCGGGGCCTCGCGGAAGTCCTGATGTGTGGTGCCTTGGATACCGACGGTCAGACGGCCTTCTTCTTCAGCTTGCGGCGTTCCCGTTCCGACAGGCCGCCCCAGATCCCGAAGCGCTCGTCGTTCTGCAGCGCGTACTCGAGGCACTCGCCCCGGACGTCGCAACCGAGGCACACCTTCTTGGCCTCGCGGGTGGAACCGCCCTTCTCCGGGAAGAAAGCCTCTGGATCGGTCTGGGCGCACAGCGCCCTTTCCTGCCAGTTCGGCTCCTCCTCGATCGCCTCACCGTCGACAATCGCCATCAGCTCTGTCACGGTACGACCTCCTCGACCCTGTTCGTTCCCCTGTACATGTGGGTTTGCGGTCCACATGCCTGACCTCGTCCGTCCTGCGCTCTGCAACGGTCCCCGATACCGAGTGTCCTAACGAACGACACGGTTGAAATTACATTCCTGCAATCCACGAAAGTCAAGCCGTGCTCTGCTATTGGGATCATCCGCAACACGGCCGCAAAAGAACGAGAGGCCTGTAGATACAGGCCTCTCGCGCTGTGTACCCGACCTCAAACCTTGTACTGCCGGGATTTTCCTAGATGCTCGGCAAGGGCTTGCCGTCCTGGATCACTGAGTGATCAGGAAGGTTGCGACCACCAACCCTGCTGGCCCTGACCCTGCTGGTTCTGGTCGTTCTTGTCCGCATCGACCCGCGGGTCGATGCGGGTCTCGTCGGCGGCCTCGGCCTGCGGTGCCGGGTCGGCAGCGCCCGGCTGCTGCTCGGCGGCCGGGGTCTCCTCGGCCTGCCAGGCCTGCTCCTGCTGCCACGCCTGCTGAGCCTGCTGGGCCTCTGCCGGCTCCTGGGTGCCCTCAGCAGCGCCGTGCTCCTGCTGGCCCCACTCCTGCGCGGCGGGGGTCTGCTGGCCGTACTCCTGGCCACCCCACTGCTGCTGGCCGGCGTCAGCGCCGCCCCACTGCTGCTCCTGCGGCCACTGCTGAGCCTGCTGGCCCTGGTCCTGGCCGCCCCACTGCTGCTGGCCCTCAGAGGCCCACGGCTGCGTCGGCTCGGCAGTCTGGCCCTCGGCGGGCCATGCCTGCTCAGCGCCACCGGCGTGCTGCGCGGAGTGCTGACCGGCCTGCTGGGCCTCGGCCTCACCAGCCGACCAGGCCTGCTGCTGCTCGCCCTGGTTCCAGCCCTGCTCCTGCGGCCACTGCTGACCCTGGTCCTGGCCGGCGGCGTAGCCACCTGCGGCGCCCGCAGCACCAGCGGCCGCGTAACCGCCGTACTGCTGGCCCTGGTCGTAGCCCTGCTGACCGCCGTACTGACCCTGCTGGCCCTGGTCGTACCCCTGCTGGCCGTAGCCCTGCTGCTGGCCGTACGGCGCCTGCTGGCCGTACTGCTGGCCCGGCTGACCCTGCTGGAACTGACCCGGCTTCGGCGCACGCACCGGCGCCGGCAGCGCCTGGAAGGTCTTCAGCGCGTACAGACCGATACCGCCGTACAGCGCGAGACCACCGAGGGAGTAGATGAAACCGACGATCTTCTCGCCGGCCGTGCCGTTCCCGTTGAACTGCGCGAACGTGGCGACCAGGCCGATCAGCAGGAAGAGGCCGGTGACGATGAGGGCGCCCAACACGACAATGCGTGCGTTCGGCGTCCGCTCACCTTCGTTGACCAGCCAGACCGCACCGACCAGCGCAGGAAGCAGCGCCAGCGTGGTGACGGACGGCGGGACAATGACGGAGTGCACGCCGCTGGAAGCGGCGACGAAGCCGATCCCACCGACGAACAACTGGAACAGCGAGGCCAGTGCGAGCAGGCCGGCGAATGCGAGCAAGGTGTACGCGACCGGCTCTCTGAGCTTCTTGGTTGCGTCGGTGACCACGAGGGCTCCTCGGATGTTGGGGGGCCGTACAACTGAGCTGTGCGGACGTGATGACCCTCCGCAGCATAGTCGTGCGGTGGTCCGACGCATTGACGACTCGGGCAGACTCTTCCCATGCGATTGACAGTGCTGGCCGGCGGCATCGGCGGCTCCACCTTCCTGCTCGGGCTCCTGAAGGCCCGTCCGGACGCCGAGATCACCGTCGTGGGGAACACCGCGGACGACATCACCCTGTTCGGGCTGCGGGTCTGTCCCGACCTCGACACCGTGATGTACACGCTCGGCGGTGGCATCTCGGAGGAGCGGAAGTGGGGCCGCGAGGACGAGACCTGGGTGATCAAGGAGGAGCTCGCGGCGTACGGCGTGGAGCCCACCTGGTTCGGGCTCGGCGACCGGGACGTGGCGACGCACCTCGTGCGCACCCAGATGCTGGACGCCGGCTACACGCTCAGTGCGGTCACCGAGGCCCTGTCCACGCGCTGGAAGCTGCCGGTCCGGCTGCTACCGATGAGTGACGACCGGATCGAGACCCACGTGGTGGTGGACGACCCGGAGCAGCCCGGGCGGCGCAAGGCCATTCATTTCCAGGAGTACTGGGTCCGTTACCAGGCCAAGATCCCCGCCCACCAGATCGTTGCCGTCGGCCAGGAGAAGGCCAAGCCCGCGCCCGGCGTCCTCGAGGCGATCGCGGACTGCGACGTACTGATCGTGCCGCCGTCGAACCCGGTGGTCTCGGTCGGCACGATCCTCGGCGTCCCCGGGATCCGGGACGCGGTCCGGGAGACCAAGGCCCCGGTCATCGGGCTGTCGCCGATCATCGGCACCGGTCCGGTGCGTGGAATGGCGGACAAGGTGCTCGCCACCGTCGGTGTCGCGTCCACCGCGTCGGCCGTGGCCCGCTACTACGGTTCCCGCACGTCCGGCGGCGTACTGGACGGCTGGCTGATCGACTCTTCCGACGCGATCCAGGCGGATTCGATCGCCGGCGCCGGAATTCACGTCCAGGCGGTGCCGTTGTGGATGACGGACGACACCACCACCGCCGCGATGGCTGACGCGGCACTGACCCTCGCGGAGGCCGTACGGCGATGAGGAAGCACCTGGAGATCTTCCCGGTGACCGGGCTGCCCGAGGTGGCGGCCGGCGACGACCTGGCCACGCTGATCGCCGAAGGCGCCGACCTGCGCGACGGCGACGTCGTCTCGGTGACGTCGAAGATCGTCAGCAAGGCGGAGGGCCGGCTGACGTACGGCACCCGCCAGGAAGCGGTCGACGCCGAGCTCGTGCGGGTCGTCGCACAGCGCGGTGAGACCCGGATCGTGCAGACCCGGCACGGCCTGGTGATGGCCGCCGCCGGGACGGACACGTCGAACACGGCGCCCGGCACGGTCCTGCTGCTCCCGGTCGACCCGGACGCGTCGGCCCGTGACCTGCGGACCGCCTTGAAGGAGCGGTACGACGTGAACGTCGGCATCGTCGTCACGGACACGCTCGGCCGCCCGTGGCGCAACGGTCAGACCGACCTCGCCATCGGCGCCGCCGGCGTCCGCGTCGTCGAGGACCTGCGCGGTACGACGGACAGCCACGGCAACGTCCTCGCGGTGACGGAGCCCGCGCTGGCCGACGAGATCGCCGGCGCCAGCGAACTGGTGAAGGGCAAGGCGGACGGCGTACCCGTCGCCGTACTGCGTGGTCTGGAGGACGTCGTCCTGCCGGTCGGTGAGCACGGACCGGGCGCGCGGGCGCTGGTGCGGGACGCCGAGCACGACATGTTCAGCCTGGGGACGCGGGAGTCCGCGCGGGCCGCCGTACTCCATCGTCAACCGCCCAGTGGGCCGCGTGCGGCCGATCCGGCGCTGTGGTCGGGGCTGCTGGGCGACGTCGACGGCGTCCGGCTCGAAGCGGCGGAAAACGCTGTCACGGTATTCGGCGACGAGCCGGTGACCGTGGGCCTGGTCGCGGAACGGCTGGCCGTCCTGCTGCACGCCGAGGGGTACGGCGTGGCGGTGCGTCCCGGGCCGGGCAGCGAGGCGACGGTCACGTTCGGCTCACGGTCCGGATAGTTTTCTGGGCAACTTCTCAGGGGCACCTCGTACACTGCCTTCGCATGGCGGCGCGGTGGCCGCCCCGATCCGGGAAGACCAACACTGTGGGTAAAGCGTCGTCGCAGAAACAGTCGCGCCGCGAGATGATCGAGAAGATGCAGCGCGAGCAGGCCCGCTCGGACCGCCGCCGGACGATCCTCATCGTGGTGTGCTCCATCGTGGTCGGCCTGGCCATCATCGCCTACCCGGCGATCAAGCTGATCCAGGACTCCCGGACCAAGGACCAGGCCCTGACCGAATTCGGTGTCGCGTCGACCGCGGCCTCCTGCGACGCCCCCACCAACGACGAGGGCGGCGGTACCCAGGACCACCGCCCCGACGGCGAGAAGATCATGTACGCCGTCTCGCCGCCGTCCTCCGGCCCGCACTACGCGAACTGGGCGCCGTTCGAGAAGAAGTTCTACACGACGGACGACCGTCCCGCGGTGGAGAACCTGGTGCACAACCTCGAGCACGGCTACACGATCCTCTGGTACAAGGACTCGCTGCCGAAGGACCAGATCGACCAGATCGAGAAGATCTCCAAGTCGCAGCTGCCCGAGAGCTCGCTGAACAAGTTCATCGCCGCTCCCTTCAAGCAGGACGAAGGCAAGGGCTGGCCCGACGGCAAGAACCTCGCCTTCGCCCACTGGAGCGGCCCCGACTCGGCCCAGAAGTCCTTCGGCCACCGCCAGTTCTGCGGCTCCGTCAGCGGCGAGGCCCTCAAACAATTCATGGAAAAATACCCAGCCACCGACGCTCAGGAACCCAACGGCGGCTGACAGACGAGAACGCCCCCGAGGAGCTGCTGCTCTTCGGGGGCGTTCTCGTGTCAGTTGGTGACAGCTGCGGCGCCTGCGATGACTACCGCGAGGCATTCGGTGAACAGGTCGTCGACCGTGCGGCCGGGGCGGAAGTACTCGGTGATGCCGGCGATCACGGTCGGGTGCTGTTCGGTGAACGCCTCCATGTCGAAGCCCTTCAGTTCGTCAGGCGCTGGGCGGGGAGCCTGTTCCTCCAAGACATGGCCGACCGTGAAGCGTTCCACGGTCAGCACGATCACCCGTGCGCGGTGCAGCGGAATGCCCTGTGCCACCAGGGCGCTCATCGCCTGTTCGGAGATGTCGGCCATCTTCACCGAGAGCTGAGAAGCCGACAGCACGCGTGCGCCGTCGGGGTGCGCGAGGAGTGCGCGGCGGAGTCGTTCGGCCAGCACGGTCAGCCAGTCCTGCCAGCTCTCGCCCGGCGCTGGCGGCTCCAGCTCGCCGAACTCCTGTCCGAGGATCGCTTCGGCGATCGCGGTGACCAGTGCTGCCTTGTTGGGCAGATGCCAGTAGAGGCTCGGCTGCCGCACATCCAGCCGGACGGCGAGCTTGCGCAAAGTCACGCCGTCCAGACCTTCGTCATCCAGCAAAGCGAGCGCCTCGGCGACGATGCGCTGACGATCCAATGTCACTCCGTACCTCCCGCCGTTACTCTATCACTGATAGAGTCGTCTCTATCGGTGATAGGGACGACTGTCACCACAGACACAGGAGGACGAAATGAACCACCGGCACCCACTGCGGAATCTGCTGCACCTGGCAACTCACAGCGTTCCCGGGATCCCCGCCCACGCCGAGCAGCCACCCGGCCACCAGGGCCCCGCGCGCCACGCCCACGGCCGGCCGAACCCACCCGCGAACCACCGTCAGCACCGTCAGCCGCGCGTGCTGATCGGCCTGCAGACCCGAATCGCAGCCCTGTTCGGCCAGGACCTGCGCTAAGCCCGCCGCACCACACGAGATCGGGGACGTTCCGCGCCCCAGGAACTTCCCCGATCCAGCGGCCGTGCGGAGCGTGCGCCCTTCGCGGCACGAGTCATGTCCGTCACAACCTCGCGGAGAGCGGCGCCAACTCGTGGCCAACCCCGCCCACCACAGCGGGTCTGGGGCGGACACATCCGCTGCGTCGCGAAGAGCATGAGCCCTTCGGGCGCGAGGTCGCGTGATGACGGGGCGGTTGCTCCGCGCGCGTGGGGCTGACCACAGCCCTCGAACAACCCAGAACTCAGATGTAGTTCGCGTGGTCTGACTGGACTTGGGCTACCAGGTCTTTGACTCGTTCGCCGTCTGAGAGGGGGCAGACCATGGTGACGTCCTGGGTGTGGACGATGATGTGGCTGCGGAGGCCTACGGTGGCGACGAGGTGGTTGGGGTCGTCGGTGACGATGATGTTGTCGTGGGAGTCGAGTAGGCAGCTCAGGGTGACGCTGTCGGTGCGGTTGCCGTTCGGGTCGGCGTCGTACGTGTCGGCCAGCGCGGCCCACGAGCCGACGTCCAGCCAGTGCACGGGCATGGGTACGACGACCACGTCCGCGTCGACCTTGCCTTGGGACGCGGGTTCCATGACCGCGTAGTCGACGCTGATCTTGCGCAGGTTCGGGTAGATCTCCGCGAGCGTCGCCTCACGCGAAGGGGTGTCCCAGACCGCGGCGACCTCACGCAAACGACTCGCCGACTCCGGCAGCAGCGTGTCGAGCACGTTCAGCACCGTCGAGGCCCGCCACACGAACATCCCGGAGTTCCACCAGAACCGCCCGGTGGCCAGGTATTCCTCGGCGGTCGCCCGGTCGGGCTTCTCGCGGAAGCGGTCCACGACGTACGCCGACGTACCCTCGATCGGCGCGCCGCGCTCGATGTATCCGAGCCCGGTGTGCGGGTGGGTCGGCTCGATCCCGAACGTCACCAGCGACCGCGGACGCGCCTCCACGACCTCGAATCCGTGCTCGATCGCGGCCCGGAACTCGTCCTCGGGGCTGATCAGGTGGTCCGACCCGACGAACGCGACCACCGCGTCCGGGTCGTTGCGCGCCACCACGGCGGACGCGAGACCGACGGCGTTCGCGGTGTCCCGGCGGGCCGGTTCACCGATGATGTTGTGCGGGCCGAGCTCCGGCAATTCCTTGCGCACCACGTCGGTGATCGCACCGACGGTGCATACGTAGATGTTCTCCGGAGCGACCAGTCCCAGCAGCCGGTTGTACGCCACCCGCAGCAGCGACTGCCCGGCCGCCAGCGGCAGCACCTGCTTCGGCCTGTCGTCTCTGGACATCGGCCACAACCGCGTCCCTGAACCACCCGCCAGGATCACCACGTTTCGCATGAGGAGAGACCCTACCGGTCGTCACCAGGCGACTGCGGAATCCTCAGGTGCTTGAGGTCCGGCGGTACGGGCGTGTCCGAGGGCTGCCAGAACAGTTCGGACTGTCCGTCGACGCCCGTTGCGGGGGCGTCCGTGAGGCGGAAGCGGTCACGGAGCCGTCCGTAGAAGTCGGTCGGACGCAGTCGTACCAGCCGCAACCGCTGCGGCGACCCGTACACCCCGATCCAGTCCCCCGGATCGAGTACGCCGCGCAGCTGACCGTCGATACTGACCGCGGCCTGTCCGGAGTGCGGCAGCACCCGCAGCGCGATCGGCTCGTCGGGCGCCGCGACCACCGTGCGGTTGAACGTCATGTGCGGTGCGACCGGTGTGAACACGATCGCTTCGGTGTTCGGCGACAGGATCGGTCCACCGGCGGCGAAGCTGTACGCCGTCGACCCGGTCGGTGTCGCGACGATCACCGCGTCGGCGGAGTACGACGCCAGCAGGCGGCCGGACAGGTACACGCCGAGCGCCACCTGATGGTCGCGCGCGAGCTTCTCCACGACGACGTCGTTCAGCGCGGTCACGTCGAGCGCCATCCCCCAGCCGTCGCCCTCGGCCATCTCGTGCCGTACCGGCGGCGGAGGCAACGCCGGCCCGTGCCCGTACCGCAGCAAGGACTCGATGCCCTGCGGGATCTCCAACGGCCGCGACGCCCGCATCGTCAGCGTCATCCGTTCCTCGTACGTCGCCCCGCCGTGATGGACCGCTTCGAGCGCCTCTTCGACGTCCTTGCACGCGACCTCGGTGAGAAAACCGACCTTTCCGAGATCGACCCCGAGGACGGCGGCGTTGTTCTTCGCCGCGATCCGCGCGCCGCGCAGGAACGTGCCGTCACCGCCGAGCGTGACCACCAGATCCGGATCCCCGGCGTGATGCAGCTCCGCGGTCCCGGTACGCCGTTCGTGGTCCGTCCACACGTCGATATCGGTGCACCCGATGCCGTGATCGGTTGCCCACCGACGCACGGTCTCCGCGGTCTGAACCGCCACCGGACGCCCCTGATGCACCACCAGCCCAAGCCGCCTAACCGCCACAACCCCTCCTCGACGCTCGCCACCCAACCGTAACCCGGCGACTTTGGGCACCCATCAACCGTTCTGAACGCGCCAAGACGGTCGGTGCGGGCTCAAAGACGCCGGGGTGCGGGGTCAGCGGGGCGGGGTGGGGCGGGCGGCGGTGATGATGGGGTCGGTTTCGTCGTCGAACTCGCCGATGACCTCTTCCAGGAGGTCCTCCAGCGCGACGACGCCGATCGCTGTGTTGCCGCCGCAGACGACCGCGAGTTGGGCGCGTTCGTCGCGCATGGTGCGGATCGCCTTCGCCACCGGGGTGTTGTCGCCGAGTTCGAGGGCCGCTGTCATCAGGTCCGACGCGCGGCTGGTGGTGTCGCCCGCGGTGGTCACGCGGGCCGCGTCGCGGACGTGCACGATGCCGCAGATCCCGGTGGACCCGTCGGTACGCCGGCCGACGACCGCGAGCCGCGAATGCCCCTCGCGGCGGCTCGTCAGCTCCACCTCGCGGGCCGACGCGGACGCCTGGACCGTGGACAGCTGGGCGATCGGCGTCATCACCTGGCCGACGGTGGTGTTCTGCAGCGCGAGCATCGCGGTCAGCAGTTCGTGCTCGGGTTGTTCGAGGGTCCCGTGTTCGCGCGAGGACTCGATCAGCAGCCGCAGCTCGTCCGGGCCGTGCGCGTTGGCGATCTCGTTCTGCGGTGTCACGCCGACCAGCCGGACGCACAGGTTCGCGATCCAGTTGAGGACGCTCAGCAGCGGGCGGACTACGTACGTGAAGCCGCGGAACGGCATCGCCAGCACGAGCGCGGCTCGCTCGGGGTCGCTGATCGCCCAGGATTTCGGCGCCATCTCGCCGAGCAGGACGTGCAGCAGGCCGATGCCGGCGACCGCGATGATCAGCGCGATCACATGCCCGATGCCTTCCGGGATGTGCGCCAGTTCGAAGAGCGGATGCAGCAGATGCGCGACGGCCGGTTCGCTCAGCGAGCCGAGGCCCAACGTGCACAACGTGATCCCGAGCTGGGCGCCGGCGAGCATCAGCGACAGCTCGCTGACGCCGGCGATCGCGGCCCGGGCCGAACGGCTGCCGGCCGCCGCTGCCTCCTCGAGCCGGTGCCGCTTGGACGCGACCAGCGCGAACTCGGCGGCCACGAAGAACCCGTTCAGCGCCAGCAGTACGGCGGAGATGATGAGCGCGAGCGTCGTACTCATGCCGTCCGCTCCATCACGACGATGCCGGGCACCCGGCGTTCGATGGTCTGCACCGTGAGCCGCACGTACTCAGGCGGAACCGGCCGCCCGTCGTGGTCGATCCGGTGCGGAAGCTCCAGGACGAACGAGTCGCCGACGTCCGGGATCCGGCCCAGCCGCGCCATCACCAGCCCGGAGACCGTCTCGTAGTCGTCACTCTCCGGCAGTTGTACGCCGGTCACCTCGGCGACCTCGTCGACGCGCCACCGGGCAGGCACCACCCACGACCCGTCGCCGCCCTGCACCAGCCCGGTCTCCGGCAGGTCGTCCTCGTCGCGGATCTCGCCGACCAGCTCCTCGGCGATGTCCTCCAGCGACACGATGCCCGCGAACCCGCCGTACTCGTCGACGACGATCGCCAGCTGCCGGCGCGCGACCCGGAGCCGTTCGAGGACCGCGGGCAGCGGCAGGGTCGTCGGTACGGCGACCGGTTGCGACGCCAGCGATCCGACGGCGATCGTCGCGCGATCGGCCGGCTCGAGCTCGACGACCTCGCCGATCGCGACCACACCAATCACCTCGTCGACCGAGGCCCCGATCACCGGGAACCTGCTGTGTCCGGTGTCCTGCAGCTCGACCACGCGGGTCAGCGGCTCCTCGCGGTGCACGGTGACCACGTCGACCCGCGGCACCATCGCCTCGCCCGCGGTCCGGCCGCGGAAGTCGAGGCCGCGGTCCAGCAGCCGCATCGTGTCCTGGTCCAGCAGGCCCTGCTCGTACGACGTCTCGATGATCCGGTCGAGCTCTCGCGCGGTCGCGCCCTGCGGAAGTTCCTCGACCGGCTCGATGCCGACGCGGCGCAGGATCCGGTTCGACGCCGAGTCGAACAGGTGGATCAGCGGTCCCGCGACCGCCAGGTAGATCAGGGTCGACCGGGACAGCCGCAGCGCGATCGCCTCGGCGCGGGCGATCGCCAGGTTCTTCGGCGCCAGCTCGCCGAGCACCATCTGGATGATCGTTGCCAGCAGCAACGCAAGGATCACCGAGACCGACCTGCTCACGGCCTCCGGTACGTCGGCCGCGCCGAGCACGCGTTCCAGACCTTCACCGAGGTACGGCTCGGCGAAGTACCCGGCGAGCAGTGCGGTGATGGTGATCCCGACCTGGGCGCCGGACAGCACGAACGACAGTCGGGCGGTGACCTTCAGTGCTCGCGCGGCGGCGGCGTCACCCTCCGCGGCCAGCGTCTGCAGGCGGCTCCGGTCGACAGCGACGTACGAGAACTCCTGGGAGACGAAGTAGCCGGTGGCAACGGTCAGCACCAGGATCAGGCCCAGGCCGGCCAGGATCAGCATGGGACGACCTTATGAGAACTCCAGCGACTGCAGCACCGCGGGGTCAGTGGCGTCGAGACCTTCCTCGGCCGCCTTGGCGAACGCCTGCATCCGGACGGCGTCACCGCGCTCCGCCGTCTCGCCCGCGATCCAGTACGCCACCGTGTGCAGGTCGTCACGACTCACACCGAGCTCGTCGACGAGGTACGGACGGATCGAACGCACGACACCGGCCTCGGCCGCGCACCACGCCTGCAGGCGCCCGGGCGGTCGCCGGAACGACCGGACCGCCTGCTCCAGGACGCTGCCGGCGCCGGTGACGGGAGGTGAGTGGATCCACTGCACGTCACCCTTGACCAGCGACCGCTCGGCGGGCGTCTCCGCCTGCAGGAAAACGGTTGACGGTACGTCGAGACTCTCGACGATGCTCGCGATCGCGGGCAACGAGGTGGAGTCACCGATCAGCAGATGATGGTCGACGTCCCCGGCGTGGAACTCGCGACGCATCCCGAGCAGTACGACGGTGTCGCCCGGGCGGGTGTTCGTCAGCCAGGTGATCGCCGGACCGGCGCCGTGCAGTGCGACATCGAAGGTGAGCCGACGGGTGGCCCGGTCGAAGGTGCGGACCGTGAAGCCGCGGGTCAACGGCGTCGGGCGGTCCTCCGGCCAGACCGGTGCGCCGGCCGGACTCACCTTCGGCATCCGGATGCTGCCGACGCCGTCCGGCGGGATGACCAGCTTGAACGCGTCGGCCGGACAGATCGTGCGGTACGCGGCGAGGCCGTCGCCCTGCACGGTCACCCGGCTGAACCGTGAGGTCAGCGGTTCGACCGATTCGACCCGGACCGGGCAGATCAGCCGGGAGTCGCCGGATCGCGTCAGTCGCCTGATCTCACCGCGTATCGTCGTTCCCCTCACAGAAACTTAGGTTAACCTAACCAGCACAGCCGGACGAGGGTCTTACCGAGGGGTGGACGGCTTCCAGGTCAGCACCTCGCCGTCGCGGACCAGTTCGCCGTACCGGGCCGGATCGACGGTGCCGGCCAGGATCAGGTCGGCGATCGGTACGACGGCATCGGCCGGCGACTTCGCCTGGCTGAAGTCCTCGAACCACGGGCGGGACGCGCGGGTGTCGACGAGCCCAGGGCAGACCGACGCGACCAGGGTGTTCTCGGCGAGGTCCCGTTCCCGTCGTTCGGCCGCGACCGCGCGCACCGCGGCGACCTGCGCGACCTTCGACGGGAGGTTGATCCACTCCGGCCAGCCCTGCGCCTGCGCCGTACCGTCGTGGACCGCCGTACGCCACTCCTCCACGACCTTCTCAACGTCCTCCAGCGAGGCTCCGTCGAACCGATCCCACAGTTGCTGCGGCAACTGCGCCAGCGTTCCGAGCGAGCTGGCCACCACGATCAGCCGACCACCCGGCCGCAGGATCGGCCCGAACGCCCGCAATACGTGCTGCGCACCCAGGTTCGCCACATCCACGAACTCATCCACCTGCTCCACCGGAGCCTTCCCCGGCTCCAGCGGCCCCACGGCGTTGGACACGACGATGTCCACCGCGCCCAGCTCCCCCGCCAACCGCCGTACGGCCTCTCCGTCCGTTACGTCCAGCACTCGACCCTCGACCCGCGCCTTTCCGTTCACCTGAGCGGCTGCGGCGGCTACTCGGGCTGGGTTTCTGCCGGTGAGGAGGATCAGGTCGTCAGGGTTCATCCGGTTGGCGAGTTCTTGTACCAGTGCGTATCCGATGCCTTGGTTGGCACCGGTGATCAGTGCGGTTCTCATGTGGCCAACGTAGGTCCGCAGCGGGTATGACTCCAGCGAAAGTTAGGCACACGTGGTATGCGTAGATGTCATGGACTTCACCGACGTCTCGCTGGTCGCGCTGCGCGTGTTCCGGGAGGTTGCCGAACGCGGTACGTTCACGGCCGCGGCCGCTGCGCTCGGCTACACGCAGTCGGCCGTCTCCCGCCAGATCGCCACGCTCGAACGCGCCGCGGGCAACCAGCTCCTCGAACGCCGCCGCGAAGGCGTCGCCCTCACCGACGCAGGACAGGTCGTACTCCGGAATGCCGCCGCTGTCCTCGACCAGATCGACGCGACTGCCCGCGAGCTCGCCGGTCTCCCGGCCGCGGGCGGGACCGTGCGGCTGGGCTGGTTCCCGAGCGCCGGTGCGGTCTTGTTGCCGCGGGCAATCAGTGCGGTACGCCGTACGCACCCGGCGATCACCGTGACGACCCGGGAAGGGTCCACGCCCGCGCTGGTCCGGGCGCTCCGCGCCGGGACGATCGATCTCGCGGTGATCGCGGCCGCTCCGCCGTTCCGGCCGCCGGACGCGGAGTCGCCGGCGTTGAAGCTGGAGACGCTCGCGGAGCGGAGCCTGCGGCTGGCGGTGCCGACCGGGCATCCGCTCGCGGCGTCCGACTCGGTCGAGGTCGCCGACCTGCGGGGTCAGCGGTGGATCGCCGGACCGCCGTCGAGCAACGAGCTGTTGATGGGCGTCTGGCCGGGGCTGGACGAGCGGCCGGTGATCGCGCACACCGTCCGCGACTGGCTCGCCAAACTCCAACTGGTCGCAGCCGGCGCGGGCCTCACCACGATCTCTGCATCCATGGCGTCCGCGGTACCACCAGGCGTCCGAGTCGTCACCGTCCGAGGCGGCCCCCAGGAGCTCAGACGCACAATCCTCGCCCGGCTCCCCGGGAAGCTCCCAGAATCCACCGCCGTACTAGCAGCAGCCCTACGAGCCGCCGCTGCGGAGATCACGCCCACCTGACCCCTCGACCTTTGGGGGTTGGGTTTCGTCGTCGTCGCCGTGGCGGGCTTTGTCGAATTCCTTCATGGCCCGGGCCGCGTTGCGGGTCAGTTCGGGGAGTTTCTTCGCGCCGAACAGGAGGACGACGATGACCAGGATGACGATCCATTCGCCGCCTTCGGGCAGTGCGAGCTGTAGCACCATGCTGCCAACGTACGTCGATCCGCGGACCGTAGGCTGGGCCATATGTCACGAGTTCTGCCCGAGTTGTTCGCGGCCGCGGTCCGCCGGGACGGCGGCGCCCCGTTCCTCACCTACTACGACGACACCACCGGCGAGCGGATCGAGCTCAGCGCGGTCACCACCGCGAACTGGGTCGCGAAGACCGCCAACCTGCTCGTCGACGAGTACGACCTGGAGGCCGGCGAGACCGTCGCGATCGGCCTGCCGCCGCACTGGCTCGGCGTTGTCTGGGCGCTGTCCACCTGGTCCGTCGGCGCGGCGCTGACCAGCGGCACCGGCACCCTCGCGATCACCGGCCCGGACTTCACGCCCCGCGGCGAGCGCGAGACCGTCGCCTCGGCGCTGCTCCCGCTCGGCGGCCGCTTCCGCGAGCCGCTCCCGGACGGCGTCCAGGACTACGGAGCCGAGGTCTACAACCACCCCGACGTCTTCGTCCCGTTCGACCCGCCGACAGCGGCCTCACCGGCGTACGACGACCTCACCCACGAAGACCTGATCGGTACGGCGGAACCGGTCAGCGACCGGATCCTGGTCACCCGGAGCCTGGTGGACCGCCACGGACTGGGACTGCTGGTCGGGGTGATCGCCGGAGGTGGTTCGATCGTGCTCTGCAGGAACCTGGACCCGGCCAAGCTGGAGCGCCGGGTGGCGGACGAGAAGGTCGACCGAGTTCTGGAGGGGTAGCGTGCAGCGGTTCGAAGGGAAGGTCGCACTGGTCACGGCGGCGGCGCAGGGCATCGGGTCGGCAGTCGCGCAGCGACTCGCCGACGAAGGCGCGTCGGTGGTGCTGACCGATCTCCAGGAGGAGAAGGTCGCCGAGGTCGCGAAGGAGATCGGCTCGAACGCGATCGGGCTCAAGGCCGACGTGACGAGCCGGGGCGACGTCGACGCAGCCGTCGCGGCCGCAGTCGAGCGGTTCGGCCGCCTGGACGTCGTGGTGAACAACGCCGGCGGGTGCATCGTGCGGTCGGTGCCCGAGGACGCCACCGACGAGGAGTGGCACGCACAGCTCGACCTCACGCTGGTCGGCGCCTCGCGCTGCATCCAGGCGGCTTTGCCCCAGCTGGTGCAGAACCGCGGCAACGTGGTCACGATCAGCTCGGTGAACGGGCTCGCCGCCTTCGGCAACCTCGAGTACTCCGCCGCCAAGGCGGGGCAGGTCGCGATGACGGTCAACTACGCCGCCCGGTACGGCAACCTCGGCGTCCGGTTCAATGTGGTTGCCCCCGGCACCATTCGGACGCCGAACTGGGACAACCAGCCGGGCACCCTGGAGAAGTTCGGCACGATGTACCCGCTCGGCCGGGTCGGCGAGCCCGAGGACATCGCCGCCGCCGTCGCCTTCCTCGCCTCCGACGACGCCTCCTGGATCACCGGCCACACCCTCCCGGTCGAAGGCGGCGTCCTCACGGGCCCCGGCGCCCTCGACCTGACCACCTCAGGCCCGTTCAAGAAGGAGTACTGACGCGGCGCAGGCCGCGGAGCGCCTCAGCCTGTTCGAGTTTGTTGCCGAAGGCGCCCCAGTCTGCGGCGGCGCGGGTGAAGGCGGTGGCTGCGGTCTCGGTGTCGCCGCGGTGTTCGGCGAGCAGTGCCTGGGCCGTCGTCGCCGCGTACTCGCGCATCGGCAGCACCGGCTCCACGGAGTCCGCGAGGACAGCCGCGGCTTCGACGTGGCCGACAGCGAGCGCCGCGCGCACCAAGGACGGCAGGCGGACGTCGAACTCGATGCTGCCGTGCAGATCGGCCAGCGAGGCGAGCAACTGCAGGATCTCCAGGACGCCGTCCCGGTCGCCGTCGTGGGCCCGCGTCGTCGCCGCGGGCGCGGCCGCGACGGCGATCATGTCCGGCCAACCCGCCTCCACCGCCAGCCGGTACGCCTCCTCGGCGTGATCGCGAGCGCCCGGAAGACCCGCCTCGGCCTCCGCCACCGCCAGCGCGCCGAGGACCTCGATGCGCCGCAGGAGGGTGAACGCCGGTGACGGGTGCTCGAGCTGGGACCGGCACGCCGCGATCACCTCGGCCGACCGGCCGGTCTCGATCATCAACTGCAGGACGGTGCAGCCGATCTGCTCCTCCATCTCGGCCAGCCGGCGCCGGGCCGAGAATTCGCGAGCCGCTTCCAGCTCGCCCAAGGCAACCACCGGTCCCTCGATCTGCCACAGCACCCAGCCGTAGTTCAGCCACGTCACCGCCGCATCGCGCCCTCGACCGCCCTCGAGCAGCGCGGTCAGCGCCTCCTTCACGTCAACGAGCCCACCGGTGTCCCCCAGTCCGACCCGCGCGAGCCCCCGCGACTCCAGGGCCCGGTGCGGCACCTCGTACCCCTGCTCGGTCGCGATCCGCAGGGCACGGTTCGCCGAATCGATCGCATCCTGATACCGGCTCGCGACCACCCGGATGCTCGCCTGGCCGGACAGCAACAACACCAGGTCCTCGCTCGGCCCGAGCTCCTCGAGCATCCCGACCGCCCGGTCGACCGTGGCGAGGCTCTCCTCCATGCTGCTCAGCGAGTACGTCGAGGCGCGCAACGCGAGCGCGACGCCGCGGGTGTCCCCGATCGCCTCGAATCCGGCGATCGCCTCGACGTACGCGGCCTGGGCGTCGTCGAGGCGACCCGCCTGGAACGCCGCCCAGCCCCAGCGCAGCAGGACCGTGGGACGTTCGGGATCGCCGGCCGGGCTCAAGGCCAGCGCGCGGTCGAGCAGGGCGAGCGCCTCGTTGGTGTCTAGGTTCATCGCCAGTTCCGCGGCCATCAGCTGGTACCGGCGTGCCCGCGGCGCGATCTGCGCCGCCGCGTCGGTGTCGCCGCGCGCGGCGGCCAGGTCGAGCGCGGTGGTCAAGTGGTACGCGATCAGGTTCGGGGTTTCCGCCTGACAGGCGGCACAGCGCAGCTCGAGCCACTCGGCGGCGGCGAGGTGCCGTGCCGACCGGACAGCGCGCGGCACCTGGCTGTAGGCGACGTCCCGGGTCAGTGCGTGCCAGAAGGCGTATTCGCGCTGGCCCAGCATCGACGATCGCCGAACCGGCCGCACCAGCTCCTTGCGAGCCAGCTCTTGCAGTGCCTGGAGCACCTCGCCCGGATCACGGTCGGACAGCGCCGCGACGGCTTCGGCCCAGAACACCGGACCGATCACCGCGGCGTCCGCGAGCAAGGCCTTGCGGTCCGGCTCCAGCGTGTCCAGCCGAGCCGCGATCAGCGCCGCGATGCCCACCGGCAGGTCGTCCGAGCCGGCCTGCTCCGGGCCGCAGTCAGTCACCACCCGGGCGAGTTCCTCGGCGTACAAGGGGTTGCCGTCGGCTCGGCGTACCAGCTGACGACGCGTCTCGTCCGGGACGTCCTGGCCGGCGAACATCCCGGTCAGGAGCTGCTCGGTCTCATCCGCGGTGAGCGGCGAGAGGCCGACGGTGAGAGCGTTCTGGATCCCACGGGTCCACTGCGGTCCGCGTTCGAGCAGCTCGGGGCGGGCTGTGACGACGACCACCAGCGGCAGGCCGGTCAGCCATTCGGCCAGGTGATCGACGAAGGCGAGCATCGCGTCCGTCGCCCAGTGCAGATCCTCGAACACCAGGACCACCGGCGACTGCTCGGCGAACGACTCCAGCAGTTGCCGCCACGCCGCGAACGACTCCTCCTGGGTCGCGGACCCCGGCTTCGCGGACTGGTCGGCGCCGACCAGCGGCCCGACCCGCGCCCGCAGCCAGGCACGGTCCGCGCCGTCGGGCACGATCGCGTCCAGCTTGGCGACGGCCTGCGCCGGCGGGTCGGTGTCCAGGATCCCGGCCTGGATCTTGAAGATCTCGGCGATCGGGCCGAACGGCGTCTCGCCGTACGGCAGCGATCGGCCCTCGCGCCAGGTGACGAGTTCGTCGTGCTGATCCAGCCAGGCGCCGAACTCCGCGACCAGGCGGGACTTGCCGATCCCCGGCTCGCCGAGCAGCGTGACGAACTGCGGCACCAGCTCCGCGAGGGCCTTCTCGAACGCCGTGGTCAGCAAGGTCAGATCGCGCGTCCGGCCGACCATCGGCGAACTGAGGTCGCGGATGATGTCAGTACCGAAACGTGCTCGCGGTGCGCCGGCCTGCCAGCGTTCGACCGGGCGGCTGATGCCCTTGGCCGCAACGGGTTCCAGCGCGTCGTACCGGAAGACGCGACTCGTCGCCTCGTGGGTGCCGCGACCGACCACGATCGCGCCGATCGGCGCGGAGGACTGCAGACGGGCGGCGAGGTTGACGACCATGCCGGTGACGAACGGCTCGCCGAGCTCGGGGCGCGCGGTCAGCTGAACCAGCACCTCGCCGGTCTCGACACCGATCCGGACCTCCAGCGGCCCGTCCGGCAGCGTCCGCACCGCCTCGAGGATCGCCAGGCCGGCCCGGACCGCCCGTTCGGCGTCGTCCTCCCGGGACCGCGGGGCGCCGAAGACGGCCAGGATGGCGTCCCCGGCGAACTTCTCCACGGTCCCGCCGTACCGCTCGACCGTCTGCCGCAAGGCCGAGTGGTACGGCGCCAGCCAGCGCCGGACGTCCTCGGGATCAGCGACCTCGGACGCGGTGGTGAACCCGACGAGGTCGCAGAACAGCACCGTGACGACCTTGCGTTCCTCGGTCATGGGGCCCCCGGGCGGCTCGAGCCGGATCGGTCAGCTCCCGGACTCGAGGCTGCGGATCCGGGCGGTCAGGGCCTTGAGCAGCGACTGGGCGACGTCCGGGTTCGCCCGCACGACCGGCTCGAAGGCCAGCGCGGACAGCGCGAACGTGCTCAGCCCGTCCGGCCCGGCCACCACGGTCGCGGAGCGCGGCAGGCCGTCGATCAGCGAGACCTCGCCGAAGTAGTCCCCGACTTCCAGCGGCTCACGCTCGACGCCGTTGACCGACACGACGGCCGAGCCCGCCAGCACCACCTGCAGGCCCGCGTCGTGGGCGCCCTGCTCGACCACATGGCTACCGGCCGGAACCTTCAGCGTGGTGCCACGCTCGATCAGCTCGGACAGTGTCTCCTTCGGCAGGCCTTCGAAGAGGTCGATCTTCGCCAGGAACTGCGGCAGGCTCTCGTAACTCATGGATCGCACCCCTCGATCGGCGCCCGTTGTCCGGGCCGCAACTGTGAACTGCGCCACAGGTTACAACCGCCGGGGGATCGCCACCACTCAGCTTTTCGGCCAGGCCTCCCAGGCGGTCGCGAACATGTCGTCGACCGTGAAGGTGTTCTGCCAGGCGAGGTCGCGGGTGGCCAGGTCGCCGTTGGCAACGACCCGGGACGGGTCGCCGGGGCGCCGCGGGCCCTCGGTCGGGGTGAAGTCGATGCCCGTGACCCGGCGGGCGGCATCCATGATCTCGCGGACCGACGTACCGGTCCCGCTGCCCAGGTTGTAGACGGGTTCGAGGGTCTTGCCGGACTCGAGAGCGCGCGCGGCCGCGACGTGGGCGCGGGCCAGGTCGGCGACGTGCACGTAGTCCTTGACCGACGTGCCGTCCGGGGTCGGGTGGTCGGTGCCGTAGATCTGCGGCACCTTGCCCTTGGTGAGCAGGTCGCAGACGATCGGGAACAGGTTGTACGGCGAGGCGTCGTACACCGTCGGGTCGCCGGACCCCACGACGTTGAAGTAGCGCAGCGAGGTGTGCTGCAGGTCCGTCGCGGCGGCCTGGTCGCGGAGCAGCCACTCGCCGATCAGCTTCGACTCGCCGTACGGCGATTGCGGGTCCGGCGCGGTGTCCTCGGTCACGACCTCGTCCTTCGGGGTGCCGTACACGCCGGCGCTGGACGAGAACACGATGTTGCGCACCGAGGTCTCCGCCATCGCTTCGAGCAGCGACACCATCGCGGTCACGTTCTGCGTGTACGTGTGCAGCGGGCGCTGCACCGAGACCCCGGCGTACTTGAAGCCCGCGAGGTGCACGACGCCGTCGACGCCCTCCAGCGCGCGGCGGACCGCCGTACCGTCGAGCAGGTTCGCCTGCACGAACGGCACGCCGTCCGGGACGAACTCCGCCTTCCCGCTCGACAGGTCGTCGATCACGACCACGTCGATCCCGTCGTTGCGGAAGGCGCGCACCACATGCGCCCCGATGTATCCGGCACCACCAGTCACGAGCCACGTCATGTCTCAGATCCTGCCACCAGAATCTGACCGGAGCCCCGGAAACGGGCCGAACCTGTACCAATTAGCAGACAGTTGCCAGCCAGAAGTAAGTCAGCTCGGTCCACTCCACCTCGGCGGGCGCCACCTCGGCCGTGAACTGCTCGCGGCTCGGGAAGTTCTTCAGCACCTCGAACGTCCGCCCGTCCGACAACTGCCGCGTCTGGTACGTGTCGCCGTCGTCCGCGGTCCGCGTGATCGGATAGTTGCTGCCCTCCACGTACCGGTTGTCGGCGAGGATCACCACGCCACCCGGCTCGACCCGGTCCCGCAGGCCGTCGACGAACCGCCGTACGTCGGACCGCGGCACATGCGACCAGAAGAAGCCGGCGAAGATCGCGTCGTACCGCCCCTCGACAGCACCGAGGTCGTACGCGTCCGCAGTCCGGAACCGTACGTCGGCCGCGCCGTAGGACCGCGTCCGCGCAATCGCCAGCGGCTCCTCGTTGAAGTCCGTCGCGACCACGGACCGCGCCGTGGTCGCCAGCGCCGTCGTCCAATAGCCGGTGCCGGCGGCAACTTCCAGGACGGAGCACCCTTCGACGAGGGGCGGCAGGAGGGCCCGCAGACGGGCCAGGTCCTCCTGCCGTTCCGGCTTGTCGTACACCGCGTCGTACTCGAGGGCACGCTCGCGGTAGTAGTCGGCCAGCTCACTCACGAGCGGTCCGGAGTTTCGGGGTCAGGATGAACGCTCCGACGTACAGCAGGGCGGCGATGATCAGCAGGCCGTGGAAGCCGATGATCAGCGCGGCGTACTCGAGACAGCCGCCGAGCATCGCGCCGAGCAGGTTCGCGCCGAACGACGCCGTACCGTCGGCGGTGTCGGTGAACCGTTTCGCGAAGATCACGTTCGCCGCGAAGATCGGCAGGAACGCGATCAGCACCGCGACCAGCGCCCGCAACCCGACCGGCATCGACAGGAGCCAGCTGTCCGGGAACACCCACGACAACGCGAGCCCGCCGAACAGGATGGCGAACATCGCCTTGATCGGTGGTGTCTTGAACCGCCTCGTCACTTCGACCGCCGCGAGCACCGCCACCAGCACGCCGGCGAACACGATCGCGTTCACGACCCACGTCGTACCGAACAGCAACGCGAACCCGGTGATGCTCTTCGTCTCCAGCAGCATGAACCCGGCCCCCAGCAGGAACAGGTCCGCGTACGGGCGCATCCGCCGGTACGACGAACCGCCGCCGGCGATCCCGACGCCGACGAGACCGGCGACCAGGATCAGCCCGAGCGTGACCAGGTAGAGCGACGGGATCCGGTCCGTGAACAGGTACAGGAACGGGCGGTTGTCCGTGGCCGGCGGCGGCGTCTCCGCGGTAGCGCCGGCCCACTCGGCGGAACAGTTCTGGTCCTGCTCGGTGAGCCCGACCGTCACGACCGCCTGCTGCAGACCGTCGCCGATCTTGTCCACACACGGCTTGTGCCCGAACGCGTGCTGCGCCGTCGACGCGAGTCGGTCGATCAGCCAGGTCTCGCGGTAGTAGTTGTACATCGCGAACGCGCCACCCGGGTTCAGGTGGTCACGCGCCGACTCGAACGCCTGCTGCGTGAACAGGTAGCTCTCCAGCCGCAGCGAGCTCGCGCCGTTGACCAGCGTCAGCGAGTCCGGCAGCGCCAGCAGGATCAGGTCGTACTTCTTGTCGGTCCGGGACAGGAACGCCCGCCCGTCGTCGATGTGCGAGCTCACCCGCGGGTCCTGGTACGGCCGGTCCGGGTGCAGCTCCTTGCCGAGGTCCCGGATCCGCGGGTCGATCTCGACCGCGTCGACGTGCTGCGCGCCCTTCTTCAGCGCGATCGCCACGTCCGAACCCGATCCGGCGCCGATGATCAGCACGTTCTTCGGCTGCTTACCCGCGTTCGCGCGCTCGTACGGCAGGCCGTACTGCGGCTCCCACTGCAGCCGCGCGTCGGCCGGGATCGCCTGCTGGTGCGGTACGCCGTTCACCGTGATCGTCAGCAGCGGCACACCTTCCCAGGTGTACTGCTTCGTCTGCACCTTGTAGTACGGCGACCAACTGTTGTCGGACTTGGTCGACTCCTTGAACAGCACCCCGAGCATCACGAGCAGCGGCGCGAGCACCATCGCGGCGCTCAGTCCGGTGGCGACCGCCCGCCGGCCGGCTCCGGAGGCCCGCGGGATCATCAGCACCGCGAACACCACTGTGACGATGAGCCCCCACCAGATCGGCGGTGCGCCCAGGAACGACAGCGCGGTGAACGTCACGATCCCGATCAGCGATCCGACCAGGTCGAACCGGTACGCCGTCAGTCGCGGAAGCTCCGCGAAACAACGCCCGACGAGTTCGGCGGGCCCGGCCAGCACCACGGCGGCCGCGACGAAGACGATCGGCAGGATCACCCAGACCGGCGGGCCGGTGGTGTTCAGGCTGGTGAAGTAGATGACGCTCGACGAGCTGCCGCGGTCGACCGTGACGGGTTTCCACGCGATCACCAGAACCAGCAGGCCGAGCATGATCGGCGAGTAGTACGGCAGCCGTTTCGCCCGGCCGGAGCGCAGGACGCCGATCCCGATCCCGAGGAACGAGCCCAGCAGCACGAAGTTCGAGAAGTAACTGAGATGCACGACGTTGGAACCGGTCCAGCGGATCAGCGCGAGCTCGACGAACAGCATCAGCGCGCTGGACGCGACCAACCGCGTCCGAACCCCGAACGGGCTCGGCCAACCGGTCGTGACGACGGGATCAGTAGCGGAGTCGACTGCCATGCGGGGCGACGTTACCGGATATCGAAGTGCTCTGCGTCACCCCGCAGGCATCGTTACTTTCTGTTCAAATTGCGGTCAGTGACGGCGGGCCGGCTTCGGGAGTTCGCAGCCGGACTTGTTCAGGTCGATGGTGCGGTTCGCGGTCAGGCAGGTGTAGAGCCACCACGTCTGCTGGCCGTACGCCGCGCCTTGCTCGACCGTGACGTTGCCGTCGGCGTCGACCTCGCACGGGTTGTTCACCGTGCACTGCTCGCCGTCCTCGTTCCCGGTGTTGTTCACACCGATCACCTCGCCGGTCGAGGTGCTGACCACGGGCGATCCCGACGTACCGCCGATCGTCTCGCAGCCGGGCTGCTGGTACTTGATCGAGTTCTGCCAGGTCCAGTCGCCCTCGCGGAGCTGCGGGATCGTCGCCTGCACCGAGCAGGTGTAGATCCGCTTCCAGTACCCGGACACCACGGCCATGCCGGCGCCGTCCGCGGGGCCCTGCTTGGCGAGCGTCAGCGGGGTCACGTTCAGGCGGCTCTTGATCGACGCGTAGGTCTCGTTGACCTGGTACACGATCATGTCGGTCTTGGTCATGGTGCCGAACAGGATCTTCTCGGCCCGGATCGTGCCGGCCCGGCTGGAGTCCGGCTTCAGCAGCGTGATCGAGCGCGTCGAGTTCTTGTTCACCAGCACCTGGCCGGGCTGCAGGAACCCGCCCTCGTAGCAGTGCCCGTTGGTGAGTACGAGCGCCTTGTCGGTGCTGACCGATTCGGCGTACCGGACGAGGGACGCGGAGCAGTTGCTGAGAGCGGCGATCCCGGTGAAGTCGGCACCCGGCGCGGCTTGGGCGACGGTGGTGCCGAGGACGGAGGTGCTGACGACCGCGGTGGCAGCCAAAAGCGTACGGAACAGTTTCATGGGGGCGGTTTCCTCACTGTTTGGGCTTAGAGGACTTCGTAACGCATCCCTCCGCCGCGAACCATCACAACTGCGTCAAGCAGGGTGAGTGCAGGGGTTTTCCTGCGCTGAGTGTCGATCCTGCTACTCTTCGTCTCCGGATCCGCCCGGTCTCGAACCATCAGCGACCCCGGCACGTCGTACCAGGTGACAACGAGCCACAAGGTACGGTCGGGAACGAACCGCCCGGAGGAGAACGGAAGGACGTCATGCCGCAGGAGAAGCCAGACCTGCGCAATCTTCGCGAGCCGGTCCGGTTCAAGCGGGCGCTGACGCTGCTGCTGATGACACTGGTCCTGCCGGGATCGGCGCAGATCGTCGCGGGCAGCAGGAAGACCGGCCGCTGGGTGTGGCGGGTGGTCGCCGGCCTGGTCGCGATCGTGATCTTCTTCGTGATCCTGGGCCTGATCTGGCGGTCCGGCACGATCAACATCCTGGCCCGCCCGGGCACGCTGCGGATCGTCCAGGTGCTGCTGATCCTGCTCGCGATCGGCTGGGCGGCGCTGTTCGTGGACGCGTACCGGCTCGGTCAGCCGCTGATGCTGGAGCGGAACCACCGCCTGATGACCAGCATCATGGACGGCGTCCTGATCTTCGTGGTCGTCGGCGCCCTGATCTACGCCAGTGTGATCGTGAACACGCAGCGTGACTTCGTCGCCAGCGTGTTCGGCAACGGGCAGAAGTCGAAGGCCGACAAGGGCCGCTACAACGTGCTGCTGATGGGCGGCGACTCCGGCGCGGACCGGATCGGTACCCGGCCGGACAGCATGACGGTGGCGAGTATCGACGCGGACACCGGCCGGACGGTCCTGATCGGCCTGCCGCGGAACCTGGCCAAGGTGCCGTTCCCGGCCGGTACGGCGATGGCGAAACAGTTCCCCGAGGGCTTCAAGTGGAAGGACTGCGGCTCCGAGTGCCTGCTGAACGCCGTCTACACCTACGCCGTCAACCACAAGAACCTGTTCCCGGGCGACGCGAACCCCGGTGAGACCGCGACCATGCAGGCCGTCGAGGCCGTCACCGGGCTGAAGCTGAACTACTACGTGCTGATCGACCTGGCCGGCTTCCGCGACCTGCTGAACGCGGTCGGCGGCATCACCCTGGACATCGGCAAACGGGTCCCGATCGGCGGCGGCAGCTCGCCGATCAAGGGCTACATCGAGGCCGGCAAGAACCAGCACCTGGACGGGTACCACGCGCTGTGGTTCGCCCGCTCCCGCGCCGAGTCGTCGGACTACGAGCGGATGGCGCGGCAGAAGTGCGTGATGTCCGCGATGCTGAACCAGCTGTCCCCGCAGACGGTGCTGACCAAGTTCCAGGGCATCGCGTCGGCCAGCAAACAGGTGGTCAAGACGAACATTCCGGCGGGTGAACTGGGCACTTTCACCGATCTCGCGCTGGACGCGAAGAAGCTGCCGGTGTCAAGCTTCTCCGCGGTCCCGCCGTTGATCCACACCGGCAACCCGGACTTCGCGCTGATCCGGACGAAGGTCGCCGAGGCGATTACGAAGTCCGAACAGCTGGACAAGGGCGGCTCGGGAGGAGACGGTAAGACTTCGAGCACTCCGAGTAGCAGCAAGCCGACGACCAGTACGACGAAGAAGCCGAGCACCGGTACCACGAAGAAACCGACCAGCTCACCGACCACACCCGCCACCGGCGTCGACGACGTCGCATCGATCTGTAAGGCCTGACCTGATATGCCGCTGTCCCACTGGCCACCCGTGTCCGTCGTGATGCCCGTGCTGAACGAGGAACGCCATCTCGAGGAGGCGGTCGGCCGCGTCCTCGAGCAGGACTACCCCGGCAACCTGGAGGTCGTGCTCGCGATCGGCCCGAGCAAGGACCGGACCCAGGAGATCGCGGACAAGCTGGCCGAGAAGGACCACCGGATCAGCATCGTGCCGAACCCGACCGGCAAGACGCCGGCCGCGCTGAACGTCGGTATCGCGCACGCCAAGCACGACATCCTGGTCCGGGTCGACGGGCACGGCGCGCTCACCGACGGGTACATCACCCGCGCGGTCGAGGTGCTGGAGGAGAGCGGCGCGGACAACGTGGGCGGCGTGATGGCCGCCGAGGGCCGGACCCCGACCGAGATGGCGGTCGCCTGCGCGTACCGCTCCCGGCTGGGTCTGGGCGCGTCGACGTTCCACCAGGGCGGCAAGGCCGGTCCGGCCGACACCGTGTACCTCGGGGTGTTCCGGCGGGCCGCGCTGGAGCGGGTCGGCGGATTCGACGAAACCATGCACCGGGCCCAGGACTGGGAGCTGAACTACCGGATCCGCAAGACCGGCGGCCTGATCTGGTTCAGCCCCGACCTGTCCGTCACGTACCGGCCGCGCTCGTCGCTGTCCGCGGTGGCGAAGCAGTTCTTCCACACCGGCCAGTGGCGCCGCGAGGTGATCCGCCGGCACCCGGAGACCGCCAGCAAGCGGTACCTGGCACCGCCGGTCGCCGTGATCGCGCTGGCCGTCGGCACCGTCCTCGGCATCATCGGCCTCGCCACCGGCATCAGCTGGCTCGACATCGGCTTCCTGGCCCCGATCGGCTACGCCCTGCTGCTGATCTTCGGCTCCGCGATGGAAGGCCGCTACCTGCCCTGGAAGGCGCTGTTCTGGATGCCGCTGGTCTGCGCGACCATGCACGTGTCCTGGGGCCTCGGCTTCCTGATCGGCCTTCGCGAGCGGCCGAAGGCCGTCTAACCGCGGGCCGACTTGATGTAGGCGGCCACGACCTCGTCGACGGGGCCGTCCAGCTTGAGTACGCCCGCGTCCAGCCAGAGGGCGCGGTTGCAGGTCTCCTGCACCACGTCCAGGCTGTGGCTGACCAGGAACACCGTGCCGGCCTGGTCGCGGAGCTCCTTGATCTTGCGCTCGGACCGGACCCGGAACTCGGCGTCGCCGGTCGCGAGCGCCTCGTCGACGAGCAGGATGTCGTGCGTCTTCGCGGACGCGATCGCGAACTTCAGCCGGGCCGCCATCCCGGAGGAGTACGTCGACATCGGCAGGTCGATGAAGTCGCCGATCCCGGAGAAGTCGACGATCTCGTCGTACCGGCGCCGGATCTCGTCCCCCGACATCCCCATCGCGAGGCAGCCGAGGACGACGTTGCGGTCGCCGGTGAGATCGTTCATCATCGCCGCGTTGACGCCGAGCAGCGACGGGCGGCCGCCGGTGTAGACGGCCCCGGACGCGGGCGGCAGCAGACCGGCGATCGCGCGCAGCATCGTCGACTTCCCGGAGCCGTTGCGGCCGATCACGCCGATCGCGTCGCCCTTGTACGCCGTGAAGCTCACGTTCTTGACCGCGTGCACCTCACGGATCGTCGGCCGGTCCTGGCGTTTCACGATCCGGCGCAGCGCGGTCGCCGCCGTACCCTTGCCGCCCTGCCCGGCGATCACCTTGTAGATGATGTCGAGGCGGTCGGCGATGACCGTCGGCTCAGCCTCGTCCATAGCGGTCCTCCGCCTGCCAGAAGTACCAGAATCCGGCCGCCAGCATCACGAACGACCAGACGATCGCGATCGACCAGGCGTGCGGTAGCTGGTTCGGTTCGTGCTCCGCGAGCAACGACCGGCGGATGATGTCGATGTACGCCGAGATCGGGTTGAACGCGAGCACCTGGATCACCCAGCCGGGCGCGTCGATCTGGTTCAGCTTGGCCGGCAGCGAGAAGAAGATCCCGGACGCGTACAGCCAGGTCCGGGTGACGAACGGCAGCAGTTGCGTGATGTCGGAGACGAACGTCCCGATCCGCGCGAAGACCAGCGTGATCCCGATGTTGAACATGACCTGCAGCAGCATCGCCGGGACGACGAGCAGCCAGCGCCACGCCGGCCCGTCGGTCAACCCGACGACCACGAACAGGATGCCGAGCGACACCAGCATCTGGTTCAGCTCGTTCAGCACGTAGGCGAGCGGGAGCGTCGCGCGCGGGAAGTGCAGCGTGCGGATCAGCGACAGGTTCAGCGCGAGCGACCGCGAGCCTTCGGTCATGCAGCGCTGCGTGAACGTGAACACGAAGATTCCGCTGAGCAGGAACGCGACGTAGTTGTCGATCCCGTTCTTCGTGCCGAGCAGGACACCGAACGCGAGGTAGTACACGGCCGCGTTCAGCAGCGGCGTCAGCACCTGCCAGATCGATCCGAGGCGAGCCCCGGCGTACATGGCGTAGGTGCGGGCGGCGGCGTAGCTGACGACGAACTGGCGACGGCTCCACAGCTCGTGCAGGTACGCGCCGAGCGGTGGGCGGACAGAGCTCCTGGAGAGTCCGTAGCGTCGCGCCAACGCCGCGGCATCGGTCTCTGCGGCGGTTGGCATTGCGCCAATGTACTGCGGTGCGTGACGTGGCGGTGACTCAGGTCAGCCCACTAAGCGGGCTCTCAGCTTGTCCAGATCGTCGTCGGTCAGACCACCGTGCCGCAGGTATGCCTCCGGTCCGCCGTAGTTCTCGTCGAGATGCCGGAGGATCGCGACGATCGACTCGGCCCGCGTGTCCCGGAACTCGATCATCTCCGGGTGCTTCGCGACGTCGAGCTCCTCGGCGAGCTGCTCCTCCAGCCACTGCGCGAGTCGCGACTGCGTGAGGTAGTAGTCGGCAACGATCTCTTCCTCACCTACGCCGGCCACACTCAGCGCCAGCGCGACGACCATGCCGGTGCGGTCCTTGCCGCCGTGGCAGTGCACGACCACGGCGCCCTCCGGCTCGTCCGCGATCGCCTTCACCGCGGCCGCGAACAGCTCCGGCCGCTTGTCCAGCATCCAGATGCACGCCGCGATGATGGTCGGCTGCCCGTGGTCGGGATCGGCCGGATCCGCCAGCGATTGCCGGACCGCCAACGGCGTACCGGTGAACGGCGTCGGCGCGATCGCGACCTCGCCGTCACCGCGCAGGTCCAGGATCCGGCTCACCCCGGACCGGCGGACCGCCTCGACGCCGTCCGGGTTCAGGTACTGCAGGCTGTCCGCGCGGATCAGCACGCCCTCGCGCACCACGCGTCCGTCGGTGGTCGGCAGGCCGCCGACGTCGCGGACGTTACGGCAGCCGGGCCAGTCGAGATCCATCGCGTTTCACCTGTCCTGTGGGCGGTCCGGGTTCGGTCCAGGATTGTACGGCGGGGGCTCCGGGAAGGTGTGGTTCTGCGGCGGCGGGTACGGATAGGTACCGGGCTGATAGGGACCGGGCTGGTTCGGGAACGTGTTCGCGGGACGGTTGCGCCGCCGCTTCTTGACCGCCCCGACGGTCAGCAACGTGATGCCGAGGCCGAGGAAGATCAGGAACGAGAACACGGTGCCGAGGATCGACAGCACGAACGCGACGACGGACGACTTCGGACCGGCCGCGTAGGTCGCACTGGTCTCGTCGTCGGTGCAGGAGATGCTGTAGTCCCCGGCCGGTACGGTCCGCGTCGACCGCGCGACGACGTACCAGTTCTCGCCGTTGATCGTGATCGTCTCCGACCCGGTCGGGGGCTTGATCGGTACGTCGTTGCCGTCCGCATCCTGCACCTCGCACGGCGGGGTCAGCACCGGGATCGACGCGTAGATCGTCAGCCCTTCCTTCGTCAGGTGGACGACCCCGTCCTCGATCGGCTGCGGCGTCCGCGGCGCGGTCACGACGATCCGCCACACGAAGAACCCGACCACCAGCGCGCCGACGACGAAACAGGCGACGGCGATCTTCGGCAGGATCGACTTCTTCTCGGCCGGAGCTCCGGGGTACGTCATACCCGCACGGTATCTGGTGCAGGTTGCTACGGAGACTGTCGCGTGAGGCTCAGATCGTCGCAGTAGCCGAACCCGGCGCCCGCTCGCGTGAAGCAGTAGACCTTCGCTGTCGTCGCACTCGGGCCGGTGGTGAACGTGACGCTGCCGCCGCGCCACGTGGTGTTGACGAAGGACGGCGCCCGGACCTCCGACGTACCGTTGAAGGCCTTCGCGCCGATCACGATCTCCGTGTCGTACGCCGACACGCGACCCCAGCCGGACAGTACGTACGTCGTACTGGGTTGCACCGTGACGACCTGCTCCGCGCTCGCCGGAGCCGGACCGAGTTTCACCGACTCGAACACGCCGGCCGGGATGAGGTTCGTACCGGCGCAGGCCGTGTCGTCGAAGGTCGAGCGCTGATGGAAGCCGACGTCCGGCCGGCAGGCGGCCGGGACCGGACCGCCGAAGTAGTCCGTGGGACTCGATCCGACCAGGTTCAGCCCGGTCCGCAGGGCGGGCGATCCGGGGCCGAGCTTGTACCCATCAGGTGTCGAACTGCCCGGCGCGGCGAGGAGCGGGTTCGCGATCGACTTGTACGGATCGGCGGGCTCCGACGACGGATGGTTGCCGTAGTAGAGGTTTCCGCGGAACACGTGGTTCGCGACCTGGTCGTACCCGCCGGTCCCGAGGTTGTAGATGACGTTGTTCGTCCAGGTCGCTTTGGTGGACGCGGAACCGTTGTCCTCGATCACCTTCGTCGACGATCCGCTCGGGATGTAGAACGTGTTCCCGTAGATCTGCGCGGCGCTCTCCCCCGCGGCGTACAGGATGCGGGACTTGTCGTTGATCGAGAGGTTGTACCGCACGATCGTGCCGGACGTGCTCCAGCCGCTGGAACAGCCGCAGAACAGGACGAATCCGCCCTCGTTGTCGTGGCTGAAGTTGTACTGGAAGATCACGCCGCGGTTGCCGCCGTCGGAGTCGAACGCCATCCCGTCGTTGCAGCACGGCCGGCGCACCCGGTAGACCTCGTTGTACTGCACGAGGGTCCGGTCGCTGTTGATGGTCCAGATGCCCGCGTTGTTCCCCGCGGAGCGCATCCAGATGTCGTACGCCGTGTTGTGCTCGACCACCGCGTCGGCGCCGATCCGCAGGACGATCCCGTCGCCCCCGATGTCGTGGATGCGATTGTTCCGGAACACGATGCCGGTGTTCGCGGTCCACACCGGCCCGGACGTGCACGCGTAGATCGCGCGGCAGCCCCAGCTGGACGAGGTGGTGAGACCTTCGCGGTCGACGCGGTAGATCTCGGAGTTCTCGACGGTCACGCCGTTGAAGTGCGTCGGTGTCGTCGTCCCGCTGACCCGGAACTGGATCCCGTTGCTGTTCTTGGTGTCGCCGCCGTTGACGTCGTGCACGTAGACGTTGTCGACGACGTAGTGCGAGCCGGTGCCGAAGTCGGCGAGCTCGACGAGGATGCCGTTCCGCTCCGCGACGGCGGCGCCCTGGTTGGTGACCTCCAGACCGCGGATCTCCCAGTACTGGACGTTGTACAGGTGGATCGCGGCGTACACGGTTCCCCCGCCGGCGACGACCGGGCGCGAACTGCCAGCTCCGTAGGCGTCGACGGTGATCGGCGCGGCGGCGGTTCCGGATCCCGACGGTTTCAGCTGCCCGGCGCAGGTGACACCGCGTGCGAAGAGCACTCTGTCTCCGGCCGCGAACCCGTGCGCGTTGACGGTCGCGAGCGAGTTCCAGGGCGAGGCCTGAGTGCCGCTGCCGCCGGACGCCGCCGAACAGTCGACGTAGTACGAGGTCCCTGCCGCCGACGCGTTGGCGCTGGTGAGCGCCGAGGCCAGGAGCAGTACCACGAACGCCAGCGCGATCTTCAGTCTCATGCTGACCACCTCCGACGACAGGTCACCACGGTTGCCCGCCGCGGCGCGCCGATTCGGACAAAAGACGACACGTCCTCACGTATCGTCCTGGGAGCATGAGGCAGCTTCTCGGGGCACAGCGCAGAGAGCTTCTGGTCAAGTGGATCGAGCGCACCGGCTCGGTGTCTGCCCTCGAGGCTGCAACGGCTCTGGGCGCGAGTGTCCGCACAATTCAGCGGGACATCGAGGAACTGTCGACGGCGGGGCGGCTGACCCGCGTCCACGGTGGAGCTGTCGGCGCCGGGCGCCGCAAGCCTGTCGACGCACAGCTGCGACTGGGCATCCTCGTCCCGACTCGGGGTTACTGCTTCGACGCGGTCCTCGCGGGCGCGGAACAGGCGGCGGCCGCGAGTGGCAGCACGTTGATCGAGGCCGACTACGACTACACCGACGATCTCGCCGCGGCACGGTACGCACGCATCACCAGCCTGGAGCTCGACGGACTACTCGTCACGCCGCACCTCCCGGCGACGACGTGGGGTCAGCTGTGCCGTACCGACGTACCGGTCGTGCTGATCGAACGGCCGTGGGAGCTCGGTTGGGTCCGCGACCTCGACCCGGCAACGTCCGTGGCCGCTGCCCGCTCGCCCGTCGACCACGTGTTCACCGACCACGAGGCCGGAGCGGTACTGGGCCTCGATCACCTCGCTGCCCTTGGACACCGGACGATCCACTGCCTGATCCGCGATACCCCGACCGCGCCGACCTTGCTGCGAACGGCATCGGCGTACGGCGCGACGATCGCTCCGGCGCGCGGGGTGACGCTCGGGATCACCCGCCTGCAACGCTCCTCCGACCAGAGACGTGTGCTGACCGACGCACTGGAACAGGTCTTCCGCGATCAGAAGCCGACAGCGCTCTTCATCCACACCGACGAAGACGCGGTAGCCGCCCGGGAGTTCCTGGAGGATCGGGTGTCGATCCTGTCGTACGACGACGGCCTCCCCAGCAACCCAGCCGGTGGCCTCAGCGCCGTCGCGCCGGACCGCGTTGCTCTGGGCAAGCGCGCCGTCGAGATGATCGTCGACCGCCTCTCCAGCCGCGGACACCACACCCACGACGTCCACCCACCCACCAAACTCGCCATCGTCCCCCGCCTGCACCAAAGAGCAACCACCAGCCGGCTACGGCACACCCAGCAGGCGTAGGCCGGCGGCGGTTGCCGCGGCGGCGACGACCACCAGCACGAACGGCGCCTTGCGCCAGGCGAGGATGCCGCCGACCAGTACGCCGGCCGGTCGGGCGATGCCTGCGGGACCGTGTCCGTCGGTCAGTGCGGAGGTGGCGACCAGTGCGGTCAGCAGGACGATCGCGGCCGCGGCGAGCAGTTGCTGTGCGCGCTCCGGCACCTCGAACCGGCTCCGCAGCGCCGGCCCCGCGAACCGCATCGAAAAGGTGCCCACGGCAAGCACTCCGATCGCGACCAGCAGCAGTGGGGTGTTATTCATGGTGCGCGTCCTCCAGTGCGGGCTTCCCGGCGCGATAGAACAGCAGACCGGCCAGCGCGAGCAGTACCGGCAGACCGGCCGGCAGGAACGGCGTGGCAATCAAGGCGATCACGACGCCGGCGAGCGCCGCCGTACGAGTCGCTCGGTCGCGGAGCGCGGGCAGGACCAGCGCCAGCAGCACCGCGGGGAAAGCCGCGTCGAGTCCGAAGACGTCGGTGTCGGTGATCACCGAGCCGGCCAGTCCACCGATCACGACCCCGATGTTCCAGCAGACGAAGATGCCGATCCCGCCGGCCCAGTACGCCGCCCGCCGCTGCTTCAGCTCGTCCTGTCCCATCGCGAACGCGACGTTCTCGTCGGTCATCAGGTGACTGCCCGGCCAGCGCCGCCACCCGCTGCCGATCACGTCGCTGACCGCAAGCCCGAACGCGATGTGCCGGGTGTTCACCAGCAGCCCCGCGACCATCGCCGCGATCGGGCTCCCGCCGGCGGCGACGATCCCGACGAACAGGAACTGCGACGCGCCCGCGAAAACCACGATCGACAACACGATCGGCACCCACAACGGCAGCCCGCCGCCGACGCTGATCGCGCCGTACGACACCCCCACGACACCGTCGGCCAGGCAGACCAGACCGATGTCACGGGCGAGTCCCCGATCGAGTGTTCGCCATATCGAACGCATGGGCATTATGATGAACACCTAATCTTCCGTTCGTCAAGCCGAACGATCAGACCGATGGAGCGAACAGCGATGGACAGCAAGGCACCCCTGGACGTGATCGCGTCCTCCCTGCGCCGGCACCGCGCCCGCGCCGGACTGTCCTTGACCGAGGTCGCGAAACGCGCCGGGGTCGCCAAGTCCACGCTGTCCCAACTCGAGTCCGGTACCGGAAATCCGAGTGTCGAAACCCTGTGGGCGCTGGCCGTCGCGCTCGACACCCCGTTCGCGGCGCTGCTCGACCCGCCGCGTCCGAAGGTCCAGGTGATCCGCGCCGGCGAAGGCCCGGCGATCTACTCCGACCAGGCCGACTACAGCGCCACGCTGGTCGCCTCCAGCCCGCCGAACGCGCGCCGCGACATCTACCGCATCGTCGTCGCCCCCGGACCCGGCCGGAAGTCCGAGCCGCATATGCCCGGTGTCGTCGAACACGTCATCCTCGGCTCCGGCCGCGCCCTCGTCGGCCCGCTCGATGACCCGGTCGAACTCAAACCGGGCGACTACATCGCCTATCCGGGCGACCTCCCGCACATCTTCCAGGCCCTGGAGGAAGGAACGGTAGCCACGCTCATTTCCGAGCATGTGTAACGTTAACCGCTCACCTCTGGACATCTACGCGCAGCTCTGCGCATCATCATCCTCGAGAGAGCTCTCTGGCTGAAGTCCGCCCCACTTCGCTTGGAGGTAGCACCCCCGATGAGACTCAAGTCCTTACTGCTGTGCGCTCTTCTCGGCCTCGCCGCCGCCCTCGTCCCGGGGAGCGCGTCGGCCGTCGGCGTCACGCCCGGCACCTACGTCAACTACACGTTCGACACCGCCTCGCTCACCCAGGCCGAGTTCACGATGACGATCAACGCCTCCCCCGGCCGCGCGAACGTCTACTGGGCCAACCAGTTCGGCTTCACCGGCGGCGACGTCGGCGGGTACACCGGCATGCAGGCCCACCGCGACGGCGGTGGCATGTTCCTGTACTCACTCTGGAACTCGACCGCCTGGAAGGCCGGCGACGCGGGCACGTACTGCATCCAGTTCCAGGAGGACGGGACCGGCGGCAGCTGCCGCCTCGACCAGGCCCCGACCCCCGGCCACACCTACAGGTTCGCCGTCGCAAGCGAAGGCAGCGGCTGGTACGGCGTCACGGTTCGCGATCTCACCGCCGGTACGTCGTTCAAACTCGGCAGCCTGCAAACGGGCTCCGGGAACACGATCAGTACGTCGGGAATGGTCAGCTGGACCGAGTACTTCGACTGGAACAACGACAAGGCCACCTGCGACGACGAGCCGTACTCGAAGCTGACGATGAGCGTGCCGACCAGCGGCAGTCTCACCGCGCACTTCACCGGTACGTCGGAGAGCAGCGGCTGCGCCGCGGACAGTCAGGTCACGCTGAACGGATCGACCGCCGTCCAGGAGAACGGCATCGGTAACTCGGCCTCGGGCGACATCCGCGGCAGCGGCGGCTGCCTGGACGTCTCCGGCTCGGACGGTACGACGATCCTCTTGTACACCTGCACCGGCGGCAACAACCAGAACTGGGTGCACGCGGAGAACTCGACGTTCCACGCCCTGTTCAGCTGCCTCGACGCGAGTGCCACGCAAGCCGGCACCGTGATCCTCTACAGCTGCCACGGCGGCACGAACCAGCAGTGGACGTTGCCCGGCGACGGCACGATCCGGTCCGGCGGCCGCTGCCTCACCGCACCGACAACTCTGGGCAATGCCGTGACTGTTGCCACCTGCAACAACTCGGCAGCACAACGCTGGACGGTCTGACAACGGACGACGCCCGGGACCGCAGCCAGCGGTCCCGGGCGTTGCGACGTACTGTCCCTCGTTAGACCTTGTGGCCGATCCCGCCGACGATGCACTCCTCGACCTGGTTCAGCGGCTTGAGCCGCGGGCCGTCCGGCCACCAGTCGTCGCACAGCACCAGGCCCGGGGGGACGAGCTCCTGGTCGGGGAAGAACGTCATCAGCTCCTTGCGGGTGCGGAACCGGCCGCTGCCCATCGGGCTGTGGATGAACTTGTCCTCCATCTTCTGGGCGACCTCGGTGTGCTCCGGCGTCTCCGGGTCGAAGAAGTGTGAGACCACCGTGTACGACCCGGGCACCACCGCGTCGACGTACTTCTGCATGATCTGCGCGCCCTCGTCGCCGATGTAGTGGTGCAGCGTGCCGTTCTGGATCACGGCGATCGGCTGGCTGAAGTCGAGGAAGGCCCGCACCTCGGGGTGGCCCAGCACCTCGTCCGGGTCGAAGATGTCGGCGCTGACGAACAGCGTGTTCTCGTTCTCCTCCAGCAGCGCGCGGCCGTGCGCGAGCACCACCGGGTCGTTGTCGATGTAGAGGACCTTGGCCTCGGGCTGGATCCGCTGCACGACCTGGTGGGTGTTCTCGGCGGTCGGCAGACCGGACCCGCAGTCGAGGTACTGCGTGATCCCCGCCTGGCCGGCCAGGAACCGGCAGGCGCGGATCAGGAAGTTCCGGTTCGACCAGGCCAGGTCCTGAGCCTGCGGCGCCGCGGCCTGGACCCCGCGCAGTACCTCGCGGTCGACCTCGAAGTTGTCCTTGCCGCCCAGGAAGGCGTCGTACACCCGGGCGATACTGGCCCGGCTGGTGTCGACGCCGACCGGGATCGAGCTCGGCGCGTTGGTGGCATCGACCATCAGTGAACCTCGCAGAAAGTGATCGGGAAGTTTGTGCGCCCGACTCTACCGAGAGTACGGCGCGCTGAACACACCGTGTCGGCGCGTGCGGTGTGGACACGTTCACGATCCGTTATGAAATGATCAACTGCTCCACACCGAACCACTGCTGGGAGGCCAGAGGTGACCGAGCCGGGGGCGTACGGCGGCCCGACCGCCCTGCGCATCATGCTTGGGGTGCACCTGCGCCGGCTCCGTGAGAACGCGGGCGTCTCCCGCACCGACGCGGGCTGGGCGATCCGCGGCTCGGAATCGAAGATCAGCCGCCTCGAGCTCGGCCGCGTCGGGTTCAAGGTCCGCGACGTCGACGACCTGCTGACGCTGTACAAGCTCGAGGACCCGGAGGAGCGCGACCGGCTGCTCGCGCTGGCGCGGGACGCGAACAACCCGGGCTGGTGGCAACGGTACGACGACCTGACGCCGCAGTGGTTCCACTCCTACCTCGGCCTGGAGATGGCGGCCGACCTGATTCGTACGTTCGAGCTGCAGTTCGTACCGGGTCTGCTGCAGACACCGGACTACGCGCGATCCGTCGTACAACTCGGCCGGCAGGACAAGCCGTTGTCGCGGGCTGAGCAGGATCGCCTTGTTTCGTTGCGGATGAGCCGCCAGGAAGTGCTGACACGGCAACGACCCGCGCGGCTGTGGGCGGTGATCGACGAGGCGGTCCTGCGACGTCCGATCGGCAGCCGCCAGATTCTCAAGGCCCAGCTCGAGTTCCTGATCGACTCGGCGCGCCGGCACAACGTGACGCTGCAGATCATCCCGTTCGAGAAGGGCGGGTACACGGCGACCGGCGGCGCGTTCACACTGCTCCGGTTCAACGACGCCGACCTTCCCGACATCGTCTACATCGAGCATCTGACCAGCGCCGTCTACCTCGACAAGCGCGAGGAACTGGACACGTACGTCGTCACCATGGACTCCGTGTCGATCACCGCGGCCCAGCCCCGCGAGACCGAATCCATCCTCCGCAGGGCGATCGCGGACCTCGACCTCTAACGAGGTTGCGCCCCAGGCCCGGGGCGGAAGGCAACTTCACGCGGGCTCGGCTCGTGGCCGGCCTCGCACTGCATGACGACGGTGACGCGCTCGCCGCAGTCGCCACGGTGCCGCGGCTCGATCGGCGGGCCGGAGTCGAGCGGCAGGTACTGATCGGCCCACTGGATCATCGCGACCAGCACCGGGTAGAGGTCGAGCCCCGCCTGGGTGAGCCGGTACTCGGAGCGTTCACGCTGGCCGGGCAGGCGATACGGGTGCCGGCGGATCAGGCCGCGCTCGATCAGCGCGGCGAGCCGCTCGGTGAGGACCTGCCGCGGTACGCCGGCCCGGGCGCGGATGTCCTCGAACCGGCGGACGCCGACGAAGACCTCGCGCAGGACGTGAAAAGTCCACTTGTCGCCGAGGATGTCCATCGTCCGGGAGATCGTGCAGTTCTCCGTGGACCAGTTCATCGCCTCCGGCATCTGTTCGCTCACTGCCGTACCCATACCTCGATGATAAGTCCGCTTGACAGACTCAGCCAAGTCGAGCCAGGCTGAATCCGTGAACCAGACTCAGACGAGACCGCCACTCGTCCGCCGCGCCGGCGAACCCGACGCGGACGAGCTGGCGAGGATGCTGTCCGGGCTGACGGACCTCAGCCGCTACTTCCGGTTCCAGACCGCGATCGGTACGCCGCCACGCCCGGCGCTGCTGCTGCGGATGCTGTGCCCGACCGGCACCGCCTTCGTGGCCACCCGCGACCAGACGATTGTCGGCCACGCGATGTGGGCCTGGGCCCCCGGCGAATCCACCGCCGAACTCGCTGCCGTGATCGCCGAGGACGACCAGCGCCGCGGCCTCGGCATCCGGATGCTCTCCATCGCCGCTGCCGACGCCATCGCAGCCGGCGCCACCCACTTCCTGTTCGTCGTCAGCGCCGCCAACGAACGCACCCTCCGCATGATCCGCCGCCGCTGGCCCACCGCAACAGTCGACCGCGACGGCGCCCTCCTGACCTTCACCGCCCCAGCCCGCCTACCGGAAGAGCGTCTGCACGTCGTCAGCCCGCGCGGTGCAACCCGTACCTCCGTCGTCGCCCGCGTCCCGTAGCAAACTGGGGCACGTGGATTCACTGCCCTGCGGGCACATCGCGCATCGCGGCCCGAGCCGGTTCTGCCCGCACCTCGTCAGCAGCGAGGATCGATGGGTCGAGGCCATCGCCTACCTCACCGGAAACGATCTGGACTTCGACCTGTCCTGCAAGGACTGCGACGCCGCAGCCCATCCGATCGCGTGGGTCGACGTGTGCGAGGGATGCGTCCAGCGGATCATGGAGGACGACAACCCGGTCGCTTGGCGCGGCCATCCCGGCGTGAAGCACCGACCGGAACCGGTCGAAACCTCACTGACCTCGACTGCCCTGCCGGCAAACCTCGCTCAGCCTGCCGACTTCACCGCACTGCCCGGAACCGCCGGCAACTGGTTGATCCTCACCGCGGACGGTCTGCTCAGCAATTTCGACGCCGACACCGGTGAGCATGTCCTGCTCGCGCCCGCCGACCTTCCGGCAGAGCCCACGCCCGAGCTCGGCAAGACGCCGCGCCCCCGCATCCATGCCGACCCGAGCGGTCGATACGTCGCGATCGTCAACGACTACGGCCGGTACGGCGTTGTCCTCGACCTGCACGACGGACGGGAAACCATGCGGCTCGATCGAGGTGACTACCACCCCGAGCAGACGCCGTTTCCGATCGCGTTCCTCACCGTCGACGACGACATCGCCCTGATCCATGCCACGGCATGGAACCGCGTCGATGCGTCAGATCCCGCCACAGGAAAGCTGCGTACTCGCCGCGACCAGACCCCCTACCTCGCCGGCCAGCCAAGGCCCGAGCACTACCTCGACTACTTCCACGGCGCGCTGCACCTGTCGCCGGACGGCCGCTGGCTCGCCGACGACGGATGGGTGTGGAGCCCGGTCGGGCTCCCCCGCGTCTGGGACACCCAGCACTGGCTTCGAACGAACGTCTGGGAGTCCGAGGACGGCGAATCGGCCCGCCGTCTCGCGCACCGTGCCTACTACTGGGACAAGCCGATGTGCTGGGTCTCCACCGATCTCGTGGCGATCAGCGGCATCGGGTACGACGACGAGGCCATGCTCGACGGCGTCCGCATCTTCGACGTCACGACCGGCGACGAGGTCCTCGCCTTCGCATGCCCGATCAGGGCACTCTTCGGCGCGCCCGGCCGTCTCTACGCCAGCTCGGAAACGGAACTACAGATCTGGGACCCGCGGACGGCCGAGCTGATCGGCACCGTCGACCACTTCGCCCCGACCCGCTACCACCAGGGCACCAGCGAACTCGCGCAAATCCAGAACGGACAACTCACGCGCTGGAGCATGCGCTAGTCAACCCGCTCGATCCGCTGAGCCGCAGCACGGACGCCGCGTTCTCGCATGACCGCAGCGAAACTGGTGGCTCGATGGGTGCCGGTGTAGTCGACGACGAAGCGGAAGCCGTGGGGGCTGGTCCAGGCGATTGCTCCGGTGGGCAGGCGTCGGCTTCGCCAGCCGCCGAAGGTTTTGGCGCGGTGGTGGAGTCTGCCGAGCGGTATGAGGTTGTCGGTGGTCGTCTGTCTCGGTGGTCCAGCACGCTCGTACGGCGCGATGTGATCCTGATCCATCCGCGTCGTCGCCTCGGCTCCGCTGTACGGGAACATGTCGACCGGGTGCTGGAGTCTCACTCGTTCGCGGATCCGGTCGGGGATCTCGTAGCTGTGGACGCTGACCTGGTCCTGTAGGTCGATCACCGGCTTCACGACGATCTGGTCGTGGCCGAGAAGCTCGTTCAGTTGGCCGGCGAGTAGCGGTCCGAGTTCTTCGACCCGCAGTACACCGTTGCCGGTAGCAAGTGTCCGGTCGGTGAGATGCACGTACAGCGTGTGCCGGTTCCGCCGTCCGCCGCCCGAGCCGAGACCTTCGCGGTACGCCTCGCGCTTGATCGCCGCGAGCCGAGCCGGAAGCGCACCAGCCAGCATCCGCCGCGTGAACGCATCCCCGTCATCCCCACCACAGGCAACGCGATCCCAACCATCGCCACCGTCATAGACAGCCGCATCCCAGCCGTCGCACGAGCTGTCGTATGCACCGTTGTCCCCGCCGGGAACCTGGCCCTCATCCGCCTGATCAACCTCGAACGGCGCGATGTTGTCAGCTGCCGGCGCGTCCTGCTCGGCCTGCACGACGTCGTCTGCCGACGGTACGTCGTGCTCGGGCTGGCCGGTCCCGTCCTCTGCGTCGGCCCACTGCAGCGCAGCATCCGCATCGCCTGAGGTCGCGTGCGTCCGTTGGGCGTGCGGCGGCTGAGGGTCGGCGGGCTGAGGGGCGGCCTGCTGGCGCTCGGTGGGCTGGAAACCCGCTGGCTGGGAACCGGCCCGCTGGAGGTCTGCCGGCTGGAGGTCTGCGGGATGGGAATCCGCGGGCTCGGAATCCGCTGGCTGGGGGCTGGCTGGCTCGGGGTGGGTGGGTTGGGTGCGGGCGAGGTGGCGGGCGACCTCGAGGAGGTGATCGGCTGCTGCCGGGTCGGCGATCCAGCCGAGGGCTTTGGCGCGGCGTTGGTTGAGGTCGTCGGGGTCGCCGAGGGTTTTGAGGGCGCGGGCGAGGTCGTCGATGGTGGCGTCGAAACGGATCACGTCGCCGGCGGCGGCGCGGACCCAGATCTGCTTGGTGCCATGGTCGTCCGACGGGGCGACGAACACGCCGCGGGTGCGGGCGGCAGCTTCGGCCTGGGCTTTCGCGGCGTCGGGGTCGGCCTCCCAGACCGCCGCCTTGACGATCCGCTCCAGCGCGCCCGGCGTCACGGTGTTCACAATCCCGACCACCCGCCGGTCCACGATCGCGGCCGCCTCCTGCGACAGCGCCAAACAGGCGTGCGCGACCTTGCGGGCCCGCCACGGCACCGCGTTCCCGGCCAGCACCGCGGCCCAGATCCTGGGCAGCCGGTGCCGCAACGCGAGCGCCTCGCCGATCAGCGCCGCGGCGGCACCCGACGACATACCCAGCACGGCGCCGAACTCGATCGGCGCGAACTCCGCCACACCGGGACAGCCGTCACCGCCGTACACACGGAGCTGCTCGTAACCCGGCAGCCATTGATAGCCCTCGACGACCGCATGCCGGTCGGCGTAGACCAGCGCGACCTCCAGGACCCGGACCGCGGCACGGGTCTGGATCTGGTCGTACTCCGACGCCGCGGCCAGCAGGTCCGCGGTGTCGAGTGCCTCCAGATCTTCTTCGAACATGTGTTCTAGTTTATGTCACGATCGGGTCTCGGTCAAATCGGCACAGACTCCAGATCCCTTGTTTACAAGGGAATACCGCACAAGACGAAACTTGTCGGACGGCACGGACCACCGGCTGGTGCCCGCGCTCTCGGGATGCGGCCGCGCCGCCTACCGGACCAGGCGGAAGAAGGTTCGGATGTCGTTGACGAGGACGGTGGGGGCTTCGAGGGCGGCGAAGTGGCCGCCTCGGGGGAATTCCGACCAATGGATGATGTGGTGCCGGCGTTCTAGGACGCGGCGGATGGCTGGGTCGGTGGGGAAGACTGCTACGCCGGTCGGCACACCTGGGCGTACTTCGGTCGCATCTGAGCGGTTCTCGTAGTACAGGTTGGCGGAGGTGGCGCTGGTGTTGGTGAACCAGTAGATGGAGACGTCCGTCAGCAGGTGATCGAGGTCTACCGCGTCCTCGGGGAGGTCGCGCGCCGGGTCGGTCCATTCCCAGAACTTCTCGAGGATCCAGGCCAGTTGCCCAACCGGTGAATCGCTCAACGCGTACGAGACCGTCTGCGGCCGGGTCCCCTGCAGATCGGCGTACCCGGTGCCGACCGCGCGCAACCTCTCGGCCGCCGCGAGGCGCTCGCGTTCGACCGCGGTCAAAGCGGAACGATCGCCCGGTTCGAGCGCCGGATAGGCCAGTCCCCCATTGATGTGTACGCCGACCACGTGCGCCGGATCCACCTGTCCCACCAGGGGCGAGACGACCGATCCGGTGTCACCGCCTTGCGCGCCGTACCGCTCGTACCCCAGGCGGCGCATGAGCTCCGCCCACGCGCGGGCGATCCGCTCGTGGTTCCAGCCTGGGGTCAGCGGCACCGAGAACCCGTGCCCGGGCACGGACGGCGCGACGACGTGGAACGCGTCGCGCGGATCACCGCCGTACGCCGCCGGATCGGTCAACGGCCCGAGGACGTCGAGGAACTCGGCGACGGACCCCGGCCAACCGTGCGTCAGCACCAACGGCAGCGCGTCGGGCTCAGGTGATCGCACATGCAGGAAGTGAATCGTCTGCCCGTCGATCTCGGTCGTGTACTGCGGATACTCGTTGAGTCGTGCTTCCCAGGCCCGCCAGTCGTACGTCGTCCACCGCTCGGCCACTCGTTGCACATAGCTGACCGGCACCCCACGTTCCCAGCCGCCAGGTAGTTGCCGGGGCCAACGAATCCGTTCCAGCCGCTCACGCAGGTCCAAGAGCTCCGCGTCCGGCACCGCGATCCGGAACTCAGAGATCATGCGCCCGCTCGTGCAGCGGCTCGTACAGGCCGACCTCACCCCCGCCCGGCAACCGGAACGACGTCAGCACTCCCCACGGCTGCCGCTCGACCGGTCGCACGAACTCCACGCCCCGTGCCGACAGATCCGCCATCGTCTGCTCGAGGTTGTCACACATCAGCAACAGCTCGTGCGACCCCGCCTCCGCCGGATGCAGGGCGACCTCGGCCGGTGGCAGTTTGAAGATCAGCCAGCCGTGGCCGGCGTCCACCGACGGGTACTCGAGCACGTCCCGGAAGAAGGCACGGTCCGCGTCGGCGTCGGTCGTGTAGATGATCACATGCGCTCCGTTGATCATCTTCAGCACTGTAGCGGGGAATACCGACAGTGCCGGGGCAGGTTGCCGACTAGGTGATCCTCTTGACTGGCGCAACGGGAAACGTCGGGCGCGAACTCCACGCGCTGTTACCGGAGGCGCGGACCCTGGACCGCTCGTCCGGCGCCGATCTCGCCCGTCCCGAGACGCTCGACCTGGAAGGCGTCGACACCGTCTTCCTGGTCTGGCCGTTTCTCACGTCCGAGGGTGCGCGCACACTCCTGCCGAAGATCGCGGAGCACGCACAAAAGGTTGTCTATCTGTCCTCGTCGGCCGTCCGGTTCGGGGCCGACACGGACCCGATCACGCGGCTGCACGCCGATCTGGAGACCGCCGTGCAGGCGTCAGGCCTGGAGTGGACGATCCTGCGCGCTGACACGTTCGCGTCCAACGCGCTCGGCTGGGCGGGTCAGTTGCAGGCCGGTGACGTCGTACGCGGACCGGACAGCGCCGTCACCGCGGTGATCGACCCCGCGGACATCGCCGCGGTCGCTGCCGCCGTACTGCGTGATTCGCGGCCCGGCACGACCTACACCCTGACCGGTCCCGACGTACTCAGCCGAGCCGATCAGGTGCGGATCCTCGGCGAGGCGCTCGGTCGCGAACTGAGGTTCGACGCGACACCGTTCGACGACGCGCGCGCCCAACTGCTCGCGGACGGTCGCCCGCCGGCACTCGTCGAAGCGCTCATCGGCAGCGCCCAGAACCGCCCCGCCTCCGACCTCGTCACGACAACCGTCCAGGACGTCACCGGCCGGCCCGCGGGCAGCTTCCGCGCCTGGGCCGACCGGCATGTCGCAGACTTCAGCTGATCAGTCCTCGACGACGATCGCCAGCGCCGGGCAGACGGCCGCGGCCTGATGTACGTCGGCACTCAGGTCCTCGGACGGGTTGTCGGTGAGGAGGACGACGATCCCGTCCTCGTCCCGTTGGTCGAACACGTCGGCGGCCGCGGTGACGCACTGGCCGGACGCGACGCACTTGTCCTGGTCGACGATGATCTTCATGAGGTGGCCTTTCACCAGGTGACGGGGAGCGAGTAGACGCCGTACACGGCGCCGTCGTGCTTGAACGGGATCTCGTCCAGCGGGACGGCCCGGCGCAGCGTCGGGATCCGGCGGTAGAGCGTGCTGTAGACGACCTGCAGCTCGAGCCGCGCCAACGGTTGCCCGAGGCATTGATGGACGCCGAACCCGAACGCCACATGCCGCCGCGCGTCCCGGTGCAGGTCCAGCGTGTCCGGGTCCTCGAACACGGACGGGTCCCGGTTGCCGATGTCGTTCGGGAAGATGATCCCTTCACCGGCCTTGATCACCTGCCCGTGCAGCTCGAGGTCCTCGAGCACCGCGCGCCGGCGGCCGCTGTGGGTGATGTTCAGGTACCGCAGCAGTTCCTCGACGGCGCCGGCCACCACCTTCGGGTCGTCCGTCTCCTGCAGTACGGCGAGCTGCTCCGGGTGCTCCAGCAACGCGAGGGTGCCGAGGGCAATCATGTTCGCGGTGGTCTCATGCCCCGCGAGGAGCAGCAGCACGCCCATCCCGGCCGCGTCCTGCCGGGTCAGCTCACCGGTCTTGACGCGCTCGGTCAACCCGGACAGCAGGTCGTCGCCGGGATTCTCGAGCTTCTCGCCCACGAGGTTGTCCAGATACGACGCGAGGTTGCCGTGTGCCGTCGCGCGTTCCTCCGGCGTCGCCGACATCTTGATCAGCAGCTTGCTGTTCTGCTGGAAGAAGTCGTGCTCCGCGTACGGCACCCCGAGCAACTGGCAGATGACCAGCGACGGCACCGGCAACGCGAACGCCTCGACCAGATCGACCGGGTTCGGCCCGACCAGCAGGTCGTCGATCAGCGAGTCCACGAGCTTCTGGATCCCGGGCCGCATCGCCTCGATGCGCTTGATCATGAACGGCGCGGTCACCATGCGGCGCAGCCGCGCGTGCTCCGGGTCGTCCATCAGGATGAACCCGATGCCGACGCCGTCTTTCCGCGGCGGCTCGCCGGTCGGGCTCGGATATCCGGGTTTGCTGACGTCGGAGCTCAGCCGCGGATCCGCGAGCAGCGCGCGCTGGTCGTCGTACCGCGTCACGAGCCAGGCTGCCTTGCCGAAGACGTCGACCTTGACCAGCGGCGCCTCCTCCTGCAGTTCGCGCAGCTTCGGCGGCGGATCGAACGGGCAACCCGGTGCCCGGGTCATCGGATAGACAGGAGTAGTCATGCAAAGTCCTTCCCCAGAGAGGTCTTTACGCGTGCACCAGGTGCTCCCGGTGCAGGCGGGTCTGTTTCGGTGCGTTCCAGCCGAGGACGCCGACGATCCGGCCGTCCCGGCGGTAGTGCGCCACGAACCGGTCCGCAACGTTGCCTTCGGCAATCGTCACGGCGGCGTCGGCGGACGGCCGGCCGTGGACCTGGATCTTGGTGCCGAACTGGTCGGTCCAGAAGTACGGGATCGGGCGGTACGGCTGTGCCGCGCCCAGGATGTTGGCCGCGACGCACAACGCCTGCTCGGTGGCATTGGTCCGATTCTCCAACCGGAGCAGGGAATCCCCGCACTGCCAACGCGCCACGTCACCGGCCGCGTAGACCCCGTCGGCCGCACGACAGAAGGCATCACACACGATCCCGTTGTCGATCGTCAGCCCGCTGCCGTCCAACCACCCGGTCGCAGGTTCCGCCCCCAGCGCGACAACCACAACATCAGCCGGCAGTACCTCGCCATCAGCCAGCAGTACGCCGCTCACGCGACCGTCAACGTCCGTCAGCCCGGTCACCGCCGTACCGAGCCGAAGCTCGACGCCTTCGGCCATGTGCAACTCGCCTAGCAATCCCCCGATGACAGCACCGAGCTGAGCTTCCAGCGGTACGGCTTGAGGCCCGGCGAGCGTGACGGCGAGCCCCAACTTGCGAGCCGTCGCAGCAACTTCGGCGCCCAGCACACCGTCACCAACGACCACGACACGGGCTGCCTCGGTCAGGTCTTTGCGCAGGGCAGCGGCGTCGTCGAGCGTCCGCAGTACATGCACGCCCTCGAGCTCCGGGCCAGGCAAGCGGCGCGGCGTGAGACCGGTGGCGATCACCACCGTGTCGGCCGACAGCTCGCGGCCCGACGCGGTTCGTACGGTGCGACCGTCAAGACCGACCGCAGGATCGCCGAGCACGAAGTCGACGTCCAGCGCCGACAACATCGCCTCCGGGCGCAGCCGCGTTCGCGCCTCGTCCCAGTCGCCGCACAAGAACTGCTTGGACAGCGGCGGCCGGTCGTACGGCGGATGCCACTCGGCCCCGAGCACCGTGATCGGATCCCGGAAGCCCTGACGCCGCAGGGCTTCCACGGTCGTCAACCCGGCCGCCGAGGCACCCACCACGAGCACACTCATGAAGTGACCGGCGCGGTCAGCAGCCCGACGATCCCGTCGATCAGACCGTCGGCCATTTCCTCCCACGTCGCCCGCGCGGTCGGTCGGCCCTCGGCCAGCGCGAGCTCGAACTCGGCCGTCATCTGGATGATCAGGTGCCGCGCCATGTCACCGCGCTCGATCCGCACCGGCTCCGGAAGGTCCGCGAGCCTGTCGGCGAGACCGTCGACGACACGCTGCAGCGACGGCGAGTTTCGCGACTCCTGGAGCTGGATCTCCCGCAGCGCCGGGTCGTTCATCAGCTGCGCGCTGAACCGCGCGAGCCAGCACGACGTCCCGAGGCTGCCCATGTGATCGGTCGCCGACCGGACCAGGACCGTGACCCAGTCGCGCACGTCCGGTTCGGCGCCGAGCTCCGCGAGCAGCTCCCGGCGGCGCGCCTCGACCGGCTCCGCGTGTTTGCGGACGATCGCGCGCACCAGATCGGTCTTGGTCCCGAAGTGGTACCCGACCGCGGTGTTGTTGCCCTGTCCGGCAGCCTCGCTGATCTGCCGGTTCGACACCTCGTGCACACCGCGCTCGGCGAACATCCGCTCCGCCGTGGTCAGGATCAGCTCGCGGGTCGCGTTCACCCGGATCGCCCGGACATCTTTCGCCATCATCATCACCAGATCACCCTTACCTCCCGCAGCCCACCGACGAGCAGCCCCTCGACGAGCGGCAACTCGGCCGGCGGTACCGCCAGCGCCAACGTCGGCAGCCGGCGCAACAACACTTCCAGAACGACCTGCAGTTCGGTCCGCGCCAGCGACTGACCGATGCAGGAGTGCGGCCCCGCCCCGAACGCCAGGTGCACGTTCGGGCTGCGGGTCAGATCCATGTCCGCGGCCTCGGTGAAGATCCGCTCGTCCCGGTTCGCCGAGGCCATGCTGCAGATCGCGGTCGTCCCCGCGGGCAGTACGCCGTCGGACAGTTCGAGCTCCTCCGAGACATACCGGATCATGCCGAACCCGGCGTTCGCGTCGTACCGCAAGGCTTCCTCGACGGCGGTGCGGACCAGCTCGGGTTCCGCGAGCAGCTGCTCCCAGCGGCCGCGGTCGGCGAGCAGCATCGCCATCATCTTGCCGATCATGTTGGTGGTCGTCTCGTGCCCGGCGATCAGCAGACCCATACCGGTGGAGACGAGCGCGTCGTCGCTCAAGCGCTCCCCGGCCGAGTCGGTGCCGGTGATCAGATCGCTGAGCAGATCGGTGCCCGGCTCCGCCCGCTTGGCCACGACGTGACCGGTCATGTACGCCGTGAACTCGGCCTGCGCGGCCTCCATGTCAGCGGCCGTGTAGCGACTCAGGTTGAGGAACGTGTCGGACCAGTACGAGAACCGCTCGCGGTCCGACGCCGGTACGCCGAGCAGCTCGCAGATCACCCAGACCGGCAACGGGAAACCGAGATTCGCCTTCAGGTCCGCGGGTTTCCCGCCCGCGATCATCGCGTCGACGAGTTCGTCGGCCATCGCCTCGATCGAGGGCCGCAGCGCCGCCATCCGCTTGGCCGTGAACCATTTGGTGATCATCCGCCGCCACCGCTGATGCCCGTCCGCGGACTGCGGTACGCCGGGACGCCGCTTGTCGAACACGCCGGCGCCCTCGGCCGAGACGCGGGCCGCTCCCTCGGCGGTCCGGGCGAACCGCGCGTCGGACAGCACCTGGCGAACATCGTCGTACCGGGTGAGCAGGGCGGCCTGGTCGCCGCTGGGGAGCCGGACGTGCGCCACCGGGCACTGCTGCCGGAGCTGCTCCCACTCCGGTGGCGGTTCGATCGCATCGACAGGCGGGATCGGGTAGTTCACGAGCTGATCACTATCGGTCACAGGCCATCACCTCCGAGTGGTTTCTCTCCCAGCTTGCCTCGCCGACTTGTTTAAGTCAACTGCCTGACTTACCATTATGGTTGCACAAACCAACTATCTATCTCAGCCCAGGAGGCTGCTGATGTCCGCAACTCCCACCGTGCGTACCGGTGCCGTCGTGCCGGTGCTCGCCTCGGCCGGTATCACGGTCGCCCTGATGCAGACCCTGGTGATCCCGCTCGTCCCGGAGCTGCCGCGTCTGCTGCACGCCTCGGCCGCCGGGACCGCCTGGGCGATCACCGCCACGCTGCTCGCCGCCGCGGTCGCGACCCCGATCATGGGCCGCCTCGGCGACATGTACGGCAAGCGCCGGATGCTGCTGATCAGCATCGGCATGCTGATCGCGGGCTCGGTCGTCGCCGCGCTCAGCAGCTCACTGGTGCCGATGATCGCCGGCCGCGCGTTGCAGGGCCTGGCCGCGGGCGTGATCCCGCTCGGCATCAGCATCATGCGCGACGAGCTGCCCTCCGAGAAGGTCGGTACGGCGGTCGCGCAGATGAGTGCGTCCCTCGGCGTCGGCGGCGCACTCGGCCTGCCGCTGGCAGCGCTGCTCGCCGAGAACTTCAACTGGCACACGCTGTTCTGGCTGTCGGCCGGGCTCGGCTTGATCGTCTTCGGGCTGGTCCTGCGGTTCGTCCCGGAGTCGGCGGTGCGCTCCGGCGGCCGGTTCGACCTGCTCGGCGGGCTCGGACTGTCGATCGGCCTGATCTCGTTGCTGCTGGCCATCTCTCAGGGCGCGAGCTGGGGCTGGACCGGCGGCCGGACGCTCGGCCTGTTCGCGCTCGCGGTCGTGGCGTTGCTGGCCTGGGGCTGGTGGGAGCGCCGTACCACCGAGCCGCTCGTCGACCTGCGTACGACCGCGCGTCCGCAGGTGCTGCTGACGAACCTGGCGTCGATGGTGTTCGGCTTCGCGATGTTCGCGATGTCGCTGGTGCTGCCGCAGTTGCTGCAGATGCCCAAGGCAACCGGTTTCGGACTCGGGCAGTCCATGCTCGCGTCAGGTCTGGTGATGGGCCCGTCGGGTCTGATCATGCTGGTCGCCGCACCGTTCTCGGCGAAGATCTCGAAGACCCGCGGCCCGAAGGTGACGCTGATGCTCGGCGCGCTCGTGGTCGCGGCCGGGTACGGCGTGGGCAGCGTGCTGATGAGCTCGGTCTGGCAGCTCGTACTGGTGTCGCTGCTGATCGGCGCGGGCATCGGCCTGGCGTACGGCGCGATGCCCGCGCTGATCATGAGCGCGGTACCGGTCTCGGAGACCGCCGCCGCGAACAGCTTCAACACCCTGATGCGGTCGATCGGGACGTCGGTGTCCAGCGCGGTCGCGGGCGTGATCCTCGCGAACCTCACGATCAGCCTGGGCGGCTACACCCTGCCTTCGCAGAGTGGCTTCCGGGTCGTCCTGCTGATCGGCGCCGGCGCCGCACTAACCGCCCTGGCCATCGCCTCCTTCATCCCCACCCGCAAAGGTTCAGAGGAAGTCGAGGGTGCGCTGGAGGAGGAGTTTGGCGGCGGCCTCGTCGTAACCCGGGAGGGATGAGTCCGCGAACAAGTGCTCCTTGCCGGGGTAGAGGAAGAGTTCGGCTTCATCGACGGCGGCGACCAGGGCGCGGGCAGCGTCCAGGTCGCCGCCTTCCTCGGTGAAGAACGGGTCCTCGTCCATGCCGTGCACCTGCACCGGTACGCCGTCCGGCCAGGCGCCGAACTCCTCTACGGGCAGGCACGAGTAGTAGAAGAGCGCGCCGGCGGCACCGGGACGCGTCTGCGCCAGCTGCTGCGCGGGCACCACGCCGAGCGAGAACCCGGCGTACACCACGTTCTCGGGCAGGCTCTGCGCCGCCTGGACGCCGCGCTCGGCGACGACGCCGAAGCCGGTGGTCCGCGCGTAGTCCATCCCCTCCTCGAGCGTCGCGTAGGTGTTGCCCTCGTACAGGTCCGGCGTGTGGACGGTGTGGCCCGCCTGCCGGAGCTCGTCGGCGAACGCCTTCACCCCGTCGGTCAGCCCCTGTGAGTGGTGGTACAGCACGACCTCGGCCATCATCAGCTCCAATGATCCAAATATCTCGAACAATCGGCGATGCTAGTCTATTCGAACCATGCCGAACAAGGTCCCCGACTACGAACTCGCGGACACCGTCGAGCTGACCACCGCGGAGCAGGTGCGGGCGATCAGTGATCCGCTCCGGACGACGATTCTCGGGCTGCTCCACGAGCGGGCGGCGACGGTGACGGAGCTGGCCACCGCGGTCGGGCGGCCGAAGAGCACGGTCGCGCACCACGTGAAGGTGCTCGCCGACGCCGGCATCCTGCAGGTGGTCCGGACCCGGCGGGTGCGGGCGATCGAGGAACGGTTCTACGGGCGCGCCGCGCGGATGTTCTTCGTCGGCCTCGGCCGGCAGGGCGACCACGGGCAACTGCCGCACGACTTCAACGATTTCGAGGTCGCGGCCGAGGAGTCGAAACCGGCGTACGACGCGGGTCAGATGCGCTCGTTCATCCGGCACGCCCGCATTCCCGAGGAGCGGGCCGCCGAGTTCTGGCAGCAGGTGGACGCACTGATCCACACCTTCGACCAGCTCCCCCGCGCCGGCGACACGACGTACGGCTTCACGGTCGGCCTCTACCCGATCGGCGACTACCCGACGCTGCCCCCGGCCGACGACGAAACCTGATCCTCCTCGGCGGCGAAGCGGTCGAGGACGTCGACCAGGCGGGCCAGGACATCGCGGACCACTTCGTACTCCTGCTCGCCGAATTCCTCCTCGAACCGCCGCTCCAGCTCGATCAGATGCCGGAACCCGTCACCCGCCACCGACCGTCCGTGCTCGGAGTAGTCGACCACCTTGGCCCGGCCGTCGTTCGGGTCGGCCTTCATCTCCAGCATGTCGAGGGCGACCATGTCGCGAATCACCTCACCCATCGACTGCCGGGTGATCCCGGCCCGAACCGCCATGTCCGCGGCCCGCGCGCCACCGGAGTGCAGGGTGCCGAAGACCGAGTTGTGGGCCATCTTCACCTCGGCGTGGCCGTCGGCGTGGGCGCGCCGAACCATATCGGTCTGCAGCGCGCGATTGGCGCGGTCGACCAGCGCGATCAGCGGCTTGCGATCAGGCCGCGGCATCTGAGGCCTTGACATGTCGTAAGGATACCTTCCAATATTTCGACAGGAATCCTTACGGTATCAGGAGGGGTCGATGGAGACCAGGCAGCTGCACCCGGTGGTGGCCGGTCTGTTCGCGCGGGGGCGTCGGCGGACGGTCCGGGTCGCGATCGAGCAGGAGTACGTCGTCGCCGCGGCCGATGGACGCGTGGTACCGATCGAGGAGCTGCGGCGAGCGGCGGAGGGGTCGCCCGCGGCGCCGTACCTCAGCTTCGAACCCGGCGGACAGCTCGAACTGAGCCTGCCGCCGTCGCTCGATCCGCTCGGCGATCTGCGTTCGTTGACGGCCGACCTCCGGCGCCGGCTGGGCGGGATCACACTGCGGGCAATCCCGGTCGACCCGCGGCAGGACGTGCCGTTGCAGTTGACCTCGGCACGGTACGTCGCGATGCAACGGCACTTCGACCGCATCGGGCCGGCGGGGCGACGGATGATGCGCCGTACCGCGTCCACCCAGATCTGTCTGGACTGGTGGCCGGGGCGGGCCGGCATCGAGCAGTGGCGGGTCCTGAACCTCGCCGGTCCGTTCCTCGCGGCCCGCTTCAATCGCAGCGACCGGCTCGCGACCTGGCTGGCGGTCGACCCGGGACGGACCGCCTTCGACGACAGCCTGCTGCGCGACGAGGACCCGGTCGCGTCGTACGCCGCCTTCGCCGCGGCCGCGACCGTCTTCGTCGACGGGCCGGTCGGGCACCTGAGCACCCTGTTCCCACCCGTTCGCCCGCGCGGGGCGTATCTCGAGGTGCGTTTCCTCGACGCGCTTGAACCGGACGCGGTCGAGCGAGCGGTCGGCGTACTCAGGCAGCTCATGTACGACGACGTGCGCCGACGCGACGTACTGCGCGCGCTCGAAGGGTCTCGTTCCGCAGAGCTGTGGCGCGCGGCAGCGGCCGGCGAACTGGAGGAGGAGATGGCGGCATGAGCGGCGTTCTGTTCGTCACCGATCCCCTGGTTGGTCTGCAGGGCGAGATCGACGCCGGCATCGGGCTGATGAGTGCGACGCAGGACCTCGGACTCGACGTCTGGTGTTGTGGTCCGGAAGAACTCGCGGTCGTCGACGGGCGGGTGTGCGCGCAAGCCCGGCGGATCCGGCTGCGGCCGCGGGTCGCCGGTGGCGATCATCGGTGGATCGTGGACTCGACCTGGTGGGACGAGCTCGGTACCGCGGTCGTCGACGTCGCGTCGTTCGAGGTGGTTCACCTGCGGATCGATCCGCCCGTCGACGCGCGGTACCTGCACACGACGTACCTGCTCGACCTCGTCGAACAAGCCGGTACGCGGGTGATCAACCGGCCGGAGGGGATCCGGGCGATGCACGAGAAGCTCGTCGCGCTGCAATTCCCCGAGCTGTGCCCGCCGACATACGTCGGTGCCGATCCGCAGGCGCTGCGGTCGTTCGTGCGGAGGGTGGGCACGGCGGTCGTGAAGCCGGTCGACGGGTTCGCGGGGATCGGCGTCTGGCTCGTGCGGGACGACCGGAGCGCGATCGCGTTACTGGAATCGGCCACGCACGGCGGGCGGCGGCACGTGATCGCCCAGCAGTTCCTGCCGACAGTTGCGCAGGGCAACAAGCGGCTGTTCCTGCTGGACGGCGAGATCGTCGGCGCGGTCCTGCGGCGCCCGGCCGCCGACGACTTCCGGATCGGGCCGCCGGTCGCACCGGCCGATATCGACGACGACGACCGCGCGATCGTCGGCGTCCTCGGACCGGTGCTGCGCAAGCACGGCCTGGCGATCGCCGGTCTCGACGTGATCGACGGCCGGCTGATCGAGGTCAATGTCACCTGTCCCGGCGGCATGCACAAGACCGACGCCCTGCTCGGGACCAACCTCAGCCACACCATCGTCAGCAGTCTGTTCAAGGGAGCACTGGTATGAGCACGATCACCGTTGTCTGTATGGCCCTGCTGGGCATCCTGCTGTTCCTGCTCGGCGCCAACGTCACCCGGAACCGGGCGCTCCGCGGCGGCGGCAACCAGCAGCCGACCGACCCGACCGACCGGCTGCTGATCGCGGTCCGCGCGCACGGCAACGCGGCCGAGTACATCCCGACGATGATCGTGCTGCTACTGGTCTGCTCGGCGCTGTCCGACAGCAGGCTGATCGACGTCCTCGCCGTCGCGGCCGTCGCCGTCCGGTTCACGCACGCGATCGGCATGCTGCGGTCCGCCACACTCGCGGCGCACGGCCCACTCCGCGATATCGGTGCCCTGGGCACCTATCTGGTCGGGATCGCGCTCGGCGTCACCGCGATCGCGACGATCTGAAAGCGGTCGGAGTGGCACCGGTGAACTGGCGGAACACCCGCGCGAAGTGCTGGCTGGAGCTGAAGCCGAGGCTCAGCGCGAGCGCGGTGACGGTCACGTCGCTGGTTTCGAGGAGTTGGCGGGCGCGGTCGATCCGGCGTTCGTTGAGGTAGCGGTGCGGCGGCTGGCCGAGCTCACCGGCGAACAATTCGGCCAGGTACGCCGGCGCGAGCCCGACGCGGTCCGCCAGCTCCGTCAACGTCCAGCGCTCGTGGAACTCCTGGTCGAGCAGGCGTTTCACCGTCCGTACGGCGGGATGCATCGCGAGCTGCGGTACGGCGGCCGGCGCCAGCGACCGGGAGAACGCGAGCACCAGATGGTCCACCGCGAGCGCGAGCCCCGTCTCGGCGTACTCGTACCGCGTGGTCAGCTCGCGGACCAACTGCGCGAACGCGTACGTGAGCTCGCCGGCCTCTCGATGGACGACGGTCCGCGGCATCCTGAGTCCCGGGTGGCGCGTGCCGACCACCTCAAGGTCGACCGCGGCGAAATAGAAGTGGTGATTGCCGGATCGACCCGCGAGGTGGTGGATGACTCCGGGCGGTACGGCGAACAGGTGCCCTGGACGTAGTGCGTAACTCTCGCCGCCGGCGACCCAGTGCGTGGTGCCGTGCTGCTGCAGGTAGATCTCCCAGACCGGGTGGTCGTGCGGCTCGATCAGGAACTGCTCGGGCACCCACTGCTCGCCGGCGTGCAACAGGCCGCTGCCCGGTGCGAATCCGTCGGCGTGGAAGCCGGCGCGCAGGCCGCTGGGCCGATGGAGGGACACCTGAAGATTGTGTCCAGTTGCCTGAACATCGGCAACGCCACGGCGGTCGAGCGCTTCGTAGGTTGAGGGGCATGGACGCTGACGACATTGCCTTCTACCGCGAGCACGGTTACTGGATCTCACCCGTGATCGTGCCCGACGACGTACTGGATGCGGCCGAGCGCGGCATGGAACGGTTCTACGCGGACGATCACGATCGGGCGTTGCCCGACATACCGGCGACGCGCGGCTGGCGGCCGGCGGACGGCTACGTACTGCGGAAGAACGACTACTCGTCGCTGCGGGTCGACGAACTGGCCGCGCTGGTTCGGCATCCGGCGATCGGCGCGACGGCGGCCGCGTTGTCCGGGGCGGACGGGATCCGGCTGTGGCACGACCAACTGCTGTTCAAGCCGCCGGGCGGTTCGGCCACAGTCGGTTGGCACACGGACCGGCAGTACTGGCAGTCGTGCACGTCGGACGAGATGCTGACCGCGTGGGTCGGGTTCCACGACGTGGACGAGGTGAACGGTGCGGTGGGGTTCATGCCCGGTAGCCATCGCTGGTCCGTCACCGGGCTCGACTTCTTCTCGCAGGACTCCGCCGGCCTGCAGGCGTCGATCGTCGCCCAGGGCTACGACCCGGCCCCGTTCGTCCCGCGGATGAAGCGCGGCCAGGTCAGCTTCCACCACTGCCGGACCGTGCACGGGAGCTCGGCCAACCTCTCGAACGCGCCCCGCCGGTCGCTCGCGATCCACCTCCAGCCGCTCGACAACCGCTGGCGCCCCGGATCCTCACACTCGAACGATCTCCTCGCCCGCAACAACCCCGACCCCGACTACACGGACCCGGCAATCCAGCCACAACTCTGGCCGCCACTGCCTTGAGAAACGGACCGCAGTCCGTTAACGTCGCCGCATGGAGACACGCGCCGGACTCGACCGGATCAACGAACTCGGGCAGCGGGACCACTTCCTCGCCGTAGCCATCACCCAGCGACGGTCCGGCGAGCCGGCCGCGTCGGTGGTGAACGCCGGCGTGATCGACCACCCGGTGACCGGCGAGCCCGCGGTCGCCTTCGTCGCACGGGGGCGGACGGCGAAGCTCGCGCACCTACGGCGGACGCCGCACGCGACGCTGGTGTTCCGCGCGGAGTGGGAGTGGATCGGCGTGAGCGGTTCTGTCGAGCTGGCCGGGCCGGACGATGCGCTGGAAGGGATCGACGCGGAGCGGTTGCGCGTGCTGCTGCGGGACATCTACCACGCGGCCGGCGGCGTACATCCGGATCTGGAGGCGTACGACCGGGAGATGGTGGCGGATCGGCGTACGGCGGTGCTGATCACGCCGGAGCAGTTCACCAGCAACCCCACCGGCAGCGACCACCAGGAGGACGCGTGAACGTCGCACCCGGGACAATTCAGGTCTGGTCGGACCTGCTGTGCCCGTTCGCGCAGGTCGCGATTCACCGGCTCCGGACAACTCGGGCCGAGCTCGGGCTGGACGGGGTGGTGCGGCTGGACCACCACACATTCGCGCTGGAGCTGTTCAACGGTCCGCACTCCCGGCCGGGGACGGACAGCGAGGCGGTGGGACTCGGCCAGCTCGCGCCGGAGATCGGGTTCCGGCTGTGGACCCAGCCCGACTGGACCTACCCGTCGACCGTGCTGCTCGCCGCCGAGGCCGTCCATGCCGCCAAGGCCCAGGGCCTGCAGGCTTCGGAAGATCTCGACGCGGCACTTCGTCGAGGCTTCTGGTTCGAGTCCCGGCCGATCGGTCACCGGCAGACCATCCTCGAGATCGCGACCGACGTCGCATCGGTCGACGCCACGGAACTCGCCGCTGCCCTCGACGACGGCAGGGCACGATCCGCGGTGATGGGCGACCATGCCATCGCCGTCACCGATGCCGTCCAGGGCAGCCCACACCTCTTCCTCCCGGACGGCACCGGCATCCACAATCCGGGCATCGAGGTGCACTGGGAAGGCCCCTGGGCCTCCGGGTATCCGATCGCTCAGAGCAACGACCCCGAGTGGCCAAAACGCCTCCTCCACGCCGCCACGGCCACCAGATCCTGAATTCCGCGTCATGGATCGGCGGGGCGAGCGTCTCAGGGCGTACGAGTCGCCCGCCGGCCAGGTGGGCGACCACGATCGGTAGTCATAACGGGGACCCGCCATGGTGATCGACAAGCTGCTGCAAGAACCGGATCCAACGACGCGAGGGCGGCATCGGCTGCGCGGGCCGAGCCACGAGACGGTGTTCCGCCCGCTGCTTCAGGCGCTGGCGGGCGGATCGGATCCGGTCCCGCACGCAGCCGCGGCGGGGCGGCGGTTGGCAGAGCGCGAGGTTCCGTTGACGGCGGCCCTCGACGTACTGCGGAAAACGTATTCGGCGGCCGGCGAGGAGCCGTCGTTCGAGGCGATCCGGGCGTTGTGCCAGAGCTGGACCGAGTGCACGCTCACGTACCTGCACGCCTCCTCCTGCGAGGACGCCGGCACCGGACTCGCCACCACGCCGCACCTGCGGACCAGGCTGACCGAGCTCTACCGGATCGCCGAGCGCCACGGGTGGTACCTCCCCGACACCCACACCCTGGTGATCACCGAGCCGGTGACGGCCCATCCCTGCGACTCCCAGCTGGCCAACCTCGGCGGCGCGCTCGGGACCGTGTTCCGCGAGCCCGAGGTCATCGCCCGCCTGGGCGCCGCCCGCGTCGCCACGATCGTCCGCGTGGACGACCATTTCGCCGAGCACGTCGGCACGCTGCGCTCGATGATCGGCTACTGGCCCGACGACGCCCAGCCCGGTACGGCGGGAACACCGCGCACCAAGATCTGGTCCGAACGCCTGCCGACGCTCTCCGACTGGTCGGACAGCTTCGTCAACGATCTCGCGCTGGCCTGAGCTATCGCACGAGACGGGAGTAGTACGCGCGGGCGTCTGGGGTGCGGCCGGTGCCGAAGACGCGGAGGGCCTCCGCCAGGTCGGGGTGGTCCTGCTCGAGGAGGTGGGCGGCGGCTTCGAGTTCGGCGGCCGACGCCACGGCCCGCAGTACGTCCTGGATCACCGTCACCGGATCCCCCGCCTGCTGCGGCCAGGCAGGCGCACTGCCGGCGGCGGGCGGGGCCTCGGTCGTCACCATGGTCAGCGTGGAACGTTCGGCCGCCCGTACGTCGGCGAGCCGGCGCGACTGCTCCTCCGGCGGGAGCTCGTCCCACGTGGCGTCGCCGACCATGGCTTCCAGGTGCAGCAGCCGGGAGAGCACCGCGGGACTGCTGATCTTCGACCGATGACCGGACATCAGCTGCGACAGCATCGGCGCCGAGAGTCCCAGTACTCCGGCGAGTTGCGCCTGCGAGAGCCCGAGGCGCGCCAGCAGCCGGCCGAACCGGTCGCCGAGCGGTTCGCCGTACCACTCGATCTGCCGCTCGACGTTGCGGGTGTGCGCGTCGGTCACTGTTCCTCCGAGGGCTTTGCGGTTGCAAATCACAAATGCAAACGCTAGGGTCAATCTCGTTCTGATCTGCAAACACTGGGAGTTAGCAATGATACGCCGCGCTGCACTGCTGACCGTAGTCGGGCTCGCCATCGCGTTAACGTCTGCAAACGCAGCCGCGACCCCGGCCGCCGACCCGTACTCGCCGGTGATGGTCGTGCTGGACTCGTCCGGGTCGATGAAGGCGCGGGACGCCGGCGGCCCGGGGACCCGGATGGACGCCGCCAAGCGCGCCGTCTCCTCGATGGTCGACGGGCTTCCGGCCCAGGCCCGGGTCGGGCTCACCGTCTACGGAGCAGGCACCGGATCGGCAGGGTCCGAGAAGACCGCCGGCTGCCGCGACGTGCAGGTGGTCCAGCCGGTCGGCGCGGTGAACAAGCCGGCGCTCAAGGCCGCGGTGAACCGGGCCCAGGCGCGCGGCTACACCCCGATCGGCCAGTCGTTGCGGACCGCCGCGGCGCAACTTCCCGCGGAAGGGCAGCGCTCGATCGTGCTGGTCTCCGACGGCGAGGACACCTGCGCACCGCCGCAGCCGTGCGAGGTCGCGAAAGAGCTGCACCGGCAGGGCATCGACCTGCACGTTCACACCATCGGCTTCCGGGTCGGCGCCGCCGCCCGCGCGCAGCTCGCCTGTATCGCGCAGACCACCGGCGGCACGTACCACGACGCCGATGACGCCGGCACGCTGACCGGCGTGCTCGGACGCGTCACCGAGAAGGCGCTGCGACACTACGAACCGATCGGCAAGCCGGTCGCCGGGACGAACGACCCGACGACGGCGCCGCTGGTCGCGCCCGGGCAGTACGTCGACACCCTCAACTCGCAGGAAGAACGCTTCTACACAGTCGATCTGAAGGACGGCGAGACGCTGTACTTCGCCGGTACCGCGATCTTCCCGCGCGGCAACGTCCGCGACGTCGAAGCGCTGGACATCCGCATCACCGGCCCGGGCGGCGCCGACTGCAACAAGCGCGAACGGCAACTCAACACCCGCGCCAAGGCCGACGGCGGGAGCCTGAGCACCGTGCTGCGCTGGGACGAACTGGCGGACGGCACCAGCCAGAGCAGGACCTGTGACGAAGCGGGCCGCTACACACTGCGGCTCACGCGCGACAACAAGGGCACCGACCGCGTGCCGGTCGAGCTGCTGGTCCGGGTCGAGCCGCCGGTCACCGGCGGGAAGGGCGATCCTGAGCAGGCCGCGCGCGTCGAGTTCGCGGGACAGCCGGCCGGCGCCGGTCTGGCGGTCCGCGGCGGCGGGTCGTTCAACGAGGCCACCACGCTGGCCGGTCCCGGCCGGTACGCCGAGACGGTGTACTACGGCGAGCAACTGTTCTACCGGGTCAAGCTGGACTGGGGTCAGGGGCTCGCGTACCGGATCACGTACGGCGGGGTGCCTGACGGGGAGACCGTCAACGTCGCAACGTCGCTGTTCAACCCGGTGCGGGACGAGATCGACAGCGACACCACGGCGTACACCGGGAACACGATGACGCTGCCGTCCAACGGCAAGCCGATTGCGACGACGCGCGTGATGTACCTGAACCGCGAGGGCGGCGCCGCCGACATCCGGAAGATGGGCGTCGACGGCTGGTACTACATCATGGTCAAGCTCGGTGCGGCCGACGGAGCGGGCGGCGTACCGGTCAAGATCGACCTGGCGGTCGCGGGGACCAAGGTCAACGGACCCGAGTACAACGCGGTGGGCAGCACGCCCGAGGCGACGCCGAGCGAAACGCCCACCAGTTCGCCGTCCTCCTCGCCGGAGAACGGCTCCGGGACAGCGAGCGGTCCGATCGACGGTACGGCGACCTCGGACGACTCCAGCTCCGCGCTTCCTTGGGTGATCGGAGGGGCCGCCGGACTGCTCGCGGTGGCGGGCGTCGCGATCGCCCTGATCCTGCGCAACCGCCGCCCACTCAACTGATCTTCACCCACTCCTAATTCGTCTTCACCCACAGGTAGGACGATCCTTGCTGACGGCACTCAACCCGAGTGCCGTCAGCAGCCTTCTCAACCGAACCTGCCACCTGCCACCCGCACGGTTGCCCGGCCCGAATCTGCGGATCCGCAGACCGTGTCGCAGAACTCGCAGGCGTCGCGGTCTCGGATACTCCCGTGCCAAGCGGCGACGCCGAAGTCCCCGGTGGCAAAGGCGATTCCCCCAGCGGATCGAACACCGCCAGCACCGCCGCACTCCCGCCCCCAACCACCGCAACCATCACAGCCGCGGCAACAACAACCGCAGTACGCCGCCCGCCCTTCCGACGCTCGGGGGCTTGCTCGGGTAGGTGGTCGAAGACCTCGATGACTTCGCCGTCGGGGGTGTGGGCGGGGACCACGAGCGGCTCCGCCAGCGACGGGGCGAGGGCGGCGAGCGCTTCGGCTGCGGATTCTGGGCGTGTGGCGGGATCGGCGCGGGTGAGATCGGTGACGACGTCCCAGATCGGGTCGGTAGCGTCCGATGGCCGTGTCGGCAGGGATCCGCGTTCGGGTGGCTCGGCGCCGGTGAGCAGCTGCCACGCGGTCACGCCGGCGGCGTACAGGTCCTGCCGCGGCGAGGGCGCGGCCCCGGCGAGTACTTCGGGAGCGAGATAACCCGGCGTGCCGACGACCGTCCCGTGAACCGTCAGCCTCGGCTCCCCCATCGCGATCGCAATCCCGAAGTCGCTCAGCCGGAGCATCGGTCGCTCGGTACCTGTCGTCTCGAGCAACAGGTTCGCGGGCTTCACGTCGCGGTGCAGAACCCCGGCGGTGTGGATCTTGTCGAGCGCCCCGAGCAGCTGACTCAACAGCTCGGCGGCGAGCCGCGGCGGGAGCGGTCCGAAATCCGCCACAAGGTTGTCCACCGAACCGCCGCCGACGAGGTCCATCGCCAGCAACGCCATGTCGTCGTCGGCCGCCCAGCCGTACGGCGAGAGCACGTTCGGGTGATCCAGCCGACGGCCCTGCTCGCGGACGAAACGCAGCAGCGCACCGGCATCCCGCTGCCGCAGTACCTTGGCCGCACACAGCCGCTCCTGCCGACGGTCCCAGGCCCGCCACACCGTCCCTGCTCCACCGACCCCGATCGGGTCGAGGAGCTCGAACCGTCCGGCGAACACATCCGGCACCCCGTGGACCTCCTAGTACGTCGCAGCTCGACGCACACCGTAATCCATCACGGTCTTCTGAGAACGAAGCACCGGTAGTAGCTAGCGACCCCGAGGAACGTCTCGTCCTGCCCACGCCCGGTCTCCGTCATCCCGAGCGACTCCAAGATCCGCACAGAGGCCTGGTTCGCATCCACCGCCTCGGCCCAGATCTCCTGAAGCCCCAGTACGCCGAACCCGTACTCGACCCCGAGCCGCGCAACGATCCCGCCCAACCCACGTCCCCAACGCCCGGAAGGCCCGACGACATAACCCAGCTCCCGGCGCTCCGGCTCCGCTCCGAACAGATCGACGTACCCGATCACGTCGTCACCAGCGACTGCCGCCTGCCGGAGAAGGTCCGGCTTCGGCCGCTCGACCAGCGCCCGCCAGTGCGCCTCGAGCGCGGCGTCCGGAAGATCCACCGTCCACCCGGCATGCTCGCAGAACCGCCGATCACGTCCCCACGACACATAAGTCGCCACATCCGCCGACTCGAGCGGACGCAGAAACACCTGACTGTGCAGAAGGTTCACACGGCGATCCTCACCCGGCCAGGGGTCTCGAGGTCGTGCCGGATCAGAACGACGCCGTACACGACGAGCCAGACGACCCACATCAGCCATCCGAGGAGACCGAGCAGGCCGAGGACGCCACCGTTGCCGATCACCCAGTAGGCGAGCGTGGCCGAGCTGAACTGCAACACGGCGGCGACCAACCCGAGGACGCCGTGCCATGGAGGGATCAGGCCGGTACGCCGGCCGCCGATGGACAGACCGACGAGGGCGAGCGCCAGAAAGGTTCCGTTGAGCGTGAACAGCGCATCGTGCAACGCCCAGAGAGCCGTGGTCGCCGAACGGTCGTGCGAGGCAGTCGAGGTGAGGGCGAGGCGGGTGGCGACGACTCCGGCGAAGGTGACGTTCTGAAGGACCAGGCCGGTGAGCCCTGCCAATGACCACGCCTCGCGACGCTCGCGCTCGAGGCGCCACAGCGCGGCGAGCGCACCGGCGCCGAACAAGGTGGCCAGGATCCAGGCGGCGGGGGTGAGCGCGGAGCCGATGCCGACAGCGAGGCGCTCGGTGGCGAAGAACGCGGTGACCTCGCCGATGTCGGCGCCGGTGAGTGGCAGACCGGCAGGGATCATGATCACGTTGGCGAGCACGATCAGGGCGGCGAAGGCGATCGCGGCGAGGCCGCCGATCCGGGTGAAGGCCGGAGCAGCCAATTTAGATTTACTAGTCATATATTGATTATAGGTCGCGTTAATTTGGAGCGAGACGAAGGTTATGGACGCAGAGCAGAGCAGGCGGCGCTACGACTCGCTGCGCCGGACGACGCAGGCGATGGAGACGCGGGCCGAGATCGCCCGCGCGGCCCGTCGGCTCTTCGACTCCCGGGGCTGGGCGGACACGACCGTGCGCGAGGTGGCGCGTGAGGCCGGAGTCTCCGTGCCCACGGTCTATGCGGCGTACGGCAACAAGGTCGGGCTGACCCGGGCGGTCGCCGAGTCGGCCGATCTGGCCGCCGACGCACCGCAGATGGTCGCCGAGCTCGAGGCCGCGGCGGCGGACCCCGCGCGCCAGCTCACGGCGATGGCCGCCTACGACCGGCGGCTGTTCGAGCGCGCCGGCGACGTCATCCTGATGATTCGCGAGGGCGGCCGCAGCGAACCCGACCTCGCCACGACCTACAGCGACGGCCGCACCCGCGGCGACGAAACCCGGATCCAGGTCTTCTCGTCCTGGCCGTCCGGCACCCTGCGCACCGGCCTGGACCTACGGACCGCCGTCGATGTCTACGCGGCGATCTGCAACATCGACGTCTACACCACCCTCACCACCGAACGCGGCTGGACCCCCGACCGCATCGAGGAATGGTGGGGGCAGGCACTGGCCCGCGAACTCCTGAGCGGAACGCGCTGAGCCACCGAATCATCTTGCCTCGGGCAACTGCCGGGTCCCGGGCCGCAGGTCGTACGAACTCTGGACAATCCGTACGCCGACCTGTGTACTCGGCAAGTTGGCGCTGAGGAGGTGACGATGACAGCCATCAAACTGGAGTCGGTGTCCAAGGTGTACGGCGGACATCATCTTGCCGTCGACAACGTCTCACTGGAGATCGCCGACGGCGAATTCATGGTGTTGCTCGGACCGTCCGGGTGCGGCAAAACCACGATGCTCCGGATGATTGCCGGTCTGGAGGAGCTGACCGGCGGAGAATTGTGGCTCGATCGCACTCCGGCCGCAGATCTGACGCCCAAGGACCGTGGAGTCGCGTTCGTCTTCCAGAGCGGCGCGCTGTACCCGAACCGGACGGCCCGCGAGAACATCATGTTCCCGCTCCGGATGGCGGGCGAAGAGCCGGCCGCAGCGAGTACGAAAGCCGCCGGGCTGGCGAAGATCCTGCGCATCGTCCCGACCCTCGACCGGCTGCCGCGCACCCTGTCGGGCGGCCAGCGGCAGCGCGTCGCCATCGGCCGCGCGATCGTCCGGCAGCCGCGGATCTTCCTGATGGACGAGCCGCTGTCGAACCTGGACGCGACCATGCGCACGGAGTTGCGTCAGGAGATCGGGGCGATGGTCCGCGATCTCAAGGTGACCACGGTCTACGTGACCCACGACCAGGTCGAGGCGCTCACGCTCGCGGACCGGATCGCGATCATGCGCGACGGCCGGATCGAGGATGTCGGGACGCCCGCGCAGATCTACAACGACCCGGCCACCGCCTTCGTCGCCGGATTCCTCGGTACGCCGCGGATCAACCTGCTGTCCGCGACCGTCCGGGTCACCGCACGGCACCGGGTGAGCCTCGACTTCGGGGCCCAGACCCTCCCGTTGCCGCCGACCGACCGCCGGTCCCTGATCCTGAGCCGGCACGACGGCGCCCGCGTGATCGTCGGCGCCCGCTCGGACGCCATCACACCGGCCGCCGACGGCGACGACACGGACCAACTGTCCGGAACGCTGCGAGCCCTCGAGTTCCACGGCAACCAGTGGATCGCCTTCATCCATTGCGGTATCGAAGTACTCAACCCCGACTTCGTCGGACCGGCCCCGACCACGTCCCCGTCGCTGGTCGAACGTCCGCGGATCCGGCACGCCGCCGCCCACGGATCAGCCCTGAGCACGATGGCCAAATCCGTCTTCCGCCGCTCCACTACACCGCCCGCCGTCGAACCGGACGACTCCCCGACACACCGCCGGGCCGACCTCGTCCTCGAGGTAGCCGCCGACACCAGCCTCACCACCGGCGGCAAGATCCACCTGACCGTCGACACCTCCCGCCTGCACATCTTCGACCCCCACGGCCAACGCATCGACCGCGTCACCCGGTAACCCGGCAGCGCCGGGAAGGTGTGGACCGTCGCTGTGGTAGATCACTGACTGTGATCAGAAGACTCCTGCGCGGCCGTCGTCTCGTGATCGCCATCGTCGTCGCACTTGGCGCGGTCGCGGGCGGAGGGTTCCTGATCGGGCGCCCGGTGTGGAACGCGCGGTGTGCTGCGGGCTTCGGCGAGATCCCGTCGAAGGAGCTGGGGCAGTTCCGCTCGGTCCCGGTCGCCCAGGTGAACGTCGACGACTTCCCGGAGGAGTACCGGAAGAACGCCCGCACAGCTCTCGAGGTCGCGAAGAGTCCCGTCGCCCCGCTGGGCGCGGCCCGCGGCGCCGTCGTCGTACCGCATAGCTACGGCGTCGCCGGCGCGCAGCTGGCCGGCTCCGAGGACGGCAACGTCAGGCTCGTGATCGGCGCCGGCGGTCTGAAAGGAACGGCAACGTCCGGCGGCGTCGTGCAGGTCGACGGCGAGACCGGCCGCCCTGCCTGGGGACGCCGCCAGGCAGGGTACGCACTCGGTGGCGGCGGCCTGAGTGACCAGTTCCTGCTGTCGCAGATTCCCAACGACAGGGCGCCCCGCGTCGCGGCGGTGAACACGAGCAACGGAGACCTCGCCTGGTGCACGAAACTCGGCAAGGACGTCGAGACCGGCTGGCGGCCGACGTTCGTCTCAGTGGCCAAGGGCGACGCGCTCTTCACCGTCCGCGGCAGTGATTCAGGGGACTCGGCGGATCAGGAGGTGCGGTTGTCGCGGCTCGATACCGCGTCAGGCGAGGTGAGCTGGGACGTACCGGTCAAAGGCGTCACCCAGGCCGATTCCCTGCACCTGCTGGGCGATCGAGTGTTGCTGAGTCCGTTGCGCGCCGACATGGACGACCAGGACAGGGCGGCAATCCTCACGCAGGATCGCGACCAGCCGGTCAGGGATCGCGGCGCGCTGGTCGCCCGGTCGGTCGCGGACGGTTCGGCCAGTTGGTCGTACCGCGGGCCGGACGAGCGGCCGTGGATCAGCAACGTCGTCGGCACCGGCAAGGACGTCGCGGTGGTGATCTCCCGCCGACCGGTCAAGGACGGCGACAAAGCATGGTCGACCGAGACCTGGATGGTCGGCCTCGACCGGACCGGCAAGCAGCTGTGGAAGGCCGACTTCAAGGACCGGTACGACTACGACCTGTCCCGCTTCTTCCTCGTGACCGGTGATCTCGTGGTGTCGCAAGAGCAGGACCCGTCGCAGATGGTGGCGCGAGACCTGGCCACTGGCGAGGTGCGCTGGCGGACTCCACTCCGGAGCGGTGGCCCGCAGCTGAAATCGAGCACTGCCGGCGTCCTCGGACACAGCCTGCTCGCCGCCTCCTACGCCGGCGGGCTGGTCGCCGTCGACCTCCGGACCGGTGCCCTCAGCAACCCCCTACCCGGCGAGAACTTCGGGCCGGTCGACGGCCTCGCCGTCGACGGCCGAACCGTCACGATCGACGTCAACGGCCTCTTCCTCACCTTCGACCGAGTGTTCTGAAGTCAGCTGATGCCCTTGAGGAGTTGGCGGGCCATGACGATTCGTTGGACCTGGTTGGTGCCTTCGTAGATTTGGGTGATCTTGGCGTCGCGCATCATGCGTTCGACCGGGTAGTCGTGGGTGTAGCCGTAGCCGCCGAGGAGTTGGACGGCGTCGGTGGTGACGGCCATCGCGACGTCGGAGGCGAAGCACTTGGCGGCGGCGCCGAAGTACGTCAGGTCGGAGTCACCGCGCTCGGAGCGCGCGGCCGCGGCGTAGGTGAGCTGGCGGGCCGCCTCGATCTTCATGCCCATGTCCGCGAGCATGAACTGCAGGCCCTGGAACTCGGCGATCGCCTTGCCGAACTGCTTGCGCTCCTTCATGTATCCGAGCGCGTAGTCGAGGGCGCCCTGCGCGATCCCGAGCGCCTGCGCGGCGATCGTCACGCGGGTGTGGTCGAGGGTCGCCATCGCGGTGCCGAAGCCCGTGCCCGGATCGCCGATCAGCCGCGCTGCGGGGATCCGGACGTTGTCGAAGTACACCTCGCGGGTCGGCGAGCCCTTGATCCCGAGCTTCTTCTCCGGGGCGCCGAACGAGACGCCCTCGTCGGACTTCTCCACCACGAAGGCGGAGATCCCCTTCGAGCGGGCGTCCGGATCCGTCACCGCGAAGACCGTGTAGAAGTCGCTGACGCCGGCGTTGGTGATCCAGCGCTTCACGCCGTTCAGCACGTACGAGTCGCCGTCGAGCACCGCGCGGGTCTTCATCGAGACCGCGTCCGAACCGGCCTCCGGCTCGGACAGGCAGTACGAGAACATCGAGTCGCCCGCCGCGACCGGCGGCAGGTAGCGCTGCTTCACCTCGTCGGACGCGGACAGCAGCAGCGGCAGTGAGCCGAGCTTGTTGACGGCCGGGATCAGCGAGGTCGAGGCGCACGCGCGAGCGACCTCCTCGATCACGATCACCGTGGCGAGCGCGTCCGCCCCGGCGCCGCCGTACTGCTCCGGGATGTGCGGCGCGTGGAAGTCCGAGGCCTTCAGCGCGTCGTACGACGCCTTCGGGAACTCGGCCAGCTCGTCCACGTCCCCGGCGTGCGGGGCGACCTTGGCGTCGCAGACGTCGCGAACGGCCTCGCGGATCGCCTGGTGCTCCTCGGACAGCGCGTACAGCTCGAATGAGTTACTCACGAGTCACACAGTACGACGAACCAGCCGTCCGGGGAGGGCGTCGTACCCCGAAAGTGACCAAGTACGCACAGGCCGGACATGAGCCGATAACCGGCTGATAACCACGATGGGTAGAGTCCCGGACATGAGTGAAGCGACCTCCCGCCCCCTGCGGATCGCCGTGATCGGCACCGGCTACCTCGGCTGCAACACCTCCGCCGGGATGGCCGAATTCGGTTTCGACGTGATCGGGGTCGAGATCGACGAACACCGGCTGAAGCTGCTGAACGACGGCAAGGCCCCGCTGTACGAACCCGGGCTGGACCCGCTGCTGAAGAAGCATGTGGACTCCGGCCGGCTGCGGTTCACCAGCGACTACACCGAGATCGCCGACTGGGCCGACGTGCACTTCATCTGCGCCGGCACCCCGCAGCTCGAGGGCAGCGAGGCGGCCGACCTGTCCCAGGTGTACTCCGTCGTCGACATGCTCGCTCCGCTGCTCACCAAGCCGACCCTGGTGGTGGGCCGGTCCACGGTCCCGGTCGGTACGTCGAAGGCGGTCGAGGAGCGCCTGCACCGCCAGGCCCCGGCCGGGTCGGCGGTCGAGGTCGCCTGGCAGCCCGAGTTCCTGCGCGAGGCGCACGGTGTGGAGGACACGCTGCACCCGGACCGCCTGGTGTTCGGCGTCCAGTCCGCGGCCGCGGAGGCCCGGCTGCGCGAGGTGTTCGCCACCCCGATCGACGAGGGTTCACCGGTGGTCGTGTGCAACCTGCCGACCGCGGAGCTGGTCAAGGGCGGCGCGAACGCGTTCCTGGCCACGAAGATCTCGTTCATCAACGCGCTCGCCGAGATGGCCGACGCGACCGGCGCGGACGTCACGCAACTGGCCGACGCGCTTGGGTACGACAAGCGGATCGGCCGCGGCATGCTGAACGCCGGCCCTGGGTACGGCGGCGGCTGCCTGCCGAAGGACCTGCGCGCGTTCATGCACCGGGCCGGTGAGCTCGGCGTCGAGGAGGTCATCACGTTCCTGCGCGAGGTCGACGACATCAACCAGCACCGCCGCGCGCGGATCGTTGACCTGACCCACGAGATGCTCGGCGGCCAGTGGATCGGCAAGAACGTCACCGTGCTCGGCGCCGCGTTCAAGGCCGGTACGGACGACGTTCGCGACTCGCCCGCGCTGGACGTCGCCGGGCGGGTCCAGCTGCACGGCGCGAACGTCACCGTGTTCGACCCGGAGGCGATGGAGAACGCCCGCAAGGTCCGCCCGACCCTGCGCTACGCGCCCACAGCGATCGAGGCGTGCCGCGAGGCGCACGCCGTACTGCACCTGACCGAGTGGCCCGAGTTCCGCCAGCTCGACCCGGTCGCGCTCAAGGACGTCGTCTCCAACCCGGTCGTCATCGACGCCCGTCTCAACCTCGACGCTCCCGCGTGGCGCGCCGCGGGCTGGACCTACCGCGCGCCGGGCAGGCCCTAAGCGACGGTGGCCGAGCGCAGCACCGGGCGCGTCAGTACGACGCACCCGGTGATGGCGGCTGCCACCGAGATGCCCAGGCAGACGCCGGTGATGCCGATGCCGCTCACGTCGGAGAGGCTGCCGAGCACTGGGTTCGCGACCATGATCGCGAGGCTCTGGCAGAGCACGACGATCGACTGCAGGCGGGACTGGAACTCACGCTCCACCGAGTTCATCAGCAGCGGCAGCACGTGACCGGTGAACGTGCCGACGCCGATCCCGCTCAGCACCCCGGCGGCGATCGTCAACGGCACCGGCTCCAGCACCGACAGGCCGAGCAGTCCGGCGGCCGCCACCAGAAGTCCGAGTGCGGCGAAGACGCCCGGCCGGGGAAACGCGCCGCGCATCAGGATGCGTAAGGCGATCACCCCCACGCCCAGGCTCCGGCTGGCGACGAGGAGACCGGCCGTCGTGGCGTCCCACCCGTGGTCGCGGGCGAGCAGCGGGAACAGCAGCGCGTCGAGCGGCATCAGCAAACTTGCCGCGATCGTCATCGTGATCAGCAGCGCCCGGGTGAGCGGGCGGCCGAACGCGACCCGGATCCCGGCGCCGATCGAGCGGAGGATGCCGGACGGCATCCGGCCGGGAGGCGCGATCGTCTTCCGCAGCAGGATCAGGACGATGATCATCACGCCGAAGGTCAAGGCGTCGAAACCGGCGGCCGCGGTGAGTCCGGCCCAGCTCACCAGGACGCCGCCGACCGCCGTACCGGTGACGGCGAAGACGACGCCGGTCACCTGAAAGCTCGCGAGCGCCCGCGGCACCTGCGCCGGGGGCACCAGCAGGCGCGGCATGGACCGTGACGACGGCAGGAAGAACGCGTCGATCGTCCCGACCACCAGGGCCAGGACCACCAGCAGCCACACGGGTTCGCCGACAGCCATCGTGGCCGGGACGAGGGCGGCGGTGGTCAGGAACATCGCCGTACAGCTCACCAGCAGCACGCGCGGGGCGCCGTACTTGTCGCCGATCGCGCCACCGACCAGCAGCAGCACGGCCCGCGGTGCGGCGGCGAGCAGCAGGATCAGGCCGGCGACACCGCCGCCATGACGTGTGGCGGACCAGCCGATGGCGAACGTCATCGTCAGATCACCGAGGAGGGACACGACAGCGCCGAACAGCCAGATCCAATAGCGGACCGGAATGCGCTGCGTGTCCGAGTCAGTGGGCGGAGTCACGATCGACGACCTTAGACGACATCCAATGGGAACTCATGACTACCCGCCCCGTCCTGTGGAAAACCACTCACTGCCTCAGCCTTTACGCAGCTCTGCCGCCCCATCACGCACCGTAGCCCCCTTGGCCCGTGCCGCCTCCGCAAGAGTTTCCTGGAACGCGACCATCCGGTCCCGCAACTTGTCGTCGGACGCAGCCAGGATCCGCACCGCGAGCAACCCGGCATTACGAGCGTTCCCAATTGAGACGGTCGCAACCGGCACACCGGCCGGCATCTGCACGATCGACAGCAGCGAGTCCATCCCGTCGAGGTATTTCAGCGGCACCGGGACGCCGATCACCGGCAGCGGGGTCACGGACGCGAGCATCCCGGGCAGGTGCGCGGCCCCGCCGGCGCCGGCGATCAGCACCTTCAGGCCCCGCTCGTGTGCTGACCGTCCGTAGTCGATCATCTCGGCCGGCATCCGGTGCGCCGACACCACATCTGCCTCAAAGGGCACGTCGAACTCGGCGCACACCTCGGCCGCGGCCTTCATCGTCGGCCAGTCGCTGTCCGACCCCATCACGATCCCGATCACTGCTGTTTTCCTATTCGTCGATGGTGCCGGTCAGATACGCAGCCGCATGCCGCGCGCGTTCACGGGTCTGCTCGAGATCGTCGCCGTACGCCGTGACGTGGCCGACCTTGCGGCCCGGCTTCACCGACTTCCCGTAGAAGTGGACCTTCAGGCCCGGGTCGCGCGCCATGCAGTGCAGCAGGCCGCGGTGCATGTCCTCGACGTCGCCGCCGAGCACGTTGACCATGACGGTGTACGGCGCTCGCGCGGCCGGTGAGCCGAGTGGGAGGTCGAGCACCGCCCGCAGGTGGTTCTCGAACTGGGACGTGACCGCGCCGTCGATCGTCCAGTGCCCGGTGTTGTGCGGGCGCATCGCGAGCTCGTTGACCAGCAGCCGCCCGTCCCGCGCCTCGAACATCTCGACCGCGAGGACGCCGACCACGCCGAGCTCGCCGGCGATCCGCAGCGCCGTCTGCTGCGCCTGAGCGGCCCGCTCCGGCGCCAGGTCGGGCGCGGGCGCGGTCACCTCGACGCAGATGCCGTCCCGCTGCACCGACTCGACGATCGGGTACGCGACCGCCTGCCCGTGCGGCGAGCGCGCCACGATCGCGGACAGTTCGCGGACGAAGTCCACCTTCTCCTCGGCCAGGATCGGTACGCCGCTGCCGAACGCGGTCGCGATCTGCGGGTCCTCAGGACCGTCGACGAACCACACGCCCTTGCCGTCGTACCCGCCGCGGGTGGTCTTCAGGATGATCGGGAAACCGCCGACCCGCTTGGCGAAGTCCGCGACCTCGGCGGGCGTCGCGACCACCTGATGCGCGGGCGCCGGCGCGTCGAAGGTGTCCAGCCGGGCGCGCATCACGGCCTTGTCCTGGGCGTGCACCAGCGCGTCCGGGCCGGGGTGGACCATCACACCGTCCGCCTCGAGCGCATGCAGCAGGTCCGTCGGCACGTGCTCGTGGTCGAACGTCACCACGTCGCACTCGGCCGCGAACCGCCGTACCGTCTCTGGGTCCTTGTAGTCGCCGACGGGGGCGTCCGCGACGGCCTGCGCGGCCGACACCGTCTCGCCCTCGGCGAGCACCCGGAGCTGGATTCCGAGGGCGACGGCCGTCTCCTGGGTCATCCGGGCCAGCTGCCCGCCGCCGACCATGCCGACCACCGGGGTACCGACAGGGAGATCCTTACGATCGAACTTCACAGCGGTGAGCCTAATGTCCATACATCATGGCCCGTACGGCGGCCGTCGCGGCGCGCGGGCGATTTCGGAGTCGGACCGGTCGCCGGGTACCGTGGGAAGCTGCCCTCCCCGTCGCGGTGTGATCACAGAAGGTTCCGAAGACCGTTGAAGCTCGTCACCACGCTGTACCGCCAGTTCCAGCACCTGGTGCACGAAGTCGCCAAGTTCGGAGTGGTCGGTCTGCTCGGTCTGGTCGGCGACCTGCCGATCTACAACTGGCTGGTCTTCAGCAACCCGCTGGTGCTCGCCGACTCGGGGGTCGGCATGCTGCACCACAAGCCGCTGACCGCGAAGCTGATCTCGACCACGGTCGCCACGATCGTGACGTACTTCGGCAACCGCTACTGGACGTGGCGGCACCGGGAGCGCTCCGGCCTGCACCGTGAGTACGTGCTGTTCTTCGTGCTGAACGGCATCGGCCTGCTGATCGCGGCCGGCTGCCTGGCCTTCTCGCGGTACGTCCTGGACCTGCACAGCTGGCTGTCCGACAACATCGCCGCGAACTTCATCGGCCTCGGCCTGGGCACCCTGTTCCGCTTCTGGTCCTATCGCAAGTTCGTCTTCAGAGAAGAACTCGCCCTCGAAGAAGCCGAACACACCCCGACCCCGGACTCGCCCGCCGAGCTCGACGGGGAGTCGACCGGAGACCTGCCCGCGGTCCGCTGACCCGGCTGGTCGATGACTTCCCCTACACCGCGGCTCCGTCCCGCAGTTGTCGTCAGCGTCATTCTGGCGGTGCTGCTGGTGGGCACGGCTGTCGCCGGGACCGTGGCCGTCGTCGTCGTGCGGGACGACGCGAAGACGCAACTCAAACGCGCCGACGACCTGCAGCGCAAGGTCGACGAGGCCGGGCCGGGCGAGCAGGTACGCAAGGACGTTCTCGCGGCCGCGCAGGCCGATGTCACCGTCCTCTTCAGCTATGACTACCGAAAGCTCGACGACTACGCCGCGGCGACACGGAAGGTCACGACCGAGAAGTTCGGTGCCGAGTTCGCGAAGACGGTGGCCGCGATCCGTCCGCAGCAGCTCAGCCAGCAGGCCGTGGCCAAGGCCGAAGTCGTGGACGGCGCGGTCAAGGATGCGACCGCGGCCACCGCGCACGTCCTCCTGTTCGTCGACACCACCACGACGACGAAAGGTGCTTCGACGCCGAGCGTCCAGCGAACCAGGGTGCAGCTCACGCTCCAGTCGGTAGCCGGCCAATGGCTCGTGGACGGCGTCGAAGCAGTCTGAGTTCGTTACTCTCCGAACGGCGGTTTCCAGGTGGCGTTGCCGTCGGTCAAGTGGAAGTAGACCGGGTCGGTGAAGGTGCTGGGGACCTTGCCGAAGGACTGGATGACGGTGGTCGCGCCGGTGGCGTGGCCCATGGCGTACATGTAGCCCGTGTGGGTGTCCCGGTCGATGCCGAGCACTACTGAGCCGTACTGGCCGCACTGCTGCGCGATCAACGTCTCGAAGCCCTGCCAGGTCTTACTGCGAACCAGCTTGACGATCGGCTTCATCGGCGCCGTGGCCGGGATGTGGATCGTGTACAGCGCACCGCCGCGGGTGTTCGCGAGGAACGTGTCGTAGGTCTTGGTCGAGCTGATCAGCGCCATCGACTTCACCGCGGCGAATCCGGGCGCGGACACCCTGCTCCGCCACGCACCCTTGCTGTCGATGGTCCAGCGGAACAGCGTGCCGTCGTTGCGGAGTCCGTACATGTTGTAGCGGAGCACCTTGTCGTAGTACAGCCCCTCGTTGAGCGCGACGAAGCTCCCCCAGCCGCCGCCGATCCGCTTGATTCCGCCCTCGATGACGCCGTCCTCACCGGTCGAGTAGCCGGCGTGGTACAGCGCATCCCCCAGCACGCTGTAGCCGCTGGCGAAGGCGATGCTGATCCCGTCGTCGCCCCGCGAGATCGACGAGCTGAACCGAACCGCACCATCCGGGTACACGTCTCGCCCCAGGATGCGGCCGGCCGGGACCTGCGGCGGCGACGCCGCGATGACGCCCCCTTCGCGGTGGTCGCCGCCGGCCGTCACGGACCCCACCGCCACCCCGCAGCCCCCTGCCGACGGCGCGGTCGGCGTCGCTGCCGCGGGTCCCGGGATGATCACCCCAGCCGCCACGAGTAGGGCCGCTGCTGTCGTTCCCAGTGGTTTGAGCATTGGTACCACCCCCTATCTGCCTTGATGGTCGATCAGGCGCTCTGGTTGTCGGTAGGGCGTGTGAAGATGCGGTGGTGACTGACTTCGAGGTGCGGGTAGCGCGGGCGGATGAGCATGATGTGGCCTCGGCGGTGTTCGGTGAGGCGATGATGTTCGACGCGACGCCGAGTGAGCTCGGGCGGCAGTTGTTCGAGCCGGAGCGGGCGCTGATGGCGACCGACGACGGGCAGGTCATCGGGACGACCAGGGCGCTGACGCGGGACCTCTCGGTGCCCGGTGGGGTGGTCGACGCGGCCCATGTGACCGGCGTCGGCGTGCGGGCGACGTACCGGCGGCGCGGTGTCATGTCCGCGCTGATCGGGCGGCAGCTGCGGGAGGTGCCGGAGGCGATCGCGGTGCTGTGGGCGAGCGAGCCGGCCATCTACGGGCGGTTCGGGTACGGCGCGGCCGCGTGGGGCACGAACTACGAGATCGACCTGCGCCGCGTCGGTCCGACCAACGACCGGATCCGTCCGGGCGCGCTCGGCGTACTGACCGTGGACGAGGCGCTCAAGGAGCTTCCGACGGTACTGCGGCGCGCGCAGGAGCAACGCCCCGGTGTGTCCGGGCGGTCGGAGCTGCGGTGGCAGGGTCATCTGGAGGACAAGCCGGACGACCGCAACGGGCGGACCGCGCGACAGATCCTGGTGCATCGCGACGAGGCCGGCACCATCACCGGGTACGCGCTCTGGCGCGGCAAGATGAACTGGGTCCCGACCGGCCCGGCGAACGAGGTCCTCGTCGAGGAACTCGTCGCGCCGGACCCCACGGCGTACCGCGTGCTGTGGCAGCACCTGCTGACGATGGATCTGAGCGCGAAGCTCGGCTACGGGTACGCCGCCGTGGACGAGCCGCTGCAGCAACTCGTCAGCACACCGACCGCCCTCGAACGCCGCGTCGGCGAGTCCCTGTGGGTGCGCGTCACCGACGTACCGCGGGCGCTGCAGCAGCGGCAGTACGCCGTACCGGTCGACGTCGTCCTCGACGTCACCGACGACCTGATCGAGGCGAACACCGGCCGCTTCCGCCTGACCGCCGACGGGTCGTCAGTCACCTGCGCACGCACCGACGACCCCGCCGACCTCAGCCTGCCGATCGGCACCCTCGGCGCGACCTACCTCGGCGGCCGCCCACTGACCGAGTTCGCCCCGACAGGCCGCGTCACCGAACACACCCCCGGCACCCTGACCCGCACAACCGTCGCCTTCACCTGGCCGATCGCACCGGTGAGCCTGGAGATCTTCTAGCCGTCCTCAACGGCCACGGTCTCGAGGCGTACGCCAGTGCTCCCCCGGCGTACCGTGGCGGACCTGCTGATGCCCGTGCACACGTCGGCCGTCGGACAGCGTGGCCGGCGCTCCAATCGACGCGGCTCCTGCAGCCGCACGGTCGGTCCATCCGGTGCCGGGCACCCAGGCAGCCGACGGACCGCGGCGAGACTGCAGCGCCGGGTCGACAAGCTGCGCGACGAAAGCCTCTGCCTCGCCGGCATCGGTCAGGCCGGCGACCGAGGCTGTGCTCTTGGCGAGGCGCTTGTACTCCGCCGTCCAATCTGCTGGGATCTGGAACCGCTCGAACGGCTCTAGGCCGCTCAGCCTGCGCTTGGTGTCGATCGCGACCTGCAGCTCGTTGAGGTCGATCTGCTGGGTTTGCGCGATCACAACCAGATCGACCAGATCCTTGACACGGCTACTCGGCTTCCCGCCCGGGTAGTTGGTCGCCATCGTGGCGCACACCTTGTCTGCCACCTGGTCGACGACGGGGTAAAGCCGATAAGGCCGAGTCACCAGCGGCCGACCCAGCTGGAGTCGGTTGGCGGGCTCCACGATCTCAGGCTGCCCGACCGGCGCCGGGCCGACGACGAGGTCGACCGGCACGTCTCCGATCCTCCGACCGGTCTCGGCGTCGAAGCAGCTGAACACCAGTCGGCGGGTCGCCACGCCTGGCTGGTTGTCGCCGAGCCCTGTCGGCCGTCGCGCGGAGAGCCGGAAGGTCAGGTGGTCGCCCATATCGACGTCCACACAAAGCTTGAGCGCATTCTCAGCTTCGTCGAGATCATCCGCGGACGACGCCAGGTCAACGTCCTTCGTGGCTCGAGTTCTCGGCACACGCGCCAGCATGCTGACGCCACCTTTCAGCAGCCAGCCGGAGTCCGCGCCCGCCGCGAACACCCGGGTCAGGAACCGATCGAAGTACGCTTGCCGGATCAAGGCGTCGACATCGGTGGCCGCTCCCGTCTCGACCGCCTTCTTCGCTGCGTCCTTGATCGCCCGCGAGAGCGACTGCCAGTCCCCGTAGGGTTGCTTCTCAGCCATGCGCCCAGCCTTCAGGGCTGACGCCGGACAACTCGACGAGGTCGCCGGCCAGGGAGATGCCGTCGCCGAGCCGACGCGCAGCGGCGACCGGTTCGAGGTAGGCCACCAGGTCCCGAGGAGACAGCAGCTTCCCCTGCAGTACGGCATCGCGAAGTGTGTCGGCGACCAAGGACCGGTCGATGTGCTGCTCCAGAAGATCGGCGATCGTGCGCTCGACGGTGAGCGTCGGCACGCCCTCCACCGGAACCACCTCGTCCTGGGTCAGTTTCCGGACTCGCAGTCGCACGCCGGGCAGCCTGGTCGACTTCCTCGCCGGGACGATGAAGTCGAGACCGTCGGGCAGGAAGTCCCCGATCCCGTGCAGCAGTGTCGCTGTGACACCGGCAGCCACGACCGGCGCCACACCGTCGCTTGTCCGGGGACCCGTCCCGCCGAGTGCCAGCCAGGTCGCGTAGGTGGTCTGATGCTCGAGCTCAGGCGAGCCGGGCATCCGGTAGACGCCTTGCAAGACTCGCTCGAGGACTCCGGTGGCGGTCAGTCGAGAGAGTTGCTTACGAGAGACGCCAACTTCCTCGGCCTGGGCAGTCGTCAGCAGACCCCAACGCTGTTCAGCGACGGCGCCAAGCTTCGCGAGAGTCACCCCAGCCACTCAACGATTGTACCCCGAAATGGGTACAAATGCTGTAGCTAGTCTTCTTGCCTCTTCGTCAGCGGTCGTCGTCTGAGCTGAAGATGGTGTCGCCTTCGTCGGTTCGGGGGTCCTGCTGGGGGCGGCGGCGCATGTGTTCGGGGGGCTGTTCTTCCTCGAGGATGCCGTCGCCGGGGCGGCCTTCGGGGCCGCCGAAGAGGAGGTCGGACATTTGCAGGTGGACGTGCTCGACGTGCGGTACGTCGGGGAGCACGACCTGACCGCGTTCGCCGGCGGACTCGATGTGCAGCGTGCCGCAACCGAGGATGCGGTCCACCAGACCGTGCTCGTACGACACGTCGTTGATCCGCATCAGCGGGATGTCCCGGCCGGTCCGGGTGAGGATGCCGTGCCGGGTGATCAGCCGCCGGTTGGTGATCGTGTACGTCGAGAAGAACCAGTTCAGGAACGGCTTCACCGCGAAGGTCGCCAGGATCACGACTCCGACCGCGAGGATCGCGATCCGGGCCGGGGTCTGCAGCGACCCGGACGGCACGATCGCGGCCAGGAAGCCGCCCAGGCCCGCCACCACGAGCAGCAGGAAGACCGGCCCGATCAGCGCCTTCCAGTGCGTCCGGGTGCTGACGACGACGTACTCGTCCTCACCCAACAACTTCGCCGAGATCGCCATGGCCCCAGTCTCACAGGTACCGGGTTCGGTTGTCCCCTCCCGACACGATCGAGGGCAGCCACGCGGGCACGATCCGGGGACGAAAAGGTTTAACACTTCACAAAATGCATACAGTGAGCCAGGATGCGCGATGGGTTAACAAGCTGGGGACCAGAAGGAGCCGTGATGGCAGTCTTGTCGATTCTCGACCGGGAGCACACCGTCGCACCGCCGGGCTACAGCCGCTGGCTGATCCCGCCGGCCGCGCTCGCCGTCCACCTGTGCATCGGCCAGGCGTACGCGACCAGCGTCTACAAGACGTCGATGGTGAAGCATTTCGACACCAGCCAGACCGCGGTCGGCGTGGTGTTCAGCATCGCGATCGTGATGCTGGGTCTGTCCGCCGCCGTCGGCGGCACCTGGGTCGAACGCAACGGACCGCGGAAGGCGATGTTCGTCGCCGCCTGCTTCTGGGCGACCGGGTTCCTGGTCGGGGCGCTCGGCATCGGCACCGGCCAGCTCTGGCTGGTTTACCTCGGGTACGGCGTGATCGGCGGCATCGGCCTCGGGATCGGGTACATCTCGCCGGTCTCCACGCTGATCAAGTGGTTCCCGGACCGTCCGGGGCTCGCGACCGGCCTGGCGATCATGGGCTTCGGCGGCGGTGCGCTGGTCGCCAGCCCGCTGTCCCGCCAACTGCTCGGCCTCTACGACTCCGGCTACGACCCGAACGTGAGCACGTCGGTGGCCGGCGGCGGCGCGCTGGTCGGCCTGTTCCTGACGCTGGGCGTCGGCTACTTCGTGATCATGATGTTCGGCGTCTTCAACATCCGCGTCCCGGCCGACGGCTGGGCGCCGGACGGTTTCGACTCGTCGGCGGTGCGGCAGAAGGCGCTCGTCACGACCGGCAACGTCTCGGCGGCGAACGCGATCAAGACGCCGCAGTTCTGGTTCCTGTGGGTCGTGCTGTTCTGCAACGTCACCGCGGGGATCGGAATCCTCGAGCAGGCCAGCCCGATGATCCAGGACTTCTTCCGCGGCGACAACGGCAAGTCGAGTGTCGCGGTCGCGGCCGCGGCCGGGTTCGTCGGCCTGCTGTCGATCTTCAACATGGCCGGCCGGTTCGGCTGGTCGTCGACCTCCGACGTGATCGGGCGGAAGCCGATCTACGCGATGTACCTCGGCGTCGGGATCGTCGCGTACACGCTGCTGGCGTCCGTCGGGCACACCAGCACGGTGGTCTTCGTACTGCTGGCCGCGGTCATCATCTCGTTCTACGGCGGCGGGTTCGCGACCGTTCCGGCGTACCTGCGGGACCTGTTCGGCACGTATCAGGTCGGCGCGATCCACGGCCGGCTGCTGACCGCGTGGTCGGCGGCCGGGATCGCGGGCCCGCTGATCATCAACGGGTTCCTGGACCGCGAGGGCAAACCGGGCACGCTGACCGCGGCGGCGTACCGGCCGGCGCTGTTCACGATGGTCGGCGTCCTGGCCGTCGGGTTCGTCGCGAACCTGCTGATCCGCTCGGTCTCCGAGCGATTCCACGAGAAGTCCGAATCGACAGTGGAGGCGGAAGCATGAATCAGACTCCGCGTTTGGTGATCTCCTGGCTCCTGGTCGCCGTACTCCTCGGCTACGGCATCATCCAGACCCTGATCACCGCAGCCAAGCTTTTCACGCACTAGAGCGAAAACGATCAAGTGCGGCGCTGAGGCGGCGGGCACGATGGTCACATGACCGACGTGTTCGCCGCCTTCGTCTCGGCGCTGGCCGACGCCCTGGACGAGCACGAGGCGACCGCGGCCGAGCTGGCCGCCCGCGTCCGGTTGTCGCGGTCGCACCTGGACCGGATGGTCGAGGCCGCGGCCGGTGAGCGGCCCGCGCAGCTGCGGCGGCGGATCCTGCTCGAGCGGGCGGCGTACCGGCTGCTGACCGGGCCCGGACACATCCTCGACGTCGCGGTCGAGGCCGGGTACGGCTCGCACGAGGCGTTCACCCGAGCGTTCAGTCGCGCGTACGGCGTACCTCCTGCGCACTGGCGCGGACGGCCGGACCGGATCCGGCTGGACGCGCCCAGCGGCATCCACTTCCACCCGCCGAACGGGCTGCGGGTACCGGCCAGGGACGAGGTGAGTTCGATGGATCTGATCCGGACGATGGTTGACCACCACATCTGGCTGCTCGGCCAGATGCTGCGCCAGGCGGGGTCGCTGACCGACGAGCAACTCGACCGCCCGATCGAGATCTCGGTCGAAGGAATCGACGCGGATCCGACGCTGCGATCGTTGCTGTCCCGGCTGGTCGGGCAGCTCGGCATGTGGCACGCGAACCTGGCGGGCGCGACGTACGACTTCTCCGTCGAGAAGGGCGAGAGTGTGCAGAGCATGCGGCGCCGGCTGGACGAGGCCGGTCCGGCGTTCGCCGGCGAGGTCGGTGAGCTCTGTACGGCGAACCGCCTGGACGAGCTGATCGTCTGCCCGGGTGAGAACGTCGAGGTGTACACGGCCGGCGCGATGATCGCGCATGTGCTGACGTTCGCGTCGTACCGCCGGACGCTGGTGGCCGGGGCGCTGCACCATGCGGGGTGCGACGACCTGGACAGCGGCGACCCGATCCGGTGGATCAGCTGATGGGCGCGCGGCTGGTGGCGGTGAACGTCGTCCATGAGCTGATCCGCGGACCGACCCGGTGGACGGCGATCGACAAACGTCCGATGCCGGGGGCGGTCGAGGTCGGCGAGCTGGGGCTCGTGGGCGATCGGCAGTGTGACACGCGGTACCACGGCGGGCCGGACAAGGCGCTCTACGCGTACGCCGAGGAGGACGCGGACTGGTGGGCCGCCGAGCTGGGGCGGGAGATTCCGCCGGGGTTGTTCGGGGAGAACCTGACGACGCGGGGGCTCGACATCACCGGTGCGCTGATCGGTGAGCGGTGGCGGATCGGCGGGATCGTGGTCGAGGTACGGTCGCCGCGAACGCCGTGCGGGAACCTGTCGGGGCGGATGGGGATCAAGCGCTTCCACCACCGCTTCGCTCGCACGGGACGCGTCGGCGCCTACCTGAGGGTGCTGGAGACCGGCAAGGTCCGCGCGGGCGACCGGATCGTGGTCGAACACCGGCCCGCCGACGGACGGACGATCGGCGACGAAGCACGAGGTACCTAGGCGCTGCGCAGGTGGGTCACGTCTCCGGCCGCCAGCGGTCTCGGGCCTTCCTTCGTGTCGACGATCAGGCGACCGTCGTCCGCGAGGTCCCGGGCGGTGCCTTCGAGGAACGTGCCGTCGGGGAGTTCCACACGCACCGCCTGCCCCAGGGTCGCGGACAGTTCGCGGTACTCCGGGAGAACCACGGCCGGATCACCGTTGGCGTCGACCCACGACCGGTACCGATCGGCGAGCTCACGCAGTACTGCCGCCATGACGGTCGCCCGGTCGGTTGTTGCCGCCTTCTCGAGGGCCAGGGAAGTAGCTGCCTCGTGCGGCTTCTCCTCCTCGCGGAGGGTCACGTTGAGACCGATGCCGATGACTGCGGCCGGTCCCTCGACCCGCTCCAGCAGGATGCCCGCGAGCTTGCGGTTCTCGACCAGTACGTCGTTCGGCCACTTCACCTGCGCCGGAATCTCACCGACCTTCCGCACCGCCGCCGCCACCGCCAGCGGGACCAGCAGGCCCAGCCAAGGCCACCGTGACGCCTCAACAGCGGTCGGACGCAGCAGAACCGACATCAGCAATGCAGAGCGCGGCGGTGTGGTCCAGGTACGCCCTAGCCGCCCGCGACCGGACGACTGGTACTCCGCAGCAACGACCAGCCCTTCAGACTGACCACCTGCGGCCGCAGCCGCCACAACCGCATTCGTCGACGGTGTCTCCGCGAGTACGTCGATCTGCGTCCACAACGCACCGGGACGCACCAAGCGGCCCCGCAGGAACTGCTCATCCAGCGGGGGCCGCTCCAGGTCGCTGAACCTCATCCGGTGTTCTGCAGACCGGCAGCAACGCCAGAAACGGTCAGCAACAGCAGCCGCCGAGTGCGGACGATCTGCTCCTCGTCCAGTGAGTCATCGGTCCGTAGCGTCCGCAGTGCCCGCAGCTGCAGATAGCTGAGCGCGTCGACGTACGGGTTGCGCAGCTCGACCGCACGGCCCAGCACACGGCGTCCCTGCAGCAGGCGCTCCTGGTCAAGCACCTTGAGCACCCACTCGGTAGTCAGCGCGTGCTCGTCCAGCATCTTCTGCGTGAGCTCCGGCCGGTCGCCCAGCTCCAGGTAGCGGCCGAGAATGCGCCGGTCCGTCTTGGCCAGCGACATCTCCGCGTTCTCCAGCATCACCTGGAACAGCGGCCAGTTCTGGTTCGCGTCCCGCAGCAGGTCGACGTCCCCGACCGCGGCAAGCGCCGTACCGAGGCCGTACCAACCGGGGGCGTTCACACGGGCCTGCGACCACGCGAACACCCACGGGATGGCCCGCAGGTCCTCCAGCGACGACACCGCGACCCCACGCCTGGCAGGCCGCGACCCGAGAGGCAGCTGGCCCAGCTCCTCCAGCGGAGTCACGGTGCTGAACCACTCCGCGAAGCCGTCTGCCTTCACGAGCGCGTGGTACGCCGTACGCGCTGCCTCGTCGAGGGTCTTCTCGACGACAGCGAACCGGTCAGCCGCGACCAAGGCCCGCTCCTCGACTGCCGGCGTCGACGCCAGCAGAGTTGCCGCGGTCACCTGCTCGATGTGCCGCTGCGCGATCGCCGAGTTCCCGTACCGGGCCGGGATCGCCTCGCCCTGCTCGGTCAGCTTGAACCGCCCGGCCACCGAGCCGGGAGCCTGCGCCAGTACGGCGCGGTTCGCCGGGCCACCGCCACGTCCGAGCGCGCCACCGCGGCCGTGGAACAGCGTCAGCCGGATCGCGTTGCGCTGCGCCCACGCGGTGATCCGCGCCTGGGCGTCGTACAGCGCCAGCGTGGCCGACACCGGTCCGACGTCCTTCGCGGAGTCGGAGTACCCGAGCATGACCTCGAAGCGCCGGTCGTTCGCGGTGAGCCGGTGCCGGACCCGGGTGAGCTGAATGGCGTTGTCCAGCACCTCCACCGAGTTCTGCAGGTCCTCACCGGTCTCGAACAGCGGTACGACGTCCAGCTCGATCGGACGCCCGTCCAGCGCCGCGTCGGCAAGCTCGTACACAGCCGCCAGGTCGCCGGCGTTGCGGGTGAACGACACGACGTACCGGCGGCAGGCCTCGGGGCCGAAGCGCTGCTGGATCTGACCGATCACCCGGAGGGTGGCGAGCACCTCTTCCGTCTGGTCGGACAGCTCACCACCGCCGAGCACCTCCTCCAGCGCCTTGGCGTGCACCGAGGAGTGCTGGCGGACCTCCAGCTCGGCCAGGTGGAACCCGAACGAGTTCACCTGCCAGATGAGCTGCTGCAGCTCGCCGTACGCCTGGCGTGGTGCACCGGCGGTCACCAGCGAGTCCTGCAGGACCTTGAGCTCGTGCAGGAAGTCAGCGGCCCGCGGGTACCCGAAGTCGGCGTCGCGGGCGCGGGTCGCGGCCAGCCGGCGCGCAGCGAGCAGCAGCAGCTGCCGGTGCGGCTCGGCCGGCGAGCGGGTCTCGATGTCGGTGATCAGCTCCGGGTTGACCGCGCGGGCGTCTTCCAGAATCCGGCGTACCGGCGCGGACGGCGGTGTCGTCGCGGCGTCCAGGGTCAGCGCGCGGCCGAGCGCCTCGGTGGCCTGCTCGAGCGCCCGCAGGACGTGGTCGGCCTGGATCTGCATGGCCTCCCGGGTGATCGCCGCAGTCACGTTCGGGTTGCCGTCGCGGTCGCCGCCGATCCACGAGCCCAGGTGGACGAACGGCGCCACCACCGGCGTCCGCGTCCCGGCCTCGTCACCGGCCAGTGCGTCGTCGAGCCGCCGGTACACGTTGCCGACGACGTCGAACAGCGTCTCCTCGAACACCGCCATCGCCGAACGCACCTCGTCCAGCGGCGAGGGCCGGCTGGTGCGGAGTTGCGACGTACGCCAGAGGATGTCGACCTGCTCGACCAGGCGGCGACGGTTCTCCGCGAGGTCGCTGTCACCGGCCCGCGGGTCGTGGCGCTCGTCCAGCAGCGAGCTGATCCGGCGGATCGTCGCCAGGACCGCGCGCCGCCGCGCCTCCGTCGGGTGCGCGGTCAGCACGGGCCGGAACTCCAGGCCGTTCAGCAGCGCGCGGGCCTGCTGCTCGCCGCTGTCGCGGGTGATCTGCTCCACCGCCTGCGCCAGCTCCGACACCACAGCCTCGCTGCCGGCGCGGTCGCGCTCACGCAGGACGCGGGCCCGGTGCAGCTCTTCGCTCAGGTTCGTCAGGTGGAAGTAGCAGGTGAACGCGCGGGCGACGTCCTCGGCGCGCTCATGCGGCCAGGAGGCGACCAGCTGCTCGGCCGCGGCGCCGTCACCGGCGATGGTCAGCTCACGCAGCTTCTCGACGTCGTCGAGCAGCGGCTGACCGGCGTACTCGACCAGAACTTTGCCGAGGATCTCGCCGAGCAGGCGGACGTCGGCCCTGAGTTCCTCAGGCACCTCGAACCGCGCGCGGGTACGGGTCTCACTTCCGGTCTCGCTCACGTTCGCCCACCCTATCGGCGGACGCCCGTCGATGCCGCACAAGTCCGCCCCCTGGAAGCCAACCGTGACCGCACCCCCAGCTACTCCACAGTAAGCCGGAACAGTAAGCCGGGCTCAGACGGTCCCGAAGCCGCCGCCGACGACCTGGGCGACGGTCCTGGCGAGTTCGGCCGGGGTGCGGTCGGTGCCGTCGACGACGAGCATCCGGGCGCAGGCCTCGATCATCGAGGCGAGCAGCTCGGCCAGCACCGGGAGGTTCGCGTCCGGGTCGGTGACGCCGGGGAGGGACTTGACCAGGGTCAGGCGCAGGCTCTCCACCAGGAAGGCACGGGCCGCGAGGACCCGCTCGGCGACGACGGGCGCGGCGCCGTACTGCGCGCCGAAGACGATCCGCCACGACTGCGGCTGCTTGGCGACGGCGGTGAGAAACGCGGTCACGCCCTCGAGGACGTGCTCCTGCGGGGTGCCGACGTTCGGGTCGGCGGGCAGCGCGGAGACGATCGAGATGACCAGGTGCTGCTCCTCGCGTGCGAGCAGGGCCAGCAGCAGCTCGTCACGGTTCGCGAAGCAGTCGTAGACGACCGGTTTGGTGACCCCAGCCGCGTCCGCGACCGACTGCATCGTGGTCCCGGCGTACCCCTTCGCGGAGAAGACCTCGAGGGCCGCGTCCAGGACGAGCGGACGGCGACGCTCGGGCCCGAGGTGCGGCGCGCGCCGGCGCCTCTCACCGTCATCGACCACTTGACAAAGCTATCGCATCGTAGGAAATTCCTACGGTCTGGTAGGAACTGCCAACGGGGGTGGTCCATGACCGTACGAGGCAGTGCCGGCTGGCTCGAGTCCGACGGCCTCACGGCCCTGGACGCGGGTGAGCTCGCCCGGCTGGTCGACCGGACGTCGGAGCGGGAGCTCCGGCATCGACTCATCGGGGGTGTACGAGAGATCGCGTTGCGCGAGATCTTTCGCCGGATGCCGGAGTACCTCCGACCCGCCCGAACCGCCGGGTTCGATGCTGTGATCAGCTGGCAGATCACCGGCGCGGGCGGGGGCGGACGCCGCGAGACGGTCGACGAGTACTGGCTCCGCGTCCACGACGGCCGCTGCACGCTCGAGTCCCCAGGCGCCACTCCTCCGGATATCACCATCCGCACCGACCCCACGACGCTGCTCCGCATCGTCACCGGCAACGAGGACCCCGTCCTGGCCGTCCTCAAACAACGCCTCTCGGTCCGCGGCGACCTGGCCCAAGCCGCCCGCCTCCCCAAGCTCTTCAGCGCCGGCCCGCTGTAGAGCGATCAGCGGCCGAGGGTGGGACGGTTCTGATCGGGGCCGGACGTCGGGCGGTTCGCCGTGGGGGCGGAGTCGCGGGGCTGTGCCCGCGGGCGGGTGAGTGCCGGGTCGTGTCCGGAGGCGAAGCGCGCCATCGGAGCCGCGACCTCCCGGTCCGCCATGAGTGACTCGCGCTGGGCCAGGCCGGGCTCCTCCGCATAGCTCTCGGCCATCATCACAGCCGCCTTACCCGTCTCGACGCCGTACTGCCGAGCAGCATCTCGCTCGGTACCCAGCTCGGTCGGCAGCGCCTCGAACCGGCGATCGGCCTCATCGGTGATCATCCGGCCGGCGTACGGCCGCTCGATGTTCGGCACCCCGACAGCCTCGACCAGCTCGTCGGCGGCTGCCTGGGTCATCAGCACCCTGCCTTCACCAGCCATCCGACGCAGCGTCTCGCCCTCCTCCAGGCCGGCGACGTCGTCGACGACGGCCGCGAACGCACGGGCCGCCGGCGCGAGTCGCTGGTCCGGGAGCGGCGGCTGCGCCTGCCGTACCTGGGTCGCGAGCTCGTACGGCAATGCGCGGTCGGCGATCTCCCGCAGGTGGTCTTCGGCGTACGCCGTCCCGACGGCCTGCTCGATCGTGGCGAATCGCGGTGCGACCGAGTCCGCCGCCGCCTCGTGCCGTGCGTCGTACTCGTCCGGAACGGCCCAGCGTGCGTACGCCGCCGCGACGACCTGGACCGCCTCGCGGGCATCGGCCGCGTCCTCCGCGCTGAGCGGGTACGTGGAGCTGCTCTCGAGCAGCTTCCCGAGCGCCGCCGCCTGCCCCTCGGTGAGCCGCAGAGTCGTGTCGGGAGCTTGGCCCAGGTCGGGTTCGAGCTTGCCGTTCCACCGCGAGTTGGGTGTGTCGGTCAGTTCCCCCACGGCGCCCTGGATCTGTTCGCACAGCTGGTAGACCGATTCCGGACGCTCGACAGCCGGCGGCCAGCCGAGCTCGTCGAAGGACCGATGCAGATGGTCGAGCTCCTCGCGGGCGGTCTCGCTCGCTGAGGTGATCGCGGAGGAGCCGAACCGGGCGACCTGCTGCCGATCGGCCAGGACGGCGCCGATCTCCGGACCCGGCCGCTGCCGCTCGTGGTTCTCGAACCGGGATTCGAGCTCATCGGCGATCGAGGTCGTGAGCGTGTTCCGGTCCGCGGCCGGCAGCACGGCGAAACCGGGCCGCGACTGGAGCAACAGCCGGGCCGCGGTCGTCGCGTGGGCGCCGTGCCCGGCAGCAACGATCTCGTGCCGGATGGTCCCCGCCGGGCGCCCGGTCCGCGCGCTGATCGCCACCACGGCCGCGTGCGCGGCCAGCAGGTCGCCCTCGAGTTTCGGCGTCGGGAAGATCCCGAGATCCTCCGCGCGCCCGCCCGGCCGAAGCTCGGCCAGCAGCCGCGGGGTCTCGTACAGCGCGTGCAGCCGGCTCATGGCCGTCTCGAACCGGGCCCGGCCGTAGGGGTACAGAGATTCGTCGGTCGGCTCCCGCGGTTCCAGTACGCCGACGCAGCCCGCGACGGTCTCGACGAGGGCCGCGCGAACCGCGACGCGCGGGTCCGGCTCGCCGGGGCGCGGCGCGAGCCGGGCCGGGATGTCGAGGTTGTCCGCGAGCAGCCGCAGCCGCCGCTGATCGGACCGTGTCACCCGCCGGGTGATCTGGTCGCCGACCGCCAGCGACCGGCTCCCGGTGTCTGCCTCGACCAGCTCGTTGATTCTCCGGATCAGAGCACTGACCTTCGCGTCCGCCACAGCGGCAACCTACCGGGGCTCAAGTTCAGCGACCCGCTGCGAGCGACGTCACAGGCGGTACGGCGTACTGGCGCGTAGGCTGCCCGTTCATGGGAGAGACCGTGAACATCCACACCACCGCCGGGAAGATCGCGGACCTCGAGCAGCGGCTCGACGACGCCGTCCACGCCGGGTCGGAGCGTGCGGTGGAGAAGCAGCACGCACGCGGTAAGAAGACCGCGCGTGAGCGGATCACGCTGCTGCTGGACGAGGGCTCCTTCTCCGAGCTGGACGAGTTCGCGCGGCACCGCTCGACGAGCTTCGGGCTGGACGCGAACCGCCCGTACGGCGACGGCGTGGTGACCGGGTTCGGCACCATCGACGGCCGTCAGGTGTGCGTGTTCGCGCAGGACTTCACGGTCTTCGGCGGCAGCCTCGGCGAGGTGTTCGGCGAGAAGATCGTCAAGGTGATGGACCTGGCGATGAAGATCGGCTGCCCGCTGATCGGCATCAACGACTCCGGCGGCGCCCGGATCCAGGAAGGCGTCGTGTCGCTCGGGCTGTACGGCGAGATCTTCCGCCGCAACGTCCGCGCGTCCGGGGTGATCCCGCAGATCTCGCTGATCATGGGCCCGTGCGCGGGCGGCGCGGTGTACTCGCCCGCGGTCACCGACTTCACCGTGATGGTCGACGAGTCGTCGTACATGTTCATCACCGGCCCGGACGTGATCAAGACCGTCACCGGCGAGGACGTCACCCAGGAGGAGCTCGGCGGCGCCCGGACGCACAACACCAAGTCCGGGAACGCGCACTACCTGGGGTCCGACGAGGAGGACGCGATCGAGTGGGTGAAGGCCCTGGTCGGTCACCTCCCGCAGAACAACCTCGAGGACCCGCCGGTGTACGACGCCCCGGCAGATCTCGAGCCCTCCGAAACGGACCTCGCGCTCGACACGCTCGTCCCGGACTCGCCGAACCAGCCGTACGACATGCACACCGCGATCGAGGCGGTCGTCGACGACGGCGACTTCCTCGAGGTGCAGACGCTGTTCGCCCCGAACCTGATCGTCGGCTTCGGCCGGGTCGAGGGCCGCCCGGTCGGCGTCGTCGCGAACCAGCCGATGCAGTTCGCCGGCACCCTGGACATCGACGCGTCCGAGAAGGCGGCCCGGTTCGTCCGGACCTGCGACGCGTTCAACCTGCCGATCCTGACCTTCGTCGACGTCCCCGGCTTCCTGCCCGGCACCGACCAGGAGTGGAACGGCATCATCCGCCGCGGCGCCAAACTGATCTACGCCTACGCCGAGGCGACCGTCCCGATGATCACCGTGATCACGCGCAAGGCCTACGGCGGCGCGTACGACGTGATGGGCTCCAAGCACCTCGGCGCCGACATGAACATCGCCTGGCCGACCGCACAGATCGCGGTGATGGGCGCCCAGGGCGCGGTCAACATCCTGCACCGCCGCGAACTCGCCGCAGCCGAGGACGTCGAGACCCGCCGCCAGGAACTGATCACCGAGTACGAGGACCATCTGGCGAACCCGTACATCGCGGCCGAACGCGGCTACATCGACGCGGTGATCAAACCGAGCGAGACCCGCGCCGAGATCGTCCGCGCCCTCCGCCTGCTCCGCACCAAACGCGACACCCTGCCCCCGAAGAAGCATGGGAACATTCCGCTGTGATCGAGATCCGCAAAGGCAACCCGACACCGGAAGAGCTCGCCGCCCTGGTCACGGTCCTCGCCGCCCGGGCCGCCGCTCCCGCACCCGCCCCCGACCCGGACCGGGCCAGCAACTGGGCCACCTACTGGCGCAACGCCCGCACCCCGTTCCACCCGGGACCGGGCCAGTGGCGGGCGTCAGCCCATCCCTGATCGTGGCTAGTCGTCGCTCGTCAGCTTGGACTCGTCGAACCAGAGCTCGGACGGAACGCGCCGGGTGAGTTCTTCCAGTACGACGGTGGCGCCGCGGAACATGTCCGGGTCGACAGGGATCGTGCACCCGTTGGTACCGAAGACCAAGGTCATGCCGTCCGGGCTGCGCATCACGCCCGCGACCTCGTCCCAGCGGATCTGATGGATGCCGTCCGCATCCCGGAGGACCAGCGCGTCGTCGGTGCGGACCCACAACATCGAGCGGGCCTCCTTGACGAACGCCCGCGCGGTCAGCGGCGGCTTGAAGGTGCGCCCCTCCGGTAGTTCGGCGATCACCGGGCACGCAGCCGCGAGCGTGAACCCGGCCGCCTGCCACACCTCCAGGGCGTGCTCGTCGCCGTAGCCGATCGCGCCCGGCAACGCGGTCTTGAGTACCGCGGCGATGTCCGACGACTGCACTGCCGCCAGCCGCGTCGCGCTCACCGAGGGCAACTCGGGCTCGCCGATGATCCGGCTCATCGCGTTGCTGAACGCTCGCCGTACCTCGGGATCGTCGGTGGCCACCAGATTCTCCTCGGCGCGCGCGATCTGATGCGCCAGCTCGGCCGCCGTCGGTCCGTTCTCCGCGAGGTCGGTCAGGGCAGCGACGACCGCACGGGACACCGCGTCCTCGCTGCCTTCGCGCGCCTCGGCGTACACGATCCAATCGCTCGCCCCGCCGGGCCCGGCGACGAGGTCGACACCGATCTCGTAGCTGTGCCCGCCGACGAAGCGACACTTCTCCTCGATCCGCTGCCGCAACGTCATGATCGAGAGCGTCGACAGGCGTACGTCGTCGTCCGGCGGCAGCGTCAGAAGTACGCCGGACGCGGGGATGCCGTGCCCGACCACGACCGGCCCGTCGAAGGACCGTGCAACCGGCAGCACCCGGGCCGGAGCCGGACCGCTCGGCAACGCGAGCTCGAGGCCCTCGGGGAGCGGACCGGTCACCTGCAGCACCGCGTTCGCCGGAACGAACCACTCGTTGGCGAACGAGATCACGTGCTCCGGCGTGAGCCCGTCGTACCCAGGCCCTTCCAGCCAGGCGAGTCCGGGACCGCGAGCGCCGTACCGGACGTTCAGGAGCAAGGCCACGACCGGATGCGCGACGTTGCCCTCCTCCGCGGTCAGCACGCGCGCTTCCAGGTCCAGCCGGTCGACCGGCGGCGCGGCAAGCGCGCGGCACAGGCGGTTCAGGAACTCACCCACGCGCGCCGTTGACCCCGACGCGACGAAGGTCGTCGTCAGCAGGTCGACCTCGGCGTTCATCTCGATCGGCAGATCCCGGACGGTGTACATCACCAGATGCTCGAGGGCGTGCGCGACGCCGATGGTGCGCAGCGTCTCGTCGCGGCTGCCGACGGCGAAGGTCAAGGTGACATCGGTATGCCGCTGCTGCTCACCGTGCCGCACCACCTGAACGCCGTTGATGTACTCATCCACGGAGCGAACCCTAGCCGTCAGATACGCCGGAACCGCACCACCGGCCTCAGCCTCGGCCGTCGGGGCCGTCCTTGCCGTTGCCCAGCCCAGGTTTGCCCAGCCCAGGTTTCCCCGGCCCGCTCCCTGGCTTCTCGTGGTCCGAGGCGGGCCCAGAACCGACCGCACCCGACGCGGGCGCGATCCCCTGGTCGAACGTGACACCGCCGAAGTCCGCCATCTGCGTGTAGAACCGCTCGGAGGTGCGGACCATCTCGATGGCTCCGGCCGCAATCCGTTCGCCGCCCAGCAGCCCTGCCGACTTGACCGTCTCCACCTCGGAGAGTCCGGCGAATCCGGCGCCGACGAGACCGGCGAGTTCGCCCCGGAACGCAGCGGCCCGGCCGGGATCGGACAGCAACTCGGGCAGCCGGGTCCGGCTGATCATCAGGTCGGCCAGCGCACCAGGCCGGCGGGATGCGGACTCGCGGGCTCCGGCCCGGAGTACGTCGTCCGCGCGCAGATCCTCGAACTCGGCCGCGAGCTCGCCCGCGAACGCGTTCGCCGCGATCGTCCATCCCGGATAGGACGGCAGCACCGGCTCCGGACCGGCGGCCACGGCGCGGGCCAGTGCTTCGGCGAGCTCGGGTGGCAGGACCCTGCGGATCATTCCCGGCGTCTCGCGGTGGGTGAGCGCCTCGATGAAGGCTTCCTCGGCCGGATCCTGCTCGTCGCGGTCGAGATCACGGATCCGGTCCGCGATGGTCCAGTCGGCCGAGGCCGTCAGGTGGCCGAGTTCGTGGGCGGCGGCCTTGAGCCCGCGCTGGCACAGACGCGCGAACTTCGGGTCGGACAGTGCGCTCGGGCCTTCGGCGTACAGGCGCTCGAGGACGTCCACCACCAGGGGTCCGCTGAGGAGAATCTGTCCATCCGCGGTCGCCTGTCCTCTGGCGATCTCGGCCCGCCCTGGCGGCAGAAAGTCGATGCGGCCGGTCCAGACGGTGGCCTCGGCCTGATGGAAGCGCATCACCTCGGCGGCGATGCGGTCCCACAGCCCGTCGAAGGCCGGTACGTCGCTCGCTGGGTCGCGGCGGATCATCGCGAGGCGATCCGCTCCAGTACTCGCAGCAGGGTCGCGTTCATGTCGAGCGCGGCGTCGCGCTCCTCGTCGGTCGGCGCCGCCGCGGCGATGCGGGCGATCTCGGCGATCCCCGCCTCGACATGCGCGCGCTGCTCGGCCGGCGCACCGTCCGGGAGGCGCCGGGCCTGCAGCAGTACGTCGAAGGCGTGGTCGACGGCGGCACTGCCCGGCGTAGTTGCCTCCAGCAACAAGCGCTCGGTCGCCTCCAGGTACCGCTGCGCCTTGGCGGGGTCGTCGTCCACCGTCAGGACCAGGGCGCGCAACCGTTCGACGCCGGTCCTGAACGCCGCGACGTCATCCGCCTCGCGCACGACCTTGGACCGCTCGGCGTAGAACTCTTCGAACCGCATGCCTCGGATGATCGCACACCAGGGGGCGGCGCTGGTGCCGTTCAGGTACGGCGGAAGCGGACCAGCGGGTACGTCGGGGGCTCGCCGGTGTTGCGGGTTGGGCCGGGGAACGTGGTTGCGCCGTCGAGGACCAGGCCGTGGCGGGACGCGACCGTGACCAGGTGGGCGAGGGCGTCCTGGGAGCGGGTGTCGTTGGGGCCGCGGCCGTCGGCGTAGCGGCTGGCGTCGGACTTCTCGGCGGTGGTGACGAAGACGCCGTCGGTGCGCAGGACCCGCGCGACCTCGGCGATCACCGGCTCGCTGTCGTCGAGCAGGTGCAGCAGCCAGACGGCAACGACGGCGTCGCACCGGCGATCGCCCACTGGCAGTTGCGCCGCGTCGGCGGCCGCGACATGCCCGGGCAGCCGAACGTTCGCCCGCTGCAGCATCGCCGTGGACAGGTCGAAGCCGTGCACCAGGTTGCCCAGAGCAACCAGCTCGGCGCCGACGATGCCGGTGCCGACCGCCAGTTCGAGCACTCGTCCACCCTTGGGGACAAGCGAGTCGACGGCGCGCGCGGCCGCTTCGGCGCGGGCGGGTCCGCCGCGCGTCTCGTCGTACGTCGACGCCACGGATTCGTCGTACGTGAAGGGTTTCTGGGAGCGCCACAGCTCGGGCCAGGTGATGTCGACGTCGGTCAGCATCCGGCGCAGCAACGGCAGCGAGAGTCCGACGACGTTGTGGTAATCGCCCTCGATCGCCGTGACGAACGGGCCGCCGAGTCCGTCCACCGTGAACGCGCCGGCCACCACGAGCGGCTCGCCGGTCGCGACGTACGCGTCGATCTCCTCGTCGGTGAGGTCGGCGAACTGGACCTGCGTCGACGCCAGCTCGCGGATCTCCTGCTTGGAGGTCGTGTCGAACAGGCAGTGGCCGGTGTGCAGTACGCCGCTGCGCCCGCGCATCATCCGCCAGCGTTCGCGCGCGACCTCGGGAGTACCGGGCTTGCCGTACGCGACGCCGTCGAACTCCAGGACCGAGTCGCAGCCGAGGACCGTCGCGTGATCGGTCAGGTTCGCGACCACCGCACGGGCCTTGAGCGTGGCGAGCAGACGGGCGAGTTCGCCGGGGTTCTCCGCGGTGACGTTGTCCTCGTCGACGCCGGAGACGATCACCTCGGGCTCGATGCCCGCGGCGCGCAGCGTCTTCAGCCTCGCCGGTGACGCCGACGCCAGGACGAACCGGACGCTCACAGCTTCGCCAGCGCCCGGCGCAGCGGGTCGAGCCCGATCGACCCGAGGTTCAGCGCGTCGGAGTGGAACGTCCGCAGGTCGAACGCGGATCCCTTGCGCTGCTTGGCCTCTTCCCGCGCCTGCAGCCAGATCCGTTCACCGACCTTGTACGCCGGTGCCTGGCCCGGCCACCCGAGGTAGCGGTTCAGCTCGGCCTGCAGGAACTCGACCTCCATCCGGCAGTGCGCCCGCAGGAACTCGAACCCGAGGTCGGCGTTCCAGCGCTCCCCCGGCCGCCAGCCGAACGGGTTGTCCTTCGGCACCTCCAGCTCCAGGTGCATGCCGATGTCGACGATCACCCGCGCCGCGCGGAACCCCTGCGCGTCCAGCATGCCGAACCGCGCGCCCGCGTCCTCGAGGTAGCCGAGTTCCTCCATCAGGCGTTCGGCGTACAGCGCCCAGCCTTCGCCGTGGCCGGAGACCCAGCAGGCGATCCGCTGCCAGCGGTTCAGCAGGTCGGTGCGCAGCATCGTCTGCGCGCACTGGAGGTGATGCCCGGGCACGCCCTCGTGATAGACCGTGGTGACCTCGCGCCAGGTGGCGAACTTCTCGACGCCGCTCGGCACCGCCCACCACATCCGGCCGGGCCGGGTAGTCAGGTCCTCGCTCGGCGGCGTGTAGTAGATGGAGCCGTCCGAGGTCGGCGCGATCATGCACTCCAGCCGGCGGATCTCATCGGCGATGTCGAAGTGCGTACCGGCCAGCTCGGCGACGGCCGCGTCGGACTGCTGCTGCATCCAGTCCCGGAACGCGTCCTTGCCGTGGATCGTCCGCGCCGGGTCGTCGTCCAGCAGCGCGGCGGTCGCCTCGATGTTCCGGTCGCCGCCGTTCAGACCGGCCGCGATCGCCTGCATGTCGTTCTCGATCCGGGCCAGCTCCTGCCAGCCCCACGCGTACGTCTCCTCGAGGTCGATCTCGGCGCCGAGGAAACTGCGCGACGCCAGCTCGTACACCTCCCGGCCGCACGCGTCCCGCTCCGGCGCCCGCGGCGCGAGCTCGGAGGTCAGCCAGGAACCGAACTGGTCGAACGCCTTCCGCGCCGCCGCGGCCGCGGCCTCGACGGTCGGCTTGACCGCGCTCTCGGGCGCCTGCGCGGCGAGACCGGCGAAGAAGTCGTCGCCCTCGGCACCGGTCCAGCTGGCGATCCGCCCGGCCAGCCCGGTCACCTGACGCACCGCGGAGATCCGGCCCTGATCGGCCTGCTCGAGCAGCGTCTCGCGGTACCCGTCGAGCGTCGTACCGACCTGGTTCAGCCGGATCGCGACGATCTCCCAGTCCTGCTCGGTGTCGGTCTGCATCAGGTCGAACACCTGCCGCAACCCCGCCGGCACCGAGGCGATCGCGTTCAGCTGATGCTGCGGTACGCCGGCCTCGTGGCGCTCGAGCTCCAGGCCGAGCCGCTCCACGAACGCATCCTTGGCGACCTCCTCCCGCGGACTCGCCGGCTCGATCGCGGCGGCCTCGGCGAGCGACCTCTTGAGCAGCTCGAGCCGCGCCTCGAATCCGGCGGGTGTGAAGTCCGGCAGCTCGTGGTCGTGGCCGGCGACGCCCAGCTCGGTCGCCAGGATCGGGTCGAGCACGATCTCCTGCTCCAGGTGCCGCTCGGCGAGCTGGTCGATCGGGCTGTTCGGGGTGGTGGCTGCAGTCACCTGATCGACCCTACCTGTCGAGGGCAGCGGGGACTGACCTGTTTGTTGCCGATACTGTGGCGGTCGCTGAATGCCAGCACGAGGGACGAGAGGAACGGCGTTGAGCCAGCCACCCTACGGGCCGCCCGGCCAGAACCCGCCGTACCAGCAGGGCCCACCGCAGGGCCCGCCACCGGGTCAGTACGGTCCTCCCCCTGGTCAGTACGGCGGCCCGCCCCCGCAGGCGCCGTACGGTGGTCCGCCCCAGGGTCAGTACGGCGGCCCTCCGCAGTACGGGCAGCAGCCGCCACAGGGTCCTGGCTTCGGCTGGGGCCCTAGCTTCGGCCCGGGTGGTCCCGGCGGTCCTGGCGGTCCCGGGATGGGCTGGCAGCCGCAGCAGCCGCGGAAGAAGTCGAAGGCGCCGCTGATCGCGATCCTGACGATCGTCGGGATCGCCGTCGTCGGCGGCGCGATCATCGGCCTGGTCCGCAAGGCCACCACCGACGTGACCACGCCGCCGGTGACGCCGAGCCGGTACACCCCGTCGCCGACCAGCTCCCCGACCGAGGAGCCGACGGAAGAGCCGACCGAGGAGCCCTCCGAGTCGCCGTCCGAGGAGCCGACGACCACCGAGCCCACCACCACGGAGACGTCCAGTACGCCGAACAAGCCGGACGACGCCGTCGTGGTCGGCAAGAACGCGCTCTACAAGGTCGGCCAGATGAAGACGGTCAACTGCAAGGAGCCGAAGGCACGGCCGACGAACGCCCGCGGCGCGGCCGCGTACTGGGCCGCGATCAAGCCCTGCCTGGACAAGTCGTGGGCGCCGCTGGTCGCGAAGGCCGGCTACAGGTTCACCGCGCCGCGGATGACGTACTGGTCCGGGACCTCGATGTCCACGCCGTGCGGCGACGGACCGGTCGCCGTACCGTTCTACTGCTCCGGCAACCACATGATGTACATGAAGGTGGACGTCTTCGTGAAGGCGTACACCCAGTACCCGGGTGATCAGATCGGTCAGGCGTACGCGCGGATGTGGTACAGCCGGTCGATCGCCCACGAGTACGGCCACGCCGTGCAGTTCATGACCGGGATCCTGCAGTCGTCCAGCAACCTGCGCTACGAGCAGCCGGACTACGAAGGCCGGACCCGGATGACGCGCCGGATGGAGCTCCAGGCGAACTGCTTCGCCGGTGTCTTCCTCGCCGCGAACAAGCGCAGCTACCCGATCAACGGCAACCTGCTGTACGTGTGGAAGAAGTACGTCGTCACCGCGGGCGACAAGCCCGAAGAAGGCGACCACGGCAGCGTGGCCAGTCAGGCGCGCTTCATGGGGAAGTCGTTCAACACGGCCAACCCGGCCAGTTGCAACACCTTCTCGGCGTCACCGGCCAACGTCAGCTGACAACTCCGGCGGCGCCACCTGCCGCCAGGAGTCGACGAGGATGTCGTACAGCTCGTCGGCGTCCTCCAGTGCCCCGAGGCGGGCTCGAACCCAGTTCGAGCCCGCCTCGTGTTTCGGCACCCAGAACTTCTCCGGCTCCGCCGCGATCAACTCCGCACGCTCCAACCGAGGACACCGCACCGCGAACGACGTCTGATCATCAGGCACCGTCACAAACATCCGCCCCACCACATCAAACGTCGGATGCCCCCACCGCCGCTTCTCCACCGTCTCCGGCAACGACAGCGCAATCCGTCGTACGTCCTCAGCATCCAGCACGGTCACACTGTAGAACGCGCACGGCCGGGCAGGAGGAGGGCTACCAGGGCGCCGGCGGCGACTATGGCGGCTCCGGTCCAGACGGCGGGGACCAGGCCGGCGGCGTATTGGGTTGGGGACTCGTAGGAGCCGGCTGAGGCGAAGACTGAGGCGAGTACGGCTACGCCCATGGCTACTCCGACCTCGCGGATTGTGTTGTTCGTGCCGGAGGCTACGCCGCGATCCGCGTCCGAGGCGCTTTCCATCACCACGCTGGCGGACGGGGCGAAGGTCAGGCCCATCCCGATGCCGGCGAGGATGAACGGTGCGACGAGTTCGCCGTACTGCGTGGTTGACGTGGTGACCAGTGCGATCCAGGCGAGCGCGGTGGCGAGGAGCGCCTGACCTGCCACGATCAGGATCCGGGGGCCGACGCGGTCGACGATCAGGCCGGCGATCGGCGCGACGACGAGCGGGGCGGCGGTCCACGGCAGCGTGCGGACACCCGACTGGAACGGCGTGTACCCCTGCACGACCTGGAAGAACTGCGCCAGCAGGAACACCGCCCCGAAGACACCGACCGCGAAGGTGAACGCAACCACGTTCACAACACTGAACGAGCGAACCGAGAACAACCGCAGCGGCAGCATCGGCGCGACCGCCCGGCGCTCCCACCCGAGGAACGCGGCCAGCAGCACGCCACCCGCGATCAGCGAACCGAGCACCCCGGCGGACGTCCAGCCGTCATCGGCTCCGTGCACGACACCCCAGACGACGGACAGTACGCCGGACGTCGCCAGCACGAGCCCGAGCAGGTCGAGCTGCTTCGCCGTACCGCGCGACTCGGTCAGGACCCGGGCGGCGAGCACGATCGCGACGACTCCGACCGGAACGTTCAGCCAGAAGATCCACTGCCAGTTGAGACCGTCGACGACGGCTCCGCCGACCACTGGACCGACGGCGATCCCGAGGCCGGAGATGCCGCCCCAGATCCCGATCGCGGCGCTCCGCATCTTCTCCGGTACGGCGCCCGCGAGCAACGTCAGCGACAGCGGCATCACGGCGGCCGCGCCGATGCCCTGGATCGCGCGGGACCCGATCAGCATCCACGGCTCGGTGGCCAGCGCGCAGGCCGCCGAGGCCAGGGTGAACAGCGCGATCCCGCCCAGGAACACCCGCCGCCGGCCGAGCCGGTCGCCGATCGCGGCCGCGGTCAGCAGCAACGCGGCGAAGGCGAGCGTGTAGGCGTTCACGAACCACTGCAGGTCCGACAGGGACGCGCCCAGCTCGGACTTGATCACCGGCAGCGCGTTCGTCACCACCAGGTTGTCCAGCGTGACCATGAACACCGGGATCCCCACGGCGGCCAGCACCAGCCCGAGTCCGCGGCTCCGGGGAGCGGTCAGTTCCCTCTCGTCGAGAGCGGTCGATGTCATCTCGTACCCCTAGTTGTAATTGACTGATAACAAGCTCGATCACGAGAGTATGCATCGACTGATAACATGTCAAGGGAGTGGAAGGAGCACGGATGACGCCCAAGGTTCGGCTGACCGCCAAGGAGCGTGGCGCCGAGGTTCTGCAGGCCGCGGTCCAGGCGTTCGCGATGTCCGGGTACGACGGCACCAAGACCGACGAGATCGCCCGGCTGGCCGGGGTCTCACAGCCGTACGTGATCCGGCTGTTCGGCACCAAGCAGGAGCTCTTCCTGGCCGCCGTACGGAGTGCTTGCGACCGGATCGAGCAGACCTTCCGCGACGCCGCGGCCGAGGCGCCGGAGCTGGGCGCGCTGGGCCGCAACTACGAGCGGCTGTTCGAGGAGCCCGAGATCCTGCTCGTCCTGCTGCAGGGCTTCTCCGCGAGCGGTGATCCCGTGATCGGGGATTGCGTCCGGGAGCGCTTCGGTCGCATCTACAACCTGGTCCGCGAGTTGACCGGTGCGTCACCCCAGCAGGCGCGAGAGTTCCTCTCCACCGGGATGTTGCTGACCGTCATGTCCGCCATGCAGGTGATGGGCCCGGACGCGATCCCGATGCCGTGGGCCGAGGAGATCCAGGGAACGTTCGGCGAGCACTAATCGCGGCCGAGTTTCTGGCCGGCGGCGAACCAGATGGTTGCCGCGGCCAGTGCGGTGGCGGCGACGGTCACCAGGAGCGAGCCGGCTACGTCAGCGTCGCGGATCAGGGCGGCCGCTCCGGCGACGGCCGGTACCAGCAGTACGGCGATTGCTCCCGGCAACCACCAGCGTCGCAGGGCTGCTCGGTGCACTCGCGCGTACGACGGCAACTGACCGGCGAACGCGGCGGCCAGGTGGAGGACGACGAGCGCGACTGCTGTGATGGCGAGGCTCCAACTCGGAGCGCTGGGTGCACGCATGAGCCAGCCGAGCGTCACCACGAGCACGAAGAGCAGCGCTGCGAAGGAATCCGGGAGGACCACGGTGCACAGCAGCAGCGCGGCGCCGACGATCGGGACAAGGTCCGCCTGATCCCACGACTGCACCGAAGGCACAACCAGCGCGATGGTCCCCGCCAGCGCAATCACCAGCCGAGCAACCACCACAGCCTGCCCAGACGCCCGCACCTGCGCCAACCAGAGCGTGATCTTCTCGTCAGCTGTCACGAGCACCACCCGCGGCGAGGTATCAGTACTGTCATGAGCGGATCCTTGGGGCGGCGGAGAGCCTGGCGGCGTCTCGGAGGACCTCGTCGAGGGTGCCGGCGCCTTGCCAGGGGACGGTGGGTACGCCGAGGTCGCTGAGGCGGTCGAGGTCTCGGCGGCGTTCGAGCAGCCGTAGGCGCCAGGCGAGAGGCCACGACCGGGCGTCGTGCGCGTCGAGGTCCATGATCGACGCAACATCCGGCGGCAGCGTGTCGACCGCGATCACAGTGCAGCCGGAGTGGACGAGGGTCACGATGTAGCCGAGGATCGTCGGCCGCAGCAAGGGGCTGAGGACGAGCACCAGGCTGTCCGAGCGAACCCGGTTCCGCCGCGCCAACTGCTCCTCGTCCTGCTGCCGGCCACGCCGGTCCGCGTGCACCAGCGTGTCCAGGATCCGCCGCAGATGCGCCCGCCCGCTCCCCGACCGCACACCGCGGAACAGGCTCCCGGTGTCGATCAGCCGTACCCGATCGCCGTTCCGCAAGTAATGCTCGGCGATCGCCGCGGCCGCGCGGACGGCCGTGTCGAGACTCGAGGACCGCCCGTCGATCCCTTCACTGATCCCGATCTCGCCGCCGGTGTCGACCATGATCACGACCTCGGTGTCCCGGTCCGACCACGTCGACATGACGTGCAGTTCCTGCGTCCGCGCCGACACCGCCCAGTTGATCCGCCGCAACCGGTCCCCGGTGCGGAACGGCCGTACCCCGGCCAGTTCCGTCCCTTCGCCCGGCCGCCGCGACCGGTGCAACCCGACCAGTCCGGCCGGCCGCGGTACGGCGTCCACCGCCTCGAACCCCTCGCGCAACGGCAGCGTCGTGACCGCTTGCGACTCCGCCGACGTCACCTGGATCCGGTACGCCCCGACCGTCGACGTCGCCGCGACCGTTGGCCGCTCCAACGACCGCAGTCCCCACCGCTTCGACCGTACGCCGACCTCCAGCCGCACCTCACCGTGCGAGACCGGTTCGGCGATCGCAGCCTGCGGCGGGTCGTACTGGAACCAGAGCGTCCGCGGCAACGCCGCCACGATCAGATCGATGTCCGGGTCGACGGACTCCGGCACCCGCATCCGGTACGTCGTACCCTGCCCTTCGAACAGCACGTCCGCGTCCAGCTCGGTGTGCACCTCCGGGCGCTCGCGTGGCCGGAAGAACCGCCCCCAGGCGGCGAGGAACGCCAGCGGCAGACCGAACACGGCCGCATCCGGCCGCCGCAGCAGCACGGCCGCCCCCAGGAGCACCGCAGCGACACAGATCGCCCGGACCTGCGCGTGCGTCGGCTGCCAACTCATGACACCACGGTGGGTGGCGCAGCAACCGATGCGAGCACAGTTCGGACTACTGTCGCGCCACTGACTTCGTGCAGCCACAGCTCCGGCCGCACGGTGATCCGGTGCGCCAGCGCAGCCACCGCGACTGCCTTCACATCCTCCGGTACGACGTAGTCCCGGCCCTTGATGACGGCGTACGCGCGTGCAGTCAGCAGCAGCGCCAGCGACCCACGTGGCGACGCCCCGACGAGGACCTGGGAGTCCCGACGGGTCGCCGTGGCGAGATCGACGCAATACTGACCGACGGTGTCGTCCACGGTCACCGTCTCGACCGCACGCTGCGCGGCACGCAGGCCGGCGGCATCCGTCGCCGCCTCGACCGACTGGTCCTCGGTACGGCGGCTCATCCGGCGCCGTAGTACCTCCCACTCCTCCGCCGGACTCGGGTAGCCGAAACCGATCCGCAGCATGAACCGGTCGAGCTGCGCCTCCGGGAGCGGGTAGGTGCCCTCGTACTCCACCGGGTTCGCGGTCGCGAGCACGTGGAACGGCGCGGGCAGCGGGAACGTCTGCCCCTCGACCGTCACCTGGTGCTCCTGCATGGACTCCAGCAGCGCGGCCTGCGTCTTCGGCGGCGTCCGGTTGATCTCATCGGCCAGCAGCAGGCCGGTGAAGATCGGGCCCGGCCGGAACACGAACTCGGAGTCCTTCTGGTCGTACACGAACGCGCCGGTCACGTCCGACGGCAGCAGGTCCGGCGTGAACTGCACCCGCCGGAACTCCAGCCCGAGCGCCTGCGCGAACGACCGCGCGGCCAGCGTCTTCGCCAGCCCCGGGTAGTCCTCGAGCAGTACGTGCCCGCCGGCCAGGATGCCCGCGAGCACCAGTTCCAATGCCTCGGCCTTCCCGACCACGGCCTGGCTGACCCGCTCCAGCACCTGCCGGCTCAGCTCGGTCACCTCACCGAGCTTCAGTTCGCCCTCAGTCACTGGGTCGGTCACTGGGTCGGTCACAGGTCTCCCTCACAGGTTCTCGATGGTGTGGATCGCGTACTCGATCTCGTCGAGGGACGCGGTGCGCTTGTCGTCGCCGGCGATCAGCTGCCAGAGCCGGTCGCCGGTGATCGCGCGGGCGCGGTCCGGCTCCAGCCCGGGGTCGACGCCGTGCCGGTGCACCAGACGGTCGGTGGCCAGCTCGAACAGCAGCGGACGGACCCGGCGGGCGAAGGTCTGCGATCCCTCGCCGGCACGCCGTTCGCGGCTCGACTCCTGCAACCAGGTGGCGATGAACTGCGTACGGTTGTCGTTGGTCCGGGCTCGCAGCGCGGCCAGGTTGTCGTCGTGCCGCCCCGGCCAGCTCGTCTCCAGGGTCTGCGGCATCACCAGCCGGATCGCCAGCGACACCAGACCGACCGCGAGCGCGGACGCCACGAACCACAACGGTCGCGGCGCCATACCGGCAGCACTGAACACAGCCACCAGCAACAGACTCACCAGCACGGCAAACCCCAGGTGCTGCATCAGCAGCTTGTTCGGCAGCCGCCGACGCTTGGCCTCCGGCGGCGGCCCCTTCTCCTCCAGAGCAGTCCAGCGGTACGACGTCATACGACCTCCGCCTCTACGGGACGAGCCGCGGCGAGCTCGTCGCGTAGGCGCAGCAGGGCTGCGCGAGCCTCTGTGCGGGCCTGCTCGCTGGAACCGTGTGTCGAGTACCGCGCTTCGCGGTACAACGCACCGAGCTGGATCAGCTGCGGCTCGGAGATCCCACCGATCCCGAGCACCCGCACGGTGAACTCGGCCGGTGTCTCGGACGGATCCCGCGGTACGCCGGCCGAAGCGGCCGCCTCCTCCAACGCGACCCAGCACGCGACGACCGCGTCGGTCGCCGTACCGGTGTCGATACGCGCCAGACCCGTGTCGACCGCCTCGGCCAGTCGCTCCGCCTTCATCCGCTCCCAGTCCGGCTCGTCGGCCTCCACGTGCGGGAGCCGGACCCGGCGCACGATCCGGATGATGAGCAGCAGGATGAACCCCACCACGGCGGCGATGATCAGGTAGACCACGGCCTGCCACAGCGCCAGTACCCACGCAGGCGGCTCGCCCTGCGGGAGTATGCGCGGCGATGGGGTGTCGGACGGCTCGGGCGCTGACGCGGTCTGCGTGGGAACCGGCAGCGGTCGCGGGCTGGCGCTCAGCGTGCTGTCACTGATCGGGCGCACCGGCCCGCTCGCAGAGGCGAGCACGACGAAGCCGGCCACCACGACCCCCACGAGCAGCACGGCTACCGCCGCGAGCGCACCCCGACGCTGCGTCTGCATCTCGGCAGGCTACCTCCTCAGAAGCCTGTGTCGAGGAACGGTAGCCGGGTTGTGGAAAACGCTTCCGCGGTTGCGGCGAGCGCGCCGGGGGTGTGCTCGGTGACCAGACCGGCCCGGCCGAGTCTCGCCAGTGACGGGCGGCCCAGGTAGACGGCGCCCAGGTCCCGGACGTCGAGCGTGAGGTCGGCATCCCGCGACACCGCCGCGCAGGACGCGCCGTCCGGCCCGCCCGCGAGGTGCCAGCGGCCCGCGTTCCACGGGAGGAAGTCGTCGACCACCTCCAGCACGACGTCGAGGTCGCGCGCATACGTCCGCTCCGCGAGCGCACGACGTACGTCGACCGGCCGGATCCAGAGACCGTCCCGCGTGATCGGCGCCGGCGCCCGCGGGTCGAGCAGAAGGTCCAGCAGCGGGTCGTCCGACGGCACCATCTCGCACCGGGTCTGGCTGAGCAGGTCCGGTTCGAGCAGGTACCGCCACAGCGCCGCATGCGACGCGATGTCCACCGCATGCACCCGCTGTACGTCGACGTACCCCTTCTCCGCGCGCTTGGTCCGGTAGTGCGCGAACCCGGTCAGCTCACCGTCCCGCTCGGCGACGACGCACCGCAGCTTGGACGCGTTCGCGATGTTGCTCGTGACGGTGGCGCTGATCGCGTACTCCTGCCACCGGTCGTCGTGGTGACACACACCGGGCCGCTCCAGCGCCAGCGTGTTCCGCAGCTCGGCGCAGCGAGCCAGGCTCTCGTGTACGTCGACGTACCGGATCCGCACGTCATCGATACCGGCCACCGGGCGAAGCGTGCGGGACTCCTTGGGTACGACGATCTCCTGGTGGTCGGACGCCAGTCCGTAGCCGAACCGCGGGTAGATCACCGGCTCGCTCGCGGTCAGCGCCGCCAGCGGTTCGCGGCCCGCCTCGTGGATGTCGGTCAGCTGCCTGCGCATCAGGTCGCGCAGGATGCCGCGCCGCCGGTGCGTGGCCCGTACGCCGACCATCGTCACGCCCGCGACCGGCAGCTGCCCTCCGGGCACTGTCATCAGGTGCGAGAACGTGCCGGTATGGCCGACGAGCTGTCCGTCCTCACGCGCGACGATGCTGCGCTCACGCTCCCAGATCCGCCGCTCGGACTCGTACTGCTCGTCCGTCCACGGCGCCGAGAACGCCATGTCCAGGAGCTCCAGGAGCTCGTCCCACTCGCCAGCGAACTGCCCGATCTCGATGGTCATGTCCCTTACCTACCAGACGGCAGGGACCGCCGACCTGCGATTAACGGTGGCACCGGCCGGCCTTGCCCCGAGCCGGCCGGCGCCTGTCCGGTGACGTTTAGAGGGTGATCGACCAGTTGGTCAGCGTTCCGGTGTCGCCGTACCCGTTGTCGCCGATGCGCAGCGTCCACGTGCCGGCCGCGGTCTCGTCGGCGGCCACGGAGTACGTCTTGGACGCCGGCAGCGGGTGACACGTCGTACCGCCGTACCGCTGGAGGTAGTACCAACGGCCGCTCGGTGAGACCAGGCTGATGTTGAGGTCCTCGAGGCAGGTGTGGTTGCCCTCGACGGTCACCTTCACCGGACTGTTCGTCCGGCCGGTTGCGGTCGACTTGACGCTGCTGACGGCCACTTGGAAGTCGCGGATCGGGTAGTCGGTGCCGTTCGCGGAGGTGCGCTCACCCGGGTCCGGGTCCGGGTCGCCCGGATCGTCCGAGCCGGTCAGTAGCGTCAGGTTCCACTTGGCCAGCGCCTCGCTGACGGGCTGGAAGATCGAGTTGTCCTCGCCCGTCGAGCAGGTGGAGTTGCCACCGGAGTGCAGGCCGACCGCCTGATTGCCACGCAGCCAGGCGCCTCCCGAGTCACCACCCTCGGAGCACGCGGTGGTCGTGGTCAGGCCGTCGATCACCACGGAGCCGTAGTCGATGCTCTGGTTGACCGCGGTGACGGTGCCGCACTCCCAGTTCGGCGCGGTGTTGCCCGAGTGGCAGACGGTGTCGCCGACGATCGCCTCGGCTGCACCGGTCACGGTGACTGCCGGTTGGCCCCAGGTGTTGACGTTCGGCGAGATGGTCCAGCCGGGCTCGGTCACCGCGACGACGCCCATGTCACCTTCGCGGGCGTTGACACTGTGCGTGCCGCCGACGTTCGACGTACCGAGGCGGTTGGTCTGCCCGCTGGCGCCGTACGCCGCCTGGCCGGCGTCGTTGGTGCAGTGACCCGCGGTCAGGAAGTGCTTGTTTCCTTGGGCGTCCGTGGCGGGGAAGCCGACCGAACAGTTGCTCTCCGAACCAGGCCACCACGGGTCACCCGGGTTGACCTCACCGGACTGCTGACGGAAGTCGGAGCGCACGCGCACCACCCGGACGCCTTCGCCGAGGGCCGCGAACGCGTTCGTGGCGGTACGGGTCTTCACGACGACGCTGTTGCTGACCGGGTCGATCCCCCAGCTCTGCAGGCCTTGCTGGCTCCGTGCGATCCGATCGACCCGCGCGAGCAGCTGGTCGAGCTGCTGCTGGTCGCGTTCGACGTACTGCGGAATCGCACCGGCGGCTCGCACCTGGGCCGCGGCGGTCTCGTCGACCACAGCGACCATCAGCTGGCCGTGGGCAATCCAGCGACCGGCCTGCCCAGGCGAGGGTGCGAGCTGAGCAGCGACCTGCTGTGGTGTGTCCGGTGGAGCTGCGTCGGAGTAGGCGGCGGCGCTGACCGGTGTCGCGACCAATCCGGCGGTCAGAAGGATCACTGCGAGTTTCATCGGTGCACTCCTCGGAGTTGGGACGGTGCACCGACCGTAAGAGCGCTGTCAGCCGTGGAAAATCGGCCAGATCCCTTTCACAGTTGACTTTCTGGCGTTAACAGTTCACTGGGGCCAGGTCCAGCGGAGGCCGTAGCGACCGGGTCCGAAGTTCAGCTCGACCCCGTGCACCTCGGCCGCGACCTCCACAGCACGAACGAGCTCGTCCGCGTCGTCGAGCTGCGAGACGACCTCACAGGCGGCGGGCAGCTCGGCCGGGTCGAAGCAGATCTCCAGCACGAACTCACGCACCGGCAGCCGGAACTTCCGCTCGTAGTTCGTCGCCGGCGGGTACGGCGCGACGTTGACCAGCTCGTGCTCGGTGATCACCGTCTCGCCCTTGCGGAGCGGCCGGTCGAAGAGCAGCTCGGCGACGAGCAGTCCGTCAGCGGGACGCCGTACCGTTCGGCCCAGCCGGCAGTGCCGCAGCGGGCGGATCTCCGGCAGCGGCCGGTCGTGCTCGTCGAGGTGCATGATCACGACCCAGCGGTCCGGGCCGTCCGCCTCGGCGCGCAGGACCTGACGCGAGTGGTACGACCGTTCGCCGCGGTCGGCGCCGATCGTCACCCGGTCGTGCTGGCTGATCCGCGTGAGCCGTTCGTCCCAGCGGATGTCGACCCCGGCGACCGCGTCCTCGACCGTGTCGGGCCGCGGCCAGTACGTCGCCAGCCCGCGCCGGTCCGGCACCGTACTCAGCCAGCGTCCGCGCCGTCGCGGCGGACCGATCGACGCCGACAGCGTCCCGGCCGGGACCTCGAGCACCTCCTCGAGCAGCTCGACTGCGGTGAGCGAGTCGCGCCGCTCGGGCCGCGACCGGCCCGACTGCCAGTAGCTCAAGGTGGCGAGGCTCACCGTCACGCCACGCGCGCGGAGCCGCTCCTGGATCCGCCCGAGCCCGAGCCCGCGCGCCTGGATGGCTTCCCGCAGCACGACCGCGAACTCCCGTTCGCCCATGCGCCGAACCCTAGGCACAGCAGGCCGTTCGAGCCAGCCCTGGGGCGATCAACAGTTAACACCAGCCCTGGACTGATGAAAACCGTTTTCATATACTGTCGGTATGACCGCCCAAGCGAAAACTCCGTTGTCCTTGTTGGTGGGGCTTTCCACGACGTTGCGGGAGCCCGTACTGGAAGCGATGACCGACGCCACCACAGTGGCCGTCGTCATCGACCAGGACGACCTGCCCGGCCGGGGCGTGCTGTCCTGGCGCGTGCGGGACGCGTCGGGGCCGATCGACGCGGGCGAGTTCACGGTCGGGGACGACTGCGGCGCCTGCCAGCTGATCGAGTCGCTGCTGCCGTTGCTGGAGACACTGGTCGCACGAGCGCACTGGGATCACATCGTGCTCGCGGCGCCGCCGGCGATGGAGGCGCGGCCGCTCGTCACCACCCTGACGACCATGCTGCCGGAGATCGTCGTCGACACGGTCACCTGCGTCGTCGACGCCGTACTTCTGGTCGAGCAGCTGTCCGGCGACGAGCTGCTCGCCGAGCGCGGCCTGGCCCTCGGGCTGCCGGATCGGCGCAATGTCGCGGAGCTGACCGCACGGCAGATCGAGTACGCCGACGTGTGCGTGCTGGCCAACGCGCATCGCAGCACGGCCGTCGAGCGGCTCGAGAACCTGTTAGTGCACCTGAACCCGCGGACGTCGGTGGTGACGGCGGACGTTGCCGGCGTACCGAACGAGGCGGTCGCGCGAACCGGGCGGTTCGACTTCGACGCGGCCGAGGCGTGGGCCGGCGAGCTCGCGGCGTCGGACCGGGTGCAGCCCAGCGGCGACGGCGTGACCACGGTGCTGTGGAGGTCGACGCGACCGCTGCATCCCGCGCGGCTGAACGACGCGCTCGAAGACATCGTGGACGGGGTGGTTCGCAGCCGCGGCGTGGTCTGGCTGGCGAACCGCCCGACCCAGCGTGTGCGGTGGGAGTCCGCCGGATACAGCGCGTCGCTCGGGACGCTCGGCGAATGGTCGGAGACCGAGCACCTGGCCGAATGTACCGTCGTCGCGACCGGCATGGGCCTCGACCCGGCCCGCCTCCAAGCGGTCCTCGACGCCTGCCTCCTCACCGAATCCGAACTGGCCACCCCCGACTGGACCAACCTCGACGACCCCTTCGCCGGCGTCCTCTAACCGAGCAGTGGCAGGCGGTGGGCGTGGGGGCCGAGCATGGCCAGGTCGTGCTCGTCGAGGGGCAGGCGGCCGGTGGCCTTCAGGATGTACGTCGTGGTGTCCCAGGCGATCACGTCCCACGCGTCCGGACCGAACAAGCCGTCCAGCGTGCGGGCGGTGACCTGTAGACCTTCCGGATCGGGCTCCGGCGCCTCCGGCAGGCCGACGATCAGGTCGAGGTGATGGACCGTTGCCTCGAGCACCAAGGTGGCGACGAAGTCGGTCGCCCGCAGGACATGACCCTGCGTCTCGACCCGGTGCCCCTTGGTCGCCAGCCCGGTCGAGGCCGCCCGGACCGCCGCCTCGGACACCTCACGCCAGTGCTGCACGAGCAGACCCGGTTTGCGGTACGCCGCCGCCACGCTCCGCACGAAACTCGTGTCGCCGTCGGGCTCCGGCGGGAAATCGCGCCAGTACGTGACGAAATCCCGGTCCGGCTCCACCCCGGCCGGGCTGGCGAACGCGATCAGGGCGCGCTCAGCGTCGTACAGCAGATGCACCAGCAGCGGACCGACGGGCATGCCGGCGCACCGGGTCTCGAGCCGGAAGTCGGCGTCGCTGAGCCCCTGGACTGTGTCGGTCAGCCGCCCGTAGGTCCGCTCCAGAGTCCCCGCCAACCCCAACGGCAACGCGCCGCGCTCGGGTGCCTTCATCCCCGGCCTCCTCGGTGTCCTCTGAAGAACGTAACCCGAGAACCCGCCGAGGTGTTCCGCATCTCCACCACCCACCAACCCACGCCGGGCCCCGTTCGCGGCGGCACGCCGAGCGTGAGCCGCCCGGAGCCGGCCCGGTTGGTGAGTGGTGGGCGTCCGCCCTACGAGCGAGCCGTGTCCAGGTGGGCCGCCGCGGTCGCCTCGAGGTGGCTGAGGTCGGAGGCCACGGTGGCGAAGGTGTAGCCCTGGTCCAGGCGCTTCTTCGCCGACTCGCCGTCGAACGTGTGGATACCCGCGGCGATCCCTGCCTCCCGCGCGGTGCGCGCGATCAGCTCGACCGCCTCCTCGAACGGGCCCTCGACCTCCGGGTCACCGGGAAAGCGTGCCCCGAGCGCGAGGCTGAGATCCGACGGGCCGACGTACACGCCGTCGAGACCGGGCGTCGCGCAGATCTCGGCGACGTTCTCCAGGCCGAGCGGCGTCTCGATCATCGCCAGTACGACGGTCGCGTCGTTGCTGTCCGCCGGCACCGGGCCGATCCGCAGCGCGGCCCGCATCGGCCCGAACGAGCGCGCCCCCACCGGCGGGTACTTCGCCGCCCGGACCGCCCGCGCGACATCGTCCGCGCTGTCGATCAGCGGCACGATCACGCCGGTCGCCCCGGCGTCCAGCGCCCGCCCGATCGGCGTCGGATCGTTCGCCTCGACCCGCACCAGCCCGACCGTCGCCCGCGGCCCGATCGACGCGCCCGCATCGATCGCGAGCAGCCCGGTCATCAGCCCCTGGTACCCGATCAGCCCGTGCTGCGCGTCGAGCACCACGTAGTCGTACCCCAGCCGCGCGATCCGCTCGGCCGCCGGCGGCACATCCAGCGTGATCCAGTACCCGACCAGCTTCTCCCGCGACCGGACCTTGTGCGAGAAATCGTTTGCATTCACGCCCGCAGCCTATCCAGACCGGCCCCAGGAAATCGCTCGACCAACCATCAGTTGGGACGAGACGATGCTGCGGATGCCTCCCACGAAGCCCCTCCTGCACGAGCTGGTCGCCGAAGCCGGTCTGCCCGAGGTCACGTCGTACCAGGAGCTGAGCGGCCACGGCTTCGACCACCAGGTCGTCCACGCGACCCTCGCCGACTCACAGCAGGTCGTACTACGGAGTCGTGAGGAGTCCTGGCCGGTTCCGGTCGGGCGTGCGCAGTTCCTGACCGAGCGCGATCTGCCGGCGCCGGCGCTGCTCGGCGGCAACGAGTTCGCGACGCTGTACGAGTACGTCCCCGGCGAGATGCTCTACAAACTGCTCGCCGAGAACCGCATGACCGAGGCCCTCTGGAGATCGGTCGGTACGGCGTTTCGCCGGGTACACGCCGTACGGTTCCCAAGCGGCCTGTCCGGACCGTTCGGCCCCGACAGCCTGACGCTCAAGCCCATCGACCCCGTGCGGGACCTGCACGAGCGGATCGCGGCGGCCGAACCGCGGCTCGAGGCCAATCTCCCGTTCGTGCTCCCGCACTTGCCGCGCCTGCACGCGATCATCGACGCCCACGCCGACCCGTTGCGCCTGGCGACGACCGCACTCCTGCACAACGACGTGTTCCCGGCGAACATCATCGTCGGCGCGGACCGGACCACCCTCATCGACTGGGACTGGCCGCGCGTCGCCGACCCGGCACAGGAGGTCTCGGCCCTCGACGAGTGGATGTATCTGGCCGGCGACACGCACCTCCCGGAGCCGTTCTTCGACGCCTACGGACCGAGACCTCCGAACACCAGCCTGTACCGCGTCACCGGTGCGATCAGCTGGTTCGGCCGCGGCGTCTTCAACGGCTGGGAGATCGACTCCAGCCTTGACGAGGCGCGCACGCACCAGGTGCACGGCTGGCGAGACTCGCTGGTCGCGTATCTCACCGGCCTCGGCGACCGGTTGGACGAGCTCTAGACCGGTGGTACGCCGTGCCGCTTGTGGGAGAACGTCCGGTCCTTCGACTGGGCCGCGGCGAGGCGGGCGATCAGGTCGGCGCGGAGGTTCTCCGGCTCGATGATCGCGTCGATCACCAGGTCGGCGGCCAGTCTGAGGATGTCGATATCGGTCTCGTACTCCTCGCGCAGCTTGGACACGTACTCGACCCGCTCGCCCTCGTCGGCGATCTCCTGGATCTTGTTGTAGTACACAGCGTTGATCGCCGCCTCCGGACCCATCACCGCGATCTTCGCAGTCGGCAACGCGACACACGCGTCCGGCGAGAACCCCGGCCCGCACATCGCGTACAGCCCCGCGCCGTACGCCTTCCGGACGATCACCGACACCGTCGGCACGGTCGCCTCCGACACCGCGGTGATCATCTTCGCGCCGTGCCGGATGATCCCGGCCCGCTCGACCTCGCTGCCGATCATGAACCCCGGTACGTCGCACAGGTACACCAGCGGCACGTTGAACGCGTCGCACAGCCAGATGAACCGGGCCGCCTTGTCCGCCGAGTCGACGAACAGTACGCCGCCCTTCACCGCCGGCTGGTTCGCGACGATCCCGACGACCTGGCCCGCGAGCAGCCCGAACCCGACCACGAGCTCCGGCGCGTACGCCGGCTTGATCTCGAAGAACGTGTCCGCGTCGACGAGCGCGTCGATCACGTCGTGGATGTCGAACCCGACGCTCTCCTCGGCCGGCACCAGGTCCCGGGTGAAGTCGCGACCGGCGTCCGAGGCGTCGTACGACGGTGGTCGCGAGCGCCACGAACCGGGCAGGTAGAAGAAGTACTGCTTCGCCAGCTCGATCGCTTCCGTGTCGTCACTGGCCAGCAGGTCGCCGCAGCCGGAGACGCTGGTGTGCATCCGGGCGCCGCCCATCTCCTCCAGCGTGACCTTCTCGCCGACGACCATCTCGGCCATCCGGGGCGAGCCCAGGTACATCGAGGCGTTGCCGTCGACCATGATCACGATGTCGCAGAACGCCGGGATGTACGCGCCGCCGGCCGCGGACGGGCCGAACAGGCAGCAGATCTGCGGGACCTTGCCGGACAGCGCGACCTGGTTGTGGAAGATCCGGCCCGCGCCGCGGCGGCCCGGGAACAGCTCCACCTGGTCGGTGATCCGGGCGCCCGCGGAGTCGATCAGCCAGAAGATCGGCAGCTCGTCGCGGAGCGCGACCTCGGTCACCCGGACGATCTTCTCGACCGTCCGCGCGCCCCACGAGCCGGCTTTCACGGTCGGGTCGTTCGCGACGAGCAGAGCCGGGCGGCCGTCGACGAGCGCGCGACCGGTGACCACGCCGTCCGCGGGCAGGCCCGGGTTCAGCGCGTTCGCCAGCTGCGCGTCCTCGACGAAGCTGCCTTCGTCGACGAGCAGCGCGATCCGGTCACGGACGTACAGCTTGTTCTGGGACTTCAGCTTGGCCGCCGCCTTCTCCGGCGGGGAGAGCGTGGCCTCGCGAGCGACCTTGACCTCGGTCCAGTGATCGTGGGTCATACCGTCATCATTCCACTGGGAGGCCGAGGGAGCGGGCGATCAGCATCCGCTGCACCTCCGACGTACCCTCGCCGATCTCCAGGATCTTGGCGTCGCGGTAGAACCGGGTGACCGGGTACTCCTCCATGAAGCCGTAGCCGCCGAAGACCTGCGTGGCGATCCGGGTCGCGGTCACCGCGGACTCGGTCGCGTACAGCTTGGCCACCGACGCGGCCTGCTTGAAGTCTTGGACCGATGCTTGAGCATCCTTGAGCGCCGCGGCACGGTAGACGAGCATTTCCGCCGCGTCCGCCATCACCTTCAGGTCGGCGATCTGGAACGCCACCCCCTGCTTGCGGCCGATCGGTACGCCGAACGTCTGGCGCTCACCGGCGTACTGGACCGACATCTCCAGGCACGCGCGGATGCACCCGAGCGCGACCGCCGCGATCGCGACCCGGCCGTCGTCGAGCGTCGCGAGGAACTGCGCGAACCCCTTGCCGCGCTCGCCGAGCAGATTGGCCTCGGGGACGCGGCAGTTCACGAACGACAGCGGGTGCGTGTCGCTGGCATGCCAGCCGAGCTTGTCGTACGCCGCTTCCGCGGTGAATCCCGGCGTACCGCTCGGGACGATGATCGTGGAGATCTCCGGCTTGCCGTCCGCGCGTTCACCGGTGCGCGCCGTGACCGTCACACAACTGGTGATGCTCGAACCCGAGTTGGTGATGAACTGCTTGGAGCCGTCGATCACCCACTCGCCGTTGTCGACGACCGCGCGGGTCTTGGTGGCGCCGGCGTCCGACCCGGACTCCGGCTCGGTCAGCCCGAACCCGGCCAGCTTGGTGCCCGCGACCAGGTCCGGCAGCCAGGCGGCCTTCTGCTCGTCGGTGCCGAACGTCAGGATCGGGTTGATCCCGAGCCCGACCGCCGCCTCGAGCGTGATCCCCATCGACTGGTCGACCCGGGAGATCTCCTCGATCGCCACGCACAAGCTGGTGAAGTCGCCGCCCGCACCGCCGTACTCCTCCGGCGCGGTCAGCCCGAAGAGCCCGAGCCGCCCCATCTTCTGCACGACCTCCACCGGGAAGTAGTGCTTGCGGTCCCACTCGGCCGCGTGCGGCGCGATCTCGGCCTCCGCGAAGTCACGAACGCTACGACGGAACTCCTGATGCTCCGCGGACAACTCGAACATGCGGCACCCCTTCGTGCTTGACGCTTACGTAAACGTAAAGCACGCTGGGCAGCATGCACAATAGCCAGGTGCCCGCAGAGACCTGGTCGATCGCCGAACTGGCCGCCGAGTACGACGTGACACTCCGGACGATCCGGTTCTACGAGGACCGCGGCCTGCTCACCCCCGAACGCCGCGGCACCACCCGCGTCTACCACCCCCGCGACCGCGTCCGCCTGGCCCTCATCCTGCGCGGCAAACGCCTCGGCTTCTCCCTCGACGAGATCGCCAAGATCGTCGACATGTACGACGCCGAACCCGGCGAGGAAGGCCAACTCGTCTACCTCCTCAACCAGATCACCCACCGCCGCACCGAACTCGAGCAACGCCGCCGAGACATCGAAGAAACCCTCCAAGACCTCGCCCAGGTAGAAACCCGCTGCCGAGCAGACCTGGAAGCCCTCCGCAACGGCCAGCCCTGACCTGCCAGATCAGAGCGCGTCTTCGTAGGCCTTGAGGGTCCGAAGGAAGAGAGCTCGTTCGTCGTTGGTGAGGGGTTCGAGGGCAGTACGCCAGGCGCGGGCACCGCGGGCGAGCCAGGCGTCGATGGCGGGGCGATGGTCTTCGGCGAGGGTGATGATGACGCGGCGGCGGTCGGTGGGATCTTCCTGGCGTTCGAGGATGCCTTTGCGGGTCAGTTCGGTGACCATCAGGCTGACGGTGGCAGGGGTGACTTCGAGCCGCTCGGCGAGTTCGTTGACACCTAGCGGGCCGTCGAAAAGCAGATAGGCGAACAGGCTGAGGTGCCGCGGCGCCAGATTGAGGCCGGCCAGTTCCTCGGGGATCTTGAGCCGCTTGGTGCGCCCCACCATCCGCGGCATCAGCAGCAGGAGCGTGCGGATGCTGTCGTCGACACTTGACATACCTTTGTCCTCAAAACTATTTTGCTTGCAAAGCTAAATCAGTTCTCGAGTCAAAGGTTAGGCGCATGCTCCTCGAGCTCACCACCATCGGCGCGCGGTCCGGCGCCACACGGACCGTCACCGTCGCGTACGCCGAGATCGACGGCCGGCTCCTCGTCTTCGCCAGCAACGCCGGCCGCCCGCAGGCACCGGCTTGGCTGCACAACCTCCGCGCCAACCCCCTCGTCACGGTCGAGCTCGACGGCCGCCGGTACGACGCGATCGCGGAAGAGGTCGTCGGCGCGGAGCGGGACCGGTTGTACGGTGTACAGGCGGAGCGGGATGCGGCGTTCGCGACGTACCAGCAGAACACCTCCCGCGTGATCGCCGTCGTCGCACTCACACCGGCCCGCGTCGGCGCGGCGACCGCGCAACTGAAGGAGATCCACAACGGACTCCGCGAACAACTGTCCGCGACCCTGGCCGCGGTCGACGCGTACCTAGCCGGCTCAGCCCCAGCACCCCACGCCAAGACCCTGCACCAGCACTGCCTCTCCTTCTGCAGCGCCCTGCACGCCCACCACTCCCGCGAGGACGGCGTCTTCCCCCGCCTCGCCGCCAACTTCCCCGAACTCAAGCCCACCCTCGATCGCCTGTCCCATGAACACGCAGCCGTTGCGGAACTCAACCAGCAACTAACCACTACCATCGAGCAGCTGACCGACTCAACCCCACCAGAAGCCGAACTCCTCCGAGCTCACCTGACCCACCTGGCCGAAACCCTGGAAGCCCACTACACCTACGAAGAAGCCCACCTAGGCCCAGCCCTGGACGCGGCCTGACCCAGCCCGCTACCGGTGCCCCTCGGCAACCAATAGGCCGGACTAGGTGGTCTTGCGGCCGTAGAACCAGTAGACGAGCGGGGCGGCACCGAGCGAGTTGGCGAAGGTGAGGATCAAGGCCCACACCGGCTTGGGGCCCCGGACCTGAGCTGCGGGGCGACGCGCCAGGTCGGCCAGCGCGACCGCCTTCAGCACGCTCTCGACCGCGGCTCCGACCATGATCAATCGCCGTTGCGCGGGGCTCAGGTCAGCCCATCTCTTCCCGATCACAGCTCCACGATCCGCGCCCGTCACGCCGTACGCAAGCACCGAGCGCCACGGGCGCCCGCCCGGCGAGTCGTGGATCGCGGCGGCGAATCCCAGCCCGAATCCACGACTCGAGCCACAAGTGCCTCCTCGTACCGGTGGAGGGCGAGGGTGGCGAGGCGGGGGTCGGGGGCTAGGGGTTTGGTGACGGGGTGGGGGCTGGCGTGGCGGCGGATTAGGTTGTGGAAGAAGCCGGGGGCCAGGAGGTAGGTGGCTACGGCGACGCGGCCTGGGGTTCGGGACAGGACTGTGGGGAGGCGGGCGCCGGTGCCGGAGATGTAGGCGACTTGGACTGGGCGGTCTACTCGGTCGGACAGGAGCTTGGCGGTGGTTTCGCAGTCGGCTAGGGCTCGGGGGTCGGAGGAGCCGGCTGCGGCTAGTACGACGGTGTCCACGCGGGACAGGTCGCCCAGGCGGTCCGCGAGGATCTCGACGAGGACGGGATCGGGACCGAGGGCAGCGGCCGCGTGGACTCGGCCTGGGTAGCGCTGGGCCTCGGCGGCGACGTCGACGTACACGTGGTAGCCCGAGCTCAGCAGCAGTGGTACGACGACGGCGTCCGAAGCGTCCGTGGTGATCCGGCGGACGAGCGCCGGTAGCGCCGGCGTCAGCAGGTCGACGAAACCCAGTGAAGTGGGCAGGTCGGGTCGTTGACGAGCCATCTCGCGGACGAGGTCGTGGACGACGCGGATGCCGCGCGGGTCCGCCGTACCGTGGGCTACTGCGACGAGGTCGGTCATGTGGGAACTCCGGCGGGTTCTACGGCGAGCCGGTAGCCGCGGCGTACCACCGTGCGGACCAGTTCGGGACGACCGACCGCGGTACGCAGCCGGTTGACGGTGACCTCGACCGCGTGGACGTCTTCGGCCCCGGGGAGGACAGCCAGCAACTCAGGACGTGACACCACATCTCCCCCCGCCGCGACCAGCGCCGCCAGAACGGCACGCGGCCCGGGCCCCAGCGGCAGTACGACGCCGTCGAGCACCGCCGCGCCACCGCGGATCACCAACTGGCCGAACGCCGTCTCGATCGACCGCGCGTTGTCGTCGGTGAGCCGGTCGGTCACGATCCGGATCAGCGCGCCCAACCGGTACCGGTCCGGCACCAACGGGTCGAGCCCCAGCGCCCCGAACGGTCCCGCGGTCACCGGACCGACGCAGGCGTTGAGCACCCGCCCGGTCCGCAACGACGACACCAACTCGTCGTACTGAGAGGTCAGCGCCGCCGCGTCGAGCATCGCCTGCGCACCGGGCGCCGACGTGTGGACGACGGCGTCGACGGTGCCCGCGCACACCTGCGAGATCATCCGCTCCACCAGCGCCGGATCGGGCGCCGGCCCCCACCGGTACACCTCCAGCCCACGCACCGATCCACCGGCAGCCCGCAACGTGTCCTGCAGCGCGGGATCCGACAGTCCGTGCAGCTGTACGACGATCTTCCGCCCGACAACGCCCTGTGTACGCAGCCATTCGACCACTTCGGCGGTCGTCTCGGACCGCGCCGACCAGTGCTCGACCAGCCCGGCCGCGCGGATCGCGCCACGCGCCTTCGGGCCGCGGGCCAGGATCCGCGAATGCTCCAGCGTGCCCAGCAGGTCCGCGGCGAGACCGGCGGTGTCGGCCGCCTCGATCCAGCCGCGGAACCCGACCGCGGTGGTGACCACGACGTCGTCCGGCGGGTTCGCGATCACTCGCCGGGTCGCCTCGATCAGCGCGTGGTCGTCGGCGACCGGCACGATCTGCAGGGTCGGCGCGTGCAGCACCTTCGCACCGCGCCGCTCGAACGACGCGATCAGGTCCTCCGCACGCCGGTGTGCGGTGATCGCGATCGTGCAGCCGCTCAACGGCCCCGGCCTACTAGCCACCCGAACTCACCACGACCTGTCCGTCGACGACCTCGACCGGGTACACCGGCAGGGACACCTCCGGATCGTCCAGGCACGCGCCGGTGCGCAGATCGAAGACCTGCTTGAACATCGGCGACGCCACCGTCGGTACGTCGCCGCGGCTGCCGACGATGCCCCGCGACATCACGTTCGCCCCGCTGAACGGGTCCTGGTTGCCGATGGCGAACACCTCGTCGTCGTGAGTTCTGAACAACGCGATCTGCACGTCCCCGAGCAGGGCCGCGACGCCACGCTCCGGCAGCAGTGCCTCGAGCGGGCAGACCACTGTGTTCCCGACAGTCGTCATGGTCATCGACGTACCTCCAATCGGGGGCCGGCCAGCAGGACCGGCTCCAGCTGCCCGCGTTCGGCCGAGGTGGCCGGGCGCGGCTGGTTGCGTTCGACGACGTACCGAAGGTCGGCGTCGGGCTGGTCCGGCGCGTTCACGAACGACACGAACCGGGCCAGCTTCTCGGGATCGTTCAGGGTCGCCTGCCACTCGTCGACGTACGCGTCCACGTGCTTGGCCATCGCCGCGTCCAGGTCGGCCGCGATCCCGAGGCTGTCGTTGAGTACGACGTCGCGCACCTGATCCAGACCGATCTCGCGCATCCACACCGACGTACGCTGCAGGCGGTCACCGGTACGGACGTAGTACATGAGGAAGCGGTCGATCGCCTGGAACAGCTCCTCGTCGCTCAGGTCCGAGGCGAGCAGCTCGGCGTGCCGCGGCGTCATACCGCCGTTGCCGCCGACGTACAGGTTCCAGCCCTTCTCGGTCGCGATCACGCCGACGTCCTTGCCGCGGGCCTCCGCGCACTCACGCGCGCAGCCGGAGACGCCGAGCTTGAGCTTGTGCGGCGACCGCAGCCCGCGGTACCGCAGCTCCAGCGCGATCGCCATCCCGACCGAGTCCTGGACGCCGTACCGGCACCACGTCGACCCGACACACGACTTCACGGTCCGCAGCGCCTTGCCGTACGCGTGTCCCGACTCGAAGCCCGCGTCCACCAGCCGTTTCCAGATCGCCGGCAGCTGCTCAATGCGCGCCCCGAACAGGTCGACCCGCTGGCCGCCGGTGATCTTCGTGTACAGCCCGAAGTCGCGCGCCACCTCGCCGATCGTGATCAGTCCCTCCGGCGTGATCTCACCGCCGGGGATCCGCGGGACGACGGAGTACGTGCCGTCCTTCTGCATGTTGGCCATCACGTGGTCGTTGGTGTCCTGCAACGTCGCGCGCTCGCCCTCGAGCACGTGACCTGCCGGGTCCAGACTCGCCAGAATGGACCCGACGACGGGTTTGCAGATGTCGCACCCACGGCCCGTGCCGTGCCGCTCCACGATCTCGCTGAACGTCCGCAGTTCGGTGATCCGGACGACGTCGAACAGCTCCGCCCTCGACAGCGCGAAGTGCTCGCACAGCGCCTTGCTGACCTCGACGCCGGCCTTGGTGAGCTCGGTGTTGAGGAGGTTCTTGACAATCGGCAGGCACGAACCACAGCTCGTACCGGCCTTGGTCTTGCCGCACACCGACTTGATGTCCGTGCAGCCCTCGTCGCGGACCGCGCACCGGATCGTGCCTGCGGACACGTTGTTGCACGAGCAGACCGGCGCGTCGTCGGGCAGCTCGAGCTGCACCGGACCAGCGCCTTCGGGCAGCAGGAACGCGGCCGGGTCGGCGCCGAGTTCACGGCCGACCATCGGCCGCAGTCCGGAGTACGCCGACGCGTCGCCGACCAGGATGCCGCCGAGCAGGGTACGGGCGTCGTCGGACAGCACGAGCTTCTTGTAGACACCGGCCACCGGGTCGGCGTACACGATGTCCAGCGCGCCCTCGGTCGCGCCGAACGCGTCGCCGAAGCTCGCAACGTCGACGCCGAGCAGCTTCAGCTTCGTCGACGTGTCCGCGCCCGGGAACGTCGCTTCACCGCCGAGCAGGCGGTCCGCGACGATCTCGGCCATCGTGTAGCCGGGGGCGATCAGGCCCCACACCCGCCCTTCGATACAAGCGACTTCGCCGATCGCCCAGACACCAGGAACGGACGTACGGCACGCCTCGTCGACCACGACACCGCCGCGCTCGCCGATCTGCAGACCGGCCGCGCGGCCGAGCTCGTCACGCGGCCGGACGCCGGCCGCGAAGACCACCACGTCGGCCGGCAGATCGGGGCCGTCGGCAACGCCCATCGCACGCGCCGCACCTTGCGAGGTGAGCTTCACGCGCTGACACTGCGTGCCGGTCAGTACGTCGACGTCGAGGCCCTCGATCAACCGGGCCAGCGCGGAACCGCCGCCCTCGTCGACCTGCAGCGGCATCAGCCGCGGCGCGAACTCGACAACCTTCGTCGTAGCACCCAAAGCTGTTAGTGCGCCGGCAGCTTCGAGGCCGAGCAGACCGCCGCCGACGACGACACCGCTGACCTGCTTGCCTTCACCCTTGAGCCGCTCGACGTACACGCGCAGCGCGGCGACGTCGTCGATGGTCCGGTAGACGAAGCAGCCTTGCGCGTCGTTGTTCTTCACCGGCGGCACGAACGCCGCGGAGCCGGTCGCCAGAACGAGTTCGTCGTACCCGACCTGTTCGCCGCGGGCTGTCGTGACGGTCTTCGCCGCGGTGTCGACCGACGTGATCTGCACACCCTTGCGGAGGTTGACCGCTGGGTCGTCCCAGAGGTCCGGGTCGCCGAGCGACAGGTCCTGCGGGTCGCGGCCGGAGAAGTAGCTCGTCAGCGCGACCCGGTCGTACGGCAGCCGCGGCTCCTCGCCGAAGACCGTGATCCGGTAGCTGACCCCAGAATCCTTGCCATCGTCGCGCTGCCGCAGCGCCTCGACCAGGCGGTGCGCGACCATCCCTCCGCCGACCACCACCACGTGCTTGGCCTTGTTCAGCTCTGCCATCGTCGCCCTCCTGCTCGGGACTGGTTCGGTCTCGCCGCGCCGGAAGCGGTCGAGCAGTTCGCCGACGGCGCCGGTGCAGCTTCCGCACCCGGTCGTCGCCCGCGTCGTGGCGGCGATGCCGGCGACACTGTCGGCACCTCCACGCCAGGCCGCTTCGATCGCGACCCTGGTGACGCCGTTGCACCTGCACACGGTCGCCACCTTCTTGTTCTGCAGGGCGGGTACGTCGGGCTCGGTGAGCAACCCGTCCGCCACCACGGGTGTCCCGCGGTCCGCCAGCAACACCAGCTCGGCCGCGACCTCGGGCGCACCCACTGCGACCGCCGACCGCACCACGCCGTCCCGCAGGACGGCCCGCACATACCGCGTCTCGTCCTCGAGCCGGACCACTGCGCCGTCTTCGTCCTTGTCGCCAAGAACAAGCAGGTCGAGGCCGCCCGCGGTGAGCCGCACGACGTCGAAGTCGGGCACGGCGGGGCCGGGCTCGCCTTGCAACCTGTGCGCGAGCACCTCCGCGTGCGACCACGCCGACGACACGGTTCCAGTGACCCGGCCGTCGATCTCGGCGCAGTCGCCGATCGCGTGCACTCGTGGGTCGTCCGGGCTCGTCAGTGTGCTGTCCACGACAATTCCGCCGCGTACCGTCAGGCCGATCGCCAGGTCGGTTCGGGCCCGGACACCACACGCGACGACCAGCAGATCGCCGTACACCTGGTGACCGTTCCGCAGCCGGAGGGCGCGGAAACTGCCGTTCTTGATCTCCGTTCCGTGGATTTCCGTGTTGAGCAGGACCTCGACGCCGAGCCGCCGGACTGCGCGCGTGACGCGACGTCCGGCCGACGGGCGGATCGTCTTGTCCAGCAGGGTTTCACCGTCGTGCACCAAGGTCACCGCGACGCCGCGTTCACGCAGCGCACAAGCCGTCTCGACCCCGAGCACCCCGCCGCCGAGGACGACCGCACGCCGGGCCGCGCCGGTCGCCGCGACCACGGCCCGTGCGTCGTCCACGGACCGCAGCAGCTGCCCGCCCTCGACGCCCTCCGGAACCACGGGCACGGCGCCGGTCGCGAACACCAACCGGTCGTACTCGTACTCGCGACCGCGATCGTCGGTGACGACTCGCCGACCCCGATCCACCGCTACCACACGGGCCACCGACTCGTTGCCAACAGCAACCTCGGCCCGACCCGCGACGTACTCGGTCAGCCGACCCCTGTTGTACGACGGCTCGTCGCCCAGAACCGTGACGTCGTCGGACGGCAACAGCTCGGCCAGCCGTCGGCCGGCCATGCCGCCGCCGATGATCACCACTCTCATGCCGGTACTCCCGTCGCTGGCAGTGCAGCGGCGGTGACTTCGACGGCACACGCCTTGAACTCGGGCATCCTCGACACGGGGTCGAGCACGTCGTTGGTCAGCTCGTTGACGGCCTCGGCGCCACCGAAGTGGAACGGCACGAAAACGGTGTCCGGCCGGACATCGGCCGTCACCCGGGCCGGCAGCACCATCGAACCGCGCGCGGTCCGCAACCGCAGCGGACGCCCGTCGCCGATCCCCAGCTGCGCGGCGACCCGCGGATGAATCTCGGCGTACACCTCGGGCTCGGCCTCGGCCAGCTCCGGAACCCGCCGCGTCTGCGCGCCGCTCTGGTAGTGCTGCAGCAACCGCCCCGTCACCAGATAGAGCGGTGCGTCCGTGCTGAGATCGTCCGCGACCGGCCGATGGTCGACCGGTACGACGTGCGCGCGCCCGTCGGCCGTCGGGAACCCGTCGGCGAACAACCGCGGCGTCCCCGGATGCCCCTCGTGCGGCACCGGCCAGAACAGCGCCTCGTCCGCGTCCAGGCGCTCCCAGGTAATCCCGGAGTAGTCGGCCCGCCCACCCGAACTGGCGCGCCGCAACTCCTCGAACACCGCAGCCGGATCGGTCGAAAACCCTTCTACGCCGAGTCTTTCCGCGATCCCCGCGAAGACGGCGAGATCGCTCCGCACCTCACCCGGCGCGGCCACCGCGGCGCGCCGCCGCAGTACCCGGCCTTCGAGGGACGTCATCGTGCCGTCCTCCTCGGCCCACTGCGTGACCGGAAACACCACGTCCGCGAGCAGCGCCGTCTCGGACGGCACCACATCCGCGACCACCAGCAGGTCGAGGGCAGCGAGCCGTTCCCGGACCGAGGCCAGGTTCGGCGCCGACACCAGCAGGTTGCTCCCGTGCACGAACATCGCCTTCGGACCGTCCGCCGTACCGAGCGAGTCGATCAGCTCGACCGCGCTCTTCCCGGACCGCGGCAACACGTCCGGGTGCACGCCCCAGACCTGCGCGACGTACGAACGCGCGGCGGGATCTTCGATGCTCCGATAGCCGGGCAGCTGATCCGCCTTCTGCCCGTGCTCCCGACCGCCTTGCCCGTTCCCTTGCCCGGTGATGCAGCCGTACCCGCTGCCCAGCCGGCCCGGGAGGCCAAGCGCCAACGCGAGGTTGATGCAGGCCGTCACCGTGTCGGTGCCCTTGCTGTGCTGCTCAGCCCCGCGGCCCGTCAGGATGAACGCCCCGGCGCCACCGTGCACCGGAGCAGCAGCCGCCAGCACTCGAGCGGCTCGCCGGATCGTGGCTGCGGGCACCCCAGTGACCCGCTCGGCCCGCTCCGGCCACCAGGACGCCGTCGTCCGGACGAGCGCATCCGGATCATCGGTCCGCTCCTGCAAGTACGCCGTATCCGCCAGCCCCTCCTGCAGCACCACGTGGGTCAGCGAGAGCACCAGCGCGAGGTCGGTGCCAGGCGTCGCCTGCAGGTGAATTCCAGCGTTTTCCTCGGTCAGTCCGGCGGTCGCCGAGCGACGCGGGTCGACGACCAGAAGTCCACCCGTGTCGCGTGCGCCCTGCAGATGCGCCACGGCCGGCGGCATCGTTTCCGCGATGTTGCTGCCGACCAGCAGGACCGCTCCGGCGGTACCCAGATCGGCCAGCGGAAACGGCAGTCCGCGGTCGATTCCGAACGCCCGGTTCGTCGCCGCGGCCGCCGACGACATACAGAACCGGCCGTTGTAGTCCACATTCGCCGTCTTCAGCGCCACGCGGGCGAACTTGCCGAGCGCGTACGCCTTCTCGTTCGTCAGCCCGCCGCCGCCGAACACGGCGATCGAGTCCCGCCCGTGCGCGGCCTGCAACACCTTGATCCGATCGGCGACGAAGTCCAGCGCGCTGTCCCAACTCGTCTCCACCAGCTCGCCCGCGGCGTTGCGGACCAGCGGCATCGTGAGCCGGTCCGGCACCGTGAGGACCTCGGGAGCCGTCCAGCCCTTACGACAAAGCCCACCCCGGTTGGTAGGGAAGTCGCGTGGCCGCACCTCCACGGCACCCGGTCGCGCGACCGGGTGCAGCGTGGTGGCGCACTGCAGAGCGCAGTACGGGCAATGAGTCGAGACTGCGATCACACGCGCTCCTGGGTGAGCGGGCCACCCTTGCGCAGGTAGCAGAAGTACGTCACCGCGAGGCAGACCACGTAGAAGCCACAGAAGACGTACAGCGCCGGGATCAGCGAGCCGAAGTGGCTCGTCGACATCGCGAACCCGCGCGGGACCAGGAAACCGCCGTACGCGCCGACCGCGGACGCGATCCCGATACAGGCCGCCGCCTCCCGCCGGGCCAGGCCCAGGTCGCCCGGGGTCGTGAGCCGGAAAACTGCCGGAATCATCCGGTACGTCGATCCGTTGCCGGCACCGCTGGCGACGAACAGGACCAGGAAGCTGATCAGGAATGCAGGGAAGCTGCCCGCCTTCAGCGACACGATCGCCGACAGGATGCCGAGGCCCATCACCACGAACGCGCAGACCGTCACCCAGGCGCCGCCGAGCCGGTCGGCCAGCTTGCCGCCGAACGGCCGTGCGACCGACCCGACCAGCGCACCGAGGAAGGCGATGTGCGCGACCGTGATCTCCGGGAACGTGGACTTGATCAGCAACGGGAAGGCCGCGCCGAAGCCGATGAACGAGCCGAAGGTGCCGATGTACAGGAACGAGATGACCCAGGTGTGCGGTCGCTTCGCCGCCAGCACCGAAGCGCGGAACGAGGACGTCGCGGCGGACAGGTTGGCCATCGACTTCCAGGCCCAGAACGCGGCCAGGACGATCAGCGGCAGCCACATCAGTCCGGCCCGGTTCAGCGTGAGACCGGTGCCCATGACAATCACGATCGGAACCAGCAGCTGCACGACCGCGACCCCGAGGTTGCCGCCCGCGGCGTTGATGCCGAGCGCGGCGCCCTTCTCCTTCTCCGGGTAGAAGAACGAGATGTTCGTCATACTGCTGGCGAAGTTGCCACCGCCGACACCCGCGGTCGCCGCGATCAGCGCCATCGTCCAGAACGGCGTGTCCGGCCTGCTGATGAAGTAGGCGAGCCCGATGGTCGGGATCAGCAGCAGGGACGCGGAAACGATCGTCCAGTTCCGCCCGCCGAACCGCGGTACGGCGAACGTATACGGCAACCGCAGCGTCGCGCCGACCAGGCTCGGCAGCGCGACCAGCCAGAACAGCTGGTCGGTGCTGTAGGTGAAACCCGCCTTCGGCATCGACACCACGACGATGCTCCACAGCTGCCACACCGAGAAACCGAGGAACTCGGCGAAGATCGAGGGCCACAGGTTCCGCCGCGCGACCGCGCGGCCCTTCTCGGCCCAGAAACCGGCGTCCTCCGGATCCCAGACGTCGACCCAGCGCCCACGTCGCGGTGCCTCGACCGTTCCGACCGTACCGGTCCGGCCGTGGGGAGTGACGACCTCCGGTCCTGCCTCGAGCGTCATCGCGTGTCTCCGATCATCCGACCTGTTCGATTAGGCCAGGACGCTATGACCGGGGTGTTTCCACGTAGTCATCTTGTTGTTACGTCGCCGAAACGGCTCCCGCACACCTGCCAGCGGGTGGTGAGAGGTTCCGGCATGCCGCTGGGTACTGTTCGGGCTCAGGGCGGGACCAGACACCGAGGGGACGACGCCGTGCACGACGACGACCAGAACGCCGCCGACACCGCCGGAAAGCACCGCGCCGAGGGGACTCCGCACACCGGGGACGACGTGGTGCAGGGACGGCACGCCGACGACCAGCCTGGTGGCGAGACTGTTGGCCGGGTCACAGCCGAGGAGCAGCACAGCGACCGGGGACGCCCCCGCGGGCGCTGGGCGTGGCGCGGCGCGATCGCCGCCGTACTGATTCTGTGGCTCGTGCTGGGGTCGCTGGGCGGGCCCACGGTGGGGAAGCTGAGCGAGGTCCAGGAGAACGACAACGCCAATTTCCTTCCGAAACAGGCCGAATCCACGCTGGTCAGCAACGAGTCCGCGAAGTTCGTCGACTCCAAGGCGCTGCCGTACTTCGTCCTGATCGAACGTGACGCGGGTCTCACTCCGGCCGACCTGACGGCGGCGAACCAGTTCCTCGCCAAGGTGCCGACGCTGGACCTCGGCAACGGCAAGACCATCGGTGAGTACCTCGCGGCGCCGGCCAAGACCGTGATCCCGTCGGAGGACAAGAAGGCGCTACTGCTCACCGTCGAACTGGACGGCGACCGCGCCGACGAAGTGGTCAAGGAAGGCGAAACGGTGCTGTACGCCGTCGCCGAATCCCTGCGGACCGAGATCGGCCAAGACCTCACACCTACTGGTCTCAAGGTCTACGTGACCGGTCCGGGCGGCGTGTTCGCGGACTTCGTGGTCGCCTTCGGCGGCATCGACGGAATCCTTCTCGGAGTCGCCCTCGCGGTGGTGTTCGTCATCCTGCTGATCGTCTACCGCAGCCCGGTGCTGCCGATCGCGGTCCTGCTGACCGCGGTCTTCGGTCTCGCGCTGGCGGCGCTGGTGGTGTATCCGCTGGCCAAGAACGGCGTCCTGGAACTGAACGGACAGAGCCAGGGCATCCTGTTCATCCTGGTCGTCGGGGCCGCGACCGACTACTCACTGCTGCTCGTATCCCGTTACAAAGAGGAACTGCACGACTACACCAGCAAGTACGAGGCGATGCGGATCGCATGGCGGGCGTCGATCGAGCCGATCGCGGCCAGCGCGGCGACCGTCATCCTCGGTCTGCTCTGTCTGCTGCTGTCGCAGCTGGGCAGTACGAAGGGCCTCGGCCCGGTCGGAGCGATCGGCATCGCCGGAGCGCTGGTCGCCTCGATGAGCTTCCTGCCGGCGATCCTGCTCGCCTTCGGCCGGCGGATCTTCTGGCCGTCGATCCCCCGCGTCGACCACGTGCACGCCCGTGACCAGGTCGGCGGCCGCCGGCTGTGGGGCCGGGTGTCCGGGCTGGTCGGTCGCAGTCCGCGCAAGGTCTGGGTGGTCACCGCACTCGCGCTGCTGGGCTGTGCCGCGTTCCTGCCGACGTTCAAGGCGAGCGGGATCTCCCAGGAGGACCTGTTCCTTGACAAGCCCGAGTCGGTCGTCGGTCAGGCCGAGCTCGCCAAGCACTTCGACGCCGGCGCCGGTACGCCGGTCCAGATCCTGACCCCGAGCGCCCAGGCCGAGCAGGTGATCACGACCGCGTCAGCAGTCGACGGCGTCGGTACGGCGTCCGCGTCGGCGGCGCCCGGCGTACCGCCGAAGGTCGTCGACGGCAAGGTGCTGGTCCAGGCGACGCTGGAGGTGCCGGCCGATTCGCCGGCCGCGACCAAGGTGGTCGAGCACCTGCGCGCGGAACTCGACAAGGTCAGCCCGGACATCCTGGTCGGCGGCAACACCGCGATCAACCTCGACGTCCTGGACGCGAGTGAGCGCGACCTGCGGGTGATCATCCCAGCCATCCTGGCGGTGATCTTCGTCGTCCTGATGCTGTTGCTGCGCTCGATCGCCGCGGCCGTCCTGCTGGTGGTCGCGAACGTGATCTCGTTCGGCGCCACGGTCGGGGTGAGCGCGCTGGCGTTCAACCACGTGTTCGACTTCCCCGGTGCGGATCCGAGCATCCCGCTCTACGCATTCGTGTTCCTCGTTGCCCTGGGCATCGACTACTCGATCTTCCTGATGACCCGCGTCCGCGAGGAATCCCAGGAACACGGCACCAGACCCGGCATCCTGGTCGGACTCGCCGTCACCGGCGGCGTCATCACCTCCGCCGGCGTGGTCCTGGCCGCCACCTTCTCGGCCCTCGCCGTACTCCCCATCCTCTTCCTGGTCCAGATAGCCTTCATGGTCGCCTTCGGTGTCCTTCTCGACACCACCGTCGTCCGCTCCCTCCTGGTCCCCTCCATCGCCCACGACCTCGGCAAGAAGGTCTGGTGGCCCAGCAAGCTCGCGTCCTAGGGTGCGAGGTATGGAGACGTTCGAGGGCCGGGTTGTGGTGAACGACGGTGGCGGCGCCTGGGTGGAGGTGCCGGGCGCGGTGGTTGCTGCGTTGGGTGGGGGTGGGCGGATCCCGGTGCTGGCTACGTTTGACGGGGTGTCTTATCGCGGGTCGATCGCGTCGATGGGCGGCTGTATGGCGCTGGGGGTGCTGAAGAGCATTCGCAGTGACTTGGGGAAGGGGGATGGCGACGCGGTGACCGTGACGGTCGAGCGGGATACCGGCGAGCGGGTGGTGGAGGTGCCGGAGGATCTGGCGGCGGCGTTGGCGGACGCGGGAGTGCGGGAGGCGTTCGACGGGTTGAGCTACAGCCATCGGCGCGAGCACGTCAACGCGATCAATGACGCCAAGAAGCCGGAGACGCGAGCCCGGCGGATCGTGAAGGCTGTGGAGATGGTCAAGGCCTCTTGAGGGAGGCCAGTTCGGTGCGGTTGGAGACGTTGAGCTTGGCGTAGACATGGGCCAGGTGGGTCTTGACCGTGCCGCGGCTCATGAAGAGGCGCTCGGCGATCTCTGGGTTGCTGAGGCCTGCTACTGCGAGGGCGACGACCTGTTCCTCGGTTGGGGTGAGGCTGGCCCAGCCGGATGACGGGCGGCCGCGGGCACCTCGAGTACGCCGTGCATACGCGACGGCCTCGTCCAGCCCGAGCGGCGGGTCGTTCGAGGTTGTCAGTGGTGGAAGGTCGGGCGGTGTCGCGAGGCCGAGGTCTGCGCGGGCTGCGATTGCTGCGGTTGACAGGCGGGTGGCGTCGGGGGTGCGGTTGGTGTGGGTTGCCAGGAGCGCAAGGGATTCCAGGCTGTCGATGACGTACGTGCGCAGGCCGTGGTCGACGCGGATCGTGAGCGCCTGGTGCAGGAGGTCCGCGGCCTTGTCCGGGTGTTCGGTGATTGCGAGGCGGCCGAGTTGGTCCAGGGCGTCGGCGAGGATGCGCGGCAGGTTGTAGCGGCGCGCCAGGTCGACGGTTCGTTCCAGTAGTGCGGTCGCCTCCGCATGACGCCCGCGCGCGCGTTCGGCGGCGGCAACAGTCGGCAGGAGCATCGCCGGTACGAACGTGTTCGCGAGCGGACTGTCCGGCGCGGTCTCGCGGGCCAGCCAGTCGACCGTTGCGTCGTACTCGCCGCTCCAGAAGGAGATCAGCGCCATCACCTGACCGAGATTCGGTACGACGGCGCCGGCGGACTCGGCCAGGTCGAGCAGTGGTCGCATCAACTCGCGGGCTTCGTCGAGCCGTCCGGTGCGCACGAGCAGCGTCGCGAGTTGCCCGCGTGCGGTGCCGACGCGGTGGAAGTCGGCGAGCGGTTCGGCGGCGGCCAGGGCGCGTTCGGCGAGTTCGACGGCCTTCAAGGGTTCGCCGGTGGAGAGCAGGCTCTCGGACCAGACGGTCAGGACGGTCGAGGCGATCCCGCGTTCGCCGCTGCTGATCAGACCGTCGGCGGCGCGATCCAGGAGCGGGCGGAGGTCTTCGTGGCGATCCCACAGGGACAGCAGTACGCATTGCAGGGCGACGTTCGCGTTGCGGGCCGCTTCGTCGCCGATGCCGTCGGCCAGCCGTACGCCCTCCGCGGTCAGATCCCACGCTGTCTGGAAGTCGGTGAAGAACTCGCCGACCGCGACGAGTGCGAGGAAGAGAGAACGCAGGCGGTCGTCGTCCAGCTCGGTCGCGAGTTCGAGCCCGCGGCCCGCCGCGTCGTACCCGAACGGGTCGACCGTGTCGGCGACGGTCGCGTACCCGTAGAGCAAACGGGCCTGTAGCAACGTTCTGTCGTCCGGCGCGCGGTCGATCGCGCGGCGCAGGTAGCCGATGCCCTCGTTGCCGGTCGCCTGCAGGTTCCACAGCCAGCGGAGCGCAGCGGCCAGCCGGCGGCCGCGTTCGGGGTCGGCGGCGGAAAGTCCGGTTTCCAGGGCGGCGCGGTAGTTCTCGCGGTCCGGTTCGACGAGTGCGCGCCAGGCGTCGCGATCCTTGTCCAGCAAGGGTTCCGCGGCCTCGGCGACCTGGAGGTAGTGGTCGAGATGCCGGTCGCGTACGTCGTCGTCGGCCGTCACACGTGTTCCGGCGTACTCGCGGATCGTCTCGAGCAGGCGGTACCGGCCGTCCTCGGCGATGACGAGCGATTTGTCGACAAGGCGCGCCAGGGTGTCGAGTTCGGCTTCGCAGACGGCTGACGCGGCGTCCAGGGTGAATCCGCCGGCGAAGACCGACAGCCGGCGGAAGACCTGGCGCTCGGTGTCGTCGAGCAGGTCGTAGCTCCAGTCGATGGACGCGGCGAGTGTGCGCTGGCGCGCTGCGACTCCGCGAACGTTCTTCGTCAGCAGGCCGAATCGGTCGCTCAGACCTGCTTCGATCTGTTCGGGAGTCAAGGTCCGCGCCCAGGCGGCGGCCAGCTCCAGCGCAAGCGGGATGCCGTCGAGACGTGCGCAAATCGCCCGCACGGCACGATCCCCCGCCGCGGACGCTGGGGCGGGGGCGTTGGTGGTGGCGCGTTCGCGGAAGAGGGTTTCGGCTTCGGATGGGGAGAGGGGTGGGACGGGCCAGATTGCTTCGCCGGGGAGGGCGAGGGGCTCTCGGCTGGTGGCCAGCACGGTGATCTCGGGGCAGCCGGTTTGCAGTACGCCGACGAACTCGGCGGCTCCCTCGATGATCTGTTCGCAGTTGTCGAGGCAGATCAGCGCCCGCTTGCCGCGGAGCTGCCCGATGAGGAGACGGTCGCCGGGCTCGACCAGGAGACCGATCTCCACCGCGACCGTCTCCGGGATCTGCGCACTGTCGGTGACCGCGGAGAGGTCGACCCACCAGACGCCGTCGGGCCAGCGTTCGGCCAGCTCCGCAGCGGTTTGCGCGGCCAGGCGGGTCTTTCCGCTCCCTCCCGGTCCCGTGAGGGTGACGAGCCGGCTGCCGGACAGCTGTGTACGGAGCGCAGCGACCTGGGTCTCGCGGCCGACGAAGCTGGTGAACATCACCGGGAGGTTGTTCGGCACCAGGTCGAGGGAACGCAACGGCTCGGTCGTGGACGTCAGCTCGAAGATCCGCTCGGGCGACCCGAGATCCCGCAGCCGATGGACGCCGAGATCGCGCAACTGGCCGACCCAGGTGTCGGCGGCCGACTGGAGGGCGGCCGTGGTTGTTGTGGTTAGCAACGTCTGGCCTGGATTCGCCAGCGCCAGCAGGTGTTCGGCGTGGCGAACGGCCGGAGCGGTGGTCGGCGCGGTGTGCAGCGCGATACGGAGGAGTTCACCCGCGGGCACCCGGGAGGCCGCGTCACGCAGCGCCCCTGCCGCGGCGATCGCATCAGCCGCGTCGTCGTACAGCAGGACGGGCCACCCGGCGTCACGTCGTACCAACCGCTCCCCCGGCAGCTCGGCGGCAAGGCCCGCCAGGCGGGCGTAGGCGGGCGCGCTGGCGGCACCGGCGTACGACGCGATCAGGACTGTCACCCCACCCATGGGCGCCAGTCTGCCATTCGGGTTGCTAGGGGTCGCCGTTGTCGACAGTATTCGCTACCCTCCCGAATGGGGGGTCGAAGAAGTGAGGAGCCTGATGGCAGACACCACGTCGACTGACCACGGACGATTCGCGCTACCGACCAAGAACCTGCCCGCACCGCAGGTTCGCGACCTTCCCGAACCGCCCACCAAGACCTGGAAGATCATCGGCCCCGGCATGGTCGGCGCCGGGGTGGGACTGGCGTCGGGAGAGTTCATCCTCTGGCCCTACATCTCCAGCCAGGTCGGCCTGGTGTTCCTCTGGGGCGCCGTCGTCGGCGTGGTGGTCCAGTGGTTCCTCAACATGGAGATCGAGCGGTACACGCTGGCAACTGGTGAGACAGCGTTGACCGGCTTCAACCGGTACGGGAAGCACTGGGGCCTGTTCTTCGCGATCATGACGTACTTCGCGAACCTCTGGCCCGGCTGGGCGACCAGCTCGGCGAGCATGCTCACGTACCTGTTCGGCGCCGGCAACCCGCGCTGGATCGCGATCGGCATGCTGGTACTGATCGGCGCGATCCTGACCCTCGCACCGGTCGTCTACGTGATGCTCGAGCGGCTGATCGCGGTGAAGATCGCGGCCGTCGCGCTGCTGGTGATCCTCGCGCTCGCGTTCGCGATCCGCGGGAAGACGTACAGCGCGCTCGGGGACGCGGTCACGCAGCCGCAGTTCCCGGCCGAGCAGCTCGGGTTCGCGCTGGTGATGGGCGCGATCGCGTACGCCGGTGCCGGCGGCGGACAGAACCTCGTGCAGAGCAACTGGATCCGCGACAAGGGCTTCGGGATGGGCGTGCACGTACCGCGGCTGACGTCACCGGTGACCGGTGAGACCGAGGCCGACCCGACCGCCAACGGGTACACGTTCCCGCCGAACGACGAGAACCTGGCCCGCTGGAAGCGCTGGTGGAAGTTCGCGAACATCGAGCAGGCCGCGACCTTCGTGGCGATCACCGTGGTGACGATCATCTTCACCTCGATGCTCGCGCACTCCACGCTGTTCGGCGACAGCGCGGTGAAGAACAACATCGGCTTCCTGAAGATCGAGGGTACGACGCTGCAGACCCTGGTAGGTGGCTGGTTCGGCTACCTGTTCTGGGCGATCGGCGCCTTCTCGCTGTTCGCCGCGGCGGCCGGCATCGTCGACTACACGTCCCGGCTGTCGGCCGACATGGTCAAGGCCCGCTATCTTCGCGAATCGAAGATCTCCGAGTCCAAGCTGTACTTCTGGCTGGTCTGGGGACTGGTTGCCTTCGGCATCATCGTGCTGCTGGCGGGTCTCACCCAGCCGCTGGTGCTCCTGGTGATCTCCGCCTGCACCGCCGGCACCATGATGTTCATCTACTCCGGCCTGCTCTGGTGGATGAACTCGAGGGCCCTGCCCCGCGCCATCCGGATCACCACCTGGCGCTCCGCGGTCCTCTGGTTCTCCTTCCTGGCCTTCGGCTTCCTGGCCGTCTTCACCATCATCGACCAGGCAAAGAAGCTGTAGCGCCAGCCTCATCCCCAGCCGAGGAAGTCGATGACGGCTTCCTCGGCTGCGGTACGTCGTTCCAGCTCGACGCCCTCCCGGACCTTGCGGTAAAGGTCGACAGCTGCCCTCAGCGCGCGGAGGCATTCGTCGGCGTCCACGGTCGCAACCGTCGCACTCAGCTCCGGCACGAGCTCGGGCGCCAGCGTCTCCAAGCGTCGTACGCCGGCCGGTCTCGCCGTACGGCCGAGCGTGGCCAGCGGCGCGATCGCCACCGACCGCACTGCGCCGAGCGCTTCGATCGCCTCGAACAGCTCACCGCGCGCGACCTTCACCGCGGTGTAGTGCACCCAGACCCAGATCCGGTCCTCGATCCACTGCGGATCGGGCTGCGGCCAGGCCGGCGTGCTCTCCTGCCGCACCCGGTCGACGGTGTCGTCGCGCTGCCACAGCACCACGCCGTCCTCGACGCGCGTCCGCAGCCCGTCCGGCGTCACGAACTTGAGGTCCACGTGAACGAGCGGCGGTCCGTAGAGGGCGATCAACAGCCGCGGCTCGCCCACGTGCTCGCCGGTGAAACTCGACAGCAACGGCCCGACCCGGCCCGCGAACTCCTTCGCCTCGGCGAGGCAGGCCGGCTGGTCTTCGTCCCTACACACCAGCACGAGGTCGAGATCCGAGTACTCGTCACTGGTGCCGGTGGCAACCGATCCTCCTGCCAGCACCGCCAACACCCGCGGATCGCGCTCCGCCTCGGCCACCACGTTGTCCGCCACCACCCGGAGATGTTCCGGAATCATGCTCACCAATCCTCCCTGGATCAGGTCAGCAGACCATCATCACACGCCCCCAACCAGCACGCGAACGGATTACCCACGCAAGCTCCCGCCGTGCGGTGAAGAAGCTGTGAGGAGACTCCGAACCTCCTCCGCCTGCGGCAGGCCGTACCGGCTGTAGAGCTCCAACGCGAGCCGCCACTGCACCTGAGCGGGCTCGGCCTCCCCGAGCCCGCTCAGCGCGTCACCCAGCGAATGCCTGGTCCGCGCCTCCTGCTCACCACTGTTGCCCCCGATCAACACCAGCGCCTCTTCGAGATAACCCTGCGCAGCTTCGTACGACGCCAACTCGACCTCGACCGCACCGAGCGCCTGGAGGCATTCGGCCACCCCGAACGGGCTTTCGGACTCTTTGACCTCAGCCAATTGCGTACGCAGGCAGCTGCGCGCGTTCTCGGGCCGGCCGCAGCGTCGATAGGCGTCGGCGATGAAGTGCACAATCCACTGGTAAGAACCTGGGTAACGTCTGCGGGTCAGGTTCGCAGCCAGCTCGAACTCGCGGTCCTGCTCCGCGAACCGGCCGAGCCGGCCGGCGATGACTCCGAGGGTGAATCGCGCCTCCCCTTCGGTGGTCTCTTCACCGGTGCTGAGTGCGAGCGCCAGCCCGGCCTGGGCCTGCGCCATGGCCTCGTCCAGCCTGTCCAGTCGCTCCAGGGATTGGGCAAGGCCGAGCATGCAGTAGATCAGCATCCACTGATAGCCCTGCGCTGCGGCCGCCTCGCGCGCAACTGTCATGTGAACCGCCGCCGTCTCGAAATCCGACAGGGCCCAGTAATGCCGCGCCAAGTAGTGTTCGATCGTGGCGTGCGCCCGAGGCGAGGCGCAGCTCGGATCGCGCCGCAGCGCCATCGCCGCCGCGTCGGTCAGCTGTGCACCCTCGGCATGGCGACCACGGTCAGCCCAGAACAACGCCATGCCGACCGCGAGTCTGACGACGGTCGCGAGGTCGGAGTGCGATCCCGCCATCAGTCGTCGGGCAGCAGCGAGGATCTCCGTCGCCTCCGCGTCCAGCCAGGTCAGGATCTCCTCGTACTCGAGGTCATCGGTTCCAGCGAGCCACAGCTCGTCGAGCCATTCCCGTGAGAACGGGTCCCCGATGCCGCGCCTCGTCCGGGCCCGCCAGGCCATCGCCACGTACAAGGCCATGACACGATCCCTGGCAGCAAGGCGGTCTGCTTCGGTGGTTGGGAGTTCCCCGGCGTACGCGCGGACCAGGTCGTGGAACTGGTAGCGCCGTGGCGCGGGCGACTCCAGTAGATGTAGGTCGACCAGGTGCTCCAGCAGCGGCTCGAGCTCTGCCTCCGGTCGATCTGCCAGGCGCGCGGCGACCTTGAGATCGAACCCGGAGCCCTCGTGCACTCCGAGCAGCCCGAAGACCTCCTTGGCAGCGGCGTCCTGCTCGGTTGCCGCAGTCAACGACAACTCGATGCTCGTTCGTACGTCGAGATCGCCGAGCGCCAGCTCGTCGAGGCGTCGGCGGTTCGTCTCCAACCGTTGGGCGAAGTACTCCACGCTCCACGACGGTTGTGCGGCGAGCCGGGCTCCCGCGATCCGGAGCGCCAGGGGGAGACCGCCGCACAGTCGTACGACGGCCCGCGCGTTGACAGGATCCGACGCCGTGCGCTCGTCGCCAACGACCTGCGCCAGCAGCGAGAGTGCTTCGGATTCGGGGAGCGCGTCCAGCGCGAGGTGCGCCGCACCGGGCAGGTTCGTCAGCGCACGGCGACCGGTGATGAGCACTGCGCAGGTCGAGGTCCCAGGGAGCAGCGGCAAGACCTGCGACGCCGTCGCCGCGTTGTCCAGGAAGACGAGCATCCGCCGGCCGGCCAGCACCGAGCGGTATCTGGCCGCGATCTCGTCGACGCTCGACGGACTGTCGCCCACCTGGACTCCGAGGCTGCCCAGTAGCCGGCCGAGCGCCTCCGCGGCGGTCATCGGCTCACCGGGACCGAAGCCACGCAGGTTCAGGTACAGCTGGCCGTCCGGAAACTGATCGGCGACCCGATGCGCGACATGGACGCCGAGCGCCGTTTTGCCGATCCCGCCCATGCCGGCGAGCGCGGAGATCACGACGACGCCCTGCCGAGACTCACCGGACAGGAACAGCTTCTCGACGTTGTCGACCTGTTGGTCGCGGCCCGAGAAGTCCTGCAGGTCGTCCGGCAGCTGCTCGGGTACCTGCCGGGTCGTGCGCGATCGGGTGGCCGCGGCAACGAGTTCCGCGCGCTCGTCCTCCGTCAGTCCGAGGCCGTCGCTCAGGAGCTTCACTGTCTGCGGACGCGGGTGCCGGCGCCGGCCGGCCTCCAAGGTCTTGACGGCCTCGACGCTGACGGCGGAGAGCTCGGCCAGCTTCTCCTGGGAGAAGCCGGCTGCTTTGCGGAACCTCCGGAGTACCGCGCCGAACTCAGACACGGGGGCCGTAGGCCTCCGGGGCGCCGTTGGCGGTGGTGAAGAGGGAGTAGACGGAGGTGGTCGCGGTGAGGAACAGGCGGTTGCGCTTGGGGCCGCCCCAGGTGAGGTTGCTGACGGTTTCGGGGACCAGGAGTTTGCCGAGCAGCGTGCCGTCGGGGTGGTAGACGTGCACGCCGTCCGCGGCCGACGCCCAGACGCGGCCCTGGGTGTCGAGGCGGATGCCGTCGAAGATGCCGTTGCCGCATTCGGCGAACAGTTCGCCGCCGCTCAGTGTGCCGCCGTCGACGCTGAAGACGCGGATCGTCGCCTCCTCCGAATCGGTGATGTAGAGCAACGACTCGTCGAGCGAGAACGCGAGCCCGTTCGGGCGGTTGAAGTCGTCGGCGACGCGGGTCAGCGCACCGTCCGGCGCGACCCGGTACACATGGCAGCCGCCGGTCTCGATCTCGCCCTTGTACCCCTCGTAGTCGCTGTCGATCCCGTACGCCGGATCCGTGAACCAGACCGATCCGTCCCGCTTCACCACCACGTCGTTCGGGCTGTTCAAACGTTTTCCGTCGTACTCGTGGGCAAGCACGGTGATGCCGCCGTGGTGCTCGGTCCGCGTCACCCGTCGGTTGCCGTGCTCGCAGCTGACCAGCCGGCCCTCGGTGTCGCGGGTGTGGCCGTTGGTGTTTCCGGCTGGATTCCGGAAAACGGAAACCTGGTACGACGTCTCGTCCCAGCGCAGGATCCGGTCGTTCGGGATGTCGCTCCAGAGCAGGTAGCGGCCCGCGGCGGAGTACACCGGACCCTCGACCCAGCGGCCGCCGGTCCACAGCCGTTCGAGCCGGCTGTCACCGCGGATCCCCGCGAACCGGTCGTCCAGCTTCTCCCAGACAGCCGGCGCGGTTCCGGCCAACGGCTCGAGAATTCCCGTCATCACGACTCCTCCTGATTTGGATCTCTCGCACCGAAGGATATGCGGGGCTACGCCTTACCGCTGAGCGGTGGACAGCCAGGACCAGACCGAGGTGGTCGCGGTGATGAACAGGCGGTTGCCCTTCGGACCGCCGAAGGTCAGGTTGGACACCACGTCCGGCAGCAGCAGTTTGCCGATCAGCGTGCCGTCCGGGTCGAAGCAGTGCACACCCTCGTGCGTCGCCGCCCAGACCCGGCCGGTGCTGTCCAGCCGGATACCGTCGAACATCCCGCCCTCGCACGGCGCGAACACCTCGCCGCCGAGGAGCTTGTCGCCGTCGACGTCTAACCGGCGGATGTGCTTGCCCGGGGTGTCGACGACGTACAACTGGGTCTCGTCGTTGGAGAACGCGAGGCCGTTCGGCCGGATGAAGTCGTCCGCGACGACGGTCAGCGCGCCGTCCGGGGCGATCCGGTAGACGTGGCAGCCGTCGATCTCCTGCTCGGCGGCATGCCCTTCGTAGCTCGAGGTGATGCCGTACGGCGGGTCGGTGAACCAGATCGATCCGTCGCTACGCTCGACCACGTCGTTCGGGCTGTTCAACCGTTTTCCGTCGAGATGCGACGCGAGGACCGTGCGAGTGCCGTCGTACTCAGTTCTGATGACCTGGCGGTCGCCCTGCGAGCAGCTGATCAGGCGGCCGGCGCGGTCGATCGTGTTGCCGTTGACGTAGCCGGACGGCGCGCGGAAAACGCTGACCTGGCCGGACAACTCGTCCCAGCGGAGCAGCCGGTCGTTCGGGATGTCGCTGAAGACGAGGCAGCGCCACGCCGGGGAGTACGCCGGTCCTTCGAGCCAGCGGCCGCCGTCGTACAGGCATTCGAGGTACTCGTCGCCCGCGATCTTGGTGAAGCGCTCGTCGAGGACCACGAGCTCGGCCCGGAGCCGCGGCGGTGCGGCATTGAGTGTGATCGTCATGCGCGGAACGCTATCCTGTTGCTGACAGTTCAGACAGAACGAGATTTGGTTTGTGATCGATATGACAGTAGATGATGTGGATCGCGGGTTGCTGGCCGCGTTGCGGGAGGACGCCGGGCAGTCGTACGCCGCGCTCGGGCAGGCGGTCGGGCTCTCGGCCGGATCCGCCCACGAACGGGTCCGGAAACTGAAGGCGGCCGGCGTGATCCGGCGTACGACGATCGACGTCGACCCGGCCGCGGTCGGGCTCGGCGTACTGGCGTTCGTCCTGCTCGAGTCGGGGGCCTGGATGGGCGACGAGCCGACCCTGAAGGCGCTGCGGAAGATCCCTGCGGTCGAGGAAGCGCACATCATCGCCGGGCCGGCCTCGGTGCTGGTGAAGGTCCGCACGGCGACCACCGAGGACCTGCAGTCGACCCTGCGCGCGCTCCACCAGGTGGACGGGGTGACCAGCACTCAGACAGTCGTGGTTCTGGAGACGTTCTTCGAGGGACAACCCACCGTGCTGTGATCGTGGTGTGAGCAACACCCTGCCCGCAGGACGGCCCCTTGACCCTAGACTCGGGCCAGCCGAAGGGAGCCGCTGTGTCCGACAGCTTGCAGATCACCAAGGTGCTGGTCGCCAACCGGGGCGAGATCGCCGTCCGGGTCGTCCGGGCCGCCGCCGACGCGGGGCTGGGCAGCGTCGCCATGTACGCCGACCAGGACCGGGACGCGCTGTTCGTGCGGCTCGCCGACGAGGCCTACGCGCTGGACGGGTCGACACCGGCCGACTCCTACCTGAACATCGCCAAGATCCTGGACATCGCGGCCCGCTCCGGCGCGAACGCCGTACATCCGGGCTACGGGTTCCTGGCCGAGAACGCCGAGTTCGCCCAGGCGGTGATCGACGCCGGGCTGATCTGGATCGGGCCGCCGCCGTCGGCGATCGACTCGCTGGGCGACAAGGTCAAGGCGCGGCACATCGCGGAGAAGGTCGGCGCACCGCAGGTCCCCGGCACGCCGGACCCGGTGGCCGGCGCCGACGAGGTCGTTGCCTTCGCGCAGGAGTACGGGCTGCCGATCGCGATCAAGGCGGCGTACGGCGGTGGCGGGCGCGGGATGAAGGTCGCGCGCACGCTGGAGGAAGTACCGGAGCTGTTCGAGTCCGCGACCCGGGAAGCCGTCAGCGCGTTCGGCCGCGGTGAGTGCTTCGTCGAGCGGTACCTGGACAAGCCGCGGCACGTCGAGACCCAGTGCCTGGCCGATGCCCACGGCAACGTTGTCGTCGTGTCCACGCGGGACTGCTCGCTGCAGCGCCGGTACCAGAAGCTCGTCGAGGAGGCGCCGGCGCCGTTCCTGTCGGCCGAGCAGCTCTCGCTCCTGTACGACTCGTCGAAGAAGATCCTCCGCGAGGCCGGGTACGTCGGCGCCGGGACGTGCGAGTTCCTGGTCGGCCAGGACGGGCTGATCTCGTTCCTCGAGGTGAACACCCGCCTGCAGGTCGAGCACCCGGTCTCCGAAGAGGTCACCGGTCTGGATCTGGTGCGGGAGATGTTCCGGATCGCCCAGGGCGAGGAACTCGGGTACGACGACCCTGTGGTCTCCGGTCACTCGATCGAGTTCCGGATCAACGCCGAGGACGGCGGGCGCGGGTTCCTGCCCGCTCCGGGGACGCTGACGCGCTGGCACGCGCCGTCGGGTCCGGGGATCCGTCTCGACGGCGGGTACGACCAGGGCGAGACCGTGCCGGGCGCGTTCGACTCGCTGGTCGCGAAGCTGATCGTGACCGGGCGGGACCGGCAGCAGGCGCTCGAGCGGTCGCGGCGGGCGCTTCGTGAATTCGTGGTCGAGGGGATGCCGACGGTTATTCCGTTCCACGCCGCGGTCGTGTCCGACCCCGCGTTCGTCGGGACGGACGGGTTCAAGGTCCACACCCGCTGGATCGAGACCGAGTACGACAACCAGCTCACGCCGTACGACGGTCCGACGGCCGAGGCAACGTCCGACGACGAGCGCGAGAAGGTCACCGTCGAGGTCGGTGGTAAGCGGCTCGAGGTCGTCCTGCCCGCCGGGCTCGGTGCGGTCGGTGCCGCTCCGGCCGCCGGGTCGTCGAAGAAGAAGCCGTCGCGGCGGGCGGGCGGTACGAAGAGCTCGGCCGCGTCCGGTGATTCGCTGACGTCGCCGATGCAGGGCACGATCGTCAAGATCGCCGTCGAGGAAGGCGCGACGGTGGCCGAGGGCGACCTAATCGTGGTCCTCGAGGCGATGAAGATGGAGCAGCCCCTGAACGCCCACAAATCCGGCACCGTCACCGGCCTCACCGCCGAGGTCGGCGCCACCGTCTCAGCCGGCGCCGCCATCTGCGAAATCAAGGACTAATGCCCGCAGACGCCGGGGACGGCCCGGCGCAGGACGCCGCCGACGATCCGGCGTACTCGCGTGCCGGCGACGACGCGGTGGATCTGCCGTTGCCGGTCGTCGACGCGGTTGCGTTTGATTGTGTGGATCAGGACGCGCTGAGCCGGTTCTGGCAGGCGCTGGTCGGCGGCGAACTCCGCCCCGACCAGCACGGCGTCACCGAACTCCACGGCGGCGCGGTCCGCCTGGACTTCGCCCAGGTCCCCGAAGGCAAGCAGGTCCGCAAGAACCGCGTCCACCTGGACCTCTACGTCCCCCCGGAAACCAAGGACCGCTCCATCACCCGAGCCCTCACCCTCGGCGCCACCCGAGCCGACGACATCTACGACGGCCCCCTCTGGCAATGCCTGCGAGACCCCGAAGGCAACGAGTTCTGCCTCATCTGGGGCGCCGACCACCCCTGAACCTCCCTCGGCCCTCTCCCGCCTTTGGTGGGTAGGCGTCCGAGATGCTGGGTTTAAGTCCCGGATCTCGTGCGCCAACCCAGCATCTCGGACGTCAACCCACGAGAGGTGGGGCAGGCGGGTGGGCGGGAGTTCACGATTCGGGTGGATTGACAGACAGTTCTCAGGTTTTCGCTGTAGGTTCCCTGCAGGTGTCTCGGTGAGGAGGGTTACTGCATGTCCAAGAAGACCCATCAGCAGCAGTTGGCGGCGCGGAAGGCGAAGCGGCAGGCTGAGCGGGAGAGCGAGCGGCGGCGGCAGCGGCGGAATCTGGGGATCACCGTGACTGCGGTCGCGGCGGTGGTCGTGGTTCTCGTGGGGGTCTTCGTGGTGTTCGGGGTGGGTGGCGACGACAAGCCGGCCGCGTTGGCGTCGGCGCCGGCGGAGAACAAGCCGGCCAGTATCCCGACCGCGATGGCGGCGGCCCCGAAGCGGGCGACGCCGCTCGCGTCCGAGGTGAACTGCACGTACAAGAAGTCCGCCGAACCGGCCGCGAAGAAAGTCGATCCGCCGGCCGACGGGAAGACCAAGGCGTCGGGTACGTCGAAGGTCAGCCTGAACACGTCCATCGGCGATCTGCAGCTCACGCTGGACAGCGCGCTGGCGCCGTGCACGGTGAAGAACTTCTTGAGCCTGGTCGGGCAGAAGTACTTCGACAACACCAAGTGTCACCGGCTGACGGTCGGTGAGGGCCTGCAGGTGCTGCAGTGCGGCGACCCGAGTGGGACCGGCTCCGGTGGGCCGGGGTACAGCTTCGCGGACGAGGTGTACCCGACGCTGAAGTACGGCCGCGGCATCCTCGCGATGGCGAACTCGGGCGCTAACACGAACGGCAGTCAGTTCTTCATCGTGTACGGCGATGCGTCCGGCCTGACCCCGCAGTACACGGCGTTCGGGACGATCGACGAGCCGAGCGTGAAGCTGATCGACAAGGTCGCGGAGGCCGGCGTCACCCCGCAGAACGGCCCGCAGGACGGTAGCCCGATCATCCCGGTGGACATCAAGTCCGCCACCGCAGCAGCCTGAAACAAGAACAACCGCGCCGCCCGTCCCCTGCGGGACCGGGCGGCGCGGTGTTTGTATCGGGTCAGGCGAGTAGGTGGTACTGGGAGCGGGGCCAGGCCAGGAGTGCGTGGATTTGGGTGATGCCGGACTGCTGGAGGAGTTCTACCGAGCCTTCGCGGAACTTGTAGAGGTTGGTGGCGGGGTCTCGGGTGGTGTTCCAGTTGTAGTCGGCGTAGGACTGCATCGCCTTGCGGTAGCGGGGATCGGGGGCGACCGAGTCCAGGATCAGCAGGTTCTTGAACCAGATCGAGTTGAAGGCCGCGCCGTTCTTCGCGAGGATCTCGGGGGTGTTGTAGAACGCCAGCGAGGCGTTCGCGACCGACTTCGCCTCACGCAGGTAGCGGAGGTTACCCGTTGCCTTGAACAACAACACACCGGCGCCGAGCATCACGCCCTGGTTGTAGCTCCACTGCGTTTTCTCGATGTTGCCGGCGAGATCGATGTGGTCCCAGTACAGCCCGTTCGGCGCGAGCATGCAGTCCTGCGCCCACTGGTACATCCGCTGGGCCCACGTCAGGTACGACTTGTCCCGCGTCAGCAGGTACAGGTGCGCCCCGAGCTCGGCGCCCGGACCGTTCGACACCGTGTTCCGGTCCTGGCTCCACGGCGCCTGCGTCCAGTACACGCCGCCGGCGCACGGGTGCGTCGGGTCCGTGTCCCAGCCGTGGACGACGAGCGCGAAGATCTCCTTGGCACGAGCGAGTGCAGCGCGGTCACCAGTCCGCTTGAACCGCTGGATCAGGTTCAGCCCGATCCACTCGTTGTCGTCGTAGAACTTGTCGCCGCCTTGACCGTTCGGCGGCCGCACGTACGAGTCGTACCCGGTCGGCGTCGTCCCGGAGTTCCAATAGAACTCGTACGCCGCAAGTCGTCGGTCGGCTTCGGCCGAGCCCTTCCGGCCCGCACCCGGTACGCCGGCCAGGTTCTCCGCCGCGATCGCCGCCTGCGAGTACGGCCAGACGTACGAGTACGGGTTGCTCTGGTGGTTCGGGTACTCCTCCAGCAGCAGCCCCTTGCCGGCGTCGAAGTACTTGTTGATCGCGTCGTACGACGCTCGCGCCCGGGCGGCCGCGGTCGGGTCGGTGCCCGCCGCCTCACCGGCACTGGCCGTGGTCATGTTCAGCGAGCCGAGGACGGCGACCGCGAGCACTCCGGCGGCCAGCCGAGTTGATATACCAATCTTTCTGCGCATCGACCTGCTCCTCCTGGGCGGTGGTTGACAGCGATGTCATGTTCTAACCGGCGCAACGACACCCCGTCAATGGCTCAAACGAGAAGAACCCCATCACCCCTCGCTTCACTCGGGGGTTGAGGGAGAGGCCGGCGGCGGATGGGCAGTTGGTATATCAAGAAGTTCGGGCCGGGAAACTGATCCAGGCGGACCGCAGGTGCAGCCGGATCCGCACCTGATCGGCGGTCAGCACACGTTTTCCGCGCGATCCGACCGCCTCGACGGTGAGCGCCCGGCCGCCGCCCGGCCCGACGCCGGTCCGCTTCAGAACGCGGACGTAGCGGATCGAGCCGACATCGAAGACCGCCTGCATCTGCGCGGCCGTCCGGGTCACCGTCCAGGTCACGTTCGGGTTCCCGTTCTTCGGGTACGCGTCCCACGCATCCGCCTTCGTGAGCTGGTACGGCACATCCCCCGCCGCCGTCGCCCCGCCGTTCGACGAGGAGAACTCGGCGATGATCGGCTTGCCGTTGTACAGCCGGACCTGGCCCGCGGTCGCCGCGATCGCGTTGTTCGTCGACGTTTCCTCCGAGTCGTACCCGCCGTACACCTGGCAGGACGTGGTGTCGCACAAGTCATACGCTCTCCGCGCCGCGCGGGACCGGTGGAACACCGAATAGGTGCGGGCGGCAACGGCCTGCGCCTGCAACGCGGCCGGCCGCCAACTCGACACCGACTCCCGCGGTACGACGCCACGCAGGTAGTACTCGAGCGGCAGCACGTTCACCGTGTCCAGATGCGTCCCGGACACGTCGATCGCCCGCAGCGCACCGCGATACCGGCGTACGGCGCCACTCGGCAGCACAAGCCCGATCACCGCCGCGCCTTCGAACTGCGCCATCCCCGTGAATGTCTTGTAGAGCGTCCATCTCCGGGTCTTGGCGTCGTACGAGCTGACCTTCGTGCCGTGCTCGCCGTTCGGGTCGATCGACCATTGACTCCGGGTCGATGCTCTGGGCAACGGGTAGACCTTGCCGGTAGCCAGCGAGCGGATCGCGAGCCCGCTCACGGCGCCGACCCGCACACCGTCGGTGGTGTCGGCACTGACCCGGACCCGGATGCTGCCGGTCGCCTTCCCGGTGGTCGTACCCGGGTAGTAGAAGTCGAGGATCTGCTTCGCCGGCTTTCCGGCCAGCGCCGCACCCTGCGCGCCGTACTGCGACAGGCCGCGGCCGTGCCCGAATCCGCGCCCGTTGATCGTCGTGTCCGGCGCCGCGGCCGGTACGACGTCGCGGGCCTGGGCGGTCGCGCTGATCACTGTGCACGACAGAACGACGACCGCAATGGCACGTTTCCTCATAATGAGCTCCCCTCATAATGAGCCCAACTCAAAATGACCTCCCGTAGACAAGATGGACCTGGCGGTCACGCCGGTCCCAGACCAGCCAGCCGCGCTGGAACTTCTGCCGTGCTCCGCCCGCGACCTCGTAGGCGTCGGTGATCGGCAGCCCGAGCCGCGCGCTGCCGGCCCCGAGCCGCCGGTACCGGGTCCGGAAAGCGCCGGACGTGGAATGCGGGCCGGTGGCAACGGAGTAGAAGACGTCCCGGGTGCCGAAGTACGTCGCCCAGCCGGTCCGGGTTCGATGCTCGCCCCAGAACGGCTGACCGATATTCCGGAAACCGAGTTTCCGTGCGTACGCGTAGATCGGGGTCGAGAAACTGCCGCTCATCAAGGTGTTCACGCGCTGCTTCAGCCAGCCGAGCTTGTTGTACAGCTGGGTTCCCGGGCACGCTGTCGCCTTGGTGTCGCGGTGTCCGGACACCGTGTGCAGCCGGCTTCCGTCGAGCACGATCGTGGCCAGCGGCGAGCGGTAGTTGGCGTCCAGTTTCCAAGCGATGACACGCGCCGTGGACTCCAGCATCGCCGGCGGCGGTGCGGTCTGCTCGAAGTTGCCGATCACCGCGACGCCGAACGAGTTCGCGTTGAACGACGACGTGTGCGCGCCGAGCACCGGCAGCTGCGCACCGCCGTACCGGCCCTCGAAGACGCGGCCGAAGCGGTCGACGAGGAAGTTGTACCCGAGGTCGCACCAGCCGCGACTCTTCACGTGGTACGCGTACATCGCCCGCACCATCGCCGGAACCTGCGTGCGGGTGTAGTCGTTCCGATCGGCGGTGTGGTGGACGAACGCCGCCAGCACGGTCTTCGTGTACTTCGGCTGCACACACGAGGCGCCGTTGTGCGCGCGGAGCCGTTCGTCCGCACCCCAGCGTTTCCGGCTCACCATCAACGGCATCGGGTACGGCGCCCTGCTCGACGCCGCCTCGACTGTGCCGCCCGGCTCCTCGGAGTCGGAGCTCAGCACACCGGGCTGAATCAGAACCACCTTGGCGTCGCGCACCGCACCCGCAGCATTCACCGCACTGGCCTGCACACCCGTTGCATTACCAACCCACAACGGCTCGGTGCCGGCCCGCTCAATTCCTTCGGAATCCGATGGATCGGGGCCGTGTTCGTCCTCGACCTGCATCGGTTGCCACTCGGTCCATTGCCCGTCGCGCTGGACGCGGACCTTCGCCGTCACCCCCTGTACACCGAGCGGCCAGGTGATACCGACCATGCCGAACGGTGCGGTCTCGGCCCGAACGGACGGCCCGTCGAGCGGAATCTCCCGGTACGAGGGATCAGCGGAGGGAGGTAGCGGGACCAGGGCCGCCGCCGTCAGTACGAGCGGCAGGAGTCGCGCAGTCTTGCCCATGGACAGCCTTCCGGCGCGGGGACGGACAGTCGCTGGGCGGCGCGCTCCTCGATTATGCGCCGACGGTGACCGCTTTCCCGGGATTACGTCACCCTGCGTGGCGTCCACTGTCTTGAGGGATTGGATAGGCTCTCCCTAAAGCCCCCGAGAGAGGCCCGACAATGGAATTCATCCTGATCATCGCCGTGGCGGTGATCGCGGTCCTGGCGTACCGCTCGTACCGTCGGACCCAGCTGCAGACCAAGCAGCAGCACGAGATCACGGCCGCCGAGCTCGAGTCGGTGAAGCGGACCGCCGACGAGGACATCACCCGGTTCGGCGAGGAGCTGCAGGACCTCGACCTGGAAATGGTCGGCAAGGACCTCGGCGACGGCGCACGGCAGGACTACCAGCGCGCGCTGGACTCCTACGAGTCCGCGAAGCAGGCGGTCGGTCAGGTCACCGAGGCCGACCAGATCAAGCACGTGATCGAGATCCTCGAGGACGGCCGGTACGCCGCCGCGTGTGTGCGGGCCCGGGTGGCCGGCGAGCCGCTGCCGCAGCGGCGCCCGTCCTGTTTCTTCAACCCGCAGCACGGTCCCTCCGTGGTCGACGTGATGTGGGCGCCGCCAGGTGGCGCCCAGCGCGAGGTGCCGGCCTGTGCGGCCGACGCCGAGCGGGTCCGCGCCGGCGCGGAGCCGGACGTCCGCAAGGTCATGGTCGGCCCGCAGCGGGTGCCGTACTGGGAGGCCGGCCCGGCCTACTCGCCGTACGCGCAGGGCATGTTCGGTGCGCTCGGCGGTGTGATGACCGGCATGTTCCTCGGCACGATGCTCGGCGGCATGTTCGCCGGCGGCGGGTACGGCGACTACGCGGGCGGCTACGACGGCGGTGGTGAAGGCGGCGACGGCGGCGGTGACGGAGGCGGCGACGGCGGGGGCGACTACAACCCGTTCGACGGCGGCGACGGTGGCGACGGCGGCGGCTTCGACTTCGGCGGAGACTTCGGCGGCGACTTCTAGCCCCGCGCACACCAGAGCCCCGGCGGCCTGCAAGGCGGTCGCCGGGGCTCTGGCGTTGACTGAGGTCAGTCGCCGTTCAGGGGCGGCTGGCCCTCCGCGGTGCTGTTGAAGTAGACGGGGTCCTTGTAAGTGCCCGGCACCTTGCCGAGGCCCTTGATGACAGTGGCGGTGCCGTTGATGTGGCTGACCGCGTACAGGTACGCCGAGCCGCTGTCCTTGTCGATCGCGGTCAGGATCGTGCTCTGGGTCCCGCACTGGTCCGCGACCAGGGCCTCGAAGCTCCCCCAGGTGGACGCGCGGACCTTCGTGACGATCGGCTTCAGCGGCGAGGTGCGCGGGATCCGAATCGTGTAGAGGGCACCGCCGCGGGTGTTCGCGAGGAACGTGTCGTAGTTCTTCGTCTCACTGATCAGGGCCATCGCCTTGATCGAGGCGAACCCGCTCGCGGTCTCCCTGCGCGAGTTGATCCAGCGGTAGAGCACACCGGTGCCACCAAGCAGGCCGTATCGGGCACTCGCCATCACCGGGGAGCCGGGTGCCTGCTGCCAGAAGGAGTTCTCCACCATGGTGAAGTTGCCCCAGCCGGACCCGACCTTCTTGAGTTCGAACGGCTGGTTGGGGTCGCTGTGATCTGCTGCGTCGTACAGGGTGTCGTTCAGGATGACCGAACCGTAGTAGGTGCTGTTGCCGTCCGGCCCGGATCCGGTGTTGGTCCAGGTCGAGCTCGCCTTGGTGATGCCCGCCGTGAAGACGTGCGCACCGGTGCTCGGCTCGGCGGTCGGCGGCGTGGTGGCCGTGACCGAGGCGCCGCCGAAGTTGCCGGCCGCGGTGATCGATCCGACTTCGATCGTGCAGGCAGCGGTCGCGGACTTGGTCGCCGCGCTCGCCGGAAGAGTTGCCAAGGCCCCCAGCAGCACGGCGGATGCCGCCGCCGCGGAGGCTCTCTTCAAGCTCATCAGAAGAAGTTCCCTTCGTTGGTCATCGGGTCACTCGCCGAACAGCGGGGCGTTCCCCTCGGCGGTGTTCAGGAAGTAGATCGGGTCCTTGAAGTCACCGGGCACCTTGCCCAGGCCCTTGATCACGGTCGCCGCACCGTTGGCGTGACCAACGGCGTACAGGTACGCCGAACCGGTGTCCTTGTCGATCCCGGCGAGCAGCGTGCTCTGCGAACCGCACTTCTCCGCGACCAGGTACTCGAAGCCCTGCCAGGTCGACGTACGGACCTTCTTGACGACCGGCGCACCGGTCACCGGGATGTGGATCGTGTACAGCGCGCCGCCGTTCGTCGTGGCCAGGAAGGTGTCGTACGTCGCGGTCTCGCTGATCAGCGCCATCGTCTTCACCGACGAGTACCCCGGCCAGCGCATCACCTTCGCGACACTGCCCGAATAGACGTACCGGTACAGCACCCCGTCGCCGCGCAGCCGGTACTCGGCGCTGCGGCTGGTCTTGCCCCAGTAGTACGACGACTCGATCGCCTTGTAGCCGATGTACCCGACACCGCGGGACTTCAGCGAGGTGAACGGCTTGCCGGTGGAGTCCACACCGTACGAGCCGCCGTACAAGGTGCCGCTGACGATGACGTTGCCGTACACCGTGTAGTCCGCCCCGACACCCAGCGAGTTGGTCCACGTCGACGCGAGTTTCGCCAGTCCCGGCGAGAACATGTGCGGGCCGGTCGACCGCTTGACGGTGGCCGGTGAGCCGGCGGTGACCTGGGCGTTGGCCATGTCACCGCCGGCCGTGATCGAGCCGAGGTTGATCGCGCAGGCGGCGGCGGTGGCGGTCGGGGCGGCGGTCGCCGTGACGGCCGGCGCCGCCGCGAGTCCGCCGAGCAGGACGGTGGAGGCCGCGACTACGGAAGCCCGGTTCAGTTTCATCGATTTGCCTTTCAAGACGTTCACTCGCCGAAGAGCGGAGGGATGGTTTCGTCGGTCCGGAGGTGGTCGACCGGGTCGGTGAAGGTGCCGGGCACCTTGCCGAGGCCCTTGATCACGGTCGACGCACCGTTGGCGTGGCCAACGGCGTACAGGTAGGCCGAACCGGTCTCCTTGTCGATCGCGGTGAGCAGCGTGCTCTGCGTGCCGCACTTCTGGGCGACCAGGCCCTCGAAGGTCTGCCAGGTCGACGTACGGACCTTCTTCACGACCGGCAGCACCTTGGGATCGCGCGCGACCCGGATCGTGTACAGGGCACCGCCGCGGGTGTTCGCGAGGAAGGTGTCGTACGTCTTGGTCTGGCTGATCAGCGTCATCGTCTTCACCGAGGCGAAGCCGGTGTAGCGGGCCAGGTCGCCGTACTCACCGCTCCAGCGGTACATCACGCCGTCGTTGCGCAGGCCGTATGTGGCCGTCCAGTAGGGAGCGCCCGGGACGGAGTATTTCGAGGTCTGGACGACGTGGTACCCCTGCCAGCCCTTGCTGCCGTTGCTGATCCCGTTCTCCGGCGTCCCGTCGGCCTTGGTGCCGTACCAGGCCGAGTACAGCGCCGAGTTCAGCACCAGCTGACCGCTGGTGAACTTGCCGGACGGCGGGTCGAGGCGCGTGGTCCAGGTCGCGCTGAACTTGGCGACACCGGGGGTGAACAGGTGCGGGCCGGCCGTCCGCTGGGCGGTGATCGGCGCCGTCGCGGTGATATCGGTGTTGGCGATGTCACCGCCGCTCGTGATCGATCCGACGGTCATCGTGCAGGCCGCCGTGGCATTCGCGGCGGCCGGAAGAGTAGAAGTCGCGGCTGTGGCCAGTCCACCGAGCAGTACGGCGGCCGCGGTCGCGGCGGAGGCTCGTTTCGAGGTCAGGATCTTCATACCTGCCACGATGCGGCCTCCGCCGCGGAAGTTGCGTTATCTGGTGATCTTGATCGGGACGGACAGCGCGGACGGAGCCGACGCCGGGCCGAGGAGCAGCTCGCCGTTGTAGCTCTGACCGGGTGTCATCGCCTTGTTGTAGTCGACGTGCAGGGTGACCGGCGTGCCGGCCGCGACCGGTCCGCTGGGCAGGCCGCTGACGGTCAGGTCGTTGCCCTGGACCGCGTCCACGGTCAGCGGGAACGTCGGCGTACCGGTCACCGAGAACCCGTGCACCCAGATCTGGTAGTTGCCGTCCGGCGGGTTGATCAGGTCGACTGCCTCGTCTCCGGTGCCGCCGGCCGAGGAGGCGACGATCTCCGACGGCGCGAACACACCGTCGTTGTTGGCGTCCCGCACCACGAACAGGTCCACGTCGTTCGACGCGAGCGCCGTACTCACGTGCAACCGGGATGCGTGCGCCAGCGTGACGTTCTTCTTCACGCTCGCCGTCGACGGGTCGTCCGGGTTGTCCTGGTGCGCCGTCTCGGTCGTCGTACTCGGCTGGCTGAGGCCGAAGGCGTCCGCCTTCAGACCGTCCAGCGGCACGCTCGACTCGAACGTCACATCGAACCCGCCGGTGTCACCGGTCGCCGTCTGGGTGACCGACGACGGGCTGACCGACGCGCTCCCCAGCTGCACCTTGAACGGGGTGTTGAACTTGTCGCCCTGCCAGCTGACCTGGTGCAGCGCGACCGCCTGCAGCCCCTCCTGCGCCGGTGCCGTGACCACGTCGGCCGGTCCACCGGTCGCGGTGTTGAACCGCCAGGCACCCGCCCGGACGTTGGTGTTCGGACTCTTCCCGACCGTGTCGATCGTGTACGGCGCGCCGTACACGGAGTCCGGTTCGAGCTGGAAGTGATTCACCGAGCGTCCCATGATGAGCGTGTCCAGGTCGGTGTACGGACCGGAGTCCTGCCAGGTCGTGTTGGCCAGGAACTTCGTCCCCTCCGCCGGTGTCTTCGGTACGTCGAGATAGAAGAACCGCCAGTCACCGGACTCGGCCCGCCAGGTCCAGTCGTTCGCACCGAACACCGACCCGTTGTTGTAGGTCAGGTTCCGCTGCGCCTGTGCCACGTCGTCACCGCCGAACGTGATCGCCCCGGTGATCTTCCCGCTCGCGTCCTGGGCCGCCTTGGCCGCGACCGCCACGGACACCGGCACCACCATCTCGTCCGACCCGCGGCGCAGCACGACCGCACCGGAGTACATGCCGTACGGCGCGTTGCCCGGCACCTTGATCGACGCCGTGAACGACCCGTTGGCGTACCGCGGCGTACTGACCCACTTCCAGTCGGTGTTCTGGTACCAGTCGATCGAGACCTTGAAGTCCGTGACCGGGATCTTCGCGTTCTTCGCCGAGTGCTGCAGGCCGAGGAACAGGCCGTCGGCCATCCGCTGCGCCGGGTCCCGCACGTACGACTGCAACGCGTTGGCGCCGGCCCGGTGGTACATGAACCGGCTGTACTCGCCCTGCTCCATCTCCGACTTCGCGAAGTCCAGGTCGAGGAAGCCGTCGATGTTCGAGCTGGTCGTCTTGTCGGTGTGGTTGACGACGCCGTTGTGGTTCTTGTCCGTCCACAGCTTGCCGTCGTGGTTGACGTCGGTCCAGTTGTAGGTGAGCAGCCGCCACCCCTGGTCCTCGGTCAGGTTGTCGTCGCCGTCGAACTGCGACCGCGGGTACTCGAGCTTGACCACCATCAGGTCCGCGTTGCGATGCTGCTTGACCTGTTTCGTGAGGTCCATCAGATAGTCGGGCGCGTTGAAGTTGCCCGTACTCTCCTGGCTCAGATCCTTGCTGCTGAAGGAGATCGTGCTGGAGTCGGTCCGCACGAGCTGCCGGTCGCTGACCTGCCAGACGCCGTTGCCCTGCAGGTTGAACTTCTGCGTGTCGGTCCCGCCGGGCGAGATGACGTTGGCGAACACCGGGTACTCCGTACCGCGGTAGTCACCCACGCGCCATTCGGTCGGCGACACGCTCGCGCGCTTGCCCAGTGCGCTCGCGACCGCCTTGCCCGCGTCGATCGAGCCGGAGCCCTGCACGTTGGCGTCGTACCCGAGGTCCTTCGCCGAGGACTTCAGCAGATCCTGCGCGGTCGAGTAGAAGCCGGCCGGTACGGCGCCGTGGTGTGCCTTCTCGTACGCCTGGTAGACCAGTGCGGTCGCTCCCACGGCGACCGGGGTCGAGCGGCTGGTACCGCCCCAGGTCGCCCAGGCGTTCCGGCCGTCGAGGACGGTGTTCAGCGTCGCGTCACCCGGTGCGTAGGCGCCGTCGGCAACGACATCGACGCCGTTCGTGGCGTTCGCGCCGAAGCCGCGGTTCGACCAGACCATCACGTCGTTGTCGGTGATCTGGCTGGTCCGGAGCAGCGAGTCCCAGCCGGTGCCGCCGAACTGCGTCGACGCGCCGACCTCGATCCCGGTCGAGGGCGCCGCCGCCGTCGCCGTACCGAATCCTGGTGCGCCGTTGCCGGTGGAGAACAGTGCGGTGGTCTTGAAGCCGTCGTGGATCACGTCGGCTTCCTGGCTCGCGGCGTCCCAGCCGTCGTTGTCGCTGGTCGACGAGCCGTACGAGTTCGAGGTGACGTCGACGCCGCCGCGGGTGGACAGGAAGTACCCGAACTGGGTGGAGAAGTCGAAGCCCATGTAGATGTCGCCGAACGGCGCCAGCTTGGCGTTCGGGGCGCCGCCGAGCACCGCGCCGGCGTACTTGCCGCCGGGGATGTCCTTGAACGCCGGCGCCTTCCCGTTGATCACCGCCTGGCCGACGATGTTCGACGCCGTCAGCGTGCCGTGACCCTCGATCGCCGGGTCGAAGTCACCGGTCCACGCCAGCAGAGCACCGGAGCCGTACGACGTGTCCTGGACGCCGAACGCGTCGAGGCCGCCGGGGATCGGGGTCTTGCCGTCGGAGACGTAGTACAGCAGGCCGCCGGACAGGTCGGTGTAGCCGTCGCCGTTCATGTCGCGGTACGCCGCGGGCGAGGACTTGGTCACCGGCTTCTCGTCGGCGAACGAGTAGTCGTCGTCGAGGTCGACGTACACGGTGTCGTAGACGCCGGCGGTGTGCGGGTCCGTGACCAGGAAGCCCGGACGCTCGCCGTACAGCTGGAGAAGGTGGTCGTCCGGGTGGCTGCCGAGCATGACCTTGCCGGACTTGCTCCACTTCGCCGGGAAGCTGTACGTGTGCTGCTTGGTGCCGGTCGGGGCGTTGAAGTTCCGGGACGGGCCGGTCTTGGTGGCGAAGTCGACGGAGCAGGTCGTGCCGCTGACAGCGCAGGTCGCCGCGGTGGTCTTCGTGTACCAGGACAGGCCCTGGTCGACCTGGTCCGGTGCGGCCAGCCACTGCAGGGTGCCGTACGGGTCGAAGGCCTTCGGCCAGCCGTTCCAGCCGGCCTTCGCGCCGGTCTGACCGGTCCACGTCTGCCAGGTGTTCAGCAGGTCGGGGTGGCCGAAGTCGGTACCACCGTCGAGGACGCCGACGGTCACACCCTGACCGGTGAACCCGGCCTTCCAGGCGCCGGTGAAGTTGTGCGACTTGGCGTCCAGCAGGTTCTGGTTGCGGAGCTTGTCGAAGTTGGACCGGCGCAGCGGCGGCGCCTCGTCGTACGGCACGTCGTCGGACTTCACCTTGGCGAGCGCGGCCTGCTGCTCGGCCGCGGTCGGCGCCTGGTGCAGCTCCGGATCCGGGTCGGACAGCGGCTGCCCGGTGCGGGCCAGCTCGATCGGCCGGACCGCGACGACTCCGGGCGCGGCGGCCAGCTTGGGCAGCGCCTGCACCGGGATCGAGCCCATCACGAGCGCGGCGTCACCGGACTTCGCGACATGCGCGTCGTCCAGCGCCCGCTGTGCCGTGGAGGTGTCGCCCTGAACGGTCGCGAACACCGCGACGGCCGCGGTGTCACCCTTCTTGACCCGCGCCTCGAGCTTCGGGTCGAGTTTCGCCAGCGCCGCGTCGGTCGCCGACTGCACCTGCAGCGCGCCGGGCCTCGGCCCCGGCGGCGAGTGCTCACTGGTCGCGGCCTGAACGGGCATCGACATCGACGCGACGATCAGACTGCCCAGACCAACCAGGCCGGCGACGTACTTCAGGCGTCGTCTCATACTTCCCCTCCGGACGTGGAGCGGCTCCCCCGAGCCAACCGCGGGCTCAACAACCGGAGAGTAAGGCGCTGGTCACGGTTCCGGTAGCGATTGGCGGCGACGTCTTCTTTGGTTGCCGTCCACAACGGTAACTATTCGTGCCCAATACATTTCGCGGACCGGTTTCTGCCCGGAATCCCGCCCTGGAGGCCGGTTACGCTGCGTACACGTAGCACGTGCAGGTTTTCCCGCAACTTTCCGGCGGCTACCGTCGGGAGGGTGCATGAGCTCGCCATCACGGAGAGCATCGTCGAGGCGATCGTCGAGAAGATCGGCGACGGGCCGGTGGCCGTCGTCCGGCTGGAGATCGGGCGACTGTCCGGGGTGGTGACCGACTCGATCCGGTTCTGCTTCGGGATCGTGGCCGCCGGGACCGGGCTGGACGGCGCCCGGCTGGACATCGACGAGCCGTCCGGGCGGGCGTACTGTCGGGACTGCCGACGGGAGTTCGGGCTCGACGACCCGATCATGCTGTGCGCTTGCGGCAGTGCCGATCTCGACATTCTGGCCGGTCAGGAACTGCGGATCGTCTCGGTGGAGGTGCGGTGACATGTGCAGCACCTGCGGCTGCGGCGGCGAGGACGCGAGCACCAGAGTCACCCTCGTCGACGGCCCGCACCCCCACGAGCACCCTCACCCCCACGACCACACGCATGACCATGCGACCCGGTCCGTGCTGCTCGAGCAGGACATCCTCGCCAAGAACGACCTGCTCGCCGCGGCCAACCGGCACCGCCTGGCCGAGCGCGGCATCATCGCGATCAACCTGATGAGCTCCCCCGGCTCCGGCAAGACCACCCTGCTCGAGCGCACCGTCACCGACCTCGGCGACCGCCGCGAAACCCTCGTGATCGAAGGCGATCAGGAGACCTGGCTGGACGCCGAGCGGATCCGGGCGACCGGCCGCAAGGTCGTGCAGATCAACACCGGCGCCGGCTGCCACCTGGACGCGGAAATGTTCGGCCGCGGCCTGACCGAGCTCGCCCCGCCCGACGGCTCACTGGTCTTCGTCGAGAACGTCGGCAACCTGGTCTGCCCGGCCCTGTTCGACCTCGGCGAGTCGGCGCGGGTGGTGATCATCTCGGTCACCGAAGGCGCGGACAAACCGGCGAAGTACCCGTACATGTTCCGCACCGCCGACCTCGTCCTGCTGAACAAGGTCGACCTGCTCCCGTACGTCGACTTCGACGTCGACCTGTGCCTGGACCTGATCCGTCGCCTCAAGCCGGACGTCGAGCTGCTGCCCGTCTCCGCGACCCGCGGCGATGGGCTCGACGCCTGGCAGTCCTGGCTCGCGGACCGCTAACAGATCCGGGGCAGCTGCTCTCCGATCGGCGTGTCCACCACCCGAGTAGCCCCGAACGCTGTCCGCGTCACGACCATCCCCGGATGCGCCTCGACGCACTCGCCGATGATCGCCGCGTCCGCACCGAGCGGATGCGCCCGCATCGCCGCGAGGACGGTGTCCGCGTCGTCACGACCCACGATCGCGAGCAGTTTGCCCTCGTTCGCGACGTACAGCGGATCGAGTCCGAGGAACGCGCAGGCGTTGGCGACCGCCTCCGGCACCGGCAATGCGGTCTCGGTCAGCTCGACGCCGACCCCGGCCGCCTTGGCGATCTCGTTCAGCGAGGTCGCGACGCCGCCCCGCGTCGGGTCGCGCAGGGTGTGCAGGTCGAGGCAGACGGCCAGCATCGCCGCGACCAGGCCGTTCAGCGGCGCGCAGTCGCTGACCACCTCGGTGCCGAACGAGATGCCCTCCCGCACGCTCATGATCGCGATCCCGTGCACCCCGATCTGGCCGCTGACGATGACGACATCCCCTGGAACCGCCCGCTGCGGACGGATGTCGACCCCAGCCGGAACCAGCCCGACGCCGGCCGTGTTGACGTACACGCCGTCCCCGTGACCAGCGTCGACGACCTTGGTGTCACCGGTCGCGATCGTCACGCCGGCCTGCCGCGCTGCCTCGCCCAGGTCCGCCGCGATCCGGGCGACCACGGACAGATCGACGCCTTCCTCGAGGATGAAACCGCAGGACAGGTACGCCGCCTGCGCGCCGCTCATCGCGAGGTCGTTGACCGTGCCGTTCACGGCCAGGTGCCCGATGCTGCCGCCCGGGAAGAACAGCGGCTGCACCACGAACGAGTCGGTCGAGAACGCCAGCCGGGCCTCGCCGAGCGTGAACACCGCCGAGTCCGTCAGCCCGCCGAGCACCGGGTTCGCGAACGCGGGCACGAACAGATGCTCGATCAACTCACCCGACATCTGTCCGCCGCCCCCGTGGCCCATCACGACCTTCGGGTGATCGCGCAACGGCAGCGGACAGACCCATCCGTCGAAGTTCGGCGGATCGGGTAGGGAGGGATCCGGCAGCATGACGTGCTCAGCCACCGGTCGTCACCGCCTCGGCCGGCGTCTCCAGCCGGCGGTACAGGTAGTACGCGGCACAAGCGCCCTCGCTGGACACCATCGTCGCGCCGAGCGGGTTCCGCGGCGTACAGACCGTCCCGAACGCCGAGCACTCGTGCGGTTTGATCAGGCCCTGCAGGACCTCGCCGCTGCGGCACACCGTGGACTCCTCGGCGACGATGTCGCGCACCTGGAAGCGGTACTCCGCGTCGTACTCGCGGTACCGCTCGGACAGCCGCCAGCCGCTCCGCGGGATCATCCCGATCCCCCGCCAGGCCCGGTCGGTCGTCTCGAACACATCGGCCAGCATCGCCTTCGCGGCCGGGTTGCCCTCGTCCCGGACGGCGCGCTGGTAGGCGTTCTCGACCACGTGCTCGCCCTTCTCGAGCTGGCTGACCGTCCGCAGGATCCCGGCCAGGATGTCGAGCGGTTCGAACCCGGTGACGACGATCGGTACGCCGTACCTCTCGGCCAGCTCGGGATACTCCGACGTCCCCATCACGCTGCAGACGTGGCCGGCGGCGAGGAAGCCCTGAACCCGGCAGCTCGGGGACTGCATGATCGCCTCGATCGCGGGCGGGACCCGGACGTGCGAGACGAGCAGGCTGAAGTTCGGGATGCCGAGCTTCTTGGCCTGGTAGACGGTCATCGCGTTCGGCGGGGCGGTGGTCTCGAAGCCGATCCCGAAGAAGACGACCTCCTTGTCCGGGTTCTGCTGCGCGACCCGGAGCGCGTCGAGCGGCGAGTAGACGACCCGGACGTCACCGCCTTCGCTCTTGATCCGGAACAGGTCGCGGCCGCTGCCGGGCACCCGCAGCATGTCGCCGAACGAGCAGAAGATCACGCCGGGCTGGGCGGCGATCTCGAGCGCCTTGTCGATGATCTCCAGCGGCGTGACGCAGACCGGGCAGCCCGGGCCGTGGATCATCTCGACACCGTCCGGCAGCAACTGGTCGATCCCGTGCCGGACGATCGTGTGCGTCTGGCCGCCGCAGACCTCCATCATCGCCCAGGGTTTCGTCACCGTGGCGTGGATCTGCTCGACCAGCTTGCCGGCCAGCACCGGATCGCTGAACTCCTCGAGGTACTTCATTGCGAGGCCTCCCCCCACTCGGTCCCGGGCGGGCGGCGTTCGCCGGCCTGCCGCGCGGCGAGTCCCCACTGGTCGCCGAACTCCTCCTCGAGCGCCCCGAGTTTGCGGTAGAGCGCGAGCGACTGCATCGCGGACTCCTCGTCGAGGCGCTGCAACGCGAACCCGACGTGCACGATGGTGTACTCACCGACCTCCAGGTCCGGCAGGTACTCCAGGCAGACGTCCTTCAGGACGCCGCCGAAGTCCACCTGGCCCATCCGGGTCCCGTCCTCCTCGCGGATCTCCACGACCTTGCCCGGTACGGCTAGACACATGATGTTTCCCTCCCTGGGCGACGCGCCGCGACGGCCAGCTGGCCGAGGGCGAGTCCGGCATCCGTCGGCGGCACCCGGCGATGCCGCAGCACCGTGAACCCGGCCCCGGCCAATGCTCTGGTAGTTGCCGACAGCAACACTCGGTTGACGAACACGCCGCCGGACAGGGCGACCGTGGTCAGTCCGCGCGCGGCGCGGACCCGCACGGCCAGCGTCACCATCAGTTCGGCCAGGCTCTGGTGGAACCGGGCGCTCACGACGCCCGGATCCACGCCGGCCAGTACGTCGTACACCACCCCGGCCAGCACCGGGGCCGGATCGATCTCCTCCCCTGTGACCGCGAACTCGTACCCGCCGAGCTCGCGATCCGACGAGACCAGTCCTTCCAACTCGATCGCGGCCTGCGCCTCGTACCCGGCGCGATGACAGACCCCGGCCAGCGACGAGACCGCGTCGAACAACCTGCCCATACTCGACGTCGGAGCACAGGCGATGTCCTTGTCCAGTTGGGTTCTGAGCAGTTCCAGCTCCGGCCCGGCGCACGCGCGTACCGACGGCAGTCGCGGGTCCCACGGCAGGCCGGCGGCGAGCAGGTGCGACAACGCCATCCGGCAGGGGTTGCGGACACCTGCATCGCCGCCGGGGAGCGGAACGTACTTGAGGTGCGCGTAGCGCTCGAACCCGTCGTACGTGGCGAGCAGTACCTCACCACCCCACACGGCACCGTCCTCGCCGTACCCGGTCCCGTCGAACGCGAACCCGATGACGCGACCTTGATACCGGTGCTCGGCCATCACCGAGGCTAGGTGTGCATGGTGATGCTGTACGCCGACCACCGGCCGCCCGGCCGCGTGCAGTTGAGCCCATTGGCGCGACCGGTACGACGGATGCTTGTCCGTCACCAGTACCTCGGGCCGAACTCCGGTCAACTGCTCGAGGTGCTGCTCGGCCCGCTCGAACGCCTGCAGTGTCGCGAGGTCGTCCATGTCGCCGACATGCCCCGAGAGCCACGCGTATTGGCCATCGCCGAGACAGAAGGTGTTCTTCAGGTCCCCGCCGACCGCCAGCGCCGGCCGGACCGGGATCGGCAAGTCGATCGGGAACGGCGCGTACCCACGGGACCGCCGGACCGGCAACTCGCTGTCGTCGACGATCCGTACGACGGAATCGTCGCAGGGCACGTGGATCGGGCGATCGTGGCCGAGCCACGCGTCGGCCAGACCGGCCAGCCGCGTCAGTGCCTCGTCGTCGGAGGTGACGATCGGCTCACCGGACAGGTTGCCGCTCGTCATCACCAGCACACACGGACCGGGCTGGTCGAACAGCAACTCGTGCAGCGGCGTGTACGGCAGCATCACCCCGAGATCGGGGTTGCCGGGGGCAACGGCTTCGGCGACGGCCGCACCGGGCCGGCGCCGGAGCAGCACGATCGGATGCCTGCTGCCGGTGAGCAGTTGCTCCTCCGCGACGTCGACCACGGCGATCCGGCGGGCCGTGTCCAGATCGGCGGCCATCACGGCGAACGGTTTGTCCCCGCGATCTTTGCGTTTCCGCAAGGTGCTCACCACAGCCTGGTCACCGGCATCACAGACGAGATGAAAGCCGCCGAGCCCTTTCACCGCGAGGATCGCGCCGTCGATCAGCAGCGCGTGCGCGGCCGCGAGCGCGTCCTCGCCGTACGCCGTCTCGAGGCCGGGCTGGATCAGCCGCAGCCGAGGTCCGCAGGCGGGACAGGCGATCGGCTGCGCGTGGAACCTGCGGTCGACCGGATCGGCGTACTCGCGGGCGCAGTCCGGGCAGAGCGGGAAGCCGGCCATCGTGGTGGCCGGCCGGTCGTAGGGCAGGCCGGTGATGATCGTGAAGCGCGGCCCGCAGTTGGTACAGCTGATGAACGGATGCCGGTAGCGCCGGTCGGACGGATCGGCGAACTCGGCCAGGCAGTCGGCACAGGTCGCCACATCCGGCGACACCAGCGTCCGGCCCGCACCCGCCGTCGAGTCCGAGATGGCGAACTCGGTCCCGCCCACCACCGGCAGCGACTCGAGCGTCACGGACGCGACCACGGCCAGCGGCGGGGCGTCGGTCAGCACACGGTCGCCGAACGCGGCCACCGCGGCAGCCGGGCCCTCGACCTCGGCGACGACACCGCCCGCGGTGTTGCCGACCTGGCCGGACAGCCCCAGCTCGCGCGCCAGTGCGTACACGAAGGGTCGGAACCCGACGCCCTGGACCACCCCGGTGACCAGCGCCCGGCTGCGCACCCGTTCCAATTCGTTCGTGATGGTCACCCCGCCGGGCGAAGAATGGCGAATTCCGCGATCAACGGACAATTCGCACACTAAACCCGGACCCGGACCCACGCCAGACATCACGGACCGAAGATCTCGTGCACTCTGCGCAGGTCCCGCAGTCGCGGTTCGGTGTCGCCGCGCAACCACCGGCTGATGGTCCGCACCGAGACCCCGATCCGCTGCGCGGCCGCCTGCTGGGACAACCCCTGACCCCGCAGGACGCCGTTCAGCCAATCGGCGAACGGCTCCGCGGCCGGCTGCACCCGCCGGACGCCCGCACCGTGCAGTACCTCGACCTCGACACCGTCGGGAAAGATCCGCACGGTCACGTCGAACACCCCGTCCTTCGGCCCGGCCGCGGCCAGCAGGGCGGAGGTGATCGCCTGGTACAGCGCCTGACGCTCCTCCACCTCGAGCGTGATCGGCTCGAGCGCCTCCCGGACGAACTGCTCCGCGTCCGGCAGCGAACCCGGCCTGGCCGGGAAGCTCTGCGACGCCACGACCACGGGCGAGACGAACACCTCGCGATCGGGATCGTCCATTGCACGAGAATACGGTGCGACGTGTCCGAAAAGACCCTCCCGGAATGTCCTGGAATCCAGGATTCGCGGATTTCCGGATACCGCCATTAATAGCTGACACATGTGTCTGTCGGACCGGCGAGTACCGAAGTACGGTTCGAAAGGGCCGGGTGATTTCCGGACGAGGGAGGGCGGGTCGTGTCCACGACGCTGGAGCCGGAGCAGGCACGCGACGACACCGACGAGGGTGTCGTCCACATCCTCTGGATGAACGGCGGACTCAGCTGCGACGGCGATTCGGTCGCCCTCACGGCGGCCACCCAGCCCAGCATCGAGGAGATCGTCCTCGGCGCCCTGCCCGGGCTGCCGAAGATCGCGGTGCACTGGCCGTTGATCGACTTCGAGTGCGGACCGGAGACCGGCGCGGACAACTTCATCGCCTGGTGGCACAAGGCCGACCGCGGCGAGCTGGAACCGTTCGTGCTGGTGGTCGAGGGCTCGATCCCGAACGAGGCGGTGCACGGCACCGACGGCTACTGGGCCGGCTTCGGCAACAACCCGGCCACCGGGCAGCCGATGAAGACGTCCGAGTGGCTGGACCGGCTGGCGCCGAAGGCCACCGCGGTGGTTGCCGTCGGCACCTGTGCGACGTACGGCGGGATCCACGCCATGGCGGGCAACCCCACCGGTGCGATGGGGGTTCCCGACTACCTGGGCTGGAGCTGGAAGTCGAAGGCGGGCCTGCCGATCGTCTGCGTGCCCGGATGCCCGATCCACCCGGACAACCTGTCCGAGACCCTCGTCTACCTGCTCTACCAGGTCGCGGGCCAGGCCCCGATGATCCCGCTGGACGCCGAGCTGCGACCGCAGTGGCTGTTCGGCCGGACCGTGCATGAGGGCTGTGACCGGGCCGGCTACTACGAGCAGGGCGACTTCGCCAAGGAGTACGGCTCCCCCAAGTGCCTGGTGAAGCTGGGCTGCTGGGGTCCGGTCGTCAACTGCAACGTGCCCAAGCGCGGCTGGATCAACGGGGTCGGCGGCTGCCCGAACGTCGGCGGCATCTGTATCGCCTGCACGATGCCCGGCTTCCCGGACAAGTTCATGCCGTTCATGGACGCACCGCCCGGCAGCAGGGTGTCCACCACCGCGAGCATGGTGTACGGCACCGTGATCCGGCGGCTGCGCAAGTACACCCAGAACGCGAGCAACAAGGAACCCGGCTGGCGGCAGAAGAGTTCCGAGCTCACCACCGGCTACCAGAAGGTGTGGTAGGTCATGACCACCACCGAGTCCAAACCCGCCGCGACCGACGCGAAGAGCACCGACGTCGTCGAGATGGCGTGGGACCCGATCACCCGGATCGTCGGCAGCCTGGGCATCTACGCGAACGTGAACTTCAAGTCCAAGACCGTCGAGGAGTGCCACAGCACGTCGTCGATCTTCCGCGGTTACAGCATCTTCATGAAGGGCAAGGACCCGCGCGACGCGCACTTCATCACCAGCCGGATCTGCGGGATCTGCGGTGACAACCACGCCACCTGCTCGGTCTACGCGCAGAACATGGCGTACGGCGTCGCGCCGCCGCATCTCGGCGAGTGGATCGTGAACCTCGGCGAGGCCGCGGAGTACATGTTCGACCACAACATCTTCCAGGAGAACCTGGTCGGCGTGGACTACTGCGAGCGGATGGTCAAGGAGACCAACCCGGGTGTCCTCGAACTCGCGAACCGGACCGAGGCGCCGCACGCCGGCGACCACGGCTACCGGACCATCGGCGACATCATGCGCTCGCTGAACCCGCTCGAGGGCGAGTTCTACCGCGAGGCCCTGCACGTCAGCCGCTACACCCGCGAGATGTTCTGCCTGATGGAGGGCCGGCACGTCCACCCGTCGACGCTCTACCCCGGCGGGGTCGGCACAGTCGCGACGATCCAGCTCTTCACCGACTACCTCACCCGGCTGATGCGCTACATCGAGTTCATGAAGAAGGTCCTGCCGCTGCACGACGACCTGTTCGACTTCTTCTACGAGGCGCTGCCCGGCTACGAACACGTCGGTGAACGGCGCATCCTGCTCGGCTGCTGGGGCAGTCTGCAAGACCCGGCGTACTGCGACTTCACCTACCGCAACATGGAGTCCTGGGGCCGGAAGATGTTCGTCACCCCGGGCGTCGTGGTCGACGGCAAGCTCGTCACGAACAGCCTGCTGGACATCAACCTCGGCCTGCGGATCCTGCTCGGCAGTTCGTACTACGACGACTGGGCCGACGGCGCGCACGAGAAGTTCGTCGACGTCGACCCGCTCGGCAACCCGATCGACGTCCGGCACCCGTGGAACCAGCACACGTTGCCGAAACCGCAGAAACGCGACTTCTCCAACGCGTACAGCTGGACCATGTCGCCGCGCTGGTTCGACGGCACGGACCATCTGGCCCTCGACACCGGCGGCGGCCCGATCGCGCGACTCTGGTCGACGGCGCTGTCCGGCCTGGTCAGCACCGACTACATCCAGGCCACCGGGCACAGCGTGAAGATCCAGCTCCCGCGGACGGCGCTCAAACCGGCCACGGAGTACGAGTGGAAGATCCCGCGCTGGAGCAACGCGCTCGAGCGGAACCGTGCCCGGACGTACTTCCAGGCGTACGCCGCCGCGCTCGCGCTGCACTTCTGCGAGAAGGCGATGGCCGAGGTCAGGGCCGGCCGGACCGACACCTGGACGCCGTTCAAGGTGCCGGACGAGGGAATCTCGTGCGGGTTCACCGAGGCCGTGCGCGGCGTGCTCTCGCATCACATGGTGATCCGGGACGGCAAGATCGCGAACTACCACCCGTACCCGCCGACGCCGTGGAACGGCAGCGTCCGGGACAGCTACGGAACACCGGGCCCGTACGAGGACGCCGTCCAGAACACCCCGATCTTCGAGGAGAACCCGCCGGACCGGTTCAAAGGCATCGACATCATGCGCGCGGTGCGCAGCTTCGACCCGTGCCTGCCCTGCGGCGTGCACATGTACGTCGGCAACGGACGGGAGAAGACGCACCTGCACTCCCCGTCCATCGCCGTCAAGCCCTACTGACCCGGGGGACGAATGGATCGGCACGACGTCCACGCGCTGAGCGAGCGGATCGACGTACTGCTGGACGAGGTCCAGCGCAGCGCCGATCCCGCGCTCACGCGCAAGGTGGAGGAACTGATCCGCGCCGTGCTGACCCTGCACGGCGCAGGCCTCGAGCAGCTGCTGAACCTGCTCGGCGAGCCGCAGGTTCGGCAGCTGGTCGAGGACGACCTGGTCGCCGGAATGCTGCTGCTCCACGATCTCCACCCCGACGACATCGCGACCCGCGTCCAGCAGGCGCTCGACTCGGTCCGCCCGTACCTCGGTTCGCACGCGGGCGGGATCGACTACCTCGGCATCGACGCCGACGGTGTCGTCCACCTGCGCCTGCAGGGCAGCTGCGACGGCTGCCCCGGCTCGACCGCGACGGTCCGGCTGACCGTCGAGAACGCCGTCCTGGACGCCGCGCCGGAGGCGATCGCGGTCGACGTCGAGGGGATGGTGAAGGAGAAGGAGAGTCTGTTGACCATCCAGCCGTTCCGCCCCCATCGGGACAGCTGGCATCGGCTGGATCTGGTCCCACCCCCGGACCAGATCCAGCATCTCCCTGTCGCCGGCCTCGACCTGCTCGTCGCGAACCTGGACGGCACGTTCTTCGCTTACCGCAACACCTGCCCGAGGTGCTCGTCCGGCCTGCACCACGGCCGGCTAAAAGGGGATCGGCTGACCTGTCCACGCTGCACGGCCGAGTACGACGTACGTCTCGCTGGGCGGGCGCAGGACGGCCCGCCGCTCGAAGCAATCCCCTTGCTGCCGGACGGTTCCGGCTGGAAGGTCGCTGTCCCGGGGGTGCAGCCGGCGTGAGGCAGCGGTCGACTCTGCGTTCGCTGGCGCGATCCAAACCCCTGCCGGCCGTCGATCCGGTGGCGGTTCTTCGCGAGTACACCGGTGGGGTTCGCGAGCAGTTGGCACCGGGTGAGCAGTGCGAGATGTGCGCCGTACCGATCGGTCCCGAGCACTCGCATCTGGCCGACATCCAGGATCACCGGCTGCTGTGCGCCTGCCGGGCCTGCTACCTGCTGTTCACCGACGGCGGCGCGTCGCGCGGCCACTACCGCGTGGTCCCCGAGAACTACCGGTTCAACGCGGACTTCACCCTGTCACCGGCGCAGTGGGACGCGATGGGGATCCCGGTCAACCTCGCGTTCCTCTTCTACCAGTCCGATCAGGGCCGGTACGTCGCTTTCTACCCGAGCCCGGGTGGCGCCACCGAGTCGCTGCTCGACCTGGCCGGCTGGAACGAGGTCATCGCCGGCGATCCCCAGCTGCAGGAGCTGCTCCCGGACGTGGAGGCCGTGCTGCTGCGCCGGCTGGACGACACGTTCGAGTGCCATCTGGTCCCCATCGACGCGTGCTACGAGCTGGTCGGGATCGTGCGCCAGTACTGGGAAGGCTTCGCCGGCGGCGAGGACGTCTGGCGGCGAATCGACGCGTTCTTCGCCGGCGTCCAGGAGCGCAGCCGTGGTTGACCTGGACTTCACCTGCACCGCCGCCGAGGCCGATCGGTACGCCGCGACCCCGTCGATCCGGCTGCGCCTGCGGATCGACGAGACGACCGGTACGCCGGTACACGCGCTCGCGCTGCGCTGCCAGATCAGGATCGAGCCGATCCGGCGCCGGTACAACGACGAGGAGGCCGAAGGACTGGCCGACCTGTTCGGTGACCGGTCCCGCTGGGGCGAGACGCTGAAACCGCTGCAACTGGCGTTCGTCACCCAGATGGTCCCCGGCTTCACCGAAGCCACGGAGGTCGACCTCAACCTCCCGTGCAGCTACGACTTCGACGTCGCCGCTCACAAGTACCTGTACGCCGTCCGGGAGCACGGCGTACCGCTGTTGCTGCTGTTCAACGGGACCATCTTCACCGGCAGCCCCGGCACCCTCTCGGTCACACCGGTCGCCTGGCAGAAGGAGACGACGTACTCGCTGCCGGTGTCCGTGTGGCGGGAGGCGATGGACCAGCACTTCCCGGGTGCCGCGTGGCTGCGGCTGCGCCAGGACACCTTCGACCTGCTGTACCGCTACCGCACGCGGGAAGCGTTGCCCGGCTGGGACGACGCGATCGAGCGACTCCTGAAGGAACAGCTGGAATGAACAGGTACGACGCCGTCCAGGACCTCGCGGACGCGCTGTTGTTCGAAGGTTATGTGCTGTACCCGTACCGGGCGTCGGACGGAAAGAACCGGGTCCGCTGGCAGTTCGGCGTACTGATGCCGCCGGACTACTCGCTGCTGGATCCGACCGAGCGGTCCTGGTCGCAGACCGAGTGCCTGCTCGACGGCGACAAGGCCCTGATCCGGGTGCGGCTGCGCTTCCTGCAGGCGCAGAGCCGTGAGGTCCTCGACGCCGATCATGTTCTGGTCACGTCGCTCGAGACCGAGGACGCGACGTACCGGCCGTGGGACGAGGCCGTGGTGCGCACCGTCGACCTCGCCACGAACGTGTACCGGTTTCCCCGGCAGGTAACGTTCAGCCTGCCCGGCGGCACCGATGTCGAGGCGGTCGGCACCGCCGGGTTCCTCCGCCGGACCAGGCTGCCGATCACCGGGACCGTGACGCTGACCGTCCACGAGCTCCCGGGCCCGTACACCGTGAGCCGCATCCGGGTGCGGGTCGAGAACACCACCCCGGACGGCAGCTCGGAGCGCGTCGGAGCCCTCCGGCAGGCGCTGATCGCGCACCACGTCATCGTCGCCGCCGACGGCGCCCGTTTTATCTCGCAGCTGGATCCGCCCGAGTGGGCCAGAGCGTTCGCGGGCGAGTCCGAGAACGTCGGCCTGTACCCGGTGCTGGCCGGCGACCTGCTGCTGTCCTCGCCGATCATCCTGTACGACCACCCGACGATCGCGCCGGAGAGCCAGGGCAACCTGTACGACGCCACCGAGATCGACGAGATCCTCAGCCTGCGCACGATGACGCTGACCGACGAGGAGAAGCGCGAGGTCCGCGGTACCGACCAGCGGGCGGCCGAACTGCTGGACCGGGTCGACACCATGCCGCCGGAATTCCTCGACCGGCTGCACGGCACCATCCGCTACCTACGCAAGGTGACCGAGCCGCCGCCGGCCGACCAGCCGTGGTGGGATCCGGGCAACGACAGCACGGTCTCGCCGGAGACGGACACGGTCACGATCGGCAATGTTGCTGTGGGCAACGGCACCCGGGTCCGGCTGCGGCCCGGGATCCGGCGGGCGGACGCGCAGGACATGTTCCTGACCGGCCTCCTCGGCACCGTGGTCGCCGTACTGACCGACGTCGACGGCGAGACCCATGTCGCGGTCGCGCTGGACGGCGAGGAAGGCGAAGTGCAGCGATCCCACGGGCGCTACCTGTACTTCGGCCCGGACGAACTGGAGCCGGTCGAATGACTGTCCTGGTGGCCGGACTGGGCAACATCTTCAGCTCCGACGACGGCTTCGGTGTCGCGGTCGTCGACGAGCTCTCCCGACGGCCGCTGCCGGCCGGGGTCGAGGTGCGGGACTTCGGGATCCGCGGCATCCACCTGGCCTATCAGCTGCTCGAGCCGTACGACCTCGTCGTACTGGTCGACGCGGTCCAGCGGGGCGGCCCGCCTGGCACGGTCTACCTGATCGAGGCCGAGCCGGGCGCCGACCCCAGCGAAGAGGTGACGATGGACGCCCACGACCTCGGACCGGACGCTGTGCTCTCGCTTGTGCCGCGGCTTGGTGGCACCGTGGGACCCGTGGTGGTGATCGGGTGCGAACCGGCGGGTATCGACGCCGGGATCGGACTCTCACCGGCCGTGCAGGACGCGGTCGGGACCGCCGTACAGCTGGTGATCGACGTGGTCACCGGCGCGATGGAGGGTAGAGCGGATGTGCCTGGGTATTCCCGGCCGGGTGGTTGACTGCCCGGAGGGCGCGGACCTCGGCCGGGTCGAGGTGGCGGGCGTCGTCCGGGACATCAACGTGTCCCTGCTCGACGGCCCCTTCGTTCCCGGTGAGTACGTGCTGATCCACAGCGGCTTCGCGATCGATCGGATCTCGACGCAGCGGGCCGCCGACGCGCTCGTGTTCTTCGGGGCCGAGCTGTGAACGGCTCGGCGCTGTTCCTCCGGTACGCGTACGCGCCCAACCTGCTCGGGTACTGCGGGCCCGCCGACACCAGCGCCCTGCTCGAGTTCGGCGCTCCGGGTCGCGCCGGCACCGGCTTCCGCGCGCTGGCCAAGCAGTTCGAGGGCGCCTGGCCGCAACTGCGGACGATCGCCGCGGCCACCGGTACGGCGGACCCGCTCGACGGCGAGGTGGTCGAGGCCTACTGGATCGGCAACCGCCTGCTGGACCGGGCCGGCGACGCCGAGGGCGGACTGCCCCATCACAGCTTCCAGGTGTTCTGCCTGTATCCGTGGGCCAACCTGCTGCTCGACGAACGCCGTACCGAGCACGCGCTCCAGGTGCTCGACCAGTGCCGGATCCGGTGGGGCCGGGTGATCACGGTCAACGCCGACCAGGTCGTGGTGGAGTCGCGGCCGCTGGTGTGGAACGGCGCCCGCCTCACGCTCGGCGTGCCCTGCCGGGAGACGGTGAACCGGGGGTTCGACGGCGTCAGCCTGATCGGACCGCTGCATCCGGGCGACTGGGTGTCGATGCACTGGAACTGGGTCTGCGACCGGTTGACCACCGCCCAACTGGTTGCCTTACGCCACTATTCGGCGCACCACCTGGCGCTGGTCAATCAGCGCCTGGGCGGCCGGGCCGGGATGTCCGGGCCGAGGATCCAATGAGCGTCCGGCTGGCTGACGAGCCCCGGTGAGTTCAGCACCGCGGGCCGCGCCACCGGGCGGTTGTCCGGGACCGCGGAACGATCGGGCTCCCAGCGCGCCGGGTCCTCGGTCAGGCCGAGCAGGTACGTGACGGTGCAGTCGAGCGCACCCGCCAGCTCCGGCAGGCGTACGACGTCGACGCCGGTGCCGTGCTCGAAACTCGACAGTGTCTTGTTGGTGGTCCTGATCCCTCGCCGCGCCAGCCGGCTGACCAACTGCTTCTGCGTCAGCCCGAGCTGCAACCGCCGCGCGCGCAACCTACCGCTGACGACCAGATGCCGGTCGACGGCAAGGTCGCTGCGATCCTCGAACATGGGCTACCCCCTGCAGCCACGATCCCAATCGGCCGCGAGCGCGTCAATCGCCAGGACGCGGGGATTCCATCTCTGCCAGGGCATGCACCGTGTAGCGCGCGAAGTTGAACACCGGCGCCCGGCCCAGCAAACGTTCGAACTCCTCGTGCGAGTCGACGTCATAGATCCACGCCCCGCCGTGCGAGCCCACCACGTGGTACCGCGACAGCACCTTCCCCTCCCGCTGCAGCCGCTCGCCGTACTCCGGCATCGCCCCCACAGCCCGGGCCATCTCCGGAGAGAGCAGGCTCAACTCCATCTGCCACAGCACCAGGAACTTCATGAGCGCAGGTGCAGCCGGCGGGCCGCTTCGGCTACGGAGCCGGAGACGGACGGGTAGACGGTGAAGGCCTGGGCGACCTGGTCGACCGTCAGGCGGGCGCCGACGGCCAGGGAGATCGGATGGATGAGTTCGCTGGCGCGCGGGGCCACGACCACGCCGCCGACGACGATGCCGGTGTTGGGGAGGCAGAAGAGCTTCACGAAACCGTCGCGGACGCCCTGCATCTTGGCGCGGGCGTTGTCGGCCAGCGGCACCTTCACGACCATCGCCGTACTGCCGCCGGCGTCGAGCACCGCCTGGGTCAGGCCGACCGTCGCGATCTCGGGGGCGGTGAAGACGTTCGCGGAGACCGTTGACTGGTCCAACGGAGTGACGGCGTCGCCGAGCGCGTGCGCCATCGCGATCCGGCCCTGCATGGCGGCCACCGAGGCCAGCATCAGTACGCCGGTGCAGTCGCCGGCCGCGTAGACGCCGCGGGCCGTGGTCCGGGAGACCCGGTCGACCTGGACGAACCCGCCGTCGGTCAGCGACACGCCCGACTCGACCAAGTTCATGTCATCGGTGTTCGGCAGGGAGCCGACCGCGAGCAGGGCGTGCGACCCCTCGACCTTGCGGCCGTCGGTCAGCGTCACCACGACGCCGTCGCCCTGCCGCTTGACCGACTCGGCCCGGGACTTGCCCAGGACCGTGAGTCCGCGCCGCTTGAACACGTCCTCCAGGACCGCTGCCGCGTCAGCGTCCTCACCGGGCAGCACCCGGTCCCGCGACGACACCAGGACGACGTCGCTGCCGAGCGCGTCGTACGCGCTGGCGAACTCCGCGCCGGTGACGCCGGAGCCGACCACGATCAGCCGCTCGGGCAGTTCGTCGAGCTCGTAGACCTGCTCCCAGGTCAGGATCCGCTCGCCGTCCGGCTCGGAGCCCTGGAGGATGCGGGGCCTTGCACCGGTGGCGATCAGGATCACATCGGCGTCCAGGCGCTCGTCGCCGACCACCACGGTCTCCGGCCCGTCCAGGCGGCCGCGGCCCTTGACGATCCGGACCTTGTCGCGGTCCAGCCGGCGCTCGATGCCCTCGGACTGGGCGGTGGCCAGCGCCTTCACCCGTTGGTTGACGACGGAGAGATCGACACGCACGGAGTTCGCCGGGTCGTCGTCGCCGTCGTCCAGCCGGACGCCCAGCTCCCCGGCCTCCTCCACCTCGGTCATCACCTCCGCGGTGGCGATCAGGGTTTTGCTCGGTACGCAGTCGGTGAGCACGGCGGAACCGCCGATCCCGTCGGAATCGACGACCGTCACCTCCCCGCCCAGCTGGGCGGCCGCACTGGCCGCTTCGTACCCGCCTGGACCGCCTCCGATGATCACAACTCGCGCCACGGGAGGTCATTCTTCCGTATCCTCTGTTTCCGTGACCCTGTACGCCGCGTTTGCGTCGAATCTGGACCCGAACCTGATGTCCGAGCGGTGCCCGTACTCGCCACTGCGCGGGACCGGCTGGATCACCGGCTGGCGCCTCACCTTCGGCGGCGAGGAGCTCGGGTGGGAGGGCGCGATGGCCACCGTGGTCGAGGACCCGGCCGACCCCGCCAACCAGGTCTTCGTGGCGCTCTACGACATCCACCCCAAGGACGTCGAGCGCCTCGACGAGTGGGAGTGGATCGACCAGGGCGTCTACCGCAAGATCCAGGTCCGGGTGCAGACCCTGGACGGCGAGCAGCTGGCCTGGATGTACGTGCTGAACGCCTACGAGGGCGGTCTGCCCTCGGCCCGCTACCTGGGCATCCTGGCCGAGGCGGCCGAGGCGGCCGGCGCCCCCGACGACTACGTGGCGGACATCCGCTCACGGCCGTGTCAGTCGTCGGGTCATTAGAGTGCCCATGTGACCGATGATCTGAAGGCCGCGGCCGAGGCCTGGCTGCGCGAGGACCCTGACCCTGACACCCGCCTCGAGCTGACCAAGCTCCTGGACGCCGCGGACTACGACGAGCTGTCCGACCGGTTCGACGGCACCCTGGAGTTCGGTACGGCGGGTCTGCGCGGCGCCGTCGGCGCCGGACCGAACCGGATGAACCGGGTCGTCGTGATCCGCGCCGCCGCCGGACTCGCGGCGTACCTGAAGGCGAAGGGACTCACCGACGGACCGGTCCTGATCGGGTACGACGCCCGGCACAAGTCGGACGTGTTCGCGCAGGACACCGCGGCCGTGATGCGCGGCGCCGGCCTGGACGCCGTACTGCTCGACCGGCCGGCCCCGACGCCGGTCGTCGCCTTCGGGATCGGGCACCTGCACGCGGTCGCCGGCGTGGTCGTGACCGCGTCGCACAACCCGCCGCAGGACAACGGTTACAAGGTCTACCTGGGCGACGGTTCGCAGATCGTGCCGCCGGCCGACGCCGAGATCGCGGCCGCCATCGCCGCGGTCGGATCGCTCGCGGACGTACCCCGCGGCGACGACTGGCAGACGACCGGTGACGACCTGCTGAACGCCTACCTGGACCGGATCGCCCAGCTGGTGCCGGCCGACGCGCCGCGGGACCTCACCGTCGCCTACACGCCGCTGCACGGGGTCGGCCGGACCCTCGTCGAGGCAGCGGTCGCCCGGGCCGGGTTCGCCGTACCGCAGGTGGTTGCCACCCAGGCCGACCCGGACCCGGACTTCCCGACCGTCTCGTTCCCGAACCCGGAGGAGCCGGGCGCGATCGACGCCGCGCTGGACCTGGCCCGGTCGATGAACGCAGATATCGCGGTGGCGAACGACCCGGACGCGGACCGGTGCGCGGTCGCCGTCCCGGACGCCTCGGCGGCGGGTGGCTGGCGGATGCTGCGCGGCGACGAGCTCGGCGCGCTGCTCGGAGAGTTCCTGCTGTCGCCAGGGCCTGACGGCGTGGCGGCGTGCTCGATCGTGTCGTCGTCGCTGCTCGGCAAGATCGCGGCGTCGTACGGCGTCCGGTACGTCGAGACGCTGACCGGGTTCAAGTGGATCGGCCGGGTGCCGGAGCTGGTCTTCGGTTACGAGGAGGCGCTCGGGTACTGCGTGGATCCGGCGGCGGTGAAGGACAAGGACGGCGTGTCGACGCTGGTCCGGGTGCTGCAGCTGGCCGCGCAGGCGAAGGCGGCGGGACGCACCCTGCTCGACCTCCTGGACGATCTCGCGGTCAAGCACGGGCTGCACGCGACTGACCAGTTGTCGGCGCGCGTCGAGGATCTGTCCCTGATCGCTCAGGCGATGGACCGGCTGCGCGCGGAACCGCCCACGACCCTCGGGTCGTACACAGTCGAGCGGATCGACGACCTGAGCAAGGGGTCGGAGTCGCTGCCCCCGACGGACGGGCTGCGGTACACGCTGTCCGACGGCGCACGCGTGGTCGTGCGCCCGTCGGGAACGGAGCCCAAGCTGAAGTGCTACCTCGAGGTGGTCGTCCCGGTCACGGCGGACGTCACCGCGGCACGCGCTCAGGCAGCCACCGCGTTGGCAGCCGTCAAAACCGATCTGGCTGCCGCGGCAGGTATCTAGCTACAGAACACCTGGCGGGGGTTCTGGAGCTCAGCGGGCGGCTGCGGCCGCTTCGGCTTCCTCGGCGTGCAGAGAGCTCTGCAGCGACGAGTGCAGGATGCGGAGCGTGCTGGTGGACTGCATCAGCGCGTCCCGCTCGTCCGGGTTCCGGTTGGCCAGCGCGGCGATGTCGCTGATGGCCGCGTCGATCCGGGCGATCCGGTCGGCGACCGAACCCTCCTGGCTGCTGGCCCGGCGGATCGCCTCGGACGTGACCGTCCAGACGTCCTCCTTGTCGTTGGTGCGCCGGGACATGTCCACCATCTGGCTCAGCGCGGCGAGGTCGTGGTCGACCTGGGTGCGCTCCACCGGCACGGTGATCCCCGCGGTCGCCTGCCGCAGCCGGGTGACGTGCCCGGACAGCTCCGACCAGGTGCTCCGGCCGCTCTTGATCTTGTCCAGCACCTTCGCGTACTCGGTGTTGAACTCGTCGTAGTTCACTGTGACTCCTGCCGTTCGAGGCTCGACTCAGAAACTCTAGGGCGTCCGCAGCCGAAACAAGTAACCACACGATCGCAGATCGTGCAGGTGTCGCCAAAACGCAACAGCCGCCCGGTACGCCAACGCGTACCGGGCGGCTGAGTTACGTACCGACGTCAGGCGACGTAGGTGGAATTCGCGTTCCAGGTGTTGCAGTTGCCCGCGACGGTGTAGCTGCGCGACGCGTTGAAGCCGGCCTTCGACCAGAAGCCGTGGTTCTTCAGCGAGCCGTGGTCACGCGGGTAGCCCGGCTGGTCGCCGGAGTTGTTGACGACGTACAGCCACTGCGTGTACAGGCCGCCGCTCATCGGGTAGTAGCGCTTGTTCGCGCCGATGCTGGCGCCGCCGAGGCAGGACGCCTGCAGCTCACGACGACGGCTCTCCTCCATCTGCGCGGCGTACGTGCTGAACGCACGCTGACGCGCCCAGGAAGCACCCAGGATGCCGGTCAGCCACTGGACGTGGTGACCGTACTCGTGCGCCGTCACCTGGGTCGCGTAGGCACGCGCCAGGGTCGGGCTCGAGCCCCAGAAGCTCATGATCTCCGGCGCGTAGATGTAGATCCACGCCTTGCCGTTGTAACCACAGAAGAACGAGGTCCGGGTGACCGCACCGCAGTAGGAGTTCGCGGTGGCGGCGGTGTAGAAGACCAGCTTCGGGGCGACCTTGTACGCCGCGCCGGCCTGCTTCAGCGGCAGCGCCCACTCGGCGTAGGTGCAGCGGAAGTGCTGGGAGACGTAGGCCTGGACGCCCGCGAGCGTGCGCATCGAGACGTTGACCTCCTTGCACTTCGACGGGGTCACCGGCCCCGTCTTGTACAGGCGGTTGTAGCGCACGAGGTTCAGCGTCGACGACTTCGTGGTGACCGCGTCGCCCTGCGGCACGCTGCCGATCGAGAAGGCAGGGCCGCCGACCGGCAGCGGGTCGGCAGTCGTCGCGGTAGCAGCCGTGGCCGCCGTCTGGGTCGTGCTGGAGGTCTGCGCGGCTTGGGCGTTCGGCAGCGCCATCGTGGCCAGGCCGGCCAGGGCAGCAGCGGCGGCCACGCCACGCAGGGTGTAACGGGAGAGGTTGACCATGAGCTCCACTCTCGATGTGTCTAGGGACCTGTCGGGCTAATCCTGAGTGCACAGGGGTTCACTCAAGGGGTGAACACGGGCTCTGACGCCGCGATTCACGCCACAGTTCCGCTCAACGGCCAACTTTCTGGCCCAGAAATCGCAACTGGTCAGGAAGCATGCGCCGCCAGTAGCCGGGGGTGTGGACCCCGGCCTGCTGGCCGCCGGACGCCTGCAACTGCTCGCGGAGCTCGCGCGCGGCGCCGGCGAACGGGTCGTCGCGGCCGCAATCGATGCGGACGGCAACGTCTCGGAATCCGCTCGGCCGGTCGAACACCTGGCTGCGCTCGAAATCCGCGGCGTCGTCGAACGCTCCCGGCTGGACGTCGGCGTAGCTGCGCCACAACGCCGGGCTGAGCGCGCCGACCGCGACCGCTCGCGCGGACGGTCCCAGCAGCAGAGCGCCGTACCCGCCCATCGACCAGCCCAGGACTCCGAACCGGCTGGTCAGCAGACCCCTACGGGCCAGTAGGGGAAGGAATTCCTGGTCGAGCATGAACCCCGGGTCGTTGCCGTCGGCCCTTCGGTGCCAGTAGCTGTCCCGGCCGCCGTCCACGGTCGCCAGTGCGAACGGCGGCGTACCTGCCCGGACCGCGGCGGTCAGGTACCGGTCGATGCCGAGGTCGTTGACGGCCGACGTGTGGTCGCCGCCGCGACCGTGCAGGACGAGGACGACGGGCAGCTCGGCCGATGCGGCGTACCCGTCCGGGTAGATGACGCTGTAGCCGACCTTCGTACGCCGGCCGGACGAGTCGAAGCTCCCGGACACCACCGGACCCGCGGGTACGTCGGGTACGACGCCGTCCGGACCGGTGAGGCCGAGAACCTCGTGCACCCGGGGACGGCCGGGGATGACGCCCGTTTCCAGGGCGGCAACCGCGGCGACACCCGTCACCGCGGCCGCGGCGCCGGTGCGGACGAGGGCGCGCCGGGTCAGCACGCGCCGGTCAGCGGACCACGGCCGCGACGACCGCGATCACGGCCAGGACGCCGGCGACGATCAGCTCGGGCCGCGCCCACCCGCTCACCACGTCGCCTTCGGACTTCGCGGCGTACTGCTCCTGGTGGTGCTCGATCCGGTTGACGACGAAATCGGCCTTGGAGATCGAGCTGTCGGCGGCGAGCTTGCGGCCGCCGACCCGCTGCTTGCGCAGGTCCCGCATGACCAGCTGGACGCCGGGGGCGCGGAACCGGTCGCCGTCGGTGTGCACCCGGAGAATGTCCGTCACGTCGACGCCGGTCACCTTCGACCACGGGATCTGGTGGTCGCGCAGGTGATTACGCAGCAGCAGGTTCTCGGGGCTGAGGGTGACCGACGGCCGGATCAGGCCGACATACGCCAGCACCATGAAGATCCCGATGATGCTGCCGACCATCAGCCCGGTGGCGGTCCGCCACTCCAGCAGGATGTCGACCAGGCCGAGCGCCCCGATCACGATCACGATGGACCCGGTGATCCGGTTCGAGGCGGACAGGTACTGCTCGCTCTCCGGCGATTTCGACTTCACCCGCACAAAGTAACCGGCCCCCAGAATCAGCACTAGCCGTGGGCGGTGGGCCGCCGTCCACGGCTAGACTGCCGTGGGTGACCACACTCGACAGCGGCGTCGACAGCTTGGCCGACGTGACCTCGTCCGAGGACCGGCTGCGCCGGTTCCTGCTCGGGCTGCCGGGCGTCGACCAGGTCGGCGCGGAGGCCCGCGCCGCCACCCTGAGCACCCGGTCGATCAAGACCACCGCGAAGCAGTACGCGCTGGACCTGGCGATCCAGATGATCGACCTGACCACGCTGGAAGGACAGGACACCCCGGGCAAGGTGCGGGCCCTGTGCGCGAAGGCGAAACGGCCCGACCCGGCCGACCCGACGGCTCCGCAGGTCGCCGCGGTCTGTGTGTACCCGGACCTGGTCGCGACCGCGAAGCGTGAGCTGCAGGGCTCCGGTATCAACGTGGCGAGTGTCGCAACCGCCTTTCCCAGCGGGCGTTCCAGCCTCGCGATCAAGGTCCAGGACACCAAGGACGCGGTCGCGTCCGGCGCCGACGAGGTCGACATGGTGATCGACCGCGGCGCCTTCCTGTCCGGGCGGTACGCGATGGTCTTCGACGAGATCGCCGCGATCCGCGAGGCGGCCGGCGACGCGCACCTGAAGGTGATCCTGGAGACCGGCGAGCTGGTCACCTACGACAACGTCCGGCGGGCCTCCTGGCTGGCGATGCTGGCCGGCGCGGACTTCATCAAGACCTCCACCGGCAAGGTGTCCCCCGCGGCCACGCTGCCGGTCACGCTGGTGATGCTGGAGGCGGTCCGCGACTACCACGAGGCGACCGGGCTGCACATCGGCGTCAAGCCGGCCGGCGGCATCCGGACCGCGAAGGACGCGATCAAGTACCTGGTCACCGTCAACGAGACGGCCGGACCGGACTGGCTGGACCCGGAGCTGTTCCGCTTCGGTGCGTCCAGCCTGCTGAACGACCTGCTGATGCAACGCACCAAGCTGGCCACCGGGCACTACCCGGGCCCCGACTACTTCACCTTGGACTGACAGGCATGAGCAGATTCGAGTACGCACCGGCCCCCGAGTCGCGGGCGATCGTCGACATCAAGTCGTCGTACGGGCTCTTCGTCAACGGCCAGTTCGTCGAGGCGACGGACGGGAAGCCCTTCAAGACCGTGTCCCCGGCGTCCGAGGAGGTGCTCGCGGAGGTCAGCGAGGCCGGACCGGCCGACGTCGACAAGGCCGTTCGCGCGGCCCGCAAGGCGTACGACAAGGTCTGGGGCCCGATGAGCGGCAAGGACCGGGCGAAGTACCTGTTCCGGATCGCGCGGCTGATCCAGGAGCGCGCCCGCGAGCTCGCGGTGCTGGAGTCGCTGGACAACGGCAAGCCGATCCGCGAGTCCCGCGACGTCGACATCCCGTTGGTGGCCGCGCACTTCTTCTACTACGCGGGCTGGGCCGACAAGCTCGAGTACGCCGGGGTCGGCGACGACCCGCAGCCGTGGGGCGTCGCGGGCCAGGTGATCCCGTGGAACTTCCCGATGCTGATGCTGGCGTGGAAGATCGCGCCGGCACTGGCCGCCGGCAACACCGTCGTACTCAAGCCGGCCGAGACCACGCCGCTGACCGCGCTGGCGTTCGCGGAGATCTGCCAGCAGGCCGATCTGCCGCCGGGCGTGGTGAACATCGTCACCGGCGCCGGCCGCACCGGTCAGGCCCTGGTCGAGCACCCGGACGTGAACAAGGTCGCGTTCACAGGCTCCACCGCCGTCGGCCGCGCGATCGCGAAGTCGGTCGCGGGCACGCACAAGGCGGTCACGCTGGAGCTCGGTGGCAAGGCGGCGAACATCGTCTTCGAGGACGCGGCGATCGACCAGACCATCGAGGGCATCGTCAACGGCATCTTCTTCAACCAGGGCCACGTCTGCTGCGCGGGTTCGCGGCTGCTGGTCCAGGAGAGCGTGTACGACGAGGTGCTCGCGCGACTGAAGCGCCGGATGGGCACGCTGCGGGTCGGCGACCCGCTGGACAAGAACACCGACATCGGCGCGATCAACTCGGCGGCCCAGCTGGCGAGGATCCGCGAACTGTCGCAGATCGGCGAGGACGAAGGCGCCGAGCGCTGGTCGCCGGAGTGCGAGCTGCCGGCCAACGGCTACTGGTTCCCGCCGACGGTGTTCACCGGCGTCTCGCAGGCGCACCGGATCGCCCGCGAGGAGATCTTCGGCCCGGTGCTGTCCGTGCTGACCTTCCGGACCCCGGCCGAGGCGGTCGAGAAGGCGAACAACACGCCGTTCGGCCTGTCCGCGGGGATCTGGACCGAGAAGGGTTCCCGGATCCTCTGGATGGCGAACCAGCTGCGCGCCGGCGTGGTCTGGGCGAACACGTTCAACCGCTTCGACCCGACGTCGCCGTTCGGCGGCTACAAGGAGTCGGGCTACGGCCGCGAGGGCGGTCGCCACGGTCTGGAGGCCTACCTTGCCCACTGAGACTCCGAGGCTTGAAGTGCGTAAGACGTACAAGCTCTACATCGGCGGCGCCTTCCCCCGCAGCGAATCCGGCCGGTCGTACGTCGTGAACAATGCCAAGGGCAAGTTCCTCGCGAACGCGTCACAGGCCTCCCGCAAGGACGCCCGGGACGCGGTCGTCGCGGCCCGGAAGGCGTTCGGCGGCTGGCACGCGCGGACGGCGTACAACCGCGGTCAGGTGCTGTACCGGATCGCCGAGGTGATGGAGGGCCGGCACCAGCAGTTCAGTGCCGAGGTCTCCGCGTCCGAGGGGTTGTCGATCTCCAAGGCCCGCGCGGTCGTGGACGCGTCGATCGACCGCTGGGTCTGGTACGCCGGGTGGGCGGACAAGCTCGCCCAGGTGGTCGGATCGAGCAACCCGGTCGCCGGGCCGTACTTCGACTTCTCGTTGCCCGAGGCAACCGGTGTGGTCGCGGTCCTCGCCCCGCAGGACTCGTCGCTGCTCGGGCTGACGTCCGTGATCGCGCCGGCGATCGTCTCCGGCAACACGGTCGTCGCCGTCTCGTCGTACGAGCGCCCGCTGCCCGCCGTGACGCTGGGCGAGGTGATGGCGACCTCCGACGTACCGGGTGGCGTGGTCAACCTGCTCACCGGATCGGCGTCCGAGATCGGGCCGTGGCTGGCGTCGCACGACGACGTCAACGCGATCGACCTGTGCGGCATCGAGTCCGACGACGAGGCCCGCGACCTGGAGATCGCCGCGGCCGGCAACCTCAAGCGGGTACGCCGTCCCGCCGAGGAGGACTGGTCCGCGGACCAGGGCCTGTCGCGCCTCACGCAGTACCTCGAACTGAAGACCGTCTGGCACCCGATCGGAGTCTAGGCCGTGCTGAAGCCAGGTGATCGGGTGGCGATCGTTTCGCCGTCCGGTGGGTTGCCGGAGATCTTTCCGGGTCCGTACGAGCTCGGTCTGCGGCGGCTGCGGGAGGATTTCGGGCTCGATCCGGTCGAGTACCCGACGACCCGAAAGCTGCGGAGCGCACCCTCCGAGCGGGCCGCCGATCTGCACGCGGCCTGGTCGGATCCGTCGATTCGCGCGGTGTTCGCGTCGATCGGCGGATCCGACCAGATCACCGTGCTGAAGCATCTCGACCCGGCGGTCTTCCAGGCCGACCCCAAGCCGTTCTTCGGGTACAGCGACAACACCAACCTGCTGAACTTCCTGCATTCGCTCGGCCTGCCGGGCTACTACGGCGGCAGCGTGATGGTGCAGTTCGGCCGCGGCGGCGCGATGCACCCCGACACCGAACGTTCGTTGCGGACGGCGATCTTCGACGGCGGCGAGTTCGACCTGACACCGGCCGCCGGCTGGACCGACGTCGACCACGACTGGGCAGTCCCGGCGAACCTGGAGACCGAACCGCCGCTGTTCCCCGGCACCGGCTGGACCTGGAGCGGCACACGCGAGGTCACCGGGAAGGTCTGGGGCGGCTGCATCGAGATCATCGACTGGCAGCTCGCCGCGAACCGCTGGATGCTGCCGACCGAGTCCTACGGCGGCGTGCTGTTCTGCGAGACCAGCGAGGAAATGCCGTCGTCCGAGCACGTCTACTGGATGCTCCGCAATCTCGGCGAGCGCGGCCTGCTGGAACGCTTCGACGCGGTTCTCTGGGGCCGCCCGAAGTCCCGCTCACTGGACCGAACGCTGATCCCGGAGCAGTCGGTGGCCTACGTCGCCGACCAGTACATCGCCGTCGACCGCGCCCTGGCGGAATACAACCCCGACGCAGTCGTCGTAAAGGGCCTCGACATCGGCCACACCGACCCAATGCTGGTCCTCCCGTACGGCGGCCCCGTCCACATCAACCCGGCAGCGCAACGGATCACGGTCACCTACTGACCTCTGTCAACAACTAACGGATCGTTGTACATTCTTTGGTGAAAACCTTCATCTTCCGTACCGCCCCCGGGAGTTCAGAATGGTTCACCGCCGCTTGTCCTTGTTCCTGGCAATCCTGCTGATCGCGGTTGCGACACCGCAGACGTCGTACGCGGGCCAGCCGCCGGTCACCATCACGATCGGCTCGTCCCAGGTCGACCTGACCTTCAACGACCCGGTCGATCACGGCGGCCAGGACGTCACCCAGCTGAACAAGATGATCGCGCTGTTCAACGGAGCGCCGGCCGGGTCGGAGGTACGGATCGCGCTGTACAGCATCACCGCCAACATCGTGTACGACGCGATCGCGGCGGCCGTCCAGCGCGGCGTCCAGGTGTACGTGGTGCACAACGGCGAGGACAAGAACTCCACCGATGACTCGCCGGCCGCACTGGCGTCGCTCCTGGGCGCCAACCACCACTGGTGCGACCACGGCAGCAGTTCGCTCGCGTACGGCGGCGGATGCATCTCCAACTCGAACACCGGGCTGATGCACGCCAAGTACATGTTGTTCTCACAGACCAAGGACGCCGCCGGCGTCTCGCGGTCCTGGGTGACCTGGTTCGGCTCGCCCAACATGACGTATGCCTCGGGCGCGAACCTGTTCAACAACTCGTTCACCGTCTACGGCGACAAGACCCTGTACGACAACTTCTACAACGAGCAATGGCTGCCGCAATGGCAGGAGAACACCTACGCGGGCAACGACTTCTACAACGCCTCCGCGCCGCGCGGGTACTTCGGTTCGTCCGCCTCGCACATCCAGGTCTACTCGTCGCCGGAGCAGACCACCGACCTGGTCGCCAACCGGCTCAGCTACATCGACGCGGACGCCGACTGCCGGATCCGGGTGATGGAGGCCTCGATCAACGACACCCGCTCGGCGGTCGTCGACCAGCTCGTGTCGTTGCACAGCGGCGGCTGCAAGGTCTGGGTGGACGTCGGCGCCATCCAGAGCGCGTCGCTGAGCAAACTCAAGTCGGCCGGCATCCCGGTCCACAAGTCACCCGTGCACGACAAGACGATCCTTGTCTCGGCACGATATGCCGGCTCGAGCGCCGTACGAACGCTGGTCTTCACGGGTTCGCACAACCTGACGGCGTCGGCGCTGAAGTACAACGACGAACTGCTGGTGAAGGTCGAGGACAGTCAACCGATGTACGACGCGTTCTACGCCCACTTCAACGACGCCTACAACACGGGGACGGCCCTCTGAACGCTGGTCCTGGTGAGGGCTGGGTTCGGGTTGGGGTAGCAGGCGACCGGTGCGGTGGTGGTGATGAACTTCCATTTGATCTTGGCCTGGAAGGTGAGGCCGGGGTCGTCGTAGCTGCTGCCCTTCAGCTTCGTTTCGATGGTGCTTCCGGCGCGGCCGGACTTGAGGCGGACGCTGAGCGCGGGGAGCTGGAAGGTGGCGCCGCCGGGGATCGGACCTGCGACCTTGAGGACTGCGGTGTTGCCCTCGAGCTGCACGGACGGGGTGGAGTTCAGGCCCGAGCCGCCGGTCAGCTTCGCGCTGACATAGGCGGAGTTCGCCGGGATCGGCACCCGGAGCGTGAGGTCGCGGACCTCCTTGAGCTTGAAGCCCTTGACTTCGCCGGGGAGCGTGCCGGGTTGCAGGTGGACAGCGACGGTGAAGCGGGTGTTGGCGCGGACGGACGCCGGCGCCTGCGCCTCGACGGCCTGGCGCACCGAGATCGTGTGCCGGCCGAACTTGGTGTCGGCGCGACAGGCATAGGTGGCGATCGGTTGATTGGTCGGAGCCAGCAAGGCAAGAACCACCACAAGACTGCTGACAGTAGCCATATGACTACTCTATGCAGTTATCGACCGAAGAGGAACCATCCGCCGGCGCCCGCGGCGACGAACACCACCGGCAGCGCGAGCAGGAACCACGCGCGCCTCCGACGGCGTCGCCGGACCGGAGGATCGGTCGCGACGGTCGTGTCCAGATCGTCGTCGGTGATCGCGGTGCGCTCGGCCGCCCGCAGCGGCGCCTCCTGCTCCAGCCGGTACGCCTCCGCCTCCAACCGCTCGGCCAGCGAGTCCGCTCGGTCCCAGCGGTCGCTGACGCGGTAGGCCAGCGCCCGCGCGAAGACGTCGTCGAGTTGCCCGACCGAGTCGTGCAGCACCGAGCGCAGGCTCGGCGGGGCCAGGTCCGGATCCCGGTTCAGCACGTCGCCGATCGAGCCGGCGGAGTACGGCGGATGCCCGGTGACGAGCGCGTACGTGACCGCGCCGACCGCGTAGATGTCCGCTCGCTCGTCGAATCCTCCGTCGCCGCGGCCCTGCTCGGGCGCCATGTACGACGGCGTACCGACGGCCTGCGTGAGACCGGACGCCTCGGCGGCCCGTTTCGCCAGACCGAGGTCGGCGAGCACGATCCGGTGGGTTCCGCCGCCGACCTCGTCACCGGGTCGCAGTAGCAGGTTCGCCGGGGTGACGTCGCGGTGCACCACGCCCTCGCTGTGCAGAGCGGCCACCGCACGCGCCAGGTCCGCGCCCCACCAGAGCGCGTCCACCGCGTCGAGCGGCCCTTGCCGCAGTACGTCGCCCAGGGTGCCGCCGCCGACGTAGTCCATCACGAAGTACGGACGCCCGTCCGGGAGCTTGCCCAGGTCGAACACCCGCACCACGCGGTCGCTGGAGATCCGCCGCATCAACCGCGCCTCGGACAGGAAGCGTTCGCGGACGTCGGCACGCGACGCCCAGTTGTCCGCCAGAACCTTGACGGCGACGTCGACGTCCAGGTCGTCGTCGTACCCCCGCCAGACTGTCGCGAACGCGCCCGCGCCGATCTTGTCCCGTAACCGGTACCGCCCGATGACATCCATCCCGGCTATTGTCGACCACAACCAGGTTTAAAAGGGGGAGCATGACCGAGGAGTTGGAAGAACTCGGAGCCCGGGCGGCGTCGGGGGACCAGACAGTGCTTCCACAACTTCTTCAGGCCATCCGGCCGCAGGTGCAGCGGCGGGTGGCCAAGTTCCTGCCGTTCCGGGAGGACGCCGAGGAAGCGGTCCAGGACACCCTGCTGCAGGTGGTGAACAAGGTGCACACCTTCAAGGGCACCGGCAGCTTCGCGGGCTGGGTGACGATCGTCGCCACCAACCAGGCCCGGCAGACCTACCGGTCGCTGAAGCGCCGCGCGGTCGAGCAGTCGGCCGAGGTCATGCCGGAGTCCGTCGACCCGCGCACCACCTCGGTCATCGCCGGTTCGCGCCTCGACCTGCTCGAGGCCCTGGAGGCGCTCGAGTCCAGCCACCCGCAACTCGTCCAGCCGCTCGTGCTGCGCGACCTCGGCGCGATGACGTACGCCGAGATCGCCCACGAACTCGACGTCCCGCTCGGCACCGTCAAGGCCCGGATCCACCAGGCCCGGAAGGCCGTCGCGGAACGCCTCACCGTCCGCTGAATCAGCCGAACGTACGGCGTACCTCGACCGCGCGACGCAGGTCGTCGAGGAAGTCGGCCGTCTGGCGCCGGATGCCGGACACCACGGTCTCGTCCGCGATCAACGCCTCGGCCGGGGCGATCAGCTCAGCGTCCACGACGAACCGTGGCGCCATCCGATGCGCAGTGAGTCCGAGCACCATGCCGGCGCGGATCTCGCCGGTGTGCGCGATATCGGTGAAGAACCGGCGCGCGTACGGCGCGGTGACGGCGGACTGCGCCGGGTGCCAGAACCCCTCGGCCGCGGCCAGCAGCTCCTTCACGCCGACGCCCGGGTCCGTCATGATCCGCGTCCAGGCCGCCTCCTTGCCGTCGGGCAGCGCCGCACGGCAACGAGCAGCCTGGTTGACGCCTTCAGTCGACCGGTCGCGTGCGAGCTCGGCGTCGATCTCCGCGGCGCCGTACGCCCCGAGCCGCACCAACCGCAGAACGGCTGCCCAGCGCAGGTCGGCGTCGATCTCCAGCCCGTCAGGAGCGCCGGTGCCCTGGAGCCAGGAGGTCAGCAGGGCGGCGTCGTCGGTCGTCGAGATCAGGCCGCGTGCGGTCACCAGTTGGAGGCTGCTGCCCGATGCGGTCGTCGCCAGCTTGTCGCGCAACGCGTCGGCCGCGAGACCGTGGTACCGGTCGTAGTCCAGGTAACGCCCGAGCAAACGCGTCTCGAGCCACTGCACGAGGGAGCCGACCGCGATGTCGCTGGTTTCGTGCGGGAGCGCCGCCACGAACAGCTCGAGCGCCTGCCGGGGGTCCAGCTCGGCGTCCGCGACCGCGTCCCGGACCGAGTTCCAGATCACCGCCCGGGTGGTGCCGTCCGCGATCGCAGGCAGCACCGCCGGAAGGTTCCGCAGACTGACCGCGTCCAACCGGATCTTCGCCCAGGTGTCGTCTCTCGCATCCGGCACCACCACACCGGCATCGTTGCCCAGCACAACTTCTGCCGAGTCGTCCGCAATCACCGCGTCGACCGAGGTGCCCGACCCGTCGGCGTCGTACACACCGACGCTCAACTTGTGCAGCCGCCGCGACTCGTCCGGACTCTTCCGGTGCAGGACGGCACCACCGGAGGTCCGCTCGACCGAGATCGTGTCAACCCCCGATGTCCGCAACCACTGGTCCGACCAGGCGTCGAGGTCGTGCGCACCGGCCTCGGTCAGCTTCGCGAGGAACTCGTGCAGATCCGCGTTCCCGTACTCGTGCGCCTCCAGGTGCGCGTTGACGCCCTTCAGGAACACGTCGTCACCGAGATACTTCGCCAGCTGCTTCAGAACCGCCGCGCCCTTCGCGTACGAGATCCCGTCGAAGTCGTCCAGCGACTGCCGCGCGTCCTTCAGGCTGTCCGGCGCGACCGGATGCGTGGAGCTGGTCTGATCGGTCTGCAGCCCCCACCACTTCCGGACGAACGCGAAATCGGTCCAGTTGTCCCGGTAGCTGGTCGCGTCCTCCGACACCCGATGCGCCATGTACTCGGCGAACGACTCGTTCAGCCACATGTCGTTCCACCACTTCATCGTGACCAGGTCGCCGAACCACATGTGCGCCATCTCGTGCACGACGATCCGGGCCCGGGTACTGCGTTCCGCCTCGGTCGCCTGCCCGCGGTACACCAGGCTGTCGGCGAGCGTCACGCAACCGGGGTTCTCCATCGCGCCGAGGTTGAAGTCGGGGACGAACGCCTGCCAGTACTCGCCGAACGGGTACCGCTGCCGGAACAGCCGGTGGTACTCGTCGAACGCCTCGCGGGTGGTCCGGAACAGGTCCTCGGCGTCGCGCTCCAGGTGCTCCTTCAGCGACTGCCGGCAGGCGAGTCCGAGCGGAATCCCGTCGTACTCGCTGCGGATCTGGTGGTACGGGCCGGCGACGAGCGTGACGAAGTACGTCGACAGCGGCTTGGTCTCGGCGAGCGTCCACTCCCCTGGTGCGGTTCGGGTGGCCGCACCGTTGCCGAGGACGACCCAGTCCTCGGGGCACTTCGCCGTGATCGTGTACGGCGCCTTGAGGTCGGGCTGGTCGAAGCAGGGGAAGTACCGCGGGGCTGACTCCAGGGAAGACATGCCGTACGTGTAGACGCGGCCGTCCGCGGCGTCGACGGATCGCTGCAGTCCTTCGCCGTCGGCGGCGTACCTCAGCTCCGCACTGACGACGAGGTCGTTCTCGGCCTGCAGGTCGGTCAGCGGGAAACGGCCGCCGTCGAGTGCTTTGGTGTCGAGAGATTGGCCGTTCAGTTCGACGCTGATCAGTCGCTCGGGTTTCACGTCCACCCAGCTCGTACTACTGGTAGCGCCGAACCGGATCCGGCTGGTCGTGACGAACGTGTCCCCATCACCGGTCAGGTCGAACGCGACCTCGTACGACCGCAGGGCCAGGTCCGCCGCCCGCTGCCGGGCCTCTTCAACTGTCAACGCGCGCATGGACGCAACGCTATCTCTACGTTCCAGGCGGCTTTCGGCGTGCGGTGTCTGCTGCCAGCGAAGCGACGGCGCGGACCTGGTCGGTCGCCGCGTGGTCGAGCACCCCGGTGATCAGGTCGAGGTCGTTCGGCTCGGCGAGGATGGTCAGCACGTTCAGCGCGCTGACGTGGTCGAAGCCGGCCGGGACGTCCGCGTCCGCCTCGACGGGCGGCCGGGCCAGGATCCCCCGCGCGACCTGCCGTACCTCGTCGGCCATCGGTTCGAGCGGGTTTCCGCCACTCACCTGCGTGTACGCCGCGGCCACCTGGTACATGTTCAGCGCCCGGCACACCATGCCGAGGTTCTGGCTGTGCAGCAACGCACCGAACGCCTGCAGGGGAATCGCCTCGTCCGGGTTCATACCTCAGACGCTAGTCGACGGGATCGGGCTGGAAGAACCGCAGTACCTTCTGGGCGGCGTCCGGTCCGGAGATCATCTCCAGCGCCCGCGCGGAGAACTTCGCGGCCTCGGCCGCGCGAGCCTGCATCACCGGCTCGTAGGCCGCCACCGCTGCGTTCAGGTCGCCCGGCTGCGCGGCGATGGCCAGGGCGAGTTCGGCCGCGTCCAGCATGGCGGCGTTCGCTCCTTCGCCGACGGGCGGCATCAGATGCGCGGCATCGCCGAGCAGGGTGATCCCGGACCGGCGCGGCCAGGTGAGGCCGATCGGCAGTACGGCGATCTTGCGCACCACGAACGGCTCGTCGCAGGCGCGCAGAAGCCACCCGAACCTGGGATCCCAGTCGTCGACCAGTTGGGCAGGGTCCGTGTGTTCGTCGAACAGGTCTTCCGGACCCTGCTGCGACAGGCTGACTCCGATACTGCCGTCACCGTGCCGCTGGGCGGACAGCCGCCGGTCGGGGCCGAAGACCCAGAAGTTGCCGCGGCCAACCATCTCGGCGAGTTCGGGCTGCGTGCGGTCCGCGTCGTGGATGGTGCTCTGCAGCGCGATGGAACCGGCGTACTCGGGCTCGGCGTCGGTCAGCAGCCCGCGGACGCGGGAGTTCGCGCCGTCGGCGCCGACGAGCAGGTCGGCCTCCACCAGACTGCCGTCGGCGAAATGGACGACGTACCCGCCGGCGGACCGCGGCTCGGCGTGGCTGAAGGCGCGGCCCCAGCTGATCGACCCGGCCGGGAGCGAGTCGACGAGCAGGTCACGCAGGTCGGCACGATCGATCTCCGGACGGGCCATCGGCGCGTCGTCCGGGGTGTCGTGCCGGAACAGCACCGTGCCGGTGTGATCCAGCATCCGATGGTCCTGCCCCTCGCGCCGGGCCGCGGCGAGGAATTCGTCCTCCAGCCCGGCCGCGCGCAGGGCGAGCTGACCGGTGTCGGCGTGCAGGTCGAGCATGCCGCCCTGGGCCCGCGCCCGGCGGGATGCGTCCCGCTCGTAGACGACGGCGTCGATGCCGTGGACGTGCAGGACCCGCGCGAGCGTCAGCCCGCCGGGACCGCCGCCGATGATCGCGATCATGGTCAGCCTCTCTGTCGATACACTGTATCGATACGATACACCGTCTCGATCGAGGCGGTGTATCGTGCGTCAGGTGGCAGACACTCCGTCGATCTGGGACCGGCCCGAGCCGCCCGAGCGGCGGGCACCCAGCCCGCTGAGCCGGGAGCGGATCGTCCGCGCCGCGGTGACCCTGGCCGACGCCGAGGGCCTCGAGTCCGTCTCACTGCGCAAGGTCGCCGGGGAACTGGACGCCGGCCCGATGCGGCTCTACCGCTACATCGGCACCAAGGACGAACTGCTCGACCTGATGGTCGACGCCGTGTACGCCGAGATTCCGCCACCGGCCGGATCGGGCTGGCGGGACGTGGCCCGGTCGTACGCGCACGGGATTCGAGATGCCGGCCTACGCCACGAGTGGCTGGCCGATCTGCTCGACGGGCGGCCGCGCTTCGGCCCAGCCGCTGTCACGCACAGCGAGGCGACCCTTGCCGCGCTCCGGGCGGCCGGCCTCCGCGAGATCGACACGATCATGAACACGGTCTCGGCCCTGTCCACCTACCTGCGCGGAGTTGTCCGGACCGAGGTCGGCGAGCGGCGTGCGGAACGCGCCTCCGGACTCGACGAGCGCGCCTGGCAGCACGCGATGGCGCCGCACCTGCTCGCGATGTTCGCCACCGGCGACTACCCGATGATGTCCGAGGCGATGCACGACGCCGAGCACCGCGATGCCACCGAGCGGTTCGAACTAGGCCTGGGCTTCCTCTTGGACGGCATAGAGAAGCACCTTCAGGGCTAGCGGGTGGCGGCCGCGTGCAGGTAGGTCGCGAGCAGGTAAGCAGGCTCGGGGGCGTTCGCGGCGTAGCAGAGCAGGTGCCGGCGGGTGGACCAGGAGTCCTGCAGCGGACAGATCTCGACGGCAGTGCTGGCGTCGACGGCCCGGCGCGGCACGATCGCGAGGCCAGCACCCGCGGTGGCCAAGGTGATCAGCGCGTGCAGGGTGGGGACGACGGTGCGATAGCGCGGCGCCGGCGCGTGCGGTCCGAGGCGATCGTCCATCCATTGACTGAGCGGCGAGTTCGGCACGAGACCGACGAGGGGATGCTCGGCAACCTCGGCGTACGCGATCGACGTCCGTCCGGAGAGGATGCCGCCGGCCTGGCCGATCACCACCAGCGAGTCGTCGGCCAGCGGTTCGGTCCGTAACTGGGTCGGCTCGTCGTCGAGGATCACGCCGAGGTCCGCCTCGCCCGCCGCGAGCAGGCGGACGCTGCGGATCGTACGGCGCTCGCTCACGTTCACGTCGTACTCCGGGTGGTCGCGGAGGAACGTGGCGAGGGCAGCCGGGACGAGCTGGTGCATCGCGGACCCGCCCGCAACCAGGCGGATCGGCGCCGACCGCGAGACGGCGTACGACGCGACCGCACTGTCCAACCGGGTGGTCTCGGCGAGCACCTCACGGGCGTGCCGGGCCAGGGTCGCGCCGGCCGGGGTCAGCCGGACGCCCCGTCGCTCGCGCACCAGCAGAGGTACGCCGGCCTGCGCTTCGAGCGCTCTGACCCGCGCGCTCGCCGAAGGCAGACTGAGGTGCATCACACGCGCGCCGCCGGTGATCGAGCCTTCCGCGGCGACGTGCGTGAAGAGCCGGAGGTCGTCGAGGTCGTACCGCATGGGACCAGCCTAAGGCTCAGGCTAAGGCTGGCTATGGCGATCGCGCATTGTGGAGTGCGCGCCGAACCCGGATCCTCGAAGGGTGCTGCTGATCCTCCTGGCCGGTGTCGCGGCCGGCGCGCTGAATGCGGTCGGCGGCGGCGGGAGTTTCGTGGCGCTGGCCGCCCTGGTCGCCGCCGGGATGCCGCCGGTCACCGCGAACGCGACCACGACCGTCGCGCTGCTGCCCGGGAACGCGACCAGCGCCTGGGTCTACCGCCGCGAGATCGAGGGCTTCAGCCGGCCGTCGCCGATCCGGCTCACCCTCGCCAGCATCGCCGGCGGCGCGATCGGGGCGGGTCTGCTGTTGTTGTTGCCTTCGGCCTCTTTCGACGCGGCGGTCCCGTGGCTGCTGGCGTTCGCGACCGTCGTCCTGGCCTTCGGCAAGCGGCTCACGGCGGCGCTCCGGCTCGGTCGGCCGGGACCGGCCGCCATCCTGGCCGGGCAGTTCCTGCTGGCGATCTACGGCGGGTACTTCGGCGGCGCGGTCGGGCTGATGATGCTCGCGTTCTGGACCGCGACGACCACCCTCGACCCGGCCCGCGGGAACCCGCTGCGAGTCATCCAGGTGGCGGCGGTCTACCTGACCGCGGCGGTGATCTTCGTGTTCGCGGCCGACGTACTCTCGCAGCCGTTGCACCTGGTCGCCCTGCTCGCGGGCGCGGTAATCGGCGGGTACGCCGGGGCGCACCTCGTCCGGCGACTGCCTCCGACGATGCTCCGCGGACTGGTCCTCACCACAGCTGTCCTGATGACCGGGATGTTCTTCGTACGGGCGTTCGGATGACGCCCGGACAACTGGCGATGGCCTACCAGGCGTGCGCGGTCGCGGACCTGGCGACCGAAGCGGTCGGGCTGGACGATCCCGTGGAGGCGGTGGCGCAGGCGGCCCGGGTGCTCGCGGCGGCCGAGCAACTGGTTGCCGCCGCCAACCGTCTCGGCTCGTGCGAGCTGCCCGCGGACCCGCTGCAGCGGTTCGCGTACGAGCATCCCGAGGAAGCGGCCGAGGACGTGGCCGACTGGGTCAGCCGCCGTCCGTAGCCCGCCGGCCGGTCGGCGGCTCGTGCGGGAGTTGCTCGCGTTCCTTCCGCAGGTAGAGACCGGCCGCGGTCGACACGCTCGTCAGCAGCCAGACGCCGACGCCCGCGTCGTCGGTGACACCAATGATCGGGAGCAGATCCGGGAGGATGTCGATCGGCGAGACGAGGTAGACGAGGGCCAGCAGCCAGAGGAACGTGCGGCTCTTCGGCAGGTCGGTGTAGGCGCCCCGGCGTACGTCGCGAAGCAGCCGCGGCAGTGCCTTGGCGCGATCGATCACGTTCCCGACCGGTACCGGCTCGCCGTTGGCGATCTTCCGCCGCCGGACCGCCCGGCGGCGCACCGCACCCAGCGCACCGACCCCGGCGCCGATCACCAGCAGCCCGATCCCGGCCGCGACGGCAGGCAGCCCGACGACGTCACCGTCCCGGAACAGCAACGTCAGCAGCCCGACCAGCCCGAGCAACCCACCGAAGTACACCATTCACCAAGGGTAGGGCGAGACCTGCGGCGATGCCTGATTCGACGGGCCGCGAGGCCAGAGCGCGAGGACCAGGGCCGCGAGGCACAGGATGGCCCCGAAGCCGACAGCGACGTAAGTCTCCAGGTAGTCGAGCTCGCCGACCACCTGCATCCGCGTGGGCTTCTGCGGGTCGTACACCACCCGGATCTTGTCCCCGACCGCTTCGGGCGTCGTCGAGTACGACGTCTTCGCGGTGACCGGCTCACCGTCGCGGGTCGTGTAGCTGACCGTGATCCGGGCCCGCTTCCCGGTCTTGACGTGGTCGATGGTCGCCTCGACGACGACGCCGCGATGCTTCAGCACCTCGACCTCGTGCCACTCGTAGTAACCGAACACGAACAGCACCACCGCCGCGCCCAACGTCATGATGGCCTGGAGCTTCCGATCGGGGCGGCGCCGGCTCTCAGGCTGGAAGGGCTGGTACGGCTGGGTCGTCATCGATGCATGACGCTACCGGTTGTAAGGGTCCGCCAGCAGGGGGCGTGTCTTGGTGAGGACCTGTCCGTAGTTGGCGCGGATCGTAGCGGCGTCAACGGTGATCGCCGGCTCGGGTTTGCCGACCGGGACCTGCCAGGTCGGCGGTGTGGCCGCGCCGGACAACGCCCAGGCCGCTTGGCGGGCGGCTCCGAGAGCGACGTACTCGGCCGGCTCGGGGAGGACGACCTCGGCACCGAGGAGGGCCGGAGCGAGAGCCTGTACGGCGCGGGAGCGGGCGCCGCCGCCGAGGAGCAGGACGCGGTGCACCGGCAGGCCCTGGTCGCGGAGCGCGTCGACGGCGTCGGCGAGGCCGCAGAGCAGACCCTCGACCGCGGCGCGGGCCATCGTCGCGGGCTGCATGGTCGCGCGGGTGAGGCCATAGATCAGGCCGGTCGAGTGCGGGAGGTCCGGCGTACGCTCGCCGTCCAGGAACGGGAGCAGGACCAGGCCGTCGCTGCCCGCCGAGGTGATGGCGGCCTCGTCGAAGGCGGACAGGTCCAGGCCGAGCATCTGCGCGGTCGCGGACATCACGCGGGCCGCGTTCAGCGTGCAGACGAGCGGCAGGTACTCGCCGGTCGCGTCGGCGAAACCGGCCACCAGACCGGTCGGGTCCGCGGTCGGGTGCGTCGAGCGTGCGAACGCCGTACCGCTCGTGCCGAGGGAGACGGCCACGTCGCCGGGCTGGAGGTCGAGGCCGAGCGCGGCCGCCGCGTTGTCACCGGTGCCTGCTGCGAGCGCGGCGCCGAAGGACGTCTGGCCGACAATCTCCGCCGGTCCCGCCACGCGCGGAAGAGCAAGCTGGCGCCCGAAGGCGAGCTCCACCAGGTCGGTTCGATAGCTGTTGGTCGCCGGCGACCACCACCCGGTCCCGGACGCATCCCCGCGATCGGTGGTGATCCCCTCGATCCCGGACCGATCAGCCGCCAGCCGATGCGTCATCCAGTCATGCGGCAACACCACAGCAGCCGCCCGCCGCGCCGCCTCCTTGTCCCGTACCCAGCGGAGCTTGGTGACCGTGAACGACGGTACGGGGACGGAGCCGACTGCTTCGGCCCAGGCTTCGGGGCCGCCCAGTTCGGTGATGAGTTCGGTGGTGGCGTCGGCGGAACTGGTGTCGTTCCAGAGGACCGCCGGGTGGACGACCTCGCCGGCGTCGTCCAGCAGGACCATGCCGTGCTGCTGACCGCCGATCGCCACCGCCTGGACGCCGTCGAGCAGGCCGTCGGACGCGATCTCCCACGCCTTCCACCACTCGGCCGGGTCCACCTGGGTGGCGTCCGGGTGCGGCGCCCGGCCTTCGCGAACGACCGCTCCGGTCTCGGCGTCGCACACCAGAACTTTGGTCGCCTGGGTGGAGCAGTCCACTCCGGCGACCAGCCTCAGCTCAGTCATAACCCCAACACTAGAGCGCTTCGAGCGTGGCGCGGGCGCCGATCTCGTGGAGTGACTTCAAGGCAGCCCGGTACGGCGTGACGAAGCGCTCGTCCGACGCCAGGTCCCCGAACAGGTCCGGATCCGAGATGAACACCAGCGGGTCCTCCCGGTTGTGCTGCGCCCGCTCGACGAGCTTGTCGCGCAGCCGGTCGACGACCTCGATCGGCTTGCCCTGCTCGTCGACGCCCTCGGCGTACCGCGCCCAGGACGCGACCACGAGCACCGAGCGCTTGATCTCCCGGCCGGCCGCGAGCTGCTCGCGCACCACCGGCAGCAGCCACTTCGGGATCCGGTCCGAGCTCTCCGCGCACAGCCGCGCCAGCGTGTCCCGTACTTCGGGATTCGCGAACCGCTCGATCAGCTGGTGCTTGTAGCGGTCCAGGTCGACCCCGGGCACCGGCGGCAGCGTCGGCGTCCCTTCGTGGTCCATGTAGCCGAGCAGGAAGTCGACGTACAACTTGTCCTGGCACACCTCGTGCGCGTACCGGTAGCCGTCCAGGAACCCGAGGTAGCACAGCGCCTGGTGCGAGGCGTTCAGCAACCGCAGCTTCATGAACTCGTACGGTTCGACGTCCTCGACGATCTGGACGCCGACCTGCTCGTACGGCGGCCGCTCGCCGCCGAAGTCGTCCTCGAGCACCCACTGCGTGAACGGCTCGCACACCACCGGCCAGCCGTCCTCGACCCCGAACCGTTCGGCCAGCGCCGCCCGGTCGGCGTCCGCGGTCACCGGCGTGATCCGGTCGACCATGCAGTTCGGGAACCGCACCTCGTTCTCCAGGAACTCCGCAATCGACGGATCCTGGAGACGAGCGAACGACGCCAGCATCTTGCGCGCGACGTGCCCGTTGCCCGGGATGTTGTCGCACGACATCACGGTGAACGGCGGTACGCCGGCCGCCCGCCGCCGGCGCAATGCCTCCACGATGAACCCGAACGCACTGCTGGGGACCGCCCCGGGTTCCAGGTCGGCCTCCAGTCCCGCGATGTCGAGCTCCCCCGTCACCTGGTTCACGTGGTACCCGCCCTCGGTGATCGTCAACGACACGATCCGGGTCGCGGGGTCGACCATCCGGGCCAGCACGGCGTCCGGATCGTCAGGTGCGAACAGGTACCCCACGATCGAACCGATCACCCGGGGCTCCAGCATCCCGTCCGGGTGCTTGATCACCAACGTGTACAAACAGTCCTGGGCCGCCATCACCTCCGCCATCCGCCGGTCGTGCGGCAGCACGCCGACGCCGACGATCCCCCAGTCCAGCGCCTTACCGTCGTTCATCAGCCGATCCAGGTACATCGCCTGATGCGCCCGGTGGAACCCACCGACCCCGAAGTGCACGATCCCGGGCGTCACCGCCGTACGGTCGTACGACGGCACCGCGACGTCAGTGCCCAGAGCATCCAGTGCGGCAGCGGACAGCCTCACTTGACCGCCCCCAGCGACAGACCCTGGACGAGCTTGTCCTGGGCGGCGAACCCGGCGATCAGCACCGGCAACGACACCACGATGGACGCGGCACAGACTTTGGCGAGGAACAATCCTTGACTGGTCACGAACCCAGTCAAGAACACCGGAGCCGTCTGCGCCACCGTGCCGGTCAGCACCCGGGCGAACAGCAGCTCGTTCCAGCTGAAGATGAAACAGATCAGCGCCGCCGACGCGATCCCCGGCGTGACGATCGGGGCCACCACGGAGCGCAGGGTGCGGGGCAGGTTCGCCCCGTCGACCGACGCCGCCTCGAGGATCTCCACCGGCACCTCGGACAGGAAGCTCCGCAGCATCCAGACCGCGATCGGCAGGTTCATCGAGGTGTAGAGGATGATCAGCAGCCAGATGTTGTCCAGGAACCCGACCGACTGCGCGAACAGGTAGATCGGCAGCAGGCCGGCCACCACCGGCAGCATCTTCGTGGACAGGAAGAAGAACAGCACGTCCGTCCACTTCTTCACCGGCCGGATCGACAGTGCGTACGCCGCCGGGAACGCGAGCAGGATGACGAGGGCCGTGGACAGGATGCTCGCGGTCAGCGAGTTCGCGATCGACGGCCACGGTCCGGTGTCGAAGAACGACCGGTAGCCGTCGAGCGTCAGCGGCGCTGCGATGTCCGGCGGGTTCTTCGCCGCGTCCTCCTCGGTGTGGAACGAGGTCAGCAGCATCCACAGCACCGGCAGCACGAACAGGATCCCGACGATCCACGCCAGCCCGCCCAGCACGAACCCGCCGCCACGGCTCTTCTTGCCCGTCACAATCGTGACCTGGCCGCTCATCGGCCCGTCTCCTCTCGGAACAGCGTGGACACCGAGCGCAGCGCGAAGGTGGCGATGGCGATCGTGCCGATCACCACGATCACACCGGCCGCGGACGCCCGGCCGTAGTCGTGCGCGGTGTAGAAGGTCTGGTAGATCGTGTACGGGAGGTTCGCCGTACCCAGCCCGCCGGATGTGATCGTGAAGACCGCGTCGAAGTTCTGTACGACGTAGATCGACCCGAGCAGCGCGGACAGCTCCAGGTACTGGCGCAGGTGCGGCAGCGTCATGTAGCGGAAGATCTCCCACTGGTTCGCGCCGTCGATCCCGGCCGCCTCGATGACGTCCAGCGGACGGCTCTGCAGACCGGCCAGCAGGATCAGCATCATGAACGGCGTCCACTGCCAGACCAGCGCGAAGATGATCGACCACAGCGGCTGGTTGCTGATCCAGTCCGGCTGCGGCGCGTTGTCACCGAACAACCACTTCAGCACGCCGTTGAACAGGCCGTACGTCGGGTTGTAGAGCGCGTGCTTCCACAGCAGGGCCGCGGCCACCGGGACGACCAGGAACGGCGTGATCATCATCGTCCGGACGATGCCCCGGCCGCGGAACTTGCGGTCCAGCAGCAGCGCGATCAGCAGCCCGAGCACCAGGCTGATCAGGACGACGCCCGCGGTCAGCAGGATCGTCACCCAGATCGCGTGCCGGGTGTTCGCGTCGGTGATCACGCGCCGGAAGTTGTCGATCCCGGCGAAGCCGCGCTCGTCGGGGTAGTACGCGTTCCAGTCCATGAAGGACACGACGATCGTGACCACGAACGGCAGCTGGGTGACGATGATCATGAACACCAGCGCGGGTAGCAACGGTGCCCGCCGGGCCCAGTCGCCGGTCCTGCGCATCAATGTGCCCTCGGAGCCCGGCGGCGGTGTGGCGTGGCGCCCGGCCGCCTTGGTGTCGGGTTTCGCTTCGACAGACATGACCCCTCCCCTCACTTCGCTTGCCGCGAGCGATACCGCTCGGCGACGTCGTCGGCGAGCACCTGCCCGCGTTTCAGTGCCTCGTCGACGCTCATCCGCCCGGCGATCGCCGAACTCACGTCCTGACTGACCTGGGTCCCGAGATCCGGGAACTCCGGGATGTCGATGAACTGGATCCCCGGCGCCGGCCGCGGCTGGGTGCCCGGGTTCTTCGGGTCAGCGTTCTCGATCGCGCTCTTGGTCGGCTCCGCGAACGCCGACGCCTCCTTGACGTACTCCGGCAGCTCGTACGTCGACGCGCGCTTCCCGGCCGGAACGTTGGACCAGCCAACCTTCTCGCCGACGAGCTTCTCGTAGTCCTTGCCGGACGCCCAGGAGATGAACTTCCAGGCGTTGTCCTTCTTCTTCGACGCTTCCTGAATGCCCCACGCCCACGCATACAGCCAGCCGGAGCTGTCGGTCTTCACGACCGGCGCGGGCGCGTAGCCCATCTTGCCCTTGACCGGCGAGTTCGGCGCCTCGAGCGAACCGGCCGCCGACGTGGCGTCGTACCACATCGCGACGTTGCTCTGGATGGTGTTGTTCAGGCACTCGGTGAAGCCCGCCTGCGGCGCGCCCGCCTCACCGTGGGCGCGGACCAGGTCGACGTAGAACTTGGTCGCCTCGGTGAACTCCGGCGAGTTGACCTGCGCCTGCCAGTCCTGGGTGAACCAGGTGCCGCCGAAGGTGTTCACCACGGTGGTGAGCGGCGCGAACAGCTGACCCCAGCCGGGCTGGCCGCGCAGGCAGATCCCGCGCATCCCCGGTTGCGCGTTGTCCACCTTGGCCGCGATGTCCGCGACCTCCTGCCAGGTCGGCTTGTCCGGCATCGTGACGCCCTTGGCCGCCAGGATGTCCTTGCGGTACATGAGGAACGACGACTCGCCGTAGAACGGTTCGCCGTAGATCTTGCCGTCGTCCGCGGTCATCGACTGCGTCATCGGCTTCAGGACGTCGTCCTGGTCGAACGACGGATCTCCTGCGATGTAGTCCGACAACGGCGCGATCCACTTGCTCTTGGCATAGATCGGGATCTCGAAGTTGCTCACCGACGCCACGTCGTACTGACCGGCCTGGCTGGAGAACTCCTGGCTGATCTTGTCCCGGACGTCGTTCTCCGGCAGCACAGTGAAGTTCACCTTGATACCGGTCTGCTTGGTGAAGTTGTCGGCGGTGAGTTTCTGCAGATCGACCATCTGCGGGTTGTTCACCATCAGCACGTTGATGCTGTCCTCACCGCCGCCGCCCGCGCCGCCTCCCCAGCCCGCACAGCCGCTCGCCGCACTCACCAGGAATGCGACGGCGACCGCTCCGATGCGTTTGCGCCTACTCAGCACATCTGCCTCCGCTCATTTGAGCATGCCTCCGCTCACACCATGAGTGAACCGGGAAGGGGGTTGACCTGTCAAGGGTCTGTGCAACACTTGGGGACACGTGTGCTCATATGAGCGGGGAGGCGTTGGATGGAGACGTTCGGGCCGGCACAGCTGGTGCTGACGGCGTCGATCGCGCGGCGGTACTACGTCGACGGCCGGTCGAAGGTGGAGATCGCGGACGAGTTCCGGCTCAGCCGGTTCAAAGTCGCGCGGTTGCTCGACCAGGCGCGCAGCAGTGGGCTGGTGCGGATCGAGATCAGCCATCCCGGCGCCATCGATCTCGACCTGTCCGCCCGCCTGCAGGAGGCCTTCGGGCTGCGCCGGGCGATCGTGGTGGACACCCCCGAGATCGACGAGCCCGCTCTGCGGACGCAGCTCGGCAAGGCCGCAGCCGATCTGCTGTCGGAGATCGTCACACCCGACGACGTGCTCGGGCTGGCCTGGGCGCGGGCCGTGACCGCGATGACCGAGCAGCTGACCTCACTCGCCCCGGTGCCGGTCGTGCAGCTGACGGGTGCGCTGACCCGTCCGGACGTCGAAGCGAACTCGGTCGAGCTCGTCCGGCACACCGCGCGCCTGTCGGGCGGACCGGCGTACCTGTTCTACGCGCCGCTCGTCGTCCCGGACGCCGCGACGGCGCGGGCATTGCGGCAGCAGCCCGAGGTCGCGGAGGCGATCAGCCATTTCGACTCGGTGTCGAAGGCGGTCGTCGGGCTCGGATCGTGGTCGGCCGGCCAGTCGACGCTGTACGACGCGATGGACGAGAAGGCCTGCGAGCAGTTGCAGAAACGCGGCGTCGTGGCGGACATCTCGGGCGTTTTCGTCGACGCGGACGGCGTACCCGTGCAGAGCCGGGTCACCGATCGGGTGATCGCGATCAACGCCGAGCAGATGGACACGATCGACGAGGTGATCGCGATCCCGTACGGGTTGGCCAAGGTGGAGGCGGTGCGGGCGGCCGTCCGCAGCGGGCTGGTGAACGCGATCGTTACCCACGCACCCCTGGCGAAGGCCCTGCTGCAACAGTCAGACTGACCGGCGATGCTGAGGACGTCTGGAGACCCCACGCCTACTGCGCGGCACTCGGCGGGCGCCTCGCTGCACTGGAGGAAAGGTGACGATGGATCCGCATCGTGACCTTCCCTCCAGCACACCGAGGCACTCCGCCGAGCACCTGCTCGCTACGGCGCGGGGTCCCCAGACGTCCTCGGCTGCTGAGGTCGAGCTGGTCGGAGGTACGGCGAACCGCGGGTTGGTGGTGCGGGTCGGAGATACCGTCCGGCGGCCGCTGCGCGCCAGTAGTACGGCGACGCATGCGCTGCTGCAGCACCTGGAAAGCGTCGGATTCAAGGGCGCTCCGGCGTTCCTCGGGGTGGACTCGCAGGGCCGGGAGGTGCTCTCGTACCTGCCCGGGGAGACCGTGACAGCGCCGTACCCCTCGTGGTCCATGACGGATGCGGCGCTCGAGAGCGTGGCGGTGCTGCTGCGGTCCTACCACCAGGCGGTGGCGGATTTCCGGCCCGCCCGGCTCGAGTGGGCCGAGCCGGTGCCGGCCGGGTACGTGACCGGGCTGATCAGCCACAACGACCCGAACCTCGACAACGTGGTGTTCCGGGACGGCGTCGCGGTCGCCCTCATCGACTTCGACCTCGCGGGACCCGGGTCGGCCCTGTGGGACGTCGCCACCGCCGTCCGGCTGTGGGCGCCGTTGCGCCCGGACGCGGACATCCACGACGTACGGCGTGGGCAGTCGCTCGCCCGTCTCCGCCGCTTCGCGAACGCGTACGGCCTCACGGACGCCGACCGCCTCCGCCTGGTCGACGCCGCCGCCGACAACCACGTCTGGTGCATGGACTACGTCCGCCGCGGCTCCGAGGCCGGCCACCCCTGGTTCCACCAACGGTGGACGACCGGCGAGGCGGAGCTCACCGACCGCACCAACCACTGGTTCAAGCAGTCGGAGGCCGCACTTCGTCAGGCACTTCTGGAGTGAGCTCCCGCTCAGCCTCGTCCCGCCCCTCGTAGTACTTCTCCTGCAACCGCTTGACCATTGGCGGGATCAAGACCGTCACGATGCTCGGAAACGTGCCCCACTCGCCACCCACCGCGTACACCACGAACTCGGCGCAGACCAGGACGACCAGGACAACCCAGCCTTGGCGGCAGATTCGCGGCCCCTCGTCGGACATCAGCCCGCGCCGCGTGACCGCTCCGACGGCGAACATCACCCCGATCAGCAGGAGCAGCGTCGCTCTCGCGATCAGGTACCACCGGTCCGCACCGGCGTACCTGCTGTCCCCGCGCAGGATCAGCACCGCGGCCACCACCGCCCCGACGGCGATCAGCCCGTAGAACGCGGCCCCCAGCTTCAGTTTCGGCATACCCCCATTATCGGGCCAACCGGATTGGCTGTTACTGCAGGAAGTGGAAGAGAATATGCCGGTGCGTTCACGGGTGGTACTGCTGGCGGGGCCTTCGGGGGCTGGGAAGTCGCGCCTGGCGGAGCAGGTCGGGCTGCCCGTCGTACGGCTGGACGACTTCTACCGCGACGGCGACGACGAGGCGATGCCCCGCTCGCCGCTCGGGATCGTCGATTGGGACGACCCACGCTCCTGGGACGGCGACCGCGCGGTCGCGGCCCTGGAGCGGTTGTGTACGTCGGGAACCGCCGACCTCCCGATCTACGACATCGCGGCCGACGGCACTGTCGGTCACCGTCCGGTCACCACCGGCGGCTCACCGCTGATCGTTGCTGAAGGCATCTTCGCCGACCAGATCACCGGCGCGCTCCGCGACCGCGACCTGCTGGCGACCGCGATCTGCGTGTACCACCACCGCGTCGTCACGTTCGTCCGGCGGTTCCAGCGGGACCTCCGCGAGCACCGCAAACCCCCGCTGACACTGCTCCGCCGCGGGCTGCTGCTGCTCCGCGACGACCCACAGGTCGTCCGCCGCTGCGTCGCCGCGGGCTGCGAACCGATGCATCCCAAGGCCGCCCGGGCCCGCATCGAGACACTTCTCCTCGAAGCGACGTCTCACTAGCGCACGGTTGTTCGCCTGAAGTTCACCAAGTTCTGTTGGTATCGGGGCCGTGAGACGGAATCCGTTGACCGGTGCCATGGTAGTGACGGCCTTGCTGCTGGGCGTGACCGCCTGTGGGAGTGAGGACGGCGCATCGGCGGGCGCTGCCCAGACGCCGGCGGCGAAGCACTCCGCACTGTCAGGTACGGCAGACAAGTCAGCGGAGAGCGTCCTCGCCGGACTCGTCGCGCTCCCCCGCGGGTACGTCGCGGATCCGCGCAACGTCACCGGTCCGTTCACCGCGACGTCGTACCTGACCACCTGGTCCGCCGACCCGGCGCTGGACCGCGCGCTGCTGCTGAACGCGAGCTTCGTCGAGGGCTACCGGGCGACCCGGCTCAGCCCCGACAAGAAGAAGCGCTACACCGTCCAACTGTTCAAGACCGGCTCGCCAGCCAAGGCGAAGGCCCTCCAGAACGGTCTCTGGAACCAGGACGTCCACGACCACTCGTTCAACATCCCGAACGCGCTCTCCGACGCGGGCGTCGAGTACGACGGCGGCACCGACCAGTCGGTCGCCCTGGCCGAAGCCAGCCTCGCGGTAGGCCCGATCGTCGTAGAACTCACCATCCGCGAAACCGGCGCCCTGGGCACCAACCTCACCCCGGACACCACCCTCATCACCGCCCTCGCCAAAGAACAACGCACCCGCCTGACCACCACCTCGAGCTAGTCAGGCGGTGATCCGGTCGATCACCAGAGGGCCGGGCTCGTAGGAGTCGGCGACGGCGATGGCGTCCGTGAGGGACTCCAGCGCGCGCTCGATGCGGGTGGGGTCGTCGGTGTGGAGGGTGAGGAGTGGTTGGCCCTCCTGGATGCGGTCGCCGGGCTTGGCGTGCATCTCGACGCCGGCTACCGCGGACACCGGGTCCTCCTTGCGGGCCCGGCCCGCGCCGAGGCGCCAGGCTGCGACACCTACCGCGAGGGCGTCGAGCTTGGACAGTACGCCGGACGACGGGGCCGGTACGACGTGCTGCTCGGGAGCGACCGGGAGCTCGGCGGAGGGGTCGCCGCCCTGGGCCGAGATCATCGCCCGCCAGGCGTCCATCGCCGTACCGTCCCGGAGCTTCTCGGCCGGGTCGACGCCGGTGACGCCGGCCGCTTCGAGCATCTCGTTGGCCAGGGCAACGGTCAGTTCGATCACGTCGGCGGGTCCGCCACCGGCCAGCACCTCGACCGATTCGCGCACCTCCAGGGCGTTTCCGGCGGTCAGCCCCAGCGGAACGGACATGTCGGTGAGCAGGGCAACCGTCTTCACCCCGGCGTCCGTGCCCAGGGCAACCATGGTCTCGGCCAGCTCGCGGGCGTCCTTCAGATCCTTCATGAACGCGCCGGAGCCGACCTTCACGTCCAGCACCAGCGCGCCGGTCCCCTCGGCGATCTTCTTGCTCATGATCGAGCTGGCGATCAGCGGAATCGCCTCGACGGTCCCGGTCACGTCGCGCAGCGCGTACAGCTTCTTGTCCGCCGGCGCCAGACCGTCACCGGCCGCGCAGATCACCGCGCCGACGTCCTCGAGTTGCCGCATCAGCTCGTCGTTCGACAGCGACGCCCGCCAGCCGGGGATCGACTCCAGCTTGTCCAGCGTGCCGCCGGTGTGCCCGAGCCCGCGGCCGGACAGCTGCGGTACGGCGACCCCACAGGCCGCCACCAACGGGGCCAGCGGCAACGTGATCTTGTCGCCGACACCGCCGGTCGAGTGCTTGTCCGCGGTCGGCCGGGACAGCTTGCCGAAGTCCATCCGCTCGCCGGACGCGATCATCGCCGCCGTCCAGCGGGCGATCTCGCGCCGGTTCATCCCGTTCAGCAGGATCGCCATCGCCAGCGCGGACATCTGCTCGTCGGCGACCTCGCCCTTGGTGTAGGCGTCGATCACCCAGTCGATCTGCCCGTCGCTCAGCTCGCCCCGGTCACGCTTGGCCCGGATCACATCCACCGCGTCGAAACTCATCATTCCTCCAGAAACTCGGGCCCGAACGCGTCCGGCAGCAGTTCGCGCAGCGGCCGGACCCCGGTCGCGGTCTCGATCAGCAGCCCCGGCCCGCCGTTCTCGTGCAACAGTTGCCGGCACCGTCCGCACGGTGTCAGCAGATGCTCGTGCCGGTCGACGCACGTGAACGCGACCAGCCGTCCGCCGCCGGTCCGGTGCAGGTCCGACACCAGCCCGCACTCGGCGCACAACGTCAACCCGTACGAGGCATTCTCCACGTTGCACCCGGCAACGATCCGTCCGTCGTCGGCGTACGCCGCGGCGCCCACCGGGAAGTGCGAGTACGGCGCGTACGCGCGGTGCATCATGTCGACGGCCACCGCGCGCAACGCGTCCCAGTCGACCTCACTCGGTGACGTAGGGTTCACCGTCCGCCTTCGGTGCTCTGACCCGGCCGACCAGGCCGGCGACCGCGATGATGGTGGCCAGGTACGGCGCCATCAGCAGCAGCTCGCCCGGGATCGGGGTCTGGATGATCTGGAGCTGGGACTGCAACTGGGTCGCGAAACCGAAGAACAGCGCCGCCACCGTCGCGCCGATCGGGTGCCAGCGCCCCATGATCAGCGCGGCCAGGGCGATGAACCCGTTGCCCGCGGTCATCTCCTTGGCGAACGAACCGGCGTACCCGACGGTGAAGAACGCGCCGCCGAGGCCGGCCAGGACGCCGGCCGTGAGGACCGCGGAGTACCGGATCCGCTTGACCTTGATGCCGACCGTGTCGGCCGCCTTCGGGTGCTCGCCGACCGCGCGGATCCGCAGGCCCCAGCGGGTCTGGAACAGCACGAACGTGACGACGGCGACCGCGAGGTAGGTCAGGTAGACCAGGATCGTCTGGTTGAACAGGATCGGCCCGATGAACGGGATGTCGGCCAGGCCCGGGATCTTCACCGCCGACAGCACGTTCGGCGTGTTCAGCTTCTCCGCGTCCGGCTGCATGAACTGGTCGAACAGGAAGCCCGTGATGCCGGTCGCGAAGACCACCAGGACGACGCCCAGCACGACCTGGTTGACCAGGTACTTGATCGAGAACACGGCCAGCAGTGCGGCCATCACCACGCCGCTCGCAGCCGCCGCGATCAGGGCCGCGGTGGCACTGTTCGTCGTACTGGACACGAGCGCGGCGGTGAAGGCGCCGACCAGGAACTGGCCCTCGATCGCGATGTTGATGACACCGGCCCGCTCGCACAGCACACCGGCGAGCGCGCCGAGGATCAGCGGCGTCGCGAAGTTCAGCGTGCCCTGGAACTGGTTGGCCAGCGGGAACGTCTTGCCCGCGGCCGCCCAGCACAGGAACGCGCCGATGAAGGCGACCCCCAGGACGGCGGCCAGCCAGCCGGCGTACCGCTGCGGGACCTGGCGCAGGACGTACGCGACCGCCGCGCCGACCCCGAGAATCCCGAGGACGATCGCGACCGGCTGCGCGGGCACCCCGAGCAGGTTGTTCTCCAGATCGCCCGAGACCAGCTGGAACGTCGCCTTTCCGCCCTTGGTGAACGCCGCCAGCGCGAGGCCGATCAGCGCGAACACGACCATCACGCCCCCGACCCGCAGCCGTCGGGTCCGGTCGGCCGGGGCCTCGATGACCTGCGGCTTGGGCGCGGCCGCCGGGACCGCGTCCGGAGTTGTCTCGCTCATCCGTTCCAGCCTTTCGCGAGAACCGCGCCCGCTCCGCGTTCCTTCGGCAGGAAGCGGAAGATCGAGCGCACCAGGGCCGGGGCCGCGACGAACAGCACGATCACGGCCTGCAGGACAGTGGTCAGGGTCAGCGGCGTCTGCGTGATCAGCTGCATCTGCAGACCGCCCGCGTTCAGCGCGCCGAACAGCAGACCGGCCAGGACGGTGCCGAGCGGCGTACCGCGTCCCAGCAGCGCGACCGTGATCGCGTCGAACCCGACCGAGGCCGCGACCCCGTCGGTCAGCGGCAGGTCGGTGCCGAGCACCTGCTGGGTCCCGGCCAGACCGGCGAGCGCACCGGCGACGACCATCGCGATCACGTAGGCGCGGCCGACCGACATACCGGCGGTCCGGGACGCGTCCGCGTTCGCGCCGACCGCGCGGAGCTCGAAGCCGATCGTCGAGCGGTTCAGCAGCCACCAGACGAAGACCGCGGCCACCAGCGCCACCACGAAGCCGAGGTGCAACCGGGTGTCGCCGAACTTCGGGTACTGCGCGTTGCTGTCGACGATCGGGGAGATCGGATCGGTCCGCCCGGGACGCTGGAACGTCTTCGTGGTCAGCAGCCACGCGAGCAGGTAGATCGCGACGTAGTTCAGCATGATCGTCACGATCACCTCGTGCGCGCCGGTCCGGGCCTTCAGCAGGCCGACCACGCCGCCCCAGATCGCGCCGCCGATCAGACCGGCGACGATCGCCAGGACCAGGTGCAGGACCGGCGGCAGGTGCCACGCGAATCCGACGTACGACGCGAGGATCGCGCCCGTGATCAGCTGGCCCTGGGCGCCGATGTTGAACAGTCCGGTGCGGAACGCCAGCGAGACCGCGAGACCGCCGCAGATCAGCGGCGTTGCCTGGGTCAACGACTCGCTGATCGGCGTCCAGCCGCCCAGCGCGCCGACGGCCAGCGACTTGTACGCCTCGCCGACCGCGGTCAGCGCGGCGGAGACGGTGTCCATCGGCGCGGCGCCGAAGTACCCGACCGCCCTCTGCACCTGCTCGTCGCCGACGATGATCAGGATCGCCCCGACCAGCAGGGCGAGCACGATCGCGCTCAGCGAGACCAGGCCCTGGATCGCCCACGACGGCAGGCCGGACCGCCGCTGCGGCTCCTTGACCGGCGGCACGGGCGCCGGAGCGGCCTCTGTCTCAGTGCTCATCAGATGGTTCCCAAGGTCGTCGGGTTCTCGATCGCCACATCGTGCGCCTCCGACTTCGAGGCGCCGGCCATCATCAGGCCCAGTTCGTCGCGGGGAGTGTCGGCCGGTACGACGCCGACCACCTTCCCGCGGTACATCACCGCGACCCGGTCGGCCAGCGCGGCGATCTCGTCCAGCTCGGTGGACACGATCAGGACCGCCGTACCGTTGTCGCGCTCCTTCACGATCCGTTGGTGCAGGAACTCGATCGAGCCGACATCCACCCCGCGGGTCGGCTGCGATGCGACCAGCAGCTTCAGCGGACGGGACAGCTCACGGGCCAGCACGACCTTCTGCTGGTTGCCGCCGGACAGCGACGACAACGGGTCGTCGACGCTCTGGGTGCGGATGTCGAACTCCTCCACCCGGGCTTCCGCGTTCTTCTCGATCTCGTCGGTGTGCAGCGTCAGCCCGTTGCCGAACGGCGGCTTGCGGAAGAGGTCCAGGACCAGGTTCTCGGCCACCGAGAACGAGTCCACGAAGCCGTCGTGCCAGCGGTCCTCGGGAACGTAGCCGATCCCCGCGTCGAGTCGCTGCCGGGTGGTCCGGCCGGTCAGGTCGCGCCCGTCCAGCGAGATCGTGCCGGCCGCGATCGGCGTCAGCCCGAGCAGCGCCTCGGCGAGCTCGGTCTGGCCGTTGCCCTGGACACCGGCCACGGCGAGGATCTCGCCCGCGCGCACCTCCAGGTCCACGTCGTCGACGGCGGTGAACCCGCGCTCGTCGATCACGGTCAGCCCCTCGACCCGCAGTACGGCGTCCTGCGGGTCGGCCGGGTCCTTGTCCACGACCAGGTCGACGGCGCGGCCGACCATCAGCTCGGCGAGCTCCTCCTCGGACGCGGACGGCTCCGCCTGCCCGACCACCTTGCCGCGGCGGATCACGGTGATCTTGTCCGCGATCGCCTTGACCTCTTTGAGCTTGTGGGTGATGAAGACGATCGAGGTGCCGTTCTCCTTGAGCTGGCGCATGACGCCGATCAGCTCGTCGATCTCGGCCGGCGTGAGCACCGCGGTCGGCTCGTCCAGGATCAGCACCCGGGCGTCGTTGGTGAGCGCCTTGATGATCTCCACCCGCTGCTGGACCCCGACCGGGATGTCCTCCACCAGCGCCTCGGGGTCGACCTCGAACCCGTACCGGTCGGACAGCTCGGTGACCAGCGCGTGCGCCTTCTTCCGGTCCAGGACGCCGCCGGCCCGGGTGTTCTCCCGGCCGAGCATGATGTTCTCGGCGACCGTGAACACCGGGACCAGCATGAAGTGCTGGTGGACCATGCCGATCCCGTGCTTGATCGCGTCGCTCGGCGAGGTGATCTGCACCTTCTCGCCGTCGATCACGATCTCGCCCGAGTCGGGCTGCAACAGCCCGTAGAGCATGTTCATCAACGTGCTCTTGCCGGCCCCGTTCTCACCGAGCAGGCAGTGGATCTCCCCCGGCTCGATGACCAGGTCGATGTGGTCGTTGGCGACCAGCGAGCCGAAACTCTTGGTCAGGCCTGACAGCTCGAGGTGCATGCGGGCAGCCTCCCCTTCAGACGGCGAGCCAGGAAGGCGACGACCTGTAGGTCTGCCTTCCTGGCTCGCACCGTACTACGCAAGTGAGCGGTGGTTCAGGATGCCTTCGGCTGAACCTTCGACTGGACGGTGATCTTGCCGCTGATGATGTCGGCCTTGATCTGGTCCAGCTCGGACTTCACGTCCGCCGGGATCTTGCTGTCGAACTCGTGGAACGGCGCGAGCTTGGTGCCGCCGTTCTCCAGCGTGCCGATGAACTGGGTGTTGTCGAACTTGTTGTCGACCACCGAGACGATGGCGTCCTTGACCGCGACGTCCATACCCTTCGCAACACTGGTGAGCAGCACCGAGCAGTACTCCGCGGCGCTCTCGCAGCCGTCGGTGTCGACCCAGATCGCGTTCACCTTGCCGTTGCTGGCCTTGGCCGCCTGCAGACCGCCGAGACCCGACGGGCCGGCCACCGGGAAGATCACGTCGGCGCCCTGGGTGATCAGGTTCTGCGCGTTGTTCTGGCCCTTGGCCTTGTCCTCGAAGTCACCGGTGAACAGACCCGCCTGCTTGGCGTCGTCCCAGCCGAGCACCTGGACGTTCTTGCTCTTCTGCGTGTTGTAGTAGCGCACGCCCTCGGCGAAGCCGTCCATGAAGATCGTCACGGTCGGGATCTTCAGGCCGCCGAACGTGCCGACCTTGCCGGACTTGCTCATCGCGGCGGCCAGGTACCCGGCCTGGAAGCTCGACTGCGCGGTGTTGAAGGCCAGCGGCTTCACGTTCTCGATCGGCTTCGCCGGCGCCGAGTCGACGATCGCGAACTTGATCGACGGGTTGGCCACGGCCGCCTTGTCGGTGGCGTCCTCGAGCTTGAAGCCGACCGAGACGATGATGTTGCACTTGGCACTCACCATCGCGGTCATGTTGGTCGGGTAGTCGTTGTCCGACTTCGACTCCGCCTTGACCTCGGTCAGGCCCTTTTCCTTCACCGCGTCCTGCAGGCCCTTGTACGAGGTCTGGTTGAACGACTTGTCGTCGAAGCCCCCGGAGTCGGAGACCATGCAGGCCTTGAAGTCCTTGTTGGCGCTACCGCCTGCGTTCTCCTCGGTCGGCTTGCTGCCACACGCGGCGACGGCGAGCGTCAGCACGCCCACGATCGCCGTTCCCCGCACGTACTTCTTCACCGGAAGTCTCCTTCGTCGACCAGATACGTTGACCCGCCGCACGCCTTCCCCCACGTGCCGCATCCGCAGACTATAGGGCGCGGTCAGTGTTTCTTTGAACGTCAAGCAGGCCTCGATACCGGAAAGTGACCGGCATCCGCGTCACATTTCGACAACTTCTCCGGTGTGGTCACCGCCCGCGCTTCCCAGGTCACCGTGCGCACGCTCCGTGGTCGCGCTCACCGAGCGTGGCGATCACAGCCGGTGAAGAGCGGTGGGCTCGGCGCGTCCCGGCGTACCCGTGCTGTCACAATCTCGGGATGAGTCATCAGCTACTGGTCGCAGACGTGCTGGCGCGGGTCGAGGCGGTCCGTGAGGACATGGTCGACGTACGGCGCGATCTGCACGCGCACCCGGAGCTCGGGTGGCACGAGGTGCGGACGACCGAACTGCTCGAGAAGCGGCTCATCGAGGCCGGGCTGTCGCCGCGGGTGCTGCCGACCGGGACCGGGCTGATCTGCGACATCGGGTCCGGCGACACCTGCGTCGCGCTGCGCGCCGACATCGACGCCCTGCCGGTGCCGGACGGCGTGGAGGCGCCGTGGCGGTCGACCCTCGACGGGGTGGCTCACGCGTGCGGTCACGACGTACACACCTCCGCGCTGCTCGGTGCGGCGCTCGTACTGGCCGGGATGGCGCGCGACGGGAACCTCGACCGGCGGGTCCGTGTCATCTTCCAGCCCGCCGAGGAGGTCATGCCCGGTGGTGCGCTCGGGGTGATCGCGGCGGGCGGTCTGGACGGCGTACGGCGGATCTACGGTCTGCACTGCGATCCGCGGCTGCAGGTGGGCCAGGTCGGCCTGCGCGTCGGCGCACTGACCGCTGCCGCCGACCGGCTGCTCGTCCGGCTCACCGGCCCCGGCGGCCACACCTCCCGGCCGCACCTCACCGCCGACCTGGTCTACGCGCTGGCGACCCTGGTCTCGGAGCTCCCCGCTGCGCTCTCCCGCCGCGTCGACCCCCGCGCCGGCATGTCCCTCGTCTGGGGCCGCATCACGTCCGGCTCCGCCGCCAACGCGATCCCGTCCCGCGGCGAGGCCGAAGGCACCCTGCGCTGCCTCGACGTCAACGCGTGGCGACTCGCCGAGGAACTCATCCCGTCACTGGCCGCCCAGATCGTCGCGCCGTACGGCGTCGAGGTCGACACCGAGGTCACCCGCGGCGTACCGCCCGTGATGAACGACGCCCACGCGATCAACGTCCTGCAGAACGCCGTCCACCAAACCCTCGGCTCCAGCGCCATCGCCCCCACCGACCAGAGCCTCGGCGGCGAAGACTTCGCCTGGTACCTCGATGACGTCCCCGGCGCCATGGCCCGCCTAGGCGTCCGCCCACCCACCCAAGAAACCGCCCCCGACCTCCACACCCCCGGCTTCGACCCCTCCGAAGAAGCCATCACCGTAGGCACCACCCTCCTAACCACCACCGCCCTCCTCGACTGAGCGTCGCTCCCCGGGCGGCACAAGAGGGGTTATCCCCTCGGCGTGGGGGTTCTCCGCTGGTGTGCGAGGGGAGAACCCCCAACACGAGGGGATATCCATTCCTGTGCCGCGACACCCACCGACCCGTGACAGCACCCGGCGCCACCGCACCAGCTCAGCACCACCCCACGCGCACCCCGCCGAAGGCGGCAACCAAACAGCCGCCGCGGAGCGGTGTCGGTTAGAAGGTGTCGGCGGGGATGTAGATGCCCCAGACTTCTCGGAGGGTGTTGCAGACTTCGCCTACGGTGGCTCGGGCTTTTAGGGCTTGTTTCATGGGGTGGAGGCAGTTGTCGTTGCCCTCGGCAGCTTTTTTGAGGGCGGTCAGGGCCTCGTCGACCGCGGTCTGGTCGCGGGTGGCTCGGAGGGTGGCGAGGCGGGCAACCTGCTGGGCTTCGATGGCGGGGTCGACGCGCAGCGGTTCGTACGGCTCCTCGTCCGTGATCTTGAACTTGTTCATCCCGACGACCACCCGCTCGACGGAGTCGATCTCCTGCGCGATCTGGTACGCCGAACGCTCGATCTCCTGTTTCTGGTACCCCTTCTCGATCGCCGCGACCGCCCCGCCGTACTCCTCCACCTGCTCCATCAACGCGACCGCCGCCTCCTCGACCTCGTCGGTGAGCGACTCGACAACATACGAGCCGGCGAACGGGTCGACCGTCGCCGTGACGTCGGTCTCGTAGGCGAGGACCTGCTGCGTACGCAGCGCGAGGCGGGCCGCCTTCTCGGTCGGGAGCGCGATCGCCTCGTCGTACGAGTTCGTGTGCAGCGACTGGGTCCCACCGAGTACGGCGGCCAACCCCTGGATCGCGACCCGTACCAGGTTCACCTCGGGCTGCTGCGCGGTCAGCTGCACCCCGGCCGTCTGGGTGTGGAACCGCAGCATCAACGACTTGGGGTTCTCGGCACCAAAGGTATCCCGCATCACCCGCGCCCAGATCCGCCGTGCCGCCCGGAACTTCGCGACCTCCTCGAGCAACGTCGTCCGCGCGACGAAGAAGAACGAGAGACGCGGCGCGAACTCGTCCACGTCCAACCCGGAGGCGACCGCGGCGCGGACGTACTCGATGCCGTTCGCGAGCGTGAACGCGATCTCCTGCGCGGGCGTCGCCCCGGCCTCGGCCATGTGGTAGCCGGAGATCGAGATCGTGTTCCAGCGCGGCAGCTCCGTCTGGCAATAGGCGAAGATGTCCGAGATCAGCCGCAACGACTCCTTCGGCGGGTAGATGTAGGTGCCGCGGGCGATGTACTCCTTCAGTACGTCGTTCTGGATCGTGCCGGTGAGCTTGTCACCGGAGACGCCCTGCTCCTCGGCGACCAACTGGTAGAGCAGCAAAAGCACCGACCCGGGCGCGTTGATCGTCATCGAGGTGGACACCTGGTCCAGCGGGATCTTGTCGAACAGCACCCGCATGTCGTCGATCGAGTCGATCGCCACCCCGACCTTGCCGACCTCGCCGTGCGCGATCGGGGCGTCGGAGTCGTACCCCATCTGGGTCGGCAGGTCGAACGCGACCGACAGTCCCATGGTCCCGTGGTCGATCAGCTGGTGGTACCGCTGGTTCGACTCGGCCGCGGTCCCGAACCCGGCGTACTGCCGCATCGTCCACGGCCGCTGGGTGTACATCGTCGGGTACACGCCGCGGGTGTACGGGAACTGCCCCGGCTCCCCCAGCTTCGCCCCGGCGTCGAACCCGTCCAGCGGCCCGTACACCGGCGCGAACTCGAACCCCGACTCGCTCCGATGACTCATCCTCCAACCGTAGGCCGAACCACACTCCCACTGGTATGCACAGCCCGGGTGAGATCGAGCACGCCAGGTGATTGGAGACCACGGGCTGTTGACTTGTGACTTGGGTCACAGGAGGCTGCGTCACAGTATGCACCGTCGACCGGGGAGGGGCGACATGCGTAGATCTCCTGTTCTCATCACAGGACTAGCAGTACTGGCAGTCGTAGCGGGGGCGCTGGCCGCAGGGCCGGCAGCGACCGCAGCACCAGGGCCGGGGGGTGACGGCCTGGAGGTCTACGTCGGCGAACTGGATCCGCAGCAACTGCAGAAGCTGGCGGACATCGGCGTGGATCGCGAGGGCCTGACCACCGGACGGACCGCCGACGGCAAGGCCAAGGTCGAAGTCGTCATCACCGACCGGCAGGCCGACAAGCTCCGTTCCGACGGCGTCGACCTGAAGGTCAAGCAGGTGAAGGGCCGCGACGCCTCGGACGAGGCCGCCCGGCTCGCACTGGCCGGCCCGACGGTGTTCCGCCCTTACAGCGGCGCCGGTGGGCTCGCCGAGGAGCTGAGCACGACAGCGGCCGCCAATCCGGCGCTGGCCAAGTTGGTCCGGGTCGGTACGACGGTGCAGGGCAAGCCGATGCTCGCCGTCAAGGTGACCAAGAACGCCCGTCAGTCCAAGGACGGTACGCGTCCGTCGGTGCTGTACATGGGCGCCCAGCACGCGCGCGAGTGGATCACCCCCGAGATGGTCCGCCGGCTGCTCCACCACGTCCTCGACAACTACGGCAGCAACGCCGAGATCACCAAGCTGGTCAACACCACCGAACTGTGGTTCATGCCGGTCGCCAACCCCGACGGCTACGACTACACGTTCACCGGGGACCGGCTGTGGCGGAAGAACCTCCGCGACAACAACGGCGACGGGACCATCGCCCCCGGCGACGGCGTCGACCTGAACCGCAACCTCGCGACCAAGTGGGGTTACGACAACGAGGGCTCGTCCCCCGATCCGATCAGTGACACCTACCGCGGCAGCGGCCCGAACTCCGAGCCGGAGACCAAGGCCCTCGACGGCCTGTTCAACCGGGTCCGCTTCACCGAGCTGATCAACTACCACTCGGCCGCGCAGCTCATTCTGTACGGCGTCGGCTGGCAGGTCAGCACGCCTTCGCCGGATGACGTCATCTCCGCGGCGATGGCCGGCGACGACGCGAACCCGGCTGTCCCGGGCTACGACCCGGACATCTCCGCCGAGCTCTACACCACCAACGGCGAGACCGACGGGCACGCGACGAACAGGTACGGCACGCTCGCGTTCACGCCGGAGATGTCGACCTGCCAGAGCGCGTCGGCCGTGGATCCCAACGACCAGTGGAAGCCCGAGGACTGCATCAGCGTCTTCACGTTCCCCGACGACGAGACCCTGATCCAGGCCGAGTTCGCCAAGAACATCCCGTTCGCGCTGTCGGTCGCGAAGTCCTCGCACGATCCCGACGACCCGGTGTCCGTGGTCGGCGCGACGGCCGCCGATCTGGTCGCCGACCCGTTCGAGGTCTCGTACGGAACCACCCAGCCGGTCGCGGTGACGGCCAAGCGGGCGTTGAAGAACCTGCAGCTCAACTACAAGGTCAACGGCGGCCGCACGGTCAGTGACAAGGTGTCGGAGTGGAAGGGCGGGGAGCGCTACGGCAACTCCGACGACCACTACTACGCCGAGTTCCGCGGCACGGTACGACGTACCAAACCTGGCGACTCGGTCGAGGTCTGGTTCAGCGGCTTCAAGCCCGGCAAGGGCGCGGTCGCCAGCGATCACTTCACCTACAAGGTGTCGACCGATATCGGCGGGAAGGTGCTGATCCTGGCCGCCGAGGACACGACCGGCCTCAGCCCGGCCCAGGGCGTCGCCACCGCCAAGTACGCCGACGAGTACGCCGCAGCGCTCGCCGCGAGCGGGATCTCCTCGGACGTGTACGACGTGGACGCGAACAACCGGACCGCGCCGCACCACCTCGGCGTTCTCTCGCACTACAAGGCGGTCGTGTGGGAGACCGGCGACGACATCATCACGCGCGAGGTCGGCCAGGTCGCAGGTACGGCGGCCGAACTGGCCCTCGACCTCGAGCTGTCCGTCCGCGACTACCTCAACGAGGGCGGCAAGCTCCTGCACACCGGAAAGTACGCGAGCTACGCAAGCAGTCAGGACGGCGCGTACTGGTACAACCCGTTCGAGGAGCAGCAAGGTGAGTGCACCACGCCAACGCTGTATCCGTGCATCCAGCTGCTGAACGACTTCGAGCAGTACTGGCTGGGCGCCTACAGCTACGTCGACAACAGCGGTAGCGACCCGGACGGGAACCCGTTCCCGATCCTCGGGGTTTCCGGCGCCTTCAACGGGTACGCCGGAACTCTCAACGGCGGCGACTCGGCGAACAACCAGGACCACACGGCAGCGTTCGTCCTGACGTCGAGTGTGTTGCCCACGGCACAGTTCCCGCAGTTCGCGAGCTCGGCGCCCCTGAAGTGGGATCGGCCCGGCTCTGCGCCGTTCGAGCCGGTCACGGGTTCGCAGTACGTGTACAGCCAGCGGGGCGACATCAGCTACAAACGGCTGACCCGCACCGTGGATCTGGCCAGTGTGACCGCCGCGGACCAGCCGTCCTTGGCGTTCAAGTTCTCCTACGACACCGAGGCGGACTGGGACTACGTCTTCGTCGAGGCCCACACCGTCGGTCAGGACGACTGGACGACGCTGCCGGACCTGAACGGCCACACGGCACAGGACACCGGCCAGAGCTGCCCGGCCGGATGGGTCGCGGCTCTGCATCCACAGCTCGGGCACTACCAGGGCACCGACTGCTCACCGGTCGGCACCACCGGAATCTGGAACGCGGCAACCGGTTCCAGCGCGGGCTGGCAGGACTGGAAGGTCGATCTCGCGCCGTACGCCGGGAAGCAGGTCGAACTCTCGATCAGCTACGTCAGTGACTGGGGAACCCAGGGCCTCGGCGCGTTCGTCGACGACACGACGGTCACGGCCGGCACGACCGTGACGACGTCGTTCGAGACCGACCTCGGCGGCTGGGCCGTGGCCGGTCCGCCACCTGGCTCGGCGGCGAACCCGAACGACTGGATCCGCACCACCACCGCCTTCCTCGAAGGAGCCGGCGTCACGACCAGAGACACCGTGTACGTCGGATTCGGCACCGAAGGCCTGACCACGCAGGCGATGCGCAACGACCTGGTCCGCCGGTCGATGATTCACCTGTTCAGTACGCCGTAGCCGATCGGCCGCCCTGGTCTCCACGGCCAGGGCGGCCGGTTCCTACCAGCGGAACGCGAGTGTCTCGGCCGGCAGCCGCTCACGCACGTCGCACACCAGGTCGGTCAGCGTGTCGGCCAGTTCCTGGTCGGCGAGACGGCCATGGGTCATCACGCACAGCTGCGCGCGATAGTTCTCGCCCTTGCAGACGAGCATCGCGCGGAGCGCCCGCGGATCGTTGGCGAGGAAGTCGGTGAACTGCGGGGTGAACAGCACCTTGGCGAAATCGGGCTGCGGCGTGCCCGTGGCGAACAGTTCGTCGTACGCCGGATCGCCGGTCAGGTACTCGTCGTCGAACCGCGGCCTCACCCCGGATGGCACCAGCGCCTTCGAGGCCGACACACAGACCGGCCACACCCAGGGCACATCGATCTTGACCACGATCGCCCAGTTCTTCTGCTGCCACATCTCCGACACATGCTCGTACCGCTCGATCTGGTGACCGCGGTACTCGAGCTTCTGCAGGAACGCGATCGCCCCGGACGGCGGCTCACCGAGGAGTTCGGGCGGCATCGTCGAGATCGGACCGTCGCCAGGCGATCCGCCTTCGAGCGCGAACGCGGGGATCAGCTCCAGCAGGCGCGCCGTGAACTCGGCCAGCTCACGAAGGACCTTGGCATCGGTCACCTTCCCTTCCCGCCAGACGACCAGCATCGGCCCCTCGATCCGGAACGTCGGCGCCGCCGGGTCGTCCAGCAGCAGTTCCATCACCCGCGGGTTCACCACGTCGTGCGCGAACTTCAGGTCCGCACCCTCCACCCGGAACGCCTCGTTGAACCGGCCGCTCTCGAAGTCGATACCTCCACCGAGCGCGGAACGCCGTACGGACAGAGCGGGTAACGCGGTCGGCAGCTCGACCACCGCCGCCGCGCACACTCCGCTGCGGAGGCCGCTCGCACCGGTCTCCTTGCCCTGCGGCAGGTCCGGCGCGTGGTACCAGCTGAACTGCATCAGCAGCGCAGGCCGGCCCGCGATCGTGCTTCCGGACAGCAGGTCCTGGACGTCGTGGCTGGTCCCCTCGTCGAACGGCGCGCCGTGGAAGCGATCGAGGAGCCCGTCGGTCCCGTTCGTGTATCGCCAACCGTTCCGCGTGCCCCACCAGCTGATCGACGCCTTGCCCTGGTTCCGGTCGACCGCCCGTCCGGCCCACCACCACAGCGCGGCGAACCCGATCACCCCCGAACCCACGATCAGCACCGCGACAACGACCCCCAGATTTCGCATGCGACTAACCAAGCACAGCCCGGTGGCAACCTGAAGGACACTTCAAGGCCCCGCACCTGTCGACAGGGCCTCGACGCGGTGTCACGGACGCGTCGCCCAGAGTTCATGGTCGGTGAGGAACCTTCGAAGTGTGCGAATCGTGATGGTGGCCGAGACCTTCCTGCCGCAGATCAATGGCGTGGCGAACACGGCTCGCCACGTCGCCGACCGGCTGCGTGCCCGCGGGCACGACCTGCTGATCATCGCCCCCGGACCGGGTCCCGACAGCTACGGTGACGTCCCGGTGCTCCGCGCCCGGAGTTTCCGTACGCCGGGTTACAAGGAGTACCCGGTCGGTCTGCCGGACCCGTCGATCGAGCGGGCGATGGCCGACTTCCGGCCCGACCTGGTGCATCTCGCCTCGCCGTTCATCATCGGCGCGTACGGGCTGCGGGCGGCCCGCAAGCTCGGCGTACCGACGGTCGCGATCTTCCAGACCGATATCGCCGGCTTCGCCCGCCAGTACCCCTGGTACGCCGCCGCGGACCGCGGGATCTGGCGCTGGGTGACCCGTACGCACTCCCGCGCCGACCGCACCCTCGCGCCGTCGACCTCGGCCGTCGACGCGCTGGTGCAGCGCGGCGTACCGCGGGTGCACCGCTGGGGCCGCGGCGTGAACCTCGACCTGTTCGACCCATCGAACCGTGACGAGCGGTGGCGCCGGGAGATCTCCCCGGACGGCCGGCCGATCGTCGGGTACGTCGGCCGGCTGGCGGCTGAGAAGAAGGTCCGGCGACTCGCCGAGCTGACCGACCTGGACTGCCGGATCGTGATCGTCGGCGACGGCCCGGACCGCGCCGCCCTGGAACACGCGTTGCCGACGGCAACCTTCCTCGGGATGCGCCGGGGCGCCGACCTGGCGTCGATCTTCGCCGGGCTGGACGTGTTCGTGCACACCGGTGAGCACGAGACGTTCTGCCAGACGATCCAGGAGGCGCAGGCCTCCGGCGTCGCGACCGTCGGCCCGGCCGCGGGCGGACCGCTCGACCTGATCCACCCGGGCGAGAACGGCCTGCTGTTCGAGCCCGGCAAGCCCGGCTCGCTGCGATCCGCGGTGAAGACGCTTCTGGACCACCCGACGGCCCGCGGACGGATGGCCGCAAGCGGCCTGCAGCGCGTGCAGTCCCGCACCTGGCCGGCCGTCGTCGACGACCTCGTCGATCGCCACTACGCCGAAGTACTCCAAGAGGCCGCGGCCGTCCGGCGGGTGGCATGACGGGATTGCGCATCGCCCAGCTGGCCAACTTCGTCGGGCCGACGTCCGGTGGGATGCGGACCGCGATCGAGCACATCGGCCAGGGGTACGTCGAGGCCGGCGCCGAGCGGATCGTGATCACGCCGGGCGAGAAGGACTCCGTGGTCGAGACCGAGCTGGGCACGATCGTCCGGGTCAAGGCGCCGAAGGTGAGCGGCGGGTACCGGCTGATCACGACGCCGTGGACCGTGGTCGACGTACTGAAGCGGTTCCGGCCCACCACGGTCGAGATCTCCGACAAGTCGACGCTGCTCCCGGTGGCGCGCTGGGCCCGCAAGAACGACATCGGCACGGTCCTGTTCAGCCACGAGCGGCTGGACGCGATGCTCGCGCTCGGCGCAGCCCGTCCGGGTCAGCTCGGCGGCAACGACGTACTGCGTCCCGGCCGGATGCTCGGCGAGCGGCCGGTCAAATGGGGTGGCGACGGGGTCAAGTACAGCCAGCTCGGGATGGTCGCGACCGTCGCCGCGCTGTACAAGATCCTCGGCCGCACGTACGACGCCGTCGTGGTGACCTCGCGCTACGCCGCAGCCGAGTTCGACGAGGTGACGACACCGCTGGTCCGGATCCCGCTCGGGGTCGACCTCGACACGTTCCACCCGTCGCTGGGCGAACCGGTCGACGACGGCGTACTGAAGCTGGTGCACGCGGGCCGGCTGTCCCGCGAGAAGAGCCCGCATCTCGCGGTCGCCACCGCCGCCGAGCTGCACCGCCGCGGCGTGAACGTGCGGATGGACGTCTACGGCACCGGCCCGCACCTCGACGAGCTGATCGAGATCGCCGGGGACGCGCCCGTCACGTTCCACGGGTACGTCGACGGCCGCCGTACCCTCGCCAAGCACCTCGCCGAGGCCGACATCGCCCTGTCCGTCTGCCCCGGCGAGACCTTCGGCCTGGCCGTCCTAGAGGCCCTCGCCGCCGGCACCCCGGTCGTCACCGCCAACACCGGCGGCGCCCGCGAACTCGTCGACGAAACCTGCGGCCGCTGGGCCCCCGCCAACCCCGCAGCCCTCGCCGACGCCGTCCTCGCCCTGGCCGACCTCCCCCACCGCCGCCCGGCCGCCCGCCACCGCGCCGAGCTCTACAACTGGCAAACCTGCGTCGACCACATGCTCGCCCTCCACACCCGCCTCACCCAGTCCCGCCTCGCTGCGTAAGCGCATCGCCACAGCCCGCTGATCCCGCTTGCACGAAGTGGCAACAGGGTTGCGGTCAGGCCCGGTAAAGCTGTACTTCTTTCCCTTTCGCCGGTGCCACTCGGGGTGCGCCGGAGTCCCCATGCCCTGGAGATTCAATGCGCCGCGCCCTGAAACCCGCCCTGGCCGCTGCCCTGGCAGCGATCACCCTCCCCTTCCTCGCCCACGCAGCCTTCGGCGACGAAACCACCGTCACCGCCCCCACCGCCCAGGTCTTCCCCACCCGCACCGGCATCGGCGTCACCTGGAACGCCGTCGACGCGTCGAACTACCGCGTCGAGCGCAAGGAGGGCAGCGCTGACTGGGGTAACGTCAGCGGCCCGCTGAGCGCCGACACCGTCAGCTGGGTCGACGACATCATCGCCCCCGGGACCACGGCCTCGTACCGAGTCGTCGCGACCACCGACGCCGAGGCCGCCACCAGCGCCCCGGTCACGACCACCCGCAACACCACGACACCGGCCGTCGGCGACATCGACCGGTTCGCTCTCGACGTGGACCCCGGCGGCACCTGGCTGCACGACGAGAGCACCGACGCGGTCACGGTCTCCGCACCGTCCGGCGGATCTCGCACGCTGTCCGCGGGCACGATGAAGCTGCGGCTTCCCGCGTTCATCACCGGCCCGGGCAACTACACGCTCCAGCCGTCGGAGCTCGAGTTCAGGCAGGGCGACCACAGCTGCAGCGCGAGCGGGTACCTTTCGGTCACCGCCGTCGCCTACACCGCCACGCTCGAGCTCGACACGCTCGCCGCCAGTCTGCGCATGTACGACTGCGGCAACAGTCCGGTCGTCAGAGCGATCGACCTGCGCTACCACAGCACTTCCGGATACCAGGCGCTGTCCGTCACCCCGGAGCAGTACGACTACGGCAAGGTCAAGTACAGCGTGGCCGCGGACGCCTCGTTCGTCGTCAAGAACACGGGAACCGACCCTGTCCGGATCGACGGGGTCAGCCTGACCCACGTGAGCTTTCCCTTCCGGTTCAATCCGGACGCGCCGCACGATTGCCGGCAGACATTGCAGCCTGCGGCGACCTGCACCGTGAGCGTGCAGTTCCTGCCCATGTCGATCGGCCCGGAATCGGACACCCTGACCATCACGGACTCCACCTCCTTGGGACGGCACACGGTCGCCCTTAAAGGTGAAGGCATCGCCGTGGCCGCTGCCCAGAACGTGGCGGTGCAATCGACGTACAACGGTCATACGGTGAACTGGCGGTCGCAGCAGACCGCAGGTGGTACGGCGGTTCGCGGGTACAACCTGCACAAGTATCTGAACGGCGCGGAGACCGTGCAGTGGTTCCCCGTGAAGGAGTCGACGGACGACTTCGTCTTCGTCGAGCCCCGCACCGTTCCCGGGACCGAGTACGGCGTCTCGCTCGTGAACGAAGTCGGCGAGGGACCGGTCAGTCCGCGCCTGCCCGTCCCACGGGCGATCGAGCAGGTGGTGGTCACCCAGGGCGAGGCGGACAGCCGGGACCTGGCCGCCGCGGACCAGTTCGGCCATGTCGTGCCGTTCCCGCCGGATCCGAACTCGGTCAAGGCGAAGCAAGCCGTCACCACCTCTCCGGACGGGCAGTCGCTTGCGTACGTCAGCGGCACCACGGAGCGTGTTCTGTGGACGCAGAGGGTGACGCAAGGCGACATCGGCGTACCGGTCAAGCTGTGGACTTCCACGGTGCCGGTCACCCACCTGGCGTGGTCGCCGGACGGCACCCGCATCGCGTTCCAGGCCCCCGAAAACGGCACCCCGTGCGTGTTTCTGATCGCGGCCACCGGCGGTACGCCGCTGAAGGTCGCCTGCCAGGTGTCCAGCCCGAGCTGGACGACGGACGCCCGCACGTTGGTGGTGTCGGACCACCGCAGCACGCCGAGCAGGCTCGCGACGATCGCGGCAGCGGCCGGCGGCGCCCGGGTCACGACACTGGCGCAAACGGCCGAGGTGGCGGACGGCCGGCCGGTTCGCGCCTCGGCCGACGGCCGGTACGTCGCCTTCGGGGACGGCTCCACGGTGCGACTGGCCGGGACGACGGAGCGCCGGAGCCCGTCGCTCGACTCGGAGGTACGTGCCATCGCCTGGGCAGGCGCCGAGCGGATCGTGGCGTTGACCGCCAGCGGCCGTGTCTACCAGCTCGGGGTGAACGGCGGCGATCCGTACATGCTCAACGAGTTGGCCAGGGAGCCGAACACGCAGCGGGGTGACGTCACCTGGCAGCACCCGGGGGTGACGATCAAGCCCACGGCGGCGGTGATGGGACCGAACATCTCCATTCCGTTCGACACCTCGGCCTTCCCGGCCGGCACCACCTTCACGTGCGAGGTGAAGGGATCGTATGTGCCGGCCAAACGGTGCACCTCGCCGTTCACGGGGACCGAACTGCGATCCGGGAACTACCAGGTCGTTATCGGCGGGGCGTACCGGGACATCACCGTCGACGCGGACGGACCGGTGGCGCGGATGACGGGGCCGAACTACCAGTCCTCGGTGGCTGCGACGGCGACTCTGACGGTGTCGGCGACGGATCCCAACGGTGTCGCGTCGTACGACGTGCAGTACCGGCGCGCCACGTCTGCCGGGGAGTACGGCGTCCCTGTGCAGGTGTGGACGAACACGACCGCCACGTCGATGAACCTCGCGGTCGCGGCCGGGTACGAGTACTGCGTTTCGGTGCGGGCCAAGGACAAGCTCGGGAACCTCGGGCAGTGGAGTGCGGAGCGGTGTTTCTCGCGGCCGTTGGACGATCGGTCGTTGTCGCTGGCAACGGCCGGGTGGACGCGGGCGACCGGGTCGACGTTCTACTACGGGACCACGACGCAGACGACGGCCTACGGGAAGGCGCTGACCCGGGCCGTGCAGGGGAAGCGGTTCTTCCTGGTGGCGACGCGGTGTCCGACGTGTGGGTCGGTTGCGGTGTATGCGGGGAACACCTTGCTGACCACCGTGAACCTGGCCTACCCGACGACGCACAAGCAGGTGCTGCTCGGGCTGCCGGTGCAGAGCACGCTGTTCAGCGGCACCCTCAAGTTCGTCAGCGCGTCCACCGGCAAGCTCGTCCAGATCGACGGGCTCGCGGTCGGGCGGACCTGACGGACCGGCAGGTCGACAGGAGGTGTCGCTCAGCCGGGCGCCAGGGAGCGCCTGGCTGAGCGTGGCTATTTGGCCAGTGGACGTATACGTACTGTCGACCTGCCGGGTCAGGTCAGGTGGTCGTAGTCGCCGCGGGTCCAGGCGGCGTGGCGGTCGGCGGAGCGGCGTACTACGGACTTGGCGTCTACCGGGATGACCGAGCCGAAGTTGTTGTAGAGGCGGTCGTACTCGAAGGGGTCCAGGGAGCGGGCCACGCGGTCGACGACCGCGCCGGACAGCGGGATGCGGTTCGGGTAGCTGCGCATGAAGCTGACCGAGGTGCGGTCGGGGTTGGCGAAGATGGTGTCGCCGGACAGGATCACTCCCTTGCCGTCGGCACCGTTCGCCCAGTGCACGACCGCGCTGCCCGGGAAGTGGCCGCCGGGCTGGATGACGGTCACTCCCGGTAGCGGTGTGAGCTCACCGGACCAGGTCTGGATCACCGCGTCGGGACGCGCGACCCACTCCTTGTCGGGCTCCGAGACGTACACCGGTACGTCGCCCAGGCGGTGGCTCCACTCGACCTGGACGCCGTACATGTGCGGGTGGCTCGCGATGATCGCCACCACGTCGCCGAGGTCCCGGATCCGGCGTACGGCGTCGTCGTCCAGATACCCGATCGGGTCCCAGAGCAGGTTGCCCTCGGCGGTTGTCAGCAGCATCGACTGCTGCCCGATCCCCACCGGCGGCTTCGAGCGGACGCCGTACAGGCCGGGCTCGACCTCGTCGACGGTGACCTCGGTGCCGGCCGCGGCCAGCTCCTCGAGCGTCGTCCACTGCTGCCCTTCGGCGGGCACCCACTGCCGCTCGTCCTCGCAGATCAAGCACACCTCGACCTGCTCCGCGTGCTCGACCGCACAGGTCGCACAGATCCAGAAACTCACCGTGTGTTCTCCCCTCGATCCCGGCACCGACGCGACCGATCTCACACGGATCGCGACCGATGTCACATCTGTCAGGACATTTCACCTCAACCAGCGGGTCTAGCATCAAGACGATTCTGTGAACTCGTCGAGGAGGATCTGGTGCCCAGCAAACCAGCCGGCACGCTCTACCGCGGCCGGGAGGGCATGTGGTCGTGGGTCGCGCACCGGATCACCGGTGTCGGGATCTTCTTCTTCCTGCTGGTGCACGTGCTGGACACGGCCCTGGTGCGGGTCTCGCCGGAGGCCTACAACGAGGTCATCGGCACCTACAAGAACCCGATCGTCGGCCTGCTCGAGGTCGGTCTGGTGGCGGCGATCCTGTTCCACGCCTTCAACGGCGTCCGGCTGATCCTGGTGGACTTCTGGGCCAAGGGCCCGCGCTACCAGCGGCAGCTGATGATCGGGGTCGGCGTCGTCTGGGTGGTGCTGTTCGTACCGTTCGTCATCCGCCACCTCACACACGTCTTCGGAGGCTGAGATGTCCGAATCAGCTCCAGGGATCGCAGCCCCCAGGTCCAGCTCCCGCGCCCGCAAACTGAAGGGCGGCGGCCGGAACCGCTCCGGGCAGACCAACTTCGAGCTGTACAGCTGGCTGTTCATGAGGCTGTCCGGGCTCGCCCTCGTCATCCTGGTGCTCGGCCACCTGTTCGTGAACCTGATGCTCGGCGGCGGGATCACCGCGCTGGACTTCGGCTTCGTGGCCGGTAAGTGGGCCAACCCGCTGTGGCAGGTCTGGGACCTGCTGATGCTGTGGCTGGCGATGCTGCACGGCACCAACGGGCTGCGCACGATCATCAACGACTACGCCGAGAAGGACCAGACCCGGTTCTGGCTCAAGGCCTTGCTGATCACGGCCGCGATCGTGATCGTGGTCCTCGGCACCCTGGTGATCTTCACCTTCGACCCCTGCCTCGACCCCAACTCCACGTTGTCGGTCTGTAAATAAGTAAGGACGTCATGCAGGTCCATCAGTACGACGTAATCATCGTCGGCGCGGGCGGCGCGGGAATGCGCGCGGCCCTCGAGTCGAGCAAGCGGACCCGGACCGCCGTACTCACCAAGCTCTACCCGACCCGTTCGCACACCGGCGCCGCCCAGGGCGGGATGTGCGCCGCGCTGGCGAACGTCGAGGAGGACAACTGGGAGTGGCACACCTTCGACACGGTCAAGGGCGGTGACTTCCTGGTCGACCAGGACGCGGCCGAGGTGATGTGCCGCGAGGCGGTCGACGCGGTCCTCGACCTGGAGAAGATGGGCCTGCCGTTCAACCGGACGGCCGAGGGCAAGATCGACCAGCGGTTCTTCGGCGGTCACACGCGCAACCACGGCGAGGCCGTCGTACGGCGTTCCTGCTTCGCGGCCGACCGTACCGGTCACATGATCCTGCAGACGCTGTACCAGCAGTGCATCAAGCAGAACGTCGAGTTCTTCAATGAGTACTACGTTCTCGACCTGCTGATGACCGACGGCAAGGCGAGCGGCGTGGTCGCCTACGAGTTGGCCACCGGCGAGCTGCATGTGTTCTCCGCGAAGTCGGTGATCTTCGCGTCCGGCGGTTTCGGCAAGGTCTTCCGGACGACGTCCAACGCGCACACGCTCACCGGCGACGGCATGGGCATCGTGTGGCGCAAGGGCCTGCCGCTGGAGGACATGGAGTTCTTCCAGTTCCACCCGACCGGCCTGGCGGGTCTCGGCGTACTGCTGTCGGAGGCGGCCCGTGGTGAGGGCGGCATCCTGCGGAACAAGGACAACGAGCGTTTCATGGAGCGGTACGCGCCGACCGTGAAGGACCTCGCGCCGCGGGACATGGTGGCCCGCGCGATGGCGAACGAGGTCCGCGAGGGCCGCGGCTGCGGTCCGGACGGCGCGTACGTGATGCTCGACCTGACCCACCTGGAGCCGGCGCACATCGACGCGAAGCTGCCGGACATCACCGAGTTCGCCCGGACCTACCTGGGTGTGGAGCCGTACACCGAGCAGATCCCGGTGTTCCCGACCGCGCACTACGCGATGGGCGGCATCCCGACCAACATCAAGGGCGAGGCGCTGGCCAACAACGACGACGTGATCCCGGGCCTGTACGCCGCCGGTGAGGTCGCCTGCGTTTCCGTGCACGGTGCGAACCGGCTGGGTACCAACTCGCTGCTCGACATCAACGTCTTCGGCCGCCGGGCCGGGATCGCGGCCGCGGAGTACGCCGCGACCGCCGCCTTCGAGGAGCTGCCGGAGGACCCATCGGCGTACGTCGTCGAGCTCGTCGAGGGGCTGCGCAACTCGACCGGTGACGAGCGGATCGCCGCGATCCGGTCCGACCTGCAGGCGACGATGGACCTGAACGCGCAGGTGTACCGCACCGAGGGCTCGCTGAAGCAGGCGCTCGTCGACATCTCGGCGCTGAAGCTCCGGTTCGGCAAGGTCGGCGTCCAGGACAAGGGCAAGCGGTTCAACACCGACCTGCTGGAGGCCGTCGAGCTCGGGTTCCTGCTCGATCTGGCCGAGGTGCTGGTGGTGTCCGCGCTGGAGCGCAAGGAGTCCCGCGGCGGGCACTTCCGCGAGGACTACGACAAGCGCGACGACGTCAACTTCATGCGGCACACGATGGCGTACCGCGAGGTCGATGCCGACGGCAACGAGACGATCCGGCTCGACTACAAGCCGGTCGTGCAGACCCGCTACAAGCCGATGGAGCGCAAGTACTGATGGACGTCAAGGTCAAGATCCTCCGGTACAACCCCGAGGTCGTCGACGAGGCCGAGTGGAAGACGTACTCCGTCACGCTGCAGCCGACCGACCGGGTGCTGGACGCGCTGCACAAGGTCAAGTGGGAGCAGGACGGCACGCTGACGTTCCGGCGGTCCTGCGCGCACGGTGTCTGCGGCTCGGACGCGATGCGGATCAACGGCCGGAACCGGCTGGCCTGCAAGACGCTGATCAAGGACCTGAACCCGGAGAAGGAGATCACCGTCGAGCCCATCAAGGGCCTGCCGGTGCTCAAGGACCTGGTCGTCGACATGGAGCCGTTCTTCGACGCGTACCGCTCGGTGATGCCGTTCCTGGTCACCAGCGGTCACGAGCCGACCCGGGAGCGGATCCAGTCGCAGGCCGACCGGGACCGGTTCGACGACACCACCAAGTGCATCCTGTGCGCCGCGTGTACGACGTCCTGCCCGGTGTTCTGGTCCGACGGCCAGTACTTCGGCCCGCAGGCGATCGTCGGCGCGCACCGGTTCATCTTCGACAGCCGCGACGAGGGCACCGAGCAGCGGCTGGAGATCCTGAACGACAAGGAAGGCGTCTGGCGCTGCCGGACCACCTTCAACTGCACCGACGCCTGCCCACGCGGCATCGAGGTCACCAAGGCGATCCAGGAAGTGAAGCGGGCGCTGATCTTCCGCCGAGTGTGAGCGTGCGCCTCTCCTCACGTAAGATTCCACCGCCGACCTGCCCCTGACTCGCAGGGGACACCTGTGCCTTGGGGGGTGACTGTGGAGCCGCGCCTGCGCGAGTTGTCCGACCGCTACTACCGTCGCCTGGTGGAGCTGTTGGAGCGCTGCGGGCTACCCCGCAGCATGCCCCCGTTCCTCGTCCTCGGGGTGCTCGCGGCGACGACGTCCATCGTGCTCGCCGTGGTGCACCTGGCCGCGCACCGGTCGCAGTCCGACCCGGAGATCGCCATCGAGCCGGCCGCCGCTGGGCGGTCCGGCAGCTCGGTGGTGAACTCCGAGCGCGCGCAGGTGCTGTCGATCACGATGGTCACCCGGAACCGCTGGGCGGCCGGCTGGTCCGACTGCACCAGCGGCCCGAACTGCAGGTTCGCCGCGGTGATCGACCGCGACGGGTCCCGCGCCACCGCCCCCGAGTGGCCGGTCCCGTACGCGACCCTGCAGGCCGGCAAGGAGGCGATCGCGGTCGCGCCGCCGCTCGAGGGCACGCTGACCGGCGCCGCGACGATGATGTTCCGGTTGACGTACGACGGCCCGGTGCTCACCAAGCTCCGGTACCGGCTGCCGACCGCGACGTTCCAGAAGGACGAGATCCTCAGCGACCGGATCGTGCCGGGCTCGATCGTGGTGGTGAACCCCGAGGAGTCGACGGTCCGGTTGCTCAAGACCCGCGGCACCCGCTCCCCGGTCTGTGACGAGTCCGGCCGCTGCTGGATGCTGACCGGGATCGGCCGTACGGACGTCGTCTGGACCGACGACGGCGGCCGGAGCTGGGGCTCGCGGTCGCTGGACACCCACAACCAACTCGGGCGGCTCGCCATCAGCCCGGACGGCCAGACGCTGCTGTCGACCTCGGTCACCGTCGGCACCACCGGCCAGACCGTGTCCAAGATGGAGATCTCCACCGACCGCGGCGCGAACTGGACCACGGTCGAGAACCCGCCGAAGAGCCTGAGCGCCCCGCCGCTCGCCTTCGACGACGGCACCGCCCTGATTCTCGGCGGCCGCCCCGGCGACCGCCCGCGCATCTACCGGGTCCGCGACGGCGCCGCCAAACTCGACCGCGGCTACCCCGGCGACCTCGCCGACCTCTCCGGCGACGCCCAGCTCATGTACGGCTTCGAGGTCCCGAAACGCCGTACCACCGAGGTGGTCCTCAGCACCGACCAAGGCGCCACCTGGACCAAGTTCGCCCCCCGCTAGCCCGCCGCCCAAGCCCCTTCAAAGCCCGGGGAACACCACCCACCTGAACCTCCCCAAACTGGTTTGGGGAAGGTGGTGCGGTTTGGGGAAGGTTGGGGTGCGGGGTTCAGTGGTGCTTGGCGGCGCCCTTGAGGGTCTTGTCGATGGCGTTCTTCGGGCCGTAGAAGGCGATCCCGACGAGGTCGAGCTCAGCGGTCCGGACAGCCTTCACCGCAGCGCGATTGTCGTGATCGTTGCCCGTAGCAAACAGATCCTGAGTGAAGACCGAGTGCTCGATCTCCCGGCTCAGCGCGCGTTCATGGGCGGTCGTCATGAACTCCTTGGACCCCTCGAATACCATCACCGGCTGCCGGAACATCGGCAGGTACCGCACCCCGTCCGCATCCTCGTACGGCTCCCCGACCACCTCCGGATGCGTCCCGGCGATCCCACTCACCAGAAACGCGGTCACGTTCAACCGCTGCCACACCGCCAGATCGTCCCGCAACAACACAGCAATCTTCGTATCGAACTTGTCCACACCCCAATCCTCACGGGCCGCCCGGACGGGGTCTTGTACGTTCTTAACCGGCTCAGCAGTACGGCGGGTTCGAGGTGACTGCTGAGCAGACGCGGAGGAACAGGTTGAACATGCGGTAGAGCTGGAGCATGTCGGCGTCGAGGGTGACTGTGCGGTCGTCGCGGCGGGTGACGCCGGGGATCGCGGTGAGGTGGGACGCGACGGAGGCGGACTGCCAGCGGACGGCGAGGGTTCGCGGGCCGGTGGGCGGGTTGGGCGAGGTCAGGTTGGCGAGGGCCTCGGTGGTGGTTGTTTCGATGGATTGCTGGGCCTCGGCGACGGGCACGAGTTGCGCGGCGAAGCGGTCCTTGGCGAACTTGACCGGGACGGTCGCGACCGCGGGATCCCAGGCCTTCATCTCGTCGCAGGCTGTGTCGTCCCCGGTCAGGAGCGCAAGAGGTACGCAGTACGCCGCGGCGGCCGCGTGGAACAGGCCGATCTCGCCGGTGACCTGGTCGTCGAGCCAGATGTCCTCGATCTCGTGGCCCATGAAGCTGTGGCTCAGGACGCCGAGTACGCCGGCGCGGGCGTGGTACCCGACGCAGAGTACGGCGTCGTACTCCGGGGTGAGGCCCTCCATCATGCCCATCGGCTTCGGGCGGCCCTTGATCAGGCCGGCGCGCGGATCGAGGAGATCGGGCAGCAGGTTGCGCATCGGACCGTGGGCGTCGTTCACCAGGACCTCCGTCGCGCCGGCGGCGTACGCACCGCGCACGGCGGCGTTCACGTCCTCGGTCATCAGCACCCGGCCCCGCTCGTAGTCCCGCCCCGGCGGCTGCACATCCTCCGCGTCGACGACCCCGGTGACACCTTCCATGTCCGCACTCACGTAGACCTTCACAGGCAGCAGCGTATGTTCTGACTATGAGCAGCGGCGCCACGGTTCGGGCGTGGCGGCCTCGGATGGACGGGGTCGTCGAGGTGCTGCATGCGCATTTTCCGTCGCATGCGTACCCGAGCCACACGCACGACGCGTGGACGGTGCTGATCGTCGACGAGGGTGCGGTGCGGTACGACCTGGACCGCCACGAGCACGGTCTCGCGCAGGCGCAGGTCTCGCTGCTGCCGCCGCATGTCCCGCACGACGGGCGGTCGGTGCTGCCGGGCGGATTCAGAAAACGTGTTCTGTACCTGGCGCCCGACCGGCTCGGTGAGGGTCTGATCGGCGCGGCCGTGGACCAGCCCGAGTACGTCGACCCGCTGTTGCGGCACCGGATCCACCAGTTGCACGGCGTACTGCTGGACGGTCAGGAGGACCTGGAGGCGCAGAGCCGGCTGACCCTGATCGAGGAGCGCCTGAAGCAGCACTTGCGGCGGCAGGTGGTCGCTCCGGCGGACCGGTCCGATGCGGGTGTGGCCGCGCAGTTGCGGGATCTCCTGGACGCGCATGTGCCGGACGGCATCACGCTGGACGACGCGGCGAAGGTGGTGCCTGCGCATCCGGCGCACCTGGTGCGGGCGTTCAGCCGGGAGTACGGGATGCCGCCGCACCGGTACCTCACCGGGCGACGGGTCGACCTGGCCCGGCGGTACCTACTCGACGGGCGTCCGGCCGCGGAGGTGGCGACGCTGGCCGGGTTCTACGACCAGTCGCACCTCACCCGGCACTTCCGGAAACTGCTCGGGGTCACACCGGCGAGTTTTGCGCGGTCTTAGCCGCCTTGTACGCGCGGACACCCCAGGTGCCGAGCAGCGCCGCGATCAGCAGGTTCACGACGATCAGGACGGTATGCGCGACGTAGTACCCGGTCGGGCGGTCCTCGGTGTCCACGAGCGCCTTGATGAAGCGCAGGTAGGTGATGACGTTCCACGCGGCGATCGCCAGCAGGACAAGAGCGTGCTTCCGTTCGAGCTTCACCTAACCATTGTGACCAGGGCGGTCGACCATCCTGAGCAGCTGGGTCCGGTTGGCCACCCCGAAGCGGCGGTACAGGCGGGTCAGCTGCGACTCCACGGCCTTCACCGACAGGTACAGGGCCGCGGCGATCTCGCGGTTCGTGGAGCCGTCGCGAACCATCGAGACGATCTGCTGCTCGTTGTCGGTCAGCTCCGACGGCTGCCGGCTCCGGCTTGGTACGTCGAGGCGCGCGAGCTCCATCTCCGCGACCTCACGCCAGGCCGGTGCGCCGTACGCCTCGAACTGCTCGATCGCGTCCAGGAACGCGGTCCGGGCGACCGAGCGGCGACGGGCCTGCCGGGCGATCCGGCCGCGGGTCAGCTCGCAGCGCGCGAGATCGAGCGGGTAGACCCGGTCACCCGCCGTACCGACGGTCTTGTCCAGCAGCTCCAGGGCGGCGGCCGGGTCGCCCTGCTTGGCGACCAGCAGCGCCTCGGCGCGGTCCAGCCCGAGCTTCACCACGCGACGGTCGAGGTTCTCGGCGCGGGTGCGGATCTCGGCGATCAGGGCGGCCGCGTCGTCCAGCCGGCCGGCCGCGACCAGCGCCTCGGCGTAGTCCGCGTGCCACGGGATCACCGCCGGGTCGTACGGCATCGCGGCCTCGCCCGAGCCCTCGATCGCGTCGAACGCCTCGACGGCGCGCTGCGGATCGCCGGTCAGGACGCCGATCAGCCCGAGGCTGACCAGTGCCGGGCCGGTCCATTCGTCGTTCCCGACCAGGTGCACCGCTTCCAGCGCGGACTCGGCGAGCTGCCGCCCGATGGTCGCTGAACCGCCGACCCACTCCGCGCGGCTGGCGATGATCATGCCGACCTCGGCCTCGTCACCGATGTCCTGCATCAGCTGGTAGCACTCGTGACCGGCGGTCAGCGCGTCGGCGCCGCGGCCGCTGCGCTCGTAGATCGCCGTCGCGGAGATCAGTACGGACGCCAGCCAGCGCATCGCGCCGTGGTCGCGGACCTCGTCGGCCAGCGCGGTGATCGCGGCGATCGCCTCGTCGGTCCGGCCGCGGAACAGCTCACGCATCGCGGCCATCTGGCGGGCGTTCACCACGGTCCGGGTGAGCGGCAGGCCCTTGGCCAGCTCGGCGGCCTGTTCCAGTACGGCGTCCGAGGTCTCCTCGGCGTCGCGGGCCATCAGCACCGAACTCGCCGCGCTCAGGGCGTCGACGACCGCCTCGGTGTCACCGGCCTCGCGCGCCAGCGCCTCGGCGATCCGCGCGTCCTCCTGCGCGTCGTCGAGGCTGCGATCGAAGTAGTGGCTGTGGCTGCGCTCGATCCGCACCCGCGCCTCGAACCGTTTGTTGCCCTCGGCCGCAGCGAACGCCTCCGCGAGCAACTCGACCCGGCGATCCCGCTCCGGCCAGACCGCGTCGGCACACAGCAGCAGGGCGGGGACCTTGGTCTCGGGTGTGGTCGCTACCTGTACGGCGAGTCGCGCCATGTCGGCCGACTCCGCCAGGTGACCAGCGGCCGCGGCGTCGTCGGCGGCCCTGGTGAGGCGGCGGGCGCGCTCGTCGGGCTGGGTGCTCGGCGTCCGGTCCGCGCTCAGCCGCCACAGGTTCGCGGCCGCGCCAGGAGCTCCACGACCGGCGGCGACCGTGGCGGCCTCCTCGATCGTCGCGGCCAATTCTGGATCGGCTTCCTGGGTCGCGAGGGCGCGGTGGGTCGCGTTCTCGACCGGTTCGTCGACCACGGCGGCGAGTTTGGCGTGCGCCTGGCGACGGGCGGCCGACGTGGCTTCGGCGTACACGAACTCCCTCAGCAGGGGGTGCGTGAAGCGGAGCCGCTCGGCGGAAACGTCGATCAGGCCGAGAGTTTCCGCCTCGGCGAGGCAGACGTCGATCGGGCGGTCGAGGGACCGGGCGAGCTGCGTGGTGGTCGGTCGCGGTGACGATGCAGCGTGCAGAAGCAGCTCGTGGGTGTCGGTGGACAGGTCGCCGAGACGCTCACCGAGCAGCGTCTTGAGGCGGCTGGAGACCGGAAGCGGGTCGTTGGGCGAGACGCTTTTCGGATGCCGCAGTACGGCGCGACCGAGCTCGAGGGCCATGAACGGGTTGCCGGCGCTCGCGGTGAAGATGCGGCGCGCCGTCCGCACCGGGAGCGGGCTGGACAGCCGCTGCCGGAGCAGGCCGAGTACGTCGGGCTCCGTCAGCGGCGGGACCTCGAGCTGCAGGACGGGCTCGGGGCAGGCGTCGGCCATCACCGGAAGGTCTCCGTCGGCCACCTGCTCGGTGGCGAGCAGGTGCACCCCCTCGGAGAGTCGGCGAGCACAGAACGTGAGCACTTCGAGGCTGGACGGGTCCACCCACTGGATGTCGTCGACGACGATCAGCACCGGGCCGGTCGTGGCGAGGCGGCGGAGGACGTGCAGTACGGCGAGGCGCACGGCCAGCTCGTCACGCACCGTATCCGGGGCGCTCGCCTTGAGCAGGGCGACCTCGAGGGGCTGCCGGAGGTGGTCCGGCAGCACCTGCCAGGCGAATTCGAGCTGGTTGGAGAGCAGATCGAGGAGCGTGACGTACGGCAGGCCGGCCTCGGAGTTGGACGGGGCGGCGCTGAGGATCCGGCAGCCTTTCCGGCCACGCTCCGCGACGAGCGCCCGCCCGAGGGCCGACTTGCCGATGCCGGTCGGGCCGTAGAGCAGCACGCTGCCGCTGGTCTCGAGCTGCTTGGTGGCACGCTCGACCAGTCCGCTACGCCCGACCAGCTCGTCGTCAGTCATTCAACTCCTCGAAGGATTACCCTCGCCGATTATCACAGTCAACGACCGTTCGACACGGCGAGTGTCACATGAGGAAATTTGCTGGCCACCATCCTGTCACCCCTTACTGCCCAGTTCCGAGCAGTCGCGACGGCACGATCGTGCCGGGGCACCGGATGGTCTTTCGACGACTTTGGGCCCCCACCAACCGTTTCGCGGCGCCGAAAACGGTTGATGGGGGCCCAAAGAGCGGTCAGATCGATTCGAGGTCGCGCTCGATGGCGGCCAGTTCCTCCTCGGTGCCTTGGACCTTGGGGCCGGTGAACCAGCGGCGGGCGGACAGGAACCAGTACGCCGCCGCGAAGCCGAGCACGACCAGAACGGCGATCGGCGTGTAGTTGAAAGTGCTACCGGTGACCGGGCTGACCTGCGGCAGCATGAACAGGATCGTGATGAACGCGACCCAGACGATCGCGACGATGCCGATCGGGCGGCTCCAGCGGCCCAGGTGCCACGGTCCGGGCTGGAAGTCCTTGCCCTGGAGCAGCCGCAGCAGGGTCGGCAGCACGTAGGCGATGTACAGGCCGATCACCGCGATCGACGTGACAGCGGCGTACGCCGTCGCGTTCCAGAGGTACGGCAGACCGAGCAGGAACGCGCCGCCGGCGGCCAGCCAGATCGCGTTCGTGGGCGTCCTGGTCTTGCCGTTGATCTTGTGCCAGAACGACGACCCCGGCAACGCCCCGTCCCGGGAGAACGCGTAGATCATCCGCGAGTTCGCGGTCACCGACGACATCCCGCAGAACAACTGGGCGCCGATCACGACCAGCAGCAGAACCTTGGCCAGCCCGGCGCCGACCGCGTCGATGAAGATCTGCGCGGGCGGTACGCCGATATCGCCCTCGAGCGCGCCGTCGTAGCTCTGGATCGCGAAGGTCAGGCCGATCAGCAGCACCCACCCGGCCGCCAGCGAGACCAGGATCGACATCACGATCCCGCGCGGACCGGAGCGGGCGGCGTCGTGGGTCTCCTCGGTCATGTGCGCGGAGGCGTCGTACCCGGTGAAGGTGTACTGCGCGAGCAGCAGGCCGAGCAGCGCGACGTAGAAGGTGGAGCCCCAGCCGGTGTTGTTGACGAAGTGGCCGAACACGAAGCCGGCCGACTGGTGCTTGTCCGGCACGATCACGAGCGCGCCGACGATGAAGACCACGCCGACGATGTGCCACCAGACGCTGATGTCGTTGAGCTTGGCGACCAGCTTCACGCCGAACGAGTTCAGCAGGCCGTGCACCAGCAGGATGATCCCGAACAGCAGGATCGTGTGGCCGGGCGTCGTACTGAAGCCGAACTGCAGGTCCAGGAACGCGTTCAGGAAGAACGCCGCGCCGAAGTCGATACCGGCGGTCACCGCGACCTGGCCGAGGAAGTTGAACCAGCCGGTGAACCAGGACCAGGCCGCGCCGTTGGTCCGGGCGAGTTTCGCGGACCAGTAGTACAGCCCGCCGGCGGTCGGGTAGCTCGAGCAGACCTCCGCCATCGCGAGGCCGACGAACAACGTCATCAGGCCGACGAACGGCCAGCCCCAGACGATCATCACCGGGCCGCCGGTGTTCATCCCGAACCCGTACAGGGTCAGGCAGCCGGACAGGATCGAGATGATCGTGAAGGACACCGCGAAGTTCGAGAACCCGGACATCGTCCGGGACAGCTCCTGGGCGTAACCCAGCTGATGCAGGCGTTTCTCGTCGTCGGTCATTGGGGCGGCGGACTCGTCATTGCTCATTTTCGGGCCTCCTAGACACAGCGCCTCAATGGTCTCCCCCCAGACCTTTAGGCAATTGAGGCACCGTGGTCAGGCGGTGTCAAGGGAAACCGGCCGCATTGACATCCACACGGCGGCTTGAGTCAATGGACTGGACGTAGACCAATAGACTCCAGGAGTGGCCGTGCTGAGTGTGGAGGAGTTGCGCAGGCTGGTCGAGGCCGGCGAGGTCGACACGGTACTGGTGGCGATCACCGATATGCAGGGGCGCCTGCAGGGCAAGCGCTGCGGCGCGCGGTACTTCCTGGAGGAGGTGCTGAAGCACGGGACCGAGGGCTGCAACTACCTGCTGGCGGTCGACGTCGACATGAACACCGTCGACGGCTACACGATGTCCTCCTGGGAACGCGGGTACGGCGACCTGGTGATGGCGCCCGACCTGGACACGCTCCGTCTGGTGCCGTGGCTGGAGGGCACCGCGCTCGTGCTGTGCGACGTGCAGTGGCTGGACGGTACGCCGGTGGTCGCGTCGCCGCGGCAGGTGCTGCGGGCCCAGCTGGACCGCCTCGCGGAGCGAGGACTCAAGGCGTACGTCGGGACCGAGCTCGAGTTCATCGTGTTCGACGACACCTACGAGAACGCGTGGAACAAGCGGTACCTCGGCCTCACCCCGTCGAACCAGTACAACGTCGACTACTCCCTCGTCGGCACCTCCCGGATCGAGCCGCTGCTGCGCGACATCCGCAACGGGATGACCGGCGCCGGCCTGTACGTCGAGTCCGCGAAGGGCGAGTGCAACTTCGGCCAGCACGAGATCGCGTTCCGGTACGACGAGGCGCTGGCCACGTGCGACAACCACTCGATCTACAAGACCGGCGCGAAGGAGATCGCCGCCAAACACGGCAAGAGCCTGACGTTCATGGCGAAGTACGACGAACGTGAGGGCAACTCCTGCCACATCCATCTGAGCTTCCGCGCCGACGACGGCGATCCGGTGCTCGCGGGGGACGGTTCGCATGGCTTCTCGCGGCTGATGGAGCAGTTCATCGCGGGCCAGCTCGCCTGCCTGTCCGAGTTCACGTACCTGCTGGCTCCGAACATCAACTCCTACAAGCGATTCCAGAAAGGCAGCTTCGCGCCGACCGCGATCGCGTGGGGTCTCGACAACCGCACCTGTTCGCTGCGCGTGGTCGGCCACGGCGACTCGCTCCGGGTTGAGAACCGGCTCCCCGGCGGCGACGTGAACCCGTACCTCGCGGTCGCCGCGATCATCGCCTCCGGCCTGCACGGGATCGAGAACGAACTGGAGCTCGAACCGCTGCTGGAGGGCAACGCGTACGAGTCCGACAAGGAGCACGTCCCGGCCACGCTCCGCGAAGCCGCCGCGCTCTTCACCGGCTCGAAGCTCGCGCGGACGGCGTTCGGCGACGAGATGGTCGACCACTACAGCAACGCCGCACGCATCGAGCTGGACGCGTACGACGCCGCCGTCACCGACTGGGAGCGGGTCCGTGGGTTCGAACGTCTCTAGGCCGCGCATCGGCATCACGACGTACCTCGAGCCGGCCGCCTGGGGCATCTGGCGCCGCGAGGCCGCGCTGGTCCCTCGGGTGTACCTGGACGCGGTGGTAGCGGCCGGAGGGGTGCCGCTGCTACTGCCGCCCGTAGGCACCGACCCATCGGTCCTGGGCGTTCTGGACGGTCTGATCATCGCGGGTGGATGCGACGTCGATCCAGGTTCGTACGCCGCGACGCAGCATCCCGAGACCGTCGACACCAGGCCGGACCGGGACCACCACGAAGCGGTCCTGATCCGAGAAGCCCTGGACCGTGATCTTCCGTTGCTGGCGATCTGCCGTGGCTTGCAGATGCTCAACGTGACTCTGGGCGGCACGCTGCATCAACACCTACCGGACGTGGTCGCCCACGACGATCATCGCCCGGAGCCCGCCGTCTTCGGCAGCGTCGAGGTGAAAGTCGAGCCGGGGACGCTGACCGCACGGATCCTCGGGGAACACGTTTTCGGCAGCTGCTACCACCACCAGGCTCTCGACGTCGTCGCACCGGGTCTGAAGGTCACGGCCCGCGCGGGTGACGGAACGGTCGAGGCGGCCGAGGTGGAAGGCCACGACTTCGCGCTCGGGGTGCAGTGGCACCCGGAGGAGAACCCCGAGGACCTGCGGCTCTTCACCGCACTGATCAGGAGCACAGCATGACGTACGACGTGATCAATCCGGCCACCGAGAAGGTGATCCGGACGATCTCACTCGCCTCCGAGGCCGAGACCGACGCGGCGATCGACCGGGCCGCGAAGGCCTTCGAGACGTGGCGGGACGTGACGCCCGCCGATCGTGGGCGGCTGCTGCGGCGGTTCGCCGACGCGGTCGACGCCGACCTGGAGAACCTGGCCGCGCTGGAGGTCGAGAACGCCGGCCACACGATCGGCAACGCGCGCTGGGAAGCGGGCAACGTCCGGGACGTGCTCACGTACTACTCGGCCGCGCCGGAACGCCTTTTCGGAAAACAGATTCCGGTGGCCGGCGGCATCGACGTGACGTTCCAGGAACCGCTCGGCGTGGTCGGCGTGATCGTTCCGTGGAACTTTCCGATGCCGATCGCGGGTTGGGGTTTCGCCCCCGCACTGGCGGCCGGAAATACCGTGGTTCTGAAGCCCGCCGAGCTCACGCCGCTGACCGCTCTGCGGCTCGCCGAGCTGGCGCTGGAGGCCGGCCTCCCGCCCGGCGTCTTCGAGGTCGTGCCCGGTAAGGGAACCGTTGTCGGAAACCGTTTCGTCACGCATTCCGCGGTCCGGAAAATCGTCTTCACCGGCTCCACCACCGTCGGCAAGCAGATCATGGCCGGCTGCGCGGACCAGGTGAAACGGGTGACGCTCGAGCTGGGCGGCAAGTCCGCGAACATCGTTTTCGCCGACGCCGACCTGGAGAAGGCGGCAGCGCAGGCGCCGTACGGCGTGTTCGACAACGCGGGGCAGGACTGTTGCGCACGCAGCAGGATCCTCGTCGAGCGGTCGGCGTACGACCGGTTCCTGGAGCTGCTCGAGCCGGCGGTGAAGAACTTCCGGGTCGGTGATCCGGCGGATCCGGCGACGGAGATGGGACCGCTGATCTCCGCGGGGCAGCGTGAGCAGGTCGCGTCGTACGTCGAGAACGCCGCGTTCCAAGGGACTGCGCCGAGCGGGCCCGGCTTCTGGTTCCCGCCCACGGTGCTGGCACCGGCCAGTGACCGGGCCTTGCGGGAGGAGATCTTCGGGCCGGTCGTCGCGGTGGTCCCGTTCGCGGACGAGGCCGACGCGCTGCGGATCGCGAACGACAGCGAGTACGGGCTGTCCGGCTCGATCTGGACCCGGGACGTCGGCCGCGCGCTGCGGGTCAGTCGCGGTGTCGAGGCCGGGAACCTCTCGGTGAACTCGAACTCGTCGGTGCGGTACTCGACGCCGTTCGGCGGTTACAAGCAGTCCGGCCTCGGCCGGGAGCTCGGGCCGGACGCGCTGGCCGCGTTCACCGAGACCAAGAACATCTTCATCAGCACGGAGGACTGATATGGACGTCAAGGCTCATCGGCTCGAGGGCCGGGTCGCTGTGGTCACAGGCGGCGCGAGCGGCATCGGCCTGGCCACGGTACGGCGGTTCGCGGCCGAAGGCGCGCGCGTCGTGATCGGCGATCTCGATCCCGCCGCGGGCAAGGACGCCGCGGACGAGGCCGGCGGGCTGTACGTGCCGACCGATGTCACCGACCCGGCCGCGGTCGAGAACCTGTTCAAGCAGGCCTTCGACACGTACGGCGCCGTGGACATCGCCTTCAACAACGCCGGGATCTCACCGCCCGACGACGCGTCGATCCTGGACACCGGGCTGGAGGCGTGGCGCAAGGTCCAGGAGGTCAACCTGACGTCGGTGTACCTGTGCTGCAAGGCCGCGATCCCCTACATGCAACGGCAGGGCCGCGGATCGATCATCAACACCGCGTCCTTCGTCGCGGTGATGGGCGCGGCGACCTCGCAGATCTCGTACTCCGCGTCGAAGGGCGGCGTCCTGGCGATGAGTCGCGAGCTCGGCGTCGAGTTCGCGCGCCAGGGCATCCGGGTGAACGCGCTCTGCCCGGGGCCGGTGAACACGCCGCTGCTCACCGAACTGTTCGCGAAGGACCCCGAGCGGGCCGGGCGCCGGCTGGTGCACGTCCCGATGGGCCGCTTCGGCGAGCCCGAGGAGATCGCCGCCGCGGTCGCGTTCCTGGCCAGTGACGACGCCTCCTTCATCACCGCCAACACGTTCCTCGTCGACGGGGGAATCTCGGGCGCCTATGTGACACCGATCTAGTGTTGGCCCATGGTCGTTCAGGCAGATGACGCGGTGTTCCGGCCGGTCCGGGCCGGGAACCCGTTCGAGGAGACGGTCGAGCGGTTGCTGCAGGCAATCAAGCTCGGCGTCGTCGTGCCCGGCGACCGGTTGCCGCCCGAGCGCGAGCTGGCGACCCGGCTGAACGTCAGCCGGGTCACGCTCCGCGAGGCGATCCACGCGCTCACCGAGGCCGGCTACGTCGAGTCCCGCCGCGGCCGGTACGGCGGCACGTTCGTCAACGAGCAGCTCCCGAAACCCCGCCGTACGCCGGCCAAACGCCTCGCCCGCGACCTCGCCGCGGGCCTCGACGACGCCCTCACCCTCCGCTTCGTCCTGGAGACCGGCGCCGCGGAAGCCGCCGCCACCCGCCCCCTCACCGACGCCGAACGCGACCACCTCCAGCGCTGCCTGGCCGACACCAACGCCGCCACCCTCACCGACTACCGCCGCCTCGACTCCCGCCTCCACCTGGCCATCGCCGAGGTCACCGGCTCCCCCTCCTTGACGTCGGCGATGGCCGACGTCCGCATGCGCCTCAACGAACTCCTGGACGCCATCCCCCTCCTGCAACCCAACCTCGACCACTCCAACCACCAGCACCAGGCGATCGTGACCGCGATCCTCACCCACGACCCCGCCACCGCCCGCGCCACCATGCAAGAACACCTGGCCGGCACCGAAGCCCTCCTCCGAGCCTTCCTCGAGTAGCCCCTCGGCGTGGTGGTGCCGTGGCACTGGGGGGACAGGGAATTGGTTGGCACTCCCCGGGTTGATGGGGAAAATCGCCGGATTCGGCCGCACCGCCCAAAGCGGCCCGATTCTGGAGGACCGCTATGCGATCTTTCGTTACCCGTCCCCGCGCTCTGGCCGTGCTGCTGGCCGGTACGGCGCTTGCGTTCAGTCCGCTCGGTGGACAGGCGACTGCCCAGTTGCCCGTCGACGCGACCGGCAACCCGGCCTGTTTCACGCCGGAGGAAGGCGCCGCCGCTCGTGGTGGCTTCGGTGCCGACCACCGGGAACTGTCGGCGGCCGAGCAGAAGGCCATCGACGCCAAGACAGCGCAGATCCTGAAGGCCAAGGCCGCCCGTGGCCTGGCTCCGCAGGCCGGCACGCTGGCCGCGGCGAGTGTCCCCGTCTACGTGCACGTGATGCTCAGCACGTCCGGCGCCGGTGACGTCACCGACAACCAGATCTCGCAGCAGATCGCCGAACTGAACCAGAACTTCGCCGGCCAGGAGTCGTCGCAGGCCGCGAACACCGGGTTCACGTTCTACCTGGCCGGCACCGACCGGATCAAGAACAACCAGTGGCACAACGACCGGCAGAGCACGCAGTACCGGTCACAAACGCGCAAGGGCGGTAAGAACGCCCTGAACATCTGGCTGGTCGACTTCTCGTACCTCGGGATCGCGACGTTCCCGTGGGACTACGCGAGCAACCCGAAGATCGACGGCATCCGGGTGCAGTACAGCTCGCTGCCCGGTGGTTCGGCGACCAACTACAACCTCGGCAAGACCGCGACCCACGAGGCCGGGCACTGGTTCGGGCTGTACCACACGTTCCAGGGCGGCTGCACCAGCACGAACGACTCGGTGGCCGACACGCCCGCCCAGAGCAGCTCGTCCAGCGGCTGCCCCGAGGGCCGGGACTCCTGCTCGCTGTCGGGTCTGGACCCCATCCACAACTACATGGACTACTCCTACGACTCCTGCTACAACCAGTTCACGCCCGGCCAGTCAACCCGGATCAGCAACATGTGGACCGCCTACCGGGCGTGACTCAGGGCATGAGACCCGACTGTGACATCTGCACCGGTCGGCAACTAGAGTGCCGCCGATGCGTTTGCTTCTGACGGCCTGCGCAACCACCGCACTGGTGGTCGCCGGACCTCTGACAGCGACCGCCGCCGGCCAGACCCCACAGGGTCCGGTCGGCGGCGACCTGCTGACCGCGAAGCCGACGGTGGTCGCCATCGGGGCGGCGCCGCCGGCTGTCCAGGCATCGGCGTACGTCGTGGCCGACATCGACACCGGCCAGGTGCTGGCGGCCAAGGCGCCGCACGCGCAGCTCCGCCCGGCCAGCACGCTCAAGACGCTGACCGCCCTGGTGCTGCTGCCCCGGCTGAAGAAGACCGATCCGGTGATCGGTTCGGACGCCGACGCCGGCATCATCGGCAGCAAGGTCGGCGTGTACCCCGGGCTGCGCTACACCGTCGACCAGCTGTTCCAGGGCATGTTCCTGGCCTCCGGGAACGACGCCGTCCACGCATTGTGCGCCCACGACCAGGGCGGCGTACCCGCGACCATCCAGCGGATGAACGCGAAGGCCAAGGACCTCGGCGCGCTCGACACCCACGTCACCGACCCGACCGGCCTGGACGCCGACGGGCAGTACTCCAGCGCGTACGACCTGGCCCTGTTCGCGCAGGCCGGGCTGACCCGGCAGGACTTCGCGAAGTACGCGTCGACGAAGTACACGAACTTCCCGAACGTCGGCAACAAAGGCACGTACCAGGTCGCGAACCAGAACAAGCTGCTCTTCAACTACGAGGGCGCGCTCGGCGTGAAGACCGGGTACACGACGCTGGCGCGGAACACGTTCGTCGGCGCCGCCCGCCGCAACGGGCACACGCTGGTGGTGACGATGATGAACGCGCCGCACGGCATCACCGAGGACGCGAGCAACCTGCTGACCTGGACGTTCACCAACTACGGCAAGCTCAAGCCGGTCGGCACCCTGGTCAAACCAGCCGCCGCGCCGCCGAAGACCCAGCCGGAAGGCAAACCCGCCACCAAGCCCCAGACCGGTACGGCGGGCAACCCGCAGCCACGCACCGCACTCACCCCCGGCCAGGCAGTCCAGTCCCTCGCCCTACGCGTCCCCGACTGGGCGTACGCCGCCCCGCCCGTCCTACTCCTCGGCCTGTTCCTCCGCCGCCCCCGTGCGCTGCGCCGCCGCCGTCACTGAAATCTCAGGAGACTACCGGCGCCGGACCGTTCGCACGGCTCGCAGGCCCTGGACGGCCAGCGTGGTGAGGGTTGCGCCCAAGAGCGCTCCGGCGGCGACTGCGATCGTGTCGGCCTTGCGTTCTGGGATGGGGACGACCTTGTAGCGCTTGCCGGGTGGGCCGAGCAGGAGGGGCTCGATCTCCGCGGGCCCCGGCAGAACCTCGGCGGGCTCGGCGGCCTTCGCGTCGAGGGTCGCCTCCTTCGTCCAGGCCGCGATCAGCATGATCACCCGGGTCATCAGGTAGATCCACACCAGCAGCGCCAGCGGCAACGCGACCGCGCCGTACGCCGCGTTCGCGCCGATCACGTGGTTCACGTACAGGTTGCCGAGGCGCTGCGCGAGGTAGAACACGATGCCGCCGGCCAGCGCGGCGATCAGCGACACCTTGCGGGGCAACAGGATCCGCGGCAGCGCCGTCTCCATGTACAAGAACAGCACCGCACCGGCGGCGACCCCCAGCACCACGCTGATCAGGCCGAGACCCCAGCCCGCCAGCCAGGTGCCGTCCAGGTCGGCCCAGTCGACGATGCGCTTGGACAACCCGGTCAGGACCGACGACAGACCGGTGGCGAACATGCCGATCATGCCGAGACCGATCAGTGCCCCGAGATCGACGGCCTTCAGCTTGACGGCGTTCCCTGGCTCGTCGTCCAGCTCGTGCATCGAACGGATCGAGGCGCGCAGCGAGTCGATCCAGCCGAGGCCGGTGAACAGCAGCGAGACACCTGAGACGAGGCCGATGGTGCCGGCGTGGCCGATCAGCCCGTCGATGTCGATCTTGTCGCCGATGCCGGGCAGGTTCTGCTGCAGGGCGTCCTTCATCGCCTCGATGGCGTCGTGGCCGAGCAGCGGCCCGACGATCGCCGCCGCCAGCACGATCAGCGGGAACAGCGACAGGAACCCGAAGAAACTGGTTGCCCCGGCCAACCGGTTCCCGCGCCGGTCGCCGTACCGCTTCCAGGCCCGCCACAGCTGCGACTTCTTGAATCGCGCCCAGACACGCTTGATGCTGCCCATGTGTCTCCTGTACCCCGATGAAGGAGACTCAGCCTGCCAGGGGGAAGGACCGCTGCGGGCGCCACACGCCGTCGGAGCCGTGTTCGTAGCGGCTGAAGTGCTCCACGTCGAAGGCGCAGTCGTACTCCGACAGGGCGTCGTACGCGCGGTCGAGCGCGTCCTTCTCCAGGTCGTGGGCGACGGTGACGTGCGGGTGGTACGGGAACTTCAGGTCGACCTTCAGCGGGCCGGACCGGACCTGCGACTGCAGCACCTCGCACGACGAGATGCCCTCGGCCAGCGGCACGAACACCACCGGCGAGATCGGCCGGAACGTCGCCGTACCGCGCAGCCGGATCCGGAACCGCGGGAACCGGGCCGCGACCGCGAGCAGGTGCTCGTCGATCGCCGCCAGGTCGCCGGCCTCGATCTCGGTCGGCGGCAGCAGTGTGACGTGGGTCGGGATCGACGCGGCCATCGGATCACCGAAGTCGGCACGGTACTTCTGCAACTCCGTGCCGTACGGTTCGGCGATCGGGATCGCGACACCGATCGTGGTCATGACTGCGGCGGGCCGGGGACGAAGCCGAGGCGGTCGTACACCCGGGCCAGGGTCGGCTCGGTGACCGCGCGGGCGCGTTCGGCGCCGGCCGCCAGGATCGCGTCCAGCTGCGCCTTGTCGTCCAGGTACGACAGCGTCTTCTCCCGGAACGGGGTGACGAACTCGACCACGACGTCGGCCAGGTCCTTCTTGAAGTCGCCGTACCCGCGGCCCGCGTACTCGTCCTCGAGCTCGCTGATCTTGCGGCCGGTGAGCGCCGAGTAGATGGTCAGCAGGTTCGCTACGCCGGGCTTGTTCTCCTGGTCGAAGATCACGTCCCGGCCGGAGTCGGTGACCGCGGACCGGATCTTCTTCGCGCTCGCCTTGGGGTCGTCCAGCAGGTCGATGAGGCCGGCCGGCGACGAGCCGGACTTGCTCATCTTCGCGGTCGGGTCCTGCAGGTCGAAGATCTTCGCGGTCTCCTTGACGATGTGCGCCTCGGGAACCCGGAAGGTCTTGCCGAACCGGTGGTTGAACCGCTGGGCCAGGTCGCGGGTCAGCTCCACGTGCTGGCGCTGGTCCTCACCGACCGGGACGCGGTCGGCCTGGTAGACCAGGATGTCCGCGGCCTGCAGGATCGGGTAGGTGAACAGGCCGACGGTGGCGCGGTCGGCGCCGCCCTTGGCTGTCTTGTCCTTGAACTGCGTCATCCGGCTGGCCTCGCCGAACCCGGTGATGCAGCCCATCACCCACCCCAGCTGCGCGTGCTCGGGCACGTGCGACTGGACGAACAGGGTGGACCGCTCCGGGTCGATCCCGGCCGCCAGCAGCTGCGCCGCGGACCGGCGGGTGCGGTCGCGCAGGGCCTTCGGCTCGTACTCCACAGTGATCGCGTGCAGGTCGACGACGCAGTAGAACGCGTCGTGGTCGTCCTGCAGGGCCACCCACTGCCGCAACGCGCCGAGGTAGTTGCCGAAGTGGAAGGAGTCCGCCGTCGGCTGGATCCCGGAGAGCACGCGGGGGCGTCGCTGGGAACCGGCTGCGGAGGGGTCAGACGCAGCGTGGGACATGACCACGATTCTGCCAGCGGTGTCAGTCCAACCCACACCCGGGAGGGTTATCAGTCATATTTCACGAACTATGCGTCACCAGGACCAGCCGCGGGCGGCCAGTTCCTGTTCTTCCTGCCAGCGTTTCTCCTCCGAGCGTTGCTGCTCGGACTCGCACGGGCAGCCTGCCAGGCGGCAGGCCTCGTCGAGGAGGTCGTCGTACGCCGCCTCGAGCGCCATCAGGCGGTGTGCGCGAGCGTAGACGTGGGGCGTGGACTCGACGCGCCGGATCTTGGTGGACAGGTGCCCCAGGCGGGTCTGCAGCCGGAGTGTGTCGAACGGGTCCGGCTCCGGCTCCCGCTGCGGGCGCAGGCGCGCGACCAGTCCCGCCGTACGCCGCTGCAGACCGCGCCGCCACCGCGACGGCGGCGGATTCGGCAGCAACAGGCTCAGCAGGACGCACAACGTCAAGAACAGAACGACAACACCCAGCCACGCCATCTCGCCACTCCTCAGCAAAGAGCGTACGGCGAGCGAACCCCGGTCCGCGAGAGGTTATGCGTTGGTCGCCGGGTTCCCGTCCACCGCGGCCGCCAGCTTCGGGACCAGCTCGTCGAGCACGATCGGCAGGCTCAGCACGGACACGAAACTGGTCGCGCCGTACAGCTGGTCGTCGTAGTTCTCCTCGACGAACACGTCCCGGCCCTCGGTCCGCACCTTCAGGTTCTTGTAGAGCGGGTCCGCCTTCAGCTTCGCCGTACCGCCCTTGGTCGGGAACCAGACCAGCGCCTGCTGGTCGAGCAGCGAGATCCGCTCCGCGCTGATGTTCGCGCCGAACTTGTCGCCGATCGCCTTGTCCAGCCCGTCCGGCAGCACGAACCCGAAGTCGGTCAGCAGCCGGGACCGCGGATCCTGCGTGCCGTAGATGAAGTAGCCCTCGTACGGCGTGGCCATCAACGCGGGCCTGCCCTTGAACTCGGGATGCTGCGCCCGCACCTCGGCGAACCGCGTCTCGATCCCCTTCACCAGCTCGTCGGCCTGCGCCGGCTTCCCGACCGCCTGCCCGACGGTCCGCGCCACCACCTGCCAGGACACGCCGTAGTCCGGTACGCCGGCCGGCTGCGCGACCGTCGGCGCGATCGCGGTCAGCTTCTTGTAGTCGTCCGCGGAGATCCCGGAGTACAGCCCGATGATCAGGTCCGGCCGCAGCGCCGCGATCTTCTCGAACTGGATCCCGTCCTTGTCGCTCAGCACCTGCGGTACCGCGCCGTCGCCGAGTTTCGCCTTCGCCCACGGGAACAGCGCGCCCGGCTTCTCCCCGAACCACTCGGTCGTCGCCACCGGTACGACGCCGAGCGCGAGCAGCGCGTCCTGCTCGACCAGGCCGACCGTCACGACCCGCTGCGGGGCCTGCTCGACGACGGTGTCGCCGTACTTGTTCTTGATCGTCACCGGGAAGGCGCCGCCGCCCTGCGACGCGGCTGTCTGCGGCGCTTCGTCGTTCCCGCTTCCGCACCCGGTCAGGGCGAGCAGGAGTACGGCCAGGAACACCAGCAGGCGGCGCATGGGAACCTCACAGGGCTGAGTCATGGCTGGGTTAGGTTGCCCTAACCTAACCCAGATCTCAGTCCCGGTGGTACTTCGTGACCGCGTTGTCCTGTTTGAGCTTGTCGGCCGCGGCCTGGATCCGCGCGGTCCATTCGGACTGCTGCAGCCCGCCGGCCATGAACTGCCCGGTCGCCGCGGCGGCCGCGGTCGCGAACTCCGGGTACCAGTCGTCGAAGTACCAGGTGATGAGCTGGTCGCCGGCCGATGCGAGCAGGTCGCGCGCCGAGCTGAGCGCGCTCCCCATCTCCAGCCCGTCGGCCGCCCCGCGGACGATGGTGAGCTGGGCCGACTCCGACGTGACCTGCGCCGCGACGTCCGCCGACAGCAGCGCCCGCAGGTACTCGAGCCCGCCGGCCTTGTTCTTCGCCTTGTCCGGCACCAGGACCGGCGCGGTCGCCGCGACGTGCAGACCGCTGGCGAGCGCCGGCGAGGAGTCCAGCGCCGGTACGGCGAACATGGTCAGCGCGAAGTCCTGCGGGATCAGGCCCTTCATCTCGTTCTCGAGCCAGTTGCCGCACGGCAGCATCCCGACCTTGGACGCGAGCAGGCGTTTCTGCGACCCGATGTGGTCGAAGTCCGCGGTCCCCGGGGCGAGCAGCCCGCGCTTGGTGAGCTCACCGACAGCGGTGATCGCCTTGGTGACGTTCTCGTCCTTCCAGGCGCCCTCGTCGAGGTTGTCGATCCGCCGCACCACCTCCGGCCCGCCGGTCTTGGCGGCCAGCGTCAGCACCAGTTCCAGCAGGTAGTACGGGTGCGTGCCGGCGTACATGAACGGACCGAGACCGGCCGCCTTCATATCGGCGCCGAGGGCAAGCAGATCGGGCCAGGTGCGCGGTACCTCCCAGCCGTTGCGCTGGAACAGGCTGGCCGAGTACCAGATCCCGTACACGCTCGCGATGTAGTTGACGGTACGCTGCGCCCCGTCGTACGAGCCGAAGTCCAGCATGTCGGGCAGGAGCTGGTCCTTGACCGCCGCGTCCGGGTTGTCCCAGGACGGTGCGTCCAGCAACTGCTGCAGGTCGGTCAGCTGACCTTCCTTGACCAGCCGGCCGACCTTCAGCTTGTCGTCGCCGGTGCTGAGCACCACATCGGGCGGGTTGCCCGCGGCGAACCGGGGCAGCAACTGGTCGGACAGTTGCGCTGTCACCTTCGGCGTGACGACGGCGGCCGCGTACTTCTTCCGGTACGCCGCCGCCGCGAATCCGCCGTACTCCTCACTGACGACCAGGTCGACCGGGGCGTTCCCGTCCACGGAGAACGGGTTCTCCTTCGACACCGGCGGGGCGACCGGTTCGCTGGTGCAGCCGCTCAGGACCGCACCAGCCAACGCCCCCTGCAGTAACGTCCGCCGTCTCAGCATCACCGCAGGCTATTACTTCACGCCTCCCGCGGTCACGGAGACCTGCAGTTGCCGCTGGAAGATGATGTAGACGACCAGCACCGGCGCCACGGTGATCACCACGGCCGCGAACAGGGCGCCGAAGTCCACCGCATAACCGGCTTGGGACGCGAACGACGCCATGCCCTGCGAGAGCACGTAGTTCTTCGAGTCGGTGTTCAGGGCGACGGGCAGCAGGAACTGGTTCCACAACCCGAGGAAGTTGAAGATGGCGACCGACGCCATCCCCGGCCGGGCCATCGGCAGCATCACCGAGAAGAACGTCCGCCACTCACCGGCGCCGTCGATCTGCGCCGCCTCGTAGATCTCGCCCGGCAGCGCCTTGAAGAAGCTGTGCAGGAAGAAGACCGTGAACGGCAGTGCGAACGCGACGTACGTGGTGATCAGCCCTGGCAAAGTATTGAGCATCCCGAAGTTCTTCAGCACGAAGAACAGCGGCACGATCGCCAGGAAGACCGGGAACGTCAGCCCGGCCAGCATCGAGTAGTAGATCAGCCGGTTGCCGGGGAACGTGAACCTGGCCAGCACGTACGCACACATCGCGCCCAGGATCATCACCAGCACCAGCGCGACGCCGACGACGATCACCGTGTTCAGGAAGTAGCGACCGATGCCGGCCGTCGTCCAGGCGTTGGCGTAGTTGCTGAACCGGAGCTTGCTCGGCAGCGACAGCGGGTTGCCCAGCACCTCCTGCGTCGACTTGAACGAGGACAGCAGCGTCCACACCAGCGGCAGGATCACCAGCAACGACCACAGAATCAGCGCGACGTGGGCGGTCGTCGCCACACCCCGGCCCTCCGGCTTCCGGTGGTCGGGCGCGCGGGACCCGGCCCTGAGCTCGGCCCGATCGGCGGTGGTTGTCGTCATCGGCGTACCTTTGCTTTCCGGTCACGTCCGCCGGTCAGGGCGTTCACCGTGAAGACCACGAGCGCGAACAGCATCGTCACCGCGGCCAGGACCACACCCATCGCCGTCGAGTACCCGAACTGTCCCTTGGTGAAGGCCGTGGTGAACAGTTGCTGCGGCATGACCAGGGTCGAGTTCTGCGGCCCGCCGCCGGGGTTCAGCGCCTGCATGTAGACGAAGGCGTCCAGCGCGGCGATCCCGAGATAGATGTACGCCGTCTGCACGTTGTCCCGGATCAGCGGGACCGTGATCGACACCGCGCTGCGGAACCGGCCGGCGCCGTCGATCCGGGCGGCCTCGAACACCTCGGGCTCGATGCCCCGGATGGCGGCGATGAACAGCACCATGTAGAAGCCGACGAAGCCCCAGATCATCACGAACATCGAGGCCGGCATCGCGGTTCGCGCGTCACCGAGCCACGCGTAGTTCTCGAACTGGTGCAGCCCGATCTTCGACAGCAGCGCGTCCAGGATGCCCGAACCCGGCGTGAACACCTGCGCCCAGATCAGGCCGATCACGATCGCCGGGATCACGTACGGGAAGAACGAGACGATCCGGTAGAAGCCCGCGTTCCGCAGACCGCGGACGGTCCCGGTCCCGGAGCCGCCGATCGTCACCAGCGTGGCCAGCGTCAGCGCCAGCACGATCGTCACGATCGGTACGACGATCGCGAGCAGCACGTTGTTGCGTACGGCCTTCAGGAAGATGTCGTCGTGGAACAGCTTCACGTAGTTGTCGAAGCCGACGAAGTTCATCCCCGAGCTGAACCCGGACCAGTCGGTCAGTGAGTAGTACAGCGCCTGCACGAACGGGGAGACCACGAAGATCACGAAGACCGCCAGCGGCAGGCCGAGGAACACGACCATGAAGCTGGCGCGGTCGAAGGTCAGCGGCCGGCGGCGCCGGGTGACGGACCGCTGGGGTCCGCCTCCCGGCACAGCCTCTTGCGTCATGGTCACTTCGTGACCGGGATCTTCTTGACCGAGCTGTCGTTGCGCACCTTGTCGGTGATCTGCTGCAGGCCCTTCGTCAGGCCGGCCGCGTCCAGCTGGCCGGACAGGAACGAGTTCCAGACCACGAGGTTGTCGGTGTTCATGCCGTACAGGCCGACGAACTGGTAGTCGAAGACGTTGGTGCCGGCCGCGTCCAGCATCGCGGTCTGCGACTGCAGCGCGGTCGAACCGAAGCCGTCCGCGGGCACCAGGCCCTTGACGATCGTCGGCGCCAGCCGGGTCTTGGCGAAGTTGGTCGCCGCCTCCTTGGACAGCATCGCCCGCAGCAGCTCCTTGCCGCCGGCAACGTTCTTGCCCTTCGACGGGACGATGAACGGCTCACCGGCCGCGCTGCGCAGCGACTCGTACGGCAGCTTCGGGGCGTCGGTGAGCACCGGCTCCGGAACGCCCTTCATGTCGAAGCCCGACTTGGTGGCCTTCTTCATCTCGTTCTCGATCCACGAGCCCGAGGGGTAGAGGACGGCCTGCTGGTCGTTGCTCCACTTCGCCTGCGCGGCGGTGAACTGGGTGCCGGCGCCACCGGGGACGAAGTACCCGTTCTTGACCATCGTCTCCAGGGCCTTGAAGATGCCCTGGATCTGCGGCATCGACCAGCAGTTCTCCTTGAGGTTCTCCAGCGCCAGCCGGACCTCGTCGCCACCCTCCTTGATGGCACCGTCGACGGCCATCGTGTGGTAGTAGGTGGCGGCTTCCTTGCCCCAGACGAACAGGTACTTGCCCTTCGCCTTGGCCTTCGCGCCGAGGTCCAGGAGCCCGTCGTACGTCTTCGGGGCCTCCCAGCCGTTCTCCTTGAACAGGCTGTCGGAGTACCAGATGCCGTAGAGCGTGAGCACGTAGTTCATCGCGACGAACTTGCCGTCGTACGTGCCGGGGTTCTTGGCGCCCGGGTACAGGGTGTCGGCGATCTTCGTGCCCTCGTAGTTGTTGGCCTCGAAGACGTCGTCGAGCGTCGACAGCTGGTCCAGGATCGTGTTGAAGCCGATCTGGTTCGCGCCGGAGTTGTCGATCAGGTCCGGCGGGTTGCCGCCGACGAAGCGCGGCTGCAGCTGCTGGGCGATCTGGGTCGACGGAGCGACCTTGAACGTCGAGCCCGCGAACTTCTTCTGCGCGATGTCGGCCGCGAACTGCACGTAGTCGTAGCCGTAACCACCGTTGAAGATCACCGCGTCGACGGTCGCCTTGTCCGCCATGCCGAACGGGTTCTCCGAGGTCTTGTCGGCGCCGCCACCGCCGGAACCGTTGTCGTCGCCGCCGCCGGTGGCACAGGCGGCCAGCAGCGTGCTGCCGCCGGTCGCCAGCAAGGTGCCGACCGCCGCGCGCTGCAGGAACAGCCGCCGCGACAGGTTGTTGGGAGTGGTCATGGTCCCGCCTTCCGAGTGTGTTTCAGGCAGTACGCCGGATACGACCGGCGTACCTTGCTTCAAGGGCATGGTTGTGTTCGTCGCCACCGGGGATGTTCGCGGACAGGTAGACCGGCGGCGTCTCGCCGGCCTCCGTCAGCCGGCGCAGTACTTCAGCCACCAGCATCTGCGCAATCAGTGCGGCGGTGATGGAGGATACGGCGCACACCTTGCCACCACCGGGCAGGTCGAGCACCGAGTCCCCGTACGGCGCCTGGTTGTCGAGCACGACGTCGGCGAAGTCGATCAGCTTCTTGCCGGACGGGTGCCGCGAATCCATACCGCCAGTGTGCTGCAGCGAGGTGATCGCGATCAGCGGGTGGCCCTTCTCCTTGACCACACTCGCGAGCTCGACGATCGAGCCGTTCACCCCGGAGTTCGACGCGATCACGAACAGGTCGCCCTCGCGGGCCGCCGACAGCTCGTAGAGCTTCCGCGAGTACGCCGGGTCGCGCTCGAGCTCGGCACTGCGCAGCAACTCGGGCGGTTCGCCGCCGAGCAGCACCAGGTCGCGCAGCGCGATCCGGTTGGAGGCGATCAGCCCGCCGGCGCGGCCGGCGATCTCCATCGCGAGGGCCTCGGAGTGCCCGGAGCCGAAGGCCTGGATGACGCCGTTCGCCCGCACCGACGCGGCCATCAGATCGGCGGCCTGCTGGATCGGGCCGTCGATCTGGGTGGTGACCGCGGCCAGGATCGGCATCAGCGTTTGAACATACGCCTGCGCGCCCACGCCACTGGATTCCCCCGTGTTACTGCTGGCCATCAACGGCCCACCCCTCGACTAATCTGCTCGCCGACGACACTCCAAGTGCCGACAAATGCGCAAGTTTCCTGTTTGCTGGACAGAACTTTTCTCAACTCGTAGCTAAAGTCAAGGCTCATCCGTGTGATCTCCCTAGATCGGGACCGTTGCGTAACCTTGTTTACTTGTGCTTACTTTTAGGCTCTTTCGAGCAGTTTGGAGCATCGCGTATGTCGGTCGAAGGCTCGCTTCCGGACGCTGACGCCGCACCTGTCGACCAGGTGGTCCTGATACCTGCCGGACCACTGGTCCTCGGCGGCGACCTCGGCGGTACGTCCACCCGGATCGTGGTCGCGGACTCTGAGGGCAACGTAATCGGTCGCGGAGCCGCAGCGGGAGGGAATCCGACCAGCCATCCGGCAAGTGCGGCGGCCAACTTCGGCCAGGCGCTTCACGCCGCACTGTCCGGGCTGGACCCGACGGCCGTGAAAGCCGGGGTCGTCGGCATGGCCGGCGGCGTGGCCCTTGCGCGACCGGACGTGGCGGCCCAGTTCGAGGCCGCCTGGACGGGCGCCGGCCTCGTCGTTCCCCCCGACTACATCGGCGATCTCGAGGTTGCTTTCGCCTCAGGTACGCCGGAACCGGACGGGACCGTGCTGATCGCGGGCACCGGCAGCAACGCCGGCCTGGTGCGCAACCATCAACTCCTGCGCACCGCGGGCGGGCACGGCTGGCTGCTGGGTGACGACGGCTCCGGCTTCTGGCTCGGCCGGGAGGCTGTGCGCAGCGTGCTGCAAGCACTGGACCTCCGCGAGCCGCTCGGGCTGCTCGGGCAGGCCGTCGTACACACGATCCTGCCCGATCGGGACGAGCATGCGGCTGCACAGCGTGAAGGATACGACGCGCTGCGTGATGATCTGGTGAGGACGGTGAACAGTCGCCCGCCGGTTCTGCTCGCGGAGCTGGCGCCGGCGGTGATGGCGGCGTACGCGCAGGACGACGAGATCGCGCGGTCGCTGGTGAAACGCGCAGCCGAGTTGCTCACGGAAACCGCTGCCCGCTTGAAGACAACGTCGGACAAGGGCCCGATGGTGCTCGCGGGCAGTGTCGCCGGAGAATCTTCACCTGTCGGCCAACTCATCCGGCAACACTTCGCCGGGGATGTCCTGACCGCGCGGGACGGAGTCGGAGGCGCCACCTGGCTCGCCTTGGGCACCCTCGACCCCGCCCTCGCAACGACCGCGAACCACCAACGGCTAGTCGAACACTGAGACCGGGCGGACCTCGACGGCGAAGAAGCCGGCCTCCGGGATGGTGGCGGCCACCTCTTCGGCGCGTTCCTGACTCGCCACGTCGATGAGGAACACGCCGGCGAGCTGCTCCTTCGCCTCGGAGTACGGGCCGTCGGTGGTCGCGCGGACGCCTTCGCGGACGCGCACCACCCGGGTCTTCGCCGGCGGATCGAGCGGGACGGCGTTGATCAGCTCGCCGTTGGCATCCAGCTCGTTCAGCAGGTTGTCGAGCTGCGCGGCGAGCGCCTCGCGCGCCTTCTTCGGCAGGGCCTTGCCTTCCTCGGTGTGCAGGAACGACGGGTGACCCCAGGTGATCGGGTTGCTGTGAATCATCAGCAGGTACTTCATGTCAGGTGTCCTTTCGGGCAGGTACAGGATCTTCGCAGCAGAGGTCGGACACGACGGGCAGCACTCGACATTTCGGCAATTTAGGGTGAACGGCATGGACGAGATCGATTTCCGGACGGCCGATGGGCGGGTCCTGCACGGGTACGACAGTGCGCCCGGTGACGACGCGCGGCTGGCGGTCGTCTGGCATCACGGCACGCCGAACCTGGGCACACCGCCGGCGCCGCTGTACGAGGCGGGCGAGTGGCTCGGCATCCGGTGGATCTCTTTCGACCGGCCCGGGTACGGCGGTTCGACCGCGGCACCCGGCCGCACGATGGCCTCGGTCGCCGCCGACCTGACCACGGTTCTCGACACACTCGGGATCGGCACCTGCGCACTGATGGGCTACTCGGGCGGCGGCTCCTACGCACTCGGCTCCGCCGCGGTCCTCGGCGACCGCGTCGAGGCAGTCGCCACCTTCGCCGCCATCGCGCCGTACGGCATGGAAGGTTGGTACGACGGGATGATCGACTCCGGCTGCGCCGCGCTGCGGGCGGCGGCCGCGGGCCGGGAGGCGCGACTGCGCAACGAGGCGGTCGAGTACGACCCGGAGTTCACCGACTCCGACGTCGCGATGTTCGACGGCCCGTGGGGCTGGCTCGGCTCGGTCGCCGGCGACGTCGCGATGCCCAACGGCCCTGACGGCGCCGTCGACGACGACTGCTCGTACGTCGTCCCCTGGGGCTGCGACCCGGCCACGATCACCGCCCCGGCCCTCCTCCTCCACGGCACCGCCGACCGCATCATCCCCAGCACCCACGCGGACTGGCTCGCCGCGAACCTCCCCACCGCCGAACTCGCGCTGCATCCCGGCCTCAGCCACATCTCGATCCTCAGCCAGGCCGAACCCGCCCTCGAATGGATCCGCGACCACACCGGCTAAGGACTGCAGGTAGCCGGCCAACATTCCAAGCAATGGCTTGACATTGGATTCGGGCTGCCGCATATTCCAAGCATGTCTTTGGAAAAGGATCCGCGGCGGGCGCGGTTGCTGAACGATCCGCTGGCGATTCGGGCGATGGCGCACCCGGTGCGGCTCGACCTGCAGTCGCTGCTCGGGCGCGAAGGCCCGCTGACGGCGGCCGATGCGGCGCGGCGGCTGGGGATCAGCCAGGCGCTGGCGTCGCACCACCTGCGGCAGCTGGCGAAGTACGACTTCGTCGAACCGGCGCCGGGCAAGGACAACCGGGAGCGGCCGTGGCGCCTGGTGTCCACGTCGCAGTCGTGGCGGGACGCGATCAAGACACCCGAAGGCGCGGCCGCCGCCGACGTACTCGAGCAACTGATGGCCGAGCGGGCGCTGGACGCGCTGGCGAAGTGGCAGCAGCAGCGCCTGCTGGCGGACCCGGTCTGGCGGGACAACTCCGGCATCGGGCAGACCGGTCTCTACCTGACCGGCGAGGAGCTCGCGGAGATCGTTGGGCAGATCAACGAGCTCCTACAGCGCTGGGTGGATGAGCGGCCGATCGACGACAAGTCCACTCGGCCGGCGGGAAGCCGGCATGTCTCGTTCACCCAGATCGTCACCATCTCGCCGGAGCCGGAGGAGTAAGAAATGAAGGACTTGTGGGGCGTCCTCGCGCGGCAGCGTGACTATCGGCTGATGCTCAGCGCCGGCCTGATCTCGCTCACCGGTGACTGGCTGCTGCGCACCGGGCTCGCGTTCCAGGTGTACGTACTGACCGGCTCGACGCTCGCCTCCGGCGGACTGCTCCTCGCGTCGTTCCTGCCCGCCGTGCTGCTGGGCTCGCTGGCCGGCGTCTTCGTCGACCGGTGGAACCAGCGCACCACGATGATCGTCACCAACATCCTCAACGCGGTCGTACTACTCCCCCTGATCGCCGTCCACGACGCGAGCATGATCTGGATCGTGTACGCCGTCGTCCTGGCGCAGAGCTGCCTGCAACAGTTCTTCACGCCGGCCGAACAGTCGCTGGTCCCGCTCCTCGTGAACTCCGAGCAACTGGTCACCGCGAACGCGCTGAACAGTCAGATCCGCGACCTCGCCCGCCTGGTCGGCGCGGCGCTCGGCGGTGTACTCGCGGCCGCCGGCGGACTCACGCTGCTCGCCATCGGCGACGCCGTGACCTTCCTGGCCGCGGTCGTGCTGGTCGCGGCGATGCGGCATCGGCAAGAGCGGCGGCAACGAGAGGAGGAGACGGCCGGCGGCGCGATCAAGCGGCTGAAGGACGAGTGGACAGAGGGACTGCGGCTGTGCGTCGCGGGTCCGGCGATGCGGCTGTTCTTCGTGTTCTGCCTGGTCACCGGCGTCGGTGAAGGGATCATGAGCACGCTGTTCGCACCGTTCGTCAGCGCCGAGGTCGGCGGCGACGGGAAGGTGTACGGCCTGATCGTGTCGTCGCAGGCGATCGGCGGGATCGTCGGCGGTCTGGTCGCGGCCGCGATCGGTTCCCGCTGGCCGGCCGCGACCCTGTGGGGAATCGGCGCCTTCGCGTTCGGGCTGATCGACATCGCACTGTTCCTCTACCCGTTGGTGTCGGACAGCGTGATCCCGGCGTTCGTCTGCATGATCGTCGTCGGCCTGCCCGGCGCGCTCACGATCGCCGGGATGATGACGGTGTTCCAGAACCTCACCGTCGACGGCACCCGCGGCCGCATCTACGGCGCGGTCGGCGCCGCCGAGAGCGTCGCGGTCCTGCTCGGCATCGCCGCGGCCGGCCTGCTCGGCGACGCCGTCGGCATCATCCCGATCCTGGTCTTCCAGGGCCTCGGGTACGTCGTCGGCGGGCTCGTCGTACTCAGTCGGCGGCGGGCTCTGGCTCCTCGGCCGGAACCTGCTCTGACGATGTGACCAGGTGCAGCCGGACCCGGGCGACCCGGCGGCCGTCCATCTCGGTGACCGTGAGGGTGTGGGCGTCGAACGGGACCTCGTCGCCGGTCGACGGAACCTTCCCGAGCCGGGCGGCGAGGAACCCGCCGACGGTCTCGTAGGGCCCGTCGGGGAGCTCGATCGTGGTCGCGTCCGCGAAGTCGTCCAGGTTCAGCAGCCCGTCGACCTCGATGTCGCCGCTGCGGAGCCGGGTCGTCTCGGCCGGTTCCTCGTCGTACTCGTCCGTGATGTCGCCGATCAGTTCCTCGACCAGGTCCTCGAGGGTGACGATGCCGGCGGTACCGCCGTACTCGTCGAGGACGATCGCGAGGTGGGTGCTGCGGCGGCGCATCTCGGTCAGCGTCGGCAGCAGCTTCGCGGTGTCCGGCAGCATCAGGACCTCACGCGCCAGGTCGCCGACCCGCACCGAGCGGGTCGCGACCGCCGGGTCGAACAGGTCCCGGACGTGCACGAACCCGACGATGTCGTCGGCCGAGCCGTTCATCACCGGGTACCGCGAGTGCGGGCGCTCGGCGGCGAACTTGACCGCCTTGTACGCCGGCATCTCGGCGTCGACGAAATCGACCTCGGTGCGCGGCAGCATCAGTTCGCGCAGCTGCCGGCTGCCGGCCTCGAAGACGTCGTCGACGATCTTTCGCTCTTCCTCACCGAGCGACTCGTGCGCGGAGATGACGTCGCGGAGCTCCTCGTCGGACATCACCTCACGGTTCGCGTTCGGGTCACCGCCGAGGGCGCGCACCACCAGGTCGGTGGACTTCGACAGCAGCCAGATCACCGGCCGCGCGCCGGACGCGATCCGGTCCACGAGCGGCCCGAGCGCGAGCGCGAACCCCTCGGCCCGCTGCAGGGCCAGGCGCTTCGCGGCCAGCTCGCCGAGCACGATCGAGACGTACGAGATCAGGATCGTGATCAGCACCAGCGCGACCGTGCCGGCCACCGACTCGGGCAGCCCGAGCTTCTGCAGGTGCGGCGAGAGACCGTCCGCGAGCGTCGCGCCACCGAAGGCGGCGGACAGGAAGCCCATCAGGGTCACGCCGATCTGCACGGCGGACAGGAACCGGTTCGGGTTGGCGGCCACCTTGGCGACGATCTCGCCGCGCCGGCCGCGGTGCGAGAGCGCCTTGAGCTGACTGTCCCGGAGCGAGACCAGGGCCATCTCGGCCGCGGCGAAGACCCCGCCGATCAGCACGAAGACCAGAATCAGGACGATATTGAGCAGGGTGTCGTTCATGGCTGGGTTTTCCTAGGGTCCTGCAGGCGGTATGCCTCGAACGATAGCTGTGTCCAGGTGCGTGCATCGGGGTGCTTGGTCAGTGGCCTCGATGCGGAGCATCGTGGGCGCTGGGCAAGTGCGCCGAGGTGCGTGCCTGGGCGCCGATAGCGTCGAGTCATATCGCCTGCAGGACCCTTAGCCCTCTCGTCAGACGTCGAGAGGGCGGGCGTTGGGCGTAGTCGTCCATCTACCAACTCTAGCGGTGGGCGGTCCCACAGTGCATGTTCGAGTTTGTTGGTTTACGATGATTCCTGGCTGCCCAAGCGTCGGACGGCCGGGAGGGTCAATCGATGAACACACCGCGCGGAGCGCGCCGGACGGACACCAGGCTGTCGGACGGCCGCGAGCTGATCTACTACGACCCGGCCGACGCGCCGGCCCGGGCGCCGCTCGAGGACACCCGCGGGCTGCCCGCGCCGCAACCGCAGGTCGAGCTGCGCACCGATCCGCTCACCGGCGACGTGATCACCTACGCGACCCATCGCAACACCCGGACGTACCTGCCGCCGGCCGACCAGTGCCCGCTGTGCGCGAGCAAGCCCGGCAACCCGACCGAGATCCCGGACCACGACTACAACGTCGCCGTCTTCGAGAACCGGTTCCCGTCCTTCGCCGGCCCCGGCCGGACCGAGGTGGTCTGCTTCACCAGCGACCACAACCGCTCGTTCACCGATCTGTCCCAGGGGCAGGCCCGGCTGGTCGTCGACACCTGGGCCGACCGGACCGCGGAACTCGGCGCCCGCGACGACGTCGAGCTGGTGTTCCCGTTCGAGAACCGCGGCCGCGAGATCGGCGTCACGCTCAGCCACCCGCACGGCCAGATCTACGCCTACCCGTTCGTCCCGCCGCGGATGCAGAACCTGCTGCGGCAGGCCCGCAAGCACCAGGAAGTTGCTGGTAGCAACCTGTTCGCCGACGTCCTGGCCGCCGAACGCAAGGAAGGCACCCGGGTCATCGCCGAGAACGGCAACTGGACCGCGTTCGTCCCGGAGGCCGCCCGCTGGCCGGTCGAGGTGCACCTGTACCCGCACCGTCAGGTCGGCGGCATCGACGAGCTGTCGGTCGGCGAGCGCGACGACTTCGCCGAGCTGTACCTCGACGTCCTGCAACGCCTCGACGGCCTGTACGGCGAACCGCTGCCGTACATCGCCGCCTGGCACCAGGCCCCGGTCCGGATCGATCGCGAGCTCGGCTACCTGCACCTGGAGCTGTTGTCGATCCGGCGGGCCAAGGACAAGATCAAGTACCTGGCCGGCTCCGAGTCCGGCATGGGCGCGTTCATCAGCGACACCCGGCCCGAGGACGTGGCCGAGACCCTGCGAAAGGCCGGCCAGTGAGCTTCCAGAAGGTTTTCGGTACGTCGCCCGACGGCAGCTGGCGCGCCCCGGGGCGGGTCAACCTGATCGGCGAGCACACCGACTACAACGACGGCCTGGTGCTCCCGATCGCGCTGCCGAACCGGATCCTGGTCAGCGCCTCGAAGCGGGACGACGGCCGGATCGCCGTCGCGTCGAGCGGGCACCGCGGCGTCACCGAGTTCGCGATCGACGACCTGGCCCCGGGTTCGGTCGGCGACTGGGCGGCGTACCCGGCCGGTGCGGCCTGGATCCTGCGCGAGTCCGGCTACCCGATCGGCGGCGCGAACCTGCTCGTCGACTCGGACCTCCCGTCCGGCGCCGGCCTGTCGTCGTCGGCCGCCCTGCTGTGCGCGACGTTCGTGGCGCTGCTGGGTCTGCGCGACCTCGAGGTCGACCCGGCCGAGATCGCGCGGCTGGCCCAGAAGGCCGAGAACCAGTACGTCGGCGCGCCCGTCGGACTCATGGACCAGATGGCCTCGATGTGCTGCACCGCGGGCCACGCACTGTTCTTCGACATCCGCGCGATGTCCACCGACCAGATCCCGTTCGACCCGCCGGCGGACGATCTCGCGCTGCTGGTCGTCGATGTGAAGGCACCGCACCGGCACGTCGACGGTGAGTACGCCGCGCGCCGGACGAGCTGCGAGCAGGCGGCGGCCGAGCTCGGCGTACCGGCGCTGCGGTCGATCGCGTTCGAGGACCTCGACGATGCGCTCGGACGGTTGTCGGACGACGTCGTACGGCGGCGGGTGCGGCACGTGGTGACCGAGATCCGCCGGGTCGAGGACGCGGTCGCGTTGATGCGGGCCGGCAAGCTGCGCGAAGTGGGTCCGCTGTTCACCGCGTCGCACGCCTCACTGCGCGACGACTTCGAGATCACCGTGCCGGAGCTCGACGTCGCCGTCGACACCGCGCTGGAGGCCGGTGCGCTCGGTGCGCGGATGACCGGTGGCGGTTTCGGTGGTTGCATCATCGCGCTGGTCGAGGCATCGGCGGCCGATTCCGTGCTGTCCGCGATCGAGAAAGCCTTTGCGGAACACGGTTTCTCGGCTCCGAGCTCGCTCGCCGCAACCCCGTCAGCCGGCGCCTCCCGGGTCAGCTGAGGCGCGGACCTCGCGGCGGATCAGCGGGGCGGACACGGCGGTCGCCGCGAGCTGCAGTAGCCCGAGGGCGAAGTACGGCGTACGTAAGTCGGTGGTGTGGGCGAGGAAACCGGCACCGACCGCACCCAGCGGCGCCGCGCAGAACGCGACCATCCGATAGACGGCGGTCACCCGGCCGAGGAGTTCGGCCGGGACGATCCGCTGCCGCAAGGTGATCGAGACGACGTTCCACCACGTACTGCCGAAGCCGAGCACGATCGCCGCGATCGCCACCAGCGCGAAGGCCGTCACCAGGCCGAACGCGATGATCGCGACGCTGCTGATCACCATCGCGCCGATCAGGTTGGTGCTCGTCGTCATCCACCGCGACAACCGCGGCGCGACGAACGCACCGGCCACACCGCCGACGGCGTAAATCGCGACCAGCCAGCCGAAACCCTGCTCCGGCAGGTGCAGGACCTCGAGCACGTAGAGCACGAGGATCGCGATGATTCCGGCGCCGACGCCGTTCACGATCGTGAGCAGCAGACACAGCGTCCGGAGCAGCTTGTTGCGCCACAGATAGACGAGGCCCTCGCGGAGTTCGCGTCCGAGATGCCGGTCCGGTGCGCGGACGCGGGCCGGCGCCGACGTACGGATCGTCCACACCAGCACGGCTGCGACGGCGAACGAGATCGCATTGAGCAGCAGGGGCAGTCCGCGGCTCAGCACGAACAGCGCCGCGCCGAGCGGCGGACCGATCAGGTTGCTCAGCAGCAACAACGAGGCCTGGTTGTAGCCGTTGGCGCGTTCCAGCGCGGTCGGTACGACGACGTCGATGACCACGACCGACGCGGCGTTGTCGAAGAACGGGGCGAGCATGCCGAGCAGGAACGCGGTCGCCAGCAGCAGCGGGATCGTCCCGAGTCCCGACAGTACGGCGGCCGCGAACGCACCGGCGACCACCGCGCGGATCGCGTCGACGATCCACATCGTCGACGTCCGCCGCCAGCGGTCGACCATCACGCCCGAGATCAGGCCGAGCAGCAACCAGCCGACGTTCCCGGCCGCCTCGCTGAGCGAGACGATCCGCGGGTCCCGCGTGATCGATGCCGCCAGCAAGGGCAGCGCACCGAACATGATCCCGTCACCGGCGAACGAGATCGCACCGGCCGTCCAGAGAACCCAGTACGGACGCCCCAGCTTCATGAAGCGATGACGAGGTCACATCCTGTGTCGCGCATGGCCTTGCGGGCGGCGGTGGTCAGGCCGTTGTCGGTGACGATCACGTCCAGGTCGGACCAGGTCGCGAACGTACTCAGGCCGACGGTCCCCCACTTGGTGTGGTCCGCGACCACGACCACCTCACGACTCGCGGCGATGAACGACCGGTTGGTCTCGGCCTCCATCAGGTTCGGCGTGCTCAGCCCGTGCTCGGCGTCCACACCGTGCGCGCCGAGGAACAGCAGGTCCAGGTGCAGCGACGCCAGCGCGGCGGTCGCGATCGGGCCGACCAGCGCGTCCGACGGCGTCCGGATGCCGCCGATCAGGACGACGGTGCGGTCCGAGCGCGCGTTGCCGTGGAACACGTCGGCGATCCGCGCCGAGTTCGTGACAACTGTCAAGTTCTCGACCCGCAACAACTGCCGGGCCAGCGCGTACGTCGTCGTACCGGCCCCGATGCCGATCGCGCTGTCCGGCTGGACCCGGGTGGCGGCCTCGGCGGCGATCGCCTGCTTGGCCGCGGACTCCTGGGTCAGCTTGGCGTCGAAACCCGGCTCGTGCGCGCTGCGCAGGCCGACGGACGTCGCGCCGCCGTGCACCTTGTGCAGCAGGCCGCTGGAGTCCAGGGCGTCCAGGTCGCGCCGGATCGTCATGTCCGAGACCCCGAACCGGTCGACCAGTTCGGCCACCGTGATCGCGCCCCGGCTGTTGACCTCGGCAACGATCGTGGCCTGGCGCTGGGCGGCGAGCTGGCCGCCGCGGCCGCGTGGCGGTTCTGCTCCGGCTGCATTCACGCCCACAGAATAGTCTCGTTGGCATGGAAATGTGTTGCCCGGCCAGTGGCAGCGCGTCACCCTGAAGCATGCGATTCCCCGAGGACGTCCCGGTGCTGACCGACGGCGTGGTGACCCTGCGTGCGCACACAGCGGCCGACGTGGACCCGGCGTACCGGATGTGCCAGGACCCGGTGATGCAGGAATGGACCACGATCCCGGTCCCGTACCTGCACGAGCACGCGGTGAACTTCCTCACCGAGGTGGTCCCGGCCGGATGGCGCGAGAACACCGCCTGGGCCTGGGCGATCGAGTACGACGGGAACTACGTCGGCACCATCGACCTGCGCGACGGCCAGGGCGGTGTCGGCGAGGTCGGGTTCGCGGTATCGGCCGAGGTCCGCGGCCACGGGGTGATGACGCGGGCACTGAAGCTGGTGGTGCGGTACGCGTTCGACGACCTCGACTGGACGCGCGTGATCTGGCGTGCATACGTCGGCAACTACGCCAGCCGCCGGGTCGCGTGGAAGACCGGATTCCACGGCCTGGTGACGATTCCGGGCGGCGGCCTGTCGCGCGGCGTCCGGAAGGACGAGTGGGTCGCGACGATCGCACGCGACGACGAACTCGAGCCGAAGGGCAACTGGTGGACGGTTCCCGTGCTCGACGGCGGCGCGATCCGGCTGCGGCCGTTGCGCGCGTCGGACGCGCAACGGGTGATGGAGGCATGCGGCGACGAGCGGACCCAGCAGTGGTTGACGGGCATGCCGTCGCCGTACGGACTCGACGACGCCAAGGGATTCATCGCAGGCCGGTCGGACCAGGCGGCGAGCGGTGACGCGGTCGCCTGGGCGATCGCCGATGCGGTCACCGACGAACTGCTCGGCAACGTCAGCATCTTCGGTCTGAACAACCGGATCGACAACACGATCGGCGAGATCGGGTACTGGATGCACCCGGACGCGCGCGGCCGCAAGGTGATGTCGAGTGCGGTCGAGCTGGTGATCGGGCACGCGTTCCGGCCGGTCGAGGACGGCGGTCTGAGCCGGCGCCGGCTGGTGCTGCGGTGCGCCGACGTGAACACCGCGTCCGCGCACGTTGCCGAGGCCAACGGCTTCACGCGGGTCGCCGACGAGCGTCTCGCCGACCCCCGCCGTGACGGTACCTATAACAACCTCCGCACGTACGACCTGCTCGCCACGGAGCACCCGGCCAGCTGACGGCTCAGGGTCAGTGGTGACCGGCTGCAGGCAGCGGTTTACGGCGAGTTGGTGTCAAACGACACCGGTTCCCCTCGCCGTCGGGCTGCCGGGCTGCTTGAATCGACGGGTGAGAGATCGTGAGGAACTCGTCCGCCGTTGGCAGGCCGGGTGGTCCGTCTCGCGGGGCTGGACCACGGTTGAGGACGACAACGACGGCATTCTGATCGTCCGGGCAGGTGAGGAGAGCCGGCCGACGGAGTACGTCGTACTGGATGCCGATGACAAACCGGAACGGGTGGAACGCGCCGCCCAGCTGGCCCTCGCCGACGGCGGCGGGCGCGGCTCGGGCTGGATCACGCTGGCCACCGACGACAAGGAAGCCAGGATCGAGCAACTGGAGGAACTCGGCCTCGAGGTCCAGCAGGACCAGGACTGGCTGATGACGATCCAGCTCTCGGAGCAGCCGGCCCTGAAGCTGCACGAGCGATATACGTTGCACACCGAACTCGAGGACGACCTGATCATCACCCGCGCCACGATGCACGGCGGAGTGGTGTCGAGCGGCCGGATGGCGGTCGTCGGCGAGGACGCGGTCGCGGACCGGATCGAGACCGACCCGGCGCACCGCCGGCGCGGACTCGGCAGCGCCGTGATGGCGTCGCTGGTCGAGGCCGCCGCGGCGAAGGGTGCCAAACGCGGCATCCTGATCGCGTCGATCGACGGCCTGCGGCTGTACCGGAGTCTGGGCTGGAAGGTGATCGCCGATATCGTCATCGCCCGCTCACGCTGACTCATTCAAACGACTGCCATAGTCAAAGGTTTGTGAAGTGCTGCCCGCTGCGCGGGTGGGCAATCGTTCGCCTGGGCAAGGCTGCAGATCATGACGAACCACAGACGGTCCCCCGGCAACGGTGTGGCCGGTCCCCTCATCGCGTCACTGTCGGCTCTCGTGTTGCTGGCCGGCATCGGGTGGTTCGTACTGCGCCAGACGGACAGCAGCAAGGTGACGAGCCAGTCGGAACCGATCTCGTCGATGGAGACCGCGAGCGACGACGCGTCGTCGGCCACACCGGTCCGTCCGCCCACCCCGTCGTACACACCTCGCCGTACTCCTTCGACGACGCCCTCGACCGTGACTCCGAAGCCGACGCGGACCACGTCGGCGCCGAGCCGGAGCAGCTCGCGGACTCCCAAGCCCACCACCTCGACGACCTCGCCGAAGCCGACCCGCTCCGCGACCCCGACGCCGACACCTACGCCGACCAGGACGACGAAGACCTCGAAGCCCACCAGCGGACCGGCCGAGGCACAGGTCCTCGACCTGACCAACCAGGAACGTGCGAAGGCCGGCTGCGGACCGTTGCGGACCAACAAGTCGCTCACCCAGGCCGCCGAGGCGCACGCCGCCGACATGGTGGTCAGGCACTACTTCGCGCACGACAGCCTGGACGGCCGCAGCCCGTTCGACCGGATGAAGGCGGCCGGCTTCCGCGGCGGCGCGATGGCCGAGAACATCGCGGTCGGCTACACGACCGCGGCTGCGGTCGTGAAGGGCTGGATGAACAGCGCGGGACACCGCGCGAACATCCTCAACTGCAGCTACACGATGATCGGCATCGGGTACGACAGCGGCCAGGTGAAACCCGACTGGGGCAACGGCAGCTGGGTGCAGGATTTCGGCGGCTGACCGGGTTACCCCGGCGTTCAGTCAATCGTTTTCTTCAGGATTCGTTAAGAGGGCAGTCGGCTCCGTAACGATGACCTTGCACGTCGGTTAAGGTCGCTGTTCGGTGAGACCAGGGGGGACCTGGCTGGACCACGGGGAACGACGCGCAACTCGGTACGACGAAAAACGAAGAGGATTCGCCCATCCCATGACGGATTCGCCTACCCCCCGGCGGCACCGCGGCAGTAGACGTGCTCCCCGGCGGAGCCGTGGCCTGGTCGGCCCTACCGTCAGCGCGCTCTCGGTCCTGGTCGCGATCGGACCTGTGGTCTGGTTGATGTCTCGCGACGGCGACCAGGTCAACGACGCCACCAACGTCCAGTACGTCAACGAGGACACCCGCGTCGACGGTGGGTCCGCAGTCGAAGGTACGACGGCCGGTACTCCGCTGATCACCATCACGAAGACGTTGCCGAACGGGCGTACGACGACAGCCGTCCTCGGCACGCCGGCATTCGGCGCGAGCACGTCCTCGTCCGCGACCCCGGCGAGCCCGGGTGCGTCGAGCGACACACCCAGCACCGTGCTGACCACGCCGACGGCACCGACGGTCGGCACGACCACTGTGACCGTGCCACCGACCGCGCCGGGCACTACACGGACCCAGGCCGGCAAGCCGAAGCCGACGAGGACCGCGAGTACGACGCCGACGCGGACGCCGACCAAGACGCCGACGAAGACGCGGTCCACCGACCCGACGCCGAGCGACACCACGCAGCCGCCGACCGGTGGCGGCGGGACGAACACGCAGGAGCGGCAGGTCCTCGAGTACACCAACCAGATCCGTGAACAGCAGGGCTGCGGCCCGCTCCGGCTGGACAGCGCACTCGTCGAGGCCGCCGGCAAGCATGCGTCGGACATGGTCCGCCGGCACTACATGGACCACACCAACCCCGACGGACAAGACCCTGGCGACCGGATGGCGGCCGCCGGGTACCGCGGGTCGAGCTGGGGCGAAAACATCGCGGCCGGCTACGACAGCGCCCAGAAGGTGGTCGCCGCCTGGATGCAGAGCGACGGGCACCGCAAGAACATCCTGAACTGCCGGTTCACCACGATCGGCGTCGGGTACGACCCGGGCCAGGTCAAGTCGGACTGGGGACCGGGCAGCTGGGTCCAGGACTTCGGCAGAAGCTGAGACCGGGTAGCCATCGTGGTTGTCATCGTGTCCAGAACACCGAGAGTGGCCAGAACGTTGTTCCACGGCCACAACGTCCGGCCGATTCACGGCTGGTCACGACGGGTAGATCCGTCCTTGTCATGTTGCCGGGCGGTCCTGGGGGGATCCGGTGAGGCGGCGTGTGAGGCGCCTCGATCTGGCGAGGCACGTCTTGGGGGCGCGACTTTGAAGGGAACAACGAAATAATGTCCGAGTCCGGCAACGGCCGGTACAAACCACGCAGGAAAGCGACCCGAGCGGCCTCCCGTTCGTCGCGGTCCGGCAACCGGCCCACTCCGCCCGCGGAAACCACCCCGCCCGCAGCACCCGAACCGCCGCGCTACGCGCCGCGGACCAGCGACGAGTCCCCGTTCTGGGCCAGCGCGCCGAAGGGCGCCACGTCCAGCGAGTCCCCGTTCTGGGCCGGCGGCAACCAGTCACGCCCTGCCACGCCGCAGTACGCCCCGCGCGGCGCGCTGCCCAGCTACACCGCTCCCGACACCGAGGCCGGCCTGCCTACCCGACCGGCCGAAGACCCGGCCGCGGGCCTCGCGAACCGGCGCCCTGCCGGTGGTACGCCGTCGTGGGTCGACCAGTCGATCGCCGGCACCGACCCCGAACCCCCCAGCAAAGCCCGTCGCGCAGCCCGCAAGGAAACCCCTGCTCCGGCCGCGGCTCCGCTGGGCGAAACCGCCGGCACCTGGTCCTCCCGCCGAGCCGCCGACGACTGGGCCTCCCTAGGCGCCGCGACGGACAGCAAAGCAGCTAGCGCAAGCACAACCCGCGCAGCCGCAGACGACCTCTCCACAGCTGCCACCCGCCGCCCGACCACCCCAACCACAGGCACCGGCGCAGCCGCCTCCCCATTCGACCCACCCGAGTCCCGCGCGAGCACATCCCCCGCAGCCGAGAACGGCTTCGGCGCAAGCACGTCGCGCGCAGGAGAGAGCACGTTCGGCGCGGATCGCGCGAGCACCTCTCGCGCTGGGGAGGGCACGTCCGGCGCGAGCACGTTCGGCGTCAGCGAGAGCGCGTCCGGCGCGGGCGCGTCTCGCGGTGGGGAGAGTGCGTTTGACGCGGATCGTGCGGATGCTGGTGTTGCGGCGTACGCGGGTGCTGGGGCTGCGGTCGGTGGTTCCGACTCGGCTGTGCATGTTGTTGCGGCTGGTGGGCGCGGAGCTTCTGGCTCGGGTCGGCCTGGTGGTAGTGGGCCGGGACGACGTACGGCGGCTCGGTCGGCGGCGGCCGGGCGTTCGGCGCGTGGTCGGCGCACGGTGATCGCGATCGCGTCTGTCCTCCTGGTGATCACACCGATCTCCTGGATCCTGCTGCACCAGCCGCAGAACGACGAAGCGGACGCATCCATCCCGATCGTCACCCGCACCGACGACACCTACATCACCCCGAGCGCCAAGCCGGCGGTCGCAACCCCCTCGGCCAAGGTCACCGTCCCGCCAACGGCGACCCCCACGGTCACGCCCACCAGCACCCCGTCGGAAACCCCCTCGGCAACCCCGACGGACACCCCGACGGACAGCCCGACCGACACCCCCACCACCAAGTCCTCCACGAACACCCCCAGCACCGCCCCAACCTCGGCCCCGACGACGCAGCCCACCACCGCCCCAACCTCCCCGGGCCGCACAGTCCCCACCCCAACGGCCACCAAGACCACGACGACTCCGCCCCCACCGGTCGACGGCGGCATGGACGCCAACGAGCAGCAGTTGTTCGACCTGATCGACAACGCGCGGGTGGACAACGGCTGCGCGCGCTTGAAAGAGGACCCGAGCCTCACCAACAACGCCGAGGCAACCGCGGGTAGCCGGGCCAAGACCGGCAGCGGCATGGACGACACCACCGGATCCCAGGTGGGTGCCGGCGCCGACAAGATGACCGCGCAGCAGGCGTACGACCGATTGATGTCGGGAAGCCGCAGCACCGTCCTGAACTGCAACCTGACAACGCTGGGCGTCGGTTTCGGCACCGCGAAGCGGTGCACCCTGCAGATCCTCGCGTGCCTGTCCTACACCGACCGCAACGCCTGGGTGGCCAACTTCTCCTAACCGCCGAGTCGTGGATTTGGGTGGTGTTTTGGCGCCGGAAGCCACGACTCGGCGGGATGGGTGCGACCATGGGGGTGGGTGACCTGGTCCGCGGGAGGTTGGGATGCTTGAGCGGGATGATGTGGATCGGGTGGGGCCGGCGCATTTCGGGATCCATCCGGACGCGCTGTCCGCGGAGCGGCCGGATCCGCGGCCCGAGGAGGCCAAGCGGATGGGGTTGAGCCGCCATACCGAGGAAGGCGCCGTGCTCTACTTCGCGTCCTCGCTCGACCGGGGCAAGCCGGCACACCGGATGATGGCCTGGATCCTGCTCGTCACGTTCGCCGCGCCGGTGATCTACATCCTGCTCGTGCTGTAGAACTCCTGCCGGTGCCGCTGCGGTGTCGTCCCCAGCAACCCGTGGAAGTGGTGCCGGAGCGCGTCGCTGCTCCCGAACCCGCTCTCCGTGGCGACCCGCTCGACCGACAGGTCCGTTGTCTCCAGCAACAACCGCGCCCGGTCCAGCCGCTGGCGCAACAGCCACGCCTGTCCGGAGCTCCCGGTCCGCGCCCGGAACTGCCGGGTGAACGTACGGCGTGACATCGCGACCGCCCCGGCCCATTCGTCGAGCGACACCGGCTGGTCGAGTCGTGCCCGCGCCCACACCATCGCCTTCTCGATCACGTCGTCGGCGGGGTCCGGCGGCACCGGCACCGGGATGTACTGCGCCTGCGACCCGCTCCGATGCGGCGCCACCACGATGTCCCGGGCAACCTGCTCCGCGATCTCGACCCCGTGGTGGGTGCGTACCAGGTGCAGACAGCAGTCCAGCGAGGCCGCCGTACCGGCCGAGGTGACGAGGTCGCCCTGATCCGACCACAGCACATCGGCGCGCACTTTCAAGTGCGGATAGCGCGACCGCAGCTCGTCGGCGAACCGCCAGTGCGTCACCACCTCACGCCCCTCGGCGAGCCCGCTCTCCGCCACGAGGAACGCCCCGACGCACAACCCGACCACGGTGGCGCCCCGCGTGTGCGCGCGCCGGATCGTGTCCAGCAGTACGTCGGACGCCACCAGCCCGGGCTCCCAGCTCGGCAGCACCACGACATCGGCCCGCTCCATCGCCTCGAGCCCGTGATCCACCGTGATCCCGAATCCGGCGCTGGTGGGGAACGAGCCCGGTTCCTCCGCACAGACGAGTACGTCGTACCGGCTGGGCAGCCCGCGGCGTTCGCCGAGTACCAGGCACGGCACGGACAGGTGGAACGGGCTCATCCCGGGATACGCGAGGACCGCGACAGTACGCATGAACACAGTATGGCCCGATCTTCGGGAACTGTGTCTCGCGGGCCAATGGTGAGACGGGTCGCCAGGCCGGAAGATCGTCGTCATGAAGATCACGCACATCGGCGGCCCGACCGCCGTCCTGGACCTCGGCGGCCTCACGTTCCTGATCGACCCGGCGTTCGACGAGCCCCGCGACTACCAGCTCCCGGGCCGGGTGATGACCAAGCTGACCGGCCCGGCGATCCCGGCCGCGGAGCTCGGCCCGATCGACGTCGCCCTGGTCTCGCACGATGAGCACAAGGACAACCTGGACGACACCGGCCGGGCACTCCTCCCGTCCATCCCGACCGTCCTGTCCACCCCCGGCGCGGCCGACCGCATCGCCGGCGTTCGCGGGCTGGAGAACTGGGAGTCGATCGACGTGCCCCGGCCGGACGGCGGCGTGATCACGGTGACCGGCGTACCGGCATTGCACGGCCCGGAAGGCGCCGAGGCGGTGCTCGGCGTCGTCACCGGATTCGTCCTCCAGGGCGAAGGACTACCGACCGTCTACGTCTCCGGCGACAACGCGTCACTCGGCCTGGTGAAGGAGATCGCCGACCGGTTCGCGCCGATCGATGTGGCGGTCCTGTTCGCGGGTGCGGCGCGGACCGGCCTGCTCGACGGCGCCAACCTGACGCTCACGTCGACGGACGCGGTCGAGGCCGCGCGGATCCTCGACGGGGCGGCGATCGTCCCGGTCCACACCGAGGGCTGGGCCCACTTCAGTGAGGGCCCGGAGCAGTTCGTCGCTGCGTTCCGTGACGCCGGCCTGGAGGACCGCGTCACACTGCTCGAGCACGGGGTCGCGACAAGCCTTGGTTGAGGGCTTGACGAGCACGGAGCGTGACGGATAGCGTCTGGGACCGCCGGGGGGAACCGGCAGTTCGCATTCATCGGGCCGGGGGGACATCGGCCCACTGCCAAGGGGGACATTCCTGTGTTCGCACGACGCTTCCGCACGCTCTTTTCCGCCGCGACGGCCGCGGTGGTGCTGGCCGGTACGGCGGCCCTCGCACCACTGCCGGCCGACGCGGCGATCACCGTCGTCCTGAGCGGCATCCAGTACGACCCGCCCGGGACCGACACCCGCACCAACGCCCAACTGAACAACGAGTTCTTCACGGTCCGGAACATCAGTTCGCGCCCGATCAACCTGTCCGGGTTCCGGGTGCTGGACGCGGCGAACCACCTGTTCGTGTTCCCGCGCGGCTACGTACTCCCGGGCCGCTCGACGGTGATCGTCCGGACCGGCAAGAACCGGAACCGCGCACTCACCCTGTACTGGAACCAGAGCTGGTACATCTGGAACAACACCGGCGACACCGCCCGCTTCCAGACCCCGGCCGGCAAGACCTTCGACACCTGCACCTACAAGGCCGTCACCGGCCGTTACCGCGTCGGCTGCTAGGTCCTGGTTGCGGGGGCGGGGTCGGCGCCGTCGGCGATCCATTCGTGGACGGTGATCTCGTCACCGACGGTGATGTTGCCGGGGGCAAGTACTGCGCCCTTGACGCCGAAGCTCACGCCGCCGCCGTAGGCGGGTTCACGGCGGTACGTCGCCAAAGTCCGGGTCGGTTCCGGCCCGGACTTGGCGCCGGTCGCCTGGTCGACGGTCGGCACCGCGCAGCGGATCCCGCGCGCGGAGTATCCGATCTGCACCGCACCGGCGGTCATCCGGAGCACCTTGTCCTCGGTGTGCGGCTCGTCCCATCCGGAGATGACGAGGTTGGGCCGGAAGCGGTTCATCGGGATCGCGTCGGCGCCGCGCTCGAGGATGCGTGCGTTCAGCCCGTCGAGTGACGCCTGCGACGTGATCATCAACGCGTGCGCGTCGCCGAATCCGGTCAAACCGCGATGCGCGCCCCACCCCGGTCGCTCGTGCTCGGGCGTCACGCGGACCAGGGCCGCCGGCGCCCCGAGGCGCGCGGTGAACCACCCGTCCGCGGCCGGGTCCTGCACCACGCCCTGCCCGAACCATTTCTCGAACAGGCTGACGTCACGCCGCTTCCCGTCGTACCTGATCTCGACCTCGAGGTCCGGGGCGCCTGGCGCGGACAACTGGAGCGCGTCACCCGCCAACTCCGCGCGCAGCGTGGCCATGGCGGGCAGCTTGCGCTGGCTGAGGAACGTCCCGTCCGGCTGGACCAGCATGAACAGCCGGTCGTTCACCAACCCGGTCGGTCCGACCTCGGCGGTCTCGACGGGGATCCCGGCGAGGCCTTTCACCGGGTAGTAGGCCAGGGCGGCAACCTTCGCGACAGACACAGGCCAAGGGTAACCGGCCTTGCCCTGTTGAAACATGTTGAGTTATGTTTGATCACGTGCAGGATGTCGAAACCTTCGCCGCCGCGTTGCAACGGGTACGTCGGCACGCGGGCCTGAGCTACCGCCAACTCGCGGACCGTGCGCACTACTCGCATCCCCACCTGATCCGCGCGACCAGCGGCAAGCACCTGCCGGCCTGGGAGGTCGCCGCCGCCTACCTGACCGGCTGCGGAGTACCGGCAGATCTGATGCCGCTCTGGCACCGGCGGTGGGAGGAAGCGAGCCGCGATCCGCGCGACATCGTCAGCCTGCTGGAGAGCGCTACCGGCCTGGAGGACCTCGGCGCCGCCCTAGCAGCGCTAGCCCGCCCCCGCTCGCTACGCACGCTCGAGCAGGAGACGGGGATCCCCCGGGCAACAATCCAGGCCTGGTTCCGCGGCGCCCGCCGCCCCAGCCCGGACCGCCTCGACCAGCTCGTCCGCACAATCGGCGCAACCCCCGAAGAACGCGCCGCCGTCGCCAACGCAGTCCACCGACTGAGCGCCGAGCAGGTCAGCTCCGGAAGACCGAGGCCGGCGCGCGCGGCGTGAGGTAGCCCTCCGCATCGGTCAGCGGCGCCGCCTTGCCCGCAAGCTCCTGCAGCGGCATCACGTCGTACGGCGGTTGCGCTCGCCGTCCCGCGTCCACCAGATCGGGCACCGGCTGCCGCGACGCGACCATGATGACGTTCCCGAATCCCTTGCCCCGCAGGATCTTCCGCTCGGCGAGCACAACTCCCGCCCCGATCGAGTCCGCAACGGTCGCCGCCGTACGCCGGATGAACGGCAGCCCGGCCTTCCCGTCGATCAGGTTCGCGATCAGCACCCCGGTCGGCCGCAGTACCCGCGCGCACTCCGCGAAGAACTCGGCCGTCACCAGGTTCGCCGGGACCGCCTCGTGCTCGAACGCGTCCAGGATCACCAGATCCATCGAGTCGTCGTACAACTCGGTGATACCGGCCCGGCCGCTGACCGGGCGGACCTTGATCCCGGACCGTTTCGGCAACGGCAGCGCCTCGCGGACGAACTCGGTCAGGTCCTCGTCCGGTTCGAGCACGATCTGCCGCGACCGCGGCCGCGTGACGGCGACGTACCGCGGCAAGCTCAGCGCGGCGCCGCCGACGTGCACCACCGCGATCGGCTGACGCCGGGGCGCGACCGCGTCCACGACGTCGCCGATCCGGCGCATGTACTCGAAGGACAGGTGGCCCGGGTCCGCCAGATCCACCTGTGACTGCGGCGATCCGTCGACCCGCAGCACGAAGGTCCCGTCGGCTTGCGCCTCGACGGCGGCGAGCCCGGAGGCAGTCCTACGTTCCACCTGCCCATCTTGTCAGCTACTTGGCTTCGCGTTCTTCCGCGACCGCGATGTCGGTGTTGTCGGTGAACAGCCCGTCGATCCCGGCCTTGCGGTACGCCGCGATCTCGCCGAACAGGTTGCCCGAGTCCGACGCCACCGCGGAGCTGTCGAAGTCGGCCGGGAGGAAGCTGTTCTCGACCCGGAACGTGTACGGGTGCACGACCAGCCCGGCCTTGTGCGCGTCCGCGACCAGCGCGGTCGGCTTACCGAGCTTGCCCGCCGCGTCGAGCGGGATGACCTGGTCCTTCGACGGTCCGACGCCGTCGGCGTACGTCGCGACCTCGCGCAGCCCCTTGGCGCTGACGATATCGGCGTACGTGCGCTTGTCACCGGAGACCACGAAGTCGTACGGCGCACCGCTCGAGCTGGTCAGCTGCACCAGCGGGACGCGGAGCTCCTTGTGCAGCGCCTTCAGGTTCGAGACCTCGAAGGACTGGACGAACACCTTCGCTCCGGGGCGGTTCAGGCCGTTGCGGTTCAGCGTCCGCACCAGCGCCGGCTCGAGTGCGAGACCCTGCTGCTGGAAGTATGTCGGGTGCTTGGTCTCCGGGTAGATCCCGATCGGCCGGCCGAGCTCCTTCGACAGCCGCTTGCTGAGGTCGATCACCTCTTGGAAGGTCGGGATCTGGTAGTGCCCGTTGAACACGGTGTTGTGCTGCCGGACCGCCGGGATCCGCTCGACCGCGCGCAGCGTCTTCAGCTCGGCCAGCGTGAAGTCCTCGGTGAACCAGCCGGTCACCGCGACGCCGTCGAGCTGCTTGGTCTTCTTCCGGTCCTTGAACTCGGGGTGGTTCGCGACGTCCGTCGTACCGCCGATCTCCGGCTCGTGCCGGGCCACCAGCACCCGGTCCTTGGTGGTGACCAGGTCCGGCTCGATGAAGTCGGCGCCCATCCGGGCGGCCAGTTCGTACGACGCCAGCGTGTGCTCGGGGCGGTACCCGGAGGCGCCGCGGTGCCCGACGATGACGAAGTCGTCGTGCTTCTCCGCCTGGACCGCGCTGCCGGTGGCGGGGGCCGACTCCGGCAGGGCCTGCGGTACGACGACGGCCGCGGCCACCGCGAGGGCCGAGGCGGCGACCGGCAGCAGCCGGCTGGACAGCTTCATCCGATTCTCCTAACAAGTCAGGGGACTGGGAGTCACCTTCGGGCACCGCACCGGCCCCGCGACGTACGCCGGATGACCGGACGGTGAACGATCCATCGAGGTGTGAGGTATTAGCTACTGCCCCAGCGTTGGGCTGAGACAGACGGCTTGCTAGCGTCCGAAGCACACAAATCTGATCAGCGAGGAGCGCGTCGTGAGCACTACGCCGGTGAAGGTGGCCGTTACCGGGGCCGCAGGGAATATCGGGTACAGCCTGCTGTTCCGGATCGCGAGCGGGGCGCTGCTCGGGCCGGACACCCCGGTGGAGCTGCGGCTGCTGGAGATCACCCCGGCGCTGAAGGCGCTCGAGGGCGTCGTGATGGAGCTCGACGACAGCGCGTTCCCGACGCTCGCCGGGATCGAGATCGGCGACGACCCGAACGTCGTCTTCGACGGGGTCAACGTCGCGCTGCTGGTGGGCGCGCGACCGCGGACCAAGGGCATGGAGCGCGGCGACCTCCTGGAGGCGAACGGCGCGATCTTCACCGTCCAGGGCAAGGCGCTGAACGACCACGCCGCCGACGACATCCGGATCACCGTCACCGGCAACCCGGCGAACACCAACGCGCTGATCGCGAAGAGCAACGCCCCCGACATCCCGGCCGAGCGCTTCTCGGCGCTGACCCGGCTCGACCACAACCGGGCGCTGGCGCAGCTGGCGAAGAAGACCGGGACGCACGTCACGGACCTGAAGAAGCTGACGATCTGGGGCAACCACTCCGCGACGCAGTACCCGGACATCTTCCACGCCGAGGTGGCCGGCAAGAACGCGGCCGAGGTCGTCAACGACCAGGCCTGGGTGGAGAACGACTTCCTGCCGACCGTTCAGAAGCGCGGCGCGGCGATCATCGAGGCCCGCGGCGCGTCGTCCGCAGCGTCCGCGGCCGCCGCCACCATCGACCACACCCGCGACTGGCTGAAGGGCTCCGCCGAGGGCGACTGGCTGTCCATGGCGGTCGTCTCCGACGGCTCGTACGACGTCCCCGAGGGCCTGATCTCGTCGTTCCCGGTCACCACCAAGGACGGCAACTGGGAAATCGTCCAGGGCCTGGAAATCAACGACTTCTCCCGCGGCAAGATCGACGCCTCCACCGCCGAACTCGCCGAAGAACGCGCCGCCGTCAAGGACCTCGGCCTGATCGGCTGACAGGCACCCAGCAGAACGCCCCCGGGAACCCAAGCGTTTCCCGGGGGCGTTCTGTCGTTCTCACCGCAGGTTGAACGCGGCGATCACGGTTTGTGTTGTGGTGTTTCCGGTGGTGTCCGTGGTGGTGGCTCGTAGGGAGATGGTTTTGCCGGGTGGGGTTGGGAAGATTGCTTTGGTGCCGGTGAGTGGGGCCGGGCGCCAGGTTGCGCCGGCGTCGTCGGAGTACTCGACCTTTACCTTTGCTACCGCGCCGCCTTTGACCTCGTATGGCAGGACGGTGACCGGTTTGCGTTCCATTGTGTTGTTGCCGTCGAGTTCCGGGCGGAATGCGACGGTGCGGATCGGGACCGCTGTCTGGTCCGCCGACGACGTGAAGGTCGCCTCCAGGTCCACCCGGGTCGAGAACGGCCAGACGGCCTGCGTACCGGTCGTGACCAGCTTGTACGTCGCCTTACCGGCCGGCTGATCCGTGACGCCGATGTTGCCGAACCTGTCCGTGGACCCGATCTCGACGCCATCTCGGTAAAGCGAAGTCTTCCCTGTCTGGGAAATGAAGCCGGTGTGCCCGTCAGCATCGGTGAGACCGTACAGTGAGACATTCAGCGCACCCGCCGACCGCGTCGCGGCGTACACCGACGGCACGAACACCGCCGCGTTCCACCGCTCCTGGTAGTACCGGCCGGCCTTGTACAGCACCGGCCTGCCCTCCAGGCTCCACTTCGGGAGCGGGAAGTCCGCGCCGTCCGTGTCCTCCTCGGTCCGTCCGGCCCACCCGTACTGCGTCGCGTCGAGGTAGTACCGGATCGTCCGCGGCACATCGACGCGGATGACCCGGGCCCAGCCGCCGCCACCGTCCGGCATCACCGGGTGCAGCATCTTGAACACCCGGGGATCCGCGGTCTTGCTGACCGTACTGTCCACGGTCGCGAGGTCGGCCTGCTTCACCTGCCGGTCGAATCCGGTGGGGAACTCGCCCGGGAAGTAGTTCGCGATCCCGTACAGGTACGGCGTGTTCGTGAACAGCCCGTCCGCGCCCGGCACACCCCACTGGGACGTGACGTGCCCGGTCAGCTCGGCCGCGGACAGCTTCGGCCCGGTGCTGTACGTGTACATCGTCCCGGACAGGAATCCGCCCGCGGAGTAGATGTACGTGCCGTCCTTGATCTTCCGGTCGAAGCCGATGTCCGAGTTGGCCTGCTTCGCGTCCGCCTTCGGCACCGACGTGGTGACCGGCTTCGCCTTCCGCGCGTCGAGGACCACCGTCTGGTCCGAGGTGAGCTTCACGCTGGGCGCGGTCAGGATGAAGAAGATCCAGTCCTCCGGCCCGCGCTCGAACTCCTGGAACTGGTCGACCGTGTATTCGCCCTGCGGCAGCCTGAGTGTCACCGTCCCGGTCTCGTCCGGCGAGTACAGGTCGTGCATGTCGTTGTCGATGCCGGTCAGCGACATCGGGTAGTCCGGGTCCGGTGCACCGTCGGGCCGGATCAGCTTGACGGTCAGGTTGTACGTCGGACCTTCCTTGTCCACACCCACCGGTACGACGACCGTCTGGCCGCCTCCGGTGGCGGTGATACGACCGCTGAACAGCCCGTCCGCGCCACCGAGTGCCGTGTCCGACGTCGCCTGCACGGACGCCGTACCGCCGGCCGGGACGGTCACCGAGTCGGCGCTCAGCTTCAGCGCGCCGGCCGGAGCCGCCGTACCGTCAGGTCCGTTCAGCACCGAGGTCAGCGACAGCGTGACCGCCGCCTCGCCAAGGTTGCGGAAGGTTACGTCGCGCGTCACCGGCTGGTCGTCGGAGTGCGGGTACGACGCCTTCCCGAACGACACGCTGCCGGACTCGGTGACCACGGTCTGCTTGATCGCCGTGGTGAGGTCGATCCGGCCGGCGCCTTGCTGGAACGACGTCTGGCCGGCCGCGACCTTCGCCGAACCCATCAACGCCGCCTTCACCTCGGCCGGCGTCCAGGACGGGTGCTCCTGCAGCAGAATCGCGGCAGCGCCGGCGGTGTGCGGCGTCGCCATCGACGTACCGGACAGTCGCAGGTATTTGTCGCCGACCGGTTCGCCGATCGACGAGTCCTTCGACTTCGCCGCCACGATGTCAGTGCCCGGCGCGGTGACGTCGGGCTTCAGCGCGCTGTCCCCGAGCCGCGGCCCGCGGCTCGAGGTCGGGTTGAGCTGGTCCTGCTTGGTCACGTTGCCGACCGTCAGCGCCGCGTCCGCGCTGCCGGGCGAGCTGATCGTCCCGTCCCCCGGACCTTCGTTGCCGGCGGCAATCACAAAGAGTGTGCCGGACTGCGCGGTCAGCCGGTTCACGGCCTCCTCGACCGGGTCGAGCTCCGGCGTGTCCTGGCCGCCGATGCTGAGGTTGACGATCTTCGCCTTGACCTCGTTCGCGGCCCATTCCATGCCGGCCAGGATCGCGGACTCCTCGCAGCCGTAGACCTCACAGATCTTGCCGTCGTAGATGCGCGCGTCCGGTGCCACGCCCTTGTAGCGCCCGTCCGACGCGGCGCCGGTGCCGGCGATCGTCGACGCGACATGCGTACCGTGGCCGACCACGTCGTCCGCTGACTCCGTGGTGAAGTTCTTCTCCCCCGCGATCTGCGTCGCGAGATCCGGATGGGTCGCGTCGACACCCGAGTCGAGCACCGCGACCGACACACCCTTGCCGGTGTACCCGGCCTGCCACGCCGTCGGTCCACCGATCTGCGGGACCGACTGGTCCAGCAGCAACTTCCGCTTGCCGTCCAGCCACAGCTTGCTGAACCCGGCCGACGACATGAACGCCTTGGCGTTGCTCTTGCTGACCTTCATCGCCGCGCCGCTGATCGACGGCAACTGCCGCGTGACCCGCGTTCCGGACGGTACGGCGCGCTTCGCGGTCCCGGCGTACGTCGTCAGCACCGGGATGGTGCTCGTCGACGCGTCGTCGTACCCGTCCTTCACCAGCTGGGCGACGTCGAACAGCCGGCGATCGATCCGGCCGTCCCCCACCGCCTTGTAGACGTCGGCCGGGATCACGTAGGCGTGGTCCCGGATCCGGTAGGTGTTGAAGCCGACGTGCTCCCGGCCGGCGGCGGGCTCGACGGTCGCCTTGGTCACGTCGCCGCCGGCCAGCCGCACCCGGTCGCCGGTGATCAGCGTGACACTGACGTCCTTGCCACCAGCCGCCTGAGTGGACGGCGCCGCAGCGGCTGGTGTCAGCATGCCAACGGCAAGGCCCGCGACCGCCAGGACGGCGATCGCGGGCGTTCCTCTGCGCGTAGATCTCACTGCCTCACCCCAAAAGTCGGTTGTCTGCGCAACGTCAAGAACGTGACAACCGACCTTCGGGGTTGCGCGGTCAGCCCAATCTGTAGGAACTGATTACGGTCAGGTCCGTTACGTTGCCCGAACCGTCGACCAGATGCGACCGCAGCGAGACGGACTGTCCGGCCGGCGTCGCGAAGATCGCCTTGTACCGGCCGTGACCGATCGGCGCGACAGCGGCGTTCTTCCATGTCTTGCCGTCGTCGCCGGACACCTGGACCGTCAGCTTGCGGATCACCGGCAGTTGCTGCCCGGCTTGCGGGTCCACGACGACGGGCAGGACCGTGACCGGCCTGCGCTCGGCCACGTTGTGGACGTCCACCGTGGGCTGGTAGCGGATGCCCAGCAGCGGCAGCCTGGTCTCCGCCGACGTGGCCGCCGAACTGAACGTCCACCGCAGATCGGTCCGGGTGGCGAACGGGCTCTTCGACTGTGTCTGCGTCGACTCCAGCGTGTACGTCGTCTTCGCCGCGGGCAACTCGGACGCCTCGACGTACCCGAAGTACGGCGACTCGGCGACGACCTTCCCGTCCTGGATCAGCTTGCTGGACTCGGAGTCGGTGACGATGAAACCACCGTTCCCGTCCGCGTCACCCAGACCGTAGGCCGACAGGAACAGGTAGTTCCCTTCGCGGACCGCCGCGTCCGGCGCGATCGAGAACGCCGCCGCGTTGAACCGCTCGCGGTACGACTTGCCGGCCCGGTACTCCTTCGACGGCGACATGAGCCGGCTGATCGTCTGCGGGAACGGGTCCTCCGGGTCGGTGCTCGGGATGATCTCGTCGATCTCGGTCCGCCAGGTGGCCGGCTTGGCGTCGACGTACGCCGTCAGGGTCAGCGGGGCCTTGCCGTACGTCAGCCCGACCGCCCAACCGCCACTCATCCCCGGCGCGTTGCCGAACACGATCCGCTCGTGCTCCCGGTCGCTCGTGGAGTTGACGGTCTGCTGGAGCGTGGCCTGCTCCTTCGCCTTGACGTTGCGCACGAACCCGGTCGGGAACACGCCCGGGAACGTGTTGACCTGACCGACGACGTACGGCGAATTGCTGAACGAGCCGTCGGCGGCCGGCTTCGCCCACTGCGACGAGACATGGCCGGTGAACTGCTCCTGCGGCAACACCGACGATCCCACCTGAGCGGAGTAGATCGCCCCGAATCCGAACGACAGGTTGGCGGAGCTCAGTGCGTACCGGCCGTCCGCGGACGCCCGGTCGAATCCGACGTCAGCGAGCGCGGCCTCCGCGCCTGGCTGCGGCACGGTCACCTTCACCGGCTTCGTCGTCCGCGCGTCGAACACCACCGTGGTGTCCTCGGTGAGCTTGATCGACGGCTGCACGAGCCCGTAGCTGGCGAAGCTGCCGTCCGGCTGCTCGACGAACTGGCTGCTCTGCACCAGGTACTCGCCCTTCAGCAGGCGCGTCGTCAGCGAGTCGGTGCCGTCGCCGAGGAACTGGAACAGGCTCCGGTCCATCGCGAACAGCACGCCGTCGAACTGGGCCGGCTTTCCGTCCGCACCGATCGCCTTCAGGGTGAGGTTGTAGCTCTCTTTCTCCTTGTTCACACCGATCGCCGACGTGACGCCGACGTCGCCCGCGCTCGCGGTGAGGCGGCCGGAGTACGTGCCGTCCGGGCCGTCGTGCTTGGTGTTCGATGTCGCCTGGACGGTGGCGGTGCCGCCCGCCGGGACGGTGACCGTGGTCGCACTCAGCTTGAGCGCGTCCGCCGGGGCAGCGCTGCCGTCCGGTCCGGTCAACGTCGCGGCCAGGTTGAGCGTCACCGCCTGGTCACCGAGGTTGCGGTACGTCACGGTCTTGGTGACCGGTACGTCGTCGTCGTGCGGCCAGACCGCCGTACCGAACGAGACGTTGCCGGGCTCGGCGATCACGGTCTGTTTGATGCCCTTGGCAACATCCACGCGGCCGGCGCCCTGCTCGAACGCGGTCTGGTCCGCGGCCGGCTTGGCCGAACCCATCAGCGCGCCCTTGAGCTCGGCGGCCTTCCAATTCGGGTGTTCCTGCGCGAGGATCGCGACCGATCCGACGACGTGCGGCGTCGCCATCGACGTACCGTCGAGGCGCAGGTAGTCCTCGCCGACCGGTTCGCCGATGATCGAGTCCTTCGCCTTCGCGGCGACGATCGAGACACCGGGTGCGCTGATGTCCGGCTTCACGGCGCCGTCGCCGACCCGCGGGCCGCGGCTGGAGAAGTCGGCCAGCTGGTTCTGCTTGTCGACCGCGCCGACGGTGAGCGCGGCGTCCGCGCTGCCCGGCGAGCCGATGGTCTGCTCACCCGGGCCCTCGTTGCCGGCGGCAATCACGAACAGGGTGCCGGTCTGCGCGGTCAGCCGGTTCACGGCCTCCTCGAGCGGATCGATCCCCGGGGTGTCGGTGCCGCCGAGGCTCAGGTTCACGACCTTGGCCTTGACTTCGGTCGCGGCCCATTCCATCCCGGCCAGGATCGCGGAGTCGGGGCAGCTGCCGAAGTCGTCACAGACCTTGCCGTCGTACAGGCGGGCGTCCGGCGCCACGCCCTTGTACTTGCCGCTCGACGCGGCCGCGGTACCGGCGATCGTCGAGGCGACGTGCGTACCGTGACCGAAGTGGTCGCCGTCGGGCGAGTCCGTGAAGTTCTTGGCGCCGGCCACCTGGGTGGCGAGGTCGGGATGCGCCTTGTCGATGCCGGTGTCGAGGACCGCGACCGGGATCCCCTTGCCGGTGTAGCCCGCCTGCCAGGCGGTCGGCGCGCCGATCTGCGGGACCGACTGGTCCAGCGTGACCTTGCGCTTGCCGTCGAGCCAGATCTTGTCGATCCCGGCCCCGTCCAGGACCTTGGAGTCCTTCGTGACCTTCAGCGCGGCGCCGTTGATGACGGGCAGCTGACGCGAGACGGTCGCTCCCGGGATCGCCGCGCGCTTCTGCGCCTTGCCGGTGTACGTGACGATCAGCGGCAGCGTCTCGTCGTACCCGTCCTTGATCAGCGCCGTCACGTCGAACAGGCGGCTGTCGAGCTTGCCGCCGGCCAGGCGCGCACTGACGTCGGACGGTACGACGTACAGGTGGTCCTTCAGCCGGTACGAGCTGAACGCGACGCCGGTCCGGCCGTTACCGGGCCGGATCGTGGCGCGCGCCGGGTCGCCACCGCGCAGGGTGACCCGGTCGCCGGTGATCAGCGTGACGCTCTGGTCTTTCCCCTGCGCGGGGGCTGGTTGGGCCTGGGGGCCGGCTAGTGCCTGGCCCGGGGCAGCGAGCCCGAAGGCAGCGATCAAGGCGACGGCGGCAACGCCGATGCGCCTCGATCGTGGTGTGGATACCACGATGAGTCCCTCCCGATCGGTTGTCCTCACAGCGGGCCGCAGGAGACCGCTCACAGAGCGGAGCCATGCGACCACTCACCGATAGATGTCCGGACCCTATCGAATGGTTGCCAGAACCACCTGCCACGGCAGGTTGTTGCCTCGTCACTGCCCGTAAGGGCATCCCTCTCAGGCAGGCGGGGCGACCGCGGCGTCCGCCTGCCCGGAGGCGGCCAGTGACGCGGCGACGAAACCTGAGGCCTTCAGCTCCTCGATCAGATCATGCAGGTAGGCGACCGTCTCCGGCTGCTTCGCCTTCGCAGTCCCAACAGCCTGCTGGATCTGCATGAACCGCTCATCAATCAACCGCAACTCCGGATGCTCCCCGACGTACCGAGTGATCGGCTGCCGAATCCCAGCCGCCACCTCAAGCCCCTCATCCCGGAACACGTCAACCCCCTCCACCCCACGAACAACCGTTGCCTGCTGCAACGTCCTGCTCAGATAAAGGTCGTACGCCGACCCCTCCTTCACCCCGACCCGCACGCCCGGAGCATCAACCTCGGCAACCGACGTCAGCCCCGACTCCCGCGGTACGGCGAACACCCCCTCGATCACGACGTACGGCGCCGTGAACGCCACCTCGGCCGCCCGCGCCGGATCGATCGCCAGAAAACACAGATCCGCCCGGCCGGTCGTCATCGCCTCGAACGACTTCCGCGCCGCATCGAAGCACACCAAGTCCAACGACACCCCGAGCCTTCGCGCCAACTCCCGCGCGATATCGACTGTCACCCCGCCCGGCGCCTCCGCCGTCCCCTGCGCCAACACCGGATTCCCGAGATTGATCGAGGCCCGCAGCACCCCGGACGGCGCAAGATCACCGGCAACAGTCGTCATACCGGCATTCTAAGTTTTTGCAGAGTCATTGCGTAAGTCGGGGTGGGGTCCTACTGTGTGCGCAGGAACCGTCCGATGGGGGTGTTATGAGGCGTCGGAGTGTGAGGCTGCTGATGGCGGCTGCGCTGGTCGTGCCAACGACTGCCGCGGTACCTGCCGAAGCGCACGGCAGCACCAAGCGAGTGGTGGGGTACTACACCAACTGGAGTGGGTACGGCCGGAATTTTCTGGTCAGCGATCTGGTGAAGAACGGGTCCGCGGCCCGGCTGACCCAGATCAACTACGCGTTCGGCTTCGTCGACGCCCAGGGGAACTGCCTGAGCAGCGACCCGTGGGCCGACTACCAGCGACCGTTCACCGCCGAGCAGAGCGTCAACGGCAAGGCCGACGAGCCCGGCCAGGTGCTGAACGGCAATCTCAATCAGCTCAAGCAACTGAAACAGAAGTACCCGAAGCTCCGGATCAGCATCTCGCTCGGCGGCTGGACCGGCTCGGCGCACTTCTCCGACGCGGCGCTCACGCCCGCCTCCCGGGCCGCGCACGTGAAGTCGTGCCTGGACCTGTGGCTGAAGGGCAACCTGCCGGGCCTGCCGGCCGGTGCCGCGAAGGGCATCTTCACCGGCATCGACCTGGACTGGGAATGGCCGGCCAGCGAAGGCAACCCGGGGAACGTGATCCGGCCCGAGGACAAGCAGAACTTCACCGCGCTGGTGCACGAGTACCGCAAGCAACTCGACCGGCTGCCGGGCAGACACGACCTGACCGCGTTCCTGCCCGCGAACCCGGCGATGATCGACCGCGGCTTCGAGGTCCGTCAGCTGTTCAAGGACCTGACCTTCGCCACCACGCAGGGCTACGACTACCACGGCCCGTGGGAGACGCTCACCAACCAGCAGTCCGCGATCGACGGACCGGCAGGCGACCCGACGACACCGGAGTTCAGCTCACAGGTGACGATCGACGCCTACCTGGCCCGTGGCGCGCCGCGGAGCAAACTGGTGATGGGCGTGCCGTTCTACTCACACGGCTGGACCGGGGTGACTGACGTGAACCACGGTCTCTTCCAGCCGTCGACCGGTCCGGCGCCGTCGACGTTCGACGCCGGCACCGAGGACTACCGCTACCTGAAGGCCCAGCTGGCGAACTACACGGTCTACCGCGACAACCGCGCCGGTTTCGCGTGGCTGTTCGACGGTACGACGTTCTGGACCTGGGACGACCCGGTCGAGATGAAACGGAAAGCGCAGTACATCTCGCACCGCGACCTCGGCGGCGCGATGATCTGGTCACTCGACGGCGACACCGGAAATGGGGAGCTGATCTCGGCGTTGCACCGTAACCTTCGCTGAGTGGATCTGAATCTGCTCCAGGACCGGTTCGGCGCCGACAGCGCCGAACCGGTCCACCTGGGTTGCTCCGGGGCGACAGTCGTCAGACTCGACCGCGGCCCGGAACGCCTGTACTACAAAGCGGGTGACGGCGTAGACGCCGAAGCGGAACGCCTGGCATGGCTTTCCGGCACCGGATTTCCGTGCCCGCGCATCGTTGACCGCGGCAACAACTGGCTGCTGACCGCGGAGCTGCCCGGCCGCGACGCCTCGCAACCGTGGCCGGCACGTGACCGTCCCGCCGTACTCGCGGCCATCGCGGACGGGCTCCGTGCACTGGACGAGTTGAGCGGCTGCCCGTTCTCCTCGCCGTTCCCCGGGTCCGGGACCGCTGTGACCCACGGGGACTACGCGGCGCCGAACGTCTTCATCGACCCGGCCACCCTGCGCTTCACCGGCGTCCTCGACCTGAGCCGGCTCGGCACCGGCGACCGATACGTCGACCTCTCGCTGATGTTCAAGAGCCTGCGCGGCACCCTCAACCCGCAGTACGGCGGCCCGCCCGCGGCGCGACGCTTCGTCGAGCTGTACGGCGGTGACCCGGACGACCCGCGCATCGAGCACTACATCACGCTCGACGACACCGGCGACTACCTACCCTGATACGCGCGGCGGTAGCCGCTCGGGGTGGTGTGGAGGGCGGCGCGGAATCTTCTGCGCAGATTGGTTGCCGATGAGAGGCCGACCCGGGTCGCGATGGCGTCGACGGAAAGGTCTGTTTCCTCCAGCAGAACACGTGTTCTGGCGATCCGCTGGCCCAGCAACCACTGTCCCGGCGCCATCCCCAACTGCTCCTCGAACCGTCGCGCCAAGGTCCGCGCCGACACGTTCACCCTGCCGGCGAGGTCGTCGACGGTGATCGGCTCACCCAGGTGCGCGACGGCCCAATCCAGGACAGCACCCAACGACTCGCTACCTCGGTTGATCAGTTCCGGGCCCTCGGAGCGGTACTGGATCTGACCGCCTTCACGATGCGGCGGCATCACCATCCGGCGCGCAACCCACGACGCGTAGGACGCCCCGTGATCGCGGCGCACCAGATGCAGACACAGATCGATCCCGGTCCCGGACCCGCCACTCGTCGCAACATCCCCGTGGTCGACGTACAGCACGTCCGGATCCACTGGTACCGCGGGGAATCGGCGCTGCAGTTCGTCGGCGTACCGCCAATGCGTCGCGACCCGGCGCCCGTCGAGCAGGCCGGTCGCGGCCAATAGGTATGCACCCGAGCAGATGCTGACGAGCCGCGCGCCGCGCCGATGGGCCCGCGTGAGTGCCCGGAGGACCTGCTGGGACGGCTCGCGATTGATCGGCAGCCACCCCGGCACGACGATCGTGCCCGCGCTGTCGAGCGCGCGCAGACCGGACGTCACCACCATGTCGAATCCGTCGGTGGTGCGGAGGTTTCCGGGCTGTTCGGCACAGACGCTGAAGCGGTACGGCGGATCGCGGAAGACCGCCGCCGCGCATCCGAGCTCGAAGCTCGCCTGCGGCGCGGTCACCAGAGCGACGACGCGATGCCTGTCTTTGGGCATGGCAGAAAAGTACCTGATCAAGACTTTCCTGACACTGGGACAACGGTGTGGACGGCGCGAGGATCGGATCCATGGAGAACTACGAGTGGGCGTCGGTCGACGACGCACCGGTCCGCGACCTGTTTCCGGGTATCAGATTGCGGCCGCTGTGGTCCGGGACGGTCGCCAAGGCGTTCGTCCTGCAGATGGAGCCCGGGTCACGCTGGGAAGGGATCGACGTCCACGATCCCGGTCCGGAGGAGGTCTTCGTCGTCGACGGCGTGTTCAACGACGGAGACCGCGACTACCCGGCCGGATCGTTCATCCACGCCCCGGCCGGGTCGTCCCACGTTCCGCAGTCCGCCAAGGGCTGCACGCTGTTCCTGTTCTACCCCGAGGGCTGATCAGGGCTTGTCGACCTGCACCACGTCGAAGTCCGTGCCGGCCGGCGCACCAGGTCCGAACGGTGGCGGGAAGCCGAGGTCGAAGCGGCCGTTGACCAGCGCCAGCCGGTGGCCGTCCTCGGCGACGGTGGTCGGCACCCTGAACAGCGAACTGGTGACAGCGGCAACGATCTCGCCGCTGGTCAGCCCCGCGCCGAGCTCGACCTTGACGAGGCGGTTGGCGAAGTTCTCCACCACCCACAGGGTCTTGCCGTCGAGCAGGATGCCGTCCGGCGTACCAGGTGTGATCGTGCCGCCGGTGATCGTGATCGCCCGGCTGGCGCCGGTCCTTGGATCGACCAGGTACATCGTCGCGCGCGACGAGTGCCCGACGATCAGGTGCTTGCCGTCCCGGGTGGCGTCGATGCCGTTCCAGTTCGGGAAGTCCCCCATCACGGCCGCCGGACCGCTGTACGGGATGGTCTGCGGTGCGCCGATGCGGCCGCCGGGCCCGATCGGGACCTTGTAGAACACCGGGCTGAACGTGTCGGTGAAGTACGCGGCGTCGTTGGTGACGACGACATCGTTGATCAACGAGCTGGGCGCCGAAGTGAGCACCAGATCGGCGACCGTCGAGCCGTCGCGGGTGCTGTAGACGTAGGCGTGACCGGTGGCCCCGCCCGCGACCCAGAGCCGCTGCGCAGCTCGCTCGACCTTCATCCCGACCGCTGTCCGGCCGGGCGGCGCGTCGACGAAGATCGCGCCCTCGCCGGTCCGCAGGCTGCCGCGGAAGATGTCACCGCTGCGCAGCGAGCCGGCGTAGAAGGTGCTCTGCGGGCCGGTGGCGATACCCTCCGGCTGGAAGTCCACCGGCAACGGAATCGTCGCCGGGAACGGTGCGGCCGCGGCGACCGTCAGTGCTACCGCGGACACGATCAGCGCAAGTTTCCGCAAGTACGACATGATGCCCCCTGCAACTTCCCCGAATCCCCTTGCTGCGAAGGTAGATCCGGGGGTTGCCGGTGTCCAGGGCGGGAACTACTCCGGACTACTCGGTACTGCGGAGTTCGGTCGGGGCGCCGTGGACGGCGGGGATGCTGCCGAGCTTGCCGGCCTGGAAGTCCTCGAACGCCTGGATGACCTCGGCGCGGGTGTTCATCACGAACGGCCCGGCCATCGCGACCGGTTCCCGGATCGGGCGGCCGCCGATCACCAGTACGTCGAGGTTCGGCTCGGCCTGCGGCTGCGACGTACTCGCCGCCGTCCGGATCGTGTCGCCGGGACCGAAGACGGCCAGCTGCCCCTTGCGGATCGGGCGCCGCTCGGAGCCGACAGTGCCCTGACCAGCCAGCACGTAGACGAGTGCGTTGTAGTCCGGCTGCCACGGGAGGACCATCTCCGCGCCGGGGCTGACCGTCGCGTGCACCAACGTGATCGGGGTGTGGGTCGAACCGGGCCCGTTGTGCCCGTCGACCGAGCCGGCGATCACGCGGATCAGCGAACCGCCGTCCGGCGTGGAGAGCAGCGCCGAGTCGCCGCCGCGGATGTCCTGGTAGCGCGGCGGGGCCCACTTGAGCGCCTTCGGCAGGTTCACCCAGAGCTGGATGCCGTGGAACAGGCCGCCGCTCACCACGAGGTGCTCCGGCGGGGTCTCGATGTGCAGCAGGCCGCTGCCCGCGGTCATCCACTGGGTGTCACCGTTGGAGATCACGCCGCCACCGCCGTTGGAGTCCTGGTGCTCCATGATCCCGTCGAGCATGTACGTCACGGTCTCGAAGCCGCGGTGCGGGTGCCACGGCGTACCCTTCGGCTCGCCCGGCGCGTACTCCACCTCGCCCATCTGGTCCATGTGGATGAACGGGTCCAGGTCCCGGAGGTCGACGCCCGCGAAGGCACGCCGTACCGGAAAGCCCTCGCCCTCGTACCCGCTCGGCGCCGAGGTCACCGACTTCACCGAACGCTCGTTCACCGAATCCTGCGCACTGACGCGGGGCAGAACGGTGATGTCACTGACGGTCACGGCGGGCATGATGTGCTCCTCGCTGATTGGTAGTTCAAGAATAAACTATCTTCCGGAACCAGGGCAAGAGCCCGCGCATTCCCGGCTCACAGCGAGCTCCCAGCCGACGCCCAGGGAGGCCGAAGACCCACTTGTCATCGTCACCAGTGGAAGCCGTACGCCGAACTGGAGACGATCATGACGACGCTGCTCGACCGACCCGCTCGCACTCTTGAACCACCGGCCGCGGATCCTCCGCCAGGTCCGCCGCCAGGGAGGCTCCGGCGGTTGGTGCGAGGGCCGGCCGGGCAGGCGGCGTACGTTCGGCCGGCGGCGCTGGCGATGCTGGCCGGTACGGCGTTGCTGTACCTGTGGAATCTGACCGCCTCGGGGTACGGGAACAGTTTCTACGCCGCCGCGGAGCTGGCCGGGACGCAGAGCTGGAAGGCGTGGCTGTTCGGGTCGCTCGACGCGGGGAACGCGATCACGGTCGACAAGCCGCCGGGCGCGCTGTGGGTGGCGACCGCGTTCGCGCGGCTGTTCGGGTTCAGCAGCTTCACAGTGCTGGCGCCGCAGGCGTTCATGGGGATCGCAGCGGTCGGACTGTTGTACCTGACCGTGAAGCGCGTGGCCGGTCCGGCCGCGGGGCTGATCGCGGGTAGTGCGCTGGCGTTGACGCCGGTCGCCGTACTGATGTTCCGGTTCAACAACCCGGACGCGTTGCTCGTGCTGCTGATGGTGACCGCGGCGTACTTCGTCGTACGGTCACTGGAGAAGGCGTCGGCGCGATGGCTGGCGCTGGCCGGCGTGGCGATCGGGTTCGCGTTCCTGACCAAGATGGGGCAGGCGCTGCTGGTCCTGCCGGCGTTCACGCTGGTGTACCTGATTGCGGCGCCGACGTCGTTGCGCCGGCGGCTGCTGCATCTGGTCGGCGCGCTGGGTGCGTTGATCGTGAGTGCCGGTTGGTACGTCGCGCTCGTCGAGCTGTGGCCCGCGTCGAGCCGTCCTTATATCGGTGGGTCGACCAACAACTCGCTGCTCGAGCTTGCGCTTGGCTACAACGGGCTCGGGCGGCTGCTGGGTGGTTCGGGCAACGGTGGCGGTGGTGGTGGGAGCACGAACACCGGGTTCGGCGGGAGCACCGGGATCACCCGGATGTTCGGATCCGCCTTCGGCACCGAGATCTCCTGGTTGTTGCCTGCGGCATTGATCGCGCTGGTCGGCGGGCTGTGGCTGACACGTCGCGCGCCGCGAACCGACCTGTTCCGGGCCGGGCTCGTGCTGTGGGGCGGTTGGCTGCTCGTGACCGCGGGCGTCTTCAGCTTCATGAGCGGCACGATCCACCCGTACTACGCGGTCGCGCTCGCCCCGGCCATCGGCGGTCTGGTTGGGATGGGTGTTGTGATCGCCTGGAAGCAGCGGGCGGCGCTGGCGGCGCGGATCACATTGGCCGCGATGGTCCTGGCGACGGGCGTTTGGGATTACGTGCTGCTGGGCCGTACGTCGGACTTCCTGCCTTGGGCGAAGTACGTCGTACTCGCGGCCGGTGTTCTCGCGGGGCTTCTGGTGCTGGTCGGTCAGCGGGTGCGGCGGGTGCTGCCTGCGGTTGTTCTGGCGGTGGTGGTTTCGCTCGGGCTCGGAAGCACGGCGTACGCGGCGGCTACGGCGGCGCAGACGCACAACGGGTCGATCCCGACATCGGGGCCGAGCAGCAGCGCGATGGGTGGGGGCGGCGGCGGTACCCGCGGGGCGGGTGGCCCCGGCGGCTCGGGCGCTCCGACCGGCACACCCCCGAACGGAGCAAACGGATCGACGAGCTCGAGTTCCAGCAGTTCGACCAGCTCGGCGGATGGTGGGGGTGGGATGGGTGGGGATGCCTCGGCCAGTAGTGAGCTGACGGCTCTGCTGTCGAACACCACCACGACCTGGGCGGCCGCCACCAGCGGTTCGCAGTCGGCGGCCTCGCTCGAGCTCGCCACGGGGAAGTCCGTCATCGCCATCGGCGGCTTCAGCGGCACCGACGACGCACCGACCCTCGCCCAGTTCAAGCAATGGGTAGCCGAAGGCAAGATCTCGTACTACATCTCCGGCGGCCAAGGCGGCGGACGCGACGGCTCCTCCGCCGCCAGCGAGATCCAGTCCTGGGTCGAATCCAACTACACGGCAACCACGGTCGGCAGCACCACCGTCTACAAGCTGGTGAGCTGACCCCCAGCCCATCACAATCACCCCCTCGGCCGGGCGGCCCGCGTGGCCGCCCGGCCGACCTTCATATGTGATGGCCTGGCGATCCGAACCCCCACCACTCACCAACCCACACCAACCCGCCTCACCCGGCCAGCCGGCCCGCTCGTGAGCGGCGCACGCGACCCGGTTGGTGAGTGGTGGCCGTCCGGGCAGGGCACCGGGGCGGTGCCGGGGAGGGTGCTCGGGCGGTGCGGGTGGGGCGCACGGGGTGGTGCGTGGCAGACTCTGGGGTCGTGACGGCGCAGATTCTGGATGGCAAGGCGACGGCGGCGGCGATCAAGGACGAGTTGAAGGTCCGGGTCGCGAAACTCGCCGAGCAGGGCGTGGTGCCCGGGCTCGGCACGATCCTGGTGGGTGACGACCCGGGCAGCCGGGCGTACGTGGCGGGCAAGCACCGCGACTGCGCGGCGGTCGGGATCTCCTCGATCCAGGTCGAGCTGCCGGACACCGCGGCCCAGGACGAGATCGCCGCGCAGGTACAGGCGCTCAACGACAACCCGGACTGCACCGGCTTCATCGTCCAGCTCCCGCTCCCAAAGCACGTCGACACGAACACGATCCTCGGCCTGATCGACCCCGCCAAGGACGCCGACGGCCTGCACCCGGTCAGCCTCGGCAAGCTCGTCCTGGGCCAGGACGGCCCGCTGCCGTGCACCCCGAAGGGCTGCGTGGAGATCCTCCGGCGGTACGACGTACCGATCGCCGGCGCGCACGTGGTCGTCGTCGGCCGCGGCGTGACCGCGGGTCGGCCGATGGGGCTGCTGTTCACCCGGCGCAGCGAGAACGCGACCGTGACGCAGTGCCACACCGGCACGAAGGACCTCGCCGCCGTCGTACGGACCGGCGACATCGTGATCGCCGCCGCGGGTTCGGCCGGCCTGATCACGGCGGACATGGTGAAGCCCGGAGCGGTCCTGCTCGACGTCGGCACCAGCCGGAGCGCCGAGGGCAAGATCGTCGGCGACATCGAGCCCGCGGCCCGCGAGCACGCCGCCTGGATCGCCCCGATGCCCGGCGGCATCGGCCCGATGACCCGCGCCATGCTCCTCACCAACGTCGTAGAAGCCGCCGAATCGAGCCTCCCCCAGTGACCCCCGGCGGTACGGCGTACGGGGTCGAGTTGGGTGTGGCGTGCTGATGGCGGGTGAGGCCCAGCGTCGGAGTCAATGGCCGTTGGGGTTGACGCTTCTGGTCGCGCTGGTCGGCCTGGTCGTGCTCTGGTTCTACAACTGGCGCAACGGCGTACTCGTCTTCGCGGGCGCCGCGGCCCTCGCCGCCCTCCTCCGAGCCACCCTCTCCGACACAGCCGCAGGCCTCCTCCACGTCCGCAACCGCATGTTCGACACCGCTTTCCTGACCCTCACCGCCGCCGCGATCGCCGTACTGGGCCTGATCATCCCGAACTGACCGGATAACAGGCTGCGGCTGGCGCTTGCCGGCGGCATACTCGGGCAGATGGTCACCATCCGCCCCGCCGACCGCGACGACGGTCCAGCCGTTGCCAAGATCTACGTCGAGGGATGGAATGCCGGGTTCGGCGAGTTGATGCCGGTCGCCGTACTGGACGACGCGCGGATCGCACGCTGGTCCGACGAGCTTGCCGACGGCAACTGGTGGGTCGCCGAGGTTGGCGGCGAGATCGCGGGCCTGGTCGGCATCGGCCCGAGCCGCGATCCGATCGACCCTGAGCTGGGCGAACTCGACACAATCACCGTCGCCCCGCCGTACTGGCGCCAAGGTATCGGCAGCGCCCTCATGCAGAAGGCCCTCGAAGAACTGGCGGCCCGCTACGACGAAGCAATCCTCTGGACCCTCGCCAACTACCCCCGAGCCCAGAACTTCTACACCAAGACCGGCTGGACCCTCACCGACACAACCCGCGACAACGGCCACCAAGTCTCGTACCGGCGCACCTTCTGACCTCCGATGCAGGTCAGAAGGTGCGTGGGTTGGTAGTTAGTGGAAGAAGTGGCGGGTTCCGGTGAAGTACATGGTGATGCCGGCTTTGGTGGCTGCTTCGATGGCTGCTTCGTCTCGGATGGAGCCGCCGGGCTGGACCACTGCTTTGACGCCACCTTCGATGAGGACCTCTAGGCCGTCGGGGAAGGGGAAGAAAGCGTCGGAGGCGGCGACGGAGCCCACAGCACGCTCGCCCGCGCGGGAGACGGCGAGGCGGCAGGAGTCGACGCGGTTGACCTGGCCCATGCCGACGCCGACGGAGGCGCCGTTGGAGGCGAGCAGGATCGCGTTGGACTTGACCGCGCGGCAGGCCTTCCAGGCGAAGGCCAGGTTGGCGAGCACCTCGTCAGAAGCAGGAGAACCAGCGGCGAGTGTCCATGCGGACGGGTCGTCGCCGGCGGCCTGGAAGCGGTCGCGGTGCTGCAGCAGCAGGCCGCCGCTGATCGCGCGCAGCTCGACGGTCTCGTCGGCAGACACCTCGGGCGCGACGAGCAGCCGGATGTTCTTCTTCGCCTGCAGGATCTCGACGGCGCCGTCCTCGAAGCCGGGCGCCACCAGCACCTCGGTGAAGATCTCCGCGACCTGCTTGGCGAGGTCGACGGTGACCGGGCGGTTCGTTGCGATCACACCGCCGTACGCCGAGACCGGGTCGCACTCGTGCGCGCGCCGGTGGGCTTCCGCGATGTCCTTGCCGACGGCGATCCCGCACGGGTTGGCGTGCTTGATGATCGCGACCGCCGGCTCGCTGAAGTCATAGGCGGTACGCCGGGCCGCGTCGGCGTCGACGTAGTTGTTGTACGACATCTCCTTGCCGTGCAGCTGCTCCGCCGCGGCCAGCCCGCCGCGCCCGTTCAGGTACAGGGCGGCCGGCTGATGCGGGTTCTCGCCGTACCGCAGCACAGCGGACTTCTCCCATGAAGCGCCAACCCACGCGGGGAAACCGGAGCCCTCCGACGAGTCGGTGAGCACGCTGCCCATCCAGGACGCGACCGCGATGTCGTACTCGGCCGTGTGCACGAAGGCCGCCGCAGCCAGCCGGGCCCGATCCTCCAAGGAAAAGCCACCCTCGCCGAGAGCGGCGAGAAGCGCGGGGTACTGCGCAGCAGACGTGACCACCGCGACGTTCGCGTGGTTCTTCGCGGCGCCGCGCACCATCGACGGACCGCCGATGTCAATCTGCTCGATGCACTCGTCGACCGATGCGCCGGACGCGACCGTCTCGGTGAACGGGTACAGGTTGCTGACCAGCAGGTCGAACGGCTCGACCCGCATCTCCTGCAACTGCTCGACATGGTCGGACTTGCGCAGGTCGGCGAGCAGACCGGCGTGCACGAGCGGGTGCAGCGTCTTGACCCGTCCGTCCAGGCACTCCGGGAACCCGGTCAGTTCCTCGACCTTGGTCACCGGAACCCCGGCCGCCGCGATCCGCGCCGCGGTCGAACCGGTCGACACCAGCTGAACACCGGCGGCGTGCAGCGCGGAAGCGAGTTCCTCCAGACCGGTCTTGTCGTACACGCTGATCAGCGCGCGGCGGATCGGCCTGCGGTCGGTGCTCACTTCAGTCGAACCTTTCGTCCAGTGATAGTCCAGCCCTCCCGGACCAGGCGGCCGACCCATTCCACCAACTGGCGGCGTTCGACGTCCTTGATCCGTTCGGTCAGGTCTTCTACGGTGTCGTCGTCCAGCACGGGTACGACGACCTGCGCGATGATCGGCCCGGTGTCGACGCCGCCGTCCACGAAGAACAGCGTCGCCCCGGCGACCTTCACGCCGTACTCCAGCGCGTCCCGGGGACCGTGGATCCCGGGGAACGCGGGCAGCAGCGCGTTGTGGGTGTTGATGTAGCGGTCGCCGAAGGACTCGAGGAAATCGTCCCCGACCAGCTTCAGGAACCCGGCCGAGACCACCAGGTCGGGCTGGTAAGAAGCGACCGAGGAGGTCAGCGCCCGGTCCCAGTCGGCACGCTCGGCGAAGGACTTCACCTTGTGCACGAACGTCGGCACGCCGGCGGCCGCGGCCCGGGCCAGGCCGGCGATCCCGTCGCGGTCGGCGCCGACGGCGACGACCTGAGCGCCGTACGCCGGGTCGGCGCACGCGTCCAGCAAGGCCTGCAGGTTCGACCCCGACCCCGAGATGAGCACGACGAGGCGCGCGGAGTCAGAAGCAGTCACGGCCGGAAGCCTATCGCCCGCTGTCAGGATCCCCGTCAGCCGGTCGCCGCGCCGAGACGACCGCGGCCGTGATCGCCGCCCCGATCGCCATCCCGGCCGCCAGTACGCCGGCCGCCGGCAACGCCGCCGGAACTCCGACCGCGGACATCCGCCCGGGCCCGGCCGATCCGCCCGACAGCGCCAGCAGCGCGAACACGATCACGCCCGCGACGAGCGCCGCCATCGCACCGCGCAGCGCGAACGCGTCCCACCCGAGCGCGTCGGCGTCCCGCTCCGCGAGCCCTCGCCGTACGACGACCAGCCCCGCGACCGCACCGGCGACCAGCGGCACCACGGCCGTCAGCACCAGCAGGTACGACGGGGTCGCGCCGTCGGCAGGTACCGCCGCCAGGAGCGGGAGCGCGGGCAGGTTCCCCACGTCCACGCCGGTCGGCGCGATCGTCGTACCGGTCCCGAGCTGGAATCCGGGTCCGGCGAGGAACGCGACGACGTACAGCACCATGTTGGGCACGAGCATCAGACAGATCGCGAACAGTACGACCGACCCGATCACGCCGGCGTTCAGCAGTTCGAGCATCCCGGTGATCCGGGAGAAGTGGATCGCGAGCAGTACGCCGTACAGCAGCGAGGCGATCGCGATCACGGTCAGGACGGCGGCCAGCGCGGCGGGTACGGCGTCCCGCAGACCAGCCGGTGTGGCGTCGGCGAGGTCCTCCGCCGCTCCGGACTCGACCGCGATCCCCGCGAGCCCGGCCACCAGCGCCAGCGAGAACGCACCCAGGAACGCGGCCAGCGGCGACACCTTGAGCGGGCCCTCCGCCGTGAACAACGCCACGACGAGCCCGCCGAGGCCGTAGACGAGCGCGAACGCCCCGGCCAGCGAGATCAGGTCACGGGTCCGGTCGGCCGCGCTGGACCGGGCCGCGGACTTGCCGCCGCGGTACAGGCACCAGACGAAGAACAGTGTCAGGCCGAGCGGCGCGATGCTGATCCGGCCGGTGCCGATCGTCACTCCCGCCTTGTGCGCGATCAGCCAGGCCGAGGCACCGGCCCGGACCGCGCCGGAGGCGCCGCCGAACGTCGCGCCCAGCCAGCCGATCACGGCGACCGCGGCACAGGTGAGCAGACCCGTCAGGAGGCACGCTCCGGCGGAGATCACGGCCGACACGACCAACGGCTTGGTCTGGGCGGCGATCTCCGACGTCTGCGCAGCGCTCGATTCGCCGTCCCGCGCGCCCGGGCGGCTCAGCATGTCGGTCATCTGACTCCCATCGTCTCCCCGCGCACGGACGCCACTCGTCCTGACACGCCGGATGTGGGAGACTTCAGCCCGCCTGCTCACGCTCAGTTCACACCTGTTCGCCTGTTGGTAGCTGAGTGGGAGCTGCGTGGGTTCACCCGGTACTGTCGGGTGGAATCAGTCAGGAGGACGAGCTTTGGCCGGTTCCCACCGTGCATCACGCGGCGGCGGTCGCGCCGCTGCCCGGGAGGCGCGTCGCCAGAAGGCGCGCAAGCGGAACCAGACGATCGCAGCAGGGGTCGCGGTCGTGGTGCTGGTCGGCGGCGGCGGCGTCGCCGCGCTGAACGCGTTCGGCGGCGACAAGGAGCCCGGCGCGAAGGCCGGCAACGGCCCGTCGGACGACAAGCCGTCCAATTCCGAGGTACTGGCCGACGACAAGGCGCTGCTGGACGCCGCGGGCGCGAAGACGCTCGGCGCGACCGGCACCTGGGCGGTCACCAAGACCGCGGACGGCGACTCGGCCCCGGACAACGCGTTCGCCTGCCAGTCGCAGCGGTTCGCCGACCCGTCCGGCCTGCGGACCTGGGTCCGCACCCTGCAGAACTCGGCCACCAAGGACACGGCCGTCCAGTACGTCGACGTGTCGAACGACAAGGCCACCGCCGCGAAGACCTACGCCACGGTCGTCCACTGGCTCAGCCAGTGCACGACGCCGCAGACCCGGTTGTCGGCCGGTTACGTGACCACCGGCGTCGGCGAGCGCGGCGTGATCGCCGTCTTCGGGCAGGTCCCCGGCGCGAAGACGAAGTACCGGACCGTCGCGGTCACGCTGGCCGGGCAGGCCACCATGGTCGTCGAGCACGACACGATCGCCGCGACGCCGCCCCGGCCGGACCTGGTGCTGGCCACCGCGAGCGCGGCGGCGAAGAAGATCTGCGCCCAGACCGGCGGTTGCGCGACCAGCGCCCCGGTCGCGAAACCGGCCCTGCTGCCGAACACCGACACCCCGGGCTTCATGGCCTCGGTGGACCTGCCGCTGCTGGACGAGATCGACAAGCCGTGGGTGAGCGCCCCCGCGACGAGCAACGACGGCACCGGCTGCGAGAAGCTCGGCCTCAAGAAGGCGAAGGCGACGAAGTACGGCACGGTCACGTATGTGACGCCGGAGGCGAAGGTGCCGACCGAGTTCGGGCTCGACGACACCGTGATCAGGTTCGCCACCTCGGCCGCGGCCGCGAGTTACGTCAGCCAGATCAAGAAGAACGTCGACGCCTGCGAGAAGAACGTCTCGAACGCCAAGGTCGACTCGACCGGCACGGTCAAGACCAACACCCTCACCGGCAAGAGCTGGAAGGCGACGTACGACACCGGTGACGGGAAGAAGTTCGTCTACCGGATCGGGATCGCGTCGTCGGGGAACCGGGCGGTCTACGTATTGTTCCCGGTCCTCAAGGAGCTGGATCTCACCGACGCGGCGTTCAACGAGACGCTGACCCGCGCGGCCGACCGCTCCGCCACCTACAAATAGCAGCGGGACCCACCCCGAAGGGGCAGGTCCCGCTGTTACGCCTGGCTGTTACTTGTTCAGGCCCTGCATGATCTCGCGCATCAGGTTGGCGGTCTCGGTCGGCGTCTTGCCCACCTTCACGCCGACGGCCTCGAGGGCCTCCTGCTTCGCGGCCGCGGTGCCGGACGAGCCGGAGACGATGGCGCCGGCGTGGCCCATCGTCTTGCCCTCCGGGGCGGTGAAGCCCGCGACGTACCCGACGACGGGCTTGGTCACGTTCTCCTTGATGAACGCGGCCGCACGCTCCTCGGCGTCGCCACCGATCTCACCGATCATCACGATCGCGTCGGTGTCCGGGTCGTCCTGGAACGCCTGCAGCGCGTCGATGTGCGTGGTCCCGATGATCGGGTCGCCGCCGATCCCGATCGCGGTCGAGAACCCGAAGTCCCGCAGCTCGTACATCATCTGGTAGGTCAGCGTGCCGGACTTCGACACCAGACCGATCCGGCCCTGGCCCGCGATGTCGGCGGGAATGATGCCCGCGTTCGACGACCCCGGGGTGATGATGCCGGGGCAGTTCGGGCCGATGATCCGGGTCTTGCCGGACGCCTGCGCGGCGGCGAAGAACGCGGCGGTGTCGTGCACCGGCACGCCCTCGGTGATCACCACGACCAGCGGCACCTCGGCCTCGACGGCCTCCAGTACGGCGTCCTTGGTGAACTTCGGCGGGACGAAGATGACCGACACGTTCGCGCCGGTCTCCTTGACCGCGTCGGCGACGGTGCCGAACACCGGCACCGCCTTGCCGTCGAAGTCCTGGCTCTGGCCCGCCTTGCGCGGGTTCACGCCGCCGACGATGTTGGTGCCCGAGGCGAGCATCCGGGTGGTGTGCTTGGTGCCCTCGGAGCCGGTCATGCCCTGGACGATGACCTTGCTGTCCTTGGTCAGGAAGATAGACATTGTTCGGCGATCCCTTACTTCGCAGCCAGCTCGGCGGCGCGCTTGGCGGCGCCGTCCATCGTGTCGACCCGCTCCAGACCGGCGAGACCCGCCTCGTCGAGGATCCGGCGGCCCTCCTCGGCGTTGTTGCCGTCCAGCCGGACGACCAGCGGCTTGGTGACGGCCTCGCCGCGGCTCGACAGCAGCTCGAACGCCTGCACGATGCCGTTCGCGACCGCGTCACAGGCGGTGATACCGCCGAAGACGTTCACGAACACGCTCTCCACCTGCGGGTCGGAGATGATGATCTCCAGCCCGTTCGCCATCACCTCGGCGGACGCGCCGCCGCCGATGTCGAGGAAGTTGGCGGGCTTCTGGCCGCCGAACTCCTCACCGGCGTACGCGACCACGTCGAGGGTGCTCATGACGAGCCCAGCGCCGTTGCCGATGATGCCGACCGAACCGTCGAGCTTCACGTAGTTCAGGCCCTTGGCCTTGGCCGCCGCCTCCAGCGGGTCGGCCGCCGAGACGTCCTCGAACTCGGCGTGCTCCGGGTGCCGGAAGTCCGCGTTCTCGTCCAGCGTGACCTTGCCGTCCAGCGCCTCGACGTTGCCGTCCTCGAGCTTGACCAGCGGGTTCACCTCGACCAGCGAGGCGTCCTCGGCGATGAACACGTCGTACAGCTTGACGATCTCCGGTACGACGGCGTCGATCACGTCGGCCGGGTACTTCGCGGCGACCGCGATCTCGCGCGCCTTCGCCTCGTCCACACCGGTGGCCGGATCGATCGAGATCTGCGCGACCGCGTCCGGATTCGTGTGCGCGACCTCCTCGATCTCCATGCCGCCGGCGGCGGAGGCGATGCAGAGGTAGTTGCGGTTGGCGCGGTCGATCAGGAACGAGAAGTAGTACTCCTCGCCGATCGCCGCGGCCGGGACGATGTTCAGGATCTTGACGACGTGACCCTTGATGTCCAGCCCGAGGATCTCGCGGGCCTTCTCCTCGGCCTCGTCCGGGGTCGAGGCCAGCTTGACGCCGCCGGCCTTGCCGCGGCCGCCGGTCTTGACCTGGGCCTTCACGACCACCCGGCCGCCGATCTTCTCGGCCGCCGCGCGGGCTTCCTCCGGAGTCGTGACGACCGCACCCACGGTCGTCCGCACTCCGTGCTTGGCGAAGACCGTCTTCGCCTGGAATTCCATCAGATCCACGAGTGTGGTCCCTCTCTCGCCTGTACGGGGCTTCTGACAGTAGCCACCCTCGGGCCGCGAGCAACAGCCGGGGTCCTTCCTGAGACGACTGTCACAGGCTCCGTGCCCGGCATGTCAGGCTGGTTCGCATGACTGTTCCAGGGACCAGACCACTCGAAGACTGGTGGCGCAGCGCCGTCGTCTACCAGGTGTACCCGCGTTCGTTCGCCGACGCCGACGGTGACGGGACCGGCGACGTGAACGGGATCCGCGCCCGGCTGCCGTACCTCGCCGAGCTCGGCGTCGACGCGATCTGGATCAGCCCGTGGTACCCGTCCCCGCTGCTCGACGGCGGGTACGACGTCGCCGACTACCGCGACATCAACCCGGAGTTCGGCACCCTCGCGGACGCGGACGCGCTGATCACCGAGGCGCACGCGCTGGGCCTGCGGATCCTGATCGACCTGGTGCCGAACCACTGCTCCTGGGACCACCCGTGGTTCAAGGCCGCGCTGGCGGCGGGCAAGGGCTCTCCGGAGCGCGACCTGTTCTGGTTCCGCGACTCCGAGGACGGCAAGCCGCCGACCAACTGGCCGGCGGCCTTCGGTGGGCCGGCCTGGCAGCAGATCGACGACGGCCAGTGGTACCTGCACCTGTTCGACATCTCCCAGCCGGACTGGAACTGGGACCACCCGAAGGTGATCGAGGAGTTCGACGCGATCCTGCGGTTCTGGTTCGACCGCGGCGTCGACGGCTTCCGGATCGACGTCGCCGACTCGATGGCGAAGGACCCGGCGCTGCCCGACGTCCCGCTGCACAACGGGGAACCGACGCGGGAGAAGTACGTCGGGAACCCGTTCTACGACCAGCCCGGGGTGCACACCATCCACCAGCGCTGGCGCGCGATCGCCGACGAGTACGCCGATACGCCCCAGGGACCCCGGGTGTTCGTCGCGGAGGCGTGGCTGTCGCCGGCCGAGCGGCTGGCGCAGTACGTGCGGCCGAACGAACTGCACTCGGCGTTCAACTTCGACGCCCTGCGCGCGGCGTGGGACGCGAAGGAACTGCGGGAGGTCATCGACCACACCACCGACAACCTGTGGGCGGTCGGGGCGCCGGCGACATGGGTGCTGAGCAACCACGACACGATCCGGCACCGCACGCGGTACGGCCGCGACCGGAAGGACGCTCTGGAAGGCGCAGGCGTCGTACCGACCGATCTGGAGCTCGGCCTGCGCCGGGCGCGGGCCGCCGCGCTGCTGGAGCTGGCGCTGCCCGGCGGCGCGTACATCTACCAGGGCGACGAGCTCGGGCTGCCCGAGGTCGAGGACCTGCCCGAGGACGTCCTCGACGACCCCACCTGGGAGCGCTCCGGCCATACCGTTCGCGGCCGCGACGGCTGCCGCGTGCCCATCCCGTGGTCCGGCTCCACTCCGCCGTACGGCTTCGGTGCCGGCACCAAGCAGCCGTGGCTTCCGCAGCCGTCCGACTGGGCCGGCCTGACCGCAGAGGCCCAGACCGGAGACCCTGACAGCCACCTCAGCCTCTACAAGGCGGCCCTCAAGATCCGGCGCGAGCACCCGGCCCTCGGCGAAGGCCGTCTGGTCTGGGACACCGACGCCCCGGCCGATGTCCTCTCGTTCACCCGCGAGCCGGGCTTCCGCTGTGTCGTCAACATCAGCGACGCACCAGTCACCCTGCCGCCGCACCAGGATGTCCTGCTGGCCAGCGAGCCGCTGACCGACGGCGTGCTTCCGGTGGACGCCACCGTCTGGCTCGAGGTCTGATTCCACGAGAAAACGGCCGGAGCGTAAGGCTCCGGCCGTTTCTCGTGCCTAGCGGTATCTCTCGCGGTCGCGGCGGTCCCGGTCCTCCTGGTCGCGCCGGTCCCGGTCCTCGCGGTCGCGGCGGTCGCGGTCTTCCCGATCCCGCCGGTCCCGGTCCTCCCGGTCCCGGCGGTCACGTTCGCGCCGGTCCCGCCAGCTCACTTCACGCCACCTGCCGTGAGGCCGGCGACGATACGGCGCTGGAACAGCAGTACGGCGATCACGAGCGGGATCGTGACCACGACACCGGCGGCCATCTGGCTGCCGAACGGTTGGTCACGGCCGGTCGTACCGGTGAACTGCGAGACGATCACGTTCGCCGTCTGGATCGACTTCTTGTTGGTCATGCTCAGCGCGATCAGGAACTCGTTCCAGGCCGCGATGAACGTGATGATCGCCGTGGTGAACACACCGGGCGCCGCCAACGGGATGATGACCTTGCGGAACGCCTGGGCCGGCGTACAGCCGTCCACCATCGCCGCCTGCTCGAGCTCCTGCGGCATCTGCCGGAAGAACGCGGTCAGGTTCCACACCGCCAGCGGCAGTGCGAACGACAGGCTCGGCACGATCATCGCCTGGTAGGTGTTGATCCACTTGATGTCGACGAACAGCTTCAGCAGCGGGACGACGAGCGAGATGCCCGGGAACATCGACGTGGTGATGATGATCGCCAGGACGACGTTCTTGAACTTGAAGTCCAGCCGCGCCAGCGTGTACGCCGCCACCATGCCGATGATCAGCGTCAGGATCGTCACCGACCCGGCCACGATCAGGCTGTTCAGCAGACCCCGGCCGAAGCCGTTGGACCCGGCGAACACGTCCTTGAAGTTCTGGATCGAGAACGGCGCCGGGATGATGTCGTTCGAGAACTGGTCGGACGGCCGGCGGAACGCCGAGACCACCATCCAGTAGAACGGCGCCAGGCAGTACAGCACGATGATCGCGACGCCGAGCAGCGGCGCGTACCGGCGCAACGCGCTGGTCTCGGCCGTCTTGAGCGTGCCGCCACCGGTAGGCGGCGCAGTTGCCGTTGCCATCAGAATCCACCTCCGCCGGACGCCACAGCACCGACCGAGGCGTTGGTCGTGTCCTTGACCGCGTTCTTCTTCTGCCACCGCTTGCCGTTACCGCCACCGGGCTTCTTGGCCCGGGCCTCACCGATCACGTCGGCGCCGAGGATCTTCACGAACAGATAGGCGACCACCGCGACGTACAGGAACAGCACCGTCGCATAAGCGGCCGCCGGCCCGAATCTTGTATTGGAGGCCTCGTCGAACGCCAGCATCGACAGCGTCTCGACCGAGTTCTTGTGCTGGCCGACCAGGACGAACGGCAGGTCGAAGATCCGCAGCGTGTCGAGGATCCGGAACAGCACTGCCACCAGCAGCGCCGGCTTCACCAGCGGCAGCGTGATCCGGGTGAACGTCTTCCAGGCGTTGGCGCCATCCACCTTCGCGGCCTCGTAGACCTCGGCCGGGATGGTCTGCAGCCCGGCCAGGACCAGGAGGCCGATGAACGGTGCGGTCTTCCAGGTGTCCGCGATGACGACCGAGAGCTTGGACTGCCAGCCCTCCGTCGACCAGAGCACCTGCGCGCCGATCAGGGTGTTGGCGACGCCGTCGGCCTGGAAGATCCACTTCCAGAGCAGCGCCGAGATGACGGTCGGGATCGCCCACGGGACCAGGATGCTGGCCCGGACGATGCCCCGGCCCTTGAAGGCCTTGTGCATGATCAGCGCCATCGCGACGCCGAGGACCGTCTCCAGAACCACACACACCACGGTGAAGAACGTGGTGTTGTAGAACGCGTTCCAGAACCGGTCACCGGTCTCGCCGCGGAAGATGTCGAGGTAGTTGTCGAGCCCGACGAACGTCGAACCCTTGACGATGAAGCCGTTCTCGTCGAGCCGCTGACCGCTCTGGAACAGCGATTCACGCAGCGCCGAGATGATCGGGAACAGCACCACGACGCCGAGCACGAGCAGCGTCGGGGAAAGCAGCGTCGCGGCCAGCCGGCCGGTGCCCTCGTCGAACCGCTGCTGCTTCTTCGCTTTGTTGGCCGGTCGTTCCGCGACCGGCGCGCTTGCAGTCACCTGTGCCTCCTTAGTTTCCCGGGCGGACCCGGGCAGGGACTGGCCGGGGCCGGTGCGTGGTCACGTTCTCCCCACACACCGGCCCCGGCACGACGGTCATTGCGTGATGAGCGACTGCAGCTTGGTCTGCAGATCGGCGAGCGCCTTGTCCGGCGCCACCTTCGCGTTCAGGGCGTCGTACGCCGCCGCCTGGATCGCGGCCGTCACGTCGCCGTACTTGACCACCCGCGGCCGCGGCTGCGCGCCGAGGATCGACGCCTTCAGCGGCGCCAGGTACGGGAACTGCTTGGTCAGTGCCGGGTCGTCGTACAGCGACGCCCAGCTCGGCGCCTGCGACGTCTTCTCGATGTTCGCCTTCTGGCGCTCTTCACTCGCCATGAAGTTGATGAAGTCGAGCGCGGTCGCCTTGTTCTTGGCGAACGAGCTGATCGCGTAGTCGTGCCCACCGAGCGACGAGACACCCGGACCGGTCTTACCCGGCAGCGGCGCGACGCCGAACTTGCCGGCCACCTTCGAGGAGCCGTCGGTCTTGTTGGCCAGCGCGTACACGTACGGCCAGTTGCGGTGGAAGAGCAGCTTGCCCTCCTGGAAGGCGCGGCGGCCTTCCTCTTCCTTGTAGGTGATCGCGGCCTTCGGGATGGCGCCGGCCTTGAAGCCGTTCACCAGTTCCTCGAGACCGGCCTTGGCCTCCGGCGTGTTGACGTTCGGCTTGCCGTCCTTGTCGACGATCACGCCGCCGGCCGAGTTGATCGCCTCGGCGAAGTTGACGGTCAGGCCCTCGTACTTCTCGTACTGACCCGCGTAGCAGCTCATCCCCTTGGCCTCGGGCAGCGCGGCCACCTTCTGGCAGGCGGCGAGCATCTCGTCCCAGGTCTTCGGAGCGTCCGCGATCCCGGCCTTGGTCAGCAGGTCCTTGCGGTAGTAGAGCAGGCCGCCGTCGGAGGTCACCGGCACGCCGTACAGCTTGTCGCGGTACTTCGCCGTCTCCACCGTTGCCGGGATCAACTTGCCCAGGTCGGGGACCTTGTCCTCAGGGATCTGCGTGACCCACTGGTTCGCCGCGAACTCCGACGTCCAGACAACGTCCATCGACAGCACGCTGAACGCGTCGGACTGCGCCTGCGCGTTCTGGATCATCTGCTGCCGCTGCGCGTTGGCGTCCTCGGGGAGCTCCTTGAGCTCCACCTTCTCCGTCGGGTGGGACGCGTTCCAGGCGTTGAGCTGGTTCTGCAGGTTTCCGGACGTGTCCTTGCCGCTGGCAAGGGTGATCGGCCCTCTGCCCTCGAGCGCCGGCGCCGCACTGCCCCCGCCGCCACTGCTTCCGTCGTCGCCACTACCACACGCGGTGGCGAGCAGCGCGAAGCTGCTTGCGACGGCAACGAATGCCGTCCTGCGTGCGTGTGATCGTTCAAACCTCATCGTTTACCTGCCCTCTCCCGATGGGACGTATCGCTTGGTCCGGCCCGGTTGATCGCAGACCCCCACCGCACTGCGATCCGCCATGTCCGGACAGTAACCGAGAACGGGGCCGATGTGTTCTGAGCCACACACAGTCCTGCTCGGCGGTCTCTGAAACGGACAGCCGCATGGCTGTATGCGACCGCGTTTGGGAAGCCCGCACAACCGGGCATTTCCTAACGATTCGGTATTACCGATTAGTAACCTTGCTGAATCGGGCAAGAGGGTTCAGAACGACTCCAGGCAGTCGTCATCACGCTCCGGAGCGGATGCGCCACTCCGGAAGCGTCCCGGACAGTTCTCAGGCGGGCGAGGCCGACGCGTCGCCGACGTTGCCGCGGACCCACTCGACGATCTCGGTGGTGGTCGCGCCCGGGGTGAAGATCTTGTGGACGCCGAGCTCGGCCAGCGGCTGCAGGTCGGCGTCCGGGATGATGCCGCCGCCGAACACCACGATGTCCTCGGCCTCCCGCTCGGTCAGCAGCTCACGGACCCGCTTGAACAGCGTCATGTGCGCACCGGACAGCACCGACAGCCCGATCGCGTCGGCGTCCTCGGCGATCGCGGTCTCGACGATCTGCTCCGGGGTCTGGTGCAGCCCGGTGTAGATGACCTCCATGCCGGCGTCCCGCAGGGCACGGGCGACGACCTTGGCGCCACGGTCATGACCGTCCAGACCGGGCTTGGCGACGACAACGCGCAACGGGCTCGTAGCAGACATGTGGGCAGGCTAACCGCTGCCGTTCCTCACGGATAAGACACGGCGGCGTGTGTTCGCCCACACGCCGAACGGGAACCGGTTACCGTTGAAAGTGATCGGACCACCGGGGGGTCTGGTTTGGTGAGGAGGCGCGCATGGGCTCCTGGCAGGACGAGGTCCGCGGCGCACTGGACGGACTCGCGTACGGCGCACGCTCCGCGCTCTCGCCCAGCGTGCTGCACGGCGCGGCGGTCGAGCTCGGCTGGCTGACCACGCACCTGGCGATGTACCCGCTCGGCCTCGTCAGCCGTTCACCGGCGCTTCCCGCGCGGCTCAACCTGACCGGCCTCGGCCCGGTCCAGCGCGGCCTGCTGGTCAGCGACATCCAGGCGGCCGGTACGCCGATCCTGCTCGCGCACGGGATCATCGACAACCACACGGTCTTCGCGATGATGCGCCGGCACCTGGTGCGCCGCGGGTTCAGCAGCATCCACACGTTCTCGTACTCACCGCTGACGCTGGACGTACGCCGTACCGCGGAACGGATGGGCCGGGAGATCGAAGCGATCTGCGAGGCGTCCGGGTCCGACCAGATCCACGTGATCGGGCACAGCCTCGGCGGGCTGATCGCGCGGTACTACATCCAGCGACTCGGCGGCGACGCCCGCGTGCACAGCTGCGTCACGCTGGGAACGCCGCACCAGGGCACGCTCGCGGCGAAGCTGCTGCCCTGGCCGCTGGTGAAGCAGGTGCGGCCGGACAGCGACCTGATGGCGGAGCTGGACGAGCCGGCGCCGGGCTGCCGGACCCGGTTCGTCGCGTTCTACAGCGACGTCGACCAGTTGATCGTGCCGCAGCGCCGGGCCCGGATCCGGCACCCCGATCTGGTGGCGAGTAACGTCCGGGTCCACGGCGTGGGCCACCTGTCCTTGCCGTTCCACGGCGAGGTCGTGCACCGCATCACCGGCGTACTGGCCCACTTGGACGACGAAGAACCCAAAACTGCCTGATCGGGAAGCTTTCTGGGCGATTCAGGCGGATGCACGTGCAGCGGCTCATGCAAAGGTTTCGTGAAGGAGCCGCGGAAAAGTGGGTGGCGGGGTTTGTCACCCTGTGACCCTTCCGTTATGGTCTGTGAGTCCTCCCGGGGAATAAACCCCTCAGGAGGAGGAGAGAGCTTCCCCCTCGCTTTCCCCTTAGCCCCTCCCCTGTGACCGAAAGGCCACGTTGTGTCCCAGCACCGTGCCGCGGGAGACCGCGTCACGCCCGGCAACGCTGCGCGCAAACCCGGCGCAGGACGTCACAGTGCCAAGCATCGCGTCGCCAGGCGTAATACCCCCACCAGCTCCCAGATCGTCGGTTTGACCGCTGCGCTCGCCGCGGCCGCCGGAGCTGTCGGCTTCAGCCACAGCTCGCTGGCGTCACCGACCCAGGCGAACTCCGCGGTGAACCTCGCCGCGCTCAGCCTGGACAGTGGGCAGCAGCTCTCCGGTATCACCACGGCACGCATCCAGGCGCGCCAGCTCGCCACCCGTGACTCCTCCCGGGTTCAGCTGGCCGACACGACGACCACCAAGAAGCAGTCCGCGGCCGCCAAGCTCGCCCAGGCCCGCGCCGCGAAGCTGAACGCCACCCAGGCCCTGACCGCGAAGCGCGCGAGCGCCCTGGCCACCGCGAAGGCGAAGGCCGAGGCCGCCGAGCAGAAGGCCCGCGAGTCCGCCACCCGCTGCGAGATGATGGTCTCCGGCTACCACATCACCGCGACCTTCGGGCAGGGCGGCAGCCGCTGGGCCCGCAACCACACCGGCACCGACTTCGCGGCCCCGATGGGCACCCGGATCGGCGCCGTGATGAAGGGCGTCGTGATCTTCGCCGACTGGGCCGGCCCGTACGGCCGTCAGGTCCAGGTCCGGCACGAGGACGGCACCGTCACCTGGTACAACCACATGTCGAAGTTCAGCGTCGAGGTCGGCGAGACCGTGTACGCCGGTGACCAGGTCGGCGCGATCGGCATGACGGGTAACACCACCGGGCCGCACCTGCACTTCGAGGTCCACCCGGACGGCGGCGAAGCGATCAACCCGATGCCGTGGCTGCGCAACCACTGCGGTCTGAACCCCTGACACTCGCCTGACTAAGCTGCGGACATGCGTCCGGCAGCTGGTGAGGTTCTGCACTTCTCCGAAGATCCGACGATCGAGATCTTCCGGCCCCACGTCGCCAAGACCAGCGACAAGGTCACGCCGTACGTCTGGGCCGTCGGCCACGAGCGTGCGCCGGACTACTGGTTCCCCCGCCAATGCCCGCGAGCGATGGCCTGGGTCGGACCGAACACCACTTCTCAGGACCGCGACCGGATCATCGGCGCCGGCTCCGGGTCCCGCGTCCACGCCGTCGAGTACGGCTGGCTGGATGCGATGCGCTCCGTCGAGCTGTACGCGTACCGTCTCCCCGCCGACGCCTTCGTCGAGCACGACGCCGCCGTCGTCGCGACCACCGACGTACGACCCCTCGGTACGCCGGAACGGGTCGGCGACCTGTTCGCGCTGCACGAGGAGGCTGGGATCCAGTTGCGCGTCATGCGGCGGCTGCACGACTTCTGGGCCGCGGCCACCGCGAGCACCCTCGAGTGGAGCGGTATCCGGCTCCGGAACGCCAAGCCATGACGTACGGCGAGATCGGCGAAGCGGCCTGGGGATGGGTCATGGGCCAGGTCCGGTGGGACGACGACGGCCCGTGGATCCCCGAGGTCGGTGACGGCGACACCCCGGACAAGTACCCCGACGGGATGCACAGCGGGATCGGTGGGCTGGCGCATGTCCTTGCCGAGATCCGGCTGACGCGAGAGTGGACGGCCGCCGAGCAGTCGCTGGCCGTCGGGATCGCGGATCGGCTCCGCGCGGCGATCCCGACGACCACGTGCAGCACGTTCTTCGACGGGCTGGTCAGCTCGATCGGCGTGTTCACCGCGCTCGACCAGCCCGGCGCCGGGAGCGCGCTCGCCCGGGCGCTCGAGCTGGCGACCGACAACGGCTGGCATGAGAGCTTTCTCGACGGTGACCAGTACCGACCGGGCGCGGTCGCCAACGACGCCACGTTGGGCACTGGCGCGCTGCTGATGGGTGCCCTGTGGGCCACGCGTCAGGGCGAGGACGGCGTCGCGCTCGCTCATCGGTCCGCGGATCTGTTGCTCGGCGAGCAGGAGGAGCTGCCGACCGGGGTCAACTGGCAGTTCGTGTCCCGCCGGTTCCGCACCGACGACGAGCCGACCGACATGCCGAACTTCACGCACGGTCTCGCGGGGATCGCGGCGATGCTCGCCGTGGCCGGCGTGGAACTCGGGCGACCTGAGCTCGTCGACGTCGCGCGGCGCGGGGCCGAGCACCTGGTGACGCTCGGGATCAACGACGACAAGGGTTTCCGGGTGCCGCGGGTGATTCCGTGGACGGAGCGGCACGGCGACGAGTACACGTACAACTGGTGCCACGGCGGCGCGGGGACCTTGGCGACGTTCAGTGCGCTCGAGTACGCCGACGTACCGGAGATCGCCGGTGAGACGCCGCAGACGTGGCGTCGCCGGTGTTTGGACGGCGTTCGGTACTCCGGCATCCCCGAGCGGCTGCATCCGGGTTTCTGGGACAACGACGGCCGCTGCTGCGGTACGGCGGGAGTCGGCGACGCGTTCCTCGACGCGTGGCGCCGCGACGGTCACGAGCCGGACCTGGAGTTCGCCGTACGGATGGGTGACACGCTGGTCGACCACGCCTACCCCGACGGGTACTGGCGGTTCGTCGAGTACCGCAACGAGGATCCGATGCTGCCGCCGGGAGTCGGCTGGATGCAGGGCGCGGCCGGGATCGCGGCGTACCTGCTCAGGCTCCAGCGGGTGCTGGCCGGCGACCAGCGCGCCGTCGAGCGGATGGAGAACTGGTTCTGAGTCAGCGCTGCCAGACCTCGGCGGTGGTGAGGAACGCGGACGAGCCCGGCTTGTCCGGTGAGCCGTCGACCTGGACGAAACCGGGCACCGAGGCGCCGCCGATCGAGACCGTCGCGGACCGGACCGGGGCGATCACCAGGCTCAGACTGTGGTTGCCGTCGGCAAGCTGAAAGTTGTCGGTCGCGAACAACCGCCGGTCCAGGACGCCGCTCATCTCGATCTGGATGTCCGCGGCCTTGGCGCTCAAACCGTCGGCCAGGTTCATCGAGACCTGGACCAGGTCCCGTTCGACGGCCGGCTCGTGCCACGGCAGGCCCTGGACCTCGAGGAACGAGCGGACGAAGTACTGCTCCAGCCAGGAGGCGAGATCGACGTCCTCGGAGACCACCCGGACGATCCCGTCGAACCACAGCACGACCGCCGTACCCGAACCGCGGATCGACCAGTCGACCATCCAGATCGACGCGTACGCCGTCACCTTGCCGTGCTCGTCGAACAGCCGGAGGCCAGGATTCGCTCCCGCCAGGATGATCCGGCGGTTACTGGCCGACGACTTGGACATGAGGGGCGCTTCCGGGAGGGGCCGAAGATCCTTGATTGTCTCAATCTCCGGGTCAGATGCAACGCAAACGTCCGAAAGCTTCACGTCTATCTGCTCACGGTCGCCACGGATGGGCGCGTTCCGCGGCAGCGATCGGGTCGTCGGGCCACACGATCGGGTGGGTGGCGACGCCGGCGCGACCCGGCAGTTTCCGCGCCGCCTCGACCGCGCTGAGCAGGGCCTTGGCGGTCACCTCGGCGGAGTAACGCTCCGTGATCCAGTCCCGCGCCGCGGCACGGACGGGGTCGTCGGCGGGTACGTCGACCAGCTCCAGGGCCCGATCCGCGAGCAGGTGCGGCCGCGCGTCGTCGATCCGCCACGTGCCGGGCGCCTCGAACAGTTCCTCGCCGCCACCGGCCGGGTACCCGACGACCAGGCAACCGGCGGCCAGCGCCTCCGCGACCGGCAGGCCGAATCCCTCGGAGATGCCCAGTGCGATGAACACGGAGGTCCGGCCGAGCGCCTCCACCACTTGGCTCTCGGTGAGCTCCGCGAGTACGGCGAGGTGGATCCCGTCGGCTCGTGGATCGTTCCGCAGCAGGCGTTCGAGTACCGCGGCCTCGAGCGGGCGACGCCGCGGCATCCAGGCGATCTGCCGTGAACGGGTCCCGGGCCGGAACAGGTCGGTGTCGATCGGGTTGGGCACCAGGCGCACCGGGAGATCCGGGTGCAGGCGGCCGAGCACATCGTGGCTCTCCTGCGACACGGCCCAGACCTCCGGCGCCGGGTCCCAGCCCGGATACCCGGCGGTGTCGCGCCATGACCAGAAGGTCAGGAAGTGGTTCTGGTTGAAGATCACTTTCCGTACACCGGGCGCGGGATCCACGCCCGGCAGCAGGTACAGCTCCGGTACGACGAGCAGGTCGTCGGCGCCCAGCTCGAGCTGATCGTTCCCGAGGATCGGCGCGGTCGTCTCGAACCACGGCAGCCGGTAGCCCGGCGTACGGAACCACAGCGCGGCGTCGATCCCCGCCGCACGCAACAACTCGACATGACGCGCCTGCACACGAATCCCACCGCCGGGAGAATCAGGCTCCTTGACGGCGTAGACGACTCGCGGGCTCAGATCTTTTCCACAGGTGCATACCGCAGCAGGAGCCGCTTGACGCCTTCCGAGCCGAAGTCGATGTCGGCCTGCGCCTGCTGGCCCTCGCCGCGGACCACGACGACGGTGCCCATCCCGAAGCTGTCGTGGACCACCCGGTCGCCCGGGTTCAGGCTGATGACGGGCTTGTCGGACGCGGTCCGGCGGGCCGGCTCGTACCGGCTGGGGATCCCGCTGCCGCGGGTCGTGCCGGTGCCGGACCAGCGCGTGATCGCGGACTCGTCGCGGCGCCAGTCGAGCAGCTCGGCCGGGATCTCTTCCAGGAAGCGCGACGGCGGGTTGTGCTGCGGAGCGCCGTACGCCGAACGCACCGCGGCGCGCGAGATCGCCAGCCGCTGCCGCGCCCGCGTGATCCCGACGTACGCGAGCCGGCGCTCTTCCTCGAGCTCCTTCAGGTCGGTCAGCGACCGGGAGTGCGGGAAGACGCCGTCCTCCATACCGGTCAGGAACACGACCGGGAACTCCAGGCCCTTCGCGGTGTGCAACGTCATCAGCGTGACCACGCCGCCGTCGTCGGCCGTGTCCGGGATCTGGTCGGCGTCGGCGACCAGCGCGACCCGCTCCAGGAACGCCTGCAGGTCCGCGGCCTCGCCGGCGGCGGTCCGCTCCTCGACGAACTCCCGCGCCACCGAGATGAACTCGTCCAGGTTCTCCAGGCGGGTCTCGTCCCGCGGATCCGGAGACTTCTGCAGCGTCTCGTAGTAGTTGGAACGGTGCAGGGCGACGTCGAGGATGTCGTCCGGCGGCGCGCCCGAGTCCACCATCGCGGTCAGCTCGTCGAGGATGTCGACGAACGCCTGGACCGCGTTCACCGAACGTGACGCCATCGCCGGGGCATCCTCGGCACGGCGCATCGCCTGCGCGAACGAGATCCGGTCCCGCTGGGCGAGTGCCTCGATCGCGGCCTCGGCCCGGTCGCCGATCCCGCGCTTCGGCTCGTTCATGATCCGGCGCAGCGAGACGGTGTCCTCGGGGTTCACCAGGACGCGCAGGTACGCGAGCGCGTCGCGGACCTCCTTGCGTTCGTAGAACCGGACGCCGCCGACCACCTTGTACGGATGGCCGGTCCGGATGAAGACCTCCTCGAACACCCGGGACTGCGCGTTGGTCCGGTAGAACACCGCGACATCCGACGGCTTCACCCCGTCGGCGTCGGTCAGCCGGTCGATCTCGTCCGCGACGAACTGCGCCTCGTCGTGCTCGTTGTCCGCGACGTACACCGCGATCTGCTCGCCCTGGCCCTGGTCGGACCAGAGGTTCTTCGCCTTGCGGCCCTCGTTCCGGCTGATCACCGCGTTGGCCGCGGTCAGGATGGTCTGGGTGGAGCGGTAGTTCTGCTCCAGCAGAATCGTCTCGGCGCCGGCGAAGTCCTCCTCGAACGCGAGGATGTTGCGGATCGTCGCCCCGCGGAACGCGTAGATCGACTGGTCGGAGTCGCCCACCACCATCAGCTCGGCGGCCGGTGCGGTCGGGCCGTTGTAATTCGGGTCGTCCTCACCGCAGAGCTCGCGGATCAACGTGTACTGCGCGTGGTTCGTGTCCTGGTACTCGTCGACGAGCACGTGGCGGAAACGGCGCCGGTAGTACTCACGGACCTCGGGGAAGGCCTGCAGCAGGTTGACCGTGGTCATCAGCAGGTCGTCGAAGTCGAGGGCGTTCGCCTGGGCGAGTCGCTCCTGGTAGATCCGGTAGCACTCGGCGTACGTCTGCTCGAGATGGTTCTCCGCCTTCGCGGCGGAGGTCTCGTGGTCGATCAGCTCGTTCTTCTGGGTGCTGATCCAGTTCAGCACGGCGCGCGGGTTGTACCGCTTGACGTCCAGGTCGAGCTCGCGGCAGACCAGCGTCATCAGCCGCCGCGAATCGGTGTCGTCGTAGATCGAGAACGTCGAGTTGATCCCGAACCGCTTGATGTCGCGGCGGAGGATCCGCACACAGGACGAGTGGAACGTCGAGACCCACATCAGCTTCGCCCGCGGGCCGACCAGATCCACCACCCGCTCGCGCATCTCCGCGGCGGCCTTGTTGGTGAACGTGATCGCCAGGATCGAGCCGGGGTGCGCGTCGCGGGCCGCCAGCAGGTAGGCGATCCGGCGGGTCAGCACCCGCGTCTTCCCCGAGCCCGCACCGGCGACCACCAGCAGCGGTTTCCCGGCGTGCACGACCGCGGCGCGCTGCTGCGGGTTCAGTCCCTCGAGCAGCGCATCCGGGTCGGCCCGAGATGTCTTCGACTCCTCCAGCGGCACCGGGAGCTCATCAGGCGAAAACAGCGTAGTCATCACCCAACACCTTAGGCGCTCCCCCGGACACTTTCCGAAAACGGGTTCGAAGCGCGCGTCCGGGACTGCGAGGATCAGCCCCATGGACGCCTCCGAGCTGCGCTACGACGACCTGGTGGACCGGGTCGAGGTTCTGTACAACGACCACCACTACCGCGCCGCCGCGGACCTGCTGGCCGCGGAGAGCGCCGGCCTGGAGGCGTGGGCCGGCGAACTCGCCCACGTGCGGGCCTGCGTGCTCGGCGCGGACGGTGACTCCGACGGGGCGATGCAGGTTCTGCTGGACGCGAGTACGGCGGGTGCGTGGTGGGCGCCCGAGATCCTGGTGGACGACGACCTGGAGGCTTTGCAGGACCGTCCCGCGTTCCACGAACTGATCAAGGTGTCAGAAGCCAGGGTGGCCGACGACCCGGTCCCACCTCTCGTCACGCTGCCGGACGGGCAGCCGGTCGGGGTTGTTGTGGCGCTTCATGGGGCGGGACAGCGAGCGGGGCATGCTCGGCGGGACTGGAGCGGGGTGCTGGAGCTCGGGTACGCCTTGGTTTGTGTGCAGTCGTCGCGGCGGATGTCGCCGATGTACCGCACCTGGCCGGATCCCGAGCACGCGCTCGCGGACATCGCCCGCGCCCTCGCGCAACTGCCTGCCGAGGTCGAACACCTGCCGTTGATCGCGGCCGGGTTCTCGGCGGGTGGACGGGTCGCGATCGACTGGGCGCTCCGCGGCCGGCCGGCGGCGGTCGCCGGCGTGCTCGCGGTCGCCCCCGCGTTGCGTGAACTCCCGGACGCGACGGCCGAGAAGTTGTCACCGGCAACGATCTGGATCGGGACCGGCGACGATCTGCTGGAGGTCGTCGACGGCGCGGCGGATCAGCTGACCGGGTTCACGATCGAGCGGCTGCCGGGGCTCGGGCACGCCTTCCCGTCCGACTTCGCGGATCGGTTGTCAGCAGTGCTTCAGGACAGCTGACGGGTGAGGTGCAGGACGACCGGCGTGCTGCTTCCGAGCCAGTGCAGCTTCGCGTTGTGGTCGTCGTACGACGTGACGCGCAGGCCGGGGACGCCTTCGATCGTGCCCTCGTAGTCCTTCGCCGCCAGGTGCGCGACGACGTCCGCGAGCTCGGGGCCGTCCATCCACTCGAGGCGGGCGAGGTCGGGGCGGGCCGCCCACATGTCCACCCAGGCGGCCGGGTCCTCGCTGAACAACGTCGTACGAAGAATCATCGACACCGCCCCGAGCAGCGTCGCGGCCGGTGTGGCCGTCAGCTCCAGCAGCGCCCGCTCCTGCTCTGACAGTTCGTCAGTCAACATCACCCGCAGGAGATTGCCACAGGAACGGCTTCGCTGTGGGCAGACTTGCCGTCAGCAGAAAAGCTGGGACGGCACCGTTCGCCGCGTCACTGTGGATGACATGGCAGAAGACATGAAACCGCCGATGTTCAACGAGACCGCGCGGCAGCGGTTGCTCGGGCAGCGGATCGTCGTCCTGGACGGGGTTCTCGACGACGACAACGGGACCCTGCTGGCCAGCCAGATCATGTCGCTGGCGGCCGAGGACCCGGACACCGACATCGCGTTGTGGATCCACTCGCCCGGCGGTTCGGTGCCGTCGATGCTCGCGATCCGGGACGTGATGCGGCTGGTGCCGTGCGACGTCTCGACGCTGGCGATCGGGCTGGCCTGCAGTGCGGGGCAGTTCCTGCTGTCGGCCGGTACGCCGGGCAAGCGCTACGCGTTGCGGCACGCCCGCGTCCTGATGCACCAGGGCTCGGCCGGGATCGGCGGGTCCGCCGTCGAGATCGAGATCCAGGCCAACGACCTGCGGCACATCCGCGACACCGTGCTCGGGCTGATCGCCGAGGACACCGGGCAGCCGTTCGACGTCGTGCACGAGGACTCGCGGCACGACCATTGGTACACCGCCGACCAGGCCCGCGAGTACGGCTTCATCGACCAAATCGTCGAGTCCTTCGACCAGGTCATGCCCAGGAAGGCGGCCGCAGCATGAGCAGCTACACGATCCCGAACGTGATCGCCCAGCACCCGCGCGGCGAGCGGATCATGGACGTCTACTCGCATCTGCTGACCGAGCGCGTCATCTACCTCGGGACGGGCATCGACTCCGGGGTCGCGAACGCGATCATCGCGCAGCTGCTGCACCTGGAGACGGACAATCCCGAGGCAGAGATCAACCTCTACATCAACTGCGACGGCGGCGACATGTCCGCGATGCTCGCGATCTACGACACCATGCAGTACATCCAGTCGCCGGTCGCGACGTACGGCGTCGGGCAGGCGATCTCCGCCGGCGCGGTACTGCTCGCGGCCGGTACGGCGGGGCGCCGGGCGCTCCTCCCGCACGCGCGCGTCGTACTGCACCAGCCTGCGGGCCGTAGCCAGGGCACGATCCCGGACCTGATCCTGCAGGCGGACGAGGTGGTACGGGTCCGGAACCAGGTCGAGGAGGTCCTGGCGCGGCACACCGGCCAGTCCATCGAGCGGTTGCGGCTCGACACCGACCGCGACCACGTGCTGACCGCGGAAGGCGCCAAGGACTACGGCATCGTCGACCTGGTGATCAGCGCGCGGACCCCGGCGCCCGTGCTGACGTAAACCTCCGGTGGGTGGGCGTCCGAGATGCAGGGTTCGCGCACGGGATCCTGGGCGCGAACCCTGCATCTTGGACGTCAACCCATCAAAGGTCGGCAGCTGCGAGGACCTTGTCGGCGACGGCTGCGTGGTGGAGGAGGTCCGGCTGCGGGCGGCCGACCCGGTTGGTCAGGTACGCGTAAGCGATCCGCCGATCCGGGTCGGCCCACCCGATGCAGCAGTTGCTTCCGTTGTGGCCGAACGTCCGCGGGCTGCTCAGTGAGCCCAAGGACGACACGGCTCCTTCCATCCACCGCGGTCCGCCGAGCTGGAAGCCCTGAGACCACCGGACCGGCGCCCGCGCCACCGGGTCGTATTCACCCTCGCTGGTCGGCTCGAGCGCGATCGCGAGCGTCTCCGGCCGCAGCAGTCGACCCTCCAGCAACGCCTGGTACAGCGCGGCCAGGTCGCGGGCGGTCGCCGAGATCCCGGCAGCGGGTACGACGGCCTCGCGCGTACTGCGGCGGTTCACGACGGACTGGATGAACGGCCCGAGCGGACCCGACGCGCGGATCGGCACATGCCGGTCCCAGAGCTCGGCGGGCAGACCGAGGTACGTGTCCGCGACCCCGAGCGGTTCCAGGACGGAACGTCGTACCAGCTCGTCGATCGGTGTCCCGCTGCAGCGCCGTACGACCTCGCCGAGGATGAACCCGAACGCCAGCGGGCTGTACCCGACGGTGCCGATCGGCCAGCGCGGCTTGGCCTCCGCGATCCGGCGGATCGCGCGGTCCCAGTCGGTCATCGCACGGACCTCGCCGACGTACGAGCCCGCGTTCGGGACGCCGGTCCGGTGCCGCAGGACCTCGCGGACCGTGATCTCGCGTTTGCCGTGGTCCGCGAACTCCGGCCAGTACGCCGCGACCGCGTCGTCGAGATGCAGGCGACCGGACTCGACGAGTTGATGGACCACGATCGCGACGTACGGTTTGCTTGCGGAGAAGAGCCAGAACAACGCGTTCGGTGAACACCCGAAGGAGCGGTCGACCACCGTCCGGCCGTCCCGGACGACGCACAACTGCGCGACCCCACCACGCGCCTCGACCAGTCCGATCGCCTCCGCGAGACGGTCGGGGTCGAAGCCGGCGTCCTGGGGGTCGCAGACCCCGCCGAACTCCATGAGTCCACTGTGCCTGCCCGGGCAAACCCGGCGGGCGGTTAGGGTCTGGCTGTGAGTGTGCCTGAGGCTGATCCGCGACCGGACGCCGAGATCGAGCGGATCCTGGTGGTCGTCGCGCACCCGGACGACATCGACTTCGGCGGCGCCGGCACGGTCGCGCTGTGGACCAAGGCCGGGATCGAGGTCCAGTACTGCATCGTCACGGACGGGCAGGCCGGCGGTTTCGAGCCGGATCGGGATCGCGCCGAGATTCCCGCCGTACGCCGGGCCGAGCAGACCGCCGCCGCGCAGCACGTCGGGGTCCGCGACCTGCACTTCCTCGGGTACCAGGACGGGTCCGTCGAGCCGACCGCGGAGCTGGTCCGCGACATCAGCCAGGTGATCCGCAAGGTGCGGCCGCAGCGGCTGCTCACGCAGTCGCCCGAGCGTTCATGGCACCGGCTGCAGGTCTCGCACCCCGACCACATGGCCGCCGCCGAGGCGACGGTGCGCGCGTTCTACCCCGCCGCCGGGAACCCGTACGCGTACCCGGACCTGACCGAGGAGGCGTGGGAGGTCGGCGAGCTGTGGATGATGGACCACCCGGTCGCGAACCACTACGTCGACATCACCGACACCTTCGACCAGAAGCTGGCGGCGCTGATGTCACACACCAGCCAGCACCGCGACCCGGACGGCCTCCGCACCGGCATCCGCCGCAACTTCGCCGCCGTCGCCACGGCGGCGGGCTACCCGGCCAACCACTACGCGGAAGCCTTCACGGTCGTCCGTCTCTAATCCGTTTGCTTGCTTGCGATCCGACCTAGAAGGTGCAGCCATGACGATTTCTCATGACGTGACCGGGGACGGCCCGGATCTCCTGCTGGTCCACGCGGGCGTGGCAGACCGCCGGATGTGGGCCCGGCAGGTGGAGGAGCTGCGGTCGACCCATCGGGTGATCACGCTGGACCTCCGCGGGTACGGCGAGACGCCGCTCGAACCCAAGTACTCCGACGCGGGTGATGTGCTCGCGCTCCTGGAAGAGGTCGGCGCGCGGGACGTGATCGCCGTCGGAGCGTCGTACGGCGGATACGTCGTACAGCAGGTGGCGAGCCGGCGGCCCGAGCTGTTCTCGCGGCTGGTGCTGCTCTGCGCGCCGACGGACAACGTGCAGCCGGACGACGAACTGCGGGCGCTGTGGGCCGAGGAGAACGAACTGCTCGAAGCCGGCGACGTCGACGGCGCCACCGACCTCACCGTACGGCGCTGGATCGGCCCGGACGCGGACGACGAGGCCCGCGAACTGCTCCGCGTGATGCAGCGGCACGCGTACGACGTACAGCTCGCCGCCGGCGACGTGGACAACGAGGAGTGGCCCGTCGAACCCGAGAAGATCACCGCCCCGGTCCGCCTGATCACCGGCGCCCACGACTTCATGTTCTTCACCGACAGCGCCACCTACCTAGCCGACCGCCTGCCGAACTCGGAACACACCCACCTCCCGTGGGCCGGCCATTTGCCGACCCTCGAGAGGCCTGCTGAAGCACTAGGCCTGATCGGCTAGCGCGCCCATCGGGTCCCAGGCGGGGAGGACGATCGGGGCCTCGTCCAGGCGGGACTGCAGGTCGGCCGGGAGGGCGGAGCGGCGTACGGCGACCTCAAAGACGTGCTCGCCGAACCACGAGTCGTTCATGGTCCAGAAGCCGCTGTCGGCCTTCTCGTCGCCCCAGCTGTTCTCGACCCGCCAGCGGCGCGGCTTACCGTCCACCACGTCGACGCCGGTGAACAGCATCGCGTGCGTCATCAGCGTCTCGTGGTGCACCAGCCGCTCGGCCTTGTCCAGCGTGAACTCGGTGTCGTACACCGCGCCGTAGTCGTACAGCTTGGCGTCCCAGAACCCGAGGTCGGAGTTCATCTGCTTGCCGACGTCGCAGCCGAACCAGACCGGCTCGCCGCCGACGATCGCGTCCTGGGTGAGCTGCTTGATCAGGTCGATCTCGACGTTCAGGTACACCACCGGCGGCGCATCGATGACGTTGCCGAGGAAGTCGACGGTGAAGGTCCGGCCGACCGGGCTGGTCTCCCGCGGGTCGTGCACGAGACAGACGTACTCGTCGACCGGCAGCTGCACGTACGCCGCCGCGAACTCCGTCGGCGTGGTCCAGCCGTCGCGGTGGAAGCCCTTGTCGCTGTCCTTCCACTGCCACAGGAACTTCTGCGGCGGCGTACCGAGGTGGATGCTCAGCACCCGGTGCACGGTGGTCAGGATCTCCCGCTTACGGTCGCGGCGCGCGTCGTCGGTGTCGAGCGCCCGCAGGTCGCGCGCGCCCTGGCGCAGCAGCTTGCGGAGGGCGTCGTTCAGCTGCGCGGTCGCGGACGAGCTCTCGGTCTCCGGCATCGCCGACTTCGGCACCAGGCCGTGCTTGCGGACCAGCGCGACGAACATGTTCCACTGGCCGCCGTCACCGATCGGGTCCGACAGCAGGTGCGCGACCGTCCGGTCGTCGGCGTCCCGCTCGGAGGTCTCGATGATCGCCTCGAGGAAGAAGTTCGAACGCTCGAACTTGTCCCAGAACAGCAGGTAGTTCTGGGAGAACTCGAAGTCCTTGACCCCGAGCTTGTCGGCCGCGCCGGCGCGCAGCAGGTTCAGCCCGGCGAACAGCCAGCACCGACCGCTCTTCTTCTGATTGGTGACCTTCCAGTCGTCCAGCAGATTGGACACCGAATGGTCCATCGACGTGACGACCTGGCGATCCAGGGCGATGCTGTTGACCGGCGTCTGCGTGACGGCGTTCTGCATCACCCGGTACTGCGGGTTCGACGCGAACTCCTTCTCGAAGAGCGCGAGCTGATCGGCTGTGAGATTCCGCTCCATAAGAGTCGACGGTATATCAGCCACCAAGCCCGCACCGAAGGAACGGAGTGGCGAATCCATGCCCTGGCCAAAACGCGCCACCGATGAGACGTTGCGCTACGCTAGTTGAAAACGACATTCAACAAAGGAGGCCGTCATGGCCCGACGCCCGGTCCCCACCGGCAAGCGCAAGCCGAAGCAGAACCCACTGGACCGCGACGGCATCACCTTCATCGACTACAAGGACACCGCCCTGCTCCGAAAGTTCATCTCCGACCGCGGCAAGATCCGCTCCCGCCGAGTCACCGGCCTCTCGGTCCAGCAACAGAAACAGGTAGCCCGAGCCATCAAGAACGCCCGAGAAATGGCCCTCCTCCCGTACACTTCCTCGGGCCGGTAAAGGGCAGAGTCAGCGGACGTAGAACGTCCGGAATCGGGGGTACGTTGGCGGTATGGCCGACGTCACAATCAGAGCGCTCACCCCGGAGACGTTCGACGACTTCGCGGCGCTCGTCGAGCGGAACAAGGGCATGTTCGCCAGCTGCTGGTGTACGCATTTCCATCCCGACTGCGCGGAGAAGGCCCAGAGCGCCGAGGGGAACCGGGCGCTCAAGCAACGTCTGGTGGCCGAGGGGATCGCGCACGCGGCACTGGTCTACGACGGCGACCGGGCCGTCGCGTGGGCGGAGTACGGATCACCCGAGGAACTGCCTAACATCCAGCACCGCAAGGAGTACGTCGCCACTGCCGAGCGACTGCCCGACTACCGGGTCACCTGCATCCTGGTCGAGCGCAGCTATCGCGGTCAGGGTCTGGCGGCGATCGCCTTGCGCGGAGCTGTGGAGCTGATCGCGCAGGCCGGCGGCGGTGTGGTCGAGGGCTACCCGCACGACACCGGCGGGGTCCGGAAGAAGAACTCGTCGTTCCTCTACAACGGCACCCGCACGATGTACGAGCGCGAGGGTTTCACGTACGACCGGCCCAAGGGCCTGGGCAACTGCGTCATGGTGCGCGAGGTGCGCTGAAGCCGGGGTCGGGCTGAAAACTCGTTTGTGGAGGGGCGGCGTCAGGTGCTTGGTTGGTCGGCGACCGAGTCCGGACGAAACGAGATCCCTGTGCCGCTGCCTACGCCGACGTTGTCCACCGATCGCCTGCGGCTGCGTCCGTTCGACGACGCGGATGCGGATGCGTTGTTCGCGCTGCACAGCAACGCGTTTGTGCTGCGGTACTGGGACTCGCCGCCGTGGACTGAACGCGGCCGCGCCGAGCGGTTCGTCGCGGTGTGCCGGACGATGGCGGAGGAGGGTACGGGCGCTCGCGTGGCCATCGACCGTGCCTCCGACGGGGTGTTCCTCGGCTGGTGCAGCTTGAGCCAATGGAATCCGGACTTCCGGAGCGCCTCACTCGGCTACTGCTTCAACGAGTCGGCCTGGGGCCACGGCTACGCGACGGAGGCCGCCCGCGCCGTACTCGGATGGGCCTTCAACACCCTGGACCTGAACCGCGTCCAAGCGGAAGCCGACACCCGCAACCTCCCCTCCGCCCGCGTCCTCGAAAAACTCGGCTTCATCCGCGAAGGCACCCTCCGCGAAGACTGCATAGTCAACGGCGACATCTCCGACTCCTGGATCTACGGCCTCCTCCGCCGCGACTGGACCCCCGAACCCGCAACATCCCGCTGAGCCTCAGACGGCCGGCCTGCAGGTCGGGTGGGTTCTGAGCAGCTCCCAGGGGTCCGCCTCACCCCACCACGAGCAGATCGCGCCTTCACTGAACTTGTCAACGACGAAGGACCCAGATCAGTGGTCTTCGGCGAACACGGTTTTGGCGACCTGTATGGCGGACATCGCTCTGGGCCAGCCGGCGTAGAACGCGAGGTGGATGATTGCCTCTTTGAGTTCGGTTTCGGTGAGGCCGTTTTGCCGGGCGCGGCGCAGGTGGTTGGGGAGCTGTTCGAAGCTGCTCGAGGTGAGCAGGCTGGCGACCGTGATGAGGCTGCGGTCACGCGGCGACAGGTCGGTGCGTTCCCAGACGTCGCCGAACAGGACGTCGTCGGTGAGCTGGACGAGTTTGGGTGCGAAGTCGCCGATGGCTCGTTGGGCTGGGCTGGGTTCAGGCATGATCGCTCCTCGTTCAGTTGTCGAAGTCGGTGCTACGGCTGAGGGACTCCCAGGCGTCGACCTCGGTGCGGAGCGCGTCGAGAGCGGCGCGGAATCCGTCGGAGGTGTCGTTCCCGAGCAGAAGCATGTACGGCGGGGCGTCGGATTCGACGGCGTGGATCAAGGCGGTGGCGGCTTTGGCAGGGTCGCCGGGCTGGGTGCCGTGGTAGGTGTCGTGTTCCTTGCGGCGTTTGCCGGCGGTGTCGGCGTAGTCGGCGATCGGCACGGCGGCCTGGGTCAGCGAGCGGCCGGCGAAGTCGGTGCGGAAACCGCCGGGTTCGACGACCATGGCAGTGATGCCGAGCGGCGCGACCTCCTTGCGCAACGACAGGGTCAGCGCCTCGATCGCGGCCTTGACGGCCGAGTAGTAGCCCGAGCCCTCGGGGCAGATTCGCGCACCGATGGACGAGAGGTTCACGATCGTGCCGGAGCGGCGGGTGCGCATCCCGGGCAGGACCGCCTTGATGGTTCGCACCGTGCCGAACACGTGGGTGTCGAAGAGTTGGTGCACGGCATCGTCTTCGCCCTCTTCGACGGCAGCGCGGTAGCCGTAGCCGGCGTTGTTGACGAGGACGTCGACGGCGCCGAAGCGGTTCTCGGCGGCGCCGACCGCTGCGGTGACCTGTTCGTCGTTCGTGACGTCGAGCGGGAGCGCGAGTGCAGTGTCTGGATATTTGTCGGCCAGGTCCTGCACCTTGGCGACGTCGCGGGCGGTGACCACGGCGTTGTGCCCGCGGTCGAGTACCGCCTCGGCGAAGGCGCGGCCGAGGCCGGTGGAACAGCCTGTGATGAGCCAGGTGGTCATGGAGCTTCCTCTCGGGATCTGCTCGGTTGGGTGTCAGCGCAGTCCGATGCGCTCGAGCCAGTCGGTGACCTGGGGCCGGGCCTGTTGGGCTTGTTCGCCGCGGACGGCGAGGCCTTCGGCGATGGTGGCGCCGGCGCACGTTCGGGCGTAATCGCGTTCGGTCGTGCCGAGGCCGCTCATGGCACAGGTGGTGAAGGGATGCACGGTCTTGCCGGTGAAGTCGAGCTTGTCGGTGAAGGTCGACATGATCATCGGCGCCCGGACGTTCCAGATCGGGCTGCCCAGTAGCACTACGTCGTACTGGTCGATGGACGGGAGCGGGTTGGCGATGGCCGGGCGGGCGTCGGCGTTCTGCTCGCGGACGTTGCGGGCGACGGTGTCGTCGTAGTTGTCCGAGTAGGGCTCGGCGGCCTCGATCCGGTAGACGTCGCACGGGACGAGGTCGGCGATCATGGTCGCGACGACTTCGGTGTTGCCGACCTTCAGCCAGATGCGGCCGCCGTTGTTGTAGTTCTCGCCCGGGCGGGAGAAGTAGGCGACCAGCACTCTGGCTGGAGTGCTTCTGGTGGGAGCGGTCGGCGGTTGCACCGTGGGTGATCCTCCTTCGTCGGTGCTGGGGCTTTCCGCTGCGGGTTGGGGTCCTTGGCTACAGGCGCCGAGTGCTGCTGCGGCCGTGCCGGCCAGGGCTAGGCGGAGCAACTGCCGGCGCGGAAGGCCGAGGAAGCCAGCACTTCGGTGTGTATGCATCGGGCCTTAGTCGATCCTGCGGCCGCCGAGGGCACTGACCATGGCGGGGTCGCGGTGGTCGAAGAACAGGCTGTCGCCGGTGTCGAGGGTGGCGATCTGCTTCAACTGGTCGTCGGTGAGGGCGAAGTCGAAGATGTCGAGGTTCTGGGCCATGCGGTCCGGGCGGACCGACTTGGGGATGACAACGACGCCGCGCTGGACGAGCCAGCGGAGCACGACCTGGGCGACCGACTTGCCGTGGTCGTTGCCGATCGCGGTGAGGACGGGGTCGGTGAACAGGTTGTTGCGGCCTTCGGCGAACGGTCCCCAGGACTCGATCTGGACCCCGCGTTCGGTCATGAGTTCCTGATCGGCGACGCGCTGGTGAAAGGGGTGGGTCTCGATCTGGTTGACCGCCGGCGGGATCTCGTTGTGCTCGATGAGGTCGACGAGCCGGTCGGGGTGGAAGTTGGAGACCCCGATCGCCCGGGCCCGGCCCTCGGCGTACAGCTTCTGCATGGCTCGCCATTCGCTGTAGTAGTCGCCGAGCGGCTGGTGGATCAGGTACAAGTCGAGGTGGTCCAGGCCGAGTCGGCGCAGCGAGGCGTCGAAGGCACGCAACGTGTCGTCCTCCACGCTGCCGGTCGGCGCGTGCTGGATCCACAGCTTCGTGGTGACGAACAGTTCGTCGCGCGGGATGGCGCTGGCGGCGATCGCGGCGCCGACGGCCTCTTCGTTGCCGTACGAGGCGGCGGTGTCGAGGTGGCGGTAGCCGGCCTCGAGGGCGGCTTCCACGGCGGCCTGGGTCTGGTCGTCGGGGATCTGGAAGACGCCGAAGCCGAGGATCGGCATCGTAACGCCGTTGTTCAACGTGACGGTCTGCATGACTGTGTTCACCTTTCGAGAGTTGAGTTGCGGGGTTTGTGCAGTGTCAGGCTGAGCGCGGCGGTGACGCCCAGGACGGCGACGGTGACGATCAAGCCGGTGCGCAGAGCATCGCCCCGCCGACCGTGGCGGGCTGGCGGCGATCGAACGACACCACGGTGGCCGGCACCGCACCGGCATGACTTGTCATGCCTCCAGCGAACAGCCATCGCCGGTCCGAGTGAGAGTCCCCGCTGTACCAGGTACCACCAGACCCTCCCAGCCGTGACGCGCCCACCCGTACCGTGGTGACCGTGAGCAACAAAGACGACGTGAAGGAGTTCCTCACCAGCCGGCGAGCCAACGTCACGCCGGACCAGGCCGGCCTGCCCACATTCGGCGACAAACGCCGCGTCGCGGGACTCCGCCGCGAGGAAGTCGCGCTGCTCGCAGGCGTCAGCGCCGACTACTACACCCGCCTCGAGCGCGGCAACCTGTCCGGCGTCTCCGAGCAGGTCCTGGACGCACTCGCACGAGCGCTGCGCCTCGATGACGCCGAACGATCCCACCTGTTCGACCTGGCCCGGGCCGCCACCGGCCCAGTGCGCGGCTCGCGCCGTGCCCCGGTCTCCAAGGTCCGCCCCGGCATCCACCGCATCCTGGAATCGCTGACCACCCCGGCCTACGTACGCAACGCCCGCACCGACATCCTCGCCGCCAACGACCTCGCGATCGCCCTGTACGGCGACATCCTGGACCGCGACCGCATGCCGCTGAACCTCGCGAACTTCCTGTTCCTCGACCAGCGCGCGCCGGCGTTCTTCCTCGACTGGGAAACCGTCGCCGACGACTCCGTCGCAGCGCTGCGAGCCGAAGCCGGCCGAAACCCGCACGACAAGAGCCTCACCGACCTTGTCGGTGCGCTCGCCACCCGAAGTGACGAGTTCCGCGTCCGGTGGGCACGTCACAACGTCAAGCACCACCGGACCGCCGCCAAACGCCTGCACAACGCTCTGGTCGGCGACATCGACCTCACCGGCGAAGCCATGGAACTACCCGGCGACGGCCTCGTCGTCATCACCTACACCGCCGAACCCGGCAGCCCCGCCGCGGAAGCGCTCCGCTTCCTGTCCAGTTGGGCAAGCCGCACCGGCGAGCCCTCACCGCAGACCGCGGCCGAATAGGTCAGCGGCCGCGGCGCGCGCCTTGCCGTGGCCACCACACCAGCGCCCGGTCGCGATGGCTGCTCAGTGCGCCGAACAGCGCGCCAGCTGCACCGTCAGGGATCGCCCGCCACGCCGGCCGCGGTGTCTTCTGCCGGTACGTCGCCCGCTGATGGATGACGAAGCTGTCATCTAGCCGCAGGGTGGTTGGTCGCGGGCGGCAGCCCGCAGCTCCCGACGGCAGCCGGAACCGCGCGTAGCACCGCGTTGGGCTGGTCAGACCAGGCGGCGGTCGGTGGCCCAGCGGGTTAGTTCGTGGCGGTTGGAGAGTTGGAGTTTGCGGAGGACCGAGGAGACGTGGGTTTCGACGGTCTTCACGGAGATGAAGAGTTCGCGGGCCACCTCCTTGTACGCGTAGCCGCGCGCGATCAAGCGCAGAACCTCACGCTCCCGCTGCGACAGCCGGTCCAGGTCCTCGTCCACCGACGCGATGTCGATGGCGCCCGAGAACGCGTCCAGCACGAACCCGGCCAGCCGCGGCGAGAACACCGCGTCGCCCTCGGCGACCCGGTTGATCGCATCGACGAGCTCGGTCCCGGAGATGTTCTTGGTGACGTACCCACGCGCGCCGGCCCGGATCACGCCGATCACGTCCTCGGCGGCGTCGGAGACCGACAGCGCGAGGAACTTGATGTCCGGGTGCCGCTGGTGCACCTGCTTCATCACCTCGGTGCCGCCGCCGCCCGGCAGGTGGACGTCGAGCAGTACGACGTCCGGCTCGGCGCCGACGATCGCCTTGACCGCGCTGTCGACGTCGGCTCCCTCGCCGACGATGTCGACCGAGGTGCCGATCTCGCTGCGGACCCCGGCCCGGAACATGTCGTGATCGTCGATGACGACAACGCGCCTGCTGCTCATCTGTCCATCTCCAGTCGCACTTCGGTGCCTGTTTCGGGATCGGACCGCACCGTCGCGCGTCCGCCGTGCCGTTCCATTCTGCCCATCACACTGTGCCGCAAGCCGAGCCGGTCGTCCGGGACCTCGTCCACGTCGAACCCCTTGCCGCGGTCGCGCACGAACATCTCCACCCGGTCGCCGTCGACCTCGACGAACACGTCGATCTTCGCCGCACCGGAGTGCTTGGCGGCGTTCACCATCGATTCCCGGGCGGCCCGGACCATCGACGCGAGCGGCTCGGTCAGGTCGCAGTCGCCGACCGTGACCACCTCGATCGGTACGCCGTGCGAGTCCTCGACCTCGGCGGCCGCCTGCTTGGCCGCCCCGGCGATCGTCTGGTCGGCGTCGTGTTCCTCGTCGTACAGCCAGGACCGCAGCTCGCGTTCCTGTGAACGCGCCAGCCGGGCCACCGCTTTCGGGTCCTCGGCCTGTTTCTGGATCAGCGCGAGCGTCTGCAGTACCGAGTCGTGCAGGTGCGCAGCCATGTCGGCGCGCTCCTGCGAACGCACCCGTTCCGCGCGCTCGGAGTTCAGGTCGCGGGTCAGCCGGTGCACCCACGGTCCGGCGATGACACCGATGCCGACGACGGCGAGCAGCAGCGCGATCAGTACGTCGCCGACCATCGAGAGCCGGCCGTTCTGCACCAGGAACAAGGTGACCGCGGTGCCGAGCAGGATCAGGCCGACGGCGATCCGGATGAGCGACTTCCAGCCGCCCTTGCCGAGCACCAGGCCGATGATCGGGACCCGGACGTCCCGCGCCCACTTGTCCTTCTGGCTCTCGTCCGCCTGCCGCCAGATCAGCGCCAGACCGGTCGCGGCGAACACCAGCGGCCAGAACAGCTTCCCGGCGATGCCCAGCCCGGCGACCTGCAGCAGCAGGACCAGACCGATGCCGATGGCCACCAGCGCCGGCAGCTGTCCGCGGCTCTTCTCCCGCTTCCGCTGCTTCGCCTCGGCGACCGGCGGCGCCGGCTCATCGGTACGCAGCCCTTTACGCGTATGCGCGGCCAGCCCGGGCGCTTCCGGCACGGTCTCCGGCGCGAGCGGCATCAGGAACCACAGCGCCGCATAGATCAGTACGCCGAATCCGCCGGACACCGTGGTCGCGATCAGCACGAGCCGTACGACGGTGTCCGACACGCCGAGGTGGTCCGCGATCCCGCCGGCCACACCGGCAACGACGCGTCCTTCGGTACGGCGGTACGCCCGGCGCGGCGGGTCGGAAGCCGCCCGCGGAGCGGTCGGACCGGGAACCTGCTGTCCCGGTCCCGCAGCCGCCCCCGCACCGGCGTTGCCCATCCGCGCGGCGTAGGCGGCGTACGGGCCTTGGTACTGCCCTGGGCCCTGCGGCCCCCAGCCCTTGAAGCGCCACTGATCCTGGTTCTGCCCAGGCGGCGGCTCGGGTGGGGCTCCGTTCGCGGAGGACCCGCCCGGCGGCGCGGCTGCTGGCTGGCTCATCACAACGATCGTCACATGTGGACCGGCCCGACACCAGCAGGCTTGTCCCCGGCCGCCTCCTCAGCGCCTGCGCGCCGGTCTCAGGGTCGGCTCGGGGAGAACCCCGAAATCGGGCCGATTCCGGGGGTCGTCAGGGTGCATCCCCGATGTTCCGCGCCGCGGTTGGTGTGAGTATCGATGACATGGAGCAGAACCAGAGTGGACCCGCCGGGTTCGACCGCGACCGCCTGCAGAACCCCCAGAGCTGGCGGCGCAGCAGGTCGGACCGCTGGGTCGCGGGTGTCTGCGGCGGTATCGGCCGCGCGCTGAACATCGACCCGGTGCTGGTCCGCGTGGTGATGGCCGTCCTGATCATCAGCGGTCCGGGCGTGATCTTCTACATCGCCGCCTGGGTCCTGATGCCCGACGAGGGCAGTGACCGCTCCGCCGCGCAGGGCGTGCTCGGCGACCGGGTCCGGACCGACCACCCGTGGTTCTGGCCGGTCGTGATCGGCGCCTGCGTGTTCCTGGCGATCGCGATGATGTCGTCGTTCAACTTCGGCCGCTTCATCCCCGGCCCGCTGATCGTGGTCGGCGTCATCTGGCTGATCGCGAAACAGCGCAAGAGCAGCGGCAAGGGCAGCCGGCAGAGCCAGCGCCCGCAGGACACGGTGCCCCCGACCACTTCGGCGTACGCCGGTCCGCAGCAGACCACGGCGTACACGCCTCAGACCGGCCCGTCGGCTCCCTCGGCGGGTCCGTCGTCCTCGGCCACACAGCGACCCCAGGACCGCACCGTCGAACCGGTCCAGCCTGTGTGGACCGAGGACGACCCCCTCGGCCTGTACGTCGACGAGCCGGCCGGCAGCGCCCCGCCGGTCGCGAACACCCCCGCCGGACCGCCCGCGAAGGGCATGCGCGGGATCAAGTCGATCATCGTCGTCCTGACCGGTCTCGCGATCGGTATCGCCGCGCTGGCGGGCGCTCCGACGGCGACCATGCTGGTCATCGGCCTGGCGACGCTCGGCGGCGGCATGCTGCTCGGCGGGTTCGTCGGCCGCACGCTGGCGCTGCTGCCGCTCGGCATCCTGCTGGCCCTCGGCGCGATCGCCAGTACGGTGTTCGCCGGGGTGCCGCGCAACTTCGCCGACACCAACTACGTCGCGCCGGCCAGCCAGACGATCACCGCGACCGGGACGAGCTACCAGTTCGACGCCGGGTCGGTGCACCTGGACCTGACCCAGGCGAAGTTCGGCCCGGGTGCCAAGGTCGAGGTGCACGGCGGCCTCGGCGAGGTCGTGGTCAAGCTGCCGCCGGACGTGGACGTGCAGGGCGCGCTGTCGACCGAGATGGGAGACGTTGCCTTCCTCAACGAGCACCGGGGCGGCCATAATGCCGAACTGAAGCTCAACGACCTCGGCACGGACGGCAAGGCCGGCCCGCAGCAGGTCACCCTGGACCTGGACCTCAGGCTGGGCAGTATCAAGGTGGAGCGCGGATGAGCCAGCAGCCCCGGAAGACCCGGCCGGACGTGCCCGGCGTGGTGGCCGGCACGGTGCTGGCCGGGGGCGCCACGATCTGGATGCTGACCGACAACGGCGTACTCCAGACCGACGACCTCGGCGTGACCAGCGCCCTCCTGCTGGTCGCCGCCGGCCTCCTGGGCCTGGCCGCATCACGCCGCGCCTAACTCGTTGGACGGTGGCTACGCCGGTTCTCTAAGCTCCACGGCGTGACCAGCCCGGAGGCGGACAGACCGTAACCACCGGCCGTTCCGTGTAACTCGCCCGGAACCGCCGGAGACGACTCATACCCGTCTTCTCATGGTTGCGGAGCATTTCCATGCCTTTCGTGCTGTACCTGCTTGGCCTGGCCGTTTTCGCCCAGGCGACCTCTGAATTCATGCTGTCCGGGCTCGGTCCGGACATTGCCCACGACCTGGGCGTCTCGATCCCGGCCACCGGCTGGCTGACCTCCGGGTTCGCGCTCGGGATGATCGTCGGCGCCCCGGCGGTCGCGGTCCTCGGCGCCCGCTGGCCGCGCCGCCGGACGCTGCTCGTGACGTTGACCGTGTTCCTCGCGGTCCACGTGGTCGGCGCGCTGACCAGCGATTTCACGGTCCTGCTGGTCACCCGGGTCCTCGCGGCCCTCGCGAACGCGGGCTTCCTGGCCATCGCACTCGCCACCGCCGCAGCCCTGGTCCCAGACGCGAGGGGCCGTGCGACGTCCGTCCTTCTCGGCGGTACGACGCTCGCGTGCATCGTCGGCGTACCGGCGGGTGCCGTCCTCGGCCGGTACCTCGGCTGGCGGTCCGCGTTCTGGGCGGTCGCGATCATCTCGCTCCCGGCGCTGCTCGGGATCCTGCGCTCGGTCCCGAACCGCGCGACCGGGCCCACAGTTGCCCAACGGTTCGGGATGACCCGGCTGCTCGCCGTACTGCTCCTCCTCGGCGCCCTCGTGAACGGCGCGACGTTCTGCTCGTTCACCTACCTCTCACCGGTGCTCACCGAGGTCACCGGGCTCGGAGTGGGATGGGTCCCGGTCATGCTCGCGCTCTTCGGGCTCGGCTCGTTCGCGGGGGTCACCGTTGCCGGCCGGTACGCCGACCGCCGCGACGACCGGCTCGTACTCGTTGCCGGTGGCATCTTGCTGCTCGGGTGGTGCGCGTTCGCCCTGACCACGGCGTACGTCGTACCGACCGTCGCGCTGGTCCTCGTACAAGGCGCGTTGTCCTTCGCGGTCGGCTCGACGCTGATCGCGTACGCCCTGTACGCCGGGAACGCGTCTCCCGTGCTGACCGGCGGACTCGCGACCGCCGCCCTCAACGTCGGCGCCGCCGCCGGACCGCTGCTCGGCGGGCTCGCGATCGGGTCCGGAACCTTCCGCGGCCCGCTGTGGGTCAGCGCGGCACTCGTGGGCACCGCGCTCGTCGTGGGAGTGGCCTCCCTTAAGATTGTGGATCGCGAGGGGCCCGGGTGAAGCGGGTCCCGTGGTCTAGGAGTTCCGATGGTGCGCGGCACCGTGAAGTGGTTCAACGCCGACAAGGGCTACGGTTTTCTGGCCGTCGACGGGCAGGACGACGTGTTCGTGCACTGGAGCAAGATCGTCTCCGACGGGTACAAGACCCTCGAGGACGGCCAGCATGTCGAGTTCCAGATCGTCGACGGACCCAAGGGCCGCGAGGCCGACGCGGTAACGCCTGTCTGAGCGGACACCCACCGTCGGTAACCGGTAACCTGACCTCTCATCGTGTGAGGGGTGAGATGTGACAGAGCCGGTACCTGTGATCCGGAAGCTCGAGCATGCGCTGGCCGACGACGATTTCGCCTGGTCGCTGGTGCTGACGGGTGAGGACCAGACGGACAAGCTCGCGACGCTGACCGGCGACCTGCGCGGACCGTTCTCGACGACCGGCGACGGCAAGCAGATCACCTCGGGCTTCTCGTACTGGGGTATCGGCCCGACGATCGCCTGGGCGAACGCCACCAACGACCCGTTCTACCTGGTCATGAAGGCCGGCGCGGAGTCGTTCCTGCGGCACTGGCGCAAGGTCCGGCCGCACGTCGAGAACGGCGGCTTCCACGTGGTGAGCCTCGGCGTCGGCACCGGTGTGAAGGACCGCACGATCCTCAGCGACATGCGCCGGCACAACCGGAACATGTACTACATCCCGGTCGACATGAGCTCGGAGATGCTGCGGATGGGCACGCAGCCCGCCCGCGACGCCCGGTTCCCGGTGGAGCAGGTGCTGCCGGTGCAGCTGGACTTCTCGATCGCCGACAACATGGAAGAGCTCGGGCAGATGCTGGCCCGGCTGGTCGGCGACGAGCCGATCCTGTTCACGCTGACCGGCAACACGCTGGCCAACTTCGAGAGCGACGAAGAGCTGCTCAGCACGCTCACCCGGGGCCTGCGGCCGCAGGACCGTCTGCTGCTCGAGGTGGCCAGTACGACGCGACTCGACCAGGAGTCCGCCGACGCGGCCGCGGACGAGTACCACCAGACCCGTGCGTTCGCGGAGTTCGTCACCAGCACCCTGCGGTACAACACCGACCTCAAGATCAACAACGACCTGGTCAAGTTCGTCGGCGAGGTCGAGGACGAGGACGCGCTGCTGGTGAAGATCTACTGGCAGAACGACACCGGCGAAGAGATCCGGATGGAGCTGCCGGACCACACCGAGGCAGTGCTGCCGATCGGCGACACCATCCGCCTCTACACCACCCGCAAGTACTCCACGACCCGGCTGAAGCGGCTCACCGAGGCCTGCCGGCTGACGCCGGTCGAGGCGATCCAGTCCCAGTTCCGGTACGCCCGCCGTCCGAACCCGTTCGGCCTGGAGCTGCTGCTGCTCGCACCGGAGGGAGCCGGCGAGACCGCACGCAGCCTCGCCGACGACATCTGGGCAACTTGACGTCCACCCCGCCCCCGAGGCCAGGGATTCAGCTACTACGCGGAGGTAGTGAGTTGAGGTTCACGCTTCGGCGAGACCCGTGCAGGCGTCTCTCGGCGTGCGCTGACGGCCCGTCCGGCCGCGATGTTGATGGCCGCGTTCACATCAGCGTTGACCTCATGTCCGCAGGCCATGCACCGGAACACCGCTTGACTCTCGCGGTTCGCCGGTGCGCAGTGCCCACAGATGCTGCAGGTCTGCGACGTGTACGCAGCGTTGACCTTCTCGACCCGTCCCGGCGCCTTCTGTTCCAGGCGCCGAACCAACTCGCCCCAGCCGTTGGCCATCATGCCTCGGTTGAGTCCGGCTTTGGCACGGCGACCGTTCCGCACGTATCCCCCCGGCCGTTCGGGGTCGGGTTTGGGTTTGGGGCGTCGGGACATCTTGGCGATGCGCAGGTCCTCCACGCGGATGACATCGAACCGCCGAGCCAGTTCGGTACTGGTCTTTTCCACCCAATCCTTTCGCCTGTCCACGGCCCGGGCATACAGCTTGGCGATCGTGGCCTTCACCCGCTGACGCCGGTTGGAGCCACGGCAACAGCGGGCCAAGCGGCGTTCCAGGTGTTTGAGCCGCTCTGCCGCGCGATTCGACAGACCAGGGCAGACCAAAAGCTCGCCTGTAGACAAGGCAGCCGAGACGGCAACACCACGGTCCACTCCGACAATCTCGCCCGTATCCGGCGCTGGAACCGGCTCCGGAACCACAGCGAAGGCAATATGCCAGCGGCCCGATCGATCCCGGGTGACGCGGTACGACTTCGCGTCCGGTACGGCGCGGGATCGCCGGAACCGCACCCAGCCGACCTTCGGGACCAACGCGGCAGCCCACCTCCGGTTTTTGGTGACGATCCTGGTCGCCTGGGATCCAACGATGCGGAATCCCTCATGCAGCCCGGCTTTGCGCCAGGTCGGACGCCTGTGCGTTCCGGAGTAGAAACTCCTGACGGCCTGGTCAAAGTCTCGCAGCGCCTGCTGCTGAACGGTTTGGGACCCAGCACGCAGCCACTCGAACGTGCCCCTCGCCTCGGTCAGTTGCCGCGCCTGCTCGACGTACCCAGGCGTCGGACCTTTGTCACGGGTCCACATCGACCACTGCTCCAGCGCCAGGTTCCACACACACCGCGCGTGCTTGCACTGTTCCAGCAACGATGCCTGCTGCGCGGGTGTCGGGTACAAGCGGAACCGGGACATGCCATCCATCCCAGCAGCCGGCACCGACATTTCCTGATCGCCGAAGGGAGGTAGTCGCGGTGCCTCCCGCCCTGCGACCGCTCCGATGACCTCAGCCGATATTCGCTGGTCGGCCCACCGGCGGACCGTCGTCAGTGTCGTGACGTACGGCCTGCTCGCGCTGGCCTTCGTTCTCGGCGTCCTGTGGTTCTTCTGGCCGGAGGGTTCGCGCTGGGAGCCGGCGGTCAACTCGCTCACGCTGGTCGCCGGGCTGACCGGTATCTTCGTCGAACGGCTGACGGCCGAGGCGGAACGCCGTACGGAAGTCCTGCGCGCCGTCGTGAACGAGCTGCGCGAGAACACCAGGCTGCTGAACGACGAGCGGTTCTCGCCCGACGCGCCCACCACCCGGCAGGTGTACCCGCGACTGGTGGTGTCCGCGGTCGATCTCGCGCTGGTGTCGGGTGCGCTGGGCCTGCGCCGGGACGCCGAGCTCGTCGGCCTGCTGCACCGCTGGCGCGACACCGTGCACCTGTTCAACCGGCGGCTCGACCTGACCGAGATCAGCACCTTCTCGAACACGATCTCGGCGGCCGAGCTGGCCGCGTTCCACCGCGCGCTGCACCGCGAGGACAGCTACTTCGCGGCCACCCGCGAGAAGCTGCAGAAACTGCTCGACGCCCTCCCCGAGCTTTAACGGCCGAGGCCGTAACCGGACCCGTTGCTGTCAGTAGCTGCAAATTGTGCCGAGCCGTTGACTTGGCCACGCCGCGAGAGCTTCACTTTCGGACAGGACCGTAAATACGGCACCCCGGAGGCAATTCGTATGCGATCAGTCCGCTCCCTTCTCGCACTGGCCCTCGTCGCTCTGCTCGGAACCACCCTGACCACACCGGCACAGGCCGGTCCTCACCCACCGGTCGGCACGCTCGTCTCACTCGGTACGCCGCTGTCCGACGTACTGCTCATCGGCGGCACCGTCGCGCCCGGCCCGAACGGCAAGACCGCGATCTGGAACGTGTCCACCGGAAGTCCGGCGTACCTGAACGCCATCGACCCGGCGACCGGCGACAGCCTGCTCTCCGCGGCGCTGCCCGGCGCGGACGGCAGTTACGCGGTGGCCGCGACGCCGGACGGCACGATCTACGTCGGCACCTACAACAACGGCCACCTGTACCGGCTGCGGCCGGGCGGCAGCGTCGAGGACCTCGGCCGTCCGATCGCGTCCGAGTCGTTCATCTGGCGGATCACCACCGACGACCAGGGCAACGTGTACGGCGGGACGTACCCGAACGGCAAGGTGTTCCGGTACGACGACCAGACCGGCGCGATCCGCGACTACGGCACGGTCCTGGCGGGCCAGACGTACGTCAAGAGCATCGACTACGCGGGCGGCAAGGTGTACGCCGGCACGATGCCCGACGCGCACATCCTCGAACTCGACGTGAGCACCGGCGCGGTCACCGAACTCCCGTCCCCGCCCGGTCTCGGCGACCCATCCGACAAGGTCGTGTACGACCTGAATGCCCGCGGCGGGCGCGTGTACGCGCGGATCAGTACGGCGTTCCCGGGCCCGCTGTACGTCTGGGACATCGCGTCGCGGATCTGGGTCGACGAGATCCCGAACGCGCACGGCCTGGATATCTCCCCGGTCGGCGCGGACGGCTCGCTGTACCTGATCCAGAGCAGCGAACTGAAGAAGTACGACCCGGCCACCAAGACCCTGACCGGCACCGGCCTGACGTTCACCGGCCGGATCCAGAACGCCCGCTCGATCGGGTACGCCGACCTGAACCTGCCCGACTACCCGGGCACGAGCGTCGTCGGCACGTTGTGGCGCGGCGAGGAGTTCCGGTACAACCCGCAGACCGGCAAGTCCGAGATCTTCGTGACCAAGGTCCGCCGGGAACCGATCGAGATCCTGTCCGTCGCGGGCGGCAAGAACAACATCTACGCCGGCGGCTTCCTGAACGGCGGCGTGTCCGTGGTCGACCCGGCCACGGGTGAGGCCAAGTTCAACCGGTTCTCGCAGGTCGAGGCCCTGATGGAGGGCTCGAACGGCACGGTCTGGGTCGGCGCCTATCCGGAGGCCCGCCTCTACTCCTACGACACCACGAACCCCTGGAGCAGCCCGGAGTACTCCCCCGGACCGCCCGGTACGCCGGACAACCCGAAGCAGCTGCTCAACCTGAAGCCCGACCTGCTGCAGACCCGCGCCCGCGCGCTGACCGAGGTGAACGGCAAGATCGCGGTCGGCACCGTCCCCGACGGCGACCGGCTGGGCGGCGCGCTGGTGATCTACGACCCGGCGACGAACACCGCGGAGAAGTACCGCAACGTCGTCCAGGACGAGTCCGTCTTCGGCCTCACTTCGCACTGCGGCATCGTGTACGGCGGGACATCGATCGCCGGCGGCCTGACCACCACCCCGCCGACCCGGGAAGCGGGCACAGTGTTCGCGTGGGATGTGGCGAAGAAGAAGAAACTCTGGGAGACCGTGCCGGTACCGGGCCGCGCGACGGTGTCCTCGGTCACGATCGGCCCGGACGGGCTGCTGTGGGGCGTGGCCGGCAAGACCGTGTTCGCGGTGGCCCCGGACAGCGGCAAGCTGAAGAAGTCCTTCACGCTCGGGACGACGAACTCCAGCGGCGACATCGTCGCCACCTCGGAGGCCGTCTACGTGAGCATCGACCTGAACAAGATCTACCGGATCGCACCCGGGAAGAACTCCGTCCCGACGGTGTTCGTCGCGCACGCCCACCGGCGGCTCGGCGTCCGGGGAGACCACCAACTGCTGATGACGAGCGGGTCCGAGCTGTTCCGGATTGATATCAGCCGTTGACAGCTGAAATTCGACCCGGCTACTTTCGGTCCTGACCGTTATTCGGTTTCACTAGTTCCGGCCCTGACTTCCGGACACACCCTGGGGGTGCGATGAAATCCACCGTCCGCCGCATCGCGGCACCACTGACGGCGCTAGTACTCGCCGCCGCGCTCAGTTCCTGCGGCGGAGGCGACGACGGCGGCTCGACCAGCAAGAAGAGCGTCACGCTCTGGATGTACCCGGTGATCGCCGACCAGGCGGCCAGCGACGCCTACTGGAAGAAGGTCGAGACCGACTTCGAGGCGGCCAACTCCGGTATCGACCTGAAGCTGGAGAACCAGCCGTGGAAGGGCCGCGAGGAGAAGGTCGCGGCGGCGTTCTCCGGTGGGAAGGGCCCGGACGTCCTGCTGATGATCCCGGACCAGATCCCGCAGTACGTGAAGAGCGGCTCGCTGGAGCCGGTCGACGACGCGGTCGCGCCGGAGAAGGACAAGTTCCTGCCGGCCGCGATCCCGGGCCTGACCGTCGAGGGCAAGGTGTACGGCGCCCCGATCTACCACACGGTCACGACCACGATGTACAACAAGACCGTCCTGGCCAAGGCCGGGATCAGCAAGCCGCCGGAGACCTGGGACGAGATCAAGGCGGCCGCGCCGAAGCTCAAGGCCGCCGGGTTCTCCACGCTGGACTACTCGGCCTCGCCGGAGGCGACGCTGAACCTGAACTTCTACCCGCTGCTGTGGCAGGCCGGCGGGAAGGTGTTCGCCGACGACGGCAAGACCGTCACGTTCAACCAGGCGCCCGGCCTGGAGGCGCTGACCTTCCTGAAGAGCCTGTGGGACGAGGGCGCGATCCCGAAGACCGCGCTCACCGCGGGCAACGTGGTCGCCGACTCGCCGTTCGGCAAGGGGCAGGTCGCGATGGCGATGACGAGCGTTCCGGCCGACGTGGCCACCGTGTCCGCGACCTGGGGCAAGGCGAACGTCGAACTCGGCACGCCGCTGACCGGCAAGAAGCAGGTCGGCTTCGGGCTCCCCGGCGGTCTGGTCGTGAACGCGGCCTCGGAGAACGTCGACGGCGCGAAGAAGTTCCTGTCGTTCATGATGCAGTCGGCGCAGCTGGACGCGCTCAGCAAGGCGTCCGGGTTCTACTCACCGCGCAGCGACGCCAAGTCCGAGTCCACCGACCCGAACGCGGCGAAGTTCAAGGACGCACTGCAGTACGCGATCCCGGGTGAGCCGAACCCGTCGGCGCGGCAGATCATGTCGTTCCTGAGCACCGAGATCCAGGCGGTCCTGACCGGCAAGAAGCAGCCGCAACAGGCCTTGGACGACGCAGCCAAACAAGCCAACGACCTCCTCTCGAGGCAGCGTTGACCAACACGCAGGACACGGTCGCGGGTCGGGCGGGACCCGCGGCCGGCCGGCGACCTCGCTTCGGACCGCGCCGGCGGCCATGGGTCGGGTTGTTGTTCGTCGCGCCGATGCTGGTGCTGTTCCTGCTGTTCCGGTTCTTGCCGGCGATCGGTGCGTTCTTTCTTTCGTTGACCGACTACCGGATCAGCGGCAAGTGGGACTTCATCGCGCTCGACAACTACACGCGCCTGCTGTCGGACAACGTGTTCCACGAGGCGCTGCTGGTCACCGTCACCTACACCGTGATCTTCGTCCCGCTGACAGTCCTGCTCTCGCTCGGTACCGCCGTACTGCTCCACCAAGTGGTGTGGAACCGCGGCTTCTTCCGCGGAGTCTTCTTCCTCCCGTACGTGACCAGCATCGTGCTGGCCGCGGTGATCTGGAAGTGGATCTACGACGCCCAGGACGGCCTCCTGAACTCCGTCCTCGGGCTGGTGAACATCGGCCCGATCGACTTCCTCAGCCAGTCGAGCACCGTACTGCCGTCGATCGCCGTCACCTCGGCCTGGAAGGGCTTCGGGTACTCGATGCTGATCCTGCTCGCGGGCCTGCAGGCGGTCCCGAAGTCGTACCTCGAGGCCGCGATGATCGACGGCGCGGGCACCTGGCAACGGTTCCGGTACGTGACCCTGCCGCAGCTACGCCCGGTGCTGTTCTTCGTCCTGGTGATCGAGACCATCGGCGCGTTCCAGGTCTTCGACGCGATGTACGTGATGACGGGCGGCGGCCCGGTGCGGTCCAGCTACTCGCTCGTGTACTTCCTGTACGACAGCGGGTTCAAGTACTTCGACTTCGGTTACGCGAGCGCGATCGGTCTGGTGCTGTTCCTGATCGTGCTGATCGTCTCGCTCGTACAGCGCCGGCTCGTCGGGAGGGACGACTAGATGGCTCAGGTACTCGACCGCCCGCCGGTCCGCCCGGTCGTAGAGGCCCCGGCGGCGGGACGGCGTACGGCGGGCCGGCTGACGTTGCCGACCTTGCTGACGCTGACCGCGATCGTGACCATCGTGCCGTTCGCGGCGATGGTGCTGGTCGCGTTCGCGCCGCCGAGCGGGCAGACGTTCCCCGGCGCGCTGAACCCGGCGAACTTCACGCTGGAGAACTTCTCCAAGGTGCTGTCCAGCTCCGACATCCCGCGCTGGACGGTGAACTCGCTGCTCTACTCGCTGGTGTCCGTGGCGTTGGTGCTGCTGTTCGCGTCGATGGCCGGGTACGCGTTCGCGAAGAAGAAGTTCCCCGGCCGGGAGATCATGTTCTGGGCGTTCCTCGCCACGTTGATGGTCCCGTTCCAGGCGACGCTGATCCCGTCGTACATCCTGGTCGCGAAACTGGATTGGGTGGACAGCTACTGGGGCCTGATCGTGCCGACGCTGGCGAACTCGCAAGCCGTGTTCCTGATGCGCCAGTTCATCCTGCAACTCCCCGACGAACTCTTCGAAGCCGCCGAGATCGACGGCGCCCCCGAGTGGCGGATCTTCACCATGATCGTCCTGCCACTGGTCCGCCCGGTCCTCGCGACACTGGGCATCTTCGTCTTCCTCTGGCACTGGAACGACTTCCTGTGGCCACTGGTCATCGGCCAGTCCGGCAAGATGCAAACCCTCACCGTCGGCCTGGCCACCCTCCAAGGCCAAGCCGTCCCCATCAACCAACTCATGGCCGGCGCCACCATCACGGTAGTCCCCAGCCTCCTGGTCTTCGGCCTACTCCAACGCTACCTAACCGACTCCATCGCAATGTCCGGCCTGAAGGCCTGACTTTGAGAACCCACCAACCATCCGCGGTCCGGAATTTTGGTTGGCGGGTTCTCAAAGTGCGCTCGTCAGCTAGAGATTGCCGAAGGCCTCGATGGCGCGGAGGGCTTCGGATTGGGGCATGCCGGGGGGTTGGATGCGGAGGATGATGCCGTCGGCGCCCATGGACTCGTAGTGGGAGAGGCGGTCGGCGCATTCGGCCGGGGAGCCTATGACGCTGCGGGACACGATGTCGTCCCAGCCTTGGGTGTAGCGGGCTGCGTCTGTGGATGTGCGTTTCCAGCCGGTGTAGGCGTCGTACAGGTCCCGTAGCGGCCCCTCCAGGGCCTCGCGAGCGCCCTGGGAGGTGGGGGCGCAGTAGCCCTCGCGGCAGAGGATGACCTCCTGGCCCAGCGACCCGGCGCCTTGGGGATACGACAGGTACTCAGCGATCTTCCCCGGCAGATCAGCGTCGAGTTCGTTGAACGACGTGGTCCACCCGTCGCACATCCGCGCCGTACGCTCCAGCACGGCCGACACCCGCCCGCCGTTCCACAACCGCGGCCGCGGCGTCTGCACCGGGCGCGGTGACAGGTACGCGTCCTGGATCGACGTGAACTTCCCGTCGTACGTGACCTCGTCAGACGTCCACAACCGGGTGAGGATCTCAAGCCCTTCCTCGAACCGCGCGACCCGCTCCGCCTGCGTCACGCCGTACAGCGCGAACTCCTCCGGCCGGTACCCGAGCACGAACCCAGCCGTCAGCCGGCCACCCGACAGTACGTCGATGTGCGCCAGCGTCTCCGCGAGGACGACGGGGTCGTACAGCGGCGCCACGATCCCCGCCGTGGCGATCCCGATCCGGGATGTGTGCGCGGCCAGCCACGTCATCGACGTCAGGATCTCGTGGTACCCGGGCCGGTGCAGGTGCCGTTCGCCGAGCACGACCCACTCGAATCCGGCCTCCTCCGCAAGCTTCGCCTGCTCGACCGCGTCCGCCAGCTGGGGCCGCTCGTCAGGGGTGCCGTAGAGGTTGAGATACAGACCCAGCCGCATCAGAGGTGCCACCTTCCGTTGACAGGGAGCGCTTAGGGTATTTACGGTCTTGACCGTAAATGCTTTCCGCCCAGATTGCGACCCCTAGGAGCCGGTATGAGTCTTGCAGCAGAACCGGCGGGGTTCCCCGACGGGGGATCGGCCGCGCCGATCAGTGCGATCAAGACCCGCGTGGTGAGCGCGCCGTACCGCCGGCCGTTCCAGATCAGCAGCGGGGTGAGCAACGAGTTGATCAGTCTGGTCGTCGAGGTGCACACCGCGGACGGCGCCGTCGGGATCGGTGAGACCTCGCCGATGACGGCGTACACCGGTGAGACGCTGGCCGGGGTCCAGGCGGCGATCGAGGAGCACCTCGCGCCCGCGCTGGTCGGCCGCGACCCGCTCGACCGCGCGGGCGCTCACGTCACGATGGACGGCGTACTGCGCGGCCAGCAGGTCGCCAAGTCCGGACTCGACATCGCCCTGTTCGACCTGGCCGGACGGATCAGCGGCTGGCCGGTGCACGCGCTGCTCGGCGGCAGCGTCCGCGACCGCGTGCAGACGACGTGGGTGGTCGGCCTCGGGACGCTCGACGAGATGGCCGCCGAGGCCGCGGAGTACGCTGGTCGCGGGTTCATGCACCTGAAGGTCAAGGGCGGCCACGACCCGGCCAAGGACCTCGAACTGATCCGCGCCGTCCGCGCCGCGATCCCCGCCGACGCGGAGCTGTGCCTGGACGCCAACGAGGGGTACGACGCCACCACAGCTCTCCCGTACCTCGCCAAGATGAGTGCGGCCGGTCTGACCCTCCTGGAGCAGCCCCTCCCGCGCTGGGACCTGACCGGGCTCGTACGGCTGCGGGACCGCCTCGACGTCCGCGTCATGGTCGACGAGAGCATGCACTCGCTGCACGACGCTCTGGAGATCGCACGGCGCGGTGCGGCCGACGTACTGAACATCAAGATCCTCAAGGTCGGCGGGCTCCATCGCGCACTGCAGATCGCCGCGGTGGCCGAGGCCGCGGGGCTCGCGGTGAAGGTAGGGTCGATGCCGGAGCTGGGTGTCGCGACGCTGGCCGCCGTACACCTGGCCGCCGCCGTACCCGGAGCGACCGTCGCGGCGGACCTGGTGGGGCCGTTGATGGTTCACGAGGACCCGCTGGCCCCGACCGTGTTCGCCGATTGCGACGGCTGGATCGACGTACCGAAGCGGCCCGGTCTCGGGCACGACGTGTGAGAGGTCAGCTGATGCATCCACTGGTCGAACGGCTCCGCGGCACGCTGCTCCCGGCCGTCGTCACCCCGATGGACTCCGACGGCGTCGTCGCGTACGACGCCTTGTCCGCGTACGCCGTCTCGCTCACGAAGCACGCTGTCGGCGGTGTCGCGGTGTGGGCGCACACCGGGCGCGGGCTCTACCTGTCCCCAGGCGACCGCGCGAAGGTGCTCGAGACGTGGCGGTCCGCTACCGATGTACCGATCGTCGCCGGTGTCGGCGTACCGAAGTCTTCAGCGGCGGAGACGCTGGAGCAGGCGGCCGACGCGACCGTGGAGATGGCACGGGCCGCTGCCGCCGGTGGGGCCGATGCGGTGATGGTCTATCCGCTAGCAGCGCTAGGAGAGTCGCCAGACGGGCACGCACAGGCGGTCGCGCTGCACGAGCGCGTGGCGGCCGAGAGCGGGCTGCCGCTGGTCGGCTTCTACCTGCACGGCGAGGCCGGCGGGTACCCGTACTCGCCCTCGTTGATCCGGGATCTGCTCAGCCTGGATGCGATGCTCGGCGTGAAGACCGCGACGCTGGACCGCGCGATCGGGTGCCAGGACGCGATCTGGGCCGGGCGCGACAGCGGGAAGCTGCTGATCACCGGCGAGGACCGGATGTACGGGCCGTCGTTCATGTGGGGCGCGGACACGGCACTGGTCGGGATCGCGTCGGCGCAGGTCGAGCTGTCGTCCGCCGTCCTGCTGGCCTGGACGGCCGGCGACCACGCGGCGTTCCTGACCGCGTCGGACCGGCTGGACCGGTTCGCGGCGGCGACGTTCTACGCGCCGATCGAGGGTTACGTCCAGCGGATGCTCTGGGCCGCCGAATGGGAAGGCCTGGTGCCGGCCGCGGCCGCGCACGACCCGTACGGGCCGGGACTTCCCCTGGGCGAGCGTGAACTGGTCGTCCGCTGCTTGGAGCAACTGCACGGACCGTGAGGTGGCGCGCTCCCTCCTACGCTCCACCACACCTGCGCTCCCTGGACTCGCCTCAGGGGGTGGCCACAATTGTGGTCTTGACCGAAACTAGGAGAGCAAGGCCTGAACGTCAAGATCTCGGAGCCCGCTGCGCTATTCTGCGACTTGAGGGCCAGACCAGAAGTCGTCGGAGGACAGCCTTGAGGATCTGCTCAGCTCCAAGCGCGGTGGACTGATGGCGCTGGCGGTCGGGGTCGTCGGGCCCGAGGACCTGGTCCAGCGGGTGACCGTGGTCGGCGCGCCGAGCGGGACCGTGCTCGTGCCGCTGGCGTACCGGCACGAGACCGAGGCGGTCGAGCTCGTCGAGCAGGCGCAGGGCGAGGTCGACGCGTTCCTGTTCACCGGCGTCGTCCCGTACACGATCGCCACCGAGGCCGGCGTGATCGACCGGCCGGCGATGTACGTCTCGTACGACGGCGCGACGCTGCTGCGGGCCCTCGTCGAGCTGCTGCGGCTCGGCCACAACGTCACCCAGTTCTCGATCGACACGCTGCGGCGGTCCGAGGTGCTGGAGACCCTGATCGAGGCGAAGCTGCCGACCGACCAGATCCAGGTGCTGCCGTACCGGCCGGGCCTGACCTCGGACGACATCGTCGAGTTCCACCGGACCGCCCGCGAGAAGCACGACACGAAGGTCGCGATCAGCTGCCTGGGTTCGGCGTTCCACCTGATCGAGAACGAGATGCCGTCGGTCCGGCTCGCGCCGTCGCGGTACTCGATCCGCTCCACCCTGCAGGCCCTGATCCTCACCACGACCGGCCAGCACGTCGGCGACGCCCAGGTCGCGCTCGGCGTCATCGACCTCCCCGAACCGGACGACGCCCTCGCCGCCGACCTGATCACACTCGGCGGCAGCCTTGCCGCCCTCCCCGACGGCCGGCACCTCGTCGTCACCACCCGCGGGCTCCTGGAGCAGGCGACCGAACAGTTCTCCCGGATGCCCCTGCTCGACAACCTCGCGGCCCGGCACAGCACGGCGTACGTCGGTTTCGGCGTCGGCCGTACGGCGGCTGAAGCCGAGGCGCTCGCCCGTCGCGCAGTGGGCCGCGCCGCCTCGATCGGGTCCGTCGCCGGTGTCGTCTCGATGTCCGACGACGTCGAGATCGTCATCGAACCGTCCGGCGACCAGCCGCCCGGCGCCCGCGGCACCGAAAGCCTCCCGCTCCTCGCGCGACGGGTCGGCCTCAACACCCAGACCCTCGCCCGGATGCGCGAACTCACCGCCACCCTCCCCGACGGCCTCACCACCCAGGACGTCGCCGACCACCTGGCAGTCCAGCTCCGCACCGCCCGCCGAGTCCTCAAACGCCTGGAACGAGCCGGCCTCGCAGCCCCCACCGGCACCCAACAACACGGCCGCACCGGCCGCCCACCCACGGTCTACCTGATCAGACTCTAAGAGGCCAGCATGCGGCAAACGGACACGCCTACGGCGCGGCTGCCTTTGCCGGCTTCGCCGGGGCCGCGGCGGGATGTCGAGCGCACGTCCTCGGGTGAGAGCCCGCGTTGCGGGGGCGTTGAACAGGCTATTTGCTGTTCAACGCCCCGTTTTCGTGGGTGTTGGGCTACGGGTTGATGACTGTGACGCCGGTGGGGGAGGTGGTGGAGAGGGCTGCCAGGGCTGCGGGGGTTTCGTCGAGGGTGATGGTTCGGGTGATGAGTTGCTGGGGGTTTAGGTTGCCGTTGGCAACTTGGGCGAGCATGTCGGGGTAGGCGTGGGCGGGCATGCCGTGGCTGCCCAGCCATTGGAGTTCCTGACCGATGAGGCGGCTGACGTCGAGGTTGACGCCGGAGGGGAGCAGGCCGACCTGGACATGACGTCCGCGCGGGCGGAGTGCCTGCAGTGCCTGCTGCACGACGTCATCGGAGCCCAGCGCATCGATGGTCACGTGCGCACCACCCAGCGCGCCGATCTGCTCGACAGTCCCGGCGGCGCGGGACCCGGCGTGGGATTCGGCGGCTGGGGCTGTGGGCGGTGCCTGGATTGTGTGTGCGGCGCCGTACTCGCGGGCCAGTGCTAGGGCGTCCGGGTTGGTGTCGATCGCGATGACCTCGGCGCCGAGCGACGACGCGATCATGACCGCCGACAGCCCCACGCCACCGCACCCGAAGACGACCACGCGTTCACCCGCGACGACCTGCCCCACCTGGTGAACGGCGCGGAACGACGTCGCGAAACGGCATCCCAGACCCGCAGCGGTCGCGAAGTCCATGTCGTCGGGCAGCCGCACCAGGTTCACCTCGGCGTACGGCACAGCGACGTACTCGGCGAACGAACCCCAGTAGTTGAACCCGGGCTGCAACTGGTTCGGACAGACCTGCTGGTCACCGGCAAGGCACTGCGCACAAGCACCACACGCACAGATGAACGGCGTCGTGACCCGATCCCCGACGGCCCACCCGGAGACCCCGCTCCCGACCGCGGCGATCGTCCCCGCGAGCTCATGCCCCGGCACATGCGGCAGCACGATGTCGGAGTCATGCCCCATCCACCCATGCCAGTCGCTCCGACACAGCCCGGTCGCCTCAACCCGCAGTACGACCGAACCAGCATCAACCGAAGGCTCCGGAACCTCACGAACCTCAGGCAGTACGCCGTACTCCGACACCACGACCGCTCGCATCATCGCAGCTTAGCCAGCCGATGCAGAGCTCGTTGCCGGTCGGCGTACGCCACGCTGAGTGACCCGTTCGAACCTGTCCGCTCGTAGGATTCGATTGTGTCCACAGCTGAAAGTCCTGCAGACATTGCCATCAGTGTGTCGGAGGCACCCGACGCCGACGCCGAGATCCGGTCGTTGTTCCGTTGGCTGCAGCGTGAAGAGGACGTACCGAGACCGACGTTCACGCAGTCGGCGCCCGGCCCCGAAGACATGGGCGGGGTGAGCGACGTGCTGGTGGTGGCACTGGGTTCCGGTGGCGTCGGTGCTGCGCTAGCGGCCTCGCTGAGCATCTGGGTCCGGCAGCGCACGTCCGATCTGAAGCTCACCTTTCGCGGGCAGAAGGGAACCGTCGAGCTGGACGGGAAACGGATCAAGGATCCGATCGCGCTGATCGCGGCGATCCGGGAGGCTGTGGGAGAGCTGTGACGATCACGCCGGATCCCGCCCAGAGCTGGGCCTGCCTCGTCGGGGTGAGCACCTATCCGAAGGACGACGGCCTCGACGATCTCCCCGCGGTCCGGAACAACATCGACGCGCTCCGTGAGATCCTCACCGATCCACTCGGCACCGGTCTGCCCGACGAGCACTGCGTGATCATCGAGAATCCTGCGAACGTCCAAGAGCTGGCACTCCAGGTGGAGGACGTCGCCCGCAAGGCAACGGACATGTTCCTGCTCTATTTCGCCGGACATGGGCTCATCGATCCGAACGTCGACGGCCGCCTGTACCTGGCCACCTCACATGCCCTACAGGACAGGCCGCACTTCACCTCGCTCGCCTACGACGACGTACGCCGGGCCATGCTGTCGTCCGTCGCCCGCAACAAGGTCGTGGTGCTGGACTGCTGTTTCAGCGGGCTGGCCCACGGAACGATGGCCGGGAATGCTGCGCAGGTTGCGGGCCAACTGGACATCCGGGGCAGCTGCGTGCTGACCGCCACGAAGAGCAACCAGCTGGCGAAGGCGCCGACCGAGGCCGTGTTCACCGCGTTCACCGGCCAACTTGTCGATGTCCTCAGAAGCGGTGTGACGGGTGGCCCCGAACTGATCGACGTCACGATGCTGCACGAGCAACTGCTGTACCGCTTGCGCAGCGCCGGCCTGCCGGAGCCGAGGATCAGCGGCACCGACACCATCGGCCGGCTTTCGCTGGCGATCAATGCGTCTTGGCGACCGGCCGATGCCGCGAAGGACCCGATCAACTTCGCCGATACCAACGAGGTGTACCGGATCGGCGCTCACCTGGAGCGAAAAGACGACACAGCCATGGCGGAGCGCGTCTATCGACGGGCGCTGGCGGCCGGCAACCTCGACGCGATGCTCATGCTGGGCAGGCTCAACGAGGAACGGGGCAACGGCGTGCGGGCCGAGCGTTGGTACCGCGAGTCGGCCGGACGGGCGCAGCCCAAGGGGATGGGCCAGCTCGGTAGGTTCTTCTACATTCAGGGAGCGTTCGACGAAGCCGAGTTGTGGTTCCGAAAGGCGGCTGAGGCCGGTGAATTGCATGTGGCCGAGCTACTGGGCGACCTCCTGACGAGACGCGGCGCCACCGACGAGGCCCAGCACTGGTATCGCACCGCCATCCGCGGCGGACGGACGCGCGGCATGATCGGGCTCGGCACGTTGCTCGAGCAGCAGGGCGACCTGGAAGCCGCCATCGCGTGGTACGGACGGGCAGCGGACGCCGGTGACCCGGAAGGCTGGACCTGCTTGGGGCTGTTGGCTGCTTCCGATGAAGGCCTGCAGGAGGAGGCCGAAGGCTGGCTCGGCAAGGCAGTTGCTGCGGGGGAGCCCAGGGCCTTGGTCGACCGCGGCATCCGGCACCTGGGGCGGAACGAGCAGGCAGCGGCAGTCCGGTGCTTCCGCGCAGCCGCGGAAGCAGGCAGCAACGATGGGATGGTGCGCCTCGGGCAACAACTCAACGAGGCCGGCGACACGGCGGAGGTACTGGGCGAGGCGATGCACTGGTTCCAGCGGGCTGCCAAGAACGGCGAGGGACAAGCCATGGTCGAACTGGGCAAGATGTACCAGCGGTTCGGCGACGACTCGACGGCCGAGGACTGGTACCGAAGAGGTCTCCGGGTGAACGTGGCGATCGGTATGCCCCCACTGCTCAAACTGCTCGTTGGCCGAGGCGACCGGAACGAGGCGGAGCGAGTATGTCGTACCTACGCCGAAGCCGGCGACATCGTGGGTATGGCCGCGCTGGCGATCTTCCTCGAGAGCCAAGGCCAGGAGGCAGAAGCCAAGCGCTGGCAGGCCCGCGCGGAAGCAGCCTCACCGAGGCCGGGCCCAGCGCCGTCAGGCTCCTGACGGCGCTCCAGAGACCTTGCGATCAGCCGCCGGCCACCGCGGGGATGATCGAGACCTGGCCGCCGTCTTTGATCGTGGTCTGCAGGCCGTCGGCGAAGCGTACGTCGTCGTCGTCGACGTACACGTTCACGAACCGGCGCAGCTCGCCCGAGTCGTCCAGGACGCGGCCCTTGATCCCCGGGTACGACGCGTCGAGGGAGTCGAGCACCTCGGTCAGGGTCGCGCCCTCGGCGGACACCTCGGACACGCCCTGGGTGTAGGGCCGCAGGATGGTCGGGACGCGAACGCTCACACTCACTGCAGGCCTGCCTTCACGAAGGCGTCGTACGACGCGGGGATGGTCACCTTGGGGCCGACCCGGTCGGCCACGGCGTCGAGCGTCTTCAGCCCGTCGCCGGAGTTGATGATGACGGTCTCGGCCTCGGGGTCGAGCTGCCCGGTCGCGATCAGCTTCTTCAGCGTCGCGACGGTCACCCCGCCCGCGGTCTCGGCGAAGATGCCCTCGGTCCGGGCCAGCAACTGGATGCCCTCGACGACCTCTTCGTCGCTGACGTCCTCGATCGCGCCACCGGTCCGGCGGGCGACGTCCAGCACGTACGGACCGTCGGCCGGGTTGCCGATCGCCAGCGACTTCGCGATCGTGTCCGGCTTCACCGGCTTGACCACGTCGTGGCCGTCGCGGAACGCCTGCGCGACGGGCGAGCAGCCGGTCGCCTGGGCGCCGTAGATCTTGTAGTCGGTGGCGTCGACGAGACCGAGTTTGCCGAGCTCGGTGAAGCCCTTGTCGATCTTGGTCAGCTGCGAACCGGACGCGACCGGGATCACGACCTGCTGCGGGATCCGCCAGCCGAGCTGTTCGGCGATCTCGAAGGCGAGGGTCTTGGAGCCTTCGGAGTAGTACGGGCGGACGTTCACGTTCACGAACGCCCAGCCCTCCTCCTCACCGGCGATCTCGGAGGCGAGCTTGTTCACGTCGTCGTAGTTGCCGTCGACCGCGACCAGTGTTCCGCCGTACACCGCGGTGGTGATGATCTTCGGCCGTTCCAGGTCCTTGGGGATGAAGACGACCGAGCGGATGCCGGCCCGGGCCGCGGCCGCGGCGACCGCGTTCGCCAGGTTGCCGGTGGAGGGGCACGCGAAGACCTTCATGCCCAGCTCGCGGGTGGCGCTCAACGCGCTCGCGACCACTCGGTCCTTGAACGAGTGCGTCGGGTTGCCGGAGTCGTCCTTCACCCAGAGCTTCTTGAGCCCGAGCTCACGGGCCAGGTTCTGCGCGTCGACGAGCCGGGTGTAACCGGGCTCGGTGTTCGGGAAGCTGGCCACGTCCACGGGGACGGGCAGCAGCGGCTGGTACCGCCAGATGTTCTTGGGTCCGGCCTCGATCTGCTCACGGGTGATGGTCGGGTACTCGTACCCGACCTCGAGCGGACCGAAGCACTCCATACAGGCGTAGAACGGGCCGAGCGGCGACTTCGCCCCACAGGCGCGACAGCTCAGGTGCGTACCGTTGCCGAAGGCACCTTCACGGATCGTGTGGGTGGCGGCGGTCAGGCTCATGAGTGAGGTTCCCCTCTCATCTTCCCCGCGAACACCGGATCTCGGCGGCGGGACGGATGTGGCACCGTTCCACCGCGAGGCGCCCCGGGCGGGGGCTCGACGGGGAGGGTTGCCGGGACTTCAACGGGCCGTTTCCCTCAGTCCCTCTGGATGAGCTCCCCCGAGATTACCCAATCGGGTCCATATTGTGTCTTGTGATCCCATCATTCGAGACAGGCGATCTCAGCCTCGCTGCCGCTCCCGGAAGGTCCGGCGATACGCCGAGGGCGACGTGTGCAACTGCTTGCCGAAGTGGTGCCGCAGGGTGACCGGCGTGGCGAAACCGGCCGCCAGCGCGATCTCCTCCACCGGCGCGTCCCCGCTCTCCAGCATCGTCAGCGCCGCCTGCACGCGCTGCGCGATCAGCCACTTGCCCGGCGTCGTCCCGGTCGCCTTGGCGAAGTGCCGCAGGTAGGTCCGCGGCGACAACCCGGCCTGCCGGGCCAGATCGGGTACGCCGATGGGCTCGGCGAGATGCTCCAGCGCCCAGCCGAGACTGCGGGCGACCGAGGCGTCATCGGGATCCGGCGGGACCGGCGATTCGATGTACTGCGCCTGCCCACCGGCCCGGTACGGCTGGATCACCAGCCTGCGCGCGACCGCGTTCGCCACCGCGGCACCGTGATCCTTGCGGACCAGGTGCATCGCCAGATCCAGCCCGGCCGCGCAGCCGGCGCTCGTCAGCACATCCCCCTCGTCGGTGTACAGCGGCTCCGGATCCACGAGGACCGCCGGAAAACGCTCGCGCAGGAGGTCGGCGTACCGCCAATGCGTGGTCGCGCGGCGGTGATCGAGGAGACCGGCGGCCGCGAGCGCGAACGCACCGGAGCAGATCGACACGATCCGGGCGCCGCGTGTGTGCGCGTGCCGGAGCGCCTCGATCAGACCGGGAGAGGTCTCGGCCCACGGATCCGCGACGCTCGGTACGACGACCGTGTCGGCGGCGGCGAACTCGTCGAGACCGTGTGGGCTGCTGAGCGTCGCACCGCCGATCACCCGGATCGGGTCGGGCGTCTCGGTGCAGACCTTCAGCTCGTACCAGGGCTGGTCGATGTCCGGCCAGACCAGGCCGAACACCTCGATGACGATGCCCGCCTCGAAGGCGGTCATACCGTCGTACGCGAGCACCGAAACCGTGGGCTGAGCCATGTCAAAATCTTAGCGATAGTCGTCGTTCACGCCACTTCTGCAGCGGCGTGCAGGCTCGGACGATGGACGCATGATCGAGAAGCTGAAGGAGTTCGCCGCCGGAATCCACGCCGCCTCCGCGATCCGCCACGGTGTCGAGCCGCCGGCCGCCGCGCTCAGGAACGCCGGTCCTCGAGCATCCGCATCAGCGGCGTCGCGGCAACGCCGTGCACAACCACACTCAGTACGACGGTGAACCCGACAGTCGCCCACAACCAGGGAAGGTCCGTGCGGAAGTCGGCGCCGGCGTACGCGAGATAGAACACCGACCCGACCCCGCGGACCCCGAACGCGGCCGTCACCCAGCGCTCGGAGCGGCGCATCGGGGTTCGGGCCAATGAGACCCACGCCGTCACCGGACGAATCACCAGCACCAGTAGCGATCCGAGCGCGGCGCCGGCCCAGGTCAACGGCGCGAGCAGACCGGCCGTGATCGCCACCCCGAGCAGCAGCAGGATCCCCCAGGTCAGGATGTGCTCGAGCTGCTCGACGAACCCGTGCAGCTCCGCATGGAAATCGTGACTTCGCTCGACCGCGCGCAGTGTCAGCGCCGCGACGAACACCGCGATGAATCCGTAGCCGTGCAGTACCTGCGCCAAACCGTAGACGCCGAGCGTCATCGCAAGCGCCAGTACGGGCTCGCGCGCGTCAGCCAGCCGGAACGTACGGGACGGCGCGTCGAACGTCATCTTCCCGAGCAACCAGCCCACGCCGACGCCGACGGCAACACCGATCACGGTCCGGCCGACCAGGTCCCAGGCGAACCACTCGAACGCCCAGCCGCCCACCGCGCCCTTGGTGGCCGCGAACACCGCGGCGTACACGAACGGGAAGGCCAGGCCGTCGTTCAGACCGGCCTCCGAGGTGAGTGCGAAACGAACCTCGTCGTCTTCCTCGGCCTCGGCGCCCTCACCGGTCGTCGGCCCTTGGACCTGGACGTCCGAGGCCAGCACCGGATCAGTCGGGGCCAGGACCGCACCCAGCAGCAGAGCGGTCGCAGGAGCCAGCCCGAGCAGCCATCCGGCGCCGGCGATCGCGGCGATACAGGCCGGCATCGCGACCAGCAGGAGACGCCACGTCACCATCCATCGGCGCCATCCGATCGGCCGGTCGATCGCCAGCCCGACACCCATCAACGCGACCAGGATCGTCAGCTCGGCCAAGTGCTTCGTGAGGCCGGGTTCGGCGATCGGGCTCAACCGGTGGTGGTCGACCGCGAACCCCAGCAGCAGACCAGCTCCGAGGAACGCGATCGGCGCGGAGACGGCGTACCGGCGGAGCAGCCGCGGCAGGACGGCACCGAGCAGCAGCGCCAGGCCTGCCACGAGATACAGGCCGTCCCCGTTGATTGTCATGGTGGTGGACCAGTGCCCAGGGCTACCTCAAGCGATGCGTTGCGCCCGGGGTGTGGGTGGGGAGGGACTTGCGGGGGCCGAAGCGGGGGTGGCCGACACCGGCCAGCTCGATCAGGCGCTGGACGCGGAAGCGGTGGCCGCGGTACGGCTCGATGAGTTCGGCGCAGCCGTCGTCGTCCAGTTCCTCGCCGATCAGCGCGTACGACACGTTCCGCGACACGTGGTAGTCCGCGAACGAGAACGCGTCCGCGTCCCCGTGCGCCCGCTGCCGTACCTCGGCCGCCGTCCACACCCCGACTCCGGGCAGCGACCGCAGCCGCCGTTCGACCTCGGCGCCGTCGGTCAGCTCGAGTGTTCGCTCCAGGGCGCGAGCCCGCGTCGCCGCCGTGACGACCACCCGCGATCGCCGCCCCTCGACACCTGCCCGGAGCCACTGCCACGACGGGATCTGCCGCCATTCCTCGGGCGACGGCGGCACCATCATGACCCGGTTGCCCTGCTGATGAGGCCCCGGCGCAGGTTCGCCGTACTCACGCAGCAGCAGCCGCCACGCCCGGAACGCCTCCTTGCCGGTCACCACCTGCTCGATCCCGGCCGCCGCCATCGCCTCGAACACCGCCCGCGTCCGCGGCACACGCACATGCGGGAACCGCCGCGCCGCATCCACCAGCACCCGATGCTCCGGCAACGGCTCGAACCCGTCCCAGCTGTCCCGCTCCCCCAGCAGTTCCGGCACCCCGTCGAGCGCCCATTCCGCCCCCGGCCCCCAAGCCTCCGCCTCGACAAACCCGGCGTACGGCGTCAACCGCAACAACACCGCCCCGTCCGGAGTCCGCGTAGCCCGCCACACAGTCCGCCGCCCCGCATCAAACACATACGCCGGATCCCCCGGCCCCTTCCGCAACCCCCCAATCACCGAATGCGGATCCACCACCCGCCCAGCCCGCCAAACCCGCACCACCGAACTCACGCCCCAAGTCTTACCCACCCCACCGACAGTTCGACAGGACGTATATGGGTACGCATACCCGTCGGCCCGCCTGGGCGAGCGGGCAACACACCGTCCGAGCCGGATACCTCCTGTCGAGCTGCACATGAAATGTCCCGATGTCCTAAGAATTGAGACATTAGGACATTGGTTCGATACTGAGCGGTATGACCGCCTGGCAGTGGGTGAAGTTGGTGGGGAACTTTCTTAATCTGACTACGGTTGCTGGTCTGTTCGTGGGGGTGTTGGGGCGGGCGAAGTTCAGTCGGGGGCCTCGGGGGTTGTTTTTTGCCAATGGGTACAAGCTTGGGTTTCCGGTGGCGGGGGCGTTCACGATCGGGAATGTGGTGCTGAGCAAGCATGAGCGGTCGTACTTCGACAACCCGGCGCTGGTGCGGCACGAGGAGCGGCATTCGTGGCAGTACTTCTGTCTGATCGGGTTGCCGATGCTCCCGCTGTACGTCGTGGCCGTGGTGGTCTCGTTCCTGCTCACCGGTGATCCGGCGTCGCGGAACCCGTTCGAGCGGCTCGCGGACCTGAAGGAAGGCGGGTACGTCGAGCGGCCGATCCAGCCGATCAACAAGACCGTGACGCAGGCGTTCAGCGTGCTGAAATCGCGTCCGAAAGGGCCGTGAGGACGGTCACCACGCCGCTCGGGTCGTCGACGACGATGTCCGCGGCCTCGATCAGCTCGGTCGCGTTCGAGGAGCGGGTGGCGAGCAGTACGCCGCGCAGTCCGGTGTCACGCTGCGCCTGGATCGCCCGGTACGCCGCCAGGTCGCCCAGGTCGTCACCGGCGTACAGGATCGACCGCGCGCCCGTCGACTCGATCAGCCGGCGCAGCGCGACGCCCTTGTCGATACCGGGCGGCCGCAGCTCGAGTACGAGGTTGCCCGGCTCCAACCGCAGCCCGGTCTCCTGAGCCAGCGTGGTCAAGGGGGCCCGCAGTAGTTCCAGCGCCCCGGCCGGATCGTCCAGCCGACGGGTGTGCACCGCCAGCGAGCTGTCCTTGTCCTCCACGAACGCATCCGGTACGCCGACCTCGCGCAGCAGCCCCGGCAACCGGTCCCGAGCCGTCGCGACACCCTCCGGCACCGGCTCGCTCGTCACCTTGCCTGTGGCGGCGTCCCAGCGCTCCAGCCCGTAGTGCCCGAGTACGACGAGACTCCCGAGCCCCGGGTGTCCGCTCACCCCGGACAGCTCGGTGGCGACCAAGGCGGGTCGTCCGGTGACGATCGCGACCTGGTTCACGGTGCGGGCGAGCCGGGCCAGCGCGTCCAGGGCGCCTTCGACCGGACGGGACCGCGCCGGGTCCTCGACGAGCGGCGAGAGGACGCCGTCGAAGTCGGACGAGATCACCGCGGTCGACGGGTCGGAGACGATGGCTTCCCAGCCTTCTCGCCCCGCATCGGTCTGGATGACCGGAGTGCTCATCCGCTGTAGTCCGAGGTCAGGATCACGGTCAGGCGATCCTTCTTCATGTTGTCCAAAGCGCCCTTGGTACGGCCGATGCCGAGGTCGTGGGCGAGCTGGTTGGCGGCGTCGAGCATGCCCGGCGGGTAGTAGACCGTACTCTCCGCGACCTTGCCGTGCCAGTTGTCCGGCGACCCGGACACGGTCCAGCCGGCCTGCCGGGCGCGGCTCGCGACAGTGTCGGCGAGGCCCTTGCGCGGGGTGTTGTTGTAGACCTCGATCGCCGGGCGTTCCTCGGCCGGGATCGTCACCGGCTGCGTCGGCTTCGGCGGCTGGGTGGTTTGCGTCGGCTGCGTGGTCTCGGTCGGCGCGGTCGACGGCGGCTTGGTGCTCGCCGGAGGAGGCGGCGGTGCGCTGGTCTCCTCGGTCGTCGGCTTCGTCGACGGTTTCGGCACACTCGCCCCGACGGTCGACGGGCCCGAGGAGGGCTTCGCCGACGGCTTCGGCGAGGCGCCGGCCGGCTCGTCGGCCTTGCTCTCGTCTCCCCGCGTCCCGAACAGCACCAGCAGTCCGGCCACGATCGCCACCACGGCAGCCACGGCAACGAGCGAAGACAACACCTGCCCCTGCTCACCCCGCGGACGTGGGGCAGCGAGGCACGCCCTGAGGCGGCGGGACATGGTCAGACCTCGATGCCCAGTCGGCGAGCGGAGCGGGCGCGCTGGCGGGCCGCGCGGAGGCGGCGCAGGCGCTTGACCAGCAGCGGGTCGTGCGCGAGGGCCTCGGGGCGGTCGATGAGCGCGTTCAGGACCTGGTAGTACCGGGTCGCCGACATCTGGAACTGGTCCCGGATCGCCTGTTCCTTGGCGCCGGCGTACTTCCACCAGTGCCGCTCGAAGGCGAGGATCTGGCCGTCCCTCTCAGAGAGTCCAGCAACGGCCGGCGGCGCAGCTTCGGCGGGGCCGGAAGAGCTGGCGTTGGCGCTGTCCATGTGCAGCTGACTCCTGTGCGGTCGGTGATCGTCCGTCCGCCAGCCACTCTACGTGCTGAACAACAGCGATGTCATTCACCGCTCGGCCGACACGAAGCGTGTCGCTGACAAGACAACCGGACGCACTCAACTCTGGCAGGATCGTTGGAGTGAGCTCAACTCTGTCCAGCGTGGCGCTGGTCGAGGAGTTGCAGGGGCGGATTCGTGAGGTCGACGCACTCGTCAACGCCGTCTGCACACCCAACCCCGCCGCGCTCACCGAAGCTGCCCGACTCGACACCGAGCGTGACGAAGGGCGGGTGCGCGGGCCGCTGCACGGCGTACCGGTGCTGGTCAAGGACAACGTCGACACCGCCGACCTCCCGACTACGGCCGGCTCGCTGGCGCTGGCCGACCAGCCACCGCCGCCGGAAGACGCCGCACTGGTACGGCGGCTGCGCGCGGCGGGCTGTGTTGTCCTGGGGAAGACCAATCTGAGCGAGTGGGCGAACTTCCGCGGCTCGGCGTCCTCGTCCGGCTGGAGCGCGTACGGCGGCCTCACTCGCAACCCGTACGCGCTGAACCGCTCGGCCGGCGGCTCCTCGTCCGGCTCCGGCGCCGCGGTCGCGGCGGGACTGGCGGACTACGCGATCGGGACCGAAACCAACGGCTCAATCGTTTGCCCAGCCGCCTTGAACGGTGTGGTCGGCCTGAAGCCCACGGTCGGGCTCGTCCCACAGCAGGGCATCGTCCCGATCTCACACTCGCAGGACACCGCCGGCCCGATGACCAGGACCGTCAAGCAGGCCGCTGCGCTCCTGACCGTCCTCACCGGCGGCCAGACGGACTACACCGAGGCCTGCCGCGGCACGGACCTCAGCAACGTGCGCATCGGCGTACCGCGCGGTCCTCTCTGGGGCTACTCGACCGGCCTGGACCAGGTCACCGAGAGAGCGCTTGAGCTCCTCAGCCAGTGCGGGGCCACGCTGGTCGACCACCTGTCGTTGCCGACACCAGGTGGCGACGAGGACCAGCTACAGGTCCTCTCGCACGAGCTGAAGGTCGACATGGCGGCGTACCTCGCTACCCGTGCACCCGGCGGCCCGCGGACGCTGGACGACCTCATCGAGTTCAACAAGAAGCATGCGGACCAGGAGCTGCAGTGGTTCGGCCAGGAGCTGTTCGAACGTGCCGCTGCCACAGAAGGCCTCAGCTCCCCCGCGTACGTCGCCGCACGCCTCACCGCGCTGCGCGCCGGCCGCGACGGGATCGACAACCTGCTCCGCGACAACCAGCTCGACGCGCTGGTGTCCCCGGCGTACTCACCGGCCTGGGCGATCGACCTGGTGAACGGCGATCACGTACTCGGCAGCTCGTCGTCACACGCGGCTCTGGCCGGCTATCCGCTGCTGTCCGTCCCGACCGGAGTGGTCTCCGGACTGCCGGTCGGGCTCACGATCAGCGGTACGGCGCGAAGTGAGGTCACGCTCATTCGCTTGGCGCACGCGTTCGAAACCGCGAGAATCGTTGCGGACGGACCGTTCCCGACCCCGGAGTTCAGACAGTGGGTATAGATCGCGTCAGGTGGGGAATTGTTGCGACCGGCAACATTTCGACCCAGTTCACGCACGATCTCGGGCTGCTCCCGGACGACGCCGTGGTGACCGCGGTCGCGTCCCGTTCCCAGGACAGCGCCCAGAAGTTCGCCGCCGAGTTCGGCATCCCGCATGCGTACGACGACTACCGCCGGCTGATCGACTCCGGCGAGGTCGACGTGATCTACATCGGTACGCCGCATCCGCAGCACTACGCCATCGCCCGTACGGCGTTGCAGGCCGGCGTCGCCGTACTGTGCGAGAAGCCCGTCACCCTCACCGCGCGACAGGCCCGGGATCTGATCGCGGTCGCCACGGAGAACAACACGCTGTTCGCCGAGGCGATGTGGATGCGCACCAACCCGGTGATCCAGGCGCTCTTCAAGGACCTGGCGAGCGGCTCGATCGGCGAACCGCAGCAGGTCGTCGCGGACTTCGCGTTCCACAAACCTTCACTGCCAGTTCGCCTGCTCGACCCGGCGCTCGGGGGAGGCTCGCTGATGGACGGCGGCATCTACCCGATGACGTTCGCCTACCTGGCACTGGGACGGCCACAAGAGCTCAAAGCTGTCGGTTCGCTCAACGAGGACGGCGTGGACCTGAACGTCGCGATGGCCTGGCGGTACGAGTCCGGCGCGGTCGCCGCGCTGACCTGCGGCCTGCGGTCGCAGAACCCGTGGGTCGCGTCGATCAGCGGCCCTGACGGCAATCTGCAGCTGCCGCACCGTTTCCACCACCCCGAGTACTACGTGCGCACGACCGCTTCCGGAGCGGAGCGGATCGACGTCCCCACGCATGGCCGTGGGTACCACTATGAGGCGGCAGAAGTGATGCGTGCATTGCGCCAGGGACTGATCGAGGTTCCGGCTCTTCCCCACGCCGGCACGCTCGAGATTCTCGAACTGCTCGACGAGACCCGGAGCCAGATCGGGGTGCGCTACCCCGGTGACGACGACGACCTGAGTGGATGACGCTGAACATGCCGAACGGTAGGAGTTCCTTCGTAGTGGTGGCCAACCGGCTGCCGGTCGACCGGATCGAGATGCCCGACGGCAGTACGGCGTGGCGCCGCAGTCCAGGCGGACTCGTCACGGCGCTGGCGCCGGTGATGCAGGGACACCACGGGGCCTGGATCGGCTGGACCGGCAGCCCGGACGAGAAGGTCGATCCCTTCGACAACGACGGGATGCACCTGGTCCCGGTGATGCTGTCGGCCGAGGACGTCCAGCTGTACTACGAGGGCTTCTCCAACGCGACGCTCTGGCCGCTGTACCACGACGTGATCGTGGCGCCGGAGTTCCATCGCGAGTGGTGGGAGTCGTACGTCGCGGTGAACCGGCGGTTCGCGGAGGCCGCCGCGGAGGCCGCGGACGACAACGCGGACGTGTGGGTGCACGACTACCAGCTCCAACTCGTTCCCGCGATGCTCCGCCGGCTGCGTCCCGACGTACGGATCGGCTTCTTCCTGCACATCCCGTTCCCGCCGACCGAACTGTTCGCGCAGATGCCGTGGCGGCGGCAGATCCTGGACGGGCTGATGGGCGCGGACCTGGTCGGTTTCCAGCGGCCCGGTGCGGCGTCGAACTTCGCCCGGCTGGCCCGCAACCGGATGGGCCTGCGGACCCGCGGCGACCGGATCCACCTGCCGGACGACCGGATCGTCCGAGCGAAGGCGTTCCCGATCTCGATCGACGTCAACGAGCTGGAGAGCCTCGCCCGGCAGCCCGAGACGACGGCGCGCGCGGCCGAGATGCGCGAGGAGGTCGGTAACCCGTCGCACATCCTGCTCGGCGTCGACCGGCTCGACTACACCAAGGGCATCCGGCAACGGTTGCGGGCGTTCGGCGAGCTGCTGGACGAGAAGCGGATCTCGGTCGACGACGCGGTGTTCATCCAGGTCGCGACGCCGTCCCGGGAGCGCGTCGAGCAGTACCGGGTGCTGCGCGACGAGATCGAGCTGCTGGTCGGGCGGATCAACGGCGAGCACGGCCGGATCGGTACGCCCGCGATCAACTACCTGCACACGACGTACTCCCGGACCGAGATGGCCGCGCTGCTCCGGGCCGCGGACGTCGCGGTCGTGACACCGCTGCGGGACGGCATGAACCTGGTCGCCAAGGAGTACGTGTCGACGCGGTACGACGACACCGGCGCGCTGGTGCTGAGCGAGTTCGCGGGCGCCGCGGACGAGTTCCGGCAGGCGTTCCTGGTGAACCCGCACGACATCAACGGGATGAAGGACACGATCGTCGACGCGATGAACACCGACGACCGGCAGCTCGGCCGGCGGATGAAGGCGATGCGCAAGCACCTCGCCGCGCACGACGTGAATCTCTGGGCCCAGACCTTCCTGAAGGCGTTGCATGACGAGGACTGACGAGCACGTGCTCGCGCTCGACCTCGGTACGTCGTCGGCGCGGGCGCTCGTCCTCTCCGCCGAGGACGCGGCACCGATCCCCGGCGCACTCGCGCGGCACAAGATCTCCCCGGCGTACGGCCATGACGGCTCCGCCACGCTCGACCTGCACGAGTACGTCGAGGGTCTGCTCGGGTGCCTGGACGAGCTCGAGCAGAACGGTCATCTGGACGGTATCGGCGCGATCGTGCTGTCCTCGCAATGGCACTCGATTGTTGCCCTCGACAACAAGGGTGCCGCACGGACGCCGGTGATCACCTGGGCCGACACCCGCTCGATCGACCTCGGGCTCGGTCCGTCGTTCGACGAGCAGGCGTTCCACGCGCGCACCGGCACCTGGCTGCACCGGCTGTACTGGACCCGCCGGATCCCGTGGCTGCTCTCGGACGATTCCCCGGCCGCCTTCGCCGGCCTGCCTGACCTGGTGCTCGAGCGACTGACCGGCGAACGCGTCACGTCCGTCTCGGTCGCGTCCGGGACCGGCACGCTGGACCTCGCGATCGGTGCGTACGACGCCGAGGCGCTGGAGATCGCGGGCGTCACCGCGGACCTGTTGCCGCCGATCGTGCCGACCGGTTGGACGGGCACCTTGTCCAAGGAGTACGAACGCCGCTGGCCCGGGCTGGTCGGCGTCCCCGTGCATCCGCCGACCGGTGACGGCGCCGCGTCCAACGTCGGGACCGGCGGGTACGACGCCGGCGTCGCAGCGGTGACCGTCGGTACGTCGGCCGCCGTACGCGTCGTGCACCCGATCGAGGACGCGCCTGAGCTGCCGTGGGAGCTGTGGCGGTACCGGGTCGACGACAAGCGGGCCGTGAGCGGTATGGCGTTCTCGGCCGCCGGGAACCTGCACGCCTGGCTGACCGGAGTACTGCGGCTGGAGTCCGACGAACCGACCGACGTCGAGATCGGGGCGTCCCACGCGATCGCGATCCCGTTCATGGCCGGCACCCGGCCTCCCGCGGTGGTGCCCGGCGGATCCGGCGTGTACTTCGGCTTGTCGTTCGACGACAACCCCGCCGACCTGCTCGCAGCCGCCCTGCAGGGCGCGTCCCTGGAAATCGACCGGGGCCTCCGTCAGCTCGACGCGCTGTTCGACCGGCAGTTGGATGTCGTGCTGGGCGGCGGTGGGATCGACGCATCCGAATGGTGGCGCCGCTGCCTGACCGCGACCTTCGCCCGCCCGACCACCGTCTGCGCAGAACCCGAAGTAGGCGCCCGCGGCGCGGCAGCGATCGCCCTGGGCCTCTCCCCGGAACCAGGCGGCGAACACCTGGCCCCCGTCCCCGACGAGGTGTCCCGCGTCGCCGACCTCCGCCTCCGCTACGAGCCCCTCCGAGAACTCGCCGTACAGGCCTCGGCTCTCTAGTACTGCGGTTGCGGTACGGCGGGGATACTGCCGCTGGACGAGGTGGTCCGACGGGGGAACACGTACTGTGAAGGGATGGAACGGCTCATCCGGTTCTGCCGTGCCTTCGCGCGGCATCCGCTGGCGCTGGACCTTGCGCTTGCCCTGGTCATCCTGCTGATCAACCTGCTCGTCCCGGGCGGGAAGCACATCGGTGAGCGGATCGAGCTGAACGCGACCGTCGTCGTCCTGGCCGTCGTGGGTGCCGCCGCAGTCACGTTCCGGCGGCAGGCGCCGATCTCGGTTCTGGTGGTCTGCACGGGGGTCGCGACCGCGTTCGAGATCGCCGAGCAGGCCAAGAGCCCGATCGTGCTCTACATGGGTGTCGCGGTCTTCACCGTCGTCCTGTCGAAGGATCGGCTGACCCGCAGCGTCGCGGTGATCGCCACGGCGCTGGTCACACTGCTCATGGAGGTCCTGTTCGTCGGTGGGGACGTGCTGGACAACCTCGGTCTGGTCTTCTTCGTGCTGTTCTCGGGCGCGATCGGCGAGGCGGTGCGGAACCGGCGCGCCTGGCTGCACGAGCTCGAGGAGCGAGCGCTGCGGGCCGAGCGGTCGCGGGACGAAGAGGCGCAGCGGCGAGTGATCGAGGAGCGGTTGCGGATCGCGCACGAACTGCACGACGTGATCGCACACCACATCGCCTTGATGAACGTGCAGTCCGGGGTCGCTGCGCATGTCCTTCGGACGCAGCCCGACGAGGCCGAGCGTGCGCTGGCGCTGGTCCGGTCAGGCGGGCGCACCGTCCTCCAGGAGCTCACAGTGCTTCTCGGCGTACTCCGTCGTTCCGGGTCACCGCTGCCCACTGCGCCGGCACCGTCGCTGAGCGAGCTGAGCGCCCTCGTCCAGTCGTTCACCGCAGCAGGCGTCAAGGTCGACTGGACACCTCCGGAGTCGCTGGGTGAGCTCCCGGACGTCATCGAACTCACGGCGTACCGCATCATCCAGGAATCCCTCACCAACGTCCTCAAGCACGCCCCCACCGCCACCGCCCACGTCCAAATCACCCGCGCGCCACGCAACCTGACCATCACCGTCACAGACTCGGGTGCTCGGCCCGCTTCAGCAACAGCTCCCGCCATCACCCACCTGGGCGCCGGACACGGCCTCATCGGGATGCGTGAGCGTGTTGCCGCCGTAGGCGGCGAGCTGGTGGCCGGGCCGGAGGCGACAGGCGGGTGGGCAGTACGTGCTGTGCTTCCTCTGGAGACGGGAGATGTAGGTGACCATCCGGATATTGCTGGCCGACGACCAGACACTGATCCGCAGCGGGTTCCGGGTGCTGGTGAGTTCAGCTCCCGATCTGGAGGTCGTTGCTGAGGCGTCCAACGGGCGGGAAGCGGTCGAGCTGGCGCGGTCCGAGCGGGCCGACGTGGTGCTGATGGACATCCGGATGCCCGAGGTCGACGGCCTCGCGGCGACCCGGATGATCACGGCGGACGAGGCGCTCGCGGGCGTGAAGGTGCTGATCCTGACCACGTTCGAGGTCGACGAGTACGTGTTCGACGCGATCCGTGCCGGCGCCAGTGGCTTCCTCGGCAAGAGCGTCGAACCGGCCGAGCTGATCGACGCCATCCGGGTGGTCGCCCGCGGCGACGCTCTGCTGTCCCCGAAGGCCGTCCGCGGCCTGATCAACCGCTTCCTCGCCGAACCCACCCCCGGCAACCCGGTCGGGCCCACGGCCCTCGACGTCCTCACCGACCGCGAACGCGAGATCGTCGGCCTGGTCGCCCTCGGCCTGTCCAACGACGAGATCGCCGAACGCCTCGTGCTCTCCCCGTCCACGGCGAAGACCCACGTGAACCGCGCGATGGTGAAACTCGACTGCCGCGACCGCGCGCAGCTCGTCGTCCTGGCGTACCAGACCGGCCTCGTGCGTCCCGGCGTACCGCAGCCGTAGTACCAGGTACGGCGAACGCGGTACGGCCAGAAGCCCACCGGGAGCAGACGCGAGCGACGACCCCGCGCCGGGAGCATCGGTCGCATGGCTACGTACCTCTATCGGCTCGGCCGATTCGCGTTCCGCCGCCGCCGGTTGGTGCTCCTGATCTGGCTGGGACTCCTGGCCGCCGGAGCAGTCGGTGCAAGCACGCTCTCGGGCCCGACCGCCAACGGCTTCTCGATCCCCGGCACCGAGTCGCAGCGTGCCGCGGACCTGCTCAACGACCGCTTCCCGCAGGCCGGCGCCGACGCCGCGACCGCCAGGATCGTGTTCCAGGCGCCTGCCGGCCAGAAGCTCACCGACTCGCCACAGGTGCGGCAGACCCTGGACCGGATCGCGGTCGCGCCCCAGGTCGCCCGCGTCGTGGATCCCTTTGCCGCCAAGGCGATCTCCGCCGACGGCCGCACCGGCTACGCGCAGGTCACCTACAAGGTCACCGCGCAGGAGATCACCCCCGAAGCGCAGCAGGCGGTCGCCGATGCGGTCGCACCGGCCCGGGCGGCCGGCCTCACCGTCGAGTTCGGCGGCGATGCGCTGCAAGCGCAGGGCGAGCAGCCGCTCACCGAGGTGATCGGTATCGGCGTCGCCGCCGTCGTCCTGCTGATCACCTTCGGCTCGCTGATCGCCGCCGGCCTGCCGTTGCTGTCAGCAATCATCGGGGTAGGTCTCGGCGTCACCGCCATCTCGACTATCAGCGGTTTCGTCGACATCGGATCCGGTACGCCGATCCTCGCGCTGATGATCGGCCTCGCGGTGTCGATCGACTACGCGCTGTTCATCATGTCCCGCTACCGGCACGAGCTGAGCACCGGGCTGGAGCCCGAGGAGGCCGTCGGCCGCGCGGTCGGCACCGCCGGCTCGGCCGTGGTCTTCGCCGGTCTGACCGTGGTGATCGCGCTGGCCGGATTGTTCGTGGTCGACATCCCGTTCCTCACCCAGATGGGCCTGGCCGCGGCGTTCACCGTGGTCGTCGCGGTCGCGATCGCCCTCACGTTGCTGCCGGCGCTGCTCGGGTTCGCGGGGCGGCGGGTTCTCGGCGGCCGGATCCCCGGCCTGCGGGGCGGCGATCCGGAAGCGGCCGGGCGGACGACGGTCGGCCGCCGGTGGGCTGGCTTCATCACCCGGCGTCCGTTGGCGGTGCTGGTGGTGACCGTGATCGGCCTCGGCACGCTCGCGATCCCGGCGACCGACCTCGAACTCGGTCTGCCCGACGACAGCACGGCCGCACCCGACTCGACCCAGCGCAAGGCGTACGAGATGCTCTCCGAGGGCTTCGGGCCCGGCTTCAACGGGCCGCTGATGGTGGTCGTGGACGCCGGCGCGTCCACCGATCCGCAGACGGCCGCCACCGCGACCGCCGCTGCTGTTCGCGGGCTGCCGGACGTGACGATGGTGACGCCGCCGGTCTTCAACCCGGCCGGGAACACCGCGTTGCTGACCGTGATCCCGTCGAGCGGCCCGAGTACGCAGCAGACCAGGGACCTGGTCGAGGCGATCCGGTCGATGCCCGACCGCGATCGCGCCGAGGTGGCCGTCACCGGGGCGACCGCGGTCAGCATCGACATCTCGAACAAGCTCGGCGGCGCGCTGCTGCCGTACCTGTCGCTCATCATCGGGCTCGCGTTCCTGCTGCTGATGCTGGTGTTCCGCTCGATCCTGGTGCCGTTGAAGGCGACGCTCGGGTTCCTGCTCACCGTCGTGGCGACGTTCGGCGCGCTGGTCGCGGTGTTCCAGTGGGGCTGGCTGGCCGGGCTGTTCGGCATCACCGGACAGACCGGGCCGGTGATCAGCATGCTGCCGATCTTCCTGATCGGGGTGGTGTTCGGGCTCGCGATGGACTACCAGATCTTCCTGGTGACGCGGATGCGCGAGGAGCACGTCCACGGCGCCGCACCGCGGGCGGCGGTCGTCGACGGGTTCGCGCACGGTGCGCGGGTGGTGACCGCGGCCGCGGTGATCATGACCGCGGTGTTCTCCGGGTTCATCCTGTCCGGCGAGACGCTGATCCGCGAGATGGGCTTCGGACTGGCCCTCGCGGTCCTGATCGACGCGTTCGTGGTCCGGATGACCGTCGTACCGGCCGTGATGGCCCTCCTCGGCCGCCGCGCCTGGTACCTCCCCGCCTGGCTGGACCGGCTCCTCCCGAACGTCGATGTCGAGGGCGACTCACTGCGCCGGCGGCCGGTGGCCGAACGGGAGACTGAACCGGTTGGGTGACGGCGGCCACTGACAGGAACCGGCGTGGCCCGGATCATGGCCGCCATGTGGCGGGAAATGATGAAGTCGAAGGTGCACCGGGCGACGGTGACGCAGGCCGACCTGGACTACGTCGGGTCGTGCACGCTGGACGCCGACGTGATGGACGCGGCCGACCTGCTGCCCGGCGAGAAGGTGGACATCGTCGACATCACCAACGGTCAGCGACTGTCGACGTACCTGATCGAAGGGCCGCGCGGGTCCGGGATCGTCGGGATCAACGGGGCCGCGGCCCACCTGATCCACCCGGGTGACCTGGTGATCCTGATCGCGTACGGGATGTTCGACACCGCCGAGGCGAAGGTTTTCGAGCCGAGCGTAGTCTTCGTGGACGAGGACAATGCGATCACCCGCATCGGTTCCGACCCCGCCGAGGCGCTGCCGGACAACGGCACCGGCAGCGGCACGCTGCGCGGGGACCAACTGCACCCGTAGCCACGACCGGCGCCACCACCGCCGCGCCGAGAAGAGGACTGGTCGACGATGACCGACACGACCGAGAGCACAGCCACCCAGGACGCTGCGCCGAAGACGGCTTCGCACGACAACGAGCCCAGCGCGAAGCTGCGTGCGTTCATGAACTCCGGCTGGGCGGACTCAGAGCGGACCGACCTGTCCCTGAGCGACGTCGGCGTGTGGGCGGCGAAGCGCCGTGACGCGCTGTCGCAGGCGTTCCCGGGCGAGCGGCTCGTGATCCCGGCCGGCACCTACAAGGTCCGCTCGAACGACACCGACTTCGTCTTCCGCCCGCACACCGACTACGTGTGGCTGACCGGTAACCAGACGTCGGACGCGGTGCTCGTCCTGGAGCCGAACGGCACCACCGGCCACGACTCGGTGCTGTACTTCCGCCCGCGCGCCGACCGCTCGCAGGGCGAGGAGTTCTGGCGCGACCGGATGTACGGCGAGCTCTGGGCGGGCCGGCGCCCGTCGCTGACCGAGACCGCCAAGGAGTTCGGGATCGAGACGCGGCACGTCGACCAGCTGGCCGACGCGCTCAAGGGCGACGTACCGACCCGGGTACGGCGGGGCGAGGACCAGTCGATCGCCGCGCTGCTGAGCGGCGCCCGGACCGAGGACCCGAAGGACAAGGAGCTGGCGGCGACGTTGTCCGAGCTGCGGCTGGTCAAGGACGCGTACGAGCTCGAGCAGCTCCGGGACGCCGTCGGGATCACGCACCGCGGTTTCTCCGACGTACTCGCGGAGATGGACAAGGTCCGGCAGTACGGCGAACGCTGGATCGAGGGCACGTTCTGGCGCCGCGCCCGGGCCGAAGGCAACGACGTCGGGTACACGTCGATCGCCGCGGCCGGTCCGCACGCGACCACGCTGCACTGGATCGAGAACGACGGCCGAGTGAACGACGGCACGCTGATGCTGCTCGACATGGGCGTGGAGAACCGGCAGCTGTACACCGCCGACATCACCCGGACGCTGCCCGTGAGCGGTGAGTTCACGCCGCGCCAGCGGGACTTGTACCAGCTGGTGCTGGACGCGCAGAACGCCGGGATCGCGGCGCTCACGCCGGGTGCGAACTTCCGCGCCGGGCACGAGGCGGCGATGGAGGTCATCGTCCACGGCCTGGACGCCATGGAACTGCTGCCGGTGCCGGCCGAGGAGGCACTCGACCCCGAGAGCCGCCTGTACCAGCGCTACACCCTGCACGGCGTCAGCCACATGCTCGGCCTCGACGTCCACGACTGCTCGGCGGCCCGCGACGAGAACTACCGCAAGGGTCCCGTCCAGCCCGGCTACGTCCTCACCGTCGAACCCGGTCTGTACTTCCAGTCCGACGACCTCACCGTCCCCGAGGACCTCCGCGGCATCGGAATCCGCATCGAGGACGACATCCTCATCACCGACGGCACCCCGGAAAACCTCTCCGAGGCCATGCCCCGCACCGTGGAGGGCATCCAGGACTGGATGGCGTCCTAACCGACGCGTTCAGGGCGGTGGTGTGGGGCGAACTCGCCGAGTTTGCCCGTGGTGAGGCGCATCCGGACCAGCATTTCGACCGTGGCGGTCGCCGCCGCCACGCCGTCGATCACGCTCACCCCGAGCGCGGCCGACAGGTCGTGACACAGGTCGGCCATGCCCGCGCAGCCCAGCACGATGGCGTCCGAACCGTCGAGCGCCAGCGCCTCCTCGCACGCCCGGAGGATCGTGGCCCGCGCGTGCGGATCCGTTTCCAGAGCAAGGACGGGGATCTCGCACGCGTGGATCCCCCGGCACTGCCGCGCAACGCCGTACTCCTCGGCCAGATCGTGCGCATGACCGACGGTCCGGGCCAGCGTCGTGACGACGCTGAACCCGCGGCCCAGGTACGACGCCGTACGCATGCCGGCCTCGGCGATGCCGACAACCGGCCCGCGGGCCAGCTCCCGCGCCGCGTTCAGCCCCGGATCGCCGAAGCACGCGATGACGTATCCGTCGTACCCGGCCGCTTCACCGTCCGCGATCTCCTGCAGCAGACCCGGTACGGCGAGTGCGTCGTCGACATGACTCTCGATGGCCGGCGGCCCCTGCCGGGGACTGACCGCGTCGACGAGCACCCCCGGACCGGCGACCGCACGAGCGCAGTCGCCGATCAGGGCGGTCATCGACGCGGTGGTGTTGGGGTTGATGACCTTGATCCGCATGGTCGTCACGCCACCTGCTCGGTTTTGGCGATGCCGGCCCGGCGCGCGAGAACCGTGTAGACGGCGAAGCCGACACCGCAGCCGATGAACCAGCTGTAGTCGCTGATCCAGAGTCCGCCGCCGACCCAGCGGGGCACGAGAACCGACGCGACCGAGACCACCCCGGCGGCGATCACGGACTGGACGGCGACCGGGTTGTAGCCCTTGCGGTAGTAGTACGCGCCGTCCTCGTCGAGGGTGAACAGGTCGTCGACAACCACCTTCTGGCGGCGGATCAGGTAGAAGTCCGCGATCAGGATGCCGAACAGCGGGCCGATCAGCGCGCCGAGGATGCCCAGTGTGTAGTGAATCGCCGTGTCGTTGTTGTACCAGTTCCACGGCGTCAGCAGCACCGAGCCGACGGCCGCGATCATGCCGCCCATCCGCCAGCTGATCTTCTGCGGGCTGACGTGCGAGAAGTCGAACGCCGGCGAGATGAAGTTCGCGACGATGTTGATCCCCACGGTCGCGGTCACGAAGGTCGCCGCGCCGAGCAGGATCGCGAACGTGTTGTCGATCCGCTCCACGGTCTTGATCGGATCCGTCAGCAGTTCGCCGTACACGGGAACCGTCGCGCCCGCGGTGAGCACGGTGAGCAGCGAGAAGAAGATGAAGTTGATCGGCAGGCCCCAGAAGTTGCCCTTCCGCACGCTCTGGAAGCTGCGTCCGTAGCGGGCGAAGTCGCCGAAGTTCAGCATCGGGCCGGAGAAGTACGAGACCACCAGCGCGATCGCGCTCAGCATCGTGCCGATCGTGGCCCACCCGGACAGGCTGTGGTTCGACAGGTTCAGATCGATGGTGAAGTCGGACTTGACCAGCAGGTACGCGCAGAGCAGCAGCATCGTCACGTAGACGGCCGGACCGGCCAGGTCGATGAACTTCCGGATGCTCTCCATCCCGCGCCAGAACAAGGCGGCCTGGGCCACCCACAGGATCGCGAAGCTGACGTAGCCGAGCACCGACAGACCGGCGAAGCCGTGCACGTCCTTGTCCGCCCACGGGGCCAGTCCGGGCCAGAGCTTGAGGAAGACGATGTTCAGCGACTCGGCCGCCAGGAAGGTCTGCACGCCGTACCAGGCGACGGCGATCAGGCCGCGAATGATGGCCGGGATATTCGCGCCCAGAACGCCGAACGAGACCCGGCTGATCACCGGGTACGGAACACCCGCGAGCTGGCTCGGTTTTGCGACCAGGTTGCAGAAGAATTGCACGATGCAGATACCGGCGATCAGGCAGACGAATACCTGCCAACTGGTCAGGCCGAGCGCGAACAAACTCCCCGCGGTGAGATAACCGCCGACGCTGTGCACGTCGGACATCCAGAACGCGAAGATGTTGTAACTGCGCCAGGTCTGCTGCTTCAGCGGCGCGAGGTCCTCGTTGGTCAGCCGCGGGTGGTAGTCGCTCCGCGAGTCGTCCGGACTTGACGGGTAGCCGGCGGCGTCGACGATGTCAGCGGGCGCGGATTCGGTAGCCATGCTGTGTGCTCCTCCGGGCTGGGCCGCGGGCGGATCGCGCGGCCAGTGAACCGAAGCTAGGAATAGCGTGTTTCGCGGAATGACGTCCACGGTGAACGCCCGGTTTCCGCTCAAATATAGGAAAAGCGGCGCAAATATAGGAAACGTGCTTCAGGCCGGATCGGCGAAGCATTCCGGGTCGTCGGCGAACTCCGAGATCGCGCTCTTCAGATGCGCGTAGTGCCGCTCCGACTCGGCGATCAGCGTGTCGGTGTCCCGGGCGACGTACGCCGCGATCAGCCGCTCGTGGTCCGCGTGGAAACCGGCCCGCTCGTGTGCCCGGACCCGCGACATCGGCCGGGCCGGCTCGGTGATGTTCCACGCGGTCTCGTACATCCGGATCAGCCGGTGCATCCCCGACGGCTCGATCAGCGCGAAGTGGAAACGGCGGGTCGCGGCGGCGTACTCACGATCCCCCGCGGCGCCCGCATCGGCCAGCGAACCGTGGGCGTCCCGGATCCGGTCGTGGTCGACGGAGGTCGCGTTGACCGCCGCCGCACGCAACGCCGCGGACTCCAGCGCCTGCCGTACGTCGTACAGCTCGCGGAACTCCAGGAACGTCAGCTTCGCCACCCGGTACCCGATATGCGGACGATGCTCGACCAGCCCTTCCCCGAACAGCGTCTTCAGCGCCTCCCGCACCGGAATCGCACTGACCCCGAAGAACGCCGCCACCTCGTCGATCGGCACCGACGTCCCCGGCGGCTGATCACCGGTCAGAATCGCATGCCGCAGATCACTCTCGACCGGCGGCATCTCGCCCACGGCTGCGGTGGTCCGCACGAGTCGTGAGGTGAAGTCCGACGGTCTACGCATTCCCGGACGATAAGCCTCACCGAATCATCTGTCGAGCAGGGTCTCAGGCCAGGCCGGCAGCGATGAACGCGAGGGTTCGGGCCTCGATCCGGCGGAGTTCGGCGTCGGAGGTGTCCCGGAGCGGCCCTCGGCCGGTGAGGACGGCGGTCCCGTGGACGAGGGACCAGATCGGGTACTCGATCCCTTCGCGTCGTTGCGGATCGAGGACGCCGGCTTCGACCAGTTCGTCCAGAGCGCCGCGGAGCAGGCCCAGCGGGGTTCGGTCGGTCGTATCGCGGGCGGCGTACTCGTGCTGCCGCGGCACGGCGAAGGCGGTAGCGAACAGTCCGGGCTCCGCACGGGCGAACTCGAGGTAGGCCGTGCCGATCGCGCCCAGCCGGCGCTGTGCGGCGGCCGGGTTGCCGCGTTTGCCGCGGACGCGGGCGATGCCGGCTGCCATTCGGTCGGCCAGCTCGAGCATGGCCGCGGTGCAGACCTCGGCGAGCAACTCGTCGCGGTCCGCGAAGTGCCGGTACGCCGCGTTGGGTACGACGCCGACGATCCGGGTCGCTTCCCGCAGTACGACCGCGTCCGGCCCGCCGGCGCGGGCCAGCTCCACCCCCGCCGCGACCAGACCGGCCCGTACATCGCCCCGCGGGCGTCGCCGCGAGCGTGGTGCTTCCTCCGCTGCCGTCACCGGCTCAGGATAGCAATGTGGACACTGTCCACTAGATATGGTTATGTGGACAGTGTCCACATAACTGCTCCAGTGAGGGGTCACCATGAGCGAGCAGACAGTTCCGTTGCAGTACACCACCGGTCGATCGCGGGCCGGTATCGAGCAGGCGCTCGTTGCCGCAGGCAAGAAGCTTGACGAGCTCCAGGCCGCGGACCTCGCGATGCTCGAGGACTACCACACCGGCGGACGGCTCGCGACGATGCAACTCGCGGACCTGGCCGGCATCGTCGCGGACAGCAAGGTCCTGGACGCCGGCGCAGGCATCGGCGGAACGGCCCGGTACGTCGCCTCCCGCTTCGGCTGCCACGTGACAGCCGTCGACCTGTCCGCCGAGTACTGCGAGATCACCCGATGGCTCGACCAGTTGGTCGACCTCGACGACCGCATCGACGTACGCCAAGGCGATGTGACCGCGTTGCCGGTCGCTGACTCGTCGTTCGACGTCGTGTTCAGCCAGCACGTACAGATGAACGTGGCCGCCAAGGACCGTCTCTATCGGGAGGCTCGGCGCGTGCTGAGGCCGGGCGGGCGACTCGCGGTGTGGGACATCTGCACCGGCGACCGCGGCGAGCTCGACTACCCGTTGCCGTGGGCGGACGTCCCCGAGCACACCCACCTGATCACCCCGCCGGCCCTCCGCGCCACGATCGAAGCTGCCGGACTCACGGTCGAGCGATGGTCAGACCTGACCGAGCAGGTGGCCGCCATGATGCGAATGATCCAGTCGCAGCCACCCGGCCCACTCGGTCTGCACGCGTTCGTGCCCAACTTCCGAGAGCGCCTCGACAACCTCGTCGACGCGCTCTCGGACGGCCGCCTTCGAGCGATCCAGGCCGTCGGCCTGGTCAGCCCCTGACGGTCGGGGTCACCAGATGCGGACGCGGTCTTCCGGGGCGAGCCACATCGTGTCGTCGGGGGTTGTTTTGTAGGTGTTGTGGAAGGCATCGATGTTCTTCACCACCGCGTTGCAGCGGAACTCCGGGGGTGAGTGGGGGTCGATGGTGAGGCGGCGGGCGGCCTCTTCGGGACGGGTCTTGGTGGCCCAGGCGTGAGCCCACGCGGCGAAGAAGCGCTCACTGCCGGCCTGGTCGTCGGCGTCGGCCTGGTCGGCACCGTCCCGGGACAGCTGGTAGGCGACGTACGCGATGGACAGGCCGCCGAGGTCGCCGATGTTCTCGCCGAGGGTGAGTTTGCCGTTCACGTGCTGGCCGGGGGTTTCGGCCGGTTCGAGGGCGTCGTACTGCGCGACGAGTTTGTCGGTGCGCTGCTCGAACGACTCGCGGTCCGCGTCGGTCCACCAGTCGTTCAGGTTGCCGGCCGAGTCGTACCGCGAGCCCTGGTCGTCGAAGCCGTGGCCGATCTCGTGGCCGATCACCGCACCGATGGCGCCGTAGTTCGTGGCGTCGTCGGCAACCAGGTCGAAGAACGGCGGCTGCAGGATGCCGGCCGGGAAGACGATCTCGTTCATCCGCGGGTTGTAGTACGCGTTGACCGTCTGCGGCGTCATCCGCCACTCGTTCCGGTCGACCGGCTTGCCGAGTTTGGCGAGGTCCCGGGCGGTCTCCACCGCGACCGACCGACGGACGTTGCCGAACAGGTCGGCCGGGTCGATCTCGAGCGCCGAGTAGTCCTTCCACTCGTCCGGGTACCCGATCTTCGGGACGAAGGTCCCGAGCTTCTCGAGCGCCCGCTGCCGGGTGTCCGGGCCCATCCAGTCCAGCGCCTCGATCCGCTGCCGGTAGGCGGCGACCAGGTTCTGCACGAGCTCGACCATGCGGGCCTTGGCGTCCGGCGGGAAGTGCTCCGCGACGTACAGCTTGCCGAGCGCCTCGCCCAGCGCCGACTCGACCGCACCGACGGCGCGCTTCCAGCGCTCGCGCAGCTCGGGCGCACCGGTCAGGGTCTTGCCGTAGAAGGCGAAGTTCTCGTTGACGAAGGCCTGGCTCAGCAGCGGCGCGGCGCTGTGCACGATCCGCCAGCTCAGCCACTCCTTCCACCGGTCGACGTCGACCTCCTGCAGCGCGGTCGCGGCCGCGGTCAGGAAGTCCGGCTCGCGGACCACGACCTCCGCGAACGCGCTCTCCGGCACACCGGCGCCGGCCAGCCAGGCCGCCCAGTCGAACCCAGGCGTCAGCTCCTCGAGCCCGGCCCGGTCGAGCTTGTTGTAGGTGAGCTGGACGTCGCGCTCCTTCACCCGGTCCCAGTGCGCGCCGGCGATCCGCGTCTCCAGCTCGAGGATCCGCTCGGCGGCCGCGCTCCCGTCGGACAGCCCGGCGAGCTCCAGCAGGGTCTCCACGTGCTCGACGTACGCCGTCCGGATCGCGGCGAAGCTGTCCTCGCGGTAGTACGACTCGTCGGGCAGGCTGAGGCCGCCCTGGGTCAGGTGGACGATGTTCTCGTCGGACTTCTTCGCGTCGGCGTCGACCCAGTAGTGGAAAACGCCCGGCACGCCCTGCAGCTCGAGCTGCCCGAGGACGGACACCAGCCCGGCCAGGTCCGTCACGCCCGCGACGAGGGCGAGCTGGTCGGCGATCGGCTCGGCGCCCAGCCGCTCGACCCTCTCGGTGTCCATGAAGCTGGTGTAGAGGTCGGCGATCTTCCGCGGGTCGCTGCCCTCCGCGTGCCCGGCCGCGACGGTCTTCTCGACGATCGCGCGGACGTCCTGCTCAGCGGTGTCCCAGAGCGCGTGGAACGCGCCGTGGATCGCCTTGTCGGCCGGAATCTCGTGCTCCGCCAGCCATGTCCCGTTCACGAACCGGTACAGATCGTCCTGCGGGCGAACCGCCCCCGAGTCGTCGATTCCTGCTGTCATCCCTGACCCCTTGTCCCAAGTCGAGTTGCTGCCAGCGAACATACCCGGTTCGGGAATCCGCCGTTTTGAACTATCCACAGGACCCTCCCGTTCTCCCGGGTAAAGACCCGGATCAGGGAGGACCCCGCCATGTCACACCTCGTCCGCCGCCGCACTGCCCTCGCCGGTGTGCCCGCTGTACTGCTGGGCCTGGCGAGCACCTCGGCAGCGAGCGCCGCACCAGCCGCCGCCCCGTTCCCGACCAAGTTCAGCCTGCCGAACGGCTTCCAGCCGGAAGGCATCGCGATCGCCCGCGGTACGGCGTACTTCGGTTCCCGTGCCGACGGGGACATCTACGCCGCCTCGCTGCGCACCGGACGCGGCAAGGTGATCAGCCAGGGCCCGGGGACCGGTTCGCTCGGGATGAAGGTCGACCCGTTCGGCCGCCTGTTCGTCGCCGGGGCCGCCGGAGGGAACGGCCGGGTGATCGACACCCGCACCGGCAAGGTCCTGGCCAGCTACACGTTCACTACTACGACGCCGACGTTCGTGAACGACGTGATCCTGGCCAAGGACGGCGCGTACTTCACCGACTCGCAGCGGCCCGTGTTCTACCGCGTCGCCGGCGCGCAGCCCGAGACGATCCCCCTCACCGGCGACTACCAGCACCTGCCCGGCAACAACGCGAACGGCATCTCGCTGACCCCGGACGGCCGCGCGCTGATCATGGTGCAGTCGTCGACCGGCTTCCTGCTCCGGGTCGACCGGCGGACCGGTGTGGCCCGGCGGATCGACATCGGCGCCACGCTGATGACGAACGGCGACGGCCTGCTCCTGCTCGGTCGCACCCTGTACGTCGTCCAGAACCGGCTGAACAAGATCGCGGTGCTCGAACTGAACCGCACCGGCACGAAGGGCGAGGTGGTCGGCGAGCTGACCAGCCCGGACTTCGACGTACCGACGACCGTCGCCGCCTTCGGGAACCGGCTGTACCTGCCCAATGCCCGCTTCACCACGTCACCGACTCCCACCACGGAGTACTGGGTCACCGCAGTCGAACGCTGAACCGTTCCCGGCCGCCACCGCCCGTCCTACGGTGTGCCGAAGGGGAGGAAACATGAACATCCGTCGTGTGATAGCCGTTCTGAGCTTGCCCGTCCTGCTGATGGGCCTCATCTCCACGTCGGCGAACGCCACCGGTACCTCGGGGCACGCCGTCAAGCACGCGTTCCCGGCGCGGATCGACCTGCCGAACGGGTTCCAGCCGGAAGGGATCGCGATCAGCGGCAGTACGGCGTACTTCGGTTCGCTGGCCGACGGCGACATCTACGCCGCGTCACTGCGCACCGGACGCGGCAAGGTGATCAGCCAGGGACCAGGTACGCCGTCCGTCGGTCTGAAGGCGGACAACCGCGGGCGGCTGTGGATCGCCGGCGGCTCGAGCGGTACGGCGCGTGTCGTCGACATCCGCACCGGGAAGATCCTGAAGAGCTACCCGCTGACCACCGAGCCGGCGACGTTCGTGAACGATGTCGTGCTCAGCAAGACCAGCGCGTGGTTCACGGACTCCAGCCGGGCCGTCGTCTACCAAGTGCCGATCGGCCGCCACGGCCAGCTACTGAACCGGGTACGGACCGTGCCGCTGACCGGCGACTACGTCCACGATCCGACCGGGTTCAACGGCAACGGCATCACGCTGACGCCCGACGGGCGCGCGGTGATCATCGTGCAGTCGTCGACCGGGTTCCTGTTCCGGGTCGACCCGCGGACCGGCGTCACCAAACGCGTCGACCTCGGCGGCACGCTGATGACGAACGGCGACGGCATGCTGCTGCTCGGCCGGACGCTGTACGTCGTGCAGAACTTCCTCAACCAGGTCGCGGTGGTGCGGCTGAATCGGGCCGGGACGACGGGCACGCAGACCCGGACCATCACCGATCCGGGCTTCGACATCCCGACGACCGCGGCCGCGTTCGGGCACCGGCTCTACCTGGCCAACGCCCGGTTCAGTACGCCGCCGACTCCCACGACGCCGTACTGGGCAACAGCTGTGCGCCGCTGAGGGTCAGCGGACGGTGCGGAGGTCGCCTCGGGCCGCGGCTTTGAGGCGGCTTCCGCACGACAGGCGCACGGAGTAGCCGGCCGGGATGTTCAGCGGCTCGCCGGTCTGCGGGTTGCGGCCGGTGCGCGGGGCGCGCAGGACCCGCTCGATGCTGAGCAGGCCGGTCAGCGACACCTTGTCGCCGCGCTGCACGGCCTCGGTGACGACGTCGCCCAGCGCGTCGATGACCTTCTCGGCCTGGCCCCGCGGGATACCCGCCTTCTGCGCCACGCCGGCGATCAGTTCGTTCCGGTTCACGGCTCTCCTCAGACTCGGTTCGACCTTCCGCTCCGCACCTTAACCGAAATGATTGTCGTTAGCGAGAAGCGTTCCGGAATCCGGTCAGAGTCCGTCGCGATCGTGCCAGTGGTTCTGCCAGCGGTCGTCGATCGCGTCGTCGGCCCGCTGGTAGCGGATGTCGGTCGACAGGCGGAGTTCGGTCGACACGTTGTCGAGCGCCGCGTGGACCGTGTGCGCGGTGTGTATGACGACATCCCCGGCCCTGTAGTCCGCGACCAGCCAGTTGGCGTCGTACTGCGTGGCCAGGGCGGGCAGGTCCGCGGTGATGGACGCGGCAGGGCGCTTCAGCCGGCCGGCAGCCTCTTCCTCGAGCACCCTGTGGTGGCTGCCCTCCAGGTAGGTCAGTCCGCCGCGGCTGACCGGGCAGTCACCCAGCGGGATCCACGCGGACAGCACCTGGTCGCTGCCGCCGCGCAGGTACACGAGGTCGTAGTGCGCCTGCGTCGCCGTACCGATGCCGTTCTCGCCCGGCGCCGTCTGCCGGATGATCTTCCGCCGGTGCAGGAACGGCTCACCACCGAGGAACCACTCGAACCAGCCCTTCAACGCCGGCTGCGCACAGAAGGCCGCGTACTCAGCCCCCGGCACGATCTCCTCGAACAGCACCTTCCGGTACGACGCTTTGTCCGCAGCGGACCCCGTCAACCCGAAGTAGTACTCCCGGAACGCCAGCACCGCCGCGGGGTCCAGTAGACCGGTCAGAAACAGGTACCCGTCCCGCTGCAGCCGAGCACGCAACTGTGCCCGATCACCACGCTCCTCCTCGGGTACTGCCACCAGTTCACCCAACCGCCGCTCATCGAGCACGTATCCGTTAGACGTCAGCACACCTCCATTCCACCGGCGTACGGCGCTCAACGGAATGGACACCCGCACCGGCTTCTTGGACTCTTGTAAGCGTGCAGAACTGGTCGACCTACCTAACACCAGGCGCTGTCGAGACCCAACTTGGACTCTTCTGTCTCGGCGCCGGTGAACAGACGCACGGCGCCGAGCCCGCGCCGGATCGCGCGCTCGGCTGTCACGCCCTCGTCTGGCTGAGAGAAGGCCGCGGCCACCTGCTGCACGGCCCTGACCGTCAACTGCACGAGGTACGCGCGCCTGCGATGCTCTGGCTCTTTCCTGGCGTTCTCCACGGCTACCGACCCTCAACACGCTGGCGGCAGGCCTGGACTCTGTTCAGCGGACCTGCGACCGCAGCACTCACGTCACTCGGCCACCTCGATCCCAGCCGTCCAGTCCGCCGGTACGGCGACCCGCGTCCGATCGACCGTGCATTCACCCGCTTGCTCCGCGTGAGCACGCAGCACAACGTCGTACAGCTGACTGGAGCGCTCTACGACCTGATCGGTCAGGCTGGAACGAGTTCCAGTGACGGAGTCGCCACACGGCTCGCTGAGCTCGCGTGCACGCCGATGAGCATTCAGGACTACGCCAGTGGGCTAGGACTCACCGTGAACGAGTTGCGCGACGCAGTACGGCGTACGACGGGCTCAACCCCGCAGGAGCTCGTTCTGAGCACCAGACTCAGCTCTGCAAAGGTTTTGCTGGCCGAGGAGGACCTGTCCGTGGCCGCGGTCGCACGGAGAGTCGGGTACGACGACCCGGCGTACTTCAGCCGCCTGTTCGCCGCCAGAGTTGGGATGTCGCCGGTCGCGTTCCGGCGGTCCGGTTCGATCTCAGGGCGGATTTCCTCCCTTTGAAGGAGGCGCCATCGACTTTCCGACGTGTAAAACCATTCACTGGGGTGACGTGTTCGGGGGCCGGTCACCGATACGGTCATGGCTATGAGTGAAACGCAGCCCATCGACCCGCGACAGGCGAACCCGCCGCGACGCCCGAAGAAGCGTCGCAACTGGTTCCTCCGGACCGTCGGACTGATCGTCCTGCTGTTCGTTCTGATGCTGATCGCCGTCCCGCTCTACGCCTGGAGCCGGATCGACAAGCTCGACGCGATGCCCACCGGCGAGCGGCCGGCCGAGACCCCGGGGACGACGTACCTGATGGTCGGATCGGACGCCCGCGAGGACCTCAGCCGGGCCGAGCGCGCCCGGCTGCACACCGGCGGCGACGCCGGCCCGCCGCGGACCGACTCGATCATGCTGATGCACGTCCCGAAGTCCGGGCCGACGGTGCTGGTCAGCATCCCGCGCGACAGCGCCGTGAACATCCCCGGCGTCGAGGGCAAGCAGAAGATCAACGCCGCCTTCAACAAGGGCCCGGCGGCGCTGATCCAGACGATCGAGAACAACACCGGGCTGCGCATCGACCACTACGTCGAGGTCGGCTTCGGCGGTTTCGCCAGCGTCATCGACAGTGTCGGCGGCATCAACATGTGCTTGCCCAAGGCAATGAAGGACAAGGACGCGCATATCGACCTGCCGGCCGGCTGCCAGGAGCTCGACGGCGTCAACGCGCTCGGCTACGTGCGGTCCCGGAAGGCCGACGGCAAGAACGACTTCGGCCGGACCGAGCGGCAGCGGCAGATGGTCGGCGCGGTCGCGAAGAAGGCCGCCTCGCCGTCGACGTTCCTGAACCCGGTGCGGTACTACAACGTCGCGACCAAGGGCGTCGACGCGCTGACTGTCGACCAGGACATGAGCCTGTTCGACTTCATCCGGTTCGCCCGCGGCATGCAGGCGATCTCCGGCAGCGGCGGTGTCGCGCTGAGCGTGCCGACCAGCGACGACAACTTCCAGCTGTGCTGCAACCGCGGCGACGCCGTGAAGTGGGACACCGCCAAGGCGAAGGCGCTCTTCAACGCGCTCAAGGAAGACAACACCAGCGGCCTGAAGAGCAGTTGACCGTCCTCGTCCACGCGGTGGTGAGCCTGGGGATGCTCATCGTCGTACCCCTCGGACTCACTCTCCTGCCGACGCGAACCGCCAGCAATCGCTGGTGGTTCGCGTTCGCTGTTCCTGGTGCGATTGCGCTGTGGCTGCCGCGTGGAGCTGTTTCGATCGTGCTCGCGTCGGTGTACTTCGTCGGCACGCTGGTCCTCATCACACTGGCCGCACGGCACTTCTTGCAGCACAGGACTGTCAGCACGCGACAGGTGGCGCTCTACACCGCGCTCGCCACGCCGTCGATCGCAGCGCTCGCACTGGTCGCCGAGCGTTCGTCGTACGAGCTCTTCGGCTTCAACCTGACCGTGCTGTCGCTGACGGTCGCTCACTTCCATTTCGCGGGCTTCGCGGCCGCACTGATGGCCTTTCTGGCTGCGGACGGTCTAGCGGCGGTGAGTGTGCCGCTGGGTACTGCGATCGTTCTGCTCGGGTTCTTCCTCGGCGACCCGGTAGAGCTCGCAGGAGCCGTCGTACTGACCACAGGTATGTGGCTGGTCGGCTGGAACCTGTGGAAGCGGTCGCGGCGCACGGACCGGACTACAGCGATCCTGCTGATGGTGTCGGGCTCCGTGCTCGTGCTGACGATGCTGTTGGCCGTCAGCTGGGCACTGGGACATGTGGTGGACACGCCGTACCTGCCGTTGGAGTGGATGGTTGCCACCCACGGTGTGGCGAATGCGGTTGGCTTTGCACTGTGCGGCGTACTGGCAATGCGACGGGAAGGAGCCCGATGAAGCTGGACGACCTTGCGGGGTTGCGGTTCACGTACGACGAAGTGGGCTCGACGCAGTACGACGAGACGCCCGAGGGCTACCACCGTCTGGAGTACCGGGAGCGGATCGGGACTGGGGACGAGGTGTTCCAGCGGGCCGCTGACGCGTTGCTGATGTGGCGGATGCACCGCGCGGCCGGCATACCGGTGACGGCGACCGCCACACCGCCGCAGGTCGGCACCGACTCTCTGGCCCGCCTCGGACCAGGGATGCTGCTTCGCCGCCTCCGGTCGCAGAGAGGGCTACCGGTCCCGTGCCGGGTCGTCTGGGTCGTCAACGAACCGGACCGGATCGGCTTCGCGTACGGCACCTTGGAAGGCCACCCCGAGGCCGGCGAGGAGTCCTTCCTCATCACGCGCGAGTCAGACGGCATCTACGCCACGATCCGCGCGTACAGCCGCCCTGCCACCTGGTACACCCGCCTGGCCGGCCCCATCACCCGCAGGGCCCAGCACTACGCCGCCACCCGCTACGCCGGTGCCCTGCGCCGCCTAGCCGGATAGCAAAGGCCCCGCAAAGCTCATACCTGTGCGGGGCCGCGACCTTTGTACCGTCTGCAACCACACCAGCGTTTGAGCGACACGCGAACAACGGGCGACAACCCGAGGTGCACTCCGAGCCGCAGTACTGCGACACTGTGGCGGGTGAGTCCTAAGACGTTGTCGGATCTGGTGGCGCCGGACTGGGCTGAGGCGTTGGCTCCGGTCGAAGGCACTGTGACGCAGATGGGTGAGTTCCTCCGTGGGGAGATCACCGCGGGGCGGGCCTATCTGCCCGCCGGGGAGAACGTGCTGCGCGCGTTCCACCGGCCGCTGCAACAGGTGAAGGTGCTCGTCGTCGGGCAGGACCCGTACCCGACCCCGGGACACCCGGTCGGACTCAGCTTCTCGGTGGCCCCCGACGTACGACCGATCCCCCGCAGCCTCGCGAACATCTACCGCGAACTGATGGCGGACGTCGGCGTACCGGCGCCGTCCAACGGCGACCTCACCCCCTGGGCCGACCAGGGCGTACTGATGCTCAACAGAGTGCTGACCGTGCAACCCGGCAAGTCCGGTGCGCACCGAGGCAAGGGCTGGGAGAGCGTCACCGAGCAGGCGATCCACGCGCTGGTGAACCGCGGGGGCCCGCTGGTCGCGATCCTCTGGGGCCGGGACGCCCAGACGCTCAAGCCGATGCTGGGCAGCACGCCGTACGTCGAGAGCGCGCACCCGAGCCCGATGTCCGCCGATCGCGGCTTCTTCGGTTCGCGCCCGTTCAGCCGGGTCAACGCGCTCCTCGCCGAGCAGGGCGCCGAGCCGGTGGACTGGCGCCTCCCCTAACCGCTCCAAAACAGCCGTACGACGACGCGCCGGACCCAAGCGGTCACGGCGCGTTTTCGCGTTCCGGAGAGATTTGTTCGAATGATGCATTGCAGGATCGTTCAACAATCTCCTATGGTGAGCGGAATCGCCCTGTCCCTCCCGGGAGGAACCATGTGGGTTCTGCTCGCCATCGCGGTGGTGGTCGTCGGGTTCGCCCTCCGAATCAACTCGATGCTGGTCGTCACGGCGGCCGGTATCGTGGCCGGCCTGATCGGCGGACTGTCTCCGGTCAAGATCCTGAACGCGTTCGGCGACGGCTTCGCCGGCAGCCGGTCCGTCACCGTCTTCATCGTCACGCTGCCCGTCATCGGGCTGATCGAGCGCTACGGCCTGCAACATCAGGCCCGCAAGCTGATCAGCAAGCTCAAGGTCGTCACGACCGGCCGCCTGCTGGCCATCTACCTGCTGATCCGGCAAGGCACCGCGGCCCTCGGCCTGACCAGCATCGGCGGGCCCGCGCAGGCGGTCCGGCCGCTGATCCACCCGATGGCCGCCGGCGCCGCGGAACGCCGGTACGGCAAGCTCCCGGAGAAACTCCAGGAGAAGATCAAGGGTTTCGCGGCCAGTGCCGACACCGTCGGGCTGTTCTTCGGCGAGGACATCTTCGTCGCGATCGGCTCGATCCTGCTGATCACCGGGTTCGTCGACGCGACGTACGGCCTGCACCTGGAGGCGATCGACATCGCGCTCTGGGCGATCCCGACCGGGATCTGCGCGCTGCTCATCCACGGCACCCGGCTGCTGCTGCTCGATCGCCAACTGGACAAGCTCGCCGCCGAGGACCAGGCCGCGGCGAAGGAGGCCACGCGATGATCAAGGTCGAGTGGTTCTACTGGCTGTGCGGCATCTTCTTCGTCCTGATCGCGCTGCAGGTGCTCAACGACCGCAGCAACGCCAAGCGGCTCGGCAGCGCGGCGTTCTGGGGCATCCTCGGCGTCTCGTTCGGCTACGGCACGTTCGTCGTGAACAAGCAGGCGCCGGCCTGGCTGCTCGGTATCGCGGTGATCGGCCTGGCGGTCCTGGCCGGCTCGGGCTTCCCGGGCAAGGGCGAGGAGCGGACGACGACCCCGGCCGAACGCGTGCACTTCGCCGACCGGTTCGGCAACAAGCTGTTCCTGCCGGCGCTGGTGATCCCGGTGGTCGCGGCGATCTTCGGGGCCTGGCTCGCCAAGGTGAAGCTCGGTGACGGGAAGCTGCTGCTGCAGACCGGATCCGCCACGATCATCGGCCTCGGCGTCGCCTCGATCCTCGCGCTGATCGTCGGGATGGCGTTGCTGCGCCCGAAATCGCCCGCCGTCCCGCTGCACGAAGGACGCCGGCTGCTCGAACACATCGGCTGGGCGGCGATCCTGCCGCAGATGCTGGCGACGCTCGGGCTGCTGTTCAACACCTCCGGCGTCGGCAAGGCCGTCGGTCGCGTCACCGATCACCTGATTCCCAAGGGCTCGCTGATCGCCGCGGTCGCGCTGTACTGCGTCGGTATGGCGATCTTCACGATCATCATGGGCAACGCGTTCGCGGCGTTCCCGGTGATGACGGCGGCCATCGGCTGGCCGCTGCTGGTGCAGCAGTTCCACGGCACGCCCGCGGTCGTGTTCGCGGTCGGCATGCTGGCCGGGTTCTGCGGCACCCTGTGCACGCCGATGGCGGCGAACTTCAATCTGGTACCCGCGGCCTTGCTGGAGATGAAGGACCAGTACGGACCGATCAAGGCGCAGATCCCGACCGCGATCCCACTGCTGGGCTGCAACATCCTCATCATGTATTTCTTCGCGTTCTAAGGAGTTCCATGAAGTACGCCGCTGCCTGGGCGGACATCGCCTGTGAGGTGCTCGAGACGCCGTACCCGTACGGCACGGCCCACGCGTCGCACGGCCCGGACGACGTCGACGTGACCCCGGATCGCCTGCACCCGGCGTTCCACGGGTCGTACGACTGGCACTCCAGCGCGCACATGCAGTGGTCCCTGGTCCGGTTGCTGACGCTGGCGCCGGACCAGGTCGGCCGCCGCCCGATCGAGGTGCTCGACCAGCGCCTGACACCCGCCGCGATCGCCACCGAGGCCGCGTACCTGCGGGAGCGGCCGTCGTACGAACGCCCGTACGGCTGGGCCTGGGCGGCGATGCTGGCCGCCGCCACCCGCAAGACCCAGTGGGCAGACGCACTCACGCCGCTCGGCGATGTCATCGCCGACCTCGTGCTCGGCTGGCTGCCGAAACAGGCCTATCCGGTGCGGCACGGCGTGCACCTCAACTCCGCGTTCGCGCTCGCATTGCTGCACGAGGCGTACGGCGAACTGGGACGCGCTGATGTGGTGGAGGCGATCCGAGTTCGCGCGCTGGAGTGGTTCGGCGGCGACACGGCGTACGACACGCGGTTCGAACCGTCGGGGACGGACTTCCTGTCGCCGGCGCTGTCCGAGGCGGAGCTGATGCGGCGCGTCCTGCCTGCCACCGAATTCGCGGGGTGGTTGGCGAACTTCCTGCCCGGGCTGGGTCAAGACGCCCACCAGCATCTGCTGGAGGTGCCGGTGACGGATGACTCCGGTGACGGGCAGTTGGCGCACTTGTCCGGGCTGGCGTTGTCACGGGCGTGGCAGTTGCGGACAATCGCGCCGGCGCTGCCGGTTGCCGACGTACTGCGTGCTGGTGCGGACCGTCAGATCGATGCTGTGCTGCCTACGGTCACCGACGGGGACTTCATGTCGACGCACTGGCTGGTGTCGTTCGCCCTCCTGGCTGATCAGGCGTAGACGTACCAGTCCAGCTACGCCACAGCTGCGCATAGCGCCCGCCACTTGCCAGCAACGCCTCATGTGTCCCTGACTCGGCCACTCGCCCATGGTCGAGTACGACGATCCGGTCCGCCTGCTCGGCTTGAGTCAACCGATGTGCGACGACCAGTGTGGTCCGTCCCGCCGTTGCTGCCGCGCTAGCACGCTCTAGCTCACGTGCACCGGCACTACCCGCCTCAGCCGTCGCCTCGTCCAGTACGGCGACCGGCGGGTCAGCAAGCACCAGCCTCGCGAAGGCGAGCTGCTGCGCCTGTGCACCCGTCAACGGGTGGCCGCTCTCCCCCACGACAGTGTCCAGCCCGTCCGGCAGCGCACGTACCCACGCCAACGCCCCGACGCGGTCCAGGGCTCCTTCCACATCAGCCGCCGCTGCTTCAGGACGGGCCAACTGCACGTCCTCCAGCAGCGTTCCGGAGAACACATGCACCTCTTGGCTGAGCAGAGCGACCTGTGCGCGCGTTCGATCCTCACCCAGATCGCGGATGTCGACGCCACCGAGCCGCACCGTGCCTGCTGACGGTGCCAGAACACCTGCTGCGATTGCCGCCAGAGTCGTCTTACCCGCACCACTCGCGCCGACCAGTGCGACCCGCTCTCCTGGCTCCAGCCGCAGCGAGACTTCGGTGAGGACCTCAGGACCGTCGTAGTGGTGAGTAATCTGCTGCAGCTCAAGGGATGCGTCGGACGGTCCGGCGTGGTCAGGCGGTTCGGGCGCCGGCTCGATCTCGAGCACACCAGCCAGGCGGGACAGTCCCGCGGCTGCCGTCTGGATCTGGTCGAACTCCATCAGTACGACGTTCACCGGGTTGAACAGCCGGTGGAAGTACAAGGCTGCCGCTGTCACGGCACCTACGCTCACCGAGTCCTCCCGTACCAGGAAGAACCCGGTGACCAGGATCGCCGTCAGGCCGGTGAACTCGGCATGGTTGATCCGCGACGAGAAGAAGCTGAACAACCGGAACACCGTGATCGAGATGTCCCGCGCCGTACCGGACGTCTCGCCGATCTTCCCCAGCTGCCGATCCTCCAGCCGGTACGCCCGGACCGTCGCGCTGCCCCGCAGTGACGCGATGATCGCCTCGGATCGCTCGCCCATCGCGACGCGTTCCTGCTTGTAGTACGGCGCCGACCGCCGCAGGTACCACCGCAATGCCAGGTAGTACATGGGTACCGCGAGCATGCCGGCCAGACCGAGCCGCCAGTCGAGCGCGAACATCCCGCCGACAGTCAGCACGATCGTCAACGCCGCACCGAGTACCGACGGCCCGACCTCGGTCAGCGCGGACGCCGCCGACGCCACGTCGTCACCGACCCGCGAGAGCAGGTCACCGGTGCGTACCTTCTCCAGCACCGGCGCGGGAAGCTGCAGCACCCGGTCGAGCACCTGCTCCCGGATCCGCGCCAGCACGGTCTCCCCGACCCGCGCGACCAGCGTCACGCCCAGAGCGGTCAGTACGCCGGCCAGCACGGCCGCCAGCCCGATCAGCACGACGACACGCACGACGGCCGCCTTGTCGGCCATGTTGCCGATGTTGTCGATCAGCACACCAAGCGCCCACGGTGCGACCAGCCCGGCCGCGCTGGCCCCGGTGATCACCAGAGCCGCGACAACCGACAGCACCGGCAGCCGCCGAATCTCTCGCCACAGAACGGCCCAGGTCGCCCGCGGCCCCGCAATCGGCAACAGGTTCATCGCAGCACCGCCTCGCGGTAGGCCAGGTCCGACGCGGCCAGCTCAGCATGGATGCCCTCAGCAACCACCGACCCGTCGCCGATCACCACAACCCGATCCATCTTTCCCAACAGTGCCGGGCTACTCGTCAACACCAGCGTCGTGCGGCCCATCCGCTCCTCAGCAAGCCCCTCGGCCAGCAGCTCCTCGGTAACAGCGTCAACCGCCGTACTCGGATCATGGAGCACCAGCAACGGCGGCTCAGCCAGCAGCGCACGCGCCAGACCGAGCCGCTGCCGCTGCCCACCGGACAGCGACTGCCCCCGGTCTGCCAACGGGCGATCCAGCTCTTCGATCAGGTCAGCAGCACCAGCAGCCGTCATCACCCGCTCAAGCCCCGCATCCACGAGGAGATTGCTGCGCAGCGTTCCTTCGAACAGGTCCGTCTCATGCCGCTCCAGCAACACCGTCCGCCTGATCACGTCGACGTCCAGCTGTTCGAGAGCAGTGCCGCCAACGAGGACGGTCCCGGTGTGCTCAGGTGCGCGGCCGGCGATCACCGCGAGCAGGGCGTCGGCGTCACGCGGGTCGTAGCAGAGTACGCCGACGGACTCACCCGGCTGGAGGACGAGTGTCAGCGACGAGAGGGACCCGTGTGAGACACCTTTCACAGTGAGAAGCGGTTGAGCCGAGTCGATGGCGGTTGCGGTGCCGGTAGTGGTCAGTGGTGGCGCGGAGAGGACCGAGGCTAGGCGCTCGGCGGACGCTCGCGACATGGCGAGGACCTGGCTCGCGTAGCCGAGTGTCCCGACCGGCTCGGCGACGAACTGCGCCAGCCCGACCACCGTGATCAGTTCGCCGATCGTGATCCGTCCGTTCAACGCGAACCAACCAGACACCCCAGCAACCGCAGCCAGGAGCAGACCGCTCAGTGCGGTCGTCACACCGTCCTGCAGCCCGTTCGTCGACGCAGCGCGCAGTGTGGCCCGCAGTGTCGCCTCACTCGACCGCCGGTACCGCGCAGCCGCGTTGTGCTGCGCTCCGATGCCCCGCAGCGTCCTCAGCCCGCTGACCAGGTCTGTCGCCAGTGCGGTCGTCTGAGCAACCGCCTCCTGCTGACTCGACGTACGACGCGTCAGCAACGGCGACAGCGCCTGAATCCCCAGCACCAGCAGCGGTACGCCGATCAGCACCCCGAGCCCCAGCGGTACGTCGACCAGGAGCAGCGACACCGACGACACGATCAACGCCGTACATGCCGCCGCCCCCATCGAGACCGACCGCATGACGAGCGCAGCCTTCTCGGCGTCCGACGTGGCGATCGACAACAGCTCCCCCGACCGCAGCCCGGTGCGGTGACCACGTGGGTCCAGCACACGCTGCGCGATCTCCAGCCGGAGCAGATGCGTCTCGTACTCGATCGCCCACACCACCTGGCGCGCACCGGTCTTCCAGGCGTTCGACAGGACGGCGAACAGGACGACCATCATCAGCACGCACCACAGCAGCGGCTGGACGTGGCCGGTCGCCACCGCGCGGTCCACGAAGATCCCGATCGCGACCGGCACCGCCGCCTCGGTCGCCTGGTGCAACGACAGGACCAGCACTCCCGCGACCATGCGGCCCCGATGCCGCCGAATCGCCCGCCTCAACAGCTCCCCAGTGGACATAGTTAGGCAACCCTAACCGAAGACGACCAATTGACACCCGAGCCGGTCCGCCGTACGGTCTCGCGTTAATAGGAAACTTTCCTAACAGTTCTGATTGTCAGCGCGGCGAGTACCCGCGGGCGGCGAAGGGAGGCAGGGTTGGCTCATGGCAACAACACCCGGAACGCCGCGCCTGCTGCGCGCGATGAACGACCGCGCCGCCCTGGACCTGCTGCTCAGCCAGGGCCCGCTCTCCCGCACCACGCTGGGCAACCTGACCGGGCTGTCCAAACCGACCGCGTCCCAGCTGCTCGCGCGGCTGGAGGCTGCCAGGCTGGTCCGCCCGAGCGGTACCACCGCCGGCCGCCCCGGCCCGAACGCGCAGCTGTACGAGATCAACGGCGGCATCGCGTACGTCGGCGGGCTGGACGTCACACCGACCCGGATCCGGGCCGCCGTCGCGGACCTGACCGGCAACGTGGTCGGGCACTACGAGCTGGCCACCCCGGGCCGCAGCGCCAAGGGCACGGTCGACCGGGTGGTCAAGGCGATCGAGGGCGCGGCCGGCGAGGCGGGCCTGAGCCGTGAGCGCCTGCACCGGGTGTCGATCGGCACGCCCGGCGGGTTCGACCCGACGACCGGCCGGCTGCGGTACGCGACCCACCTGCCCGGGTGGCACGCGCCGCACCTGCTCGAGGAGCTGGCCGCGGCGATCGCCGTACCGCTCGAGGTCGAGAACGACGTCAACCTGGCCGCGATCGCGGAGCAGCGGGTCGGCCACGCCCAGGAGCACGACAACTTCGTGCTGCTGTGGGGCGAGGAAGGCATCGGCGCCGCGATCGTGATCAACGGCCGCCTGCACCGCGGCGCGACCGGCGGCGCCGGCGAGGTGGCGTTCCTGCCGCTGCCGGGGACGCCGCTGGTCCGCAACGTCGGCCGCAACAACGCCGGCGGTTTCCAGGAACTCGCCGGCGGCGAACCGGTCCTCGAGCTCGCCCGCGAGCACGGCCTGAAAGCCCGTACGCCGGAGGCCGCGATCGCGCTCGCGCTGCAGACCGAGGGCGCGGGCGACGCCGTACTGAACGAGTTCGCGCACCGGCTCGCGGTCGGTCTGGCGGCGATCGTCGCGGTCGTCGACCCGGAGCTGATCGTGCTGGCCGGCGGCGTGATCACCGCGGGCGGCGAACGCCTGCGCGGGCTGGTCCAGGACGAGCTCGCCGATCTCGCCGTACCGCGGCCGCAGCTGTTGATGACCGCGATCAGCACCGACCCCGTGCTCTCCGGAGCACTGCAGTCCGCCCTGAGCACCACCCGCGACGAGGTCTTCGACACCGCGGGGCCACCGATTACCTAGTAGGAGAATGGATGCGCAGCTTCACCCGTGCCGTCATCGGCACCGCCGCAGTCGCCCTCACAGCGACGGCCTGCACCGGAACTTCGAACGCACCGCAGGCTGACGACGATGCCACGAAGGACGTCAGCATCACCTTCTGGCACGGATGGAGCGCCCCCAGCGAGGCAGCCGCCATCGACGCAGGAGTGAAGGCGTTCGAGGCCAAGCATCCGAACATCCACGTGAAGGTCGTCGGCAACATCAACGACGACAAGATCAAGCAGGCGCTGCGGGCCGGCGGGGCGAACGCGCCGGACGTGGTGTCCTCGTTCACCACCGACAACGTCGGCACCTTCTGCGCGTCCAACGTCTTCGCGGACCTGAAGCCGTTCCTGGACAAGTCCGGCATCGACCTGGACGCGACGTTTCCGAAACCGTTGCAGGACTACACGCAGTTCCAAGGAAAACGCTGTACTTTGCCGCTCCTGAACGACGCGTACGGCCTGTACTACAACAAGACCGCCTTCCAGGCCGCCGGGATCGCCGCGCCGCCGAAAACGCTTTCTGAGTTCGACGCGGTCGCGAAGAAGCTCACCAAGCTCAAGGGCGACGGCTACAGCCAGCTCGGCTTCATGCCGAACTTCCACGGCTACGAGTCGACGACCACGCACTTCGCCGCGCTCTGGAACCCGACGTACTTCACCCCCGACGGCAAGTCGAACCTGGCCAAGGATCCTGCCTTCGCGAGCATGCTGAAGTGGCAGAAGGGCCTGGTCGAGCAGCTCGGCGGGTTCGCGAAGCTGGAGAAGTACCGCGCGACGTTCGGTGACGAGTTCGGCGCGAAGAACCCGTTCCACACCGGCCAGGTCGCGATGACGATGGACGGCGAGTGGCGGCTCGGAATGGCGCGTGAGGCCGGGGCGAAGTTCGACATCGGCGTCGCGCCGTTCCCGGTGCCGGACGACCAGGCCGACAGCTACGGCAAGGGCTACCTGTCCGGCACCGTGATCGGGATCGCCGGCACCAGCCAGAAGCAGAACGCGGCCTGGGAGCTGGTGAAGTTCATGACCACCGACACCGACGCCGTGGTCAGCTTCGCGAACGCCATCCACAACGTGCCGTCGACGCTCGAGGCCCTCAAGTCTCCGCAGATCGCTGCGGACCTCAAGCCCTTCATCGGCATTGCCCAGCACGAGAAGAGCAACACCACGCCGGCGAGCCCCAACGGCGGCGCCTACCAGCTCACGCTGCAGGACTTCGGCTACGCCTACGAAGCCGGAAAGGTGACCGATCTGGCCGCCGGTCTGGCGAAGACCGACGAGCAGATCGACAAAGACCTGGCCCAGGCGAAATGACCACGCTGCGGCAGAAACACCGTCGCGAAACCGCCCGCACTCTGGCCTTCCTGTCGCCGTGGCTGATCGGCGTCAGCGTCTTCTTCCTGTACCCACTCGTCTCGACCGTCTACTTCAGCTTCATGAAGTACGACGGGTTCACGCCGCCCACCTGGACCGGCCTGAAGAACTGGCAGTACGTCTTCACGGACTACCCGTTCTTCTGGCCGGCGCTGCGGAACACCCTGTGGCTGGTCGTCGTGATGGTCACGCTACGGGTGCTGTTCGGCCTCGGGATCGGCCTGCTGATCACCAAGGTGAAGACAGGCGCCGGGTTCTTCCGTACCGCGTTCTACCTGCCGTACCTGGCTCCTCCGGTCGCGGCCACGATGGCGTTCGCGTTCCTGCTCAACCCGGGCACCGGTCCGGTGAACAACATCCTCGGCAGCATCGGACTGCCGCAACCCGGCTGGTTCAACGATCCCAACTGGTCGAAGCCCGCGCTGACCATGCTGGCGTTGTGGGGCATCGGCGACCTCATGGTGATCTTCATGGCGTCGCTGCTCGACGTACCGCAGGAGCAGTACGAGGCGGCGTCGTTGGACGGGGCAGATGCGTGGCAGCGGTTCCGGTTCGTGACGCTGCCGAACATCTCGCCGATCGTGCTGTTCGCCGTCGTCACCGGCGTCATCCAGACGATGCAGTACTACACGCAGCCTCTGGTCGCCGGGAAGGTCGCGAGTGGCGTGATCGGCGGAGCGGGCCAGCAGTTCGAGCCCGGGTACCCGGACAAGTCCACGCTGACGTTGCCGCAACTCGTGTACCACCTGGGCTTCCAGCGTTTCGACACCGGCGGAGCCTCCGTAATCGCGCTCGTGCTGTTCGCACTGGCCATGGTGTTCACCGCCTTCCTGATGCGCTCCATGACCGAAAGGAGCGCCGCATGACCGCCACAGCACTCACGTCTCCGGTCACGCTGACACCGGCTGCCCGCACAGCACGCCGTACGCGCTTCCTGCAGTGGGTCGGCGTACATTCACTCGCCATCGCCGCCGCACTGTTCTTCGTGCTGCCCTTCGTGTTCATCTTCCTCACTGCGTTGATGAGCGACCAGCAGGCGCTCACCCGCGACCTGTGGCCGGACAGCTGGCACTGGGAGAACCTGCGGACCGTCTGGGAAACACCAGGCTTCCTGACCTGGTGGAAGAACACCCTGCTGTACGCCGGACTCGGTACAGCGCTCACGTTGTTGTCGAGCATCCCGGTCGCCTACGCGCTGGCCCGCTTCAAGTTCCGCGGCCGGAACGCCGTACTGATGCTGGTGATCGCAACGATGATGCTCCCGCCACAGGTGGTGATCGTGCCGATGTACCTGTTCTGGGCCAAGCAGCTGCACCTGTCCGGAACGCTGTGGCCGCTGATCATCCCAATGGCGTTCACGGACGCGTTCTCGGTGTTCCTGCTGCGGCAGTTCCTGCTGACGATTCCGAAGGACTACGTCGACGCCGCCAAGGTGGACGGCTGCGGTGAGTTCAAGGCCCTGGTCCGGATCGTCCTGCCGATGGCCAAGCCGGCTATCGCCGCGGTAGCCCTCTTCCAGTTCTTCTACTGCTGGAACGACTACTTCGGCCCACAGATCTACGCCAGCGAGAACCCCGCCGCCTGGACCCTCAGCTACGGCCTGGAGTCCTTCAAAGGCGCCCACCACACGAACTGGAACCTCACCATGGCAGCAACCCTCCTGGTGATGGCACCGGTGATCATCTTGTTCTTCTTCGCACAAAAGGCCTTCATCGAGGGCGTCACACTGACAGGGGTCAAGGGATGAAGCTGACAGTCGTTGGTGGTGGATCCACCTACACGCCTGAGCTGGTCGACGGGTTCGCGCGGTTGCGGGACACGTTGCCGGTGTCGGAGCTGGTGCTCGTCGACCCGGTGGCCGATCGGCTCGAGCTGGTCGGCGGTCTGGCGCGGCGCATCTTCGCAAAACAAGGACATGCCGGCCGGGTGATCACCACGTCCGACCTGGACGCGGGGATCGACGGCGCGGACGCCGTACTGCTGCAGTTGCGGGTCGGTGGACAGGCTGCACGCAACGAAGACGAGACATGGCCGCTGGAGTGCGGTTGTGTTGGCCAGGAGACCACAGGTGCCGGCGGTCTCGCGAAGGCGCTGCGGACGGTACCTGTCGTGCTGGACATCGCTGAGCGCGTACGGCGTACCAACCCGGACGCGTGGATCATCGACTTCACCAACCCGGTCGGGATCGTCACGCGGGCCCTGCTGTCACACGGACACAAGGCGGTCGGGCTGTGCAATGTGGCGATCGGGTTCCAGCGCCGGTTCGCCGCGATGCTGGGAGTCACGCCCGAGGAGGTGTCGCTCGACCACGTCGGGCTCAACCACCTCACGTGGGAGCGCGCAGTCCGCGTCAACGGCGAGGACATGCTGCCGCAGCTGTTGTCGAAGCACCTGTCCGAGATCTCCGACGACCTGCACATCCCGTCTGACGTAGTGCAGCAGCTAGGCGTCGTACCGTCGTACTACCTGCGCTACTACTACCAGCACGACGAGGTGGTGCAGGAGCTGCTCACGAAGCCCTCCCGAGCAGCAGAGGTCGCTGCACTCGAGAAAGAGCTGCTGGACATGTACGCCGACCCGCAGCTCGACGAGAAGCCCGCACTACTCGAGAAGCGCGGCGGCGCGTACTACTCAGAGGCGGCCGTCGCACTCGCTTCGTCTCTGCTCAACGACACCGGCGACGTACAGGTCGTCAACACGCTCAACAACGGCACGTTCCCGTTCCTGTCCGATGACGCTGTCATTGAAGTACCGGCAACGGTCAACGCACAGGGCACGAAACCGGAGCCGGTGGCCCCACTGGAGCCCTTGTACGCCGGACTGGTCGCACACGTCACGGCGTATGAGGACCTGGCGTTGGAGGCTGCCGTGAAGGGCGGATCCGAGCGTGTTTTCCAGGCTCTGCTGGCGCATCCGCTGGTCGGACAGATCTCCATCGCACAGGAGCTGACGGACAAGCTGCTGGCGCACAACAAGGACTACCTGCCGTGGGCGCGCTAGTCCCAGGCGGTGTTCTCGCCTTCGACGCCGGTAACAGCAAGACCGACGTCGCTCTCGTCGCGGCGGACGGGACAGTACTCGGTACGGCGCGTGGCGGCGGGTTCGAGCCGCAGCGGATCGGTGCTGCGGCCGCTGTGGACGGACTGGAGTCACTGGTCCGGGATGCGGCGGCTGCGGCGGGGCTGCGCGTCGGCGACGTACCGCTGGTGCAGCAGATCTCGGCGTGCCTGGCCAACGCCGACCTACCGATCGAGGTCGAGCAACTCACGGCTGAGTTCGAGGACCGCGGCTGGGCCGAGTCGGTGTACGTCACCAACGACACCTTCGCGCTGCTGCGCTCCGGCGTGGACGAGCCGCGCGGCGTCGCCGTTGTGTGCGGCGCGGGCATCAATTGCTCCGGAATGCTGCCGGACGGGCGCACCGCACGGTTCCCCGCGCTGGGCAAGCTGACTGGCGACTGGGGCGGTGGAGCGCAGCTGGCCGAGGAGGCGTTCTGGTCGGCGTCGCGGGCCGATGACGGCCGCGGTCCGGCCACCGCACTGCTCACCGCACTGCCGATGCACTACGGACTGCCGTCGCTGACCGCGGTGATCGAGGCGTTCCACTTCGGCGAGCTGCCGGCCGAGCGGCAACTGGAGGCCGCGCCGGTCCTGTTCCAGGTCGCGGCGGCCGGCGATGTCGTTGCCCTGGGCATCATTCAGCAGCAGGCCGAGGAGATCGTCGCGATGGCGTCGAGTGCGTTGCGGCGGCTCGACCTGCTCGGCGAACGGGTCACCGTGGTCCTCGGCGGCGGCGTGCTGACGGCCGGCCACTCGGTCCTTCTCGACCGGGTCACGAAGCTGCTCGCCGACATTGCCCCGAAGGCGATCCCGCGGGTGGTCGACGTACCGCCGGTGGTCGGTGCGGCTCTGCTCGGACTCGATCACACCGCGGCCGGAGCGAGCGCTCAGGCGCGGTTACGGGCCGCGTTCGCACCACCACCGGCTGCTTGACCCCTCCCATCACCCCGAGCGGAGCGAGGGTTGGGATTTTGCAGTCATGTTTCATTGGAGTCCGATGCAAACTCCCGAGTGCGGTGTGGCGTCCCACCAGTAGGACCACATCCACTCGGGAGGTCGATGATGATTCGCAGGATCATTGGTCTAGGTAGTACGACAGCACTCGCGGTCACCGCACCGCTCCTTCTCACCGGCGCCGCGCCGGCCAACGCCGCCACCACAAGCTGCAGCCAACTGCAGTCCGCCAAGAACCTCTCGGCGGTGACGTACGCCGATCGGCTCGTCCGCGCGTGGGGTCGCGCCGACACCGCGGCAACCAACTGCTACGCCTCTACGGCGGCAGCACGCACCCTGTACGCACAGACGACGCGCGGCGGGATCCACTGGCGGCGCGTCTCCACCGAAGGCGCCGCCGGCACGATCTACGTGACGTACCACGACGACGCGCGCGGCGGGAACCTGACGATCGGCATCCAGAACGTCGGCCTGCGGTCGGCGAGCGGCTGGCACGCGGCGTACACCGCCAAGTTCGTCGGTGAGCCGAAGGCGTGGAACGCGGTGCAGTGGTCGGACAATCTGGTCCGCGCGTGGGGTCGTGGTGACGCGAAGTGGACGGCGTACTACGCGACGCCTCGCGCAGTGCAGCAACTGCACGCGATCGCCGCGAAGGGCGGAGCGCACTGGCGGCGAATCTCGGCCGAGGGCGCGGCGGGAACGACGTTCACGACGTACAAGAACGATGTGACCGGGCGCATGCTGCGGATCGGCATCTCGCATGTCGCGTTGTCGGACGGGGATGCGCACGCGGCGTACACGGTGGAGTACTGGTGATTGCTTGAGCTCGGCCTATTCGGGTGTAATCATGATTACATGAGTACGCAGACCGAGCAGGAGAAGGTGCGGGGCTGGCTGACCGGACGGTTGCCGGGCGACTGGTTCGAGGGTGACCTCGAGCTCGAGATCGACCGGGACGAGATCCTGATCGTCGGCCGGATCCCCGCACCCGAGCAGAACAAGGACGTGAGCGCCGCCGAGCGCTCCGCCGCCGAGGACGGCCGGATCAAGCAGTTCCGCGAGGACACCCGCGAGCGCCGGATCGAGATCGCCCGCGAACTCGAGCACGCCACCCGCCGGAAGGTCGCCTGGGGTCTGCGCTGCGGCGAGACCCGCACCGTCTTCACCTCACTGTCCGCGCCGGTGATGACCCGTCTCCGCCAGCCCGAACGCCAGGTCCTCGACACCCTCGTCGACGCCGGCGTGGCCCGCTCCCGCAGCGACGCCCTCGGCTGGTGCGTCAAACTCGTCGCCCAGCACAGCGAAACCTGGCTGGCCGACCTCCGCGAAGCCATGACCAAGGTAGAAGAAGTCCGCAAAGCCGGCCCCGACAACACCTGACAGGCGCCGACTCGCATCACGGCCCCGCGCGCTCTCCCCGAGCCGCGTCCTCCACCGCATCACCGGTGGAGGACGCGGCTTTTTTCGTGGGCTGAGCGGTGGTGGCCACTGTCTACAAAATGTACGGGGTTCAACCTCTTGCCTACATCGTGGGTCTATGTTCACATTATGAGCACAACGGGTCCAGAGCTGTCCCCCTCGACTCCCTGAAGGACTTCCGTCATGACCTCTGACGTCGGCATCCTCGTCAATACCGCGGTGGCGATCCTCGGCATCGTGGTGCTCATCGTCCGGTTCCGGGTGAACCCGGTGATCTCTCTCGTGGTCGGCTCGCTGTATCTGGGCCTGGCCACCAAACTCGGGCTCGACAAGACCGTCGAGACCATCACCAAGGGCTTCGGCGACATCATGGCCGAGGTCGGCCTGCTGATCGCGTTCGGTGTGCTGATGGGCTCGATCCTGCAGGAGCTCGGCGCGATCGAACGCCTGGTGAAGCACCTGCTCAAGCTGTTCGGGCCGAAGCGACTGCCCTATTCACTCGCCCTCACGATCGCCACCCTGCTGCAGTCGATCTACCTCGACGTACTCCTGGTGATCTCGGCGCCGCTGGCGAGGTCCGCGGCGAAGCGGATCGGCCCGCTGGGCACCGCCCGGATGGCGACCGCGCTGGCGATCGGTCTCGAGTGCGGCATCGTGCTGATGGTCCCCGGTGTCGGCGCGCTGGCCCTGTCCGCGCTGCTGCACGTACCACTCGGCAAGATGCTGCTCTGGGGTCTCGTGCTGATCATCCCGACCGTCCTGATCGCCATCACGATCATGACGTTCCTGTTCCGCCGCGGCTTCTGGAACGAGGCGCTCGACGAGCAGCAGGTCGTCGCCGGCGCGCAGGTCGAGGAAGAGGTCAAGGAGCCCGTCGCAGTCGGCGCAGGTACGACGGAAGTACGGCGTACCGGATCGGCCGGCGGTGCTGGTGACACCGCCGACGAGGCGACTGAGAAGAAGCCGCCGCTGTTCGTGCTGTTCGTGCCGTTGCTGGCCGCGCTGCTGCTGATCGGGTTCGGTGCGATTGCCGAGGCGGCCGACTGGGAGAACAAGGTCGTCGCGCTGATCTCCGACCCGGTGGTGGCGCTGCTGGTCGGTCTGGTCGGCACCTGCATCGTCGGCCGGTTCGCGATGGGCCAGCCGCGCGTGGAGAAGGCGATCGCCCGCGGTTTCAAGGAGAGCGGTCAGATCCTGATCCTCACCGCGGTCGGCGGTTCGCTCGCGGCGGTCGTCGCCGCCGGCGGGCTCGGTGACATCCTCCGCGGGTACTTCAGCGCCAACCACGTCGCCCCGCTCCTGGTGGTGTGGGTGATGGCGGCCGCGCTGCATGTCGCCGTCGGTTCGGTGACGATCTCCGCGATCACGGCGGCCGGCATCCTCGCGCCGATCGCTCCGGCACTTGGCCTCGACCCCGTACTGATCGCGCTGGCGGCCGGGTCCGGCTCGCTGTTCGCCGTACATGTCACCAGCAACACCTTCTGGCTGTTGCAGGCACTCATGGGACAGACCACTCGCGGCACGTTGAAGAGCTGCACGATCGGCGTGTCCGTCGCGTCGGTGGTCGCGATCGTCCTGCTGATGCCGATCAGCCTGCTGTTCTGATCAATCCACCTTGGGAGAGCTACCGCTATGACCGCACCATTGGCTGGTGTCCGGGTCCTCGAACTCGGCAACTACATCGCCGCGCCGACCGCGGGCCGCCTGCTGGCGGACTTCGGCGCGGAGGTGATCAAGGTCGAGCGCCCCGGCACCGGCGACGAGCTCCGCAACTGGCGGCTGTACGCCGGGACCACGTCGCTGCTGTACCGGACGATCAACCGCAACAAGCTGTCGATCGAACTGGACCTGCGCAGCGAGTTCGGCCGCCGGACGGTGACCGACCTGGTCCGCCGGTGCGACGTCGTCCTGGAGAACTTCCGGCCCGGGACGCTCGAGGCCTGGGGCATCGGCCCCGAGGTCCTGAACGCGGCCAACCCGGAACTGGTCTTGACCCGGATCTCGGCGTTCGGCCAGACCGGTCCGATGTCCGGCCGGCCGGGGTTCGCGGCGGTCGCCGAGGCACACGGCGGCTTCCGGGAGCTCGTCGGCCATCCGGACCGGCCGCCGGCCCGGGTCGGGATCTCGATCGGCGACTCGATCGCCGGCCTGTACGCCGGGTACGGCTCGGTGATGGCGCTCTACCAGCGCGACGTACGCCGGACCGCCGGCCTGCCCCCGGCGCCGCTCGCGGAGCGGATCGTCGACGTCGCGCTGAACGAGTCGATGCTGTCGATGATGGAATCGCTGATCCCCGACTACGAGGCGTACGACGTTCTCCGCGAACGGATCGGCGGCCGGATGGAGGGCATCGCGCCGTCGAACGCGTACGGGTGCGAGGACGGCGACAGCATCATCGTGGCCGGGAACGGCGACCGGATCTTTCAGCGGCTGATGACGCTGATCGGTCGCGTCGACCTGGCCGCCGACCCGGAGCTGCACACGAACGCGGGCCGCTGGGCGCGCCGCGACGAGCTCGACGAGGCGATCGGCCGGTGGACCGCCGGACGACCGGCCGCGACCGCGATCGAGCAGCTCGAGGACGCCGGCGTACCGTGCGGCCCGATCTACACCGCCCGCGAGATCAGTCAGGACGAGCAGTACGCCGCCCGCGCGATGATCCAGCGGTTCGACGTGTCGAACGGCGTCGACGTCCTGAAGAACGTCGGCTTCCCGGGCGTCGTACCGGTGATCGGCCCGCAGTCGTTGCCGATCCGGAGCCTCGGCCCGGAGCTCGGCGAACACACCGAGCAGGTGCTCGGCGAGTTGCTTGGGCTGACACCGGCCGACATCCGCCGCGGGACGCACGACCTCGAGGAGGCCTCATGACCGCGGCGTTGCGGGACGTAACGCTGCGGGACGGGTTGCAGCTGACCGGCAAACCATTGCCTACAGCAACCAAGGTTTCGCTGGTCCGCTCGCTGCTGGAGCTCGGCGTGCCCGAGGTGGAGATCGGGTCGATGGCGCGGCCCGATCTGGTGCCGGCGGTGGCCGACACCCTCGACGTGATCCGCGCGCTGACCCCCGAGGAGCTGGCGAAGTGCTGGATCTGGGTCGCGACGCCGCGGCACGTGGCCCGAGCGGCCGAGGCCGGAGCGCGGAACTTCCAGTACTGCCTGTCCGCGTCGGACAAACACAACCAGGCGAACATCGGTCGGTCCACCGAGGACAGCCTGGCCGCGTTACCGGCCGCGCTCGAGGCGGCAGCGGACGTCTCGGGCGACGTACAACTCTGTATCGCGACCGCCTTCACGTGCCCGTTCGAAGGCGAGATCGCGGCGGATCGGGTGCTGGACATCGTCCTCGACCCACGGGCCGACGGGACCAGCGAGGTCGTGCTGTGCGACACGCTCGGACAGGCGATTCCCTCGCAGGTCCGGAGCCTGGTTGGTCGGACAGCCTCCGTCGACGACCGCCCGATCGTGTACCACGGGCACGACACCTGGGGCCTCGGCGTGGCGAACAGTCTGGCCGCGCTGGAGGCCGGCGCGACCACCGTCGACGGCTCGCTCGGCGGACTCGGCGGCTGCCCGTTCGCACCCGGTGCGGCCGGCAACACCGCGACCGAGGACCTCGTGTTCGCGCTCCGGCCGGAGTGGCTGACACCGGCGAAGTTCAAGACCCTCGTGCGACTCGGGACCGAGGTGCTGGCCGGCCTCAGCGAGCCGAATCGCTCCCGCGCGGCCGATGGCGCACAGGCGAGTACGACGTCGTTCCCCTGGGCGTCGTGATGCGTCATCGGCCTGGTGGTCCGGCCCAGGCTCCTCACCCGGGCCGGGCCGCCGCGTTCCGCGGGCGGTGACAGATGATCCGCGACGATCTGGCGGCGGGAGCGGTCGCATACTCTGAACGCATGGCGACAGCGGATCCGGGTGGTGGGAATGGTCAGCCACTGCTGGTGCTCGGCAAGATCGGTGAGATTCTCGACGCGTTCTCGCTCGACCGGCCTTCGCTGACGCTCGGCGAGATCCGCGACGCCACCGGGTTCCCGGCCTCCACCGTGCAGCGACTCGTCACGAACATGGTCGCGCTCGGCTTCCTCGACCGGCAGGGCGACCAGGTCCGGATCGGCGTCAAGATGGCGTACTGGGCGGCGCCCGCGGTGAAGGGCATCGACGTCCTCGATCTCGTCGTACCGGTCCTGCGGCAGTTGCGGGACGTCACCGGGGAGACCGCCTCGTTCTTCCGCGCCGAGCAAGGACATCGCGTCTGCGTCGCGCTCGCCGAGACCAACCACGCGCTGCGCCGGGAGATGCACGTCGGCAAGATCATGCCGCTGCACGCCGGATCCGCGAGCCGGGTGCTGCTCGCCTGGGACGAGTCGCTGGCCGAACACATCCTCGCGCAGCCGCTCGGCCCGATCACCGACAGCACCATCACCAGCGCGGACGAGCTCGCCGCGGTGATCAAGCAGACCCGCGCCGACGGGTACGCGATCACCATCGGCGAGCGCGAGCAGGGCGCGTCCGGTCTGTCGGCGCCGGTGTTCAAGGCGAACGGCGAACTGGCCGGCTGCCTCACCATCAGCGGACCGACGATCCGGATGCCGCTCGAGCGCTGCCTCGACTGGCTCGACCTGATCGTCGAGGCCGCCGAGCAGTCCACCCGGCACCTCGGCGGCCGGTTCCCGACTGGCGGCGGTCCAACATAAGACGGGCGGCAACCCGGTTGGATTGCCGCCCGCTCACCTTACCTCTTGTGGTTACTGACCTTGCTGCCAGGTGCCGTTCGGCGGGGTGCCGTTGGACCAGTTACCCGAGCTGTGCGCGGCCGGGTGCTGCTCCGGCTGAGCCGGCTGGGTGGGCTGCTGATAGCCACCACCCTGGTACTCGCCCTGGTAGTTACCCTGCTGCTGCGGGTACGCCGTGCCGTTGTCCATGCCGTTCTGTGCGGCCGGCTTGACCATCTTGTCCTTGTCGAACAGGTTGCTCAGTGCCCGGCCGGCCATCTCGCGGCCCCCGAGGCCGAAAGCGAGACCGAGAGCAAGCGCGGCGCCCGCGAGGACGATCAGCAGCGTGTTACCGGTCAGCTGAACCGCGACACCGAGCTGGGTCAGCGCGGCGAACGCGGCGTACACCAGGACGGCGTACCGAGCCACCTTGGCCAGGGTCTCGTTGCCGGTCGCGCCGCGGATGACCGCGGCCAGGAAGTTGGCGAACAGCGCCGCCAGGCAGACGATCACGATCGCGGCGAAGATCCGCGGGATGTAGCCGAGCATGTCGCTCATGAAGTTCGAGATCTCCGGCACGCCGAGGGCCGAGGCGAACATCGTGAAGCTGATCAGGAAGACGAACCAGAACACGACCTTGCCCAGCATCGCCGAAGCGGTCAGCCCCGTGCCCGACCGTTGCAGCACACCGGAGACGCCGGCCCGTTCCATCCAGCCGTCGAAGCCGACCTTGCCGAGCAACCGGCCGACGAGATTGCCGAGGATCTTGGCCACGAAGTAGCCGACGACCAGGATGACCAGGCCGCCCAGCAGGTTCGGGATGAACGACAGCAGTTTGCTGAACGCATCCTCGAACGGCTGGGTGAAGTCGATAGCTAACGCTGACATCGGATGTTCCTTCCGGACTGGCCCGCATCCGCTGTCGGCACAGGACTGCACCAACCCCGGCACGGGCGGATGCAGTGGTGTCCAGTATGACTCGTACCCTCAGATGCCTTGGGCAAACAATGTTCCAGGCGCGGCGGGCAACGAAAGGTGTTTGCGTAAGGCAATCACCATCGCCGTACTTCGCTGCTTACCCTGCCGGCTGAACCGCTTCAGGCATTTGCGATCCTGTCCTCATGAACGATGTCGTGATCCGCCGCGCCACCGCCGCCGATGTTGCCGCGATCGTCGCGATGATCGCCGACGACCAGCTCGGCGCCACCCGTGAGTCGCTCGACGACCTGACGCCGTACCTGGCGGCGTTCGAGCAGATCGACGGCGACCCCAACCAGCTGCTGGTAGTTGCCGATCGCAACGACGAGGTGATCGGCACGCTGCAGCTCACGATCATCCCCGGCCTGTCCCGCCGCGGCTCCACCCGCGGCCTGATCGAGGCCGTCCGCGTCGCCGCCCCCGCCCGCGGCTCCGGCCTCGGCACCACCCTGATCCGCTGGGCCGTCGAAGAATCCCGCACCCGCGGCTGCACCCTCGTCCAACTCACCTCGGACAAGACCCGCACCAACGCCCACCGCTTCTACACGAACCTGGGCTTCGCCAACACCCACGAGGGCTTCAAACTCAAACTCCGGTAACGCTGCCGGCCGGAGCCGCCCAGGTGTTGCAGCCGCTCGGGCCCCTCGCCTTGAACGCCTGCCGCAACCATCGGTCGAAGTTGGCCGAGTCGTCGGCGTGCCGGTCGTACCCTGGGTGGCCGTTGTGGTCGAGCCGTTCACCGCGGATCCGCAACGTCTCCCGATTGGCTCCGAAGAACGCCGCCGCGAAACAATGCGCCTGCATCTCGCTCCGGCTCTTGTCCGCCTGCTGCGCAGGACCCCGGGCCGAGGAGTAGCGCTCGTGGTACTGGTCCAGAATGCCGGTCAGCTCCTGCACGTGGTGGCCGTACTCGTGCGCGATCAGCCACTGCACCGACGCCCGCGTGTCTTCCTGGGACGCTCCCTCGACGATGTACTCCGGCCAGTTGAAGTAGATGCCGTGGTTCGAGGAGCAATAGAGACCGTAGTACTCCTTGTCCATCACCGCGCAGTCCGTCTGCGTTCCAGCCGGCGACGAATACACAGCGGACGGCCGAACGAAATCAAACCCCGCGCGCGTGATCACCGGCCCCCAGGCTCGGTCGAGGCACGCCACAAAGGCGCTCGCATACCGGATCATCGCCTGCTTGTTCGCCAGCCTCGCGGTCGGCAGCGAACAACCAACCGCCGCCACCTGCCCCGACCGATACATCTGGTTGTCCAGTAGAAACCCGTCCTTCACCGGCTCCGCAGCCTGCACTGCCTTCCCCACCGGCGCCCGCACCGGCGCTGTGCTCGGAACCGGAGTCGCCGTACGAGTCTCCTCTGGCTGAGTAACTTGTCCGCTACAGCCGCCGACCAGGGCCACGGCAGCGAACACCGCCACCACACGTTCCGCCGTACGTCGCACGTCAGCTCACTCGCTTCGCCGACGCGGCCCACGTGTTGCAGGCCGCCGGAGACTTCGCCTTGAAGGCAGCATTCGCCCACGCGGTGTTGCTCTTGCGCGAGCCGTGGTCCGGCGTACTGACCGGTGGGTCGTCATCACCCGCGTACGCCACCCACCGGTACTCCGCGAGCTTGTCGCCGTACAGACCAAGGGTCTTCTGGTTCGCTCCGAGAAAGGCCGAGGCGAAGCACGATGCCTGCAGTTCGTTGCGGCGGCCTTGCTCGAGCTGCTCCGCCCCGGTGGTCTGCTCCCACCGCTCGTCGAAGTACCTCGCGATCCCGACCAACTGCTGGACGTGATGCCCGAACTCGTGGGCCATCGTGACCTGGAGGTGAACCGCCGCCGGCATCCGGTCGTCCGGATCTTCCTCGACGAGCTCGTCCCAGTCGAGATAGATCCCCCAGTTCGCATCGCAGTACAGGCCTTCGAACTCCTTGTCGAAGATGCCGCAGCGCGTCTTCGCGCCGTCGTTGACGGCGTACACGACCGGTGGAAAGTAACCGACGCCCGAGCGCTCGACCAAGGGTTTCCAGGCTCGCTGAAGGCAGACCAGGACGGCCGTCGCATAGCGCCGCACGGTCTGCTGCGATCGCAGCGCGAGCTTCGGCAGGGTGCACGGCACCGCCGGCACAGGCCCCGCCGAGTAGATCGCGTTGCGGAGCAGGTAGGCCTCGTCCTCCGGCACATACGCCGTGGTGTCCGTGTCCGGAAGGGGTCCGTAGGTCCGCTCACACCCAGCCGTGACACCCACGGCCAACGCCACGACCCCGAGCAGAGCCGCGGCACGCATGGTCAGCTCACCTTGGCGGATGGTGCGGAGTAGGTGTTGCACGAGCCGGGGTTGCCGGACTTGAACGCGGTGCCGGCCCAGTACCAGTAGCTGGCGCGCGAGCCGTGGTCCGGTGGCGACTTGGGGTCGTTCTCGTCGCCGATGTGCTTTGCCATGTAGTTGTAGTAGTCGAGCTTCTTTCCCCGGATCTCGAGGCTCTGCTTGTTGGCTCCGAGAAACGCCGCTCCGAAGCACGACGCCTGCAGTTCAAGGCGACGGCTCCACTCCAGCTTCGCGCCCTTCGAGTTCGTCCAGCCCTCGCGTGAGTCAGACGAGATCAGGATGTTGGTCAGCCACTGCACGTGGTGGCCGTATTCATGCGCGAAGGTGTTCATCATCAGCAGGCGGGCCCAGGACGGGTTGGTCTTGTACGTCTTGAAATCGTCCTGCCACTGCATGCTGATTGTCTCGTCCGCGCCGCAGTAGTGGGAGTCGGTCGTGTTTCCGATGCACGACGAGACGTTCCCCGCGACCAGCGTGACCTTCGGTGAACGGAAGGGGTAACCGGCCTTCTTCACCAACGGCCCCCACGCCTTGTTCAGACACGGCAGCATCGCCTGGTAGAAGCGGAGCACCGCGGCCTGGTTGGTGAGCTTGATAGCCGGCTCCTTGCAGTTGACGACCGGCACCTTGCCAACCTTGTACAGCTCGTTCTTCTGCAGGCGGACCATGTCGGGAACCGTCGTGGCGGTGACAGTGACCGTGGGGTTCGGGGGGACGGGGAGCGGAGCCTGGGACTTCTTGACAGAGGGCTGCGAGAGGGGGCGTTCGACTCCGTAGGAGTTGACGAGTTTGAAGCCGCCGATGGTGGCGCCGGTGAGCATCAGGATGACCAGGATGGACAGGCCGACGATGATCGGGCGGGAGTACTGGCGCGGCGGGGCGGCCGGTGGGGGTTCGGTGGTGAACTGAGCGCCGGAGCGGGACGGGTTCGAGTGCCAGCCGGTGGGGCGAGGGCCGCCGACGCGGCGGGTTCCGGTCAGTGGCGTGAGCGGTACGCCGGTTTGCGGCGCCGCGGGCGGGCCGCTGTACTCACTCGTCGTACCCGGCTCCGTGGGCAGCGGACGTGCCTTGCGGCGAAGCGGGGCGTCGTCGAGCGAGACCGAGCGGGCGGGACCCAGGCCGCCGGGCTGCGCAGTCTTCAGGGTCAGCGGGCGGGTGCCGGCCGCCGGTTGACCGGACGCGCGGTGCCCGGGCTCCGGTGCACCTTCCTCGGAGTCAGGCATCGATCGTTCCCATCTCGCTCAGCTGACCTTGGCGGATGCTGCGACGAAAGTGTTGCAGGCTCCGGGGTTGGTTGTCGCCAGGCCCTGGCTCATCCACAGCGCGAGGCTCTTGCTGGAGCCGTGGTCGCGGACCTTGTCCTTGGTGTGCTCGTCGCCGCGCCGCTGGATCAGGCCGTTCCACTCCCGGAGCAGATCGCCGCGCAACGGGAAGCTCGCCTTGGCCGCGCCGAAGAACACCGCGCCGAAGCAGTATGCCTGCAGCGCGGCGCGCCGGTTCACCTCGAGCTTCGCGGTCGTGCTCGCCGCGGTGGCGGCGAGGTTGTCGGAGGCGTCGGCCATCCCGGTCAGGTTCTGCACGTGGACGCCGTACACGAAGCCGAAGGACTGCGCCATCTCCACGCGGATCTCGGTCTTGTTCTTCGGGTAGTCCTCGACGATCTTCTGCCACGGCATGGTCGCGCTGCCGCCGTGCTCGTCCTGGCAGTAGAGCGCGAGCTCCTGCTGGACGCCGCACGCGGTCTCGTCACCGTCGTCGAAGATGATCAGGTTCGGCGACCGGAACTCGAATCCGGCCTTGGTGATGATCGGCTCCCACGCCTTGTCCATGCAGGCGGTCAGCGCCTGGTAGTACGAACGGACGTTCTCCTTGGACGTCGGCCGGAACGCGGGTTCCGGGCATTTCGCCACGGCCAGCGCCCCGGCGGAGTAGATCGCGTTCTTGCCGACGATGTCGGTGTCCGGGGTGCCCTGGCCGACCGGGTCCCTGGTCGTCGGCGCGTCGCTCGGCTTCGTGGTCGGCATCGGGGTCGCGATGATCCCGTCGGACGACAGGACCTTGACCGCGAACGTCGCGCCGCCGGCGAGGAACAGCAGCACCGCGGCGACCATCAGCGCGATCAGGCCCTTGGACCGCTTCTTCGGGATGAACGGCACCGGCTCCGGGTGGAACACCTGCCGGTACGCCGCGGCGGCGGGGTCGTCGGCCGGCGGCGGGCCGAGCCGGCTGCCGGACAGCGTCGTACGGCGGGACTCGATCCGGGACCCGCTCAACTGCGGCGGCGTCGGCGGCGCTTCCCCGCCGAGCCGCGGCGTGGGTGCCGCCAACGGCGCCCCCGACGGTGCCGAAACCGCCGGCTTCCGGTCGTCGTTCGAGATCTGGTCACCGTCGCCGCCTGGCAGGAAGTGCCCAGGCTTGGGTGCCGGCTTGTCCGCCATAACTTCCCGCTTCTCCCCAGTACCGGCAGTCCGCCGGTCCCACCCGATGCATCAGAAGGGCCGGTACACCCCCAGTGCCGGCCGCCGGCTGATATTACGGCCTGGACCGCCATCCGGTGAACCGGATTGCACCTATTGACATCATTCCGCGACCGCCGCCACGGAACGCAGTCAACTGACTACCCGGCCGTGGGCGAGGAAGTGCGGGCTGGCGGCCCGGAGGTTCGGGTCGGATTCGACCTGGCGGGCGAGGAGGACGGCGGCGGGGAGCAGGGTTTCGATGGTGTCCGGGGCGGCGTTCTCGAGGATGTTGCTGGCGGGGCCTTCGATGCCGAGAACCTCGACGCCAGTGAGGCCGGCGGTGGTGAGTTCGGCGGCGAGTTCGGCGGCGTGGTGGAAGTAGGCGACGGTGAAGCCGGCGGAGCCGTCGATACTGCCGGAGGCGAAAGCCTCGAGGAAGAGGGGCAGTCGCTCCTCGGTGAGCGTTCCGTTGCTCCCGGCCTCGAGCAGGCCGCCGTACCGGTTGATGCCCGCGGCGGCCACCACCCCGCCGGGCCGCGTCACCCGTACCGCCTCTGCCAGCGCCTGCGCACGATCCGCCGCGTCGACCAGGTGGTAGAGCGGACCGAGCAGCAGCGTCACGTCCACGCTCGCGTCCGCCTGCCGGAGCTCCCGCGCGTCGCCTTCCTCGGCCGCGAAGGTTCCGATCGTCGCCGCCTGCTGCACGTGCTCCGGAACCGGGTCGACCAGCGTGACCCGATGCCCGTCCGCGGCGAGCCAGCGCGCGTGGACGCCGGTCGCGCCGCCTACATCCAGTACGACGGATTCGGGCGGCAGCCAGCGCCGCAGCAACTCCTGGGTGCGCAGGAACTCGAGCCGGCCGTGCCCGCGGACGACCAGCCGATCGTCCTCGACGTACCGGTCGCGATAGAAGGAGCGAATCACCGGATCAAGTTGAGTCATCCCACCACTCTGCCCGCCGAAAATGCCGGGCACATCCCGTTTTGATCTCGCTACCCTGTGCCGGTGGCAGACCTGAAGCACGACGACTACCCGCGGGCCAGCGCGTACGACGCGGACTGGCTGCTGGCCGGCGACATGGGCCCGAATCCGCTGTGGTTGCTGGAGGATCTCGCGCGCGACCTCGACCTGCGACCGGGGATGCGGGTGCTCGACCTCGGCTCCGGGAAGGGCGCGACCGCCGTCTTCCTCGCGAAGGAGTACGGCGTTCAGGTCTGGGCCGCCGACCTGTGGGTGGACCCAACGGACGCCGCCGCGCACATCGACCGCGACGACGTCGTGACGCTGAAGGCGGAGGCGCACACGCTGCCGTTCGCGCAAGGGTTCTTCGACGCGATCGTCTGCGTCGACGCCTACGAGTACTTCGGTACCGCGGACAACTACCTGTCCTACATCACGTCCTTCCTCAAGCCCGGCGGGCAGCTCGGCGTCGCGACACCGGCGATGACCCAGGAGGTCCGCGAGCTCGGCCACATTCCGGAGCACATCAAGAAGATGGTCGGCTGGGAGGCGCTCGCCTGGCACACGGCGGACTGGTGGCGGTTCCAGTGGGAGATCACCGAGCTCGTCGACGTCACCGCCGCGCGCCTGCAGGAGAACGGCTGGGCCGACTGGGTCAAGTGGTCCCACGCGGTCTCGGAGTACCGCGGCGAACGCGACGGCGCCCTCGACATGCTCGAGGCCGACAACGGCCAATACCTGACCTTCGCCATCCTCGCCGCCCGCAAGCGCTGACCGGCCTGGCATGCTGGGGGGCATGAGCTGGGCTGTTTATGCGATGCGCGGGCCAGGAGGCGTACGGCGCCTCGACGACATTCCGGTCGACTACGAGCCGCCGGCGGTGGGTCTGGCGACCGACGTGGTGGCCAAGGTCCGGGAAGTGGTGCCGGACGTGGACACGAGCAAACCGTCCTGGCTGGCGTTGCGAAGTCCGGAGTACGACGTCGAGATGACGATCGGCAAGGGCGTCGAGGTCCGCGACATCACGTTCTACCTGAACGACGGCCCGCGGTCGATCCCGATCGTGATGGAGATCAGCCGCCAACTCGGCGTCACGCCGTACGACACCGAGTCCGGTGACTTCCTCACCGAGGAGTCCCGGCCCCCGGTCCCGCCGCCGATGACGGCCGACGAGATCAAGATGAACAAGCCGAAGTGGTGGAAGTTCGGCCGTAAGTAGTTCTGACCCCGCTTGCCCTCGCGCTGTCACACCTTCTACGATCAGGACGATCGTACAGGACGATCGCCCTGGAGGAATTCGATGGCCCCGACGGCGAAACAAGGTCAGGAGGTACGGCGGCGGTTGCTGGCCGCTGCCGTGGAACTGATCCCCGAACGCGGCTGGTCGGCGGTGAGTACGCGGATCCTGGCCGAACGCGCCGGCGTCACCCCGAGCGTCGTGCACTACCACTTCTCGTCCGTGCAGGACGTGCTGACCGAGGCCGCGATCGCGATGATGCGCGAGGTGCTCGCGGCGACCGACTTCACGTCCGCGCCCACCCCGGCCGCCGCCGTCGACGCGATGCTGGGCTCGCTCGAGCGGTACGACGGGACCGACCCGACGTCGCTGCTCTTCACCGAGACCTACCTGGCCGCGACCCGGGACGAGCACCTGCACGCGCAGATCGCCGCCCTGATCACGGACTTCCGGACCCGGCTGGCCGACTGGCTCGCGATCCACCAGGTCGCCGAGCCGTCCGCGACCGCCGCCGTCCTCGCGGCGACCATCGACGGCCTGCTCCTGCACCGGACCCTCGGGCCGGAGTCCCCGCACCTGACCACTGTTCTGCGAAGGCTGGTGAGTTGAAATGCACGTGATCATCGGTGGAGCCGGGATCGCCGGGCTCGCGCTGGCGAACCGCCTGTCGACGCTCGGCCAGGACGTCACCGTCCTCGAACGCAGTCCGGGGCCGCGCCCGCAGGGCTACATGATCGACTTCTTCGGCCCGGGGTACGACGCGATGCGCGCGATGGGGCTGCTGCCCGCGATGCAGGAGGTCGCGTACCACGTCGAGGAGGCGGCCCTGGTCGACGCGGACGGCCGCCAGCAGGCGGGGATCAACATCCTGCAGTTCGCCGAGGGCGACGTACTCAGCATGATGCGACCGGATCTCGAACAGGTCCTCCGCGAGCACCTGCCGAGCGCCGTGGACCTGCGGTACGGCGCGACCCTCACGGGCGTCACGCCGCGCGCGGACGGCGTACAGGTCGAGCTCGCCGACGGGTCCACGCTGGACGGGGATCTGCTGATCGGTGCCGACGGCATCCATTCCGCCGTCCGCCGGCTCGCGTTCGGGCCGGAGTCGTCGTACCTGCGGTTCCTCGGGTTCCACACCGCGGCGTACAGCTTCGACGCGCCGGAGATCCACGCCGAGGTCGGCGGGCGGTTCTGCCTGACGGACACGATGGGCAGCCAGTTCGGGTTCTACGCGCTCCGGGACGGGCGCGTGGCGTCGTTCGCGGTGCACCGGACGGCGGATCCTGCTCCGCCGGCGGATACCCGCGCGGCGATCAGGTCGGCGTACGCCGATCTCGGGTGGGTGGTGCCGGAGGCGCTGGCGTTGTGTCCGGACGACGACCAGATCTACTACGACCAGGTCGCGCAGATCGTGATGCCACGGTGGAGTTCGGGGCGGGTCGCACTGGTCGGAGACGCGTGTGGGGCGGTGTCGCTGCTCGCCGGGCAAGGCGCTTCGCTCGGGATCGCCGGGGCGTTCCTGCTCGCGGACAAACTGGTGAGCTCGTCGTCGGTCGAGGCCGGTCTGGCGGAGTACGAACAGGTCTGGCGGCCTGTCGTCGAGGAGAAGCAGAAGGTCGCGCGGTCGACCGGGCGATGGTTCCTGCCGCGGACCCGGCTGGAGTTGGTCGCGCGGCGCGTCATGCTGTGGATCCTCCGCCTGCCGGTGCTCCGCAAGCTCCTCCCAGCCGCGCTCGCCGGCAAGCCCACCACGCTGATCCGGGACCTGCAGCCGACCTAGGAGCGGGTCGCGACCAGGGTGCCGATCTTGTTGATCCGGTGTTCTGGGTTCCCGAGTTCGTCGTGCCAGTAGTTGCCCGCCGCGTGGTCCTCCGGCGTGGCGCAGGTGGAGATCGTCAGCATCGGCTGGGTCGGCTTCACACCGGGGCTGCCCGGTACGGCGGCGTTCTGCTGCGCCTTCTCGGCGGGCTTGCGGAAGGAGATCGTCATCGTCCGGGTGATCACGTAGTCGTACACCGTGCTGCCGACTCTGATCAGGACGTGGTCGCCGTTCCTCAGCTCCGGCGCTCGCACGAGCGGTCGTCCGTGGCTGACGCGGTGGCCGGTCACGATGAAGTTTCCGATCTCACCGGGGCCCACCCCGCCGGCACGCCCGCGTGGGCTGGCGGCGACGCCGCGGTCCTGGATCCGGGTGCCCGGCCGGTCGTCGGCGGTGCCGGTGTAGGCGACGACCCTCAGATTGCGTACGCCGATCGCGGGGATCGACATACTCACCGGCCCGGACACGGTGGGTGCCGGACTGGGCGTGGTGCGTGTGGGCGTCGGGGCAGGCGTGGGCGAGGGCGTCGTGGCGGGAGCCGTGGGTGAGCTTGGCGTGACGGTCGGGGTGGTTGGCGGCAGGGTCGAGTTACCGGACGGAGCCGTGTCGCTGCATCCGGCGACCACCGCCAACACAACAAGGGCACCCACCAGCCTCACCCCTCAACGCTAACCACTCCCCACCGAAAACCCTCCGAAAGTTCCGCGCCGACTTGGGGAGGGTTTTGTGCCCGAAAGGGCAAGCAAACCTCCCCAGCCTCAGTCCAGGACGGTGAGTTCGGTGGGCCCGAGGCGGAGGACGCCGGAGGTGAGTGGGGTGGCGCGGATGCCGCCGTGTCCTCGCAGCGCCTGCATCGCGCCGGGTGCGAGGACCTCGTCCATCCACGCGCACGGGTTGGCCGGGCGGTTCGCCTGGAAGGTGACCGAACCCAGCGTGAAGCGCCGGCCGGGAACGCGGGTGCCGTCGGCGGCGCGGTGGGCGGCGAGTTCGTCGATCGGGAAGCCGCGGACGGCGATGTTGCGCCGGGTGAGGTGCGGGTCGAGAGGCGTGTCCAGGTTGAGAACGCGCTCGACCTCGTCGAGGGACGCGGCGTCGATCAGGGTGACGGCGGCGTTCTTGTGGATCGCTTGGGCGTAGTAGCGGTCGCCGACGATGCCGAGGCCGGCGCGGACCTCGATCTCGGTACGCGCGACCGGCTCGGGGTCGGGGCGCGGGCCGTCCTGCGGGCGTCCTTCGAAGGCGTGCTCGCGGGAGACGACCAGGGCGACGAGCTCGACTCTCATGGTCAGCCCCAGGTGAGCGGGTCGAGGAGGCGGAAGAAGTGCAGGCGGCGCGGGTCCGGGTCCGGTACGCCGTACGCCTCGAGGAACGGCGCCGGGTCGGCGGACCACTCGTCGTGGAGCTGGATCGTGGTGAGGGCGAGGTCGGTGTACCGGTCGGCGACGCCGAGTCGTCCGAGGTCGATGAGGCCGGTGACCTCAAGGGTCTCGGGGTCGAAGAAGATGTTCGGCAGGCAGGCGTCGCCGTGACAGACGACCGGCTCCAGGACGCTCTCGACATAGGGGCGCTCGGCAACTACTTGGTCGAGCAGCTCGGTCGGGTGCAGCCGGCGCCACTCGTCGGTCAGGTACGCCGGGTTCACAGCGCCACGCCGTACGACGTCGGTCGCCGTCGCGATCACGTCCGCGAGCGGCCGCTCGAACGGGCAGTTGGTCAGCGAGTGCAACTCACGAAGAACCACGCCGAGGCTCCGCATCGCACGCTCATGGGACTCCGGCGGGAGGCTGTCCCCGGGAACACCAGGCACCGCCGACGTCACCAGACAAGCACCGTCCGAGGACAACTCGAACCAGTCAACGACTGTTGCGCTGGGCAACCCCGTAGCGGCGAGCCAGGTGATGCGGTCGCGTTCGGCGGTCAGGTCGGCGACCCCGGAAGGGGCGCAGCACTTGGCGAACATGTTGCCTCGGCGGTAGACGGACGTATCGGACTCGCCGATGTCGACCGGCTCCCAGTCGTCAGCCGGCGGCGCGTGCAACGCGTTCCCTGGTGTGCTCGAGGATCGCGGTCACCGGACGCCCGGTCACCAGATTGCCGTCGGCAACGAATCCTTCCTCGCGCCCGGTCAGATCCTGGATCAGCCGCGACCGCCACAACTCCCGCAGCTCAGGCTCGGTCTTCACCAAGTTCCGCAACTCCCCCGGATCCGCGACGAGATCGAACAACTGCTCCACGCCGAGCGCAGAGCCCCAGACGTACTTGATCTTCCCGTCCGTCACCCACTGGATCGACTGCCCGAAATGCAGATGCTCGCCGTGCAACCACTCCCGCACCGGCACCGACTCCCCACGCAGGAACGGCGCCAGCGACACCCCGTCCACCGACGACGGAACCGGCACCCCGGCCAGATCGAGCAACGTCGGCATCACATCTCGCAACTCGACCACCTGGTCCACGACGCCACCGCGTACCGAAGCGGCCGAAGCCCGGTCCGCGACGACGAACGGCACCCGCGCGGACCCTTCGTACGGCACCGACTTCCGGAACATCCGGTGGTCGCCCATCATCTCGCCGTGGTCGGAGGTGAACGCGATGATCGTGTCGTCGTACACCCCGAAATCGACCAGCGCCTCGCGGATCCGGTTGAGCTGCAGGTCGATCTGCGCCATCAGCCCGTAGTACCCGGCCCGCGCGCGGTGCACGACGCGATCCGGCAGGTCCCCGATCGCCGCCTGGTAGTCCCCGTCCTGCCGGAACTCGTCCCAGTCGTCCTCCCAGTCACCCAGCGTCTGCGAGTACGGCGGCAACGCGTCGTACCGGTCGTATGCCCACGCCGGCGGATCGTACGGCGGATGCGGCCGATGGAACGACAGGTACAGGAAGAACGGCTTCGTCGGATCCCGCCGGTACAGCCAGTCGATCGTCTGCGTGCCGATCCAGTGCGTCGGGTGCAGCTCCTCCGCCTTGTCCCACGGACGCGCGACGACCGAGTTGCAGTTCACCCCGTGGTCGAAGTACTCCGCGTCCGGCGACACCCCCGGCTGTCGGCGCAGCCACGGCACGTAGTCGTCGAAGAACCCGAACTGCTGCCGGTACGTACGCCGCGAGTGGTGCAGGAACCCGTCGTGCAGGATCACGTCGTCGAACCCGAGCCGGGCCCGCTCCGGCCACACGTGCATCTTGCCGATTGCCTGCGTGTGGTACCCGGCGCGCCGGAACTCGCCCTGCACCGTTACCGGATGCGCGGCGTCGAACGGTACGCCGTCGGTGTACCCGACGCGCCCGTGCCGCTCCTGCGACTGCCCGGTGAACAGCGCCACCCGGGCCGGCACGCACGTCGGCGTCGCGGAGTACCCGCGGCTGAACCGCACCCCGTTCCGCGCCAGCTCGTCCAGATGCGGCGTCTCGACGTACGGATGGCCGGCGCACGACATCGCATCGCCCCGCCATTCGTCGACACAGATCAGTACGACGTTGGGCTGACTCAAGAAGACTCCCGGATGATCAGTTGCCAAGGGAAGTCGAACACCTCACCGGGTGCGCCCTCCCGGTCGGTCAATCTGCTCACGATGATCCGGGCGAGCGCCTCGTTGAAACCGACCGGTCCGACGGTGGACAGCGACGGGTCGAGGTGCTCGCCTTCGGGGGTGTTGCCGACGCCGACGATCGCCAGATCGCCCGGTACGTCGATCCGCAACCGGTGCGCCGCCCGGACGGCGGCGATCGCGGCGAAGTCAGTGGTGCAGTACAGCGCGGTCGGCCGATCCGGCTTGGACAGCAGCGCCATGGCGGCCCGGTACGCGCCTTCCGGGTGCTGTTCGAAGACCTCGATCTGGTCGCTGCTGATCGGCTTGCCGGCGGCGCGCAACGTGTTCACGTACGCGTCGAAGCGGGCGAACCCCTTGGTCCGGGACGTGAGTGCGCCGACGCGGTCGTGATGCTCCAGCAGGTGCTCCACCGCGAGGTGGCAGCGCGGCTCGGCGCCCGACCGGATCACGTCGAAGCCCTGCGGTTCCAGGGTTTCGCTGAACGCCACGATCTGCACGCCCTGCGCCGCGAACGCCTCCAGTTCGGCGATCTGCTCCGGGTCCGGTGTGATGCTGTCGATGAAGATCACGTCCGGCGTCCGGTTGGCCAGCACGGTCCGCCAGTCGCCGTCCGCGACGATCAGCGCGGTCTTCCCCAGCGGCGACACCGCCGTACTGACCGTGGCCGCGACGGCCTGCGACCACGGGTCCGCGAGCACGTTCAGCGACAGCAGCACCAGATCGGACTTGCCGGTCCGGATCGCGCGGGCCGCGTCGTTGCGCCGATACCCCAGGCGCGACGCGGCCTCGCGGACCCGGTCTGCGGTGGAGTCCTTGATCGTGTGGCTGCGATGCCGTCCGGACAGCACGTAGGACACGGTCGCGACCGAGACACCGGCCTCCTTCGCCACCATCCGCAGCGTCGGCCGCTCCGCCAAAGGTGAGGACATATATCGATTCTTGCAGATCACCCTTTGACGGCACCCGTAATGACGCCTTTGGTGAAGTGCCGTTGGAGGAATGGGTAGACCATGGCGATCGGGACCAGCGCGACCACGACGACGGCCATCTGCAGGGACTGGGGTTGTGGCGGCGGGTGGACGCCGAGCTGGTCGGCGGACAACGACTTGCCCTGCAGGACGTAGGTCCGCAGGATCACCTGGACCGGCCACTTCGACGTGTCGTTCAGGTACAGCAGCGCGTTGAAGAACGCGTTCCAGAACCCGACCGCGTAGAACAGCCCGACGACCGCGATCACCGCCTTCGACAGCGGCATGATGATCCGGCGCAGGATGGTGAAGTCGCTGGCGCCGTCGATCCGGGCGCTCTCCAGCAACTCACCCGGCACGTTCATGAAGAACGTCCGCAGCACCACGAAGTTGAAGGCTCCGAGCGCGCCCGGCAGGATCAGCGACCACAGGCTGTCGAGCAGCCCGAACTGCTTCACCACCAGGAACATCGGGATGATGCCCGGCGCGAACAGCAACGTGAACAGCACCATCAGCAGCACCGGCCGCCCGAACAGCACCGGCCGCGACGTCGCGTACGCCAGCGCGATCGTGACCGCGAGCGCGATCGCCGTACCGACCAGCGTCACGAACACGCTGACCAGGATCGCTCTGCCCATCAGCCCACCGGAGAAGAGCGTCTGGTACGCCTTGAACGTCGGATGCGACGGCCACAGCACGTACCCGCCCGCGTCGATGATGTCCTCGTCGCTGGCCAGCGACGTCGAGATCACGACCAGGATCGGGATGACGATGGCGAGGGCGAAGCCGCCGAGGACGACTGCTTTGATCGCCTGGTACGCCGGAGAAGGGTTCTCCTTCCAGACCGGTCTCATGAGGCCCCTCGTTTCTGGAAGATGCCCGGCTCACCGAGCCGATGAGCGAGGGAGTTGGCGCCCCACAGCAGCAACGCACCGACCACGCCCTTGGCCAGTCCGGCCGCGGCGCCACTACTCCAGTCACCACCGACGACACCCGCGTAGTACGTGAACGTGTCCAGTACTTCGGCCGCGCCCGAGCCGACCGAATCGCGTTGCAGGATGAACTGCTCGAACCCGACGCTGAGGATGTCGCCGATCCGCAGGATCAGCAGCAGCACGATGACGGTCCGCAGCGACGGCAGCGTGATGTGCCACAGCCGCCGCCACCGGCCCGCTCCGTCCGCCGCGGCAGCCTCGTACAACGACACGTCGACCGTGGTGAGTGCCGCGAGGAAGATGATCATCGCCCAGCCGGCGTCCTTCCAGATCAGCTGCGCGACGACGAGCAGCGGGAAGGTGTCCGGGTTGGTCATGAACGGAATCGGGTCCAGACCCGCCTGCCGGAGCAGGTTGTTGACGAACCCGGCACCGCCCAGCGACTGCTGGAACAGCGTCACGACCAGCACCCAGGACAGGAAGTGCGGCAAGTACGCGATCGTCTGGAACCAGCGCCTAAAACGGTTGCTGACCAGCGAGTCGACGATCAGCGCCAGCCCGATCGGCACCGGGAAGAACAGCAGCAACTGGACACCGGCCAGCACCAGCGTGTTCCGCAACGCATCCCAGAAGTCCGGGTTGGCGTACAGGTTGACGAAGTTCTGTACGCCGTTCCACTCGCTGTGCATGATGCCGAGGAACGGCTGGAAGTCCTGGAAAGCGACGACGTTTCCGAGCACCGGCAGGTAGAAGAACACCAGCAGGAAGACGACGCCGGGGATCATCAGCAGCACCATCTGCCAGTCCCGGCGCCACTTCGCCTTCAGCGGCAGGCCGTTCTTGGCCTGCCGCTTCTCCGAGTTGGCCTTCAGCATCGATCAGGACCCGGTGACCGGAACGCTCGACGGCAGTACGGCGGCGAACTCGCCGCGCATCTTGTCACCGCCGCCGGACTTCCAGCGCTTGAGCGCCGCGTCGTACGCGTCCATCTTCTGCCGGCCGGTGACGATGTCGACGATCGTGTCCCGGAACGCCGCGGTCAGCTTCGGGCCGACCTTGCTCGACGTGTCGGAGTACGTGCCCGCGGTCGGGTTCCGCATCGCGAACGTCAGCAGCTTCTGCTCGGTCTCGTAGATCTTGCGCGTGTCGTCCGGGTTCGCCGGGTTGAAGATCACGCTCTCCGGGGAGTTCATGATCTGCAGCGCACTGACCAGACCGGGCGCCTGCTGCTGACCGGCCTTCGTCAGCACCGGGTTCTTCTGCGCGTCGAGCTGGTACTGCTGCCCCTCCACGCCGAAGTTCTTGACCAGGTACTCCTTGGTGCCGAACGGCGCCGACAGGTAGTCCATCAACGCGAGCAGCTCGCGGATCCGGCCCTCGTCGGTCTTCTTGAACGGCGTGAACCCGACCGTGCCGTAGCCCATGTCGTAGACCGGCTTCGCCTTGCCGTCGTGGCCGAACGGGATCATCGTGTCCACGAACAGCGTCGGGTCCAGGGTCCGGAAGTCGGCGGTCGCACGCGGGCCGACCACGACCTGCGCGGCGATCTGGCCGTTCACCGTCTTCGGCGTGGCATCGGCCAGGTTGAGGTCCGGGTAGAACACCTTCGCGGCCCAGAGCTTGGCGGCGTACTCGACGGCGGCCTTGTAGTTGTCGGTCTCGTAGAGGTGCGTCAGCGACCGGTCCTGGTTCACGCGCCAGCCGTTCGGGGCGCCGAACCACTCACCGAACATGTGCAGCATGTTGATGATCGCCGGCTCGAGCGCGTAGTTCGTGCCGTTGGTGAGCTCCTTGCACTTGGCGAAGAACTCGTCCGCGGTGGTGCACTGCAGACCGCCGACCTTCGCCCAGGTCTTCGGATTGCCCATCATCACCTGGCCGAACGGCGTCGACGGGATCGGGGCGCCCCAGATCTTTCCGTTCACCACGGCGGTCCGCCAGGAGGCCGGCTTCAGCGCGGCCAGGTTCGGGTACTCCAGGACGGCGTCACCGGACAGGTACTTGGTCAGGTCCTGGAACTTCGCCTCGAGCATCGGGCCGATGTTCGGGATGCCCTGGTTCGGCGGCAGCCACATCAGGTCCGGCAGCGAGTCGCTGGCCAGCAGCGTCGCGAACTTCTCCGGGTAGCCCGGGTCGGTGCCGATGGTCAGCCGGAGCTCACCGCCCAGCGCGGAGTTCAGCGCCTGCCACATCGGGTTGCTGCCCATCGGCGGCGGGGGCGTCGCGAACGTCTCGGTCAGCGCGGTGACCGCGCTCTTCAGCGGCGGCGCCTTCACGCTCGAGACCGCGTCCGCCGGGAACTTCAGGAACCCGGGCTCGAGGCCGGACTCGGCCCCCGGGAAGTCCGGGTGCAGACCCTCGAACGGCTTGTACGTCGGCAGCGTGAGCTCGCCCGACGCCTTCGCGCCCCCTCCGCCCGCCCCGCCGTCGCCGCAGGCCGCCAGCGTGGAGGTGGCAATCGCCGCACCGGTCACCTGCAGGAACCGTCGCCGACTGATCATAGTTGCTCCAAGTTTCGAAGAAGTGCTCACTAACACTCACTTAAACGTTAACCCGGACCGTAAACCTGACCCACCCCTCGATGCAAGGCGTAGACACAAAAGAACCGACGGCCGCGGGGACTCGAGAACCCGCGGCCGCCGGCCGTCGTACTACCTCAGTGTGTTGTCAGTCAGCAGCGCACGAGCAGCCCGGTAACGGCCGTGCAGGAGCGCGTCGCCTTGTCGTTCGCCGCCACCGGGTCGTTCGGCGAACTCGCCGTACGCTGCGCCGTAGCGGTCAGCACACCCGCCGTGAGCATTCCGGTGTTCACCGTCAGCGTCCGCGTCACCGTGGCGCCGCTGGCCAGCGAGGCGATATCGCAGTTCACCGTCCGCGTGGTGCCGACCCGGGTACAGGTCGACGCGTAGTACGCCGTCGCCGACGGACCGGTCGCGACGACGCGCACGCCGGTCGCCGGGTCCGGACCGTTGTTCTTCACCGAGATCGTGTACGTGATCCGCGCCGTCGTCACCATCTTCACCGCCGCGGTCATCGTCACCGCGACGTCCGCCGGCTGCTGCAAGATCGTGAGCGCCGGTCCGTCGAAGACCTCGAACGCGTAGTTCTCTCCGATGAACTGGTGCTGCAGCGTGATCGTTCCGAGCGGAGCATCCGCCTTGACCCTGAGCGTGAAGACGACCGTGCGGGACTCACCCGGCGGAACGTCCGCCACCCCGCCACGAACACTGGTGCCGAGCGTGTCACAGGCGAACGCCCCCGGACACGACACCAGCTCCACCATGGCCGGCAGTGACGTCTCCTTGGCGTACAGCCCGGCCTTCCCGCCGGTGATCGTGAAGTCCCGATCGTTGTACACGGTCTGTGTGATCGTGAACGTCTGCCCACGAGCGACCGACGTCGTGTTCACTTCGATCGCACTGGTCGGTGGTACGGCATCGGCGGTCACCGGAACCGCCGCCAAAGTCGCGCCGACGACTGCAGTCACCAGCGCAGCACGAATCAACTTCCAGGCATGCATGACGTGCCCCCTTGTTCCTTCCCATGATCCCCAGCCCCCAACTGCCCCCACAGCTCCGCCGACGGCGGTGCAAGAAGTATGTAGTTGCCACTGTTCGTGGTCAACCGTTTGAAGTCTGTACTCAATCTTTCGGCATGACCGTCGGAGATCTTGCTGCGGCGGTCAGAGTGCCAAGCGGTCGAGCAGCTCCTCGACGCGCTCCGTCCTGCCCGCCTGCCGGTGACGATCCCAGTCCTCGCGGGACAGTGTGTCGCCGACGAGTTCGAGGGCTTCCGCGAGTTCCTCGTCCAGATGGGGGTTGGGGATCTCGAGCCGTTCGCCCATCGCCTCCTCCGCCCCGAACAGGTGTGCGGCGCGAACGGGATCCCCGCGGCGCAGCAGAATGTTCATCACGGTGTTCGAGAACGCCATCGTGAGCGTCGGGCTGCCGATCGCCAGCACGGTGGGAACCAGCCCACGGGCCAGCCCGCCGGCCTCGTCGAGACGGCCGGCGAGGGTCAGCAGGTAGGCGAGGTTCTGCCCCACAATGGCGAGCTCGTACGCGTCCCCGTGCGACTCCGTGATCCTCAGCGACTCCCGGAGCAGCTCCTCCGCGCGCTCGAAGTTGCCGAGTTCCTCCTCGATCCCGCCCAGGTGGTTGAGCACCCGGGCCAACCGCCACTCGTCGTCCAAGGACCGGAGCCGCTCGACGGCCTCGGTCAGCGTCACCCGCGCCGCACGTGCGTCCCCTCGCTGCCCTTGCATCGAGCCGAGCACGGTCATTCCGTACGCGATGCCGGCCGGATCGCCGAGCCCCCGGGCCATCTCGACGCTGCGGGCCGCTACCTCTTCGGCGTGCTTCGCCTCCCCCTGGATGAACAAGACGTTGCTGAATCCGCGCAGACAGGCGGCCAGCTCCGGCGACGACGTCGTACCGGCGGCAGCGACGATCTGCTCGTGCCAGGCGCGGCTCTCGGCCAGGTAGCCGCCGACGATCCAGACCCAGGCCAGGGCCGAACAGAGCCGGAGAGCGGTCGGTAGGTCGTGGCCGGTCGCCCAGCTGAGAGCGGTACGGAAGTTGTCCAGGTCGATCTCGGCACGATCGACCGGCAGGTCGGACGTGGTCTTCTTGGTGTCCTCGATCATCTCGGCAAGGTCGGCGTAGTAGCCGGCGTGGCTGCTGCGGACGGCGGCATCCTCGTCCGTGGCGCGCAGCTCGTCGGCGGCGTACCGGCGGATGGTCTCCAGCAGCCGGACGCGGGTGCCGTCGGGCCCGTCGAACACCGTGATCAGGTTGGCGTCGTGCAACTCGGCGAGGGCGTCGAGCGGGTCGATGCCCGTGGCAACCTTCTCGATCGCGGCCAGGTCGGCGCCGCCGGCGAAGACCGCTAGGCAGCGGAACGTCCGGCGGTGCTCGGGGCCGAGCAGCTCGTACGACCACGCGATCGTGTCCCGCAGCGTCCGCTGGCGTTCCGGGGTCACCGTACTGGTGGACGCGATGTCGAGCGACTGGTCGATCCTGGCCAGCAGTTCCTTGACGCTGAGCAGCCGGATCCGCGGCGCGCACAACTCGATCGCCAGCGGCAGCCCGTCCAGCCGCCGGCAGATCGCGACCACGTCGGCGGTGTTCTCCTCGGTCAGAGTGAACGCCGGCCGGACGGCCTGGGCACGCTGGACGAAGAGTTCCACAGCGGCATCCGCGATCGGGAGCGGCAGCACCGGATGCTGGTACTCGCCGGTGAGGCCGAGCGCTCGCCTGGAGGTCGCGACGAGCTTCACATGCGGCGCGCCCTCGAGGATCTCGGCGACGACCTTGCCGGCGTCCGCGAGCTGCTCGAGGTTGTCGAGGACGAGCAGCAAGGTCCGCTGCGCGAGGTAGGCGACGACCCGGCCGCGCTCCCGTGGCGGGATGTCGAGGGCCTCGGCGATCGTCGTCCACAGCACCGGCGCGGACGTGACGGCCGCGAGCGGAACGAAGTACACCCCGCCCGGGAATTTCGAGGTCAGCTCCTTGGCGACGCCGATCGCCAGGCGGGTCTTGCCCGCGCCGCCCGGTCCGGTCAGCGTGACGAGCCGTACGTCGGGCCGCTCGAGCAGACCGGTGACGCGGCCGAGGTCCGGTTCGCGCCCGAGCAGCGGCGTCGCGGGCGAGGGCAGGCTCGTCGACGTGCCGACCGTGCGTGGTGGCGGGAAGTCGGCCTTCAACCCGTCGACGGTGACTTGGAGGAGGTGCTCGGGTTCCGGGATGTCCTTGAGGTGGTGCGTCCCGAGATCGCGCAGCGTGACCCCGTCGGGCAGGTGTGTCAGCTCGCCGGTGACGGCCGACACCACGATCTGCCCACCGTGTGCGGCAGCCCCGATCCGTGCCGCGAGATGGACGTCCATACCCCAGTAGTCGTCGTCGAACACACCCGGCGTACCGGTGTGGATCCCCATCCGTACCCGCAGCTGCTCGTCGTCCGGCCATCGATGTTCCGCCAGCCGTCGCTGCCCGTCGGCGGCCGCCCGGACCGCCTCGCCGGCCGTCCCGAACACCACGAAGAAGCTGTCGCCCTCGGTCCCCATCTCGGTCCCGCCGTACGCCGTCCAGACCGCCCGCAGGATCCGCCGGTGATCTTCCAGCGCCTCCAGGTAGCGGTCCCCCAACCGGCGCAGCAACTGCGTCGACCCTTCGATGTCCGAGAACAGCATCGCCACCATTCCCCCACCCATGCCGCCAGTCTGGGTTGCTTGCCAGGGATACGCCAGGGTCAGCTGATGCCGGTGGTGCTCTCGCGGACCACGAGGCTGAAGGGAGCCTGCAGTCGTTGTGGTTCGCTTTGGGGGTCCTGGTCTTTCAGTGCCTGCAACGCCAGCCGTGCGATCGCGACCCGGTCCGGAGCGACCGTGGTCAGGGTCGGCAGCGTCGCCAGGTCGTACGGGATGTCGTCGAAACCGACCACGGCCACGTCCTGCGGCACCCGCAGGCCGCGCAGGACCAGCGCGCGGATCGCGCCCATCGCCAGCCAGTCGGTGGCCGCGAAGACCGCGTCCGGCGCCGGGTTCCCCGAGTCCAGCCAGTCACCGAGAGTCCGCTCGGCGTCCTGGCCGCGGAGGCCGCCGGTCGCGAGCACGATGTCCTCGTCCACCGGTAGCCCGGCCGCGGCGAGCGCGTCGCGGTACCCGTTGATCCGCTCGTCGTCCATCCGCGGCCCGGGCGCCAGCGCCATCACGTGGCGGCGGCCGAGTTCGAGCAGATGCTCGGTCGCGACCTTGCCGGCCTCCCGGTTGTCGATCCCGACATGATCGGCGTGGTGCTCCGTGCCGGCCTTCTCACCCAGCAGGACCAGCGGCAGCCCCGGGTCGCGGTTCCGCACATCCTCCGCGGTGAGCCCGAGCGGGCTCATCACGATGCCGTCGAGGCGGGCCGGATGCCGCTCGGTGAGCAGCGCCAGCTCGGCCTCGCGGCGGCCGCCGGTCTGGTGGAACTGCACGATCCAGCCGAACGCCTCGGCCTCGTCGAGCATCCGGGCCGCGAGCGAGGCGAAGTACGGGCGGTCGAGCTGCGGTACGGCGAGCGCGATCACACCGCTGCGCCCCTGGGCCAGGTTGCGGGCCGCGATGTTCGGCCGGTACCCGAGCTTGTCGATCGCAGCCAGCACCCGCTGCCGGGTCTCCTCGCGGACGTGCTCGGCGCCGTTGACGACGTTCGACACCGTCTTCATCGACACCCCGGCCGCCTCGGCGACATCGGTCAGGCGCGGCCTCATGTCCTGGATTTTGTCATTTGAGGCCTGAGTGGGCCATTCCGGCCAGGATGCGGCGCTGGAAGACCACGAACACCACCACGACCGGCACCAGCGTGACGACGCTCATCGCGAACAGCGCGCCCCACTCCGAGCTGCCGGTCGCGTCCAGGAAGCCGCGCAGGGCCACCGGCACCGTCAGCCGGGTTCTCGTCGACAGGTAGATCAGCTGGCTGAAGAAGTTGTTCCAGGTCCAGATGAACGAGAAGATCGCCGTCGTCACCAGCGCCGGCGACAGCAGCGGCAGGATGATCCGCCGGTAGATGCCCCACGCCCCGCAGCCGTCGATCCGGGCCGCGTCGTCCAGCTCGACCGGGATCGAGCGGATGAACTGCACCATCAGGAACACGAAGAACGCGTCGGTGGCCAGGAAACTCGGCACGATCATCGGCCAGAAGGTGTCGATCCAGTTCAGCTTCCGGAAAATCGAATACTGCGCGATCAGGGTCACGTGACCAGGCAGCATGATCGTCGCCAGCATCAGCGCGAACAACGTTTTCCGGCCCACGAAGGTGAGTCGCGCGAACGCGTACGCGGTCAGCGAGCAGGTCAGCAGGTTGCCGATCACCACCGCCGCGCAGATGATCAGCGAGTTCATCAGGTAGATGCCGAAACTGGTCCCGGTCGACGACCAGCCGAGCGCGTAGTTCCCGAGCGTCGGGTGCTCCGGGATCAGGCCGGGATGGTCGAAGATCTCGGTGTTCGGTCGCAGCGACGCGGTGATCATCCAGAGCAGCGGGTAGAGCATGATCAGCGCGCCCGCGGTCAGGCCGGCGTGGGCCAGTACGCGTCTCATCGGCGTACCCCTTCGTCTCCGTAGAACACCCAGGTGCGGCCGAGGACGAAGTTCAGTCCGGTGAAGACCGCGATGATCAGCAGCAGGACCCAGGCCATCGCGGCGGCGTACCCCATCCGGAAGTTCCCGAAGGCCTGCTGGTACAGGTACAGCGTGTAGAACAGCGTCGAGTCGGACGGACCGCCCTTGCCGCCGCTGATCACGAACGCCGGCGTGAACGCCTGGAACGCGCCGATGATCTGCAGCACCAGGTTGAAGAACACCACCGGCGACAGCAGCGGCAGCGTCACCCGCCAGAATCGTTGCCATCGGCCCGCACCGTCCACCTCGGCGGCTTCGAGCACCTCGTCCGGGATCTGCCGGAGGCCGGCCAGGAAGATCACCATCGGGGCGCCGAACTGCCAGACCCGGAGCAGGATCAGGGTCCACAACGCCGTACCTGGCTCGGAGATCCAGCCGCGGCCATGGATGCCGAACAGGCCGAGGACGTCGTTGAGCAGACCGCCGCTGCCGAAGATCTGCTGCCACAGCAGGGCGATCGCGACACTTCCGCCGAGCAGGCTCGGGACGTAGTACAGCGCTCGGTAGACAGCAAGACCTTTGAGCCCTCGGTTGAGGAGCACGGCGACGGCGAGCGCGAACGCCATCTCGAGCGGGACCGAGACGCCGACATAGATGAACGTGACCTTGAGCGACTGCAGGTACCGCGAGTCCTGGAAGAGCGCCGTGTAGTTGTGCAGGCCGGTCCACTCGGGGGTGTTCAGCAGCGCGTAGTCGGTGAACGAGTAGTAGAGCGACAGCACCATCGGGCCGATCGTCAGCCCGACGATGCCGACGAACCAGGGCAGCAGAAACAGGTACGCCGGAACGCTCTGCCGAAGTCGGCCGATCACTGCCCCAGGGTCTTTCCGGCCATTTCCGTGAACTCCTGGGCGCCCGCGGCCGGGTTGCTCTTGCCGAAGCCGATGTTCTCCGCGATCCGGCCGAACCCGGTCAGCAGCTCGCCGTACCCCTTCGGCCACGGCTTCGGCGACGGACCGACCTTGCCGGCCAGGTCCTCGACGTACTTGATCGCCCGCGCACCGGCCGACCCCGCGTCCGCGGACACCAGGTCACGCGCCTTCTTCGACGGCGGTACGCCGAGCAGGATGCCGATCGCCTTGATCGCCTTCTCGTCGTTCAGCAGGAACCCGATCAGTTTCGCGGCGTCCTCGGGGTGCTTGCTGGCGGCCGAGACGCACCACAGGTCGAGGCCCTTGACGAACTGGCCGCTCAGATCGCCGGCCTTGCCCTGCGGGACCGGGAGCACGGCCAGCGGGCTCTTCACCAGCGGCTGGTAGAAGGTGACCTGCTGGACCCAGCCGAACTGCAGTGGAGACTTGCCGGTGGCGATCAGGGACTTCTCGATCGCCGTCGTCTCACCGCTGACATTCTGGGGCGGCGCCGCCTTGGCGGTCCGCAGGTCTGCCCAGTACTGGAACCATTCCTGCACAGTGTCCTTGGTGGTCAGCAGTTTTCCGCCGTCGTCGGAAAACATTTCCGTGCCGTGCTGACGCGCGTACACCTCGAACAGCTGGAAGTTTCCGGCCTGGTCGCTCGACCCGAACGAGCCCGGCACCGACCCCGCGTAGTCGCGGGCGAACTCGGCGAACTTCTCCCAGGTCCAGCCCGCCGTCGGCACGGTCCCGCCGGCCTTCTTGATCGCGCCCTCGTCGACGTACATCGAGTAGCTGATCGAGCTCTGGCCGATGCCGTAGTTCTTGCCGTCGGCAACACCGCTGGCGGCGACGTCCTTGTCCAGACCCGACGTGTCGATCCCCAGCGAACCAAGGTCCTTCAGCGCACTCCGGCCCGCGTAGTCGCTGAAGTAGCTCATCGACATCCGCAGCACGTCGGGAGCGTTGTTACCCGAGGTCTGGGTGGCGAGCTTGTCCCAGTAGTCGTCGAAGGGAGCGCTTTCCGCGGTGTACTCCGCGCCGCCGCCCGACTTCCACGCGTCGAGGGCCTTGTTCAGCGCCTTGGTCACCGGGTCCGGGCCGTACCAGGAGACGCGCATCGGACCGGACTTGCCGGAGCAGCCAGGGACAGTGATCGCCGCCGCAGTGGCGGCGCCGAGACCCAGCAGGGTCCGGCGGCTGAGAGTGGTCATGTTGGTTCTCCTTGGGAGGCCCAGCGCCAGTTGTGGGGCAGGCGGAGCGGGGTGTAGTTGCCGTTCGGGAGGTCGTCGGTCAGCCGTGCCTGCCAGCGGGCGAGCTGGTGCAGGAGGCGGGCGCGGACGGCCACATGGACGTCGTCGTCGAAGAGGTTGCCGAGCTCGGCGGGGTCCTGTGCCAGGTCGTACAGCTCACCGGGCAGGTCGGCATGGACGATCAGCTTCCAGTTGCCGCTGCGGAGCATCCGTGCGGCGCCGGATTGCGTGACGGTGTTCAACTCGTCGAAGGTCGGGCCGTCGTACCCGAAATGCAGCGGTGGCCGGGCGGTCACGTCGTACGCGCGACCGCCGTACCCGTGCTCGGCGATGATGCTGCCGAACTCCTCCTCGGGTGCGTCCTCGCCGTGGGTGAGCGGGAGCAGGCTGCGGCCCTGGACGCCGTCGGGGATCGGTTGGCCGACGGCCTCGCAGATGGTGGGCAGGACGTCGACGATCGAGACCGGCTCGTCGCGCTGCTGCGGGTGGACGCCGTCGCCGGTGATGATCAGCGGGATCCGCATCAGGAACTCGGACAGGCCGGCGCCCTTGCGCTGCAGGCCGTACTCACCGACGTAGTCACCGTGATCGGCGAGGACGACCGTCAGGCGCGGCCGGGTGCGTCGAGCGAGTCCCTCGTGCAGGCGGGCGATCTGGTCGTCGAGGAGATTGAGCATGCCGAGATAGTTGGCGGCGTACCGGCGCCACTTGTCGTCGTACCCGGGTCGCTTCTCCTCCTGGAGCTTGCGCAGCCAGGCGTAGCTGCCGCCCTTGATTTCTGTTGCCTCCGGCCCCGTTGTGCGGTCGGGGACGTCGTCGGGGCTGACCAGGTCGAAGTAGAGCTGCGGGACCTGGTACGGGTTGTGGGGTTCGGGATAGGAGACCCAGAACAGGCCCGGCTGGTCGGGGTCCGCCTCGTTGATCGCCTGCAGTGCGTCGGTGGTGATCCGGTAGGGCAGCTGGTTCTGTACGTCGAACGGGGTCGGTTCGTCGGACACGCCGTGGTCGAGGTGCTCGAGCCAGGTGTCGAAAGCGTTTTCCTCGGCGTTCCGCTCGGGTCCCTGTGTGTGGAAGTACGGACCGGCGTAGGTGTCGAAGTCCTGCGCGTCGCGGTGCATGTGCGGCTTCCCCGCGAAGTGCAGTTGGTAGCCGGCCGCCCGCAGTACGTCGACCAGGTCCTGGGCGAACCGTGCGTGCTGGGCGTTGCTGTTCTGCCGGACCTGATGGGCGCTCGGGAACCGCCCGGTGAGCAGGCTGGTCCGCGCCGGAACGCAGGCCGGCGCGGCCGTGTACGCGTTCCGGAAATCCGTTCCGCGGTCCGCCAGGCTGTCGACGAACGGCATGGTGTCCACCGGATACCCGCTCCGCCGGGTCAGTCCCACCCGCTGCTGATCGGTCATCACGATGACGATGTCGGGACGCATCTACCTGCTCTCCGCTCGATTTACAGCGCTGTAATGCAGCGCTGTAAACCATGCCGCAGGCCTCCGCCCGACGTCAAGGGCAGGTGCGTCAGGTGAGCTGTTCGGCGAGGCGGCGGATGCCGCGTTCGGGGCTGGTGAGGACCGGGACCGCGAGGTCGAGCCCCTCGGCCGCCGACGCCATCGACGCCTGCGCGAGCACGACCACGTCACCGGCCGCCGCCTTGATGGCCTCCGCCACCAGCTCGTTGTGACGCACGCGATCTCCCGCGACCGCCGCCTCGAACGCACCCGGTACGACGACCTCGTCGATCTGGACCTCGCGGCCTTGCAGCTCGGCTCGCTCACGCAAGAGCGCGGCCGTCGGCTGCACCGTCGTGGCCAGCGTCGCGATGACACTCACCCGATCGCCCGCACGAACGGCCTCGTCCGCCATCGCCTCGTCGACCCGGTGCACCGGAACACCGAGCCGATCGGCCAGCGGCCCGGCGTACTGCGAGATCGACGAGCACGTGAACATCACCGCCTCGGCGCCGGCCGCGACCGCGGCACCACCAAGATCGGCGAGCCGCTGGGCGACCTGCTCAGCCGTGGCGCCCCGCCCCAGATCGGCAACGATCTTGTCGTCGAGAAGGTTCTGCACCTCCACGCCAGGCAGATGCTCGGCCGCGAGCGTCGCGAACGTCGGAATGACCACGGCTCCGGTGTGCAGAAAGGCGATACGCGTCACCACACCACCCTGACACGCCACCGACCGTTTATGCAATCGTTTGCGCCGAGCCTCAGGTTGTCAGCCTGAGGTAGTCCAGATTGAAGCCACCCGTCTCGCAGTACACGGTGATCACCTGATCCCCGGCCGGCAACGTCACCTGCGCCTGCACCGACTGGTAGCTCGCCCATCCTCCGGTATCCGGCACCGACACCTTCGCCAGCACGGTCCCGGCCGGATCCCGAATGGACACCGCGTCCGCGGCCACAGCACCCGTCCCGTTCGCAACCCGGAGCTCGAGGTTGTACGTGCCCGCCTGCGCGATATCGACCCGGTACTGCAACCAGTTCCCGGCCGCGGTCCAGCCGACGTTCTTACCGCCACTCGCGGCCGGGTTGCTCTCGACGAAGTTGGCCCCGCCATCGGTCCACCCATGCTGAGCGACGTACGACTCGGCCTCGACCTTCTCGCCGACCGGCGCTCCCCTTGGATTCACGGTGAGATGCACCGTGACCTCGTCGTTCGCCGCGCCGTCCGTCACGCGGAACTTCAGGTCCTGCTCGCCGGCGACGGTCGGGTGGATGCTCACCAGGCCGGTGCTCGCGTCGAGGCTGACTCCAGCCGGCAGGTCCGTCGCGTAGTACGCGAGCCGATCCTTGTCGCGATCGGTCGCCCGCAACTGGACCTGTGTGGTCTGGAACTGGTCGGCGGTCACGTTCGGAACGTCATCGAACTGCGGCGCCCGGTTGTGGTGCGACGACGGGACATCGCCGTGCCACCGGTACGTCGCGTACGAGTTGGCCGGCACTGTCACGGTGAACGACCGGCCCGCCAGCGTGATGCGGACCGTACTCGGCGCGGCGTTGGCGTTGCCCACGATCGCGACGAAGTTGTCCCCGCGGTCCTTGAACACCACGTTGCTGATTCCGTTCGCCGTGGCGCTCGACTCGACGCGCGTGTGCTCCGGCCCGAGGTACTTCGCGAACTGCCCCATCGCGTACAGCTCGTCCCGCACGGAGAACGTTTTCGTCGTCGTGTCGACCTTCACGAGCCGGTTCGGCCACTTCGTCGTCCGGCCGACCTCTTCCCAGTCGATGTTGTTGTCCCGCGCCGGCGTCCAGTGCAGCGTGCCGCCGTCCTGGTCGGTGGTCTGCGCCCACAGCACGTACGACGACGCATCGAGGCGGAAATAGTTCAGAATCGTTTCCGGATTGAGGTCGCTCGTTTCCGTCATGTGCACGGGTTTTCCGAACTCCTCGTACGCGTCCCGCATCACCGCCGGGTCGCCCCAGTACGGGTGGAAGGCGATCGCGTCCGACGCTTTCCGGGTTTCCGGGTCGTTGAAGATCCGGTAGTAGTTCTTGGTCTCGGTGCTGTTCGGGTCGCGCCAGTCCCAGAAGTTGAAGTCGTGCACGTAGAGCTCCGTGCGGAGCCTGGCGCGCCGTACCTCGCGTTTGATCGCGACAGCGAGTTTCTGCTGCTGCTCGACGCTGATGTCCATCGCCGGGTAGACCACGTCGATCCCCGGCTCGTTGAGCAGGGTCAGCGCGTCGATCTTGATACCGCGCTGCGCGTACGCCTGCAGGTACTTCACGTAGTACTTCGCGAACACGTCGATGCAGTCGTCGCGGAGCTTGCCGACCTGGTAGTACGACGTCGTACTGCCCGGCTTCAGCGCGACCTCGCCGGTGAACCGGTTGTTGGTCTTCATCCACGCCGGCGCGCTCCACGCCGACGCGAAGAACGTGGCCCGCGGGTTGTACTTCTGGATCAGCTTGACCGTGTCGACGATGTGCGCGTCGACGTCCCGCTTGATCGAGAAGTACTTGAGGTTCCGGTCCTCGGCGACACCGGCCGGCAACTCGTCGTACGACCAGAACGGGAGGTGCTCGATCAGGTCCGGACTCCCGATCGTCAACCGGAACCGGTCGAACCCGGCGCCGGTCTTCGGATCCACGAGCAGCCGGATCGCCCGCTCCCGCTCCTGCGGCGTCAACTTCCACAGGTTCGACACACTCGTCTCGTCCAGGGAGAAACCCACCCCGGTGTACTTCTGCCTGCTCACACTCGGGTCGATCACGACCGTCGCGTCGGCAGTCGCCGCGTCGTTCCCGACGTACGTCGACGGCAACGGCTGCCAGGGGTGCGCCGCGCCACTCGAGTACGACCCGCTGACCACCGCCCCACGCTGGGCCGCGGCGGGCCCGCCACCCGCCGCCAGCCCGGCCGCCACTACGCCAACCACCACCGCAAGCCCAAGAGTCCGCCTCACAAACCCTCCAACCAGGGAAAGCCTTTACCGGCAGGCAGACTCTAAGTTCAGATTCCCTCCACCAACACCCCCTGCCGGTTCCGGAACTGGTTCCGCAACTTTCCGCGACCCGGCAGACTTATGCTCGAGACAGGAGATGGTGCGTGATGGACGACAAAGCGAAACTGCGGGTCAAAGAGGCTCTGGTCGCGCACCTCGAGGCGCATCTCCGCGCGACGAACGCCGCCGTGGGCCGGGAGGACTCGGCCGCGCGCCTCGACCCGGACTCCTCGTTCTCGGTGGACGACCAGTCCCAGGCCGACGCGGCCGGTGACCTGGGCGGACTCTACGAGGACGTCGCGGAACGTCAGCACAGCACCGTGGCGCAGGCCGAGAACCTCGACTTCGCGCCGACCAGCGAGATCCAGCCGGGCGCGATCGTCGTACTCGACGACAACCACTACGTCGTCGGCGTGGTCAGCTCACCGTTCGAGTGCGACGGGATCACGTACGAAGGCATGACGACCGACGCGCCCCTCTACGACGCGCTCAAAGGCCTCCACGCCGGAGACACCGTCACCTTCGCCGCCACGGAACACCGCATCGACTCGGTGTCCTGACCGTCCGTCAGTGCAACGCGACCGACAACAGCAGAACAGACGCGGCGCGAGCATGTACGTCGTGACGCTGCGGAGGCACCGCCACGAGATCGCCTGTCCGCAACTCGACCTCGGTGTCACCGGTCCGAAGGAGAACGTCCCCCTGCAGGCACATCAGCGAGGCGTCTCCGGGGCTCTGATGTTCGCCGAGCGTCTGCCCGGCGTCCAGCGCGATCAACGTCTGCCGCAACCGGGCCCCGGGCCGGCTGTACAACGTCGTCGCACTCCGCCCGCTGTCGTTCTCCCCAGCCAGCTCCAGGTGAACAGCCGCCAACTCCTCGACCCGCAAGACCTCCATCAGCCGATCGTCGCACCGGGCCGCCAAAGACTCCACCCCCGCGGGGGCCGTCGTACGACTGTGGTCTGAGGTGCGGTCAGGGCGGTGGTCCGGTTTGTCCCTGATGTGGCGGATCGCTGTAGGTCGATAGTTTCGAGGACGTGATGACGTTCCAGATCAAGATCGAAGGTTTCGCCGACGCCGACGAGGCCCTGGCGATGCAGGAGCCGGTGGCGCGCGTGTTGTGCCCGGTCGCCGAACACAACGGCCCGTGCGAAATCCCCTGGGCCTTCACACTGACCGACAACCACGACCTAGTACTAGGCATCTACACAACCCGCCAAAGGGCCGCCGAGCTAACAGCCGACGTACAACAAGCCACCGCCCACCCCACCGCCCTGACAAAAGCCCCACCCGGCCACTTCGACGACCTAGCCGACCAGTACCGAATCGAACATCCCTCGACCTAGAGAGCGTTCATGCGTCCTGACGGCTCGCGAAGGCGAGAAGGGCGAGTGCTCCGGTCCCCACGACCAGCAGCCCGGCCTCCCCGATCCCGACCGCGAGCGAGCGCGCCTCCCCGAGATCGGCCAGATGCGAGACCGCGTGCAGCCCGTTCCAGATCGCGGCGACGACCAGCACCGGCGTACGCCAGGAAGTACGCCGTACGGCGAGCAACAACCCGACCCCGATCGCGATCGAGGCCGCCCCGAAGTCGTGCACCAGATGATCGTTCCGTGGGCCGAAGTCGGCCAGCGTGCGCGTGAACGATCCGCTGCCGACCGCGGCCCAGATACCCAACGCCGCGAAGAGTCCATCGAACGCCGCGATTGCGATCGACGACCATCGATGCCTCATGCAACTGTTCGTTCGGCTCGGCGGATGGAGCGTTGCATGCCGAGGCGCCAGAGGAGGGCGGGGCGGGAGGAGGTGCGGAGGTGGTGTTCCTCGCGCATTGCGGTGAGGAAGTGGGCGGTGAAATCGGTTCGGGGTTGTTGGGCGTGTACTTCGGCGACGGTGCTTCGGGCGAGCTCTGGACGTCGTAATCCGACAACGTCCAGGTGTGTGCCGGCGTGCAGGAGATGGGCCTCGGCGCCCCAGGACAGTGGTACGGCGACGTTGAAGTGGGCCGCGATCGCGTCCGCCACATCGTCGGCCAGCGCAGTACCTCCGCCCGCCTCGATCACGACCCGCCGCGACCTCGGCGACACCTTCCGGACCCTCCGCCGCCAATCCCGTCTCAGCCGCAAACAAGTGGCACGAACCCCAGGCTGGCCTTCGCGCCACCCGAACCGCGACGCCAACGTCATCATCTGGCCCCACCACGGCGGCACCTGCCAACGCTGGCACCTCACGCCGATGTAGAGCGACCGGGTGGGACCTCCGACCAGTTGGTCCGAGATCCCATCGGATCACCGCGTACCGATCACCTTGGCCGCCCGCGCCAGCACCAAGTTGCTGGTGCTGCCGAACGTGACCGGTGCATCGGCCATCTCGATGCGGAACACCAGGTCGAATCGGACCGGCGTGGACTTGATCACCACGTCGCCGTTGCTGTTCGTCGTGTACGTCGCTCCTTGGGTGAACGGCGGGTCGCCGCGGAACGGCGACTCATGGAACCAGGTCGTACCGACGGCGCCGGCCCAGGGGACCATCTTGTTGGTCGCTGCGTCGTAGCGGGTGACGTGGAACGTGATCGTCGTCGTTCCGGTGGCAGCGTCCCAGACACCGGTGCCGGTCACCGCTGACTTGAACCGTACGTCGGTGGTGGGCTGGTTGAAGACGACGTCCGGCCGGTCGACCGGATCGCTCACCTTCCAGGTCCACGTCCCCATCGGGTCATTGCTGTAGACGTCACTGAGCGCCGTGTTCCGCTGCAAGAACCAGGCGTCGGTTGTGAGGGTAGTGCCGACGCTCGCGACCCAGGTCACATTCGAGGGCGCCCCGGCGGTGCAGCTGCGAGTCGGGTTGAACTGCAGGAAGGGCTTGTCGACCGCGATCCGGGCCGGCGGGGTCAGCGTGCAGCTCAGCGCCGGGTCATCGGTGCTAGTCGCGCTGCTGAGACCTGCCGTCCCCAGGACGGCGGCCAGTCCAGCCGCGACGATCAGCACGAACGTTCCGCCGCGCCGCGGTCGTTTCAGAACTCGGGTTCCCATGAGGAGATCCAATTCATCCGGTCGTTCACGTATTCGAGTCGGTAGTCGGCGCTGGTCCCGGCGTACGCGGCCAGCGTCGAGGTCAACAAGCCGGTCAGCGTTCCGTCCGGCGCTGCCGGCCGCGGCCCGTCCTCCGGGCTGGCGTTCCAGACCCTGCCGACGTCCACTGTGTCCGCCATCAGGAAATCGCCGCTGCCGTTGGTGGCAAAGGGAAACGCCTCGACGTCAGCACGCCGGCACCAGCCGACGGGCCAGCTGCCCTGCTCGGCCACGACGTCGAGCGGCAGCCACTCCCACCAGGGTGGGAAGACGAAGAAGCCAGGGTGTCCAGGGCCCTCGGGATGCGCGCCGTCGCCCATCCGGTACAGGTCGACGAGCGCCTCAGGCCTCCGCACACCGAGGTGGCGGGCCGTGTCGGCCAGCTGGTGTTCAGGCGGTGCTGGTCGCAGCTCGGTCGCCGCCAGCGGCTGGCGGAGCAGCACCTTCCAGAATTCGGCCCACAAGTCAGGTGCGGTCAATCCTCCCCCTCAACACATTCCGGCTCTTCCGGAGGCTCGGGATACGTCGGCCCGTCGAAGATGTCGACCTGGAACTCGTCGCCCTCGAGCACTCTGTCCTTCACCAGCCACTTGCCCATCCAGCAGCCCGACCGGCGGTTGTCACGATAGTTGATGTACTTCACCGAGAAGTCGTAGTTGGGCAGCGGTGGGGCGAGCGAGCCTTCCAATGTGCTGGCGAAGGGGTACTCGTCGCAGTCGGTGTCCGGCGGCTTGATCGGGACCGCTGCCTGGCAGGCCTTCCTCGATGCGTTCCGCTGGGCATCCTTCAGCGCGTCGTCCCAGTGCCGATGCAGGTTCGTCGCGATCGTCTTCGTCCCGTTCTCCGGAGGCACCGGGTCGGTCGAGTTCGGGTTCTCCTGCGCCTGCCGGATGTGCTGCGCCGACTGCGTGATGCCGGCGTCGTTGATGTTGAACCGCAGGTGCGGCAAGGTCGGGAAGACGCACGCCTCCTTCTTGAACTCGCCCCGGGTCAGCTGCGCGGAGTCACACCGCCAGCTGGTGCCGAACTCCTGGATGCCACCGATCTGCTGGTCGACCTGCTGGCCACCGGTGGTCGTGGTGAAGTAGTACGGGAACCGGAACCGGCCGGTGTCTCTGCTGATCGGGTTGGTACTGGTCGGCATCCTGGGCGACTGCATCGTGAAGGTCAGGCCGATCGAGCCCAGGTCACGCAGCCCGATGCTCTGCCGGGTCGCCGGGGTGATCGAGCACGCCGCGGGCAACTTGTCGGTCGAGCAGCTCGGCGTCATCGAGATCACCGCGATGTCGGCGAGCACGCCACGCCGGGGCGGCACATGAATCTCGTCCGCCTTGAAGGTCACCGTGACCGTTCGGCCGTCCTCCGATGCCTGGGCCATCATCGTCATCCGGAACATCAACGTCCCGAGCGGATAGATCTGGTTGGGTGCCCAGAACGTGACGCCATGCTGCTTCCAGGCACAGAACTGGAAGTGGTTCACGACCCGCCCACCGGTGGACGAGTTGGTGGTCTCTCCCAGGCTGCCTTCCTTGTGGCAGTCCTCGTCGGTCCAGTTGGTGAAGTCCTCGTACGGTCGTGGGCGGTCTCCTTCGGCCAGGGACTTCGGCTGGCCGCGGTCGGGCTGTGACGGAGTTGGCGTCGGGTTGCCGGCGACGGCCTGCTGAGCAGCCGTCGAGGTCAACCCCAACGCGAGAACGAGAGACAACAAGGACAGCGATTTGAAACGCCTCACCGAAGAGCCCCCAGGATGGTGTAGGTGTGCGCCCGTGGGCGCCGTGCACCCGACCATCGGTGCCGCCGAGACTCGCGTTACTGAATTTGCAACAACCTGCAGACATTGTTGACCCGTGGGCTCAACCACCCCTACGATCACCCGCCGGCGCGCCGCGGTGCCGCCCTGCAGCTTCTGGCAGTGGCTGTGGCCTGCTGGTAGGGCTGGAAGCCTGGCCGCCTCCAAAGGTCTGTCACATTCCGACCGCCGAAAGGTAGCCCGGGCCTCGGTTCGGTGCGAAGCCGGCGTCGAGGACCGACACCAGATCCCCTGCCGCCATGCCTATGGTCCTGCGTCCCCACGGGTTCAGGACGAGCGGCTGCTGCTAGCGGTTGCTGTCATTGTCCGTGCCATTGGCCTGGGTATTGAGCCTGGGGAAGTAGAGGTCGTCCTCACCGCCGCGCAGCCCTATCGCTGCCATCGCGCCAACCCTTCGCTTGCGACAAGCTCCGGCTGATCCTCGGCGACGTACGTGAAGGAGTCGGGAATCAGCTGCACCCGAGTCCCGAGTCGCTCGGCGTACGCCGCGGCGTGGGCCGGCGGGAACACCCGATCGTCCCCCGCCCAGAGCACATCGACCGGCTTGCCGAACTCCTCGACGAGCGTAGCGGCGGCAGCCCGGCTGTACCGCTCGTCGACCGCACCGATCGCCTTCCGCCCGTCGTACCGAATCGCCGCATCGTTCAGCACCGGGTCGATGTAGCCGCGCATCGTGACCTCGTCGATCGGGTACTTGGCCAGCCAGCCGTACGTGTTCCGCCATCGCCAACTGCCCGGCCATCGCAGCACCTGATAGAGCGCGCGGTACGTCAACGGATGCACCGCCGTCCGCTTGAGCAGCGGAAACCCGCCCGGCGCCGGCGGCCACGTGCAGGACGGCGTCTCGCACGACGCCAGCACAAGGCGCCCGAGACGTTCTGGGTACGCCGCCGCGGCGAGCTGACTGTAGGCGCCGCCCGAGTCGTTGCCGAACAGGATCACGTCGCGGAGACCGAGCGCATCCAGGAAATCAGCGATCAACCGTGCGATCCCGGGCGGCGACAGATCGGCGTCCCGGTTCATCGGCACCAGATGAGACCCCAGCGGCCAGTCCGGGGTGATGCACCGGAACTGCCCCGACAGCAGCGGCACGACCTTGCGCCACAGGTTCGCGTTCACCAGATACCCGTGCACGAAGACGATCGGCGGACCGTCCCCGACCGCGTGATACCGCACGGTTCCGGCCGGCAGCTCGACGTCGTACGCCGTACCCAACCGCGCATCGCGTCGGACCGTCAACACGTCGCGACCTCCTTCTTGTAATCATTGCAAGAAGTGTCCGCACACTAGCACAAGTCTCGCGAGGATCAGTCCTGCTCGACCAGGAGACCGCGGGCGAACGCGTCCGTCGCCGCCCGGAGCAGACGCTTCAACTGCCGTGGGGTGCGTTGCAGGCGATCCTGCCGCCAGCCCAGGCTGATGATCCCGTTCCACGAGGACCACAGCACGGTCGCCATCTCTTGGGCGTTGACCTTGCGGATCGTGCCGGCCTTGATACCGCGCTTGATCGCGTCGACCATCCGCCGGTTCTGCTCGTCCACCGAGTCCGCCAACCGCTCCGCGAGTTCCTGCCCCGCGGCATAACTCCCCGGCTCCGCGGGGAACGCCAGCATCCGGAAATACTCAGGATTGGCCAGGTAGAACGCGAGGTACTCGTCCGCCGCGGCGTACAACTGCTCGACCGGCCCGCGGCCCTCGACGTACGCGAGATCCATGAACTGCCGATCCACGACAACGGCCCGCTCCACCAAGGCGGCGTACAACCCGGCCTTCGACCCGAAGTGGTTGTAGACCGACCCGATCGCGACACCAGCGGTGGCCGCGATCTCTTCGACCGTGACGTCCGCGACGGACCGCGCCGCGAACAGCTCCTCCGCAGCCTTCAGCAAGGCATCGATCGTCCGCTGCGCCCGTGGATCCGTCATCGTGCAACCATTGCACAACGTCAGCGGTCGGGCAGGTTGAGCCGCTTCAGCCGCTCGTACGCCCCGAGGATGTGCTTGTCGATCCCGTCCTGCGCGGCTTGCGGATCACCGAGGGCCAGGGCGTCCCGCAGCTCCTTGTGCTCGCTGTAGCCGACCTCCAGGAAATCCGGGAAACTCGCGTTCCGGGCTCGCAGGAAAACCGTCACCTGCCCGCGGATGGATTCCCATACCCGCTGCACCCGGCCGTGGTCGCAGTACGCGTAGATGATGTCGTGGAACTGCAGGTCCAGCCGGACGGCGTCCTCCGGATCGATCTTGGTGTCGACGCTCTTCATCTGCTCCAGGACCGCGTCCATCTCGGCGAATCCCGCGCCCTGCATCCGGGTGCACGCGCGGCCGGCGGCGAGTCTCTCGATCGCGCCGCGGAGGGTGTGCACCTCGTCGACGTCGGTCTTGGTCAGAGTGCTGACGAAGGCCCCGCGGTGCCGCCGGAGCTCGACGTGACCCTCTTCCTCGAGCCGGGCCAGCGCCTGCCGGATCGGCCCGCGGCTGACCTTGAGCGCGTCGGCCAGCTCGGTCTCCTTGAGATGCTGGCCCGGCTGGAAGCGCCCGCCCGTGATCATCTCGCGGAGCACGTCGGTGACCAGATCACCGAGAGCGCGCTGCGACGGCAGCGGGGACACGACATCGTCGGGGATCAAGCCGACCACCTCCTCGGGCCAGTTACCGCCAGTAGTCCGGCGCAGGGACGACTCTAACCCCTGTCCGGTCTCTCTGTAGATTGTAAACAGTTACTCATTGACAGTAAACGAAGTGCCGAGCAGACTCGGGAACCTCCCCCTCAGGCAGAGAGAGGTCATAACGCCGATGACCACCGACACACCGGTTCACACTGGACGCAGGGCCCTCGGGCCGTTTCCGCCGGCCGCTCCCCGGAATCCCGACGCACCGCACGTTTCCGCGGCCACGATCGAGGTCGACGCCGCGTGGACCGACGGTCCGCTGACGCGCATCTGGGAGAGCTTCGGGTACGACGAGTTCAACTGGACGTACACGCCCACCGGAAAACGCCTGCTGCAGACCTTCGCCGACTTCTCCGGCGCCGGGTACTTCGTCCGGCCGCACTACATGTACTGCTCCGGCAGCGGATTCGGCATCCCGCACTGGAGCTCCGGCAACGTCTACCACGAAGACGCCGACGGCAACCCGTACTACGACTTCACGCTGCTGGACCAGGCGTACGACGCGATCGTCGGCGCCGGACACCACCTACTCGTGGAACTGGGCTTCACGCCGCGCGACCTATTGCCACCCGAGGCCGCCGAGCTGACCGTCGTACCGAGCCCGACTGCCTACACGAACTACGAGGCAGGTGCCTGGGGATATCCGCCCAAGGACTACGCCAAGTGGGCGGGACTGATCAGCGCCACGGTGCAGCACTGCATCGAGCGGTACGGCGAGGCCGAGGTGAAGACCTGGCTCTGGGAGCTGTGGAACGAGCCGGATATCTCCTATTGGCGCGGCACTCTCGACCAGTACAACGAGCTCTACACCGCGACGGTCCAGGCGATCCGCGGCGTGCTCCCCGAGGCCAAGGTCGGCGGACCGGCAGTCACCAGTGGCGGAATCAGTTTCCTGCAAGGTTTCCTGGACTACACCTCGCGTCGCGACGAGCCGCTGGACTTCATCTCGTACCACACCAAGGGCTGCCACTTCCCGACCCGCGACTACCGCCCGTTCGCCGAGCCGGCGGCCGAGCAGCTCAGTCCGTCGTCCACGAAGATGCTGTACGACCTGCGCGAGTTCAACCGCCTGATCGGGTCGTACGACGCGTACGCCGAGCTGCCGGTGATCGTCGACGAGTGCGACGCGGCGGTGCCGGCGCATTTCGGACGCTACGACAACCGCAACTACAGCTTCCAGAACACCGAGTACTACCCGGTCTTCCAGGCGAAGTTGATGAAGAAGATCCTCGACCTGAACGCCGTTGAGCCGGCCCAGGTCGCCTACGCCACCTCATGGAGTTTCTACTTCGAGGCCGAACGCTACTTCGAAGGCACCCGGTCCTTCCTCACGGCGGGTGGTGTCGAAAAGCCGTTCCTCAACGCCTATCGGATGCTGTCGCTGCTCGGCCGGGACCGGCTGCGGACAACGTCGGACGCGGCATGGCAGGTCGGCGAACTCGAGGGTACTGACGGCAGCAGCATGCCTGAGGAAGTAGACGCCCTCGCGTCGCGTTCGGAGGACGGGAGCGTTGCCGTGCTGATCTGGCGGCACATCGACGACCAGTACCAGACCAGCGAGGACCTGACGCCGGTGACGGTGACCGTGCGCAACCTGCCGGCCGGTTCGTACCGCTTGCGGCACCTGCGCATCGACGCCGACCACAGCAATGCCTTCACCGTCTGGCAACAGCTCGGTTCGCCGCAGGATCCGACCGCCGAACAGCTGGCGGCGATCAAGAGCCGCCAGGGTCTCGAGGAGTTCGAAGCGGAACGCAGCCTGACTGTGGACGGCGACGTCTCACTTGAGGTCTCCCTTCCGTTGCCGTCGGCATCGTTGCTGATTCTCGAACCGAGCAGCTGATCGTGATGATCACACTGACCAACGGCGTCCGGATTCCGCAGCGCGGCTTCGGCGTCTTCCAGGTCCCGCCGGGCGACACCCAGCGGGTCGTCGAGCAGGCGATCGAGATCGGGTACCGCCACATCGACACCGCGGCGGCGTACAACAACGAGGCCGGTGTCGGCGCCGCCGTACGGGCCAGCGGGCTGCCGCGCGACGAACTGTTCGTCACCACCAAGTTGCGCAACGGCGAGCACGGTTACGAGACGGCGCTGACGGCGTACGACGACACGCTGCAGCGACTCGGCCTGGACTACGCGGATCAGTATCTCGTGCACTGGCCGCATCCGACGGCAGATCGCTATGTCGACAGTTGGCGTGCGCTCGAGCGGATCTACGCCGACGGGCGGGTCCGGGCGATTGGTGTGTCCAACTTCCTGCCCGAACACCTGGACCGGTTGGCGAAGGAGAGCGAGATCGTTCCGGCGATCAACCAGATCGAGCTGCATCCGAGTTATCAGCAGCGCGAACTGACCGCCCTGTGCCGCGAGCGGTCGATCGCGATCGCGGCGTACTCGCCGCTCTGTCAAGGCCACGACCTCGACCTTCCGGTCCTGGCGTCGATCGCCGGTGCGCACGACGTGACGCCGGCGCAGGTGGTGCTCCGCTGGCACCTGCACCAAGGGCACCTCATCATCCCCAAATCGGTCGCTCCGGAGCGGATCCGGGCGAACTTCGACCTCGGCGGCTTCGAGCTGACCGACGAGGAGATCGCGTCGATCACCGCGGCGGAGAGCGGTCACCGGATCGGCAACGATCCCCGCACCTTCGCGCTCAGCCAGATCAGGTAGCCCGGCCATGACGAGCAGATCTGTGCGCTTCAGGACCACCTGGATCTGGATCTTCCTGGTGCCGACGGTCGTGCTGTACGGCGTCTACACCATCTACCCGATCATCGCGAGCTACTGGTACTCGCTGGTCGAGTGGAACGGTTTCGACAGCGGCCAGAAGTTCGTCGGCCTGAGCAACTACCGCGAGGTCTTCGCCGATCCGCTGTTCTGGAACTCGTTCAAGGTCACGCTGTTCTTCATGCTGCTGGTGGTACCGGCGCGCGTGCTGCTCACGCTGCTGCTGGCGATGGTTCTCAACTCCCCGAAGCTGCCGCTGATCGGTCTGCTGCGTTCGGCGTTCTTCATCCCGGTGGTGACCACGACGGCGATCATCGGCGTGGTCATGCGCTTCATCCTGGATCCCGCCAGCGGTCCGATCAGCACAGCGCTGATGAAGCTCGGGTTCGGTGGCGTCGACTTCCTGGGTGATCAGCACCTGGCCCTGCCGACCGCGGCCGTGCTGTACGTCTGGAAGTTCTTCGGCGTCACGATGATCTACTGGCTGGCGGCGTTGCAGACCATTCCGTACGAGTTGTACGAGGCAGCTCGGATCGACGGCGCCGGCACCGGGCAGCTCTTCCGGCACATCACCCTGCCGATGCTCAAGCCGTTCCTGATCATCATCACCGTGCTGACGGTCGAGGAGACCTTCCACAACTTCGACCTGATGTACACGCTGACCGGCGGCGGCCCGTACTTCCACACCGAGATCATCGAGATCTACATCTACCGCTGGGCCTTCGCCGCCTCGATCCCCCAGCTCGGGCACGCCTCCGCGGCCGCGGTGATCTTCGGTCTGCTGGTCGCCGTCGTCGGAGCCCTTCAGTTGTGGGGCGTGTACGCCGGACGCCGCCTGAGAGGAGACCAGCGATGACAGCGCAAGCCGTCGTACGCACGGATCGGCGACGGCGCCTGATGCACCGGGTGCCGTGGTGGATCGCCGCGCTCTTCCTGGTGGGTATCGCGGTGCTCTGGATCTTCCCGTTCCTGTGGATGCTGTCGGCATCGCTCAAGGACAACATGGAGATGTTCACCGGCGGGCTGAAGCTGTGGCCCTCGACGTTCGTCTGGGACAACTACTCGCGGGCGTGGAACGACGCCCACTTCGGCCGGTACCTGATCAACACCGTCGTCACCACCGTCGTCACGGTCGTGATCGTCACCATTCGCTGCGCGACCGCCGGGTACGTCCTGGCCCGCTACCGATTCCGCGGGTCCAAGCTCTTCCTCGGCGTACTGATCGCGACGCTGTTCGTCCCCACCGGCTACACGATCATCCCGGTGGTCAAGATCTCGATGCAGCTGCACCTGATCGACTCGCTGGGCGGCATGATCCTCGCGCTCAGCGGCGGGGCGTACGTGTCGGCGATCCTGTTGTACTACGGGTATTTCCGGCAGATCCCCCGCGAGCTGGAGGAAGCCGCGGTCGTCGACGGCGCGGGGTTCGTCCGTACCTTCTTCTCGGTGATGCTGCCGCTGGCGATGCCGGTCACGGCGACCGTCGCGGTCCTGACCTTCATCACGACCTGGAACGCCTTCTTCCTGCCGCTGGTGTTCACCTTCAGCCGGCCCGATCTCCGGACGGTGAGCGTCGGCATGCAGGCGTTCGTCGGTGAGACCGCGACCGACTGGTCCGGTATGGCCGCGGCCGGGGTGATCTCGATCGTCCCGGTGGTCGTGCTCTTCATCTTCCTGCAGCGCTACTTCGTCGAGGGAATCTCCGGCGCAGTCAAGTCCTAAGGAGTGGAAATGACCGAGATGACACGTCGCAGTCTGCTCGGCGCATCGGTATTCGCCGCCATCGGCGCCGCGACCGGATGCAGCGGTTCGAGCACCCAGAGCGGAAGCACGAGCGGGGGTGCCACCGGAACGCTGGACTGGTGGGACCACTTCAGCTCGTTCAAACGCCTCAACGACGACTGGGCCAAGACCCAATCGCCGGCCCTGAAGACCAACGTCGGCCATACGTACTACGACGCGTCCAAGGCGACCCAGGCGTTCCAGCTGGCGCATCAGGCCAACAAGATGCCGGACGTCTACTCCAATGTGATCGGGCTCCCGTTGCCTGCCCTGGTGAGTGGCAAATGGGTACACGAGGTGACGATCCCTGCCGACGTGAAGTCCAAGCTTCCGAAGGACGCGTTCACCGAGGGCATCACCCAGCTGGACGGCAAGCTGTACGGGTTCCCGATGTTCAGCTTCCGACAGAGCTCGACGCTGGTGTGGGTGAACAAGGACCACTGGTCCAAGGCCGGGCTCGATCCGAACAACGTGCCCAAGGACTACGGCGCCTTCAAGGACGCGTTGGGGAAGCTCAAGTCGGCCGGGATTCAGCCGCTCACGCTGGCGATCGGCGCGGACGGCGGGCGCATCCGTGATCAGGTCGACGACATGGCCCAGGCTGCCGGCTTCCCCGGGTATCAAGGCCTGCAGTTCACCACCGGCGAGTACGCGTACCACCACGACGCCTATGTGGGCGTGATCGAGTTCTTGAAGCAGTTGAACGACGACAAGCTGATCATGCCCGGCTCGAACAACTTCGGCGTCGTCGACGCCCGGACCCGGTACGCCTCCGGTGCGGTCGGGACCTTCATCGACGGCATCTGGTGTGCCGGCGGATCCAAGGCGCTGGCGCCGACGATCGTCGACAAGCTCGCCTCCGGTCAGATCCTGGTGCCGACCGCCGGTACGGATCCTTGGTGCTACCGCGGCCGTCCTGCCGCGACGTACTTCGTTTCCGCGGACAGCAAGAATCCCGACGCGGCCGGACAGCTGATCGCGTCGTTCATGTCCGACGACTACCAGAAGGGGATGGTCGAGGCGATGGACCAGCCGCCGTTGAACCTTGATCAGGTCGCGTCGTCGAACGTCGTCGACGCGTACAAGAAGGGCGTCGAGTACTGCAAGGAAAACGTGTTCTTGATGCCGCAGGCGATCGTGAAGAACCCCGCGATCGCGCGCGTCGACGCACTCCGCAAGCCCGTCACGCCGCACGTCGGCAACATCGTCCAGGGCTACCTCGGCGGATCGATCAAGGACCTCAAGGCCGAACTGAAGAAGCTCAGCGACGCCACCACCGCCGACCGGGCCCAGGCCCTGACGAAGGCCAAGGCAGCCGGCGCGAAGGTGTCCGAGTCCGACTACGTCTTCGCCGACTGGAAACCCGGCCAGGACTACGGAGCCCCGAAGTGACCGGCCCGCGTACCGCGATCGTCACCGGTGCTGCCTCCCCACGCGGCATCGGCCGCGCGACCGCATTGCTCCTCGCTGGGCAGGGCTGGAACATCGGCATCCTCGACATCGACGCCGTCGGCGGCAAATCACTCGCCGCGGAGATCACCGCGAAGCACAACGTCACGGCGTACGCCGTCGCCGCCGACGTCTCGAACGAAGCAGAGGTCCGCACAGCGATCGACGAACTGGAAGCCGCCCTCCCACCCCTGGCAGCGCTGGCAAACATCGCCGGCGTCAGCTCCCCCGTCCCCTACCTCGAACTGACCTCCGACGAGTGGCACCGAGTCATCAACACCAACCTCAACGGCGTCCACTACGTCACCCGCCGAGTCGCTGAATCCCTGGTCCGCCATAGCTACGGCCGAATAGTCAGCGTCTCCTCAACCTCAGCCCAACTCGGCGGCGGCACCTACAGCAAAACCCCGTACTCGGTCGCCAAGGCCGGCGTCATCGGCCTGACAAGAGCCCTGGCCAGAGAACTAGGCCCTCACGGCATCACCGTCAACGCAGTAGCCCCCGGCCCGATCGACACCGACATCATGGGCGGCCCTCTAACCCCCACCCGCCGAGCAGCCCTGGTAGACAACCTCCTGACCACCCGCCTAGGCCAACCCAACGACATCGCCCACGCGATCGCCTTCCTCCTATCCGACCACTCCACCTACATAACCGGCCACACCCTCAACGCAGACGGCGGCCTCTACATGCACTGACCTGATCGTTTGACAGACACTCTTCTCGGGGACACAACGTCGCGACAGGCGCACGTTCTCAACCAACCGGATAGGAGCGCCAGTGACCGAGACGTGCCCGAGGTGCGGACGCGATGCGCCGCCCGTTGCGTGCTGTCTCCGCGTTGGCACATGCCGGTCCTACTGCCGAAGCTGTACCAGAGGCATCCGCGCCCGCCGGATCGACGGATTCCCGGTCGACCTACTGACCTGCACAGACTGCGGCCAGCGCGTGATGGTGCACCGCGGCGAACGACGTCCGCGCTTCGAATGCGACCTACGCGACATCCGTTCCGACCAGTTCTTCGCCGACCTGCTGGCCCAGCGACGCGCAGAGGAGCAGGCCGCCGGATTCGAGTACGTCGCCCGCGCGCACCACCACCTGCTGAACACCAGCGGACGAGCCAAGTACGCGTCGAGCATCTGGTACCGGCATTCCGTCTGCGGCGCGATCGTGCCCTCGTGGCAGTTCCGCAGAACAGACCCCAGGACTGGCGAGGGCGCCCCGCCGCTCTGTTACTACTGCGGCGGAGAACCCTGGAGACGACCCAACGCACGGAACCCCGAGGACCCAGCCCTCCTCTACCTGGTGCGATTCCAAGCCCGTGGAAGCCGTTTCCTGAAGATCGGCCTGACCGCCCCAGGGCTCGACCGCCTGGACGGGCATCTGCGCCTCGGCGCTGCCGTCGTCCAAGTGGCCGAGGCACGCTTCGACCGCGTCTCGGCAGCCGAGAAGCAGATCATCGACCTGTGCAGCCACCTACGCACCGAGCCACACGCCTTCATGGCCCACTTCGGCACAAAAGAGACCTTCCGAATGGCCGCCCAAGCCCTGATCGGCGACCTCACCACCCACATCGGCCGCGGCGCCCACGACCGCACCGGCCCCTGGCGCCAAAGGGCCACCCACCGCCGAGCCCACTAGGTGCGCGATGGCGATCGGCTCTGTATTTGTAGATTCCGGCTGGTGCAAACTCTGTTGAGTGACAGACCTTCATCCCGTCCCGCCTGAGCTGCTCCTGGCCCACGAGCGCTGGACAGCTCGCGACCGTCCAGCTCAACCGGCGCCGCACTGGTTCCCACACCGCTGGACCGCCCGGCTCCCCGAACACGCGGACTTCATCGACACGCTCCCGAACCCCATCAGCCGAGAAGCGGTCACCTCACAGTTCGTCGACGCCGGTGACAGCGACGAGGCCGCACTGCGCGCTTTTCTGGCCGCAATGATCTGGGGCCACGGCCGAAACGGGTACGGGGCCTACCGCACGGCGGCCGTCCTCGCGGCATCAGACCACGCTGGCGAGTGGCTGTCCGAAGCCCTACAAACCACCCGCGCCGCCGGCGGACCGGCCGGCTTCGAGTACCTCGCCAAGCACCGCCTCAAGGGCCTCGGCGTCGCGTTCGCGACGAAGTACCTCTACTTCTGCGTCACCCCCGAGTCCAAGGTGACACCCGCACCGATTCTCGACCGCATCGTCCGCCACTGGCTCGCAACCCACACCGACTGGCAACCACGACTCGACTGGCGCATCGCCGACTACCAGCGCTACTGCGATCTGGTCGTCCATTGGTCGGACCAACTCACCGAACCCGCAGGCACAGTCGAATACCTCATGTTCGCCAGCGGTCTCGGCACCGCAAGCCAGTGGACAGACTCCCGCGAACACGCCACGCGGCCGCCCCTCAACTCGAACGCAGACGCCAACGCGGTACTCGCAGCCCTCGACGAGGCAGCCGACGCCTTCGAAGCACTCACAGAAGACGTCACCCCCGAAGACGCCGAGGACTTCGAACGCGGCCTACGAGCCTTGAAACGCATCGTCGTCGCCCGATCCCACTGCGGTCCACAAACGAACTGATCCACCGGTACTTCAGCACCTTCGCCAAGACCGACAGCCACCCCGCGGCTGCCACTGAACCAACGTCACGACCAGCGCCTCACAGCAAGTGGTTTGCCTGGGTTCGGCGTTCGAGGGCTTCGATGACGGTTGGGCAGACGTCGATGTCGTAGAGCCTCTCGACGCTCTGCATGCCGCCGGGGCTCTCCGCGTTGATCTCCACGACCTTGTCGCCGATCACATCGATGCCGACGAAGTACATGCCGTCGGCCACGAGTTTGGCGCTCATCGCTTCGATGATGCCGAGTTCCACAGCACCGATCTCGAGCGGTACCGGGCGTCCGCCCTTGCTGATGTTGGCGCGCGGGTCGTTGCCCTGTGGTACGCGCCGGAAGGCGGCCGGCTTCCCGTCGCGCTCGAGGAGCTTGCCCTCGAGCAGGAAGATCCGGGCGTCGCCGTCCTCGCCGCCGTCGACGAACTCCTGAACAACCGCGTAGCCGTCCTGCCGTACCGCCTCGGTCATCTGCGCGAGGTTCGGTTCGTCCTCGTCCTCGATCATGAACACGTTCCGGCCTTTGGCGCCGTACAGCGGCTTGACGACCGAGTGGCCGACCTCGGCGACGAACCGCTCGATCGCTTCCGGGTCGTGCGTCACCAGCGACCGAGGCCGGATCTTCGCGGGAAATTCCTCCAGGTAGAGCTTGCTCGTCGCCCGGATCAAGGACATCGGGTCGTTGACGACCGTGACGCCTCGCGCCTTGAGCATCTGGCCGAAAACGACGCCCAGTGGACTGGCCCACGGCCGCTTCTGCAAGTCGTCGATCGATTCGTTCCGCAAGAACAAGGCATCGAGGTCGTCCAGGACGATCCGTTCCGCGTCACCGTCCTTGATGCGTTCCATGAAGGTCTCGAGCGTGTCGTCCTTCTCGAACTCCGCGGCCCGGGCCCGGGCCACCAACTGCCCGTCGCTCTCGCCGAGTTCGACGTCGCACACCCCGACGTACCAAACCTCGTGCCCGGCCTGAGACGCAGCTCGGGCCAGACGGGTAGTCGTGTACTCGTCGATCTCGGTGGCGACGTCATTGACGAAGAAGGCGAGTCTCATGCCGCCACACCTCCTTCGTACAGGTCCGTGACCGAGACCCCTGCGCGCAGTCTGTCGAGACGCTCCTGCGCACCCGGCACGTCCAGCCAGCGAGGACGGACCCATGGTGCTTCGAGTACCTCGCGGTCGAGCAGGTCCTGGATCAACGGAATGTGGTCCAGCGCGAACTTGCCGGCGAACAGCACATCCAGACTGTTGCCCTCCGCAAGGGATTCGAGGAGGCGCGTGATCCCGCGCAGGTAGATCGCGTCCTTCACCGAGCCGCCTCCGACCACCACCCTGATGGCTATGGTCCAGGCGGTCCTCGTCGGGATCCGGTGTTCCGCCCGCAACGACTCGAAGATGTCCAGGAACCCGGCGCCGCCGACCATCTGAGCGACGGCGACCACCCGTGCCGCGAGTACGCGGAGACGCCGCGGGTCCAGGCCGCCGCTCAGGTATTCCGCGAGTACAGCAAGGCCCTCCTGGGTCTCGTCGTAACCGGGCAGTCCGATCGAGAGCAACGTCAGGGGTTGTCTGGCGCCGTTCTGGTACGTGACGACATGGGTGCCGACCTCGTGGTGCAGCAACGGCTCGACGCGGTCCGCGCGGAACGTGGCGGCTTCCGGGATGAGCAGCCGGCCGAACGACACCATCAGCTCTGACACGTCTTCGCGCACCGCGACGTTCGCCGGAAAGCCTTCGTACACAGCACGATACCGATCGAACTCCGCACGAGCCGCCTCCGCGAACGCACCGGCCGTGACGGTTCGGGTGCTGGGAGCTTGGATCGGGATGGTCGCGAGCAGCTCCTCCGCTGTCGCCACGAGAGGCTGAGCAACACCGCCGTACAACTGCAGCGACCCGTACACGAACCGTGACGTATCGCGATCCTCCAACGCCGTGATCTGCCGCGCGATCTCATCCCGCTTCGCTCGGAAGAGCGTGTGCAACGCAGGGTCGTCGACGTTCTCGATCTCGAGACTGTAGAGCTCACGCCGTACCAGATCCGGCTCGAACTCCAGCGGCCTGAGCCTGAGCGTAGGCGCTGTACCAAAATCACACCGCTCAAAGTCCGCCCACGCCTCGGCAGCATTGACCGGCGTCGTGTTGATCAGCAGGTCCAAGCCTCGCTCGATCTCAACAAGCCGCCCATCAATCTCAAGCGCGACCCCAAGCCGCTCCTGCGAAATACCCATCTACCAGACGTACCCACCAACAATCCCAAACACACTCCACCCGAGATGCGATCGCTCCGCCCGTGAGCCAGCGGTACGTTGGGTTCACCCGCGGTCGCCAGGTGTCAGCAGCACCCGCTGGAGATCACCCTTCACCCGGTCGGCGGTCGGTGCGGCGTTGACTCAAATCGACACGTCGGCTGCGAACCAGGAGGAATGTCCCGCCACCCACAACGGTAGCCACGACCACTACGGCTGCCACGACCCAGCCGGCACCGTTGTAGTCCCTCGGACTCGAGTTCGCGGAGCCCGGCAGATCCGGCGCGGTCGAGCTGCTGGAGCCGGGCGACGGCGACGGCGCGGCCTGCACAATGACCGGTCCAGCAGCGAACGGTGCCAGTGCAAGCACCAGCACGGCCGCTGCAGCCAGCATTCGCCACGCTCTGCTGATCATGACCTGCCGGTGCCCACAGCGCATGGCGGCAAACGATTCGGCACCAGCAGTGGCATGCGCACCGAGGCCGCCACCACGCGTCACCGGAATCGGCTAGATGCGCGACGGCCGGACTCAGACCGGTCCGCGGCGCCCTTGACCACGGGCCGCTCTCGGGACCTGGTCAGCTCATGTCGCCGTGTACTGCTCGTTGCGTAACAGCCGTGCCAGGTGTGCTGCGTTGGCAGCGGCTGTCTTCGTGGTGGCTCCGGTTGTGTCCGGTTTGGGGCCGGCCTCGTTGTAGTCCACTGAGCCCATCGCCTCCCCGACCCAGTACGTCGCACCGGCCGCGGGAATGGTGAAACCGACGTCGTTCAGGGCCTGGAAGACCTCGGCCGTGACATGGTGGGCGCCATCCTCGTTGCCGACGACACCGACCACGGCGACCTTGCCGTAGATCAGCGGCCGACCCTCGTCGTCCTTCTCGGACAGCTCGGCGTCCAAGCGCTCGAGCACCATCTTGCAGACGCTCGCCGGCTGGCCCATCCAGATCGGCGTGGAAACGATCAGGATGTCCGCGGCCAGGACCTTCTCCCGCAGCGCCGGCCACTCGTCTCCAGCTCCCTCGTCGACGCTGACGCCGAACCGCACGTCGTGGTCGGCGACCCTGACGAGATCACCCTCGACGTCATGATCGGCGAGCGCGGTGAGCAGTTCACGCCCGATCAGCTCGGAGCTCGACTTGGCCGGTGACCTCTTCAACGAGCAGCTCAGGACGAGCGCCTGCAATGACGGCATGTGCGATATCTCCCGTTCTGGCGTGGCATCTGCAGCCGAGTGTGCACTCTTGGTACCCAGCGGCAACCAGTTCCAGCTCTGGAACACCGACGCGCAGCCTGACTATCGCTGGTCCGCCGAGGATTACAGCACCCCGGACCTGCTCCCGTTCGTCGGCTAGATCCTGAGCCACAGTCACAGAGTCGCGAACAGTTGCAGGTCAGCCGCAGCGGCGAGCTGATCGGTCGGGGGCGTTCCACCTGGTCAGTAGGTCGTCCGCGAAGAGGTCGTCGAGGGTCAAGGCACACCGCGCGCCGAACAGTACGTCGCCGATCGCATCGGGACGTTCTCGCACGTAACTGCCGCACAGGTCGTGCGCCGCCACCTGCTCGTGAACCGCGTCGGCCTCGACATGCTCGGTGAAGTAGCGGGCCTGTGCCTCCGACGCCCCGAGCCGGATGGCACCCGTCGCGTACTGCCGGTTCGGGAGCGTCGACGTCATCTCGAAGGCGGCCAGATGGCCAAGGAGCGCAGCCGTCCACCGGCTATGGATCGCGAACAGCGACATCACGTTCGAGACCGCCAGCGTGACCGCCGGTACGGCAGAGACGTAGTAGCCGTAGGTGTCATCGAGGTCCAGCCAGCGCATCGTCGTACGGAAAAGCTCGGAGTGCATCCGTTCGGGCCGGCCGCCGCCGTACTCGTCCGCCTCGATCTCGACCAACGCCGCCTTCGCCGCGCCGTCGAGACGCGCGATGCCGAAGCTGTGCGGATCGGCCTCCTTGAGCTGGTACACGGATCGGTTCAGCACGAACTCGCGGAACTGCTCTCGCGTCGCGTGCCGACGCAGGTACGGCGCGAACCGCGGACCGTCGACACCGTCGATGAGCGCCCGCAACTGCTCAGCCACCGGCCGCTCGTCCACGCGGCTCCGGCAGGTCGTCTGCAGCCAGTCGGTCCACGGCCGTTCCAGCCGGGAACGGAACGCGATGATCGCCGGATCCCATTGCCGCTCCGGATCGACATCGTCAAATCCGCGGTACTGCAGCTCGTACGCGACCCAGAGCGCCAGCTGCAGATCGTCATCGGCATACGGATCATCGCGTACGCCGACCTCGACACCGCCGACCGCTGTCTCGCGTCGCAGGAGACTGTCGTTCAGCCAGGAACTGAGTGGTCCGCGCGGCGGAGGTAGTTGCATGCCGCACCGGTACCCGCCGGATAATCCCGGATTCGGGTGGGTACCGCGACGGCATGACCGAGATCCGCGCCTACCCGGACGGTCCGTTCCTGGTCCGCGGCGAGTTCGAGCTCCTGGACGAGAACGGCGATCCGATCCCGGCGTCGCGCCGTACCATCGCCCTCTGCCGCTGCGGCCGCACCAGCATCCCACCCCTGTGCGACGGCACCCACACGCTGCCGATCAACCGGAAGCCGGCCGGAGAACCAACCACACGCCGGGTACCGCGAGCATGAGGGTGACGACGAAAGGCAGACGATGAGCAGCGATCCGCGGACCAGGTACGCCGGACCGGAGCAGCAAGACCCGCAGAAGCAAGAGCACCCCGGACACGGCGGCGCGATGAGCCCTGAGCCAGACTACGGCGAGAAGACCTATCGCGGCAGCGGGAAACTGACCGGCAAACGAGCCTTGATCACCGGCGGCGACTCGGGCATCGGACGCGCCGTCGCGCTGGCGTTCGCCCGCGAGGGTGCGGACGTGATGATCTCTCACCTCGAAGCCGAGGAACAGGACGCCGGCGAGACCTGTCGCCTGGTCCGCGAATCGGGCTGTACGGCGGCCTCACTGGCCGGCGACATCCAGGACGAGCAGCACTGCCGGCGACTCGTGGCACTGCGTGCAGGAGCTCGGCGGTCTCGACATCCTGGTCAACAACGCGGCGTACCAGATGTCACGCGAAGGCATTGCGGACATCTCCACCGAGCAGTTCGACCAGGTGCTGAAAACCAATGTCTACGCGATGTTCTGGCTCTGCAAAGCCGCGCTGCCGCACCTGACCGAAGGATCGGCGATCATCAACACGACCTCGATCCAGGCGTACGAACCGTCGCCGAATCTGCTCGACTACGCCACCAGCAAAGCGGCGATCCTCAACTTCACCAAGGGTCTCGCGCAGGAACTGGCGCCGAAGGGCATCCGCGTGAACTCTGTCGCGCCCGGCCCGATCTGGACGCCGCTCATCCCGGCGACACTTCCCGCCGACAAGGTCGGCGAATTCGGCGCCGACACCCCACTCGGCCGAGCCGGCCAACCCGCCGAGCTCGCACCGCTGTACGTGTTCCTCGCCTCGGACGACTCAACCTACGTCACCGGCGAACGCATCGGCGCCACCGGCAGACGCCCCCTACCCTGACCATCGCGTTTCCGGTACCGGTCAACGGGCACCGGGGCACTTTCGAGGGAAGCCGAGCATGCCGATGTCGATCTGGGAACGCTGAGAACGGCGCCGAAGCCAGGGCAAACCGCAGGAACTCCGAGAGCTGAACGCTTGAGTTCAGTGCGCGGCGGCCTCATGGCAGGAGCTGCGGAAAGGACAGGGGCACCCTAGATCGCCTTGCGGGAGGCTGTGATGCGCGTACTCATGCAGAATCCTGAGGCCCTGTACGGCGACTGGCCTCGGCGTCGCGCTGTTCTCGCGGCAGGGCTGGACGACATCAGTCCGGATCTCGTGGCGTTCGTCGAGTCGGTCGTCACCGACAAGTACGACCAGCCGCGGGATCTCCTCGGACCGGACTATCACCTGGCCCACGGGTCGGCTCGAGGCGCCGATGGGGCCGGCATCACGATCGGCAGCCGGTGGCCGATCGGCCAGGTCCATCAGCTCGATCTGCACGTCACACCGCGCGTCGCCCCGGATTTCCCGGCGTCGACGATCGTGGCCGAGATCGACGTACCCCAACCGATCGGTTCGGTGTTGTTCGCCTGCACCAATCCGAGTTGGCAGATGCCCCTGGAACTCGAGCGACAGATGCAGGCCGTCGCCTCGGCCAGATTCATCGAGAACCTGGCAGGCGACCGTCACGTCGTACTGGCCGGAGACTTCGATGCGACCCCCGAGTCAACCAGCATGCGGTTCTGGCGCGGTCTCCATGCGCTGGACGGAGTGAGCGTGTGCTACCGCGACGCCTGGGAGACCACGCATCCCGGTGAGCCCGGGCATACGTTCACCCCGGCGAACGGTCGGGTCCTCGCGGGTCCGGTGGCCTGGGACGTTGCCCGCCGGATCGACTACATCATGGTCCACTGCGGGGAGCGCGGCCCGACCCTCGACGTCGCCACCTGCGAACGCACCTTCGAACACCCCGTCGACGGCGTCTGGGCCAGCGACCACTTCGGAGTCACCGCCACCTTCGAAGCCCACACCCCGGCCACCTGACGGTGTTTTGTCGGAGTGGCCGGCAGCAGAAGGCGCTGCGTCCCGAACATTACGCCGTGAGCGGACGGTAAGTTGCTCACTGCAACCGGTCAGAGATGCTCGCTGGACTCGTTCTGTTCGTCCGGTGGCAGGACCTTGTCGCCGTCCGGCTGCTCGTCGACCCGCCGCGTTTCCCCGGCCGAGTCGACGATCTCGCTCTCGGACGGGTCGGCGGAGGTGCGGACGTTGTCGTCCACGGAGTTCACCGCCATCGCGCTCGGGTCCACGTCGTCGATCGTCGGACGATAGTCGTCACCACGTTCGCCGGGCTCCTGGTATTCACCTGGGTTCTCGGTCATGAAGAGTCGGTGCCCGCCGGCGACCTGCTGCAACCGTCTGCGCCGGCGTCAGGATTGTCGTCGTTCGGCCGCGCGAAGCTGGTCCCGTCGACGGCTGAGCAAGTCGAGAACCTGCTCCCTCGCGCCATGGTTCCGCTCGTAGCCGATCAGCTGCTCCACCTGCTGGATGTCGAGCGCATCGATGCGTGCGGCGAGCGCCCCGGGTGGCACGAGGTCGAACTCCGGTACTGGCAATGAAGTACTCATGGCGTCTCCGTTCCGGCCGCGGTCCCCGGCCTCGGCAATTCGGCCTCAGGACGCGCCCCACCGCAGCAGGGCGGCACCTCGCTCTCGTACACCAGTTCCAGTCTGCTCACGTCCATCGAGGCCGAGTACCCCACCACCACCCCACGAAACAAGCTGGTTCAGCTAGTCGACCGCATTGTCAGGCCGGGATTACTGTCGGCTCGAGGCGAACCAGGCCCTCGGGCAGTGCGTCGGCCCATTCAGCCATCTCAGCGGTCACCCGGAACATCATCGCCGCGATGAACGGTTGAGCCTGCTCATCCGAGCCGGTGCCGAAGGATTCCAGGCGCCAGTCTCGCCAGTGGGCGTGCAGGACGTCGTACACCTCGTCGATCTGAGCACGGGTGAACCGGCTGGGCACCACGCACAACTGCCGTGGCAGTTTCGGCGACAACTGCCGGATCACCGCATCCACATCGGTAGCAGCGACGACCAACACCTCCTGCTCCGGGGAGGGACGGAAGATGGCCAGGTGGACGATCGGTCCGGACGACTCGCGGTCGCGGAGGTCAACGTCCAACTCGACCACGCCGTGCCGCCAGCCACCGGGCGGCGGCGGGCACGGCGGGTCCCTCCGAGCTGCACGCGGCTGCCAAGCAGGGATCTCCGCCGACAGGACCTCGACGTCGATGCTCTCGTCGCCCCAGATCCCAACCACCGAGACGCCCAGACCTCGGTTCGCTGCGATGGCCGCAGCGACTGCCTCGCCATCTGCCCCGATCAACCGAACCGACCGATCTGACTTCCAACCCGGCGCTTTCCACGTCAAATCATGCACACGGGCCAAGTCCAACCAATCACCGTCCGCCCCAGCCACGAACCGCCCCCAAGTCCGGACCCGGTCCCCCACCCCGAACACCAAATCTCTCGCCGCCATGACTACATGCTGCTCCGTCCGAACGCTTTCGGCATGCCCCCACCAGCCCATAGTCCCGCGGGACCAAGCGTCCAGGCGCTACCAGTTCGGCGTATGTCCGCGCCGGCCAAGACCGTTCCTCGGCGGGCCTGGGGGAAGAGTGAGCGATCCGCCTAACGTCGGCGCAGACGGTTGGCCTGCCCGGACGCCTTCGTCACAGCTCGTTCGACCGCCGGCGGTGGCTTAGTAGTCGCCGCGAGCGCCAGCTCGCAGCTGGTCGGCGGTAGCCGGTGGGTGGGAGCGCGCGGAGCGGGCACGGGAGGAGCGGAGCGACGGAGTGGCTGCGTAGCACGCGGGGGCTATCACATTCATCCGAGGTATTTGGAGCCGGTGAGGAGCCGGTGAGGGGACTCGAACCCCTAACCCCCGCTTTACCGGAGCACGCCTGTCGCCGTACCGCATCACTACCCAAAAGTTGCCACTGACCTGCTAACTCCCTAATGGAGAGTACTCAGCTGTTGGCGTCTGTGCTCGGCATGTTCCGTCCAATCCGGTGAGTAAAACGGTGAGTTGCGGCCGGGCAGGAGGCGGCACGGAGCGGAGGTGATCGGGGCACGCTGGCGAGACTGAGACGCAACTCAATCCCCATGGGCGATCAGGGCCGTCGTCTCATCGCCGATGCGCCACCACGTGCCTTCGATTCTCACGCAGCCGACTTCCTCCGTGACCAGCCGACGCGGCACTGGCCGCGCTTGTAACAAGACGCGACGCCCGAGCACCTGGCTGCAGAAGAGCCCTGCTTCTTGGAGACCATTGCTAGTCCGCCCGTTGCATGCGAGAACATCCGGGCAAGCGCCCCTACTGTCAACCTACGGATCACGATCAGGTCGCGGCAACGACTTCGCACCTCGCCTGGTCGACATCGATCGTGGCAACCCGCCGATGTCTGTGGAATCAGCGGCGAGAACACCACCAGACACCGGTACGATCGGCCGCCGCCCGTCCGCCGGCAAGGACCAGGACATCTTCGATCTGGCTATACGGCTCAGGATCGTGACCTGGTCGGCCAGGCCGACGCAGGTGTAGCGGGTCGAGATCGACGCCGCGGTGCCGACCTTCTCGGACTGGTTCGTCACCCGGTCGAACGCGTCATAGGTCTGGTTGCGCGTGAACGTGGGGTGCCGGCGGTGTCGAACTTTTGCTGGCGGACGAGCCGGTCGTAGGCGTTCTGCTCGACGCCCTGCGTGCCTACGTCGGTCGTGGTCGCGCGGCCGAACGGGTCGTATCGGTAGTTGCGCGTAGTCGACCCGGACACGGTTTTGGTGAGGCGGTTGCGGTCGTAGGTCATCGCCGACGTCGTCGCGTCGATCGTCTGCTTCTTCGTGTTGCCGGCCGCGTCGTACTCCCACGACTCGTTATCGCTCTTGTCCGTACCGGTCTTGGTGACCGTCGCGAGCTGCCGGGCCGGGGTGTAGGTGTAGGTCGAGGCCTGGTCCAGATACAACGCCGAATTTGCCTGCAGGACCTCCTCGAGATCCTGCGAACGATCACCATCAGCGGTGTACTTCAACGCATGCGACGACACCAACAGGCCGGACGCACGCACTTGCCACAGGCTCCCTCCAGATAGTCCAACTCAACTTGCGGGAGCGTTCCAGCCAGTTGTTGAAGAGATCGCGAGCGCCGTGAGAACGGCGCGGCCGAGTGCGGCCGCCTCCCGCCAGTCAGCGACGTCCAACAATTCACCCGGGCGACTTCCGAACCAATCACCATCCTGCCGCTTGTGACGAGGGGACACACACGCACGGAAACTATCCTCCGCGACGATGATGGTTACGGTCCGGGCATTGGTATGAAAATCACGCCATTCCACATCACCCACGAATTTCAGCAACTCGGCCACGTCGTGCGCAGACTCTTGAATCTCCGAACTAAACACGTCGCGAATCAGCACTGCGAGCCGAGATCCCGCCACCTCAGGCTCGACATCAGAAGGCATTGCTAGGAACGGGCGCACGATCCCCGAGCCGCCATCGGCATGCGGCCTGTATGCATGGGCATACAGCACGCCGTGGTAACCATGCACGCCGATGGATGCACTTCGCAACGGCCGTCTGTCATGGTAGTCGACATCACTGGTGCGCCATCCGCGCCCACCGCGTTCGCTGTCAATCGCGCCTGCCAGGAGAGGGCCTCCCCGTAGACGTGTGTCGCCCGCCCACTGTGCCGATGAGAGGACTGCCGGTACGACGTACTCCCGCACGCTCCGGCACACCTGCGCATCACCAGCCGACAACATGTCCTCGACCGCCGAGTAGCACAGATCGAGCACTTTCACGTCGCGGTCGACAACCGCGCGCCGAAAGATTCTGGATACGAATACATCACGCACCAATTCTGCCGTGACGAGCCAAGCGGGATCATCGTCCACGTACATCGCTGCTATGTCGACAGCAGCCTCGGGGAACCGATCAGTAAGGTACTCCGCGAGGTTGTCAACGGTTACCAATTCCGTCATCACCGCGCCCTCCTATCGGCGTCGACGACAATCACCATCGCGCTGATCTGATCCGATCGATCTGCACCGCAGATATTTCATGATACCGGAGCTGGGCATCCGTACTGCGGGAACGGCGGTGGGAGGAAACCGCAGCTCGGCTTACCTGCCATGATCCTGCCCGCTTCCCACGCGTACTGAGCGTCACCAACAAGGCTAAGAACGGTCAGAGTGCGCCCCAGGAAGACTGCTCCACCAGATCCGCGGAAAGTTTGGCTGTAGGCTTTCGGATGCTGTTCAGTGAACTGCGCGCCTGTCTCGCCGGAGACTGCTTGGTTCCTTACAAGCCGCTCCATCGCTGCGTCAACGTCGCCTCGTACACCGCGCGAATCGAGTTCCGCAGTAACGGCGTTCGCCTGGTCCTTCATCGTCAACACGTCCCATGAGTCTTTGAACAACCTTCGGAGCAAGATCTCGTCAGCTTCGGCCATCCCTCGTCCGCCATGGAATCTGTCGGCGTCGCTCTTGCTTAGAGCCTTGGCGTACCCATTCGCCAACTCGAGGACCTTCTGGAGATGATACGTGGCATTCTTCCCGGACCCCGTCTTGGCGCCCGTCAGCAACTCATTCCGCAAAGCGGTGGTCGTGCGACCGTCATCAAATACCTTCTTGGCGCCGGGACGCGCATATTCGCCGTCGACAAGAGCTTGCAGCCCTGGGTCAACCGTCCTCGGTGGCGTCGCCACCGTCACCGGCGGCCGCGGCGTTTCCGGGACCCGTTCACCGTTGTCATCGATGTTGTAGTGGCCGTTGAGTTCGATGCGGGTGATGGGGTTTCCGCCGCCGAACATGTACCGGTTTGCGTTCCACGGATCCGTACCCAAACCTAGATCCTGAACGGCCCCGTCGAACATGTCGCGGGACAGGAACCGGTTCAGGCCTGGGTTGTACTCGCGGAACCCCATGTCGTAGGTGCCGGTGGCGCCGTTGAAACGGCTCGAGTTGAAGCGGTACGGGTTGACGATGTCGGCGTCCTTCGCCGGGTCGTCCTGGATTGCGTCGTCACCGGTGGTGCCGACCTTGTCGGCCTGGCCGTAGGCGGTGTAGCGGTAGGTCGACGTGGTCGTGCCGGTGGTCGCGTCGGTCAGCGTTTCGGTGTCACCGTGGGGGTTGGTGCCGTAGAACGACTTCTTCGACGTGGTGCCGTTGACCGGGGAGTCGACCAGGGAGAGGTTTTCGCCGTTGGCGCCGTAGGCGTAGGACTTCGAGACCTTCCAGGTCCCGCCGGTGTCTTTCTCCTCCTCGGCCGCGACCTGGTCGGCCAGGCCGACGAAGGTGTACCGGGTCGAGATCGACGCCGCGGCGCCGACCTTTTCGGACTGGTTGGTGACCCGGTCGAACGCGTCGTAGGTCTGGTTGCGGGTGAACGTCGGGGCGCCGGCGGTGTCGAACTTCTGCTGGCGGACCAGGCGGTCGTACCCGTCGTAGGCGTTCTGCTCCACGACCTGCGTGCCGGCGTCCGATGAGGTCGCGCGACCGAACGGGTCGTAGCGCTGGTTCACCGTTGTCGTACCGGTGACGGTCTTGATCAGACGATTGCGGTCGTAGGTCATCGTCGACGTGGTCGCGCCGATCGTCTGCTTCTTCGTGTTACCGGCCGCGTCGTACTCGTAGGACTCGTTGTCGCCCTTCTCCACGCCGGTTTTGACGACCGTCTCGAGCTGTCGGGCGGGTGTGTAGGAGTAGGTCGAGGCCTGGTCGAGATAGTCCGTGGAGTTCGCTTTCAGGACCTTCTCGACGTCCTGCGAACGATCACCGTCAGAGGTGAAGCGCAGCGCATGCGACGAGATCAGTTGCTGGTTGTGCTTCTCGGTCTGGATCCGGGGCAGGCCGTCCTCGTGGTACGTGAACGTGGCCAGGTTGCCGTTCGGTTTCGTGATCGTCGAACGCAGACCACGCCCGTCATAGGTATAGCTCCAGGTGTCTGTACTCGTCGATGTCGAGCCGGCCTTGACCGTGTCGACCAGATTGCGGACATCCCACGTGTAGCCGGTGTACCGCGTGACCAGCGGGCTGCCGGTGCCGGCATCCGCAAGGCGCTGCGCGTTGGTCGACAGCACGTTCGAGTCGAGGTCATAGGTGTAGTCGGTCTGAGCCTTGGGGTTGCCCGCCTTGAGCTCCTGAACCTGCGTGGTCCGGGCGAGGCCGTCGCTCGTGACCTTGAATGTGTCGGTCAAGGCGTTCGGGTTGTTGTCCTTGACCTCAGTCTGCTGACCATTCAGGTCGTAGTTGTAGGTGAAGGAGCGGTTGTCGACCGGGCTGGTCGAGACCAGCTTGATCGCGTCCGCGGACACCACACCCGTCGCGGACGGCGCCAAGGTGATCGTCTTGGCGACACCGTTCGGGAACGAGTAGTTCCCGAGATTGATCCACGGGTTCGCCGCGGTGCAGGCCTTTTGGTCGACCGTCTTGGTGGCCGCGCCGGTGGAGTGGTTGATCGTGTACGTCGCCGCTGTGGTCGCGTCGGTACGGACCGGGCAGGACGCGTAGACATCGAACGCACCCGCCACGTCCGGCAGCACCCGCCAGCTGAAGATGTCGGTCGAGCCTGTCACCGCGGCGTGGTAGCGGTAGTCCGCGCCCTGGGTGTTCGTGCCGCCGGTGACCGTCGACCACGTGCCGGTCGAGCTGGATTGCCAGGTGTCGGCGTTGTCGACGATGTCGACCGGCTGCTGCGCGGCGGTGTCCGACCGCGACTGCAGCGCACCGTCCGGGTAGTAGCCCCAGGCCTGGGTCCGCTTCGCGTCGTCGCCCGGCACCGTCAGCGTACGGTCGGTTTGCTGGCCGAGCTGGTTGTAGCCGTATGTCGCGGTGATCTGCCACGGATCCGTCGACGTCTTGATGTCACCGGAACCGAAGTAGGTGAAGTTCGTCCACTGCGCGGCAGGTGGTGCGGTCGCGGCGAAGGTCGGCTCTGACTGGGCCTTGATCTCGCCGGTCGGGTAGTACTGGATGAACGTGCTCGACGGCGTCTTGTACAAGGCCGTCGCCGTGTCGAACGCCGACTTCTTCTGCACCGGCCGGTTGTTCTTGTCATACACCGTCTCGGAGTACCGGCCACTCGGCCGCGTCTGGCGCGTGACGTTGCCGGCCTGGTCATAGGCCAACTGCGTGACCCGGTCCTCCTGATGACCGCCGATCGGGGTGTGCGGAACATGGATCGCGATCGGCTGACCGGCGTCGTCGTACTCGGTCGTCTTCGTATTGCCGGTCTGGTTGATCTCCGACGTGACTAGCCCGTCGGCGTCGTAGATCGTCTTGCTCGTGTACCCGGCCGCATCTGTGACTGCGGTAGGCCGATGGTTCAGGTCGTAGACCGTCTTCGAGGTGTAGTCCGTCGCGGGAGACGCGTTGCGCAGCGGATCCATCACGGTCACCTGGTTGCCGACCAGGTCGTACTCGTACGTCGTCGTCGGCGTCTTCGTCGTCCCGCCGTCAACGAACGGCGTCTCGACCTTCAGCACCTGACCGATCCGGTCATAGCTGTACTTGGTGACGAAGTCGTTCGGGTCCGTCGTGGTTGCGACGCCCTTGGGCGCGGTCTCGGTGATCTTGCGGCCCAGTACGTCGTAGGTGTAGGCGAGCTGACGTCCGGTGGTGTTGTTGTCCGGCAGCGTCTTGGTCAGCAAGTTGTCCGCGGCATCGAACGTCGACACCGACTGCGCACCGTTCGGCGCGGTCTCCTTCGTGACGTTGTCGTTCAAGTCGTACTCGGTCGCCGTGGTCCGAGTCACCGCCCCGTCGTACGGCTTGGTGATCTTCGTCGGCCGCCCGAACGCGTCGTACTCCGCGACCGTTTCCCGGCCCTGCGCGTCGGTGACCTTCAGCACGTTGCCTCGGTCGTCATAAACGAAGTCCGTCTTCGCGAGCTCCGGGTCGGTGATCGACAGTGGGTAGCCGCTGTCGTGGTAGTCCGAGTCGTCGCCGTACTGCGTCGCGTTGCCCCGCGCGTCGAGGACAGTCGCCAGGGTTCCGTTCGAGTTGTAGGTGTACGTCGGACCGAAACCCAGACCATTCTTGACGGTCTTGACGTTGCCGTTCGCGTCGTACGTGAACGTGTCCGTCCGGCCCGCGGCGGTCTTCTTCGACAGCAACACCGTCGGCTTCGCGCCGGTGGTCAGCGTCTGGTAGGACAGCACCACACCAGGCAGACCGTTCTCGACCGCCATCGCATCCTTCACGACGAGCGGATATCCGGTCTTCGGGTCGTACTCCCACGTCGACACCGCGTCGTTGGGCTCCTGCAGCCTGATCACGTTGTGATCGCGGTCCCAGGCCAGCAGCGTCGCCTTGTCACCGCCGATGGCGTTCTGGTTGGCGTCCACGATGCCCGTCGTACGACCGAACGCATCCATCCGGTACGTCGTCACCGACGGCGTGGACCCGTTGACGTCGGTGACCATAGCCTCACGAACCTTCGCCACCGGGTCGGGATCGGCATAGGTGAACGTGGTGTCGTTGCCGCGGCGATCGGTGTAGCTCTTGGGCCGTCCTGCGTAGGCCGAGGTCTCGTTCGGAGCGTAATACTGAACCTTGGTCTCCGCGCCGGTCTGAGGGCTACGTGGATCCTTGACCGAGATCAGCCTCGTGTTGCTGTTGTTCGATGTGTCGGTATAGGCGAACTGGAACGACTTCACCACCGCACCTGGGTCGAACGCGCCCGCGTTGAACGGGCCACCGTCCTCGAGCTTGATCAACTGGAGCGAGCCGTTGTAGTTGAACTTCAACCCGCGCCCAGACACGTCACGGATCCACGCGACGTGTTTGTCGGTCCCGGTGAGATATCCCAGCGTCAACACCTGCCGACCACTCGCATCCATCACGGTGGTCAACCGGCCGAAGGTGTCGTAGCTGAACGACATCGTGTTGCCGTTACGATCGACAACCGACGTCTGCCGACGCGTGGTGGAGTCGAAGAAGAACCGAGTACCGTCAGGCCGCGACAGCAACCACTTGTTCGCGGCGCCAGGAGTCAGGTCCTGCGTCAGATCAAGCGCGACACCCGCCGGACGCGTATAGGTGACCTCCTGCGGAGTCCGTGTCGCCTCCCTGTAGTAGTGCGTCGTCCCATCGCCGTCCACGAACGACATGACATTGTCGTTGACGATGGACAGCCCCTCGCCCAACCGCGCCAGCGTCGCCGGCTGCACAGAGAACCCGTAACCAGTCGCTGACGACGTCGTCGACGTGCCGTCCTGGCTGTTGTACGCCAACCTGACGAACGCAGACGGTCCGATCGACGGGTTCGACAAGGCGTCGTACGACCACACGACGTTCCCGTTGTACAGGTTCGTCAGCAACTGCGATCCACCACCGGTCTCCTCACCGGCATACGACAAGAACCTCTCCAGTCCCAACTGGTTCGACGTCGGGTCCTCGACATACCGGTCCACACACAACAGGCCCGACGTCTCCATCACACAGCCCTGTGCAGGCCTGGCCGGCGGGGACGACGCGTTGTCACCGTCGAACCAGGTCTTGTCAGGCTTCCTGAGATCCAGATGCAGGTCGTACGACTGCCGCTTCGACCCCGAATCGGAATTGATCGGCGCCTTCATCGGAAGGTCGACGGTCTTCGACTCACCCGGCGCCAACGCCCGCCCCAGCGGGACACTGAGACGCTCGCCCTCGGTCGTGAGATCGACGAGGCTGCCGGGATCGGTCCACCGATACGACACCAGCAAATCGCCCAGCCAGGAGACGTTCGTCGTGTTCGTCACCGTAACCGGGGTCGTGACAGTAGTGTTCGGATGGAACCGTTCAGGAATCTGGTCGGCCTGGTAGGTCTCGGCCTCGTTCTTGGCCAGGTGCTCGATCCACAGCCTCGGGCGGAACAACGTGTCCGGGGACTCGCCGTTGGTGATGCTGAACAGCTGCTGCTGCACGGTCTCGTCGTGCGTTTTCAGTAGCAGGCCGTGGTTGTTGCCGGGATTGTCGACCCAGGACTGGATCTTCGGTAGCAGCGCACCGCCTTGTGCGGGCGACTTGAACGTCAACTGCTTCGGGTTGTTGTCCGAGGTGAGACTGGCCAGCACCGTCGAGTCGTAGTCACCGCCCGCGCCGGTCCAGTTGATCGTCGACGCCGCCTGGTTCCAGGTCGCCTCGGTCTCGACGAAGTCCCGGGTCAGTCCGTGCAAGTCAAGGGTCGCGGTGCCGGTGCCGGACCCGTAATTCGCGAACAGTTCTACCCGCGCGTCGGTCACCTTCGTGCCCTGCTTGATCGCCGACGTGTCGAACTTGAACACCCCGCGCTCGATGCCGTATGTCGGGTGGTTGTTGCCGACCTGCACCCAGTACCGCGTGTTCCCGCTGCCGCCGTCCGGACGCGACACGTTCTCCGTCGGCTTCGTCTTGCTCAACGTTGTGTCGGAGATGTCGCCGCCGAACGACTGCAGGATCCGGCCTTCGCGCGGCATCGTCACGGTCTGCACGTTCGACGCGGCCTTGCCGTTCGACGTGCCGTCGCCGACTGTCCGCGCTACAACCCAATAGCTGTACGTCGCCGGATCAGGCAGCGCCCCGTCCAGCGTCGACGGCTTCGCGGTCGCATCGGTGAACGATGTCACGTCTGGCGGGACTGTCCCGACCAGCTCGAGCGCGCCCGGGGACGTGGTCGAGAAGTAGTCACCCACCGGCGTGGTGCAACCGTCCGACGGCAGTGCGCGGCAGCCGCGGAAGATCTGGTACTCGACCAGGTCGTCGTCATCGGCCGGCGTCGGGTCGATGTACTTGTTCCAGGACAGCTCCGCGCCGGACGCGTTGATCGTCGACGGCGGGTTCAGCGTGACACCGGGCTCGTCGTAGGTGATCACCAGGTTCGGCCGGGCCGCCGTCTCCCCGCCGTACGCTTCCTCGCTCGCGCTGTAGTACAGACCGCCGGCAGGCGCCGTCGCCGGGTTCTCGTCGACGGCTTTCAGCATCACGCCGAAGTTCGACGTCGGGTTGCTCACCCACGACTGCGCATAGCTGCCCAAGCCGTACGAATGCCAGCCGTCACGATCGCCCGCCTGCTTCGTCGCCGTGGAGTACTTCGTCCACTTCATCGCATCCGCGATCGGGATCGTCGCGGGCGCACCAGTCCCGGACTGTCGGACCGCCTTCACCTGTGTCGTGTTGCCGGGGCGCGCATGTACCGTCCCCAGCGTGTACCACAAGTCGCCTCCGGCTCCGGGTGTGCCGGCTGTCTGGTTCCACTGGACGGTCTGCGTGGTCGGCACGCCGGCAGACGTCGCCCCGACCAGTGTCGTCGGCAGAATGCCCCGCACGCTGTTCGGGTAGTAGTGCCCCTGCACCTGGTAGTCGCCCTCGCTCGGCACTCGCACGTTCCACGTGAACGAGTCCGGAGCCGTACCCGTCAGCGCGTACGTGAACGACCCGTTGACCGCGCTCGCGTTGCTCTGGTACTTCCACGGCCCTTCGTACGTCGCCGACAACGTGTCCTGGTCGTCGACCTGCACCGTGTTGGACGCGTAGGTGCCGTTGAACGCCGTGTTCATCGACGTCCACGTCGCCGTCGACTCCGTCCAGGCGGACGTGACCTTGACCGCGGCGAACGGCAGCGTCACGTCCGCACCGAAGCCTGCTCCGTAGTGCATGTTCAGGTCGGCCGAGCGGATCGTCGTGGTGGTCGGGATCATCGACGTGTCGAACTTCAGCAGGCCGCGCCAGGTGTTGTGGCTCGCG